>NC_019757.1:5072500-6397500 GCF_000317535.1 Cylindrospermum stagnale PCC 7417
ATCACCACTTCACCAACATCAGTCGAAAATCCCTCCGCTTGGATGCGTGACGGCTACAGCCCTACAGAAATCATCCTCGCAGCAGCAATTCTCACTTCTTTTTCAATGGCGGGAATTGCTTCTGTGATTCTAGCAATTACGGGTTTAGTCAAAACTTTAGTGCATCCTGGAAGTCAAAAAACTAAGTGAATTAAATAACAAGAACCCCGATTTCTTAGAGAAGTCGGGGTTCTGAGGCTTTTGATATCACAACCCGAATATTTCATTAATGGTAATATTCACATCAGGAAAAGCTTTGATTGATAAAGTTTGATTTTGAGTAAATTGCTGTTTGACCCCAGAATCTCCGCCCTTCTAGGACGGGGAGTATGTCAACTTATCTTGCTTCGCAACGCTACCGCGTTGGCGCAGCCTCGCCTCTGGCGATACGAGACGCCATAGCTAACGCATGTTTATAAAAAACAGAACATAAGGAGATTGAAAAAATTGAATCATTCAGGTGTGACACTGTGGTTTACAGGGTTAAGTGGAGCAGGCAAAACCACAATTGCCTCAGGCGTTATGTCTATACTCCAAAGCAGAAATTGTCGGGTAGAAATGCTAGATGGTGATCAAGTCCGCACCCATTTATCAAAAGGCTTAGGCTTTAGCAAAGAAGATAGAGACACTAATATTCGCAGACTGGGGTTTGTTGCTGGCTTGCTGAGTCGAAATGGTATCATTGCCATAGTCGCTGCTATCAGTCCCTATCGGCAAATTCGCCAAGAAATTCGCCAGAATACGACTAACTTTTTTGAAGTCTATGTTAAATCACCTTTGGCAATCTGCGAAGCTCGTGATGTTAAAGGTTTATATGCTCAAGCCAGAGCAGGTAAAATTCAAAATTTCACAGGAATTAACGACCCTTATGAAGCACCACTAAATCCGGAA
The DNA here is from genome assembly GCF_000317535.1 of Cylindrospermum stagnale PCC 7417. Taxonomy (NCBI): domain Bacteria; kingdom Bacillati; phylum Cyanobacteriota; class Cyanophyceae; order Nostocales; family Nostocaceae; genus Cylindrospermum; species Cylindrospermum stagnale. The sequence goes on from NC_019757.1 coordinate 5,073,431, forward strand.
ATTGTCTGCTTTACAGACTTAGAAACAGTTGCCGAAAGTGTAAGCAAAGTAATTCTCAAACTAGAACACAAAGGATATATTTGCTAATTTATTTTGGCTGTCTATATTTTCTCTAAAAAGAATATTTTTAAAGTATTTGCTCAGGTAGATTTTGTCATTACTGTTAGAGAATATAATATGGTAGCAAAAACTACGTTTTTATGTGTAAGCACCAAAAGCAACTGTATTAATTTTTTTAAGAAAAATCAAGAGGAAAAGCCGCTATGAGCGTGAGTTTTGCAACCCAAACCAACTTCAGCGTCGGGAATACTCCCAATTACGTCACCGTAGGCGACTTCAACGGCGACGGCAAGCTGGACTTAGCGACGGCAAACCAAGGCAGCAACAACGTTTCAGTGCTACGCAATGCCGCGAATACAGGTTTTGATCCTGCCATCAACTTTACCGTGGGGTCTCAACCCACTTCCGTGACCGTAGGGGACTTCAACGGCGACGGCAAATCTGACTTGGCTGTGGTGAACCGTGACAGCGACAACGTCTCAGTGCTGCTAAATAACACACCCAAAATCACTATTACCGCCGACATAGCACCCGTGGAAGGGGGAACCACAGGCACATTTACTATTACCCTAGACACAGCCGCCCCAGATGGTGGGTTAGTCGTCAACTTCAACAACACAGGCTCTACCGCCACCCCTACCAGCGACTATAGCCTCACAGCAGGAGAAAATATTACTGCGGTGACTGCTAACACCTTCACCATTGCCGGAGGAGCCACCAGCGCCACCTTAAACGTCGTCGCTGAAGCTGATGCCGTCACAGACCCCAAAGAAACCGTCACTGTCAACCTCACCGCTGGTGCTGACTACATCCTCGGTGTCAACAGCCGTATCGGCACTGAGGAGACATTTTTAATAAACACTACTGGCCTTTTTCGCCCCCCCACCGACTACATCGTGGGGTCTAATCCCCGTTCCGTCGCCGTAGGCGACTTCAACGGCGACGGCAAAATTGACTTGGTTGCAGTGAACTCTAAAGGCAGCTACGTCTCAGTGCTGTTACGTAATGCCGCGAATACAGATTTTGATGTCCAAAACTTTACCTACGCGTCTAGTTCCTTTTCCGTCGCCGTAGGCGACTTCAACGGCGACGGCAAATCTGACTTGGCTGTAGCGAACATTAACAGCAACAGCGTCTCAGTGCTGCTACGTGATGACACGAATAGATATTTTGATGCTGCCACCGATTTCAGCGTCGGGTCTAATCCTCGTTCCGTGACCGTAGGCGACTTCAACGGCGACGGCAAATCTGACTTGGCTGTAGCGAACTATAACAGCAACAGCGTCTCAGTGCTGCTACGTAATGCCGCTAATACAGGTTTTAATGATGCCACCGATTTCAGCGTCGGGTCTAATCCTCGTTCCGTGACCGTAGGCGACTTCAACGGCGACGGCAAATTTGACTTGGCTGTGGCGAGAAATACGGGCGTTAGCGTGCTGCTACGCAATGCCGCGAATACAGGTTTTGATCCTGCCACCAACCTTAACGCCGGGTCTAATTTTGTTGCCGTAGGAGACTTCAACGGCGACGGCAAATCTGACTTGGCTACGGCGAGCAACACGGTTGTCACCGTGCTGTTACGCAATACCGCGAATACAGGTTTTGATGATGCCACCTACTTTGTTATCGATGGTTTGGCTAGTTCCATCGCCGTAGGAGACTTCAACAACGATGGCAAATCTGACTTAGCTGTGGCGAACATGGGCAGCAACAATGTCTCAGTGCTGTTACGTAATGCCGCCAATACAAGTTTTGATCCTGCTACCAACTTTAACGCCGGCCCTAATACCGTTTCCGTCGCTGTAGGAGACTTCAACGGCGACGGCAAATCTGACTTAGCGACGGCGAGCGTTACCCACAACAGAGTCTTTGTACTGCTGAATGCTGACCCCACCGCCACATTAACAATTACCGATGTTCCTCCTACCCCCATCACAGGCAACGGTCGTGACCCCCTAACAGGTACTACTGGGAACGATAACATTGTTGGTGGACCCGGTGCTAAAACCCTTACAGGCAATGGTGGAAATGACATTTTTGTTTTCACCAATCTCAAAGATGTGGGTCAACGCATCACCGACTTTGGCATTGGTAACGACAAAATTGACATCAAGCAACTACTTCTTAGCATTGGTTATTATGGCGGCACAAACGCCAACTTCATTGCTGATGGCTTTGTGAAGTTCGTACAAGGAAGTACAGCTAACAGTACCGTTCTCCAGATAGACCGCGATGGCGTATTTGGTGCGGCAATTTTCAAGAACTTCCTTCAGTTGGACAACGTTACCCCAACCCAAATGAATAACCTCAACAACTTCGTGTAAAAGTTCGTGGTCAGGACTTCAGTCGTCAATAACACGAAGACTCAAGCCCTGATTAAGTAGACATCTAGTAAAAATTAAATAGGTGGCTGGACTTCTGCATTGACAAACAGTGCTAAATACTGCATTTTTCAGGTAAATGAAGTATACGGGTAGACAACATCGTTGTGCCCTGACGATAATCTGTACCTCACCAAATTGCAATCTGCTATATGTGGGCTGGTTTTATTCGTTGAAAATCTTAATCCGTGCTGGGCAGCACCCTACGCCTGAATATCGCTTACTTGAATTGATTGGGGAGATTTACCAGCAGCGTAAACCTCCCACATCTTGCTGTAAGCTTGCTCTAGATTGCGGGTAAAACGCGATGTATCAAAAAGTGGGTGGGTGGTACGATTTTGGGCTAATTTCTGTTTGAGTTGCAGCAATTCTCCAGGAGACTTCGCTAAATTTATTGCCAATTGCTCATACTCTTGCAAATTGGCAGTAACTAACTCTGGTAAACCAACTGCTGTTAGCAAACTAGCAGCCACACGAGAGGCAAAAGTTGTCCCCGGACAGGTAATAACTGGTAAACCCGCCCATAAAGCATCGGTAGCACTTGTGTGAGCGTTGTAGTATAGGGTATCCAAAAATAAGTCTGCTAATCGGTGTCGGGCTAAGTGTTCTGGTTTTGGTTCGACGTCAGCAAAAATTAGACGTTCTTCGCTAATACCCCGCATCTCGGCTTCCCTTCGCAGGTTCTCTTTAGCAACGGGAAATCTGGGTAATAGCCAGAGGACACCTTCAGGAACATCTGCGAGAATTCTCATCCACGCATCAAAAATCAGCGGTTCGATTTTATAGTTGTTGTTGAAACAGCAAAAGACAAAACCCGACTCTGGTAAACCATATTGAGAACGGGTGATGGGGGTGGAAGATATCGCTTGTTGGTTGTCGGTAAAATAGTAGCTATGAGGTAAAGTTACTATTTTTTCACTGAAAGCTTCGGCAAATTCCGGCGGTGTGACGATCGCATCTCCAATTATATAATCGATGAAGTCTGCACCCATTGTCCCCGGAAAGCCGACATGATTCACTTGAATCGGCGCTGGTTTTAAGGCAAAAATTTGGCTACGAGAGCCGGCTGTGTAAGCATTGAGATCGATTAAAATATGAATTCCATGAGCAAAAATCAGGCGGGCGCTTTCTTCTGTGGATAGAGTCGCAATGTCTTGAAAGTGTTCGCTCTGGGAAGCTATGTAGCGGCGATATTCACTATTGTCATCTGGTCCAGTAGAGTAAGCAAATATCTCAAAATTATCCCGATTATGGCATCTAAATAAACCTCTGATCAAGTGACTCATGGCATGATTGCGAAAGTCACTGGATAAATAGCCAATTTTTAGCCTTCCAGTTAAGGAACGAGAATGAGTAAAATTGAGAGCCTGCCGCATCTGCGTCCATTGCGTCTCCATTGCTGTTCCATGAGTCTGCGCTACTTGCAACAGCAAAGTCCGCTCCCAAGGCTTGTATAGTGTATCAAAGGCAGCGATGGTGGTGGATTGTCCTGTCTGTAGTTCCCGCTGAGTTTGTTCACCGATGCGAGTTAAATCAGACTGACGATCGCGCCAATCACAGGACATTTCTTTGAGGTAAACTAGATGGGTGAAGGCTTCTGCTGAGTCTGGCTGGAGTTTTAAAACCTGCTCAAATATTCCTCTGGCTTCTTCTACATCACCTTTACTCACCATCGCTAGTTTGATGAGAGCTAGCCCTAATCTGTTATCAGCTTTGATATAATCTGTTTTGTGGCGAACTGCTGACCGATAACAAGCGATCGCATCCTGTAAATTGCCCTGCGCTTCCAAAACCATACCCAGATTAAGATAAGCTTCTGCATACTCTGGATTTATCTGCAAAGCCTCCCGAAACTTAGCCGCTGCCTCTGCAAATTTAGTTTGCATTTGCCAGACTAAACCTAGATTATTATGAGCAAAAGCATAGTCAGGTTTACTTTTAATCGCTGCGGTAAAACAGCTAATCGCTGCTGCCAAGTTTTTCTCAGCCACCCGCACAATCCCTAAATTATTATGTGCTTCTGCATAATTAGGGTTAATTGTCAAGGCTTTTTGGTAAGCTAGTGCTGCTTCGTCTCTTTGTCCCAGATTATCCACAATCACCCCTAGCTGATACCAAGCAGGAGCATATTCGGGGTATTGGGTTATTAGTTGTTGATATTGAGCGATCGCATCATGATATTGTCCGGAGTTTTGCCATGCTAACCCTTGCTGATAAAGCCTTGCTTCTGGATTGAACAGGTTTTGATTCTCGGTGGCGTTCATCAAGGGAAGGTTATCGCCATTTCTGTTTTCAGCCGATTCTCTGGTGACAGATGGCAAATTTACCCCAACAAGGGAAGATTGGGGATCTAGGGTAATTATCTGCTGAATTTCCTCATTCTGGAATCCCAGAGCCATCGGCCGCTTGACTCCGGGTAATATCTGCACGTCGTAGAGTTCCGTTACAATGCCTTCGATGCGAACCCAATGTGCGATCGCACCAGTCCTCAAGTCTATCACCATCAACCCACAACGGGGTTCGGCATCTCGTTTCCGCAATTCTTCATCTAAATCCAAGCCGGTAAAGGTTTTATCTCCTCTGGGTTTGGAGAGTCCGACAATCGCATAATTTCCCCAAAAAGCTAACCCGCGCATAAATCCTGGACAGAAAGCTACCGATTCAAATTTACCTTTCCGTAAATCTACGTAACCAAATTCCCCTTTACCAGAGTTGAGCAACCACAGTTTGTCCCGATACCAGCGCGGTGAGTGGGGCATGGATAATCCTGTACAAATTATCTCATTCGAGGGGATATCAACCACACAGCCGCCATCTTGACGGCGATCGCGCCAGCCATCCACCACGTCAGAACGGCTACACACAGTCACGTAGCGGGGTTGTCCTTCTACCATCCCCAGTCCGTTGAGATGACAGCGATCTTCGTTGACGATTTTGGAGATAAATGGCGGTTTCCATAAAGGAATGCAACTATGGCGATCGCTAACCGTTGCCAAACAGTTTAACAAACTACTAATAAAAATTAATTTTCCTGTGCCATCAACGGCAACATCATGAACATCGATATCGCCTGTAGTGTAGCCGATGCGAGGGATGTAGAGTTTATCATAACCATCGTGGGTTTGCCCTAATTCTAGGACATTATCCATTTGCCATAGCTGGTATTTGGAACTGAGATATATGCGTTCAGCCGTGGTGTAAAGTCCCATTGCCCGCTCAAAAAGGCGCTCAAAACCGGAGATTCTCCCATTTTCGGGATTGACGCCGATTAACATTAACCGACTCGTTTGATAGGTAGTATAGGCGATGCTGATTTGTTCTTTTGCCAACCAATCGGTAAAAGTGCGATCTGCTGAAAGCAGCAGCGTTTCGCGATCGCCGTTCGCGAAGGGTCTCGCAGAGAAGGCGGGGCTTTGCCCATCGCTATAAATATCCATTTCCGCAGTGTTATTCATCAGTAACTCCTAAGCTTAGTATAAATTAAGTTTTCTGTTTACTTAGAAAAGTAGATTTATTAATCTGTAGATTCTAATATTCCTCTTTTGTCACTTTGGGATCATGTAACGCATGAAAGGTTCACGTGGCTTTAGTTTTCACGTTTTGGCTATATTTTTTCTGAGAGAAAAAATCTTCCAGCATTTATCAAATCAGAGTTGCAAAAGCTGGCTTTGATTATTCTTTTCCGAGAGTGAAAAAAGGGATATAAAATTCCTGTTTGATTTAAAAGTAAATGACTCTATAAGTGAATTTAACCCGCTTGCAGCTTGCCTCTTGCCTGTCTTTACTCCTTCAGTTCATGAATCCAATAGGATACTTATATAAGTGTAATTAGCATAATTTTAAAACATTATTTCATGGTAACTTTATCAGGGTAAATTTATTGAATACATTCATACATAAAATAAAAGGTTTGCTGTTTTTTAGGTGTATCATCGTCACAGTAGCAAAAAACTTACTTGATTAGAGTGTAAGCACCAAGAGCTACTGTATTTATTATGTTTAATAAAAATCAACAGGAAAAGCCGCTATGAGCGTGAGTTTTGCAACCCAAACCAACTTGAGCGTCGGGTCTAATCCTCATTCCGTCACCGTAGGCGACTTCAACGGCGACGGCAAATCTGACTTGGCTGTGGCGAACTTTAACGGCGACAACGTCTCAGTGCTGCTACGCAATGCCGCGAATACAGGTTTTGATCCTGCTACCAACTTTAGCGTCGGGGATAGACCCATTTCCGTCACCGTAGGCGACTTCAACGACGACGGCAAATCTGACTTGGCTGCCAAGACGTCTCAGTGCTGTTACGCAATGCCGCGAATACAGGTTTTGATGCTGCCACCAGCTTTAGCATCGGTGATAGTCCCCGTTCTGTCATCGCAGGCGACTTCAACCGCGACGGCAAGCTTGACTTGGCTGTGGCCAACCCTGGCAGCTACAACATCTCAGTGCGGCTACGCAATGCCACGAATACAGATTTTTATGCTGCCACCAGCTTTAGCATCGGGTATATTCCCTTTTCCATTACCGTAGGCGACTTCAACGGCGACCGCAAGCTTGACTTAGCGACGGCGAACTATAACGGCAGCGTCTCAGTGCTGCTACGCAATGCCGCGAATACAGGTTTTGATCCTGCCACCAACTTTAGCGTCGGGACTAATCCCTATTCAGTCACCGTAGGCGACTTCAACGGCGACGGCAAATCTGACTTGGTTGTGGCGAACTCTAGCAGCAACAACGTTTCTGTGCTGTTACGCAATGCCGCGAATACAAGTTTTGATCCTGCCACCAACTTTAGCGTCGGGTCTGGTCCGGGTTCCGTCACCGTAGGCGACTTCAACGGCGACGGCAAATCTGACTTGGCTGTGGCGAACTCTAGCAGCGACAATGTCTCAGTGCTGCTGAATGCTGACCCCGCCGCCACATTGACAATTACCGATGTTCCTGCTAACCAAGCCCCCATCACAGGCAACGGTCGTAACCCGCTAACAGGTACTACTGGGGACGATATCATTATTGGTGGCCCCGGTGCTAAAACTCTCACAGGCAATAGAGGAAATGATGTATTTGTTTTCACCAATCTCAAAGATGTAGGTCAACGCATTGCTGACTTTGGCGTTGGTGATGACAAAATTGACCTCAGTCAATTACTGACTAGCATTGGTTATGAAGGCACAGACCCCATTGCTGATGGCTATGTGCAGTTCGTACAAGGAAGTACAGCTAACAGTACCGTTCTCCAGATTGACCGCGATGGTGCATTTGGTACGGCAATTTTCAAGAACTTTCTTCAGTTGGATAACGTTACCCCAACTCAAATGAATGACCCCAACAACTTTGTGTTCGGTAATAACATCCAGCCCTAGAACTTTGTAGTTGTAGGCTGCGTTATCGACATTACCTAACGTACCAAAAATCTAGGATGGTGCGTTGTCGGAAACATCACATATTCACCTTCATTCTTAAATAATCAGGATTTCATGTTTACTAACATCAAACACTCATTTTTTACCATCGGTACTGCCAGTTTATTAAGTCTCGGTACTTTGACCCTTGCTAACCCAAGCTACGCCGTCACTCTTGACCTAACTACTTGGAACACAATTGGTGATGCCACTCTTAATTCTCCAACTCAAGCAACAATCAATTCAGGCACTGAAACCGTGGATACTGGTGGTGGTACAGGTTCTCTCGAAGAGTTTTTAAGTATTCCGAATAATGCCATAGTTAACGCCATTCCAAATGCAGTTTTTGGTTCTGCCATCCAGCAAACCTATGCTGTAAATAGTGGTGATGTTTTCAGCTTCAACTATAATTTCTCGACAACTGACTCTGATGTTGCCTTTGTGACGATTAACAACATTATCACTACTTTAACAGCAAGCTCTCCTTTCAGCTACAGCTTCACCAATGCGGGTAATTACAATATCGGCATTGGCGTTGTTGATGTGGATGACTCTATTGGCCAATCAACCTTGGTAGTAACGAACGCCGATATCCAATCAGTTCCCGAACCCACAACTATGCTGGGTTTATTTACGGGGCTGGGGTTTGGCGCAGCTATGAGACGTCGCTTCCGTAAACAATTTTCATTATAATGCTGCCTTGTAGGGGGCATTAACTTACAGCAGTTTTCATCTATATTGAACCACATTTCTCGTAAGGGTACAGTCAGGGCACAGCAATTCTGTGCTTTTACCACGTGCTCTATTTACATGAAATCCGGTTCTTTAATTTGGATAAAGTCGAGCTAAAATTAAGTTCACAACCCAAATATTTCATTAACGGTAATATTCACGTCAGGAAAAGCTTTGATTGATAAAGTTTGATTTTGAATAAAATTTTGAATATCCTGATATCCCGCGCTTGTCGGTTCTCGATAAACTTCTACAATTTGCTGATTAACATCGACTAACCAAACTTCAATAATGTTGTTTTCAGCATACAGAGAAATTTTCACTTCTCGGTCATATTTAACTGTGCTATCTGCCACTTCTATTAACAAAAATATATCTTCTGCTTGGGGATGTGCTGTTTCATAAAAATCTTCACGAGGACGCAACAAGGCTACATCTGGCTGGGGTTCTGAGGTATCGTCTAATTCTACAGGATTTTGGGGAGCTAGTATTATGCGTTGTCCCAAGCGCTGAATCAAGGTGTTGACTAGTCGATTTACACAGCCTGCGTGTCTTCTACCAATAGCAGCCATATCAATAATTTCCCCCCTGATTAATTCCACTCGGTCATTTTCTGAGAAAATACCAGAATCAACCATTTTGTGATATTGCTCAACTGTGAATTTCCGTCTTAGTAATTGCACAGACATAGCTAACTCCGCTGTTGCTTTATTTCTCTATTATTCACCAGGTTTCTGTGTCTCGGCATAAATTCACGACCGAAACCACCGACTGTCAACCGTTGCCAATGATCAACTTATGCTATGGGGGCGATGTCGCACAGCCCATATCCTTGCGAATTATCAAAATACTTTCTGTGTCAGACTTTCATCGCTTCTAGCAATGTGACTACAGCTTTCTGTAACGGTAGAGTTAAACTCCCGCTCACAATTCTTAATTTTTTAAATGGAGCTAAGCGGATTCGAACCGCTGACCCCCTCAATGCCATTGAGGTGCGCTACCAACTGCGCTATAACCCCTTACAGTTCAATACTACTTTAATTTTTACTTAATTAGTGCTAGTTTGTCAAGTCATTATTAATTAAATCTGAACTATATTTTTTTGCTCCTGTGCAGTTGCTCACTTCCTTAAGAAACTTGCAACAAATAAGTCATACAGTGCCCCATGAGGAAATATACTACCAACATCGCCGCAGCGGCTAGGGCTACCAGTGTACCAGCCAACATCAAAGAAAATTCTTTATACTGGTAGGCTTTTTCCATTAGGTGCAACGACCAGGCCACTAGTGCCACATCAAAAACTAAAATAGGAATCAACATATTTCTTAATATTACTTCATACTTTTGAACTTATATTAACACCCTTTTGGAAAACTGTGTCTAACCTGAGATATATGTAGGAGGTTGACACATCTCCGCTCAACAGGGCAATCTTACTGGTACAGAGCGATCGCGCAAAAAGTTCTTGATCTGCGCTACGCTGAGTTGTCCATAATGTAACAAGGATGCGAGTAATGCGGCTTCGGCTTTGCCTTCTGTCAAAGCAGCGTGGATATGTTCACAATTGCCTGCGCCACCAGAAGCAATAACAGGAATTTCTACCAATTCAGCGATCGCCTTTGTCAACTCCAGGTCATAACCTGCTTGAGTACCATCAGCATCCATACTCGTAACTAACAGTTCTCCAGCTCCCCGCTTCTCCATTTCTTGCGCCCACAGTAAGGCATCAATGCCAGTATTCTCTCTGCCGCCACGCACATACACATCCCAACCAGGGTTACTAGGATCAACTCTTCGTCTAGCATCAATTGCAATCACTATGCACTGATTACCAAAGCGATCGCTTGCCCGATTAATCAAGTCTGGTTCGCGTACTGCCGCAGAGTTAATACTAACCTTGTCTGCACCCGCTCGTAACAAACCTTTAACATTTTCTAAGGATTGGATGCCGCCACCCACAGTTAACGGAATAAAGACCTGTTCTGCTGTGCGGTACACCACATCAATAATCGTGTCCCGGTCTTCATGAGTCGCCGTAATATCTAGAAACACTAACTCATCAGCACCGGCTTCGTTATAGACCTTAGCTAGTTCTACCGGATCGCCTGCATCTTTCAGGTTGACAAAATTAACTCCTTTGACAACCCTGCCCGCCTTGACATCCAAGCACGGTAAGATTCTTTTAGATAACATAATAAATTTTGCACTCCTGGTAATTGTCTGGAATTTAAATTCTAAATTGCCTGGCGTGTTTCCAGCCGAAAATTTTCTCATCCTTGCTTATTCTCGTGATTGCGGCGTAAATGGGGATTCTTTACTGGGGACTGGGGAAAAATTTTCCAATACCCAAACCCCAATATCCAAACCCCAACACCCAAACCCCAAACCCCAAACCCCAATAGCTGAGTTATGGCGATCATCTCCTCGAAAAAACAGCCTCCAGAACCCGACGACAGACAACCAAAGCAGCGACGTGCTGCGGTGACAGCAGCACCCCAGGAAGATATGCTGCGGCCCGAAGCTAAAGAAGATGAACAAGGTAAGCAGGAAGAGAGTATTCGTCCCCAGCGATTTGCCGATTACATTGGCCAAAAAGACTTAAAGGATGTGCTAGATATTGCCATCAAAGCGGCTAAGTCTAGGAGTGAAGTACTGGATCATTTGCTGTTGTATGGCCCGCCAGGGTTGGGTAAAACCACAATGGCGATGATTTTAGCCTCGGAGATGGGGGTAAATTACAAAATAACTAGTGCGCCAGCCCTAGAACGTCCACGGGATATAGTCGGGCTATTGGTAAACCTCAAAGCTGGAGATATTTTATTTGTTGATGAAATTCATCGCCTCTCGCGAATGACTGAAGAAATTCTCTATCCAGCGATGGAGGATTACCGCTTAGACATTACTGTCGGCAAGGGTTCCAGTGCTCGGATCAGAAGTATACCCTTGGTCAAGTTTACCTTAGTGGGTGCCACAACTCGTGCAGGTGCCCTGAGTTCACCATTGCGCGATCGCTTCGGCTTAATTCAAAAACTGCGATTTTATGAAGTTGATGAACTCAGCCAAATCGTACTGCGAAGCGCTCAATTGCTCCAAACCCCCGTTAGCAAAGATGGTGCCGCCGAAATTGCCCGACGTGCTAGAGGCACGCCACGTATTGCTAATCGCTTACTAAAGCGAGTCCGTGATTATGCAGAGGTAAAAAGCTTAGGAGAGATTACCGAAATCGTCGCCGCCGAAGCACTGCAACTATTTCAAGTAGATCCCTGCGGTTTAGATTGGACAGACCGCCGGATGTTGAGTGTGATGATTGAACAATTTAATGGTGGACCAGTAGGCTTAGAAACAATCGCCGCCGCCACAGGTGAAGATACCCAAACAATTGAAGAAGTATATGAACCTTACCTGATGCAGATTGGTTATTTAAACCGGACTCACCGTGGTAGGTTGGCAACAACCGCTGCGTATAAGCATTTGGGATTCAAGCCACCGAATGAGCAATTATCTTTGCTGTGAAAAACTGGGTTATGGGTTATGGGTTATGGGTTATGGGTTATGGGTTATGGCTCTTTTCTCATCATCAATGACCAATGACCCATTACCAATGCCCTATGATTAATTGTGGACTGCACACCACAGAAATCTAAATGATTAAGTTAATTGGTATTTTTCTCAGTCTGTTACTTGTGTTTGGCTGGGGTAGACCAGTTATGGCACAATCCCAACCTTCCAGTATTTCTCAAGAGCAGTTACAACAAGGGGATGAGTTGGCAAATCGAGCTTTTGCAGCCACTAATCAGGGGGACTTTGCCACAGCCGAACGCTATTGGACAGAAATTATTGAGCAATTTCCTGCTAATGCTGGGGCTTGGAGTAATCGGGGAAATTCCCGTGTTAGTCAGAACAAGTTGCAAGCAGCACTGACGGATTACAACAAAGCTATAGAATTAGCTCCCAATGTTACCGACCCTTATTTAAACCGTGGTACAGCGTTGGAGGGTTTAGGAAAATGGGTTGATGCGATCGCCGATTATAATCATGTTTTAGAACTCGATGCCAACGATGCAATGGCTTATAACAATCGCGGCAATGCCAAAGCAGGTTTAGGAGAATGGCTGGATGCGATCGCTGACTACAAAAAAGCAACGGAAATCGCCCCAAATTTTGCTTTTGCCCGTGCCAACTACGCCCTAGCCTTGTATGAAACAGGTCAAATAGACCAAGCTCTCCGCGAGATGCGGAATATCGTCCGCAGATATCCCAAGTTTGCCGATATGCGTGCCGCCTTGACAGCTGCCTACTGGGTAACTGGACAAAAAGGCGAAGCCGAAAGCAACTGGGTAGCCGCCTATGGACTTGATAGCCGCTATAAAGATATGGACTGGGTGAAAAATATCCGCCGTTGGCCTCCCAGCATGGTAGCAGCTTTGGATAAGTTCTTGAAACTCCAGTAGTGACTTTTACAGCCAAAAGGCATAAATTCATAGGTCGAGAATTGCCGCTCTAGAAAGCGTTCTGGTCTAAACTGCTGTGGTTCTACATGGAAATAGCCAGTACTGTACCCGGCTCTGAATGAAAACCCATTAGCTCAACTGGCTCTTTCACTTGTGGTGAAAATGTCGTTATTGAAACAGGTTATTTCCCAGAAAATATTAATGGGGCGTTTCAGCTTTCTAGTGCCTGAATTTGCCGAGGAGTCAATTCCTGGACGTTGCTAAAAACCACCGCTGCTCCAGCTGCGATTAGTGACGATTCATAGGCATCACGACGTGCGGCTGTTTCCTGGACGTGGGGTGGTAACACCCCAACACCAATCCAAGTACGAGAATCATCCAAAACCCTGGCTTTTTCTACGGTGTACATATCTGCTACAGTATCTCCCACGTAGAATATAGTTTGGATTTTGTCAAGTTCAGTTTCCAACTGGCGAATGGTGGCGAAGAGTCCAGTGGGGTCAGGTTTACCCGGTGCATCTTCCATTGCAATTAATACTGGAGACTGCAAGCCGAGGCGTTTTTCTAAAACATATCTAGCAGAAGCACGAGTAGCACCACTGAAAAATCCCCAAAAAATCCCAGCTTGGGTAAGTTGATCTAAATAGCTAGGCTGTAGCAGTAAGGGTTCATCACAGATATACCCTGTAAAATTGTTAGGGTCTGTGCCTCGGTAACGGGACTGGAAAAAGGCCACGATTGTTTTGTAGTCTAGTTGTAGTTGTTCGCGGGTTTGCCCTTGAGTTTGAAAGTAGCGGTAAATTAATTCTTGGGAGGCTTCCCAATCGTTATTCCAAATGCCTTCAGATTTCAGTTGATCAATATCTAACTGTGACGGACGATGGGCTTGGGCGGTAAAATGCTCTACAGTATCGGCGATCGCACGGCGATAGGAGCCGCTGACATCACGCACAACGCCATCAATATCGAAAACAACGATTGCTCTTGTTTGTCCAGTCATGGATTAGTTAAATTTAAGATTGCTTATTTTTCTTTTTTTGGCTGTAGACTGTCAACTATTGACCAATTCCCAATGACTATTTCGTCATCTGGTGAGTATTGGGTTAAAATAAGCGATGGCATAGCCCAACCTAGGCATCGCAAAGCGTGTACGGAAAAGGCACATTTGTCGCCATCCCCGCTTGTGCCGATCGCAAAATTACTAAGTAATGCCCGGATATTTCCCGGAGGTGTAATTGACCAAGTTCATTTTAAAAATTCTTTGGTTAGACGAAAACGTCGCCCTAGCAGTTGATCAAGTTGTCGGCAAAGGCACCAGTCCTTTGACAAAGTACTTTTTCTGGCCCAGAAATGATGCCTGGGAAGAGCTAAAAAAAGAGCTAGAGTCAAAACACTGGATTACTGACCTCGATCGCGTCGAGTTGCTTAACAAAGCAACAGAAGTGATTAACTACTGGCAAGAGGAAGGCAGAAACCGTCCGATGGCCGAAGCACAATCCAAATTTCCAGAAGTTGCCTTTACAGGTAGCGCTTGATTCTTGTCTAATTAACTCCCCTGCTGTTCCACAAGTTGCCATAGTTTGATGGTCTTGTCCCTGCTGCCACTTGCAATCAATTGTGCAACAGGGCTAACAGCAACGGCAGAAACTGAGTCTAGATGACCGCCTTAGAGTAGTAATTTCTTCGGCTTTGCTGACCCTCCAAAGTTTAACTGTCTGATCCCAACTCGTACTGATCAGCGTTTCACCATCAGCGGTAAAAGCCACCGCCACCACCGACCAGGAATGGACTAAGAGTGTGCTAATTAGCTGACGGGTGTTGACGTTCCAGAATTTAATTGTGTTATCGTCGCTACCCGTTGCCAAAATTTTCCCGTCGGGACTAAAAGCGACCGTCAAAACCGCCCATGCGTGACCTGAAAGGGTGCTTAAAAGCTATAACATGGGCGGTTTTGTCGTGTTTCTTCAGTATTTTCCCAGTCGTTTAGCTGCCAGAGCCTAATTGGATGTTACTTATCGTTAGGTAATTCCAGCACTATCGGCGGATTACCATTTTGGGCGATGCCTTTGGCGGGCGAAGCCATCGCTTGTATTTTATTAACTACAGGTTCTGGGTGCAAAGGCGTGGGTGTGCCTTCACTCGGCTTACCCGTTTGATTTTGATTCCACAAAATCATCGACAGCAGCCCATCCACCAAGCCGTTAGTGCTGCCGTTGCTGCCACCAACAAGGATATCGGGAATTAAGCGGACATGACCATCACCGATAATTTGCATCAACTGCATTGCTGTGTAACCTTGAGTTCCCAAAGCTTCCACACCAGTACGGTAGGTTTCGGCTTTGGCGTTACCTGTGGCGCGAATACCTTCAGCTTCGGCAATTGCCCGCATTTTTGTTGATTCTGCTTCCCCGTTTGCTTGCTTAATTTGCGCTTGGGCTTTCAAGTCAGCAATCTGCACACTCTGCTCAGATTTCACCATTTCTTGCTGAATATTAGCCAGGGCTGTCTCCCGGACAAGTTGCTGGCGTTGAGTCTGCGCCATCTGCTGGACTTCATAAGTTTTGCGTTCTTCTTCGGCAATTTTCCGGTCTGTCTGTGTTTGCATTAGCGTCGCTGGCGGCTGAATATCACCGATGAGGGTATCAATCGCTTGCACGTCATAAGCCCGCAGTGCTGTTTTAATATAATCAGCCGCTTCAGCTTGTCGCTCACTCCGGGCAGTGAGAAAGTCTAATACAGTATAGTCTTGAGCGGAGTTGCGGAAATAGTTGCCGATGGTCGGTTCTAATACATGGTCTACCAAATTTTGCATCACACCAACGCGGGAAATTACCTTCGGGGCATCTAAAGCGCCAACGTGGATAATTTGCGCCACTTCCAAATCGAAAGCGAACCCATCGCGCGATCGCACAGTTAGGGATGCTAATTTAGCATCATAGCTGTGGCGTTCGGTGCGACCAGACCAGTTTAAAACGATGTTGGTCGTTGGCACCAATTCAATCTTCATAATCCGGGAATTAATCGGATGCTTACCAGGATACAGAGGTTCTACCCACACACCCTTATGTCCCTGATTCACCAAATTACCGTGGGTGAAAGCTGCACCGCTGACATCTTGATTAGCCTTACCAACGAAGGAAATCACCACACCCACATACCCAATCGGAATTTCTGTCATCGGCACTTGTTCAACCTGGACAAACCAAGGATTCAAGTTCCAAGAACCAGAAAGTAAAGTCTGCTCTTGCAAACCCCGTCTTCCACCACCGTTAATAAATTTCTGACCATTCTGAAAGTTATCGTGTTTCTCAATTATTGGCCCTGCGAGTTCACCAGCGGTAATGGGTAAACCATCCAGGGTGGTGACGATGCCTACTTTGTCAGATGCCAAATTGTACACCCGCAACTGTTCTGGATTCATCCCCTGAGTGGAGGCATTTGACGCCAGGATGACTTTAAACAGGGCGGTGTTGATGCGGTATGTACCTGCTGTGAGAAAACCCATTTGCCGACCTTTTTCCCCGCCGTGGGTGAGGAATTTCCGGGCATCTTGGAAGTTGTCACAATCAACGACTTTACCTAAAATGCGCTCCGGTGGGTTGGATGCGCCATCTGCTGCCACAATCAAAGCAATTTCACCTTGGGGGACAACAACTACCTGCTCTTTTCGCACCGAATACTGCCAAGGCCAATAACCCCAATGCCAACCAGGTGCTAGAGTATCTGCCTGCAAGCCTGCCTCACCGTCGAGGGCAATTAACCTTCCGGCAGGGAGTCCGCGCCCGGAAAGGGTGAATTTTCTCACCACAATGCCGACTTCACGTTCACTGATAACCACCAGTCCACCAAAGAACAGGGGGACAAAGATGACGAAACCACCTACTAACACAATAGGAATTAGCGTAAACGGCTCGATTCCCATTGCTTGATATTGAGTCCGGCTGCTGGCTAACTGGGTAGTGGTGGGTTTGATTTGAGCCGGTTGGACTGATGCCGCAGAAACTTCTTTTACAGTAGGTATTTTTACAGTAGCAACTGCCGAATTAATACCGCCGGCTAGTGCTAATGTCGCTACCACAGAGGCCGCCAAACGAGCTACTTTATTTTGTTTACTCTTACCAAGGGAAGATGAAAAACTTTTCATAATATGTGCCCTTCAGGGCAACTAATTACCCACGTTATCACTTCACAAGGGTCGAGCTTGTTTTCTTAAACTTGGCGTAATTCTTTTTAGCACTCAGCTATCAGCAGTCAGCCTAACAGCAGCGCAGAGTGCTTTGGTGCAGATCGCATTGCCAAGGAGCATTCAAAGTCTGTAAATCTTGAACCAAAACCAGTACCAGCGTCTGAGGATGAAATCTGGAAGCAACACGATATGCAGATGGATAATTATTTGAATCCACAAGCCGTTGTTTCAACATAAGAATGCATACAAGCTACCCCAGAGGGGCAGCTGTCTCTATAAAAATCACATTGATTATTGACTTACAAAATCAAGCTTTTTTTCTTTTACTCAGAGAAAAATATAAAAAAACAACATAGAGTATATACTGAGCGACAAGACTAAAAAATATTTTCTATAAAGCTGTTGAAGCAACTGAGTGAGTCAGCAGCAGAGAACTATAAGTTTAAACACTTGCTGCCGTTGTAGTTAGCTTGTAGTTGTTGGTGCTAGTAAGTTGGGTGAAAGGCGGAAATCATCAAAACTGATATCTGGCAATAACTTGTAAAAACTTGGACTTCGAGGATTGGGTAAATGTATAGCGGGCAACACAGAACTTCCAAGAAATCTGCCAATTCCTCTGACAAAGCAGTACCTAGTCAGTTTGCACCGCGCGGCTTTGTCGTTCAGCCAAAAACTGAAGAAGTAGCGCCCCAACAAGACCAAACGCCAGAAGAACAGACTCAAAAGGAAGAGCCAAATCAGTATAAAAGTGGCTTTATAGATAGCTCAAAATAGAGACCTGGCCCTCCAGCTAGGACACCAAGAATTCAGATGAAGCTTACCCGTCTTCAGCCTGGGGATATGTATCAGCAAGAGCCAGTCTCATCAAATCCTGTTGCTATTCAGCCTCAAGCCAACACAGATTTATCCCCAGCCCAAAATACAACATTGGAGCCATTCGAGAAAGCTGACGAAGTATCAAATGAAGCTGTTGAAATCCAGCGTCTGAGCGAGCCGGGAGATAATGGTGATACAGTTGAGCCGCAACAAGATATCGAGCCTCAAACGGAGACAACAAACCCTACCAATGCAGAGATAGGTATTCAGCGTGCTTGCTCAGAGTGTGAAGCCGAAAAAGAAGAGAAAAAAGATACAGGAATAATTCAGGCTAAAGCACAAATAGCTGGTTTCAATAAAAACCTATTTAAGCCATCACTTTTAAATCAACCAACTCATACCCTTCAAGCTAAAACCCTTGAAGAGCAAAGTCCAAAATCTGCATTAAACAATAACAATCAGAATGAATTTTCACTGACAAAGCAATCACCTACCCCGCTTCCAGCTAAAGAAATTTCCAGTCAAAATCCTCAAATAGTCCAAATGATGCCCAAGCCCAAACCGGGCAGCATGACATTACAGGAGGCACAACAAGCTCTAAAAAGACTTAACGGCGAACTGGGTTTAGAATTAGCGCAAACAGCAGCCGATTTAGCTGGTTTAGCTGACCCAACACCGATTTCTGATGGCGTGGGTGCAGCAATCAGCATCGCCAGAGGTGATTATGTTGGTGCTGGATTATCTCTCATCTCGATGGTTCCTTATCTGGGTGATGCAGCTGGCAAACCGATAAAAGCTGCTCGTAATGGCAAAAGAATTCTGAAACTCAGGAAGGAAATTGCTGAATTAATACAGATAATTGAAAAACTTAGTCCTGAGGCGAGGAGAGCATCTGGCAAGACAGGAGATGCAGTTACTCAGCAAATGAAGAGAGTTTTGGAACCAACTCTTCAGAATCCTGTGAAAAAGCCTGTCAAAGTTTCGCAGTCTCATTTGAAGATAGAATCAGCGAAGCAAGGTAAGCACCAAGCAGGACACAATAATTTTATACCAGGGCGTAGCGCCTTTACTCACCCAAACCCACAGCAATTAGTTAATAAATTTGCAGGTAAAGGGCAACCAGCTAATAATTATCAAAAATTACAGCCTGGGTATAGAGAGCGTGTAGATTTTGGTGAAGTTATTGGCACATACTCTGATCCAACTACAGGTAAAATGTTACCCACCAGTAAAGGCATAATACATTATAGTAAAAATGGTGTTCATATTGTTCCTTCAAAAACATAACTATGACCAGTATTGAACTAAGAAATCAGGTTTTACTTTCTCTTCAACGCGCCTTACTAGGGGAAATCACTTCTAATGTTAGAGGAATAACCTGTAGTTGGGACACATCTAAAATTACAATTGTTTGTTATTTACAAGGTGATATAAGCGAGTATATTGAAGAATCAATGGAGTGTGTAGCTACTGAGGTAATGGCAGACTTTCCTGAGCATGAAGTTGGGATTGAGTGTAAAAAATTGGATGAACCTGAATCATTAAACCCATATACATTATCTGCATGGGTTTATCGAAGGAAAGAGTAATTTAACAAAGCAATCATCTTTAACTCAATAGAAAATAATAAGGTAAACTAATAAGTTTTTGCAGACTAATTATGATAATAGTTTTAAATAAAAATGTAAATTATAAACCAAAAACTCTGCTTATTTTCTAGAAACAACTTAATTGATTTTTAAGCATTGTTTTCATTACAGATAACGGCAATTACCGTCTTTATATAGGTTGGCTTGAGGTACAAAACCTAACATATCTTATTGGTCTTAGTAACGCACCTGAAAAGGTACAAATGTTTCATTACATTCCTAATATACCCTACTGAGTTTAAACTTGGAAAAGAGGTAAAAATGAAAGTTAATATAGGGTATCTATACGATATTTTAGCAGGTATGATCGAGGTCCAGTATTGGGATAATCTACAGATAGAAGATTACTTAGGTTTTATTGAAGATTATCAACAGGTCACTGAAAGTCAACGCATTGCCCTCAATGCCTTAGAGCGAGAATCATCTTTCCACCGCAGTATTCGCCAAAAGTCTCGGCGAGCCGCGATGAATGATCTGTATATGGTTTCTGTTTTGGCGGCGGCTCTTCCACACTCAACACTCTGCTAGAATCCACCTGTCAATTGGTTTTGAGATGCGCTAACCCTGACGCCAGAACCAGCGTCTGAGGATGAAACCTGGAAGCAACACGATATGCAGATGGATAATTATTTGAATCCACAAGCCGTTGTTTCAACATAAGAATGCATACAAGCTACCCCAGAGGGGCAGCTGTCTCTATAAAAATCACATTGATTATTGACTTACAAAATCAAGCTTTTTTTCTTTTACTCAGAGAAAAATATAAAAAAACAACATAGAGTATATACTGAGCGACAAGACTAAAAAATATTTTCTATAAAGCTGTTGAAGCAACTGAGTGAGTCAGCAGCAGAGAACTATAAGTTTAAACACTTGCTGCCGTTGTAGTTAGCTTGTAGTTGTTGGTGCTAGTAAGTTGGGTGAAAGGCGGAAATCATCAAAACTGATATCTGGCAATAACTTGTAAAAACTTGGACTTCGAGGATTGGGTAAATGTATAGCGGGCAACACAGAACTTCCAAGAAATCTGCCAATTCCTCTGACAAAGCAGTACCTAGTCAGTTTGCACCGCGCGGCTTTGTCGTTCAGCCAAAAACTGAAGAAGTAGCGCCCCAACAAGACCAAACGCCAGAAGAACAGACTCAAAAGGAAGAGCCAAATCAGTATAAAAGTGGCTTTATAGATAGCTCAAAATAGAGACCTGGCCCTCCAGCTAGGACACCAAGAATTCAGATGAAGCTTACCCGTCTTCAGCCTGGGGATATGTATCAGCAAGAGCCAGTCTCATCAAATCCTGTTGCTATTCAGCCTCAAGCCAACACAGATTTATCCCCAGCCCAAAATACAACATTGGAGCCATTCGAGAAAGCTGACGAAGTATCAAATGAAGCTGTTGAAATTCAGCGGTTGAGTGAGTCAGGAGATAATGGTGATGATGATGCCAACTCGCCGAATGGGGGAACTATTCAACGTGCCTGCTCTCTATGCGATTCGGAAAAATCACTCCTCCAAACGAAACTCACCATAGGCGCACCAGGGGATAAATACGAGCAAGAAGCCGACTCAATGGCAGAACAGGTGATGTCAATGGACACACCGACTGTTCAACAGCAACCAATTGGGCACCAAGGTGAGGAACAGGAAGAGTCCATCCAGAGACAACCAATAGCAACATCTATTACTCCACTTGTTCAGCGCTTTACTGAAGTTATTCAACGCCTCACAGAAGAAAAACTTCAAGCCAAAGCAGCAGTGCAAACAAAAGGTGAAGGTGGTGCATCAAGAGCAACACCAGACTTAGAAAGTCGGCTGACAAGTCAAAAAGGTGGGGGAACCCCCTTAGATAAAGAAACACGCTCCTTCATGGAACCACGTTTTGGCTCCGATTTGAGCCAAGTACGTGTGCATACAAACTCTACAGCCGTACAGATGAACAAGGAGTTGGGCGCACAGGCATTCACTCATGGTAATGATATATTTTATGGTGCTGGTAAAACACCAGGTCAGAATGCCCTAACAGCCCACGAATTAACCCACACTATCCAGCAGACAGGTGGGGTGCAGCTACGTCGTCAACCAGAAAAAGACAATAAACAACCCAGGCTGTCGCAGAAAAATCCTCACACAATTCAAAATAAATTAACCACCGACATACAGCCACGAATTCAACGGAAAACTGACCCTGGTCAAATTTTAGAACAATTAAAAAATACCCCTCCCAGCAACGCTTCCACAGCTTACGACACAGCACAAGCCAATTCAGCAACCGCATGGTCAGAGCAAAAGCAAGAACTAGAAGCATCTATCCCGCAAATTCCCGCCCCCACAGGATTACCAGCTAAAAACTCTCTTGTAAAACAACCTCCCCAAACAGCAGTTAAAGCAGATAACAATAAAGAACCATTGCTACCAAAAGGGGAGAAAGTACCAGTTGCACCAAACCGAACATCACAGTCAGATGCTAATGTCCAAATTGCGCCACCTCGTCCCATCACTCCTACACAAATAGCAGGGGGAAATACTGCTAAAACGGGCGAAACAGCAGATAGTAAACCAGATGCTCAAGTTGCAGCTAGCGCTCAAAATGCACTCAATAGCGTTAACCTCGACTCCAGTCAAATTAGCACCCAAGCCGGAACTGCCCCCACAGTTAACTTGACTGATGCAGCTATCAATCCGGCACAATTAGATAGTGAGCAACAAACAGCTAATCAACAGGTACAACAACAGAAAGCCAAATCTGCTCAAGAGATTAATAAAGAT
Source organism: Cylindrospermum stagnale PCC 7417 (assembly GCF_000317535.1). Taxonomy (NCBI): domain Bacteria; kingdom Bacillati; phylum Cyanobacteriota; class Cyanophyceae; order Nostocales; family Nostocaceae; genus Cylindrospermum; species Cylindrospermum stagnale. The sequence goes on from NC_019757.1 coordinate 5,095,869, forward strand.
TATGGGGAGAATGATATTTTCCCTAAATCAAGTGATGAAACAATCAAAGCTAATAAGCAGCTAACTTTGGCAGAATTTCCAGGGGCTAAGGGTGGCAAACAACCCACCATTCCCCCAGAAATTGCTGCTAACTTGGATCAATCTTTAGCACCACAGTTTCAACAACGCATTGGTGGAGAACAGGAAAAATATATTGTTGGTAAAAATAAGTTTGACCAAGATACCGCTAAATCTCGAACCGATGCAGACACAGAAATTGCCAAGCTAAATCAAGACACCAGTCAACAACAATTAGAGTCCCAAAAGCAAGCACAATCTCAAGTCACCGCCGCCAAATTAGAGTGGCAAACTGAGTTAGATAATGCAGATAAAGATTATCAAGACAAAGCAGGTAAAGCCACTACTGAGCAAAAAGGCAAGATTGATGCCGAAAAACTCAAAGGTGATGCAGAAGCTTCTAAACATCTAGCTGACGCTGAAAAAGAAGCCGAGCAAAAGAAGCAAACAGCAGAAAATGAGGCTCAACAGAAAAAAGATGAAGGTCAAAAGAAATCTGGTGGGTTCTTAGGCTGGCTAGCTGATCAGGCAGCAGCATTGATTGATGGAATTAAACAAGCAGTTAGCTTTATTTACGATAAGTTACGGGAAGGCATTAAATTTATCTTTGAAGCAGCGAAGAAATTAGCAATAGCTGCAATTGAACTGGCACAAAAGGCAATTACTACCTTAATCCAAGCTTATGGAGAAATTCTCAAGGGGATAGTTAATCTTGTTTTTGCTGCCTTCCCAGAAATAGCCAAGAGAATTAACAACAAAATTGACCAAGCGGTGAACACTGCGGTGCAAGCGGTAAATACTGCCGCAGACTTGTTAAAGAAAGGTGTGGCTGCGGCTTTAGATTTCTTGGCGAATACCTTGGATTCGTTGTTAAAACTTGTTCAAGACATCTACAACGGCATTTTCACTGTGATTGGGATGATTATTCGCGGTGAATTTGGGGAATTAATCAAGAACTTGACCAACTTAGTAGAAGCCGCCGCCGCCGCCCCTCCCCAGTTTGAAACCGCAGGTTTGGAAGAATTGCTGGGTGGGAACCTGGATGAACCCCTATCTCCCGCAGAATTAGCTCAGGCTGGTATAGCAGCACCAGGAGCCAACGGTGGCGCTATGGGTGAGGGTGGAACAAACGCAGAATTGCCCCAAGCGCCTTGGACTCAAGACAATGTAGGAGTTGATGCGGTAGAGAATAATATGCAACTTTCGCCAGAGCTAATGGCGGAATTAATGCAGCAGACAAAGGGTGAAGGTGAGGTGGAACTTGGTGCTTCCAATGATACCAGCCGCACGATGGAAGCGATAATGTCGGAAGCTACAGGGGGTAAGGAAGGAGAAGTTCAGGAAGGAGAAGTTCAGGAACAGAAAAATCCTGATGATGGACTCTCACCCAAACAACGGGCAGAAGTTCGCTGGAACTTAATGAAAACAGGGATTTCTCAGTGGTGGTCAAATAACTGGCCCACTGTGTTACTGGGAACAACAGCAGCTATAGGTGGTTTTATCGCCCTGAATGTCGCTACTGGTGGGGCAATTACCGCAGCTTTACCGGCAATTATGAGTGTAGTCGGGCCTCTGTTTGCTGGGGTGACCATTGCCCAAATTGGTGGTCATATCCGCGATTATCTCGCCAAAGGTTGGGCAGGTGATATTCAAGGTGGTGGTAAGAGTTTAGCGAAGGGACTGGCTGCGGGAGCAATTGAGCTTGTTTCTTACTTGACCTTTAAGGCTGGAGGCGCTGCACTCAAGGGTGCGAAAGCTGCGGCGAAGGGTGGTGTGAAACTTGCTAAGGGTGCAATGAATTTAGTTACCAAGGGTGCAAAATTTATTATTGAAAAAGGGAAGGTTTTATTTAAGGGAATTGCGGGAACGGCTCTTGGGAAGGGGTTCAAGCGGTTGAAGGAACTTGGCGCGGCGCTATTGGAGCGGATGCGTTTTAAAAAGTTGAGAATTCGGGTTGAAAATCGGCGGTTTAAACTGGAAGGGGAGATTAATCCTTGGGTACTTTTAGCGACTGGGGAACTCCAGTACTATGACGCAAAAGACTTGACACGCAGTGGAACTGGGAAAGGAAAATATCAATTAGGTGAGAAATTTACTACAAGGGGAGGGGACACAGGAATTGTTGTTGGTAGTAGCAAGAAATTAAGTAGTTCTGTTGAGGAACTAAATAGATACCTTCCAACACTGCAAACAATAGTAGACGGTAATGGAATACCAAGAAGTCAGATTCCAGATTTGTATGATTTTCTGGGTTCAAAGGGCCTAAAATACTTAGCAAATAAAACCGATGATGAGGTATTAGCGGCCTTCAAAGCCGTACAACTTGAAAAACTAGATAGTGGTCATAGTCTTTTTAGTCATGGGCCACAGGTATCTCATCCAAAGATGAAGGAGCGTCTTAAAACAGGTTGGGCACCAGAAGGATGGGAACAGCCTAGAAGATGGTCGCCTACTGGAGGTTCTTCTAAGTTTACGAGCTTTAAAGATTGGCTTCAAACACGAGAGAATGTATTTGATGCAGTTAAGGCGAAATACGGATTTGACCCAAGAGGAAATACACCCCCTCCTCCAGGGGTTCCCAATCCAATTAGACTCACGGTAAAACATAAAGATGCAGTTGGAGTAGGACACTTAGGACATCCAAATTCTAAATACAGGTCTCACATTCTTAGAAGTCCCAGTTCTGGTACTGTTCGTCAAGTCAGTCCGGGAACTCCAGGTGCAGTTAATAAACATTATAAATTATTTGAACCTTCGTATAAAGGCTCAAATTTAAGAGAAGCTACTGGTGGAAAGGATAAGTTTAATTTATTTAATCAGACACAATTCAGTGGAAAGACTGACATTACCAGTACAGTTATTGAGTGGGATGGTCATCGCTGGAAATATATTAGTCACTTTCCAGACTCTAAAGTAGAATTCCAACAAGTATCTGGTTCATGGACACTTATACCTAAAACTGTAACTATTGACTATGTAGTACCATAGGTTCTTTTGAGTTTAAGGGATTGAAATATGGATATTAGCAAGCAAATGATTCGTGAACACTTACGTTATGTTTTTGGGATTTACGATGATAGATATGAAGAAGCACCTGGCAGTTTAGAAGAGTATAAAAAAGACATTGAAAATATGAAAACAAATGCAACTTTTTTTGGAGATATAGAAGCTCTGCTACTTGCATTTGAATACATATTAATTCATCCAGAAATTAATATTTTGGATTTTGTAGAGTCAAGCATTGAGTATGAGGAGGAAGATGCGAGGTCAATAATTGACTTTGCTTTGAAAACAATTCGTTCAGATACAGAAGCAATACCCAGTAGTGATTCTTCAAATGTTAGGCTTGTTGATATGCGATTGGATGAATGGCGAATAAGACAAAAGGGTAACTTCCGTCCATAGTGTAAACAAGGTTATTGTGAGAGATATGTGAGTCAATTGTAGTACTTTGGTAAAAATTACTACAAAGAACATTGATTGCTTAAAAGCATGACTTCTCAGGATAGAATTATGTTTAAATTAAAGGAGATTAGGACTTACGCAAGATGTAGCTGAAAAGCTTATTCTTGCGTAGTGGTAATTCATGAATTAGCGCTACTTTCGTTCTGTTTTGTGTAAGTCCTGGAGATCGCCATAGCTAAAATTGAGGCTTCTATCAATGCTTACTGATACAATTGCGGATATTCTTGACAATTCATCCCTCACAGTTGAAGAGAAAGAAGAAAAAGTTACAGAACAATTGGTTTCATACCCAGATAGGGGAGTTGGAGAATGTCTTCAACTTATTAGGGAAACCAATGAGATCAACACTGCTACTTATTTAAGTAACTATTTGGCTTTATTTCCTAAAATTCAACACGAAAAAGCACAATTAGTTGAATATATATTTAATCATAAACCAGACATAAGAGAAGCTACCACTAGCCTGATTAAACATCTGCCGGATGATGTTGTAGAAAAGTTAATTAATCATTATCTTCAGGATACGTCAGATCCAGATTTGTATAATGTTATTTATGAATTAGCACAGTTTTTTCCTGAGAAATTTCACAAAATTTCCTCTCAAATTGAAGATGACCTGATTCAAGAATCAATTTTACCAGGGAGTCCTGATATTATGGTAAATGACTTAGTAGCCAAATATTTAGAAGAACAGGACTCGGAATGTTTGCAGAAATTGGCATATATTCGTACAGATAAAGCACTAGATGCACTAATAGAGTTGATTCCCCTAGTTCCAGAAGAAGAGTTAGTAAAAATATATGCATATATAGAAAATTCTGGTGTTTTTCCAGATACGCGACTAGCTGCCGTTGAATTTGAAAATTATCGCGGTTTTGTAGTATCACGCAATGAAAGTCCACATCATATGGGAGGAAGTTTTCCTTATCCAGTTCCCAAATGTCCAGTTACAGATAAACCAGCCACTCGGATTCTGACATTAGATGTATCTCAATTAAACTTAGGTCTAAAAAGTGGCTATAACCCCAGCTTTTTCTGGTATGACAGTGGCTATTCACCATCCTACATTTATGTGCAATTTACAGAACATGGACTCAAAGGATTAATGACTCCAATGACTGATGGACAAGTAGGAACTGACCTCATTCCTGGAGAATTAGCCTTGAGGCTAGAATAATATCCGATCAAATATGGGCGGGGGGGTTTAGCTGTTCCTGTATATGGAGAGAAGATATCTTCTGATTATAATGTTTTGAAAACTTGTAGATTAGAGCTTGTGGAACTTAACAGCTTATTGAACATAGAAAATGAATTCTACGTACCTAATTCTAATTTTGGAAAAATGATGAAAGAGGTAAATGGCGGGGCATCCCTAGCTTATGGTAGAAAATGTTCAGATGTCAAATGGTTATTAAATGTTATTGGTTACTCTCGTTTAATATCTTGTTTAATAAGTAATTTAGAGAATGTATCTTGGGGGGTTAAGGCTACGAATGATATGTAATGTCGGTATACTTTTGTATTTACTATAGCTAATATCAAGTATTTTGAGTCTCAAGTCTTCAACGAAGAAGAAAAAATATCATACTCAGAAGCGTTAGAAAGAAGTTGGTATGTGGCTTGTCATTTTGTCGATAAAACCCCTGACTTTGCTGAGTTGATAGGACATGGTAAAGTTGACAGAGTAATTTATTATAACCGTGAATAGCCAGATGAAGATTTGTTAAAAGCACACTTATCTCATTACAAAGAATGTCCCATTGAAATCGTCTCATCATACAAAGAAATTGATGGGAATAAAATCCGCGATATCTTTTTCTGTAACAGTAGTGGTCAACTTCAAGGAATTTCCGAACAACATTTCAATTTTCAATGTGGCATCACAATGGAAGTTCGGATGAATGCGGAACGAAACCCTTATGGAACAATAGAATATGAGTATGACGCTTCTGGAGAAATCAGCATAATTCGGGAACGTACCCCTGATGGAAAAACAATTTCTGAAGAACACCTTGATAATTGAGGTATACTTATGTATATAAGTGAATTTCTTCGTAATCAAATTTGCTTGGAATCTGACTCCGATGATTTACAGGCAATAGATCAATTAGGTGGTGAAGAGTTTGGAAATGCTATCTTCTACAGTGATTTTGAAGATTGTGTAGCGCATATTCAGCCCTGGATGCCCATATATTTCTTTCCTATTGGAAGTGAGTCTGGTTTTGAAATTGGCATTCACCTACGCCCATCAGATATAGCTTCTAGGCGTTTTGCTATCATTCGAGCCTTGGATGAAGGTGCGATGATAGAAGTTGGATTATCGCTACGTCATTACATCTTTAGATGTTTAGCAACTTATGAAGGGTATATCAATGAAGGAGACCCATTACCATCTTTTGAAGCATCTGTTTCGTTAGCAAACCGTATATTTGGTAAAGACTTCTATCAACCAGGAAGCTACGGTAATTTTATTGGAGAAGAAGCTGACGAAGTTGCCAGTAAAATTTTTGGTAAATCTCCTTTCTTGTATCATGAAACAGCTTTATTTGAAGATGATATTCAGAAGAAATTTGAGATTCTGCAAGAAGGAATAACAGCAGAACCAGGGTGCATGGTACTATACACTGACGCTGCCAAATTATACTACAAACTTGAAGATTATGCGCGAGCAGCACAGATGTTAGTCAACTCTCTTAAGTGCTTTCATCATACAGCCTACAGCACAGATTTAGAGGATTACTATGCAATGAGTCGCTCTCTACTTCAGCTTCTACCCGAAGCTTTTCCAGAGGAAGCCAGAAGCTTTCTGAATATAATTGACGATAAGGAACGGGTTTTGTTTACTGGACAACCATATAAGGATGGACAATTAGTAGAAGGAGCCAAAAGACTTTGTGACTTGTGCCATTACCTTGGTAACTATAATAATATTTCCTTCACCGCCCTGAAAAAGATATACAGCGAACTTGGTTGGAATTGGGCACTAGCTTTGTGTGATTTGAGAAGTTCTAGTTAGAAATTACTCTAACAAATTCGGTTGTTATTAAAAAAATGCTCTCTACTAAAATCACAGAAAATCTGGATAATTCCTCGGTGGCTGTTGACGAAAAAGTTGTAAAGACAACCGAAAAGCTGAGTTCACTACCAGATAGAGCCGTTTCCAATTGATAGTGGAATAACTCCTTTTGGTAAGTTGGGATTTAATAGCATCCTTTTAGGATTTTGGTGTGATGATTGTGCTGGCTCCTGTACCTATCATCAAAGTGAAGATGATGTTGACTAAAAACTTTTACTGTGATTTCTCTTACCAAGATGAGTAATCAAACTGAACACTCTAATTTGAATGGTGATCTGACATTAAGCGAAAGTTCAGACTTGCTCCTAACAGTTCACACAGTTTCTCTATCTTTAACTACTCAAAACAACACGCTTACCGAATGCCGTCTCACTTTCTGCATCACTCCAGAAATATACCAACGCATCGATACCCAAGCCTTATTCAACCTCAAACCGGAAATCCGTAGTCCCTTTTCTGCTGGAGCATTTGATCCCTCAATCGACATCCAAATCGAAGCCAGTTTAGACCCTAATTTACTATCCAAATTAGCAGAATACGCCACAGATGCAAATCAAGCAGCAGCTTACCTGCAAAAACTGAGTCAAGAACAACCTGAAAATCCCCTACTTTCTACCTATAGTTGGTATGGCTTGGAAGTTAAACAGAAACAAGTAATAGGTGAAACAGGCTATCGTACTTTGTGGCTGTATTTGCAACCTTCTGTAATCAATCAAGAAGGTATTTCTAGCGAAAAAATTGCTCAGGCAATGAACGATTTTACTAACGAATGGACTAATAGCAATTCCTCAGAAACTTTTGCTAAAGATATGGCTCAAACTTTAGAAGAAATGAACCATTCTTTTGAAGAATTGGCTGAGAATATTTCAGAAATGGCTCAAACCATGATTTCTGAAGTCGTGGAGGAAGTAAATAATGTCCTGGAAAATTTAACTGAAGATATATTTGAAACAACAGATGAAGTTACCACCAGCGAAACTATCTTTGGAGTTATAGTCAACTTTTTTAAAAAATCTGGTTGGCTTTTCAGTCAGTTTGCAGAAGAGCCAGTTTTATACATAACTTATCAAGGTAAAAATGGTAGATGGAATTGCTGTGCTAAAGCCAGAGAACAACAGCAGCAATTCGTTTTTTACTCAGTTTGTCCTGTGACAGCGCCAAAATCTCAACGCCAAGCTATAGCAGAATTTATTGCTATGGCAAATTATGACATGATTATTGGTAACTTTGAACTAGACTTTCGTGATGGAGAAATTCGCTATAAAACAAGTATTGATGTTGAAGGTGATAGACTCAGCTTTGCTTGCATCAACAATTTGGTTTATGCCAACGTTAACATGATGGATAAATACCTACCAGGAATTATGTCTGTAATTGCTGGTGATGTTTTATCTACATCTGCGATTAAACAAATCGAACTAATTCCAGATATTCCCCAATCATCAGATGAAAAGGAACAATTGTCAGTTGTTCTACCCGCAAAGAAGCACGAAGAATTAAAACTTAATCCATCCTGGCAAACAGATATACAGAAACAAGAAATAAAACGAGAAAAAGAATCCCATATATTATCAACATTAACACCAGAAGAAATCGCTCAATTTCATCAAGTGTCTCAGATGGCAGCACCCTATCAACGTAAAAAAGTCCTAGACATAACAGAGAAACTTAAAAGCGCAATTATTAGTAGAATCGGGGAATTAGGAGAAGAAACATTTACCAGAGCCACTACCTTTTTCCTGGAATTCAAATTAGAGGCTAAAAATTTCAAGTTAATTCAACGTTATTCAGGACTAGCAGGACGGGCAAGATTACTGTCACAACGTCTCAATAATTGGAGTGAGCAGCATGGGGAATTACCAGTTAATTCACCAGAAGAAATAGCTCTAGTAGAGTTAGACAAACTATTTTGGCTTATTGAGCAGCGTTTACAGGAATTACCAGCAGGTAAATTCGAGGGGAGAAAAGAGGTTGAATTGTTAATTGAAATTGAGGATTTTAGAGAAAAATTAGCCTTTTATGAGAGAGATGTCAGCAAAATAGCTAAAAATTTAGAGACGGGGTTGGCTTCTACCTAATAAACATTTTTCATGATCAAAAAAAAGTAGGGCAAGCTATTAACTGACCCTACAAATACGATTTTTAATACTTCGGCTTTGCTCAGTGTTAAAGCCGAGGGAAGCCGAGGCTTTAATAAGTAATAATTTACACCAAACCGCCAGCGGCTTGAAAGCGAGCGCGGGCACGTTTGTAGGCTTGGGTTGCCTGGATTTGTGCTTGACGATCGCCTGCTGCAACTTGATTTAGGCGAGTTTGTGCTGTGTTAAAAGCGGTACGGGCTTCTTCGAGGTTAATTTTGTCGCCGCGTTCAGCGCTGTTAACGAGAATTGTGACTTCATCTTGGTCTACTTCAGCAAAGCCACCCAAAAGTGCGATCGCTTGCCAATCTTGATTTTTGCTGGCACGGACTCGCATTACACCCGTATCTAGGGCGGTCAACAGAGGCGCGTGTCCACTGAGGATTCCTACTTGACCAGTAGTGCTAGGCAAAACTACTTCTTCAGCTACGGCATCCCAAACTGTCTTATCTGGGGAAATTACACGAACGGTTAATGTCATTTGTCTTTTGTCCTTTGTCCTGTGTCCTTTGTGATTTGCCATTAGTCATTAGCACCAATAACTAATGACTAATGACTAATGACTAATGACTAACCTTTGATTTTTTCGGCTTTAGCGATCGCTTCGTTAATATCGCCCACCAAGTAGAAAGCCTGTTCTGGCAAAGCATCCAACTCACCAGACAGAATTTGCTTGAACCCTTTGATCGTGTCTTCCAACTTCACATACTTACCAGGAGAGCCGGTGAACACTTCCGCCACAAAGAACGGCTGAGACAAGAAGCGCTCAACCTTCCGCGCCCGTGCCACAATTAGACGGTCTTCTTCAGACAATTCATCTAGACCAAGAATAGCGATAATGTCTTGGAGTTCTTTATAACGTTGCAGAGTTGACTGCACCGCACGGGCAGTATTGTAGTGGTCATCACCCACAATGTTGGGTTGCAACATCGTAGAGGTGGAGCCTAGGGGGTCAACCGCCGGATAAATTCCCTTAGATGCCAAACCACGAGACAACACTGTTGTGCCATCCAAGTGAGCAAATGTGGTTGCAGGTGCTGGGTCAGTCAAGTCATCCGCAGGCACATACACAGCTTGAATTGAGGTGATCGAACCCTCTGTGGTTGAGGTAATCCGCTCTTGCAGTTCACCTACGTCTGTTCCCAAGGTGGGCTGATATCCTACCGCTGAAGGCATCCGACCCAACAGTGCTGACACTTCAGAACCTGCTTGCACGAACCGGAAGATGTTGTCAATAAACAGCAGTACGTCCTGCTTACTAACATCCCGGAAGTACTCAGCTATTGTCAATCCTGAAAGACCAACCCGCATTCTTGCTCCGGGTGGCTCGTTCATCTGACCGTAAACTAGGGCAATTTTTGAATCATTGAGGCTATCCTTGTTGATTACCCCAGATTCCATCATTTCGTTGTAAAGGTCATTGCCCTCACGGGTGCGCTCGCCCACACCAGCAAAAACGGACACGCCGCCGTGCTGGGTAGCGATGTTGTTAATCAACTCCATCATGATCACGGTCTTACCAACACCAGCACCGCCGAACAGACCAATCTTTCCGCCGCGTCGATAGGGAGTTAAAAGGTCAACAACTTTAATTCCGGTCTCGAACACAGAAGGCTGGGTTTCCAGTTCAGTGAATTTGGGAGCAGATCGGTGGATGGGTAACGAAGTGTCAGCATTCACAGGCCCCTGATTGTCCACAGGTTCGCCAAGAACGTTGAGAATGCGGCCCAAGGTGGCTTTACCAACTGGCACGCTGATGGGAGCGCCAGTATCGGCAACTTCCAGACCACGCACCAAGCCATCGGTGGTACTCATAGCAACAGCCCGCACCTGGTTATCGCCCAGCAGTTGTTGCACTTCGACGGTAAGGTTGATTGTCTGTCCAGCTTCGTTAGTGCCTTTGATGGTCAAAGCATTGTAGATTCGGGGCAATTTCCCGCCGGGAAACTTAACGTCTACAACTGGACCAATGATTTGGGTAATGAAACCAATGTTTGTTTTTTCTGCGGTGGTGACCATGCTGCGCCTATTGATTGAAGCTATATTTCAGAAAGGGTCTTAGAAGACATAAAGTCAAGCGATGTCAACTTTAACTCTACCACTGGAGGAGGACTAACGCCCTTAGCAATTCCTTAAAAGTTAAGATACGAGATTGGGTAAAAACCTTCCACCACGCGATCGCTTATGAATGCCTCCTCAGCACGACAGTATTTTTACCAAGAGATTCAGCAGCCCGACGAATATATCGATTTAGCCAAGGCAGCTTTGTACATTGCACAGGAAGAATATCCTGACCTTGACCCAGAAGAATATTTAAACGCTCTTGATACAATGGCAGTGGAGTTACAAGAACGCTTGCCTGACTCGCAGTACCCACTGCGGATCATTCAAAGTATTAATCAGTATCTCTACGAGGACTTGGGATTTTCTGGTAATAGAACAGACTATTATGATCCACGTAATAGCTTTTTAAATGATGTCATTGAGCGCCGTCAGGGGATACCTATCACCTTAGGGCTGGTATATCTAGAAGTTGCCCGCAGGATTGGTTTCCCGATGGTGGGGGTGGGGATGCCAGGACATTTCCTGATCCGCCCCGATATTCCAGGTATAGAAATTTTTGTTGATGCCTTCAATAGCGGTGAAGTAATATTTGCACAAGATTGCCAGGAAAGGCTTGAGCAAATTTATCACCAACCAGTGACGCTACGACCAGAATTTTTTGCCGTAGTCAGCCATCGGCAATTTTTGGCGCGGATGCTGACAAATTTAAAATATATTTACCTCAAACAGGAGAATTTAGCAAAAAGTCTCGCAGTGGTTGAACGAATTATGCTGCTGTTTCCTGATTTACCCCTAGAATTGCGCGATCGCGGTCTTCTCTACTATCAACTACATCGCTACCCCCAAGCGATTGAAGACTTCCAACGTTATCTAGCCAAGGTTCCTAATGCTGAGGATGCGGTTATGATTCGCCAATTGCTTGCCAAATTGGGTAAAAATGGTTGAGGAGCGAAAGCAAAAAGAGCAGAGGGACAGAGGAGATAAATGACTAATGACTAACGACTAATGACTAATGACTAATGACTAATGACTAATGACTAATGACTAATGACTCTGCAACTCGTTTGAGACGGCGGAGTTGAGCTTCCATATCTGCTTTTGTCCAAGATGCCGCAAAGGTTTGAAAACCCCAACTCACTAAGGGGTTGGGAACCTTGAACTCAAAGCGGTTCAGTAGGAGTGTGCCGTTTTCTATGGGTTGACATTCCCAGCGATCGCATCCTTGAAAAAATCCCTGGAATTCCCAGACGACTAAACCCGGCTGTCGTTCTATAACAACGCTGTTCAAGGTGGGTTGTAGTAAAGGAATTTGAATCACAAAGCGACTTTGACTGCCGATATCAGTACTCCAAACTCCCCCCACAGGTTCACAACGGAGAACGGGGTTCAGCCAACGGTGCATGAGAGCTAGATCGGTAAAACAGCGCTCTACTACCGTAGCTGTGGCATTAATTTGAATCGATTGCTCCAAAACTTGAGACATTCTACATCTTTGATGCTGTTGCTGAACTTAGATTAGCGCAAAATCAAGCACTGCCAGCAGATGATTAGGAATTGGAAGGGAGACAAGGGGCAATTATTAAATTCGGCTCTTTCGTTTCTTCTCCCATTACCTTTTTCCCCAATCCCCAACACCGCCATATTTTGTAAAAAAATACTCTTTTTATGAATACCAGATACATTTTTCCTGGTAAATTGACCAAAACGCAAGTAGTCTGCCTAGGCGTAGGATTGTTTAGCCCAATCCATTTTTTAAACATGGACAGTCTTTTCGGTGAATAATCAAGCTTAAATTCCGAAAAACTATGCACATAACTTGGACAGGAATAACCCAGTTGACAGAAGTTAGTTGGTCAAACAGGGTGCAGCAATTTTTAGCACAATCGCCCAGCTTGTCAACAGAGACATTAGGAATGAAGCAGGGGATAAATGATTTGCAAGGAATTGTCGAACAGCTAATTCAGTTTGCGCCCCGGTTGCTGGGGGCGGCAGCCATTTTGTTAGTTGGTTGGGTGCTTGCTGCGGTGATTGCATCTGTGACGCAGAAAATCCTCAAGCGCACGAATATAGATAACCGCATAGCCTCAGGGGTGACGGGACGTCAGGATCTGCCCCAGGTGGAGAAATTAATCTCTAGCTTGGTTTTTTGGAGCATTATTCTGTTAACGGTAGTAGCTGTTTTACAGATATTGCAGTTGGAAGTAGCTTCTCGTCCGCTGAATAGTTTTCTCGAACAACTGATTGGTTTTTTACCAGAGATAGTTGGGGCGGGAATCCTTTTGGCTGTGTCCTGGCTATTAGCAACTATCGTGAAGATTGTGACGGTACGAGGATTACAGGCGTTAAGACTGGATGAGCGTTTGCATCAAGAAACGCAAAATGATCCACCTAGCCTCGATCAGTTGTCTTGGAGTGAGACAATTGGTAGTGGCTTGTATTGGTTCATCTTTTTACTATTTCTGGTGTCGGTGCTGGATACTCTCGGACTAAAGGAGGCACTGCAACCAGTAAAAGCTTTAATTACAGAGATTCTTTCAATTCTGCCCAATATCCTAGCAGCAACATTAATCGCCACTGTTGGGTGGTTTTTTGCTAATGTGGTGCGGCGGATTGTCACCAACTTACTGGCTACGACTGGAATCGATTATTTGGGAAGTCGGTTGGGAATTTCTCCAGCAGCGCGGGTGCAATCTCTCTCGACGATTATCGGCACAATTGTCTATGTTTTGATTTTGATTCCTGTAGCGATCGCCGCATTGAATGCTCTCAAAATTGAGGCGATCTCAAATCCAGCTATTGCGATGCTGCAACAGGTTCTCAATACCCTACCGGCTATCTTCACAGCAGTGGGGATTTTGATAGTTTCCTATTTCCTCGGTCGATTTGTCTCGGATCTAGTCACCAGTATCTTTACCAGTTTAGGCTTTAATAACATTTTCGCTGTACTGGGTCTACCATCACCGACGACAAAAGCTGTTTCTTCAGAAGACGGCGCCTCATCTGTGGTACCAATCCGCACTCCGTCGGAAATTGCTGGCATTATCGCCTTAGTCGGCATCATGCTGTTTGCAACTGTGGCGGCGGTGAATATTCTGAATATTTCGGCGCTGACAGCACTGGTAACTGGCATTTTGATAGTATCGGGGCGGATTTTATCGGGATTGGTAATATTTGCGATTGGTTTGTTCTTGGCAAACCTGGCTTTTAGCATTATTAGTAGTTCTGGCAATTCCCAAGGGAAGATTTTGGGTCAGGTAGCGCGGATTTCCATAATTGCTTTGATTTGTGCGATGGCACTGGAACACATTGGCATTGCCCCGGATATTGTACATTTAGCCTTTGGACTCTTACTCGGTGCGATCGCTGTTGCTATAGCTTTAGCCTTTGGTCTAGGTGGTCGCGATCTTGCCCAAGAACAAGTCCGAGAGTGGCTAGATTCTTTCAAAAGTAAACGATAGTTGCAAAGCAATGGCGAAACTTCCTCTTCTAAGCATGGAGAGGCAGTGCCCTTTATCAGGCAATCGCTTCCTGAAAAATCTGGGGAGCAATGGGTAAAAATTTTTTCATTACTTCTTGTATAAATATGGAGTTTGTTTTAAATTTATGTTATAAATTTACCAAGCTTCATCACCGTGAAAAACCCTATAGCATTATCCTTACTGGCTGTGTCCTTAGTCATCAGCAGTGCAAGTATAGGTCGTACTCAATCGCCAATAATTAAAACCAGCGGAATACTTATGAGTCTGATAGTTGAGCAGAATGGCACTATCAGAAACGATAACGACTCGATCATTGGCAATCTACAACAAGACGGGACTGTACGTAATGCTAACGGCTCCATAGTTGGTAATATCCAGCAAGATGGGACTGTACGCGATGCCGACGGCTCCATAGTTGGTAATATTCATTCAAATGGAACAATCCGTGATTACAATGACTACATACTTGGTAATGTCCAAGAAAATGGGACTGTACGTGATGCTGATGGCTATATAGTTGATAGAGTCAACGGCAAAAAAGAGGCAATAATTTATTTCTTCTTCAGTGAACTTTTGGAAAACGATTAAATAGGGCGACTGTTGATCAGCTTACCTTCTAACTTTTAGCTTCAGTTGTAATTCATCTTTGATTCGGTTGAGAATAGAAGTCTCATCAAGGGTTGCTAAAATCCGACTAACCACGGCTTTTGGCCCATCAGGGCCCCAAGTCGCCCCATTAGCTAAGTAAGCTTTGGTTACTTGTCCAATACCATAAGAAGAAACACCAGCTACACCTGCTTGAGTTAGGGCCACAGAGATATAGGGGCCTAGAGAAATACCAGCTGTTGCTGATGCAGAGATGCCAAGTAAAGTTTTTAGTCCGCTCAAGCCTAAGTTTGCTAACAGTTCACTAGCACCGATACCGCCCATGCTCAGGGCGATTTTTTGTAGCAATTTTACAGCACCGGCTTCTGTCATGGGGATGCCGTAGAGTTGGGATAAACCCAAAATTAGAGCAATATCAATGACAATACTGCTGAGTATATCCACTATAGTTACAGGATTGAGTGCGATCGCCACTGCTTTAGTCATGACAGCTTTCCAAATCAACTGATTGGCATTCTGTTCCCGAATCATCAGTTTTCGCTGCACCAATTGCTCATTTACATTATCGGCAAACAGCATCGTATTCAGGGCAACCAAAGCTTTACCCTCACGGTGCAAAATCTCCAAGATTTTCAGCTTCAGTTCGTCAACTTGGGCATTACCTGAACGCAACTGTACACCCCTGGTACCATCAGGACGACGAACCGCAGTCTTCAGCAGCGGGGAAGCAGCTGCCATCACAATTTCTTCCGGTGAGACTAACTCCCGCACTCTGTCATCCCGGATTTTGTGATAAATTGCCATCCGGTCAGCTTCTGGATATTGGTCTACTTTGTTAAACACAAGGATGATCGGTTTACCCGCTTCCCGCAACTGTCCAAGGGCCTCGTGTTCTATCTTTGTCATGTCACCAGTAATCACAAACAAAATTAAATCTGCCTGTTTTGCCACCTGTTGGGCTAATGCTGAACGGGTTTCACCATCTACCTCGTCTAATCCAGGAGTGTCAATCAATTCCACCTGCGATTTACCAATGGCTGGTAGGGTGACTCGTAAAGCACGTTCAGTTTTGCCAATCACCTCTTCACTAATACTCCAATTAACTCGTTGTTCAGCGCGGGTGACGCCATGCAAGGGCCCTGTTTCAAACACCGATTGTCCAACTAAGGCATTGAGTAGGGAAGACTTACCACGTCCCACCATGCCAAACGCTGCAATCTGCACCACCATGCATTCTAATTTTCCCAGCATAGATTCTAAATCAGCGATTTCCGCTTCCAAACCGGATTTTTCCTGGGGGGTGAGGTCGAGATTGCTAACCAAATTTCGCAGCGCCGTTTTTGCCTGTTTGTAGTTGAGTTCTGTCTGAATGTCTTCAAAGGTGAAAATGGCGCTATCCAGTTCTTCTTCCCAGCTAAGAGAATCGGCTTCAGTGTTGGGTGAATCGCTCTTATGGGGTTCGGGCAATGTTGAAGGCATATCAATTTTGACGAGTAGATTGACCTCGTTTATAATCCTAGTTATTTTTACCAGGGGATTGAGGCGATGGGGAAAAAACCCACTGACTCATGACTAACATAACAACTTCATGAATGAGGTGATTCGCTAACCGCACGTTACAAGAATGCTCTCTTAACACTCCAAACATGAAGTTGGATTAATTTTTAGCACTCAGTACTGAAATGAGGTAAAATTTTAAGTGAATATACTTTATCGGGTTTATAGTTAGGTGATTGCACTGCCCAGTATTCCGCCTAATCTCTAAGCCACGATTTAGCAAACAGGGTGAACAGCATGACCGACATAGATGAGAGCTACGACATATATAGACCAACTACATCGCCTGAAGCTAAGATCATAGCAAAGCGGTTCAGTACTGCGATCAATGACTTCCGCTGGAGGTCTGATTATCTTAAGTTCTGTAAAGTTTTAGGCTATGAACCAACTGAATACACTAAGAAGGAATACAACAAATTTTTGCAGTTAGCTGAATCTTTGCATTACTTCGATCCTAAGTCCCTAGCTAAATTAATTGATGCCGGGGAAGGGAGGAAATAAGCAATGGCGCAAAAATTTGACTGGGTAACTGTATTGTGCAGTATTTGCATCTGAAAGCTACCCATCAGAAGAGCCACGACTTTCACTCAAAATTAACTCAGGTAAAAAGCGATCGCCTCCGGCGGGTGCTCCGCGCCATCGCATTTTCAACACTTCAGAAAAGCGATCGCCTCCGGCGGGCGCTCCGCGCCATCGCTTTTTTCCAAACTGAGATGATTTCAAAAGATTTTTAGATCGCTGAAAATCACTTATGAAAGAATTAGATAAACTAAAAAACTTACTTCCTCAAGACTTAGAACAGAGAAAAAACTGGTATTCAAACGTAGCAGAAGCCTATAATAAAGTCAGACCACGATATCCAAAAGAACTCATTAATCGTGCTGTAGAAGTAGCCCAAATTCCTGCTGAAGCCGCCATTCTTGAGTTAGGCTGTGGACCCGGTATCGCAACTGTACCATTCGCTCAATTAGGCTTTTCTATCCTCTGTCTAGAACCCAGCAAAGAAGCTTGTAATTTAGCTAAACAAAATTGTGCAGCATATCCAAAAGTAGAGATTCAGCAAACCACCTTTGAAGAATGGAAATTAGAAACAGGAAGATTTAACGCAGTTTTAGCAGCAACCTCCTTTCATTGGATAAATCCTGATATTGGTTGTGCAAAAGCTGCTGATGCTTTACAGGCAAATGGTTCATTGATTTTGCTGTGGAATATGACACCACAACCTCATTATGAAGTATACGAAAATTTACATGAAGTTTATAAAATTCATGCTCCATCATTAGCGCCATATGAAGATATAAAAAAGCAAGCAGAGATAGCCAAATCTTTAGGACAAAAAGCCATTGACTCAGAACGATTTAAAGACTTAGCTTTTGAGCAAATTGCCTGTCAACTCACTTATAGTGCTGATAATTATTTGCTCCTTTTAAGCACTCTCACACCATACTTAAAAATAGATGCGCTGATTAGGGATGCTTTATTTGCAGATTTGCGGGAAAAGATTGAGCAAAACTACGGGGGAAGCCTTCAGATAAACTACCTCTCGGCTTTTCAGGTTGCTAAAAAGGTCTAAGTAAGTCGATTTTTCAGTTCTGTGGATAATCGCTGATGGCAATAGGAAAAGATTGGGACAAGCTAGTAGGGTCCTAGAAATCTTTCACCATTAAAATGAATCATGTGTGAGGGGTCACTAGCTATCCAAACTTCCGTTTCCCATGCTATTTGATGTATAAATTTCAACAAAATACTGCGATCCGGAAAAGATGTCACAAAAACTAGCCCAGCAGTAGAATTACCAAAAAGAGATTTCAATTCATTTTGACGTTGTACATTGATTGGGCCATTACTAGATACTGCCTCGACAATTACTAACCAATTCTTTGCAGTGTAGTGAATAATTATATCCGGAATTTTTTGAGCTTGAGTTAGAGTTATTCCTAGCGATAACAATGCATTCGTGTCACAATACCCATATTTAGAACCAGCATCACCTAAATACAAAATATCTCCCCCAGGCGTAAATCTAGGACAAAACTCATCAATGACTTTTTTAATTAATATATTTTGTCCACCAGCAGTAATCTTAATATCAAGTTTATTAGAGATTTTGATAGGTATCATTTGCATCTCACGATGCTGGGCATAACGAGCCTTAAGTGTTTCAATAGAAACGAGATAATCTCGTAAATTCGTATTCCACTGCTCAGTTTCATAAGTTTGAAGTAAAGCAAGAATTGCAGATTCAATCTGATAAACTGTCTTCGGACTATTTGGCGGTCTATCTGGTTTGTCTGGATTCTTGCCTAAAATTCCGGCATTTACAAAAGCAGCTACAGTCTCGTCTCTTATGGTTTCACGAGTGTTAGGTTTATAGATTCGCCCATAATTTTCAGCAATAAATTTCATTACCGGAGTAATGCCTCGCATAGGAGCCTTTGCATCTGCCCATGAGTCCGCAGTTCTAAGGTCTAAAAAGGACAACAGTACCAGAGCCGACCGCTCATTATATTGCTCACGAGGTAGACCTAAATCCTTAATGATTGCTAGTGCTTCGTCAATCCGCTTAGTTGTCTTTATAGGATCAAATTCAGTTGAGTTGATAGGCATACTAAAAAGCTCTTCAATGTAACTATCAATTTTATCTTGACCTATCAGTCCTGACGCACATTTTTCGCCAAGAACCTCTAATTGAGCACTGTTAGGATACTTTAAACTTCTTAAGTCTGTGCTGTTAACTTGAGTATGTCCATTGAATTGACGAAAATACTTGTCAAACAAGGTAGAATTTAAAAATGCAGCTAGTCCCCAAGCAAGTTTTTTAGACAAACCAGCACCATTGCAATGATAATAGTTGAGATGATTTTCAAAGCCAATCTTCGGCTGTGGATACTGATTTGGGTCAAAAACTGCTGCTAGAATTCTTCTGTGTTCTTCTTTGGCCGTGAATCGCTTTGTCAGAACATAAATACCTGATGGTAACAGTAAATTTTCTGTTTCTGGACAGGCAACAATAGCGTTTGGCTTTTTATAATTTAGTTTTGGCCAAATAATAGAGCGATTGACTAAATGACCAGGGTAAAGTAGAGGTACTGTATCTTTTTCTGGAAAATCTCTGAGAAATTTAGTTGTACGAAAATCAACAACTTTACCAGTAGATACTGTTAAACCAAGATCCTCCAGAGAGCAGGTGAGTGTCATCATTCGTTTAGCTATCTGCTGATCAAGGCTATTTGTCACAATGCGAATATACAAATTTGGATCATTCGGTTGAACTAACTGAGAATGATTAATTCGATGAACAGTTGGAACTTTATCTTCAGGCCCCACGCTGGAGATGATTTCTACCTCTGCGTCATCATTTTTCGCTTTTACAACATGAAATATAATGTTTTCTTGGAGAACACTGTTATCTTTAAAAGCCTGATTGCGTGATTCAAAAATATGAATTTTTTGAAAGTGCATAGTCTCCAGAAAAGTTTTTCTGAAATTCCTAAAGTAGGAGCCATTACAAAAACTGCGTGGCGTAATAGCCACTAATTGCCCATTTGGAGCCAGTAACCGACTAGCAAGCCAGATAAATGCAGTGTAGAGGTTAGATGTTTCTATTTTGATTCGACTCAATATTTTTCGATATTCTGATTTGCTTTGAATTTTTCGATAAGGGGGATTGAGGATTACACAATCAAACTCCTGCAAAGGAGAGGAGAATAATCCACATTCCAGTATATTTACCCCTACTTCAATGAAATCCTCTTGAAGAACATTTGCGGTAAAATGAATACCAGCCTTTTTACACTCAGACTCACACATCTTGATAGTGTCACGAAGATACTTTATCAGACTAGAGTCAATTTCGTAGGCAGTAATAGATAAATACTTAGGTTTTTTTTCTAGCTGGCATACTCGCCACACAAAAGCTGCCGACAGTGAGCCAATTCCAGCACCAGCATCTAAAAGACGTATAGAAGAAAGTGATACATCAAACATTAAAGCAAGTAAGCAAGCAGTTGGTACAGGAGTCAGAAATTGCCCCATCGTTATCTGCTGTGTAGAATTGAGCCGGCTCGTTGCCTCTACTCGTAATAAATCTACACGTTCAATAAGTGATGTCTGAGTATGTTGTGTAAGTTGGTGCGTCTGTTCAAAATCAACTTGTTTCACTACTTTACTCCTTTATGAAAAGTGGTACATAAACTGCACAGAGAATATTACGCTATCGCATCTGATGTACTCAATTACATTGACCACTTTTCTCAAAGGCATTTCCGGCTTATGCACGCACTAAAACCTTACGGGTTAGCTTGTTGATCGCACTCAAGAAAAGCGATTTGCACCAAAGGACCATCGCGATCGCCTGACTCAGTCCAGCCAGTGATAACGAGAAGCACCTCCTCAGCACCCTTTACCCCCTTGATAGACAAGGTGTGACATAAAAAGTAGTACAGTGAAAAATGCATCTAGTAGCGTTAGGACTCGACTAAATCACCTGTGCGGAAAATCGTTATTGCCGGTAACTGGAAAATGTTCAAAACCCAGGCAGAATCCGAAGACTTCTTACGCGGATTTTTGCCCCACTTGGAGGATACGCCCTCAGAGCGAGAAGTGGTACTGTGCCCTCCCTTCACTGACTTAAGCGTAATATCCAAGTATTTGCATGGTAGCCGTATCCAATTAGGGGCGCAAAACGTCCACTGGGAAGAATATGGAGCCTACACAGGTGAAATTTCCGCTCCCATGCTGACAGAAGTTGGTGTGCGCTTTGTGATTGTCGGTCATAGCGAACGACGGCAATTTTTTGGAGAAACAGACGCCACCGTTAATCTGCGCCTAAAAGCGGCTCAAAAGCATGGACTGACACCGATTCTCTGTGTAGGCGAAACTAAACAACAACGAGATGCGGGGGAGACAGAAAAGCTGATTTTCGCCCAATTAGAAAAAGACTTAGTAGACGTTGATCAGTATAACTTGGTCATCGCTTACGAACCAATTTGGGCGATTGGCACCGGTGACACTTGTGAATCAAAAGAAGCGAATCGGGTAATTGGCTTAATTCGCAGCCAGTTGAATAATCCCAATGTGTCGATTCAATACGGTGGCTCAGTCAAGCCAAATAATATTGATGAGATCATGGCTCAACCAGAAATTGATGGTGCCCTAGTGGGAGGAGCGAGTTTAGAACCTGATAGTTTTGCCAGAATCGTGAATTTTCACTAAAAAACGATTTACAACCTTTAATCAAGTCGCCCTCCTCGCCGGCGGGGAGGGGTGCTTCAATTGATTAGCAACGCCAACCCCCAGTAACAAGTTTTAATCACTTTCTTTATGTCAAACAACTTAATCATTCGGGGACGCTGTTTCCAGTGGGGACAGCGCACCTATTTGATGGGCATTTTAAATGTGACGCCCGATAGCTTTAGTGATGGCGGCGATTTTAACACTACCTCTGCGGCTGTAGCACAGGCCCAAGCGATGGTAGAGAGGGGCGCTGACATTATTGATGTCGGTGGTCAATCAACTCGGCCAGGGGCAAAAGAAATAACTATTGAAGAAGAACTTGACCGAGTGCTGTCGGTATTGCATTCGCTACGACCAAAAATTTCCGTCCCGATTTCTGTAGATACAACCAGGGCATCTGTAGCCAAGGCAGCTGTAGAAGCTGGGGCGGATATGGTGAATGATATTTCTGGCGGCACATTTGACTCAGAAATGTTGCCTGTAGTAGCCAAGCTTGGTGTGCCGATCGCATTAATGCATATCCGAGGAAAACCCCAAACAATGCAGCAACATACTGATTATCAGGATTTGATGGGGGAGATTTATAGTTTTTTGTCCCAGCAAATTACCGCTGCCATTGCTGCGGGCATTGACCAGGAAAAAATTATTATTGACCCTGGTATTGGCTTTGCGAAGAACTATGAGCAAAATTTAGAAATTTTTCGCCGCTTGTCATTTTTGCGATCGCTAAACTGCCCGATCTTGGTAGGAGCATCCCGCAAAAGTTTCATAGGCCGCATTTTAAATCAACCAGACCCCAAAGCACGAGTCTGGGGAACAGCAGCGGCCTGTAGTGCGGCCATTTTTAATGGTGCTGATATCCTCCGAGTTCACGATGTTCAGCAAATGCGCGATGTGTCGCTGGTTGCTGATGCACTATACCGACAACCAGCACCGCCTGACACTTAGTTAGCACCGTTTTCGGTGTTTTTACTATTACCTTCAGCATTTACAGACTCCGCAATCAGTTCCTGAAACATTTCAGATGAGTTGGCAGGGTCTACAAAGACAATTTTGGCATTATTGCTCTCACCAAGTTTTTGGCTAGCCTCTACGTAATTTTGAGCAACAAGATACCGCAAAATATCCTTAGTTTCCGGATGCGTTCGTAAAGCTTCGGCAATTATCTGTACTGAGGTTCTAGTTGATTCTGCTCTCTTAATCGCCGCTATATTATCCCCTTCTGCTTCTGTAATTACTGCCCGTTTTTTAATTACAGCAGCTCGCTCCTCTTCCATTGACTTCCGCACACTCTCAGGCGGTGTAATTCTCTGAATATCTAACCGGATAATATGTACTCCCCAATCTGCTGTTGTGTCATTCAACTGGTCTAAGATGGCTTTGTCCATATCAGATCGGGAGAGATTGGTTTCCTCTACTGTGTTCCGAGCGATGATTTCCCGGAGTGTAGTTGTAGCTAATTGTGACAGTGCGCCTTGCAGATCGTCAATAGCGTAAAAGCTTTTCTCGATATCTCTGATCCGCCAGAAGAGGACAGCATCAACTTCCAAGTAGATATTATCTTTAGTGATCACATTCTGAGGCTTGATGTCAACAAACTGCTCTCGCGTTGTATCCTCCATCACAATCTGATCGACGAAGGGAACAATGAAGTTCAGTCCAGGTTTAAGTTTGCGATGAAATCGCCCTAAGCGTTCCACTAAGGCTTCATTACCTTGATTAATCAGTTTTGCAGATCCTAATGCATAACCTATCAGCACTAAGACTATAAAAATGATTGGCTCCATATATGCTCCTATTTAGCTTTTGGGAGAATTTAGCATAAAGCACATGGTACTAGCTTGTCCTACCTTTAAGTCTAATATTTTGAGGAAAGTGATTTTATGAACATCAGCGGCAATGTTTGGTGATCAGCCGTTGCAAGTCTGACACCTATTCTGCAAGCAGAACAATTTACCGAAATGCGATCGCGCAAAGCGCACTTGGTGGAGTAGGCGATCGCGCGGAGCGCAGTGCAGTCGGCGATCGCAATTAAAGCACGTTGATCACACGCTGGCAAGGACTGCTGACGCCAAGGCCAAGTCCAACACCAACCCTAACGAGTGTCGCAGGCATAACCTAACGCCTCAAAATCTTGTATGTGTGGGGTTTTCAACCCATATCATACATCTGTTAGCTTTTTTGAGGAAATTTGCCTAAAACCCTGTCAAACATGTCCATAATGTCGACATCAACACAAAAAAACACTCAATGTCAGGATGCATGAGTGTGGTGTTTGTGGATCTGTGCAGGACAGAGATATTGCTGTTGCTGTTCGCCAAACGTGGCGCGAATGCGCCATAGTTATGCTTCTAGTAGCTAAAGGCACTCTACCAGGGTTGGGAACAAACCGGGATGAAGTCCGGTTTGCTAACGTAGACTTTGATGTTGCTGGCTCTACTTCACACAACCGGAAAATTGCGGCTAGCACGAAGCCACTAAAACAAATAAAGCTTCAAAAATCCAATCCTACTGCTCTGGTTGTAGAAACCCGGACATCAACCAAAGGTAGGCTTGGGTAGTTCATACTAGAGTCCAAAAACCCTCAAAAGTCCAAAAATCACACCTAAAGGCCCGGCAACAGTGTTGAGACCATCAGTAGCCCTGGCCAAGCCAGAACGGTTGACCACCACGACATCATTGTTGCGAAGTATAGGATTACGTTCCTCATTAATTCCTTGAGAGAAGTCTACTTTAACTGCACGTTTCGTGACAGTACCATTAGGGTTGAGACGAATCAAATCTACAGTAGCTGTTTTAGCTCTAGAATCGTTGAATCCGCCAGCAGCAAGCAGTGCTTGATTTAATGAGCTATTCGGCTGAAGCGCTGTCACCCCTGGTGCTTTGACTTCGCCCACCACACCTACTTGAATTCTTGTAGGAGACAACGTAGTAGTAGCTAATTGAGTAGCTTCTGCTGAACTAATCTCTGTTGCCGTAGGAATAATAATCGTATCTCCATCTTGCACAACTACGTCTTGATTAATATCGCCACTCTCCAATAGTTGCCAAAGATTGATATCTATAGTTTGCTCTGATCCCGTTCTCGTGGGTCGGCGTAACTTAAGATTGCGAATATCAGCTTGTGATGTAATTCCCCCAGCTAGTTGAATTGTCCGCATCACCGTTGGCAGACCACTGCCAGCTGCGCCACCAGCCCCTCCATCTGTAGCACCTGCGGTGACAAGATAGGAACCGGGGCGGTTAACTTGACCAATTATTGCTACCGTGCGGGGTGTGGTTGGGCTGGCAGCAAAGTTAGCTGCAAATAAATTGCGTGCTTCTGCCACGTTGAAGTTAGTTGCAGTTGGCACAACTATCGTGTCTCCATCCCGTAAGGTAATATCCTGGGATATCCTGCCTGTTTGGACGAGTTCTTTCAAATTGAGAGTGACGACTTGCTCTGAAGAGCGTCCTATCTTGCGTCGTAATTCAACTTGAGTCACATCTGCCGACAACGTCACCCCTTGCGCTGTCGTGAGTGCGGCTAACACGGTTGGGTATTGTACCCCTGGATTGTTTCCCGCGCCTCCGCTTAAACTCAGAGTGTAAGCCCCTGGTCGTGTCACCTCTCCGGCAACAAAAATATTTATGGGACGAGGTGATAACAGATTGACGGAGATCAGAGGACGTTTGAGAAAGCGAGCGTATCTTTTGGCAATTTCGTCAGCAGCCTGTTCGGTTGTTAATCCAAGAACGGGTACACTGCCAATTAAAGGTAGGTTAATCGAACCACCTGGGGGAATTTGGTATTCACCTGTATATTCTGGTACTTCAAATACATTGACACGTATGAGATCACCGCCGCCTAAAGAGTAATCTGTAGCTAACGGTGAAGTTGATAATACTGCTTTTGTAGTTGGTGATACTGGTTGTAAAGTTGGTAATCCTGGTTGTCTCTGAGCTAGGCTGGTAGACGGCAAAGCGATATTGACAGCCGTGAACAAAGCCGCACCTGCAAATGACTGGGTGAGGAATTTCCGTAAACCTATATTAATCATATTTACCTGAGACTCTGAGACTACGAGCTGCGAAGTACTGTCTAAACATTTTATTGTTGACTATACTTAAATATTCAAGTTCCCCGACACTCTTATTTTCCAGGAAATGCTTGACTTTCCGGAGGTAAATTATTTATTGAACTTGAATTTTTAATGAACTTAATTTAAAGCTAAACCATGTTGAATACAGCAATCATCAATGAATAGCAAACTTATCGTGAAAGATGTCAAGAGTCAAGAGGATACAGAAAGAGTGCATTGGCTAAAATCCCTTTGTAGCAACTGCCTTTGGCATAGAGAAAGGCAGTTTTATCTGGACTGCAATGTCCAAATTTATGCTGGAAATCGGGGCTTTGGTCTACGGGCACGCCGCATAAATTATATACAGGCAAATGATAAATATAGTGATGCTCATGATTTGATTCTGAGTAATTTTTGAGTCCAAACAAAGTAGCATAAATAACAATATATTTTATACAAAGCCCAAAAAGATAGGCAGGATAAATAGAAATTTAAGTAAGATTTTTGATGTTTTGCTACTTCTAAAAAGAGAGCAAATTTGATAACAGTCCGACTCTCTAGGTTGCTGCTATATAGTGGTAAGTAGTAAAACTTACCACTGACAATGATAACGAGTGTCTACGTTTATTTATGCCCTGCCTAGTGAATTTAGAAATAATCCTAGTTAATTTCCTTCCTGTTGTTTTTGGATCTGTTGGATAAAAAACTCTTCCAGAGATTGACGGGATAAGTTCATCGTCAGGATTTTTCCCCCCATCAGACGGAGACTGGCAAGAAAATCATAGTAATCGTCTTGTAGTATGCCTTGCCAAGAACCATCAGGCGCAAATTCTAGACTAGGTATCCATTTTTTGATAGTTTCTGAGCTGCCACCTTGACCTTTAACGTGATATGTGGTTTCGCTGCCTAAAAGTTCATTGAGGGAGCCAGAGCAAATTAATTCCCCTTGAGCGAGGATCGCAATGCGATCGCAAATTTGCTCCACTTCACTGAGAATATGGCTGTTAAAAAAGATTGTCTTGCCAGCGGCTTTGAGTTCCAGAATAATTTCCCGCATTTGGTAGCGTCCTAGGGGATCAAGACCAGACATCGGTTCATCTAAAAACACCAAATCTGGCTCGTTAATTAGTGCCTGGGCCATACCAACACGCTGTAGCATTCCTTTGGAGTAGCGGCGAAGGAGCTTTTTGCGGGCATCAGCTTGGGATAAACCCACTAATTCCAGCAGTTGGGGAATGCGTTGACGTTGCACAGTCTGGGGAATTTGGAACAGCCCGGCGGCTAACTGCAAAAATTCCCAGCCTGTGAGATAGTCATACAAATAAGGATTTTCTGGTAGGTAGCCAATACGTTGTTTGACACTGCGCTCACTTAGTGGCTTACCCAACAATAATCCCCGACCAGAGGTGGGACGGATAATTCCCAGCAATAGTTTTAACAAGGTGGTTTTACCAGCACCGTTTGGCCCCAGTAATCCAAAGGTTTCTCCTTGAAAAACTTGTAAAGAACAGCTTTTCAAAGATACGACTTTTTGATTCAGCCAAAAGCCAGTGCGATAGACTTTTCGCAACTCAGAAGTTAGGACTACTGGTTGATTGTTTGTAGGATTCGGTTGAGAATCAGATCTGTCTGCAACAGACTTCATAAAACTTTTAGAAATTGGGAAACCCCGTGCATTCATACCGGGGAGGAAACACGTCACGAAGTATAACAAATTTATAAAACGCCTTTAGAACTGGGAATCAGCCCCCCACGACGGGGATCGATTTCCACCGCCATTCGCATTGCTCTAGCAAAAGCCTTAAATGTTGCTTCAATGATGTGATGAGAATTAATGCCATCTAGTTGGCGAATATGCAGCGTCATTTGGCTATGGTTCACCACCGCCACAAAAAATTCGCGCACTAGTTGGGTGTCGTAGGTCCCCACCCGCTGGGTAGGAATTTGCAACCCGTAGCTGATGTAGGGACGTCCGGAAAAGTCTAGGGACACCTGAATTAAAGCTTCATCCAGAGGTGCGAGAAAATTACCAAAGCGGACAATACCTTTCCTGTCACCTAATGCTTGACTCAAAGCTTGCCCTAAGGTGATTCCCACATCTTCGTTGGTGTGGTGGTCATCAATTTCTAAGTCTCCCTTGGCTTGAACATCCAGGTCAATCAGCCCGTGGGAGGCAATTTGCTGCAACATGTGATCTAAAAACGGAATGCCGGTTGCTGCTTTACAGATTCCTCTACCATCTAAGTTAATCGTAACTTGAACATCAGTTTCGCCTGTGGTGCGGTGAACTGAAGCCATCCGAGGAGTAAAGCTTGGCTGGTCTTGGTGTGAGGAAGTAATTTGGCGTTGGACAGAGTCCTTACTGAAGGTATCGCTGATTTGCATAGTCATTTGCTAATGGTTAATGTCTAAGGGGTAATGGGGAAGGGCTAATAGTTTGATCCAATTACCTCTTCCCTAATTCCCAAATCTTATTACATACCCATAATTTCATATCCAGCATCTACATACAGGACTTGCCCAGTAATTCCGCTAGACAAATCACTAGACAAGAAAGCCGCAGTATTACCAACTTCTTGCTGAGTTACAGTGCGCCGGAGGGGGGCCACTTGCTCTACATGATGAATCATATCCAATATCCCACCTACCGCTGAAGATGCCAAAGTGCGGATGGGCCCGGCGGAGATGGCATTCACCCGAATATTTTGCGGTCCTAGTTCAGCGGCCAAATAACGCACACTAGCTTCCAATCCTGCTTTGGCTACGCCCATAAGATTATAGTTAGGAATCACCTTCACGCCGCCTAAATAGGTGAGGGTAATAATACTACCTCCCTCTGTCATCAGCGGTTTAGCCGCACCACTTAACTGCACCAGTGAGTAGGTGCTGATTTCTAGCGCTGTGTTGAAGCCAGAACGAGAGGTTTGGCTAAAATCTCCACTCAAATCGTCTTTGTTAGCAAAGGCCAGACAATGGATCAGGATGTCTATTCTGCCCCATTTATCGCGGATAGTCTCAAAGGTAGATTGAATCTGTTCATCGTTTTGGACATTGCAGGGAAGAAATAAGCTAGGGGTCAGGGGTTCTACCAATTCTGCAACTTTTTTCTCCATCTTGCCTCGTTCATCTGGCAAGTAGGTAATGCCTAGGTTAGCTCCTGCTTTGTGCAATTGTTGGGCGATCCCCCAGGCGATCGAGCGGTTATTGGCAATACCTGTAACAAGGGCGTTTTTTCCGGACAGATTAAGCATAAAAATTGTAAATGCGATCAATCATTTAGGAGCATACTAGAATCTGAGGCGAGTTTGTCTTTGTTTAGCACAGAATTTGTAAAAATGATGATTGGCAATCTTTGGAAAGCAGCAACAAAACGACCTGTTATTCCTTAAGATATTCTCAAGATATTAGGAATTTTTCGGTAAAAATCCTTTTATCTACAGATACAGGAACTGCTGATCAACAATAAATAGCTGAAAAAAACAATAATTATGTATCATTATAAACAAATAGCTATGAAGTATTGAGTTTGAGTATAGGAAAGTACAGAAAGGTTGACGGTGTCTTCTTGATTTTTCGGGTGTATTCTTAGGTAATCAGTTTTTGTTTTTCCGGCATTGGGTAGGGGAAGGGAGATGATCGTGACACAAGATAAAGCCCTAGCAAATGTTTTTCGTCAGATGGCGACCGGAGCGTTTCCGCCGGTTGTGGAAACTTTTGAACGCAATAAAACGATCTTTTTTCCCGGCGATCCTGCCGAACGAGTTTATTTTCTTCTCAAGGGTGCTGTGAAACTTTCCAGGGTGTACGAGGCAGGAGAAGAAATAACGGTAGCACTGCTGCGGGAAAATAGTGTTTTTGGTGTGTTATCACTGCTGACGGGAAATAAGTCAGATAGGTTTTACCATGCGGTGGCTTTTACGCCTGTAGAATTGCTGTCAGCGCCAATTGAACAAGTGGAGCAAGCACTCAAGGAAAATCCCGAATTATCAATGTTAATGCTGCGGGGCCTATCTTCGCGGATTTTACAAACAGAGATGATGATTGAAACCCTTGCTCACCGAGATATGGGTTCCAGATTGGTGAGTTTTCTGTTAATTCTCTGTCGGGATTTTGGCGTTCCTTGTGCTGATGGGATCACAATTGACCTAAAGCTATCTCATCAGGCGATCGCCGAAGCAATTGGTTCTACTCGCGTGACTGTCACCAGGTTACTTGGGGATTTGCGTGAAAAGAAGATGATTTCAATCCACAAAAAGAAGATTACTGTGCATAAACCTGTTACTTTAAGTAGGCAATTCACTTAAAAACAACCGGGGGTATAGAGGTGGCACGGTGCGATTTTAGATTTTGGATTTTGGATTGAGAATTTATCAGCGGGAATCCAAAACTATCTGCTAGAACGCCCAGCATCGACGGCAAACAGACACAGAGAACAAGGTATCCTGATTCTCCAGCTACTGGATCAACGGACTCAAAACAATCCAAAATCTAAAATTGAGTGACACGGACAGTTGGAGGTAAATCTAAAAATTGAGTAATTTCAGCTTTTGCCAATCTCTACTCCCCAACAGAAAATGGTTGAAAGTAGTAGGCTGTATCTGGAAGCATTATGCCGACCGCACAATACGTGAACGGTAGCTGAAGATGACCACCGGGTACATCCTCATCGCAGCAATTTTAATTTTGGGAGGCGTGATCGCCACCGTGGGCGATCGCATTGGCACACGAGTTGGCAAAGCACGCCTCTCACTATTCAAGCTGCGTCCCAAAAACACGGCTGTACTGATAACTATTTTTACTGGTGGGTTGATTTCTGCATCAACTCTAGCAATTTTATTTACTGCTGACGAAGGATTACGCAAGGGAGTCTTTGAGTTAGAAGATATTCAAAAAGACCTGAGGCAGAAGCGGGAACTGCTAAAAACCGCAGAAACCCAGAAAAGCCAGGTAGAAAGTCAACTAAACCAAGCCAGGAAAGAACAAGCTCAGGCACAGCAAGATTTACAGAAAATTAATCAGTCGTTGCAGGCGGCAAATGCCAAGCAACAAGCAACCGAAGCCCAACTCAACCGCACCATCAGCCGACAAGCTCAAACTCAAGCTCAACTCCAACGCACCCAAAGCCATCTGGGTCAAGTGGTAATTCGCTATCAACAAGCGATCGCCGAACTGCAAAGCGTTTACGATCAGCGAAAGGCACTACAGGCGGCAGTTGAACAACTAAAGACAGAACGCCAACGACTGTACGCCGAAGCAAAAAAAGCGATTGACGAAGCTAAAACAGCGATCGCCAAACGCGATCGCGAACTTGCTAACCGTCAAGAAACCATTCAACAACGCGATCGCAAAATTGCTCAACTAGATCAACTAATTCAAAATCGCAATCTAGAAATTACAGAACGAGAGCAAGTGATTGCCAAACGGGAATCTCGCCTCAAAGAACTGGAAAAACAACAGGAATCTCTAGAACAGGAAGTGGCAAGGCTGGAAAAATATTACCAGTCTTACCGCGACCTGCGTCTGGGCAAGTTGGCGATAATTCGCGGTCAAGTTCTAGCTGCTGCTGTTGTTCGCGTTGACAAAGCCCCCGCTGCCCGTCAAGCGGTGATCAAACTTTTACAGGAAGCCGACCGAAATGCCAATCTCGAATTAACTGAACCGGGGACAAATCCCTCAAATGTAGAGATCCTCTACGTTACCCAAGATAGAATTGAGCAACTGATCAAGCAAATTGATGATGGTCGAGAATACGTCGTGCGAATTTTCTCCGCAGGCAATTATGTCAGGGGAGAAAAACAAATCGAATTTTTTGCCGATACAGCAAGAAATCAACGGGTCTTTTCAGCAGGTGAATTACTAGCCACAACCACCGCCGATCCGAAAACGATGACATCTTATCAGCTGCGGCAGCGACTGGATCTGCTAATTTCCGCTTCGCAATTTCGCGCCCGAAATGCCGGCATTGTCGAAAATGTGCAAATAGAAGGTACTTTCCTGCGCTTTGTTTCCCAACTGAGGTTGTATGGTCAGCCATTGGAGATCAAAGCGATCGCCGCAGAGGACACCTTTACCGCCGGGCCACTAAGAGTGAGACTAATCGCAATCATCAACGGACAAATTATTTTTAGCACCTAATTAAATTTTGAATTTTGAATTTTGAATTTTGAATTTTTTATGACTTACCGTGAATTTTCACCAACACAACCAGTTATTTTAGGCTTTGATCCAGGTAAAGATAAGTGTGGTATTGCGGTGATGGGACTGGATCGGCAGCTATATTATCATGAGGTGGTGATGGCATCAGATGCGATCGCCAATATTGAGACACTACGCCAAAAATATCCCATTTCCTTGTTGGTGATGGGTAACCAAACTACAGCCAAGCAGTGGAAACAGCAACTGCAACAGCAATTAGCAGAGCCGCTGAATATTATTTTAGTGGATGAACGCTATAGCACCTTAGAAGCACGCGATCGCTATTGGCAGATGTACCCACCGCAAGGACTAACAAAGCTATTACCAAAGGGTTTGCGGCAGCCACCAAGGCCGATAGATGACATTGTCGCTATCCTTTTGATCGAAAGATACTTAAATCGCCTCACCGAATCAGTTAACAACTAACTCATAATTCAGCCCGAATAGCTTCCTGTAGGTTGGGTTGAGGAACGAAACCCAACATTCACTGAATCAGTGAATTAGGCAGGCGTAATTACATACAAGGCTTCCTGTAGGTTGGGTTGAGGAACGAAACCCAACATTTTCAACTTATAACTCAGCCCGAATAGTAAAAGCATAATCTCCTCCCGGCTCTAGCTGGTAATCTTGTTGTTCCAAAAAGCGGCCGAGGGGTTCTTTAATTAATGCACGACCTTGGGAAGGCTTCACAGAAAGTTCTCCCCGACGAAAATGCCACTGGAAATGCCACTCAAAGCTACCCGCGCTCACTTCACCTTCAAGAAAGCCGTGTTGCCAAGATTGGCGAGTAATTCTGACATGGGCAATGGTTTCTGGCAGACGCTTGGCACTCACGATGCTTTATGTCAAGTATGGGATAAAAGCCAACTATGTAGGCTACTTATTTTATTTAACAAAGATATCTTAAATTGACAAACTGACAAAGAAGAGGTGGACGAGTGAACTCACGCACCACTTGCTTCAAGTCGGCTCCGCCGACGGCAGTCGCTTTATACCTCTTAACCCTAGTCGAGTGCTGCCTCCCCAACACAGTGGCTTGGCTACCAAAACCAAGCCTGACGGGAGAAGGCTTATAAGTGTAAACACTAAAGAATAAAAGCAGGTTCATCTAGCGCTTATGGCTGCTCTTGCTGGCGTTGGTGTGATGACTGGAGGGGCGGCTGTTGTTGCATTTGGTGCAGGTTTTGCTGCTTGGAAGTTTATCAAAGGAAATAAGAACGCTCCTAAGCAGATTTTGAAAAAGTTGGAGGCTAAACTTTATTCCTGATTCAAAATATTAACTCGGAAGCCAAACAACTGAAGTCGCAGCTACTAGAACAAAGCATGCTTTCGCAGGCTATAATGATAAAAACAAACAGATAAAATTCAAATTAATTAGCCTGAAATTGAGTTTTTTTTCAGTCTTTTTGTTCAATCAGATCGGCTTCCCAATGTTCCAGTCGAGTCACCCGAAGACTGAAAGTCATTTGTCTGAAGTATTCCCATCAGAGACCTAGATTAGATACTCTGCAACTATTCCATTTTGATTATAACTACTCAATTGGACATGATATGAGGGGTATTAAATTTGGCGTTGATTTTGGCTCAGTTAATGAAGATAGTAGCCTCCGCTTCCAATGGATAACAGGGTGGTAATCTCAATAAATATAAGTGTTCTTTTACAAATCTACAGAATGTAAGCTAAGGTATCTTAACATCTGAACATTGCTTACTCAGCAGTTATGTTTGTCTGATTCTCATGTACCTAAAGAAGTAAAATATCATCACTTTGGAATGATGTTTTATCTGCACTACCTCCATCTAAATCCTGATAATTGTTTTTTATAAAAAGGTGTAGTATCGCTGTTATAAAAATCTCAACAAGGGGTAATTCTAACAAAGAAAGTAATCGAATACTACTGGTTGTAGTTCTAAGACTGCAAGCATAGTCAGCATCTAGTTCAAGGATTTAAAGCACTTTTAACTGCTTGGTTAAACCCGAACCTCCCTACATTATAGTTAGCCCTAGAACGCAGGTTAGCACCAATTATCATAAAGTACTTCACAGTTCTTCCGGTAAGGTTTGTAGTGTCTACTGGTAGCAAGCAAACCCTTGTACCAGAAAGATCAAAGGATTAGAACAAATTTTAGACATGCTGCCATTGGTACATAATTGGGTTTGACTTCACAGCGGTTTAAGCAAAAACTACACCAAGACCCACAATGTCCAAGCTAGAAGGACGTGTCAGATGATATCAAGACAGCTATCAGCGTGTTATTACCAGGAAATTCTCCGCGACTCGTACTATTGCCACAAACTAGAGCAGATTGCTCGTAAATACACTAGGGGCACAAGCTTATCTTGGGAAGATGCTGTTCAGGCAGTTCATTTAAAACTTTTCCAGACTATTCAAGCTGGAAAATTTCAGTTAAGGGACGTGGAACAGTTTTATCACTGGGCTTTTACAGTCGCTAAATGTGAAGTCATTGATTTTGTTCGCAAAGAAAAACTACGAAACTGTCAAAGTTTAGATTGCGCTATTCCTGAGACGGATATAGTTCTGCTAGATACGATTCCTGATGAATATAATGCTTTAGACGCAGCAGAGCGTGCAGATTTAATTATAAAAGCGGTAGAAGCGATTCACCAACTTGATCAAAAATATCCTCATCAAAAATATCTCAAGCTGTGGCAAGGGAAGATTGAAGGAAAAACACAAACGCATATTGCAGCTGAACTAGGAGTTAGCCAAAGTAAAGTCTGCAAGCGGTGGCAGGAACTTGTAGAACGAATTGCTGAGGCATTAGGATTACTCGAATTTGAAAACGTTAAGCAAAAACAGCAAGCAATTGGCAAGCAGAAAGCAACACAACAGTACTCAAGAAATCAATGGTAAATCAATAACTCATAAATTCGTTGTTGCTCAAATTTGTAAAGATTTAAACGAGTCGTTATAATCGGACGTGCTCGTTCGTTAACGAATATATAAACATAATCACACTTAGAGGATGTTTGAAAAGTTGTTTATGATAAATATAACACTCGTAGATCCCCCTAAATCCACGCCAGTCGCTCATGGGGAGCCACTGCGTTGGGCGGCTCCGCCGACTTGAAGCATGTGGCGTGGAGACCCCCAAGACCGCGCTGGCTCCCCTTCCGGGCGACTTTAAGAGTTTATTGCCCCCCTTTTTAAGGGGGGTTGGGGGGATCTCGATCAATTTTGATACTTTTCAAACATCCTCTTAGAATCCCCGACACTCAGATATCTTCGTTGGGTATTACAAACTTATGCGTATAAATAGGAATAATACACAAAGTAGTAACATGTCAATTCCACAGCCTGGAGAAATCTGGGAAGTGAGCCGTGTGGTGCGAAGTCCTCTAGAGTTCTCAAATAAAGAGCAACAAACATTGTACCCCTCTTCAGTGCAAAGGTTTTTAGCAGGGAACTCACTACCGCGCTATGTGATGATTGTCAAAGAACCTGAATCATCAGTAGAAGAAGAACAGCAGTGGGCAATTGTTTTTGTGATGTTGTTATCTGTAAAAACAGAGTTTCTCAATAATGTGGATTTGTTGATTCCTTCAGATGTGTCTGCGGTTGGACAAGATTTAC
Source organism: Cylindrospermum stagnale PCC 7417 (assembly GCF_000317535.1). Lineage (NCBI taxonomy): Bacteria > Bacillati > Cyanobacteriota > Cyanophyceae > Nostocales > Nostocaceae > Cylindrospermum > Cylindrospermum stagnale. The sequence continues at coordinate 5,131,398 of NC_019757.1, forward strand.
TAGCTGAGACTTGGCATGTTGTTCCTGCATTAGCTTGTAACTTACTACAACCAGTTGGAAAAAGGCTCTCCCGCAAGATTTATGATTACCTGCTGGCAGTAGGAGACTATTATCAGGGGTTAGCGGAGGAACTACCAGCAGTGCCAGAAACTTATAGCTTAGGACTAATAAGTGGGAGCTTAGATGCTGCCAAAGACTCAGCAATTCAAAAGTTTCATCAGCAAGAGAAAGCTTGGAGTGATGTGTTGACAGTTCCAGTAGCAGCTTACCAGACTTACTGGGAAAGTATAAAATTTACAAATGCAGTATTAGATGAGACCTTGCACTTAGAACAAGAGTGAGCAAAAGTTTCTAGTGCAAAACACCAGTATTGTTGAGTTGGTAAACTGCAAAATATCTTTGAGCCTGAATATATAGAAATGTAAATAAATATTTTGCACTTGCAGCTTGTATATCCTGGTTGTGATTTTAAGAATGCAAACATCCTAAAGAGCTAGGGTAAGTCTTCCTTGCTTTAGCGTAGAATAAAGCCTGTAAACTCCCTAAAGCAAGTATTGGTAGCTAAAATTCCTGGATTTTAGAGAACACGTTCAGGGCATAAAAGATTTATCCCATAAAACCACAGATTTTTTTTTTTGCAAGTCTTGGAATAATTTACCTTTGGTATTCGTTATCAGAAATAAGAACTGCTAATAATGAAGTTCACAGGTAGAAAAGGAAGTCTGGCTATGAGCAACTATTTTATCTAGACTCTGGCTCATACACTTACGTTTCACTTGTTTTTACAGTTTTTTAAATCTGAGTGATCCTATGTGTGATGAAGGTTGGAGACACTATTTAGTTGCTTTATGCCTAATCTGTGAAGCCAAAGACCCCGACGCCCTGTGTTGAAGCAGAAATTAAACCTCAATATCAGGCTAAGTCAGGCTTTGTATTAGCTTTATGGAGCAGATTAGCTAAGGTTTGATTCCACCCAACTTACTTATTAACTCAATCATTTGGAGGTTTTCAAATGACAACGCTAAATCCAACAAAAAAACAGTACTCTCAGCCTGAAATTATTGAGATAGGTGATGCAGTTAGAACAACTTTAGGTCATCATCGTTGGGGACGTCGAGAACACCACCGCCGTTACTACTACCGTTGGCACTGAAGTAGAATAACTGCCTCAAAGCCAATTTGCTAATCTTTTGCTCAACTTTAGCTACTTAAGTAGCTAACTGTCATTCGTAAAAAAATTGGGTGAAGAAAATGAAGTAAGTTAGCACTAATTTTCACTTTACTTCACCCTTTTGTAAATTTCTTAAAATAAAAAATTTACTGACATTACTGCTTCAAGATCATGTTAATAAAGCAGTAATTTTGTATTAGTTTACATTTGTAATTAAGCTAATAGCATTACATCTTTATTTTCTAAAGTCGCAATATCTAAGATTTTCCTAAATCAGTAAAACCAAAAAAATGTTAATCAACTATTGAATAAAACTAAAATAATATGAAACATTGGTTTTGTGGTTTTGTAATCCAGGATGATTGTCTTCTAACAAACCTTCCCAAACCATCTAATGGAAAGTTACTTTGGGAAGATACTAATTACTTGTGGCTCTGTGGAGATTGGAAAAAAAGGCAGGTAATAAAATTTTCTGAATCCTTGGTTAAACTAGCCATAATTGGTAGTTGTCTTGCATCATATGAAACTGTGGTTAAGTTATTTAAGAAAGCCGTCAGAGAAAGTGAGTATAGCCAACTCATGAGACTGCCAGGCATATATAATTTAATTGTTCAAGATAATGCTGATACATATGTATTTGTCGATTCTGCTGGTGTAAAAACTGCATTTTATGCAGTTCATAATTCTGTCATCACTTACTCTTCATTAGCAATAGCCCTACAACAACTGCTGAAAACTGAAGTAGATCAGTCTTGGCTTGCTACTTTTTTATCAGGTTCGGGGACACTAAGTCTAGTACAAAAACGTACTCCCTTCTGCGGTGTGCAGCCTATTCCCCCCGGTCACTATTTACATATTTCATCAGGAAAACTGGCATGTAAGCGCTATTGGTATAAACCGCAGGAATATAAGAGTTTCTCTGATGCGGCTGAATATCTGCATGAACAGTTGCTAACTGCTGTCGAGGGAAGAGTCAACTTATACGGCAATATATCTAGCGATTTGAGCGGTGGTTTTGACTCTACGACTCTGGCTTTAATAGCCTCCAAAGCTTTAGCAAATCAGAGTAAACAATTGGTTACAATAACCGAGAAAACTTTGAGTGCCATTCAATCATCGGACGTCAAATATGCCCAGCAAGCAGCTAGTCTTTATCCAAATATTAATCCTGTAATGGTTGAGGATTTTAATCTTCCTAGTGAATATAGTGGTTTGGAATCAGTTCCTTTAATAGATATACCAGATCCAGTAGTTCTTGATATGGCAAGAATTATTTATAAAATGGAAATTGTCAAATTAAGCGGCTCTCAATTACATATTAATGGAGAAGGTGGAGATGCAGTACTTTCATCGAGTTGTTCTTATTGCGTGGATCTATTAAAGCAAGCAAAAATTATAGGATTTTTGCAGCACATTTTAGGATGGTCAAGATTAGCAACTTGTTCACCACTCCCATTGATAATGAGTTCTATAAACCTAAATTTTAGTTCTTATCAGCAGTGGCTAATGCAGAAAATTAAAAACAAAACTTTACTAGTTACAACATCTAATAATCTAACTAATCTTGAGGAAACTATCACTTGGGATTCTCTTCCTAAGTCTACTAGTTGGTATACCAATAAGTTAGTAGATTTAGTTTTGGAAGAACTATACAAGTGGGCACTAATAGCGACACCTTTTGCTGATAATCCTGGTGAACATCAAGCTATAGCTATTATTCAAGGGATGGGGTCTAGTATTAAAGCTGAACAGCAGGTAGCCGATATTTATGATGTCAATTTAGAATCTCCTTTTCTTGATTCTTCGGTAATTGATGCCTGTCTGTCTGCAAAACCAGAAGAGCGGACAAGTCCATTTGCCTACAAACCACTTTTAATCAAAGCATTTCAGCAGGATTTACCGCAGAGTATCTTTAAACGTAATACTAAAGGGGAATATACAGCAGATGAGTTAATTGGTTTTCGAGAAAACCGACATATAATCAAAGAAATTTTAAATACCTCTCTTTTAGCTGATATGGGACTAGTAGACATAAAAAAATTACAAACTGCCATGCAATATTTTAGTATACGATTGTCTGATAATATGTCATTTTTCAATACTACACTATCACTTGAAATTTGGTTACGTCGATTGGCGCAAAACAATTATAGTTTTTGGTCGAAAGAGGATTTCTAAAAACAGCAAAAGTTGCAGAATTGTCCTGAAATAAAGTTGAATATTAAGGTGGGTTATTTTTTGCTCTTAACGAAGTCCTTTACTACCATACTAAAACAAGACAAAGTTTTAGCTTTAGTTATTAATAGGAGTAAATTCATGAAAGAAGTTTCTATTCCACATCACATTTACACAAGTTTTTTTGAAGAAAGTGCAGTCTTATTAGATGCCAAAAAAAATATTTATTATGCTTTGAATGATAGTGCGGCTGATTTTTGGAAGTTATTAGTAAAATCTGACTCCGTTGAAGAGACGCTGAAAGAAATTTCAGATTTATATGAATGTTCTTCTACTGTTGTTTTAAAAGATATGGAGGCTCTAGTAGACCGTCTTCTAAAAGCTGGACTGCTAGAAATAAAAAGAAGTAATCTATGAAAAAATTAAATTGTTGGTGATGCTTCGATATTTTCTAATTAAGTCTTTTGATGCGCGAAACCATAATTTTATGTATACCATCAAGCAAAGCTGAATAAAAATATGATGCTATATACAGCACTTTGCGTAATGGTCAGGCACAATAATTAGGCAAATAAGTTTAAAAACCAAGATAAACCCTGTACCAATTGGTCGTGCAAAGTGCTGTATTTACAGGAAAAACTCAGTTTTTGATTTTAAACAGGGAGAGAGATATTATGGATGATAGAATGTCGTTAACTCCTATTGACATAAATTTAAAATGGAGTGAGCGCTTAACAGGTCTATTTGTTGTCATAGTTGCATACATAGCTATACGTTGTTTGAGTATTTTTAGAATTAGTAAAATTCTTAGCGTACTCAAGAGATACTGCTTGCGTGAAATCACATATGAGGAGGCAGAGATTGTATGGGCAGCAGTACGTAAGTCGAATTTTTTGCTATTAGGAAGACTAGCATGTCTAGAATTTTCTTTGGCTTTTGTGCTCTTTGCACTAACTAAAGGTCTGTCATCAACCTGGTGTGTAGGTGTATCTAATGAACCAGTTCAAGCCCATGCATGGGTAGAAATTAGTGATACACCCTTTCGTGAAGTGGATAATTTTGAATATCACTTTAGAAAATTGATTGCCGTTTAAAATAAATCCTTCAGTTCGTTTATTTTGCTCCAAGTTGTTAGAATTGATGACGAGAAAATTAAGGTTATAGCTCATCAAAAGGCTTAGAGGTTGTTTAAAAACTTTTAGGCGAATATAACTCGCTACTACACAAACAAAGCCTGCGCGGAAAGACTGAAAAATCAAGGGTCTCAAACCCACATAGGTGGGTTTTGTCTGTGTAGTCGCGAATTATATTCGCCCATTTAAGTAATAAATTAGACTTCTCAATCATCCTCTAATAACCAGTGAAATTAAGTACAGAGTGGCTTATAAAGCTTGTTTTATATGATTGTCATGGACTGACTAACGGGACGACTAGAGCTAGTCACAAAGTTCCTATTCTGATTAAGTTAAATTTTTTAAAGGAAATAATTAGTAACTGGTACTTAAAAGCATTAAATCGAGTCAAAAGAGTCAAGGTTACAAGCCAAGCCGCTAAATTGGAACTTTAGTTTTATCCAAAACTAATTTATCATAAGAAGGCTTATAAAAAAGGATTAAATTAATGATTGGCTTTCAAGAATGGCTTGATTCTCTACGTAAATCCACAAAAGTTTTATTTCGGGCTTTAACATTATTATGGAAAGCGGCTCCAAGGGAGACCATCTTTCTAGCTGCTGCTATTCTGTTGCAGGGGCTTGTTCCAGCATTAAGCATTTGGATTAGCAAGTTAGTAGTAGATACAGTAGCAGCAGCTTTGACTCAAGGTGAGAATTTAGGGCAATTATCAATTGGTATTTTAGTAATAGGATGGGTTGGAGCTTTCCTATTAGATTTCCTTCTAAACCCTTGGGTACAAGCAGTTCAGGGTAATATTAATGATAAGCTAACGGCTCATATTAGCTTACGTTTAATGCATAAAGCAGATACTTTTGCAGATTTGAGCCGCTTTGAAGACCCTGAGTTTTATAACGAGCTACAAATTCTCCAAAAGGAAGTTAGCTATCAGCCACTGAATTTACTTCAGAATTTAGCTGGAGGAGGTCAGTCGTTCATTACCTTGGTAGCTATGATAGTTTTACTGGTTCCCTTAGGGTTTTGGATTCCTTTGGTGATTGCGATCGCAGCCATACCTCAGATAGTTGTTTCTTTTCAGTATGAGACGAAAATTTGGTTAACTCTGTTTGAAAATAGTCCACAAGCTCGGCGAATGCAGTATTGCACATCAGTAATGCTTACTGATGCTTATGCTAAAGAAGTGCGGTTGTTTAAGACAGGTTCATTTTTTATTGGTATTTACCTGCAAGCATTTCAATCTTTACACCGATCTATGCGACATCTGCGGCAAAAGCAAGCTCTATGGACGACTGGCTTGGCCCTGATAAGTACGCTAGGAAATGGTTTTGCCTTTTTCTGGGTAGTGCAACAGGCTTTTAGAAGACAAGTTAGTCCAGGAAGTGTACTTCTGTTTGTAGAATCGCTGGCTGCCCTCCAGCGAAATCTTGAAGAATTTGTCAAAGCTAGTTTAGAACTTTATGAAACATTGTTGTATATGCAACAGTTTTTCAACTTCCTAGATACTGAATTATCAATGCCACTGTGTATTCCAGGAAGACCTGTGCCAGATATGATTCACTCTGGCATTACTTTTGATAAAGTTCACTTTCGCTACCCAGACAATCGCTTGGCTTTAATAGATATTTCCTTTACTCTTTACCCTCATCAAACAGTAGCCATAGTTGGGGAAAATGGAGCTGGCAAAAGCACGTTAGTAAAGTTACTCACCAGGCTGTATGACCCTACAGAAGGAGCGATTTTGATTGATGGTGTAGATCTAAGAGAATTAAATCTAGATGACTGGCGACAGCAGATTGCAGTAGTATTTCAAGACTTTGGTCGCTACGCCATTACACTGGGGGAAAATGTTGCTTTGGGAGACCTTAAAGCTTTAGAACATCCAGAGCTTCTTAGACATGCAATTGAAAAAGCTGGTATGCTTGAATTAGTCGAAAAGTTTTCGACTCAAGAAAATACTCCTTTAGGTAAGCAGTTCGGTGGTACAGAGCTTTCGGGTGGGGAGTGGCAAAAATTAGCTCTATCGAGAGCGTTTGTACGGACACAAGCTCAGTTATTGATTCTTGATGAGCCTACTGCGGCGCTTGACCCTCGTAGCGAGTACGAAGTTTATCATCGCTTTGTTGAGTTAGCTAAGGGCAAGACTACTCTCCTGATCACTCATCGGCTAGCGTCGGTACGTATGGCTGACCGCATCTTAGTTCTCAAGGCTGGTCGTTTAATCGAACAGGGCACTCACCAAGAACTTTTACAGCGCGAAGGCGAGTATGCCACGCTTTGGAATATGCAGGCAAAAAATTACAACTTTTAAACTGCTGAAGTTGTGATTTTTAAACTGTCGTAGAACTTTGCAACTATAAATGGATTTGAAATGTTAGCTACAGAGCAGCAAGGTAAAAGTAAAAATAGATTCAAACCTGGAACTCGATGGTTAGCCTGGTCGGGTATTTTAACTTTTCTCAGCTTTAGTGGTTGGTTATTTTACATATCAAATTATGATAAATCTACTGATGCACCTGTAATGCCTATTATTACTGTTAATAGGGGCAATGTTGAAATTACAATTAATGAAAGTGGCATCGTAGAGATGGGGAATCAACAAAGCCTAAAATCTCCAGGAGAAGTTGCAGTAGAGCGTGTACTGGTAAAAGTTGGCGATCGCGTTATGTCTGGTCAGCAGTTGCTGATTCTTCGCAATCCACAGGAACAAACTAGCCTGACTGAGCAGGATTTACTAATTCATCAACAAGAACTTACCCTATTACGCAATCAGCAGAAAGTTGGCGAAGCAAAAGAAAAGCTGACTGCTGCTTACAAGGAAGCTGAAGAGCGGAATAAACAACAACAATTGCAGATTGAAAAACAGAGACTTAGCATAGCACGTAGCCGCCAAAAAATTATTGAAGCAAAAGAAAGGCTTGCTACCGACCAAAAGAAAGTTGAAAATTCTAAATTTTTAGCAGCAAAAGGTGTTATTTCTCGCAATGCTCTCCAACAAGAGTTAACAGCACTTAATCAGGCTGAGGCTAATTTGAGAGATGCAGAGTTGGAAGCCAGCACTCAAATAACTGAACTTCAGCGCCTAAGTCTAGAGCAACAACGCTCTTTAGAACAGCAAAATAACATTTTAACAGCTAGGTCAGAATTGCGAGAAGCTCAGTCAGCAGTTAATACTTCAAACCAAGAAATTCAACGCTTGCAAGTAGAGCGACAAAGGATCAAAAAGCGACAACAAAATAATATTGTGAATGCACCTATCACAGGAAAAATTCTTGACTTAAAAGTGAAAAATGGCGATGGCATCAAGTTTGGTGATGTTTTACTTACACTAGGCGATACCACAAAAGAAGAGGTGAAACTTCAGCTTGGGACACTTGAAGCTGCTAAAGTTCGAGTTAACCAACTGGCTCGCATCAAAGTTATTGGCCCCAATGCAAAAACATTCCTTGGAAAAGTGCAGAGTGTCTATCCTCAAGCGATTATTGCTTCTGAAGTATCAGCAGCTAGCCAATCAGCTGGGCAATCACCTCAAGCTAGAGTACCAGTAACTGTGCAGCTAAATAAACCAACTAACACTTTAATTCCCGGTAGTCAAGTCAGTGTGGAACTCGTTGTACAGCAACGTCAGAATGTAGTGACTTTAAAGTTAGAAGCAATTCAACGTTCTGAAGCCCAACCCTACGTTTGGATACAGGATAATCAAGGTAAAGCTCACAAACAGACTGTGACTTTAGGCGTAGAGGGGGCAACTACTGTAGAGGTAACATCTGGCTTAAAAGCAGGTGATAAAGTTATACTGCCTGCGCCAGAAATTGAACTGGAACCAGGAATGCCAATAATAGAAGGTTCATCAAATGACCAGTCCAACAGTCCTGCTTCACCCAACACCGAGTAAGTTACCTCTCCCTATCTAGAGTCCGTTACCCTTGTACTCCTAACTCCTTTTTTCTCCTGCTGCCGAATATGAGTCTTTCTCTCCAAGACCTTGTTGTCCTTACTATTAAATCATTACTCAGTAATCGATTGCGTTCTGCTTTAACTACTCTTGGCGTATTTATGGGTGTAGCGGCGGTGAATGCAACTTTTCAGGTAAGTAGTATTAGTCGTGCTGTAATTACTAAACAGTTGGCAGAGCGAGAAGCACCGCAAGCCTCTGTTTATATCTTAGAAGCAAAAGGTAGGCAACCAAAGTTGGAGGATATGGAGTTCCTACAAAAACGGATAAAAAATATTCAGGTAATTAGTGCTTACAATTATGTAATTTCTGAGCAAGTCGTCTTTCAGGATCGGACAAGTAAAGCTTTGATACTGGCTGTTTCTGAAAATTACTTGCTCACTTCTGGTAGAAAAGTGTTAAAAGGTCGTTTTTTTAATCCTACTGATTTCGTTAACTATCGACCAGTAGCAGTGATTGATAAATTCTTGGAAGAAAAAATTTTCTCCGGTAAAGATCCTATTGGTAAACTCATATTTACTTCAGGGAGATTATTTATGATTGTCGGAGTTATTGAAACTAAATTAAATATTGGAGAACAACCTCAAGGTAGTTTATTGATGCCCATTTCAACTTACAGTTCCATGACAGGTAGTCAAAGCATTGATGCAATTTCAATGCGTCCCTACAAGCTCAAAAATCTGAAGAACCTGGAAAAGCAAGCAACGCAATTATTAAAACAACGCCTTGCAGGCTCAGATATCTTTGGAGCAAATAATGTAGAAGATATTATTCAGCAGCAAGAAACTTTGGAACTGGCTACGCGGGGACTGATTGCTGTAGCAATGATTTCGCTGCTTATTGCTGGTGTTGGTATTGCTAATATCACAATAGCTGCTGTGATTGAGCGTACTGCGGAGATCGGTTTGAGACGAGCTATTGGCGCAACTAAGCTGGAGATACTACAGCAGTTCATTTTGGAAGCAGTAGTTCTAAGCTTAGTGGGAGGAATAGCTGCAATCATCTCAGTGCATGGATTGACGCTAGTAATTGCTGACACATTTAGCTTGCCATATCGATTTGAGAGCCAAACAGCCATGTTGTCTTTGGGTTCAGCTTTGCTGGTAGGTATGGGTGCTTGTCTTTTGCCTGCTATACGTGCTAGCCAACTTGATCCGGTTAAAGCTTTGCGTGAATCATGATTCTCAATATGCTCAGGTTGGTGAAATTTATTGGTTGAGGTTAGGAGGGTGAATGCAGGTATTGGAGGAGAAAGACTTCTAGTTTGAACGCCCTAAAATTTTTTGCAAGTTTTGGAATATTTTGCGCTTGGTGATCGTTCTAAGTAATAGAAGCTGCTTTGTTAATATCTGAAAGCAGAGCAAGCCGAAAATGCGATTAGCTTATGAGTTGTTTGCTTATCCTACATTCTGCGGATGTATGATCGCAAGTTTCGATAATTAACTTATTTAGGAGAATCAAGATGAATACCAAAGCTATTGCTTTTGCATTTGTATTAGGTATAAGTACATTTTTGAGTACTTGGCAGCAGCCAGCTCAAGGTGCGCGCGGAACTGAGATTACTTCTGGGGATAAAAATACCGCTTTCATTAATTTCCAGCATTTGGCACAAAACGATGACGGCGGTGATAACGGCGGTGATTAAAAAATCAACTACCCCATAACTTATTTTACCAGCGGTAAAATAAGTTATGGGGTGTCTCGTATTTTACTCGCTTACCTCCCCGGCTTGTAGAAGACCGGGCAATTATGCAAATTAGTTAAAGAATATACGGCGATGCCTTGATATTAGGCATCGCGGATTTTAGATTTGCGATTCATCCCTAATCCAAAATCTAAAATCCCCAATCGATTTAACGATTTACTGCTGCTGCTTCTCGCGCTGCAACCGCTTGGTCTGGGTGGATACCCAAACGTGTCAGATTAATCCGACCCTTATTGTCAATTTCGCGCACCTTGACAATCACCTCATCACCGACAGCGACTTCGTCCTCAACTTTGCCAACGCGGTAGTCAGCTAATTGAGAAATGTGAATCATGCCTTCCTTTCCAGGCAAAAATTCCACAAAAGCACCAATGGGTATAATCCGGGTTACACGCCCTACATAGACATCCCCTTCGTGCAGCTTGCGAGTCATGCCTTGGATGATGTTACGCGCTCTCTTCGCTTTGCTTTCATCCACAGCAGAAATCGTTACGGTGCCATCATCTTCGATGTCAATTTTTGCACCAGTTTCTTCGGTAATGCCCTTAATCGTCTTGCCTCCGGGGCCAATGACCAGACCGATCATGTCTGAATCAATCTTAATCGTCAACAGACGGGGAGCATAAGGTGAGGTTTCAGTCCGTGGGGTTTCGATAGTCTGGAGCATTTTCTCCAGAATATGTAACCGGGCTGATTTGGCTTGGTGGATAGCTTGGGAAATAACATCCAAAGACAAACCGGATATTTTCATATCCATTTGCAAGGCAGTAATTCCGGCATCTGTGCCGGCAACCTTGAAGTCCATGTCGCCCAAAAAGTCTTCAATGCCCTGAATATCGGTCAGGACTCTGACTTCGTCACCTTCCTTAATCAGACCCATTGCCGCACCACTAACGGGTTTGAGAATTGGGACGCCAGCATCCATTAGAGACAGGGTGGAACCGCACACCGAACCCATCGAGGTGGAACCATTGGAAGAAAGCACTTCCGAGACGACGCGGATTACGTAGGGGAATTGCTCTTTCGATGGTAGCACTGGCAGAATCGCTCGCTCTGCTAAGGCACCGTGACCGATTTCCCGTCTGCCTGGTGCCCGCATCGGCTTGGTTTCTCCCACGGAAAAAGGCGGGAAGTTGTAATGATGCAGGTAACGTTTGGATTGATCTAGTTGCATGTCGTCGTTGAGGTTTTGGGCATCTCCCGGTGTGCCGAGGGTGCAGGTAGATAAAACCTGGGTTAGTCCCCGGTTAAATAAACCGCTGCCGTGGACTCGCTTCGGTAAAACGCCAACTTGACAAGAAACAGGACGGACTTCATCCAGTTTGCGACCATCAACGCGAACGTTGTCTTCAACGATTTGACGCCGCATAAACTGTTTGGTAATCTCTTTAAAGGTATTACCAAGTGCTTTCTTATCAGCAGTTGCGGAAACGCGAATCGGGTCGTCTTCTGCTAGTTCAGTCAGTCCAGTAGCGATCGCATCCTTAACTGCATCCAAAGCAATATCTCGCTCAGGTTTGGTTAAATGAAATTGCGCCAGAATTTTCTTAATCTCACTGCTTGCGCGATCGCGGATATAGTTTGCCAGTGTCTGGTCTACCTCCGGCGGCGTTGCTTGCACTATTTCCAAACCCAATTCTGCCATTAGGTCTTGCTGCGCCTTGATTAAGTCCCGCACAGCTTCATAACCAAAATCAATGGCCTCGATAATGTCTCGCTCTGGCAGCTGATTGGCTCCTGCCTCTACCATGATTACACCATGCGGTGAACCTGCTACGATCAGATCCAAATCTCCGGCTTCAATTTCTGCATAGGTGGGGTTAATAATGAAATCATCTCCCACCAAGCCAACCCGTACTGCCGCCATTGGCCCATCAAAGGGAATTTGGGCAATCAGGGTAGCAATTGAAGCGCCAGTAACGGCTAGGACATCGGGTGGTACTTGCTCATCCATTGACATCGTAAAGGCAATAACTTGCAAGTCATCCCGCAACCATGAAGGGAACAGAGGGCGTAAGGGACGGTCGATCAGACGGCTGGTAAGAATGGTTTTTTCTGGTGGACGACCTTCACGCCGCATGATCCCGCCGGGAATCCTACCAGCTGCATATAGTCTTTCTTCGTAATCTACTGTGAGCGGAAGAAAATCAATGCCTTCTCTGGCTTGCGATCGCGTAGCTGTTACCAAAACAGCTGTATCCCCTGATTGTATCAGAACAGACCCACCAGCTTGGGGCGCTAATAGGCCAACCTTCAGTCGAATATCCCGTCCATCGAAGGATATTGACTTATCAACTTCTGCCATTCAGTTTTTTTTCCTTCTCTTTCGCTATTCTCTCTCTGTGGCAATCCTAACATTTATGCACTATGGCTGGCTTCTGTTACATACAAAGATCCACAACCATTAACCAGTCTGTTAACACATGCACTAACCACTTATCTGCTGCCTTTGTCGCTGAAGGTTAATTAACAGTAGGCAAAAAGCTAACAATTACTACTAATTACTTACATTTACCCCGGGGCGGACAAAGTCATTTTTTCCAGACTATGTTGGCATTTGACTGTAAAATATGATCATGCTACTAGGATTCAAAACAGAACTCAAAGTCAACAGGCAATTATATTTAAATTTAACCAAAGTTAGATTTTTGACCAAAGAAAAATTGGGAATTACTAAAAATAAAAAACAAGCAAGTTGAATGCTTTAGTTTGGCGCAAATCTGAGAACTTGAAAAATGGCAATTTTACACAGTAGTTGGTTACTAAAAAATCAAAATAGTTGTTTATTTGTGTGGGGAGAAACTTGGCGATCTTCTGAGGTAAATTCTGAGTCGATTGCGTCCAGAGATATACCACCACATCCCTTGGCAATGACGCCAGTTGAATTGAGTGAATGGTTGCACTTACGTCACAATAAACTTGCTAACTTCATCCAACAACCCCAAGTTCCTGTAAGTAGCGGGAGAGGACGCAAAAGTACAAGTGCTACAGAAAAAACCTTGCCGACACACTCCCAAATAATTGCCCTCCCAACTCATATCCCAGAAAGCTATGAATCCGGGAAAACAACAATTTCCCCAGTGCATTCTGTCACCTTAGATGTTGATGCAAAATCCCCACAATACCTTCACCCGTGGCGAGTAGAGGGCTTTTGTCTCAACCCCAGCGTAGCAATAAAATTTCTCGCTTCTATTCCCCTGAGTGCAGCTGACGGCGAAGACGCCCTTTTGGGAGGAGATTTGCGCTATTGGTCGCAGGTTGCCCGCTGGAGTTTAGACTTAATTTCACGGTCTAAATTTTTACCAACCATCCAGCCGCAAACAGATGGTTCTCTAGCTGCTAAATGGCAAGTCCTTCTAGACAGTGCTGTAGACGCTACCCGGTTGGAAAAATTTGCGGCGAAAATGCCATCAGCTTGTCGCACCTATCAAGATAGTCCTGAGTATTTTTCTTCTGACTTAGCAATCAATTTGCCAATACAACCTCAAGAATTACTTTTGGGCTTTCTCAACAGTACAATAGATGCCCAAGTGCGTGAGATGCAGGGTTTTCAAGCCCCAATCGAAACCAAGATAATGGCATCTTTACCATCTGCTGTGCGGCAGTGGTTGCAAGCCTTAACTAGTGAAACTAACACAGTCAAAGCAGATGCAATTGGAGTCGAACGGCTAGAAGCGGCGCTGAAAGCTTGGACAATGCCACTGCAATATCAACTAGCGGGAAAAACTCTGTTTCGCACCTGTTTTCAACTGCTTTCTCCAGCTTATGGGGAAACAAATTGGACATTGGCATATTTCCTCCAAGCGGCAGATGATCCTAATTTTTTAGTGGATGCGGCAACTATTTGGCAAAACCCGGTTGAGCAACTTGTTTATCAAAATCGCATAATTGAAGAACCGCAAGAAACGTTTTTGTGGGGTTTGGGGTTAGCTTCTCGATTGTATCCCGCGATATCACACAGTTTAGAAACCGAATCGCCCCAATCTTTTCACCTCACACCCATCCAAGCTTATGAGTTTATCAAATCAGTTGCTTGGAGGTTTGAAGATAGCGGTTTAGGCGTGATTTTGCCTCCGAGTCTAGCGAACCGTGAAGGATGGGCAAACCGTTTGGGTTTGAAAATTGCCGTCGAAACACCAAAGCAAAAACAGGGACGCTTAGGATTGCAAAGTCTGTTGAATTTTCAATGGCAATTGGCAATTGGTGGGCAAACAATTTCTAAAACCGAGTTTGATCGACTTGTAAAGCTGAATAGCCCACTGGTAGAAATTAACGGCGAATGGGTGGAGTTGCGTCCCCAAGACATCAAAACAGCCCAAGCCTTTTTTGCCTCCCGTAAAGACCAAATGGCACTTTCTTTAGAAGATGCCTTACGCATCAGTAACGGCGACACTCAGGTAATTGAAAAATTACCAGTAGTCAGTTTTGAGGCATCCGGGGCATTGCAAGAATTAATTGGGGCGCTAACTAATAATCAGTCCATTGAACCTTTACCCACCCCCGCCAGTTTCCAGGGGCAGTTACGACCTTATCAAGAAAGGGGTGCAGCTTGGCTAGCTTTCCTAGAACGTTGGGGATTAGGTGCTTGTCTCGCTGACGATATGGGTTTAGGAAAAACCATCCAGTTCATCGCCTTTCTCCTACACCTAAAAGAACAAGAAGCACTGGAAAACCCAACTTTGTTAGTTTGTCCCACTTCTGTTTTAGGTAACTGGGAAAGGGAAGTAAAGAAATTCGCCCCCACACTCAAAGTTTTACAATATCACGGTGATAAACGCCCCAAAGGTAAGACGTTTGCAGAAACAGCCAAAAAGTACGATTTAGTAATTACTAGCTACTCACTGATTCACCGGGATATTAAATCATTACAGAGCATTACTTGGCAAGCAGTTGTATTAGATGAAGCCCAAAATGTCAAAAATTCAGAAGCGAAGCAGTCCCAGGCAGTCCGACAATTAGAAACTACATTTCGCGTAGCATTGACGGGAACACCAGTAGAAAACAGACTACAAGAATTGTGGTCTATTTTAGACTTTATCAATCCCGGATATTTGGGCAATCGGCAGTTTTTCCAGCGTCGGTTTGCCATGCCAATTGAAAAGTATGGTGATGTGGCTTCTTTAAATCAATTACGTTCCTTAGTTCAGCCGTTTATTCTCCGGCGCCTGAAAACCGACCGCGCCATCATTCAAGACTTGCCAGAAAAGCAAGAAATGACAGTATTTTGCGGACTCAGTGCCGAACAAGCAACACTTTATCAACAATTGGTAGAAGAGTCTTTATCCGAGATAGATTCAGCAGCAGGATTGCAGCGCCGGGGGATGATTTTAGCTTTATTAGTCAAGCTAAAACAAATCTGCAATCACCCGTCCCAATATTTAAAAATAACCACATTAGAACAACATCATTCAGCCAAACTTCAGCGGCTAGAGGAAATGTTAGATGTGGCTTTAGCTGAAGGCGATCGCGCTTTAATTTTTACCCAATTTGCCGAATGGGGTAAGTTGCTCAAACCCCATTTAGAAAAACAACTAGGCAGAGAAATATTGTTTTTATATGGTAGCACCAGTAAAAAACAACGTGAGGAAATGATCGACCGTTTCCAACATGACCCCCAAGGGCCACCAATTATGATTTTGTCCCTGAAAGCAGGTGGAGTCGGACTAAATTTAACCAGAGCAAATCATGTATTCCACTTTGATAGATGGTGGAACCCTGCTGTAGAAAATCAAGCCACAGACCGAGTATTTCGCATTGGTCAAACCCGCAATGTACAAGTGCATAAATTTGTTTGTACTGGCACTTTAGAAGAAAAAATTCATGACATGATTGAAAGTAAAAAACAACTAGCAGAACAAGTTGTTGGTGCGGGTGAAGATTGGCTGACGGAAATGGACACAGACCAACTCCGTAATTTATTACTACTTGATCGCAGCGCCGTAATTGATGAGGATGCAGAATGACTAATCAAAACCCTTTAGGAACCCTACAAGCAAGTAGAGAATGGTGGTCACAACGCTGGCTAGATTTGTTAGATTCCTATCGTTTTAAAAAGCGTCTAGAACGTGCAAGAAACTATTCTCGCCAAGGGAACGTTTTGAGCATTGATTTTAAAGGTGCAAAAGTATTAGCTAGGGTGCAAGGTAGTGAAGTGGAACCTTATAAAGTTTCCCTTTCCCTTAACCCCTTTAGTGATGAAGAGTGGGGTTATGTAATTGAAAGTATGTCGAAAAGGGCAATTTTTGCCGCTAAGTTATTAGCAGGAGAAATGCCGCAAAATATCGAAGACGTTTTTACAAGTAACGGTCTTTCATTATTTCCTTTTACCCTATCTGATGTTCAGAGTAAATGCTCTTGTCCTGATAAGGTAAACCCTTGTAAACACGTCGGTGCAGTTTATTATCAGTTAGGCGATCGTTTTAGTGAAGATCCGTTTGTTTTATTTCAATTGCGCGGACGTACCAAAGAGCAAATTATCAGTGATTTACGTCAATTACGCAATGCTAAAAATGTAGAATCTCCCCAAAAAGAAACACCAACTGTTCAAAAGTCAATTCCTCAAAACCAATACTCAATAAAAATTGAATCTTTCTGGCAATATAATGAACCACTAGAGTCTTCTTTGGTAGTAATTGTACCTTCCGGTAGTGAAACGGTATTAGATGTATTAGGCACAATTCCCCTAGCTAAAGAAGAGGAAAATGGAGTAAATTCACCATCTAGTGATGTGGTAATGAAGTATTTGAATACAATTTATAAAGATGTCAGCCAGAAGGCTGTTTTAGCAGCAATGAATATAGGAAGCAGTTAAGTGGTTAGTTTAAAATTAAAAGTTATTAAAGCTGAATCATCCAGTTAAATCAAACATGGAATTTAAAACCAGAATTACAGCATAGTGCAGGTAAATGAGGTACAAATATAAATAATAAAACTATTGTAGGGTAGGCATCTTGCCTGCCCTTGTGTACCTCATTCAGCGGTTGTCTGTCATTGAATCCCTGACACCAGATCAAGAAACTTGTCAGCGCACTCTTGTAAATGCTAAAATATTCCCTAGACAGGGTATACTTTTCAGTAATTAACTTTCACAATTAAAAACTACAGTATAAATAGTCCTGAAAATCACCAGATGTTTAGGTTGTTATTCTACTTGTTGTGTATTTTAGTAATTGTGAGGTAACACTAATGCTTATGGAGACAATTTTCACACCTAACGAAGCAGCCGCATTTGTAGAGTTACCTACAAAAAAGGTTTACAAAGAGTTGGAATACAAAGTTTTACCTGTTTCTCAACCTTTACAACTTCCGTTTGCTGCATTGATATATCTTTGTGTTCTCAAGGATGTAAACTTTGAGTTTTCAGTTGATTCTCGAACACGTTTATATAAGCGTTTAGTAGAAGCTTTGGAACAAAAAGAAGCGACTATTGAAGTAGGAAAATTTTTTATCCTGCAACTCGGATTTATTATAAGAGAGTTGTCAGAAATGATTGCACGGTTTAATGCATGGAAAAATCGTTTAATCATTGATCCCAATATAATGGGTGGTGAAACAGTGTTTCCTAATTCTCGGCTAACTGTTCGCCATATTGGTGCAATACTTGACCGGGGAGAGTCGCCAGAGGTTATCCGCGAAGATTATCCTTACTTATCTGAGGAGGATATCAAGTTTGCTCAAATCTACATAAAAGCCTATCCCAGTGTTGGACGACCTAGAAAACATTAAACTTCTGATTTCTGTATGGTAAGGTTCAGCCTAACTTTATTATAGAGTTAAGCGTAATTACTTAAATTACGCATTATTATTGGCTTTAGGAAACTAAGGGGTATAATAAGTTATATGTGAAGCTCACAGCATTAAAAAAATAATGTTTAATTTTTTTAATTCTTACTTTTATCCCTATATACAGTCTAATTTAAATCCTGATTTAATAAGTTCCCTAGTAGCTAAAAGTATTTATGGTTTAGACCAATATATCAGACAAGATATTTGTGATGGTTGTATTGTAAATGAGCGAGATTATGTATCTACGCTTATGAGTTATACAAGATTACTTTTGCGTAATAGTCTATTGGCGAGAAATTTCATTCATTGTCAATCACAAATTTTATCTGATGATTTAGAAAAAGAGTTCGGATGTGATGCAATTATATTATTTCGTGCTGGCGATGCTGCGAAAATTTCTATGTTTGAAGCTAAGTATCCAAGATTGCAAAAATCTAGCTATACTTGGGATTATGAGCAAAAGAATCAATCTCATTTTCATGATCAGTTAACAAGACAAAGTCATTGGTCAGCATCAGCAGCTATATGGGAATTATTTATAAACGATTATGTACCGGGTCATTCCTTAAAGGGTTTTGATAAGTATGGTTCGACTTGCGTATGGCATCAAGATGCCTATCAATATAGCGAAAAAAATATTAAACCTTATTGCAATCCTAAAAATAAAAAACCCCACCTTTGGGATAATAATAATTTAAAAGAATGTGTAGAACAATTACCTTATAACCCTTTAAACTTGGAAGATATTTTAAATTCAATATTAAGTGGTAAGCAAGGAAAAACAATCTCAGTTATAGAAGATTCGATTACCATAGAATCTAGTAAAGGGAAAACTATAAAGATACCTGCCAGTGTAAATATGATAAGAGAAAATAAAAATTCTTTTTTTGAAGAAACGGGAATTAAGCATTTTTTATTTATTGAGATTTCAAATATTGAATTTAAGATAAATCCAGATGTAGATATATATGAAATTATAAATGGTAATGATATAGAGTTTTAATAAAAAAATTAATCATCCAAGTAGGTAGAGTAAGTTAGGTCGAAGGGTAAGACCCTACAAAAGTTTCTCTTATATCTTAATTCAACAAATTACTATAGCAATCCTATTTGAGTTGTGTATCCCTGACGGGAGCCGGAGGCATTACAGGATTTTTTTAACGAACCACAGAGACGCAGAGAGCGCAGAGGCAGAGAACAAAGAGATTTGGTGCCTACGGCACGCTACGCGAACACATCTTAATTTAGGATGGCTATATAAGTAATTAATTTGCACTCTTTACCCACTCCCGCACCGCCCGCCGAATTGCTCGTCTACCATTTGCCTGGTTTTGCTCAATTAAATTTGGTAATTCCCGAATTTTTAAACTTGGAAATACTAAACTTTTCTCTGACTCCACATATTCCCCATTTTGCAAAAGATAAATCTTCAATTCACCAGAGTCATAACACCAAATTTCCGGTACTCCCAAACGAGCATAAATTGAAAACCGATCTAAAGATTTACTAGTAACATCAATTTCTAAAGCTAAATCAGGAGGTGGATCTCGTCGTAAATCTAAATCTAACCTACCCCTAATTAATGCTTCATTCTGAAAATAAAAACAATCATCGGGTTCAACCCCTGCCATTTTGCGTTCTTGCTTCCAGGTGGTAGAACCCAAACTTTCATATTCTAAATTTAATTCTTCAGCGATATCTTCAACCGCAGTACTGATAACTTTTTTATAATATTCGTGTTCTGGTAAAGGTGTCATAATTTCCAAAGTCCCATCATCATAAGCAACTCTAGCAGCACGACTTTCTCCCAAATCTTGCAGAAGATTTTCAAATTGTTGCCAGCTAATGTTGTAAAGCATGACTCTATCAGCGCGATTTTGAGCAATTGTCATCTTCATAACTCCTTCAAAGAATAATCTAGAAAATCACCCTCACACCCATAAGTAAAAATTTTTCATCATTCCCCTATTGTCCAAACTCTAACCTAGCTTGTTCAACTAATTCGCCTGTCACAATGTCTTGTCCTGCTTGACGTGCTAGTTGCTCAATTCGCGCTTTAGCTTGGGGGCGAACGAAAAAGGGAATATTCTGCAATTTTGTTTTAGCTTCCGTTGTCCATCGCAAAGCATCAAAATTATAGTTCTGCATGTTAGTTACCTCATCAAGACTCTGTGCCTCACTGGGCGTCTTTAGCTACCTGGTGCGGTTAAAATTAAAAACTAGGACTTACGCACCGTGGAAATTCATCCTAATTTTGGGCTTTTTTAATGGTGTTCTGATGCGTCTCTTTACGCATCCTACCTGTAGCGTGCTGCCCAGCACTAAATTCGATTTTCTCACATCCAAAAGCAAAAAAAAGCTCTTGCTTTAACACAAGAGCCTCGAAACCATTTAATTGTCAGTGATGAAAGTAACTTTGCAACCTAGTCTAGGTCTGGCATAAACATGGCTGGCTCAGTCTCACGGTTAATACCTTTCTCAAAACCACCAGCAGCGGCGCGGGCGCGACCAGAGTGCCACAGGTGACCAATGAGGAAGAAGAAGCCTAAGACGAAGTGTGAACAAGCCAACCAAGCGCGAGGAGACACGTAGTTGAAAGAGTTAATTTCGGTAGCCACACCACCCACAGAGTTCAAAGAACCCAGAGGAGCGTGAGTCATGTATTCAGCGGCGCGACGAGCTTGCCAAGGCTGAATATCATTCTTGATTTTTTCCAAATCAAGACCGTTGGGGCCGCGTAGAGGCTCCAACCAAGGGCCACGGAAATCCCAGAAGCGCATGGTTTCTCCACCGAAGATAATTTCACCGGTAGGAGAGCGCATCAAGTATTTACCTAGACCTGTGGGGCCTTGTGCAGAACCGACGTTAGCACCTAGGCGTTGGTCACGGATGAGGAAGGTCAAAGCTTGCGCTTGAGAAGCTTCGGGACCCGTAGGACCAAAGAATTCGCTGGGGTAAACGGTGTTGTTGTACCAAACCATGATGGAGGCAATAAAGCCCATCAAGGATAGTGCACCCAAGCTGTAGGAAAGGTAAGCTTCACCAGACCAGATAAAAGCACGACGTGCCCAAGCAAAAGGCTTGGTGAAGATGTGCCAGATACCGCCAGAAATACAAATTAAGGCAATCCAGATGTGACCGCCGATGACATCTTCCAGGTTATCGACGCTGACAATCCAGCCATCGCCACCGAAGGGAGACTTGATCAAATAACCGAAGATTATTGCTGGGTTGAGTGTTGGATTGGTAATGACGCGAACATCGCCACCACCTGGCGCCCAGGTGTCATACACACCACCGAAGAACATTGCCTTCAGTACTAACAGCAGTGCACCGACTCCCAAGATAATCAGGTGGAACCCGATGATGTTGGTCATCTTGTTCTTGTCTTTCCAGTCGTAACCAAAGAAAGAAGAATATTCTTCCAAGGTTTCTGGGCCACGAACGGCATGATAGATACCGCCAAAACCCAGTACGGCTGAGGAAATTAAGTGAAGTACACCAACAACAAAGTAGGGGAAGGTGTCGAAAATTTCACCACCTGCACCAACACCCCAACCCAAAGTGGCGAGGTGAGGTAGGAGGATCAAGCCCTGTTCATACATGGGCTTTTCTGGAATGAAGTGAGCGACTTCAAATAAAGTCATCGCTCCAGCCCAGAAAACAATCAAACCAGCATGGGCTACGTGAGCGCCAAGCAGTTTACCAGATAAATTGATTAGACGGGCGTTTCCAGACCACCAAGCAAAACCGCTTGATTCTTGGTCACGTCCACCGCCCATAACAGAAGTTGTGTTAGAGAGCGTTACCACGAGGCAATACCTCCTCAGGGAATACAAATTGTTCGTGGGGTTGATCTTGAGGAGCCATCCAAGCGCGGATACCCTCGTTCAGCAAAATGTTTTTGGTATAGAAAGTTTCAAACTCTGGGTCTTCGGCTGCCCGCAATTCTTGGGAGACGAAGTCATAAGCCCGCAGGTTGAGTGCCAAGCCGACGATACCGATGGCGCTCATCCACAAGCCTGTTACTGGCACAAACAACATGAAGAAGTGCAACCAGCGCTTGTTAGAGAAAGCAATCCCGAAAATCTGTGACCAGAAACGGTTTGCTGTCACCATTGAGTAGGTTTCTTCCGATTGGGTCGGATTGAAGGCGCGGAAGGTGTTAGAACCTTCACCATCTTCAAACAAGGTATTTTCAACTGTGGCTCCGTGAATGGCGCAAAGTAGCGCACCACCGAGGATACCCGCTACTCCCATCATGTGGAAGGGGTTGAGGGTCCAGTTGTGGAAGCCTTGTAGGAATAGGAGGAAGCGGAAAATAGCAGCAACGCCAAAGCTAGGTGCGAAGAACCAGCTGGATTGTCCCAAGGGGTAAATCAAGAAGACGCTGACGAATACGGCGATGGGGCCAGAGAAGGCGAGGGCGTTGTAAGGACGAATCCCTACTAGACGGGCGATTTCAAATTGCCGCAACATGAAGCCGATTAAACCGAAGGCTCCGTGGAGGGCGACGAATGGCCACAAACCACCTAATTGAATCCAACGGGTGAAGTCGCCTTGAGCTTCTGGTCCCCAGAGTAACAGTAGGGAGTGTCCCATGCTGTCGGCGGGGGTGGATACTGCCACTGTCAGGAAGTTAGCTCCTTCTAAGTAGGAGGAGGCTAATCCGTGGGTGTACCAGGATGTGACGAAGGTTGTACCTGTTAGCCAACCACCCAGTGCTAGGAAGGCGCAGGGGAACAGTAGTATCCCTGACCAACCTACGAATACGAAGCGATCGCGCTTTAACCAGTCGTCTAGAGCGTCAAACCACCCTCTAGAACTGGGGGCGCGTCCTACTGCGATGGTCATCGAACTAAAATCCTCTTTTTTACTAAAATTGCCACGGTTTCCGAGCAGCGCCTTCCTAGAGGTTTTCCTCTATGAACGACTGCCTTGAGGAATTAACGTTTTTTTGACACTCTCAGTCGCTCGCAAGCTGCTGAGATTATGAGAACTTACCGTCTAGTTTCAGTCGGTATTTCTCAGAGTTATGCTATTACCTGTACTATTGGCTAGTAACCTAGCTTGTAGTAACTTAATGATTCTTAACTTATCACATTAGTTCAGGTTTGCGTCGCATGTACGCAAGTGAACCGATCAACTATCTACTATGAATATCAGAATTTTTACAATTTGACACAAGTTTTCTCAGAAATCTCAAAAGTCCAGCCGATGAACTTGCAAGACATCCTCCTCGAATGGGAGACTAGACTTGATAAGGAGAATATCTCACGGGCCAAAATAGTTTCATGACGGCATCAACAACGATTAACAAAGGCGATCGCCTCCTACATCAAAACGTTCTCGGTTCTCGTCGGTTCAGCAACTACTGGTGGGCAACCATCGTGACGATGGGAGCCACGGGTTTTGTGCTGGCTGGCCTATCCAGTTACCTAAAAGTCAATTTACTCCTGGTTACCGACGCAACGCAACTAATCTTCGTGCCTCAAGGATTGGTTATGGGGTTATATGGCATCGCTGGCTTGCTGTTAGCCTCATACCTGTGGTTGGTAATTCTATGGGATGTGGGCGGTGGCTACAACGAATTTAATCAAGAAACTGGAACATTCAAAATCTTCCGCTGGGGTTTTCCTGGCAAAAACCGCCAAATTCAGATTGACGGACGCATCCAAGAGGTGCAATCTGTGCGAATCACCCTGAAAGAAGGTCTAAATCCCCAACGCGCACTTTACCTGCGTGTCAAAGGTCGTCGCGATATTCCTTTAACACGGGTAGGTCAACCGTTATCCTTAACAGAGTTAGAAACTCAAGGCGCTGAGTTAGCTCGATTTTTGGAAGTACCTTTAGAAGGACTGTAAATTTTAGATTTTGAATTTTGGATTTTGGATTTTGGATTGGGGTTAAAAGAAATACTTACATCAGATGATACAAATTGCTTTTAAGTCTATTGTTGAAGCTTCAATCTAAAATCTAATTTCCAAAATCCAAAATTGATCAGAGGCGATAAAATACTGTGGTTGAGTCAGAAAACATCAACAAAAAAAACTAACTGCGTCTTTGGGCGCTTTTATCCGCCTTTTATCCCACCCTTAAAAGACGCTAAACAAGGGAAATTGTGTAAATTTTTTGGGTTTAGCGGGTGTGGCTCTCAGGCGTTTTACCCTTTTTGTAATTGGCAATGCAGTTAAAATTTCCACAATTTTTGGTTGCTCTTGTAATTGTTGGGGCGTTGATGTTGGGAGGATGCTCAACACAGAAAGATGCTTCTCGCGCTTCTTCTCCAACCGCAACAGCTACCTCTAAAGCGACCGAAACAAGCAGTAAGACAACCGCTGAAACAACATCAGTATCAGAAACCACTAGTGAGAGTATTCCGGGAATGAAAGATTTACCACGGCTCGAAGGTAAGGCTACTGTGGTGATCACGGTGAAAGGCTCGCCGATTACCATCGAAGTAGATGGCACTAATGCCCCAATTACAGCTGGCAACTTCGTAGATTTAGTGCAAAAGGGTGTGTACGATGGTTTAGTTTTCCATCGAGTTGTCCGCGAACCCCAACCGTTTGTAGTTCAAGGGGGCGATCCCCAAAGCAAAGACCCGAAAGTTCCGGCAAATAGACTGGGAACAGGTGGTTATATTGACCCGAAAACGGGGACTGAGCGCTATATACCCTTAGAAATTAAGCCAAAAGGCGAAGAAGGCATAGTTTACAGTCAGACTATTGCTAAACAGCCTGTGTTGCAGCATAAGCAAGGTGCCTTAGCAATGGCGCGATCGCAATCGCCTGACTCAGCTTCTTCTCAGTTTTACTTTGCCTTAGCAGATTTGGACTTCCTAGATGGTAACTATGCCGTTTTTGGCAATGTCACCCAGGGTTTTGATGTAGTTAGCAAAATTCAGCAAGGCGATCGCATTGACTCAGCGAAAGTCACCCAAGGTGCAGAAAACTTGAAAAATAGTCAGTAGTCATTAGTCAGTGGTCATCAGTCATTAGCCAATGGCAGATGACTACTGACAATTACCAGAATCCAAATTAATTACAAATTACGAATTATGTGAAGGTTGTTGTCACTGGTATTGGTCTAGTTTCTGCTTTGGGCAACAGCTTAAAGGATAGCTGGCAAGATTTGCTGGCAGGTAAATCTGGAATTAAATTACATCAACCATTTCCAGAACTGGAAGTACTTCCTCTAGGATTAATTGATCAACAACCAGCCGAATTAAATATCCTCACCCATCGGGTGGTTAACGCTGCACTGCTTGATGCCCAGTTGGTTCCACCTTTGTCTGATTGTGCTGTGATCATTGGATCGAGTCGTAGTCATCAGGCGTCTTGGGAGATGCTCGCACGGCAGTTGAGCCTTAAAGATTCCCGCCAAACCTCAATAAATTTAGAGAATTGGTTAGATACCTTACCGCACATGAATGCGATCGCCTCAGCACGGCAAATCGGGGCAACGGGGATAGTTTTAGCACCAATGGCAGCTTGTGCTACGGGAATTTGGGCGATCGCCCAAGCAGCTTTCCTGATCCAATCTGGACAGTGTCAACGGGCGATCGCTGGAGCAGTGGAAGCACCAATTACACCCCTGACTTTATCAGGATTTCAGCAAATGGGTGCTTTGGCGAAAACAGGGGCTTATCCTTTTGATTTGTACCGAGAAGGCTTAGTATTAGGTGAAGGTGCGGCGGTGCTTGTTTTGGAATCAGCAGAGTTAGCACAAGATCGGCAAGCAAAAGTTTATGGTGAAATTCTCGGTTTTGGACTGACAGCCGATGCATATCATCCTAACCAGCCAGAACCTGAGGCGAAAAGTGCGATCGCCGCAATCAAGCAATGTCTAGAACGCAGTTGCTTAAAACCAAAAGATCTCGATTACATTCACGCTCATGGTACTGGCACGCTCCTAAATGACCGAGTAGAGAGCATGATCATCCAACAGATGTTTCCCCAAGGGGTAGCGATTAGTTCCACCAAAGGCAGTTCAGGTCATACCCTAGGCGCTTCCGGAGCCTTGGGCGTAGCTTTTTCGCTGATGGCATTGCAAGATAAAATTTTACCGCCTTGTGTGGGATTGCAGCAGCCAGAGTTTGATTTAGATTTCGTAACTGTAGCCAAACAAAGTCAAATTCGGCGGGTTCTCTGTTTAAGTTTTGGTTTTGGCGGTCAAAATGCGGCGATCGCCTTGGGTAACTGAGATTTTATTGCTGATTGCGGAATCTGAGCCTACTAGTGTGAATACTTGATGTAGATGGCGCGTTCTCTGGTTGTCGGTAATTTCAACAGCATATAATGACCTCATTAGCGAAAAATTAATTGTTAGGGTGTATTTATACTTAGGCGTTCCTAGAGAGAAAATTAATCAAGAGGATATTTTGAAATGAAATTGATCAAGACGAACCTTTGTTTCCTAGCATTTTCCTTACCTTTGTTTTCTCAAGCGGCACAGGTACAGGCTCAGTCAGTCCCCACAACAAAAACTTGGCAAATTAGTCAGGCATTTAAGCCACCACAGCGGGAAGCACCTCCTGCAAGTGCTGGTGGTGCTTCCCGTGGTACTTCTTGCGTAAAAGGTAATAAGGCATTTACCCCCTTAATACCAGCAAATAAATTAGGGCTGACCTTCTCTGAGCGTCCCACTTTTTTCTGGTATGTGCCGCCATCTCCAGTCAAAACTGCCCAGTTGCTTGTTCTTGATGATAGCGGCAAGAACGTATTTTATGAAACTTCTTTGACGCTTCCCGATAAAACTGGCATTATTAGCTACACTCTCCCTGACAATACACCTGCCCTGGAAGTAGGTAAAACTTACCGTTGGTATCTGACACTTGTTTGTGATGATCAAGACTCCAGCAGCAATCCTCGCGTAGATGGTTGGGTAAAACGCACCCAACCAGAATTAACCCTGTCGGAGGCGCTCTTAAAATCAAACTTACAACAGTTACCGACTCTCTATGCAGACGCTGGGATTTGGCATGAAGCGCTGACTAGTCTGGTGCAGTTACGGCGTACTGGGACGAATAAGTTAAAAACTACTCTCAATTGGAGACAATTCTTGAACTCCGTCGGATTAAATGCGATCGCCTCTGAGCCATTAATCGATTGCTGCACAGCCAAAAATAATCAGTAAAATAGTTCTGTAATTTCAACAGACTCTTACATAATTTCTAATACTCCAGGGTTGACAAACTTCCCGGATGTCCTTGTGAACAATTAGAAAGAATTGTCAGTCTGTGCATAGCATTACGAAACTCAGGACTGACTACTGATATGTGGGCAAAGCTGAAGCAGCAAATCTGGCAATGGCGGGTTGTGATCATTACAGTTCCCAATGTCACAGCCTTAGTGATTGCCATCCGTTTGACTGGATTGCTGCAATTGCTGGAATTGACCGCGTGGGATCAGTTTTTTATCCACCGTCCGCGAGAGGCATTTGATAACCGCATAGTTATAGTTGAGATTAATGAAGCAGATATTCGTCAGCAGAGGCAATGGCCGATGTCTGATGCCACCCTTGCCAATTTACTAGAGAAGATAAAGCAGCAGCAACCGAGAGCCATCGGTTTAGACCTCTATCGGGACTTAGCCGTAAATCCCGGTCATTCAGACCTTGTTAAAGTATTTGAGTCCACACCCAACTTAATTGGAGTTCAAAAAGTCTCTCAGACTGATGATAGTGATCCGGTCAATCCACCAACCGTACTGAAGCAACGCCAACAGGTTGGGGCAAATGACATACCCCTAGATGGAGATGGCAAAATCCGTAGGGGCTTACTATACCTGAATTTAAAGAATGGCGATACCTTAACAAGCTTTGGGCTAAAACTGGCATTATTGTACTTGAAAGCTGAGGGCATTACCGATAGCCAGCGTTCCCCAACAACCAACCCAAATTACTTGGAATTAGGTCGGGGTGTTTTCCCGATTTTTGAAGCCAATGATGGCGGTTACGTGCGGGCGAATGCAGGAAGCTATCAAGTACTGTTAAATTACCGAGGACAAATACAGCAGTTTCCTAAAGTATCCCTGACATCCGTATTAGAAAACCGCATCTCACCAGACTTAATGCGGGGACGAGTGGTGTTAATTGGTTCAACCGCTGAGAGTTTAAAGGATCTGTTCTATACACCTTACACCAGTAAAGTGTTTGCCGCCCCAGAACGAATGGCGGGTGTGACAATTCATGCTAATTTGATTAGTCAAATTTTGAGTGCGGCTATAGATGGGCGTCCGCTGATTCAGACTTTACCTGAGCCTTTAGAATGGCTGTGGATTTTAGTTTGGTCAATCACGGGTGCTACCTTGTGTTGGCAGCAACGCCACAGCAGCCACCTAGTTGCTACCTGTGTTTTTCTAGCGGCTGGTGGTTTGATTGGCAGCTGTTTTCTCGGCTTTCTGCTTGGTTGGTGGATTCCTGTGGTACCGCCACTTTTAGCATTAGGCGGTTCGGCGATCGCGATCGCCCAGTATATCGCCCGTAGCGCTGCCGAAATGCAAAAAACCTTTGGTCGCTATCTGACAGATGAAGTAGTCGCCAATTTGCTAGAAACACCTTCTGGCTTAAAGCTGGGGGGAGAAAGGAGAAAAGTCACAATTCTCGTATCTGACTTAAGAGGGTTTTCTGCCATTTCAGAACAATTACCACCGGAAAAAGTGGTGAAAATTCTCAATCTTTACCTGGAAGTGATGACAGATGTCATTAACTATTACCAAGGTACGATTAATGAATTTATTGGCGATGGTATCTTGGTGATGTTTGGTGCGCCTATTAGTCGCCCGGATGATTCCCAAAGAGCGATCGCCTGTGCTGTTGCTATGCAATTAGCAATGCAAAAAGTGAATGAGCAAAATGAAATCATGAATCTGCCAATTCTCGAAATGGGAATTGGTATCAATACAGGCGAGGTGGTAGCGGGAAATGTTGGTTCTCAAAAACGCGCCCAGTATACAGTTATCGGCAGTCATGTCAATCTAGCCGCTCGCGTCGAGACTTATACTGTCGGTGGACAGATTTTAATTTCTGAGTATACCGGGCAAGATGCCAGCATTGAACTCAGAATTAATGACCAATTGCGAGTAGAACCGAAGGGTATCAAATATCCCATCACCCTTTATGATGTTGGTGGGATTGGTGGCAAATATAAGCTGTTCTTGCCCAAAAAAGCCGAGAATTTGGTGAAATTGAGTCAGGAAGTGGCTGTTGAGTATGTAGTATTGCAAGGAAAACACGCAGTCGGGACAGTTTTTCAGGGGGAATTAGTCAGTCTCTCAGAAAACGGGGCAGAATTGCGATTGCCTTCAGCACTGCGCTCCGCGCAATCGCTTCATTCATTGGAAATTTTAAGTAACCTCAAGCTGAAGATATTGACTGAACCAGAATTGCTGACAGAGGACGCAGACATCTATGCCAAGGTAATCAAACAATCAACTGTTGATGAGCATCATTGGCTGATTCGGTTTACAGCCGTACCCCCAAAAGCGATCGCATTTCTCAAGGCACTACGCGATACTAACAGTCATTGAAAAGATTCTCAATTTAAACAATTATTGTGATACTTCTATCTGTGCGTTCACCTTAGTGAAGCCGTCATACAGAATTTTTGGGTATCATAAGCGATCGCACTTACAGACCAATAGAGATGGTGCATTCTCATAAGGACGTTTGGTTTGAGATGAGAGGTGGTCTGAATGAACGCACCCTACGGGAGAGAAGCGATTGCACTGAGTCTTTCTACAACGGACGCATAACAAAAATGAGGTTTAAATCCTATTCGTCGCTCTCAACAAATGGAATTTAAACTTCTAATTAGGTGACTCGTTTATGAGGATATTTGATGTGAAGCCCTCCAAAAAACAACTCAGGAATTTCATAACAGTAGGATATATTTAATAATAACCTTCTAACTCTAGAATCTGATCTCCTTGCCAAGGAAATTCTGGGGTGATCTCATAGACAAGTTCAGGCATGGAAAGCACCTCCCGAACTCTCACCACTTCTTTTGCATTCCCTCTAAAGACAACAAAAGGCGATCGTTCTTGAAGTAGCTTTCTTGCTGCCAGGAAATTGACATTTGCTACCTGAGCTACAGTTCTAATATGTTGTTTGTTTTGAGCGTCTCCATTGATAATACTGACTTCGTACAAGGTTTCGTCACGCTGAGTCTCAGGAATATAGGTTGTCACAATTGACCAATCACAATTGGTGCAAAATAGCCCTTGGGTACTACCCTCTTGTCTGATCTCCATCTGACTGCCGCATTTTTCACATATTGGTATTTGAGAAATATCTATTATGGCGATTTACCTGGAGTAAATGTTCGGAATGTACCTTATATAAGGCGATCGTTTAACAATCAAGACAGTCGTTACAAAAGAGGATATCTGCTTGCAGCAGCGCTTCGCTATCGCACTATATTTGCTAGTTCCAAAATTAATTTCGGAACGTATATAGACAGGTTTCAATCCTATCCGTCGCTCTCAATAAATGGGATTTCTACTAAGTCTCGTCCACTACATAAAGCCTCAATTGCATCGACACCTGAATCCCCAACAAAGACCATAAACTCATCATAACCTGCATAAACTTTGCCTTCTGGAGCCATCATCAAAACCATGTGGACTCGATTAGATTCACCAATAATACAAAGTGGGACACCAACTCGGTCACTATAATCTTTGACCCTCTCAGGATAAATATTTGCTACTGCTTCTGGAACATTGAAGTGAAAATCATCCTCTAATCGGGGGACTCGTTTATGAGGATATTTGACGTGAAGCCCCCCAAAACTACTCAGGAAGTTCATAACAGTAGGATATATTGAATAACCTTCTGATTCTAAAACCTCCTTGTATTCAGTTGTATCTATATTCCATGATTCGTGCCATTCGGCATGATAAAGTAATGTAGTTGTTTCTTCGGAAAAAACTGCCATATTTATTTTTTGCTTCGTTGTTTCTGATCACCAGACGAGTATTGCCGTGAAGCGATCGCACTGCACTCACGATTCCACTTACTCTTCTCTCGCAAATCGCCCCCTAACACATTCATATTCATCCTCAAGAAGCCAAAACTTTACATCCTCATAAGATTGTGAAGAGAACAAAACCTTATATCCTTCGATAGGATCAAGAATATACCACCAACCATTACTATTATTGATAAGCATTAGGATGTAAGGGGGAAAACCAGTTGGATCTACCCAAATTTCTAAAAATTTCCAATCACTTAGCAGATTTTGTTCTTGGGACAGCATGATACTTTCCTCCTTTTAATTTAAGTTCACCAAAAGTTAATGGAATTTTTGATCCATCTTTGGCAATTCGTTCACCAATAGGTTTGTCAAATGACAGCCCCCATCGATCATGTCCACGAACTGTGCCAAGATAATCTCCGCGATTAATTATCTCTTGAGTCACTCTGTCCATTGTAGCTCTATCTTTAAATACATGGGCTGACCCTTCTTTCCTAATTAATTTATTCGACTCGGCAGTATTGGGAAGATGTTTATTTACTTGACTTTCATCCAGAGTCGATTTTCTTAGTGCCTGCCGTTTTGCCCCTATCTCTAGGGTATCTTTTAGTGTTTGCCTTGATGTCTTCAACTGTTGACGTTCTTTCAACCACTGCATTAAAGGTGTTTCGCCAACGGTCTGAGCAAATTTGGTTTTACTAAAAGCATCTGCTCCTTTCTTAGCAAGATATGCCACCAATGCCAGTAAAATCGCATCTACTAAGCTTCCTAAAGCTTCTGCTAAACTCTTAGCTGCCTCCTCAAGTTTTTTCCGATCACCATTAGCAGTCCAGACAAGTTTAATAAATTGACCTAACTGTGATAATAGATTACCAGCAATGCCAAAAACGGCTTCTACAAGCATCTTTAAACCATAAATCTCAAGAATTAGAAGCCCAATTTCAAATCCTATTTCTGCTCCGGGTATCGCTCCTACGCCACCAAACATCGAACCAATTAAAGCTCCAACAGTAGTGCTTGTTGCTAAGATTATTGCCGCCTCTTTCGCAAACTTTATTAATCCCTCTAATAATCCTTTGCTAGCGTTAGCAGCGTGCCTGGCAATAGCGCCAGGAATAAACTGACCTGAAAGTTGACAGGCTAACTTAAAATCTTGAAGTTTTTGGTCTATTTTTTTAAGGTTTCGGGATACTTCACCTGTTACAGTTCCACTCCCCACATCCATTTTTGCTGCTACGCCAAAACTAGGAATCCATAAATCTACGCCTCCAATCAGTTCGGTATTTGAGGCATCTCTTCCAGGAATAACTGAATTACTAAAACTGCCTGTCTTTACTTTAAATGCCTCTGGTTTATTAAAAGCTCGAATCGCATTGATAAAATGATTAATATTTTGATCCGGTGTGCTTTCATTTCCTTTAATACCATACATTTTTTTAACTAGATCCCAAAAATTTTCACCCGATTGCACTTTGATGAGACTCAACGCAGGATCTTGTTGAATAAGCTTATCAGGCGGCTGATGTATTCTTGGAGCAAAAGCATAACCTGTTTTTCCTAAGACAGCGACCTTCTGCCAACCTGATTGAGGAGCAGAATCTTCTAAGATGTAAACCCTTTGACCAAATTTTAATTGAGCTAGAGATGCAGATTTTTGATCAGGTTTCTGGCGTAAATTTAGACCTTCTTCACGAACAAATGCTACCTTATTATTAATATTGTAAGAATTTTTGGGTTTTGAATTACTTCTGGCTAGTTGCAGGGGTGTATTTTGACGCTGAATAGTTCCAGTTTGCTGCACCACATGAGTCAATTCATGTGCTGTCAAATCATTATTCCCTGGCGCTTTTCCTTCCCCATAGTAAACATCACTTCCATGAGTAAATGCCTGTGCCCCTAACTCTCGACTCATCTGCACTGCTTCACTGCCTGTATGCACCCGCACTGAGCTAAAATCAGCACCAAAGCGGGGTTCCATGAAACCTCGCACATCAAGAGGTAATGGTCTACCACCACCTTTACTGCTATTCAACCGGCTCTCAATATTACCATGAGCCTGTGAAGTTCTACCCATTTCTGGTCTTGCTGCTCGTTGCACAATTGGGGTGAAAGCATTTGCCGGCTTGGTTTGTACTTCTACTGATGCCCGTTGTACAGCATTATCAGGCATAGACATAACGCGACTAGCCATCATGTCTGCTTCTTGCTCGTATTTATCCCCAGGCTCCCCCACTGTTAACTTTGTCTGAATTGATTCTATCTGTGGTTCAGTGCCAGCATTCTCCTCTAGCTGTTGTCTCTGAAGTTGCGCTTTTCTAGTTTCTATCGCTTTGAGGAAGATATTATCTTGTAGCCATTCGGCTGTTGTCGGTGGTTTGACAGTATTTATCGGCTGTTCTGAGGCTTTGGCGTTTCTCTGTTGATAAGGGTTTGTCCAAGAGCTTGCTTGGTTCAAGGAACTGCTTTTCTTGGGAGCCGCATTGTTCCCAAAAGATGACTTTTGTACTTTATGGCGAGACATACACAAGTTATTGTAATAATGTTATTAACCTGATTGTAACCAATTTAACCTTTTGACTGAGTTTTGCCAAGCACGTAGAAAAATCTTTACTAAACCGGCTCTTAATTGAGGTAAATAATCAGGAACTGAGTTTTGCAGAACTGCTTTAACTTCTGGATATAAGGATTTTAGCGACATCAATTCAATTTACTCCAACTCTCAAATCAAAGAAAGCAAGTTGCAAAAATCGTGGCACAATTAACCAATTCCTGATGTCCTCTAACTTTAGGTTTACTCAAACAGATTCCAGACAAACTTTCCTGTCTTATCGATATAACCCCAGTCACTGTAGGTATCATCATCTTTAGATTTTATTATCTTGACTTCTGCCAAGCCACCCCGGAATGAAGAAGGCTCATCAAATTTAGGCTGAATAACAATAGTTCCCCGCGAATCTATATAACCATAACTCAACTTGTTATTTTTATTATCGACTACTCCAACAACAGCCAACCCTTCTGAGAAAAGCCAAGCCTCATAAAACATTGGTTTAATGACCATTTGACCTGTTTTATTGATATAGCCCCATCCTTCATTAACTTCTACAGCAGCTAGACCTTCTGAAAAGACATTAGCCTTATTAAACTGCGGCTTAATCACCATTTTTCCAGATGCGTCGATATATCCACTCGCTCCAAACGTATTTACAGCAGCCAGTCCTTCTGAAAAGCGCGAAGCGTAAAAAAAAGTGGTTTTAATAGCCAACTTTCCAGAGGAATCAATGAAGCCATATCTGCTGTCATCAAGTTCCCCTATATTATCATTACAGTCAATTTTAGTGATGGCATCAGAACATCTAATTCTGGCAACTGCCAAACCTTCTGAGAAGCTATCAGCATTTTCAAAGTGTAACGGTATGACTATCTTGCCAATCTTATCAATATAACCCCAATTTTCACCTATCTTGACAGCCGCTAGTCCTTGAGAGAATGCCTGAACTTCATCGAATTGAGGTTTAATTACTATCTCCCCCTGCTGATTGATATAGCCCCACTTGTCATTTATTTGTACAGCAGCCATACCTTCAAAAAATGGTTCGGCTCCATCAAACTGAGGTGGAATAATCAATGTGCCTGTTTTGTCGATATAACCATCTTTTCCTTCCAAGCTGACGACAGCCATCCCATCTTTAAATGGATCAGCCAAATTAAACTGAGGTTTAATTACTATCTTTCCTGTTCGATCAATATAGCCACGGTCTTGGTTCCAATTTCCTTCCGATGTAGTTTTACCTTTGCTTAAAATTGGGAACAACATATTTGAATCCTGTTGTTGTGCTAAGTCTTTTTTCTGAATTGATAGCTGTTGGGAAGGTTGGGCTAAGAGAGTTTGATTGAAAAAATTACAAGATGTCAAAACCAAAAGAGTAAGGCAAATCAAATTATTGTCTGACTTCATATTTGAGCTTCATTGGTTTAAGAGGATTTGAAATCTAAGTTTTCTGAGGAATTTCTACTTTTTCTACCGCAATTTCAAAAAAAAGCAACAAGTGATCGCACTTGATTGCTGGTTTGAGCAATAAGTATTCCTAGTGGCTATATCTAAGAAGCTTTTACCCAAGTCTGAGCTTGCATTTTATAGGGTGGATTTGGTTATGTATAGCTCGTTTTTGAAAGCGAGCTTGACTTTAAAGAAGTGCTAGGCATGGAGAGATAAATTCTAATGAAAATCGTTCTAAGAACACCACTTAGGTTTGATTGCACCTATATCTCTCAAGTACTGGACATCATCTTTTGCTTTCCCTGTAAGCATATTTTCCCTAATACTTTTTTTCCTATCCTCACTTACTGCTTTAGATTCAAGTATTTCTGATAAAATCTTTTGAACTTCAGCCGATGAACTGTAATCTACCCATCTAGTACTCCATTCATAACCTGGGAAAATAGCATTCTCAAAAACACTGTTTGTAAGCTTACCTTCTTCGAGCAAAGATAGCACTTTTCTAGAAAAACTGATAGATGCTTCCATTTTCAAATTCTGCATTGACAAAGTAATAATTTTCTTTTGCTGCTCAGTAAATTCTTTGCTACTCAAAGCTGCCAGAGCTTCATCTATGTAAATATTGGGGTTGTTATATATACTTTGAAATTCCTGGTATGTTCTCAATTCTAATGGATTAGTCAAGTCAACAATTTTTTTTTCACTGGCTAGTATTAAAGATTTGAAGTCTAACACTGAATTTCCTGTCCTGACTTTTGGTTGATAGTTTTCTTGGCTTTGGGAGCAGTATGCTTGAACACCAAAGATGCTCAACAATGATAATGAAGTTATGAACACAGTTATCAGAAGTAAAAGTTTAAGTGTCATTGTAATTTCCCCAACCAATTCATCTACCTTGTGTTTTTTCTCATATACTTGAGGACATTAAACTCTTGAACAAGTAAATATTTTAATGTCCCTTCTACCAATTTACTATCCGTATCTTTTAAAGACTGGTTTCTGACCTCCTCTGAAGCCCCAGTCGTTCTCAACCACATTGGTTTCGTTGGCAGATATTGTTGTTTTAGGACTAGACACAAAGCCCACATGTCCAGAATAAGCAGCTACATCACCGGGCTGGGGTATACTTACAGTACTCCACCCTGAAATGCTTGACTTCTCCCAGTCTGTGGCCAAAGGGGGATATTGAACGTTACTGAACTTAGTCCAACTGAATCTTGTGTTTAGAGGAATTGATGCACCAGCTTTAGTAGCGATTTCATATACAAATATGTTGCATTTCCAAGCTTGTGGTGGACCATATGGTGCTCTATTGGCAGCACGCGCCCAAACTGTACTACCAACTTCTCCCCGTGCAAGGTCAACTATTTTTTGTGCTGTAGCACTAATCTTGCTTTTTGCCTTAATGTTGCTTTTTGCCTCAGCTTGGTCAGGTACAGTGCCAGCTTTTTCTTGAGATGATTTTGCCTGCATGGTATTACCAACCTGCTGCACTACGTGAGTCAACTCATGGGCAGTCAACTCATTATTACCAGGCGCTTTCCCTTCCCCATAGTAAACATCACTCCCATGAGTAAATGCCTGTGCGCCTAACTCCCGACTCATCTGCACTGCGGTACTATCTGTATGCACCCGCACTTGGCTGAAATCTGCACCAAAGCGGGGTTCCATGAACCCTCGCACATCATTTGGTAAAGGTCTACCACCACCTTTACTACTATTCAACCGACCTACCAAATTACCACTAGCCTGTGAAGTTCCACCCATTTCTGGTCTTGCTGCTCGTTGCACAATTGGGGTGAAAGCATTTGCAGACTTGGTTTGTACTTCTGCTGATGCCCGTTGCACAGCATTATCAGGCATAGACATAACTCGACTAGCCATCATGTCTGCTTCCTGTTCGTATTTATCCCCAGGCTTCCCCACTGTTAACTTTGCCTGAACTGGTTCTAGCTGTGGTTCAGTGCCAGGATTCTCCTCTAGCTGTTGTCTTTGGAGTTGAGCTTGTCTTGTTTCTATGGCTCTGAGCATGATGTTATCTTTGAGCCATTCCTCTGCTGTCGGTGGCTTGACAGTATTTATCGGCTGTTCTGAGGCTTTGGCATTTCTCTGTTGATAAGGGTTTGTCCAAGAGCTTGCTTGGTTCAAAGAACTGCTTTTCTTGGGAGCCGCATTGTTCCCAAAAGATGACTTTTGTACTTTATGACGAGACATACGCAAGTTATTGTAATAATGTTATTAACAGCTTTGTAACTAATTTAACCTTTTGACTGAGTTTTGCCAAGCACGTAGGTGAATATTTACTAAATTAGCTGAAAATCAAGGAACTAATTATGAATATGACTTTGAACAACGACTGGTACACCGCTAATTATCAATATTTGCTAAGGGCAATATTTTTAGTACACAAAACTCTAGAAAATACAATTGAAAGCCAAGAACATCAACCACTCAAAGATATTCCGCTATCTATCAACCTTGGGATGTCTGCACCTTCAGCTTTAGAGCAGCTTTGTACCATTTTTCAACTCACAGAATTTGAGCGCAATGTATTGTTGCTATGCGCTGCTGCTGAATTGGATTCTTCCTTGGGTTCTCTGTGCGGTCAGGTGTTAGGAGATATGCAATTGGCTTATCCCTCGATAAGTTTGGCAATGAAAGTTTTACCCGCAACAGACTGGAGTGCTTGGACTGTTGATGCTCCTTTACGTCATTGGCAATTAATCCAAATTCAAGGTGGTATAACTCATACCCAAAATCCGTTACGAATTGATGAGCGCATATTTCACTATCTTCTTGGTTTACAATCTCAAGATGAACGTCTTAAAGGCATAATTTCACCGATTACCCCAGTTGAATTTTTAGTTCCTTCTCACGAGCAAATAGCCCAACAAGTGGCAGCAACTTGGAATGAGGTTAAACCAGGGCAAAAATTACCGATTGTGCAGTTATATGGCGATGATTTTAGCAGTATGCAAGCTATTGCTATTTCTGCCAGTGCTATGTTAGGACTACCAATTTCCACTATATCTGCAATACATCTGCCCAAGGATATTAATGAGCTAAATCACATTCTCCTGCTTTGGGAAAGAGAAGCAATATTGACTAATTCCATATTATTACTCGATATTGAAATTGATGAATTAGACATGGCTCAACAAAATACTATTGCCCAAATTATTGATAAAATTAATAGCTTACTAATTATCACTAGCCGCGAGAGAATGGCAAAAAGGCGGCGTCCTTTAATCTGCCTGGAAGTTCATCATCCAACCAGAAATGAGCAAAGCGCACTCTGGGAAATTGCTTTGGGAGAATTAGCAGATAATAACAATGAAGATATCAATAATATTCTAGTAAATCAGTTTAATCTAAACGCACCGACAATTGAGGCTGTGTGTACTGAAGTTCGGGGAAGGTTGGCAGAAGCTAGGGGAGAAATTGGTGATCTTCAAAATCTTTTATGGGATACTTGCCGCGCTCAAGCACGTCTGGGCTTAGATGATCTAGCCCAACAGATTCCTGCTAAAGCAACTTGGGATGATTTAGTTTTTACTAAGACGCAAAAACAAATTTTGCAAAGTATTGCTGGACATGTTCGTCAACGTATCCAAGTTTATGAAAAGTGGGGATTTGCTGGTGCTTCTCGACGGGGTTTAGGTATTAGTGCTTTGTTTGCAGGGGCTAGCGGCACTGGGAAAACTACATCTGCGGAAGTGTTAGCTAATGAACTCCGCCTAGATTTATACCGGATTGACCTCAGTGCTGTTGCTAGTAAGTATATCGGTGAGACGGAAAAGAACCTGCGACGGATTTTTGATGCGGCAGATGCCGGGGCGGCGATTTTGCTGTTTGATGAGGCTGATGCTTTGTTTGGTAAGCGTTCTGAGGTTAAGGATGCACGCGATCGCTATGCTAATATGGAGGTCAGCTATTTGCTCCAGCGGATGGAAGAATACCAAGGTTTAGCTATCCTCACGACTAATTTAAAGGATGCGATTGATACCGCATTCATGAGGCGGATCAGGTTTATTGTCAAGTTTGATTTCCCCGATGCCAAGCAAAGAGAAGAGATTTGGCAGCGGATTTTCCCTAAAAATACCCCTACTAAGGAACTAAATTATACTAATTTAGGGCGGTTAAATGTCGCGGGTGGGAATATCCGTAATATTGCTTTGAATGCTGCTTTTATTGCTGCTGATGCTGGGGAATCGGTGATGATGAAGCATATTAAGCAATCTGCACAGATTGAATATCTGAAGCTGGGAATGATGCTCACTGATGTCGAAACTAGGGGTTGGGTGTGATGCTTTGATGGAGTTACTTGACTAAAGAGCGATCGCTTGAAAGAGATCCATTAATAAATAACTGGTATGCCAAAGAGAGTTTAAGCCTTGTCAACTTCTGGCTGTTGCAATAATAAATCGATGTCTCCGAACATCCCCGTTATGTAAGATTCCAGAACTTCTCTACCTTCGGTATTAGGACAAATTTTGATAGCTTCTAGGGCTTGTTTCCGTTCTTCTAAAGCCGCCCAAATCAAGAAGCTTTTTGTGTGAATTTTATCTAATATTTCCTTAATTCTTTCAGCATGGATGGCGATTTCATTAGCTGTCACTAGGGATAGAAGTTCGTCGCGTTCAGGGTGATCAAATTGTAAACCATAGAGTAAAGGAAGTGTAATTTTTCCCTGTTTTAAGTCGGTTATTCCATCAGGTTGCCAAATTGATTCCATATCGTTCAAGATTTGTAGAGCTAGCCCTAGATGATGACCAAAAACACCACAAGCTTGAATCAGTTCTGGGTTTTCTGTGCCAACCATCGCACCAGTTGCACAAGCTGTGGCAAGAAAGCCAGCACTTTTCATTTCTACTGTTAACCAATAGTCTTCAACTGTGCGAGTAGTTCCGGCTAAATCTCTATCTTGACCTACTGATATGCGGAAAAAAGCATCAATATAGCATTGATTAATTTTGTGAAATATTTGGGGTTCAAGAGGTGCTTTGCTCAGTATCTCAAAGGAAAGAACGTGAATAGCCGAGGCATAATTCCAAGCCCTTGCAGAGCCAACTTCCTTCCATAGCTGTCCATCTCGATCTTGGTCTTCTAAATCGTCTAAAATGCGTAAACATACACCGAAGGCTAGGAGTGCAGCACAAACATGAATAGCATCTTTTGCTTCTCCATTAACAGCTTGGCAGGACGCCAGTGGTAATATCGCCTCTGGAATCATCGGTTCTTCAAACAATTTTCCCAGTAACAACTTCAATTCTGGCCAATAATTGGGAATTGAGTTTTGAAGAACTGCTCTTATTTCTGGATATAACGATTTTAGGGAATCCATATCAAATTAATCAAAATTTACAACCAACTGAGGCTTGCAAGGAACAATAAACTATTACCAAACTCCTCAGTTTTTGGGATTCCAGATATACTTCCCTGTCTTGTCAATATAACCTTGCTTTTCACCAACCATTACCCATCCTAGCCCTTCGGTGAAGACACTAGCCCAATCAAACTGGGGTGCTATAACCATCTGCCCAGTTTTGTCGATATAGCCCCACTTTTCTCCAACCCTCACTGCTGCCAGCCCTTCGGAAAAGTCAACAGGTCGCCCTTTAAACTGAGGTTCAATAACCATTTGTCCAGTTTTGTCAATATAGCCCCATTTGACATTGCTCATGTCTGGTGGTTGGCTGTCAGCAGAGATAACACCAGTTGCTACTACTGCTAGCCCTTCAGAAAAGTCATAACCTTCATCAAACTGGGGTTCAATAACCATCCGACCAGTTGTGTCAATGTAACCTACTTTGTCTGCAATTCTAACAGCAGCTAACCCTTCGGAGAATTTCCTAACCAAGTTTGAAGGTGGCTTAATGAGTACCTGTCCGGTTTTGTTGATATAGCTCGCTCGTTCATCTATTGTGACCAATGCCAGCCCTTTAGAAAAGTCCCTAGCCTCATTAAACTGAGGCAAGATGGCCATCTTGCCGTTCTTATCAATATAGCCCCATTGATCCAATTTAATTCTGACTGCTGCTAACCCTTCAGAGAACCTATAAGTTAACTCAAACTGTGGACGAATAACTAATTTACCTGTCTTATTGACATAGCCCATCTTGCCACCAATATCTACAGCAGCCAGTCCTTCGGAAAAGTCATAGGCAGAATCAAAATTTGGTTTAATCAAGATTTGTCCAGCTTTGTTGATATAACCCGACTTATTGGCAATCTTGACGGCTGCTAATCCTTCGGAGAACCACCCAGTTTCATCAAACTGTGGCTTGATAATAATCTGCCCCGTCGAATTAATATAACCCCACTTACCATTCTGAACAATAGGAAACAGTTGACTTGATTCCTGTTTCTGGATCTGTGAGGCATTGGATACCTGCACCTGTTCTAAAGAATTACTTAAAGTCACTGTCGGCTTCTGGGTAGTACAGGATTGCAAACCCAAAATAGCCGGAAAGAGAAGTAAAAAAAGGGCTATGTTGACCTTCTTTACTTCATGGGAATGCTGGATATTCAAAGTAGGGTTTGAAGTACACTTATGATTATTGTACCCCTTGCTTGTTTTTACTGAAGTAAGCCACAGTTTGATGGATTTTTCAATCATATATATTCAAGCACAAAACTTTGGGGTGGATTGAGTGGATAATAATTATCCCGGTAGAGTGAGGCTCTGTTCCATATCCAAATTCTAACCCCATTCAAGCACTTTAGATTTAGATAAAGTATTCTTACTGTTTTATTCTTGTAATTGTTCCTATGTGTTGGTTTCCACTCCGTTTATTAATCAGATGTTTATAGATAGATGGCCAATTGTTATCTTTGACACTGACACATCCCCAAGAAACGTTTCCACGGTGTAAATATTCATCGTTTTGCCAAGCACGTAGAAAAATATTGACTAAACCGGCTCTTAATCAACGACCTAGTTTATCAGTATTTGCTTTTGGTGATGGTGCTTTGCACCATCGCCTCCGACGGGCGTTTCGCCATCGCACTCTTTCCCAAAAAACCAGATCACATTTTGAGCAAAAAAACAGCGATCGCCCTCCACCCATTTCATCAAAAAGCGATCGCCCTTCTTATCCGAAATACCAAAGAGTGATCGCATTCCACCCAAAACACCAAAGATCGATTGCATTCTACCCAAAACATCAAGTGCGATCGCTCAGAGCAGTAAGGTGGGCATTACCGTCAGGCTTGTTAGCAATGCTCATCCTACAAGATTGGCGCTCGTAATTCGATAAACCATATTTCAGCCAGTGTAGAACGGCAGAACTTGTATGAAACGATAACTACAGAGAACTAAAGCCCCAATCGAAGGAACCAAACCCTTCAAACTTTGTAATCGTGATTTTATGCTAATGCTGCGGTAAGACACAATTGACGCTAAACCAGCACAAAATAAGCCTAAACCAGACAAACACAAGATAACTAGAGATGAATCTGAATCCACTTGCTCGGCTAGGCTGGGTTCATCAGACCATTCATAGGGATACAAGGGAATAAAATAGCTCAGAATGCCCAAGGCATAAGCAGAAAAGTTGCTGAGAAATATTCCGACACATTTTAAATTAGAACCTTGCTTAATCATTGAGTAACGCTATCAACTGTTGGTACTTATTGATAATAGCTTCGCCATAGATCAAGTTCCGCTTGATTTGTTCGATACTTAAATGTGATCCACGATTGTAACGGGTTGCTGTTACTTTGATGTCATCTAAGGTCATTTGTGCTGCGCCTTTACCAGGAAAATCGATATCTCTCAGTTCAGCCAAATGACCGACCGCAATAAAAATTCCCTGTTTAGGGTCTTTGAGGGAATCAATAATCATTCTCTCTTGTTCATTACTTAATTTTTCCGGCTCATATCCCAATGTTTCAGCTGCTCGGCGAACTTGGGTACTAAGATTACCAAAGGAGGTTAGTTCAGGCTTCTTGTTAATGGTTAACGGCTCTAGCAGTGGGTCAGCTGAATGATCAAAGGTACGAATTGCATGGGCAATATCATCAATCCACAGAGGGTCGCCACCTACTTCGTTGTACGCAACTCCCCCAACAAGAACTTCAGGGAGATTAAACTGTGTGGCAGCGGACTTGATCACCTGTCGATATCCTCTAACCCATTGCTTCTTAAAATCATGGATGTAGTTAGGCTCGCCTAGTTTTGGAAACTTCCATTTAATGAGGTCTAAAGTTGTCCATTCTTTGACATCTTTATCCACATTTGCTTGATTAGCTGCTTGCATAAGATTTTTATGTAAAAGGCTGCGTCCATCGTCCGTAACGGTCTGTTGAAAAACTAGGTTCGAGACGGGTCTATCATTAAACAGGACTTTCCCTTTGATGCGATGCGTCCCAGGAAAAGCTGCTCTCAGACTCCATTTTTGAGCATCGATTGGACTTTCTAGAGTTTGACGAAGTCCTGGATTGGTTTTCACATAAGTCGCGTAGGTATTATGATCATTCTCTATCGACCACTGGTAATGATAAGAACTACCACTGGCAATGGGGGTGGGATTGGTTGGTACGATGGAATAGGTTATTTGAGTTCCTACCTTGACCGTAGAACCAGCTGTAGACCTGATGGCAAATGTCCCATCTTTAGAAGCTGACTGTTGAGGAACTCTGCGTTGAATTGTCCATCTGATCATCATCGCTTGCAGCACAAGCGTCTTTGGTTCAGTAACAGGCTTCTGCTGTAGTGTTTTTGCTCCTGTCTGCTGCACCACATGAGTCAACTCATGCGCCGTCAACTCATTATTACCAGGAGCCTTGGACGCACCAAAGTAAATATTACTGCCATGAGCAAACGCCTGTGCGCCCAACTCCCGGTTCATCTGCACCGCTTCAGAACCCGTATGCACCCTCACCTGACTGAAATCAGCCCCAAAGCGGGGTTCCATGAAGCCTCGCACATCAGCCGATAATGGACTACCACCACCTTTAGTGCTATTCAGCCGAGTTTCAATATTACCATTAGCCTGTGAACTGCCATCGCTTACTGGCATTGCTGCCCGTTGCACAAGTGGGGTAATAGCATTTGCTAGAGGCTTGGTTTGTATTTCCTGTTCTGTCTGTTCCTCTGGTTTCAGGAGCCGTTGCACAGCATTATCAGGCATAGACATA
The DNA here is from genome assembly GCF_000317535.1 of Cylindrospermum stagnale PCC 7417. Classification (NCBI taxonomy): domain Bacteria; kingdom Bacillati; phylum Cyanobacteriota; class Cyanophyceae; order Nostocales; family Nostocaceae; genus Cylindrospermum; species Cylindrospermum stagnale. Next base: position 5,175,439 of record NC_019757.1, read on the forward strand.
ACTCGACTAGCCATCATGTCTGCTTCTTGCTCGTATTTATCCCCAGGCTCCCCCACTGTTAACTTTGTCTGAATTGATTCTATCTGTGGTTCAGTGCCAGCATTCTCCTCTAGCTGCTGTCTCTGAAGTTGCGCTTTTCTAGTTTCTATCGCTTTGAGGAAGACATTATCTTGCAGCCATTCGGCTGTTGTCGGTGGCTTGACAGTGTTTATCGGCTGTTCTGCGCTTTGGGCGTTTCTCTGTTGATAAGGGTTTGTCCAAGAGTTTGCTGGGTTCAAAGAACTGCTTTTCTTGGGAGCCGCATTGTTCCCAAAAGATGACTTTTGTACTTTGTGGCGAGACATACGCAAATTATTGTCATAATGTTATCAACAGCCTTGTAACTAATTTAACCTTTTGTCCGACTTTTGCCAAGCACGTAGAAAAATATTTGGAACTGGTAATGAATATGAATTTGAATAACGAATGGTACACCGCTAATTATGAATATTTCCTTGGTGCAATATCTTTAGTGCGCCAAACTCTAGAAAATGCCATTGAAAGCCAAGAAAATCAACCACTCCGAGATATTCAGCCATCTGTCAACTTTGGGATGTCTGCGCCTTCAGCTTTAGAGCAACTTTGTACCATTTTTAACTTGACAGAATTTGAGCGAAATGTATTGTTGTTGTGTGCCGCGATGGAAGGCGATTATTCTTTGGGTTCTCTGTGCGGTCAGGTGTTAGGAGATATGCAATTGGCTTATCCCTCGATAATTTTGGCAATGGAAGTTTTACCGGGAGCAGACTGGAGTGCTTGGACTGCTGATGCTCCTTTACGTCATTGGCAATTAATCCAAATTCAAGGTGGTATAACTCATACCCAAAACCCGTTACGAATTGATGAGCGCATATTTCACTATCTTCTTGGTTTACAATCTCAGGATGAGCGTCTTAAAGGCATAATTTCACCCATTACCGCAGTTGATTTTTTAGTTCCCTCTCATGAGAAAATAGCCCAAGAAGTGGCAGCAATTTGGACTGAGGGTAAACCAGGTAAAAATTTCCCGATTGTACAGTTATATGGCGATGATTTTACCAGTATGCAAGCTATAGCTGCGGCTGCTAGTGCCATGTTAGGACTACCAATTTCCACTATATCTCCAATACATCTTCCCAAGGATATTAATGAGCTAAATAATATTCTCCTGCTTTGGGAAAGAGAGGCAATATTAACTAATTCAGTCTTGTTAATTGATAGTGAAAGTGATGAATTAGAAAAAGCCCAACAAAATGCTATTTTCCAAATTATTGATAAAATTAATAGCTTACTAATTATCACTAGCCGCGAGAGAATGGGGCAAAGGCGGCGTCCTTTAATCTGCCTAGAAGTTCATCACCCAACCAGAAATGAGCAAAGCGCCCTCTGGGAAATTGCTTTGGGTGAATTAGCAGATAATAACAATGAAAATATCAATAATATTCTAGTAAATCAGTTTAATCTCAATGCACCGACAATTGAGGCTGTGTGTACTGAAGTTCGGGGAAAGTTGGCAGAATCTAGGGGAGAAATTGGTGAGCTTCAAAATCTGTTATGGGATACTTGCCGCGCTCAAGCACGTCTGGGCTTAGATGATCTAGCCCAACAGATTCCTGCTAAAGCAACTTGGGATGATTTAGTTTTTACGAAGACGCAAAAACAAATTTTGCAAAGTATTGCTGGACATGTTCGTCAACGTATCCAAGTTTATGAAAATTGGGGATTTGCTGGTGCTTCTCGACGGGGTTTAGGTATTAGTGCTTTGTTTGCTGGGGCTAGCGGCACTGGGAAAACTACATCTGCGGAAGTGTTAGCTAATGAACTCCGCCTAGATTTATACCGAATTGACCTCAGCGCTGTTGCTAGTAAGTATATCGGTGAGACGGAAAAGAACCTGCGGCGGATTTTTGATGCGGCAGATGCAGGGGCGGCGATTTTGCTGTTTGATGAGGCTGATGCTTTGTTTGGTAAGCGTTCTGAGGTTAAGGATGCACGCGATCGCTTCCAGCGGGCGCTCCGCGCCATCGCTATGCTAATATGGAAGTCAGCTATTTGCTCCAGCGGATGGAAGAGTACCAAGGTTTAGCTATCCTCACGACTAATTTAAAAGATGCAATTGATACGGCATTTATGAGGCGGATCAGGTTTATTGTCAAGTTTGATTTCCCGGATGCCAAGCAAAGAGAAGAGATCTGGCAGCGGGTTTTCCCCAAAAATACCCCAACTAAAGAACTAAATTATACTAATCTAGGGCGGTTAAATGTCGCGGGTGGGAATATCCGCAATATTGCTTTAAATGCTGCCTTTATTGCGGCTGATGCTGGGGAACCAGTGATGATGAAGCATATTAAGCAATCTGCACAGATTGAATATCTGAAGCTGGGAATGATGCTCACTGATGTCGAAACTAGAGGTTGGGTGTGATGCTTTGATGGAGTTACTTGACTAAAAAGCAATTCCCATTCTCAATTTAGCGGCAATTGCACTACAAAATAACAGCCATGCCCACCAAGAGCAGCTTATTATTTTTGTCACTCATACTCTTGTAATTCAAATTCAAGAAATCCAATTTCACTGTCATCTGGAAAAAAAATCTTTGCTTTTTCTATAATTTCCCTTGCTTTGGATGTTTTATTCATGTCTATATAACATTTGATTTCCCCAATTAATGCCTCCTTTAAACCTAATTCTGCATTTTTTCTGGCAGCCTCAAAATAGTTAATTGCATCACCTGGACAATTATTGATTGCATATTCAAAATAGCCTAACTCTATACAAGGCTCTATAGATTGAGGTGCTATTACATTAGCTGTTTTTAAGCTTTCTTTAGCTGTTTCTAAGCTGGGAGTTGCTGCATCATCGTTATCTAACAATTGAATTATCTTAGCCCGCTTAACAAGTAATTCAACTGAATATGGATAATCCTCCAAAAGTTTTTCAACCAATTTAAATGCTTCTGCATATTTTTCTTGGTTGTGCAATGTGTTCAGTTGCGCTAAACGCTCTCGAATTCTAACCCAATAACTTCTCACAAGAATAAATAACTTGTAAATTACCATTCGACTCTTTTTTAAACAGCACTACTTCCAAGTTTGACCCTTGCCACTCCTTTTGGGATGTCACCGACTCTGTTGTTTCCTTCAATTCAGCAACAGCATATTTATTCCACAGAAGAGTACCGCGCTTTACTTTGTATTGTCTGTTGGGGTAGGTTTGTTGAACCACTGAGGTCAAACTTGCCTCTGGACTAACTCTCAAAATTTGTAAAAGATTCCCACATTTAACATCGTTTGTCTTGGCATTTTGGAAGCCCATGAAGAATGAAGCAGCCAAGATATAATCTCTACTAAACCATCCTCCCATAGCTAAAATAAGTGGAAATAACAAGATGAAGATAGTGAGTGGTATTGGCAAAGATATTTTCATAATATTGAACTTGGTTAATTACCCTAGCAGGAGTTCAACAAAAAAATAGCGATTGCCTACGGCACGTTACGCACGCGCGAACGCATTAATGCTACGTAAATAGTACCACACAATCCCATAGTAGCTATAATGATTCCGATAGTAACTAATCGCGAACCTCTTGGCAAACCAAGGCCGGGTAAAACGCAGAACGCGATCAGTAATAAATGCTTTGATTTCTGAGTTTTGCTTACTAGAAACCTCCCGAAAAAACAACAAGCGATTAGTGTCTGTCACTCGACAAGTAAACTATCTGCTGACGACTCTATCCAAGCAGTGCGGCATTCCTCACAATAAGAACCATCAAAAGTGCGCTCATCGCTTGTAAGTATTGCACCACAAGTAGGACAAAAATCTAAACTACGAGCTGAGGGATGGTAATTTTGATTTAGGGGCGTAGATACCATTCGCCAATAATCGTCTCTGGCTTGCCGAGCCGGATCTGCTGCTAGATCGAGGCGCAAAGCTTGTCCGTACATTTTTTGTGTATCTAGCCAAGAGCGAGTACCTAACACTTCAGCCAAATACTTTAGTTTATCTTCTAATTGCTCCCATCCTGTTGCTTCTTCTCCTTGGTAATTAACAACTTGGGCAACTGTATCCAAGGAAAAACGCAAGTTTGAAGCCAATTCCTGTAGTTCCAGATGTAGCCTAGCAGGGTCATCTATTTGTCCATCATTAGGTAGCTGTGTAGCCAGAGTTTCCCAGTTTATCTCTTGGCAACCTAGCTGTTCGCCAACTTCGAGCAGGGATGGCTTCCCCAGCAATTTTCCTGCCAGTTTAAGAGCTTCTGCAAGGTGGTGTGTAACATCATGTTCCATATCAGAGGTGACATCAAACATTCCCAATCGCACTTCCTGAAAAGTTTGAGAGGTCTGGGTAAAAGTATCCAATAGCGCTGACATTCTCTTGACTAGGCTAGTCATATCCCAATAAAGTTCTTTCAGGTGAAAACGTAGTTCCTGCAAGAGTTCTGTATTGGAAAAATTAGGTATATTTGGGGAAATTTCCTGGGACATAAGATAACAATTATCGATTTTTATTAGGAACCGCATTGTTAAGAGGATATGACTTTTGTCGGTTTTGGCGGGACAAGTACGATCGCCTATAGCGATCACACTCGTACACTTGTACTGCTTACGGTTTAGCTTTCTATATTAAGTGTCAAGTGCTAATGAGATTGGAATACCAAGTAACAAAAGATTCAACTATATGTTTATATGTTTCAGGTTTTAATCTGATTTCCTTAATGGACTGAGATGCAAAATCTCTCCAAATGAATCTTTCCTCTTGTTCACCTTCAATAAGGAAAGCTGTTTCTCCATCAAATGCTTCAGAAAAACCTGGACATATACAAAACTTTCTATATTTTTCCTCTAGTTGCTCTGAACTCCAATCAGATTCACTATTATCACCGTAAAGAGCCGAGTCGAGAAAATTCCAAGCTTCTACGGCAGCAATTCCCATCACAAATGGATCTTTTCTTTGTCCGCATTCTGTTAAAGAATCTTTAAAATAAGCATAAGGAATATCCAGTATTACCGTCAAAGAAAAATCTCCTATCATAGATTCTCCAGCCCAAAGAGCAATATGTCCAAATAAGTAGTTTTGTGGCTCGTTTTCTCTCCGATCTACCACACACTCTAGAGCAAATTCTTGTTTATCCCCTAATATCATAAATTATTTCCCACTTCTATCTCTGATTAAGTCCTTCAAACCTTTTCTTTATATAATCAGGGACTTTTAAGCCGCGTTCAGATTGTTGGCGCCCGTTCCAATGAACTTTACCATTTGACCCTTGATATCTGTAATACTCTCCTTGAGAATTTCTACCCCACCACGTTCTTCCATCTTTTTCTGGAATTGCTTTTTTGTAGACTTCCTCTGCATCTTGAGGTAATTTGGAAGTCTTAGATCCTTGACCTCGGAAATTAGGAGATGATGGATCGTGATGTCCGGGATTTTCATATTCTGGTTTTTGACCATGATAAGCATCTTCCTTCCAGGGTCTGTTTTCCTCTTCTCCTCCACTCCCCTCAGTCGCAGAAAAATAAATATTGGCCATCTGTAATGCTCTCGTTACAGGCCAACCCATTCTTTTAGCGACTTCTGCTGCTATTTTTAACTTCAGTGAATCAGGAGTAGCAGCCCAGGCTACTACTGCACCTGAATGAGACGCTCTAAGTGCAAGTCCACCCCCACCAGCCCCAGGTGCAGCTGCAAATACTAAATCTATGGCAATAAAAAGGTTATTAACAAAGCGCTTAAAGTCTTTTTCTTGTCCTTCTTTATATTTTAATTCAATATAAATGCGCTCTGCTGCATCAACAGTCAGTCCAATATAATCTAACCAATCTGTGGGTAGAACCCAACGTTGAATACGCGGAGCAATTACATTTTGCTGTACCAGTGATGTCAATGAAACTACTGCCGCTTTTGTATCTTGATGCTTTTGTGAGTTCTGACCTTGCTGAAACTGCACCCCACCCCCTTGCTGCACAACATGAGTCAATTCATGAGCAGTCAACTCATTATTACCAGGAGCCTTCCCTTCCCCAAAGTAAACATTACTACCATGAGTAAACGCCTGTGCGCCCAACTCACGACTCATCTGCACTGCTTCACTGCCTGTATGCACCCGCACTGAGCTAAAATCAGCCCCAAAGCGCGGTTCCATGAAGCCCCGCACATCAGCCGATAATGGACTACCACCACCTTTACTGCTATTTAGCCGACTTTCAATATTACCACCAGCTTGTGAACTGCCATCAGTTGCTGGCATTGCTGCCCGTTGCACAAGTGGGGTGATAGCATTTGCCGGCTTGGTTTGTACTTCCTGCTCTGTCTGTTCCTCTGGTGCCAGAAGCCGTTGCACAGCATTATCCGGCATAGACATGACTCGACTAGCCATCATGTCTGCAACAGGCTCAAACTTATCCCCAGGCTCCCCCACTGTTAACTTTGTCTGAATTGATTCTAGCTGTGGTTCAGTGCCAGCATTCTCCTCTAGCTGCTGTCTCTGAAGTTGCGCTTTTCTAGTTTCTATGGCTTTCAGGAAGACATTATCTTGCAGCCATTCGGCTGTTGTCGGTGGCTTGACAGTGTTTATCGGCTGTTCTGAGGCTTTGGCGTTTCTCTGTTGATAAGGGTTTGTCCAAGAGTTTGCTTGGTTCAAAGAACTGCTTTTCTTGGGAACCGCATTGTTTCCAAAAGATGACTTTTGTACTTTATGGCGAGACATACGCAAGTTACTATAATAGTGTTATTAACAGCTTTGTAACTAATTTAACCTTTTGACCAAGTTTTGCCAAGCACGTAGAAAAATCTTGACTAAATCGGCTGAAAATCAAGGGAATAGTCATGAATATGACTTTGAACAATGACTGGTAAACTGCTAATTATCAATAGCTGATGGCGGGTAACTCTTGATGATGAAGCATATCTTGCAATCTGCACACATAGAATATATGAAGCTAGGAATGATGCTCACTGATACAGAAACTAAGGGTTGGGTGTGCGGCTTCATCCCGCCACTTCATTAAAATAGCTGCTTGGGTGAGTTAACTCCCAAAGCTGAAATGTCGATATGATAGGTAAGTAAATAAAGCTTAAAGAATGTTTACCAAATGCTGATTGACTCTCCTGGCTTGTCCAAGGTCAAAGACTCGGTAACAGAAAAGATTTTTTTCGGCAATAAACCCACTGCGGAATTAATCGCTATTCTCAGCGTTTACTTTGTGCAAGGCATCTTAGGATTAGCGCGTCTAGCTGTCAGCTTTTTCCTTAAAGATGAATTATTGCTGAGTCCGGTTCAGGTATCTGCGCTATTGGGAATAGTTGCCCTACCTTGGATGATCAAGCCACTGTATGGTTTTGTCTCCGATGGCTTACCCATATTCGGCTACCGCAGACGTCCATACCTTGTGTTATCTGGCATCTTGGGAGCAGCTGCCTGGCTGAGTCTGGCGACAATAGTTCATACTAGCTGGGCAGCGGCAATTGCGATCGCCCTTGGTTCCCTCTCCGTCGCTGTCAGTGATGTGATAGTTGATTCCCTGGTTGTCGAACGGGCAAGAGCAGAATCACTTGCAAGTGCAGGTTCTCTACAATCCCTTTGCTGGGGTGCGTCTGCAATTGGGGGTTTGATCACAGCATACTTTAGCGGTTTGCTTTTAGAACACTTCACTACCCGCACTGTATTTTGGATTACCGCGTTATTCCCCCTGATTGTCTCAGCAGTCGCTTGGTTAATTGCCGAAACACCCATCAGCAAAGACGATCAAGATTCAGATCAAACCAACTTCCCGACACTCAAACATCAACTAAGACAACTACGCCAAGCGATCGCCCAAAAAGCAATTTGGCTGCCAACAGCATTTATCTTTATTTGGCATGCTACCCCAAGCGCAGACTCAGCCTTTTTCTTCTTCACCACTAACGAACTGCACTTTGCACCAGAATTTTTAGGGCGGGTGCGCCTAGTGACAAGTTTTGCTTCCTTAATTGGAGTTTGGCTTTTTCAACGTTTCCTCAAAACCGTCCCCTTTCGGGTAATTTTTGGTTGGAGTATCGTCTTATCAACAGCTTTGAGAATGACGACATTGCTGTTAGTGACTCACACTAACCGACTTTTGGGTATAGATGACCACTGGTTTAGTTTAGGTGATAGTTTGATTCTGACTGTGATGGGGCAAATCGCATTTATGCCAGTAATGGTATTAGCAGCAAGACTTTGTCCCTCTGGAGTTGAAGCAACATTCTTTGCCTTGCTAATGTCGGTATTGAATTTGGGAGGAGTCGTTTCCCAGGCATTTGGGGCATTAATCATGCATTGGCTGGGGATTACTGCAACGAACTTTGAGTTGCTTTGGCTGTTAGTGTTGATTGCTAACCTCACCACCTTGTTACCCCTACTATTCCTCAATTGGCTACCAGATACTGAAGAGCAAACTGAAATTACAACATTGTCAGTCAAGAAGGGGTGACAATCGTTTTCACCTGATTTGATAGTTAAAAATTGATTTGGAGTCAGGGGAAAGACAATTGTGGCGTGCTGCGTCCCGTCGTTTTGTGAGTCAGCCTCCAATGCCCCCCGCCCAAATTTCCAACAAGATGGCTGGGTGCTGTCTGTGCTTGCCGAACTATGCTTATGACTACGGCAGGCTTCGCCAACGGCAGGGTAGGAGGTGGGGCTTCTGCTGCTCTAGCTAAGGCATTAGCTCTCTTCTGATTGAGAGGGCAGAAAGAATATACAACAAAAAATCTAAAAAAAATGTAACGAAATTTACAAAATCCCTATTTTTCTAAAAAAAGGGATAAACTAGCTATACATAAATTCAGTTTGCGAATATACGGTGATGAGGAGAAAATCTTATGGTTTCAACCTCTGTGCGATCGCTGGAAAATCATTCGCCAGCGCATATTTGCCCATTCGATCAAGCTTGTAGCTATTTAGAATGGGCGGGTAAAGAACTAAAACTAGATCAAGGTTTATTGGAAATCCTTAGCCATCCGCGTAAGGTGGTGACAGTTTCTATTCCTGTGAAACTAGATGATGGAGAAGTGCGGGTTCTCGCCGGACACAGGGTGCAGCACTCTGACGTTTTAGGCCCCTACAAGGGGGGAATTCGTTACCATCCGGCTGTGACACTGCGGGAAGTGTCAGCCTTAGCGATGCTAATGACTTGGAAATGTGCGTTGGTAGGTATTCCCTACGGGGGTGCGAAGGGAGGTATTCCCATAGATCCCAAACGCTATAGTGTAGGCGAATTAGAGCGGATTAGCCGTCGTTATATTAGTGAGTTAATTAAAGATATTGGCCCCGCTGTAGACATACCTGCACCAGACATGGGTACTTCTGCCCGTGAGATGGCTTGGATGATGGATACTTACTCTGTAAATGTTGGTCATGCTGTGCCTGGGGTGGTGACTGGTAAGCCGCTTTCCATTGGTGGTTCGCGGGGACGAGAAATGGCCACCGGACGCGGTGTGATGATTGTTGTGCGTGAGGCGCTGGCAGATCAAGGTAAATCCCTGGTGGGAGTGCGAGTTGTCATCCAAGGTTTCGGTAATGTTGGCTGTGCTGCTGCTGAATTGCTACATCAAGAGGGAGCGAAGGTTATTGCTGTTTCCACAGGTGCTGGGGGTGTATTTTCCCAAACCGGTCTTGATATTCCTGCCTTGAAAGCTTATGCCGCTAACAACCATAAAAGTGTTGCAGGTTTTCCCCAAGCGACACCAATTAGCAATGCAGATTTGCTGACTTTACCTTGCGATGTCTTAATTCCAGCAGCGTTGGAAAACCAAATCACTGAAGAAAATGTCCATCAGGTAAAGGCGCAGATTGTCGCCGAAGCTGCTAACGGCCCAGTTACCCTTGAGGCTAACCTGTCTTTAGAGGCGCGGGGTGTAACGGTGTTGCCAGATATTTTGGCGAATGCTGGCGGTGTAGTGGTGAGTTACCTGGAGTGGGTACAGGGTCTTTCCTACGTATTTTGGGATGAGGAACGCGTCAACCGGGAAATGGAACACTTGATGGTGCAGGCTTATCGCCAGGTGGTTCAACAGTCAAAGGCGCGGCAGGTTACTCTACGGTTAGCAGCTTATACGCTGGGGGTGGGTAGAGTGGCGCAGGCGCTAACTGATCGGGGTTTATATCCTTAATTTTCTTGATGTTGATGATTTGAGGTGAATAAAAGGTAAAAGTCCAAGTCAGGATTTTTACCTTTTATTTTTGATTGTGTTTTGTGAAGATCACCAGAAAAAATATGAAGGTAGAAAACAAAATGCCGCCAAAATTGGCGAAGTTCAATGAACTTTTGATAAAGTATAGTTTTTTAGATAATTTATAGCTATTTTTTCAGATTAAACTCTACATAATTACTCGTATAAATGCTGAAAATATCATATGCATCTGTAGCTAACTAGCATTTAAATACACAAAATAAACTGGTGAAAAAAATGAGTTCAATCGGTTTTAAAGCTTCTACCCTTTCAGCTTCACTGCTTCTTGGTATTTTCTCAACCTTGTGCATTGGTGCGCCCCAGGTAAATGCAGCCCTTTTAGTTGGCAATAGTGATAGCGACAGTATTATTATTTTTGATGAACATACTGGCAACTTTCTGGGTAACTTTACAACCCCTAGTAGCGGTGGGTTACGCGCTCCCGATGACTTAACTTTCGGACCAGACGGCAACCTCTATGTTAGTAGTGGTGGTAACTCTAACCTCAACCTGCTTGACTCCTTATATCCAACTGATTCTGCGGTGCTGCGCTATAGCCCAACTGGGGAGTTCTTGGGTGTAGCTGCTACTGGTAACGGATTGATTCGCCCCTATGGGAATGCGTTTGGGCCCGATGGTACTCTCTATGTCGCTAGTTTCCGTAGTAATCAGATATTGAAATTTAACCCTGTAACAGGAGCTTTTTTAGGTGTCTTTGCTTCTGATAATAATAACGGTCAAGGGTCACTTAACGGATTGAATGGCCCCGATGGTCTGGTGTTTGGTTCAGATGGTAGCCTGTATGTGACTACCCAGGGTTCGGCTAATAAAGCTGATGGTAGCCTCGATTTTCCTTACGAAAGCCAGGTGTTGCGCTACAGTCCGGCGCAAGTAGCTGGTACTGAGGCAACTACAACTCCCACTGTCTTTATCTCTCAGCCTACCCCATTACCCGAAAGTTTCGGTTTTGTGAGTTTGCTGGGTTTAGCGATCGCATCCAACAATGATATTTTAGTTAGTGACTTTGCTGGGGGCATCCGGCGTTATAACTCAGATGGCTTGTTGCTTGAGACTTTATCGACTAATTACACAGGTACTAATCCCAGTAATAATTTTATTGGCGGCTTAACTTTCGGGGCTGGTAGTTCTAGTAATAATCTCTATGCTGCTGGGTTTGACTTTACTAATAACAACCTTGGCTCAGTCTTAGCTTTCAATGGGGCTACAGGCAGTTCTACAAATTTCACTGGTAGTCAATTTACTAACAGTAGTCTGGTGCGTTCTGTCGGTATTACTGCTGTACCTGTACCTGAAAAGTACAGTATGTTAGGGGGTCTGTTAGCGCTTGGTGTATTCTCTATTACTGCTAGGAAAAAGCGCCAAACTCAGCCAGTAAAAAATTTGGGCTAATCTCATCAGTTTATTATCCGGCGTTGCGGTGGGCATAGCGCCCACTTCATTAATAAAAAATTTAATACTTATGCTTAATTGTGGATATTGAACTGAAGAAGGTTATCAACTACGGCAAAAAGAAGGATATATTGCTAGCGTGGTACAAGAAAACATTCTCTCTCAATCTGTAATCAATATATTTGGACTAAAAAACCGAGCAGCAAATAATTTTTCTACCAATTTAGAAGAATTAAAAACCGTTTACGTCAAGGCTAAATTTCTATCTTAACTTTTATATTAGAGCAACTGATAATTTTAGGTATTAGCGTTGTTATGACCTATAAAAATTTTATTTCTGTAGGCACACTTGTTTCTAATCAGCTTTTAGTAATTGGCTTAAATTCAACCTATCAACAATTTTAGTTTGGGACTGCCTTATTTAATAAATGGAGCAGCAGGAATGCAACAGATAAAGGATCTGTTCGAGGAAGTTCCGCAGATTAATTCAGCTTAAGCGAGCTAGTATTGGTTGTATCATGGTTTACTGAGTAAGTTACCTAACCAGATACTAGCTTGGGTTGAGGAACGAAACCCAACATTAAATGTTAATTGTTGGGTTCTCACACGGTAAGCCCAACCTACGCAGTTTAAGGCTTTCGGCTCTAACTGAACCGTATTGAGCTAGAAATCCTGTGAATAGTTCAAAGAGTACCGCAACTAGGCCCAGCAATAACGCCTCTAGCTACATTAGGCCCATTAGCAGCTATGTCAATAGTTCCCACGGCATATCTTCTATCCAGCTTCACCAAAAATTCTCCCTTTTTAAAGCTGCCACCAGTTTTCCATCTAACACCACTTATGTTGGTATTCCGGTCAAAATTAACTAACTCTGCTTTTGGACTTGCGCTCACAACTCTAACGCAGCTTGGTAAGCCTAGTACCCAGTTGCTCATGCTCCTGGCTCTTGGCAATTCTTCCAGATAGTACCGCCAAGTAGAGGTGTTGCCGCTGTAAGATACGCCCAGATAGCTAAGACGCAAGCTATTTGCGAGTGTAATTGATTGATTGGCTGTAGATGTACTGACTGTGCCAGTGTTTGTGTTATTTGTATACGTCCCGACTGTGCCAGTATTTGTGGTGTTTGTATATGTACCGACTGTGCCAGAGGTGGTGGTGGTTGTATTGCTGACAGTAGTAATCTGGCTGATGTTAGTAATTTCAGTTATCTCTCTGTAGTTCCAGATATCTTCAAATACCAATGTTTCGTCACGTGTGCTGACCGAATCATAGCGAATTTGAGTTGCAACTTTCAGTTCTGACCTCGACAAGTCAATATCACCTAGTCGCAGTTGACTTAATTCTATTACCTCTGGTTGTAAGAAGAATCTCCCTGCATTCTTGTCAATCAGTCTTGCTCCTTTACTGGTGTAAACCTGCACCCAATTATTGTTTTTGCGAGCGTAAACAATGTAGACCGCATTTGCATATCTGGTAACTGGTTTTTCCAGAATATCCAGATGTACAACCAAAGCTTTTTTGTTGTAATTAACTAGCCGTCTTAATTTAAGTGAGGTATTCCAGTTTTTGACCCGAAAATATTTTGATGAACGATGACCTTGTTGGTTACCATATCCGCGTTTGCGATCGTCGTCGTCATCATCGTCATCATCATCGTCATCATCTCTTCGCTGACCACGTTTGCGATCGTCGTCATCATCATCATCATCATCATCATCGTCATCTCTTCGACGTCCACGTTTGCGATCATCATCGTCATCGTCGTCGTCATTATCAGCAATCAACAAAGTTGATTTCTCAATTTCACGCAACTGATTTTGAAATGAATTAGTTCCTTGTTCTTGCTGCTCAAGAGTCGGGCCTTGTACATCCTCTATTTGGGTTGTTAAAGAAAGAACTTCAGAGGGGAAAGACGCAACAGCTACGACAGAGAGACTTGAAACTGTCAAAGCACCTTTAGCAAACAAACTGAGTGAAGACTTAAGTGACATGGAAATCCTTCTGGGCTTGACTTATAGGGTGAGACCTGGTATCTAAGTAAGTTTGTTTACTTAGTCTTCATCTAGACGACAGGATGTCACAGCTATAAGTTCCTAAGTCTGTGTAATTTTCTACAACTGCTATCAGCCGCAAGTGGAATGTTGATTCAGCGTTGATGCTGGATTTCTTGGCGTTAAAGCCCTAGCCACTCACACAAGGATTGCTCTAATTGCTCAATGTCGGGTTTAGTCAATTTACCAATGGTTGCAACAACCAAACTTTGCCGTACTGTGTATAAACCCCGTTTAACTGCTGTCTCAACATTCAATCCGGCTCCTGTCCAATCCGACAGTACAAATTCACCAGTAAGTAATGATGTAGTTTTGCTGGTTAGGGGAACAATGAAAATGTCTTGAGACTCGTGAAGTGCATTCACAACAACTGCCGGTCTTACTTTTGAACCAGATAAATCTGAGAAAGGGTAACGAACTAAGATGATGTCATTTTTTGAGTAGCTGGGCATAAACATCATCCTCAGTATTATCCCAAATCGTATCAAGAGAAACCTGACTTGTCTGAAGCCAGAAATCTGCTTCATCTTCTGGTAAAATTGTCACTAAAACCCTTGTACCTTCAGGAAGTTCTCCTGGCTCCAGTAACTCTATTTTGCCTTGACGAACAGTAGCCCAAAGAGTTTTCAGCATAGTGTATTTAGGTAAAGTTTTGTTGGGTTTCTTTGCATTAATCTAACCTACAATATCAAGGTTAAGTGTGCCGAAATGCCTCTCAAATTTTGCCCGTGCTAATGCTTTTTTAGTCTCAGTTATTGGTAATGGTAAACTTTGTGCAAAATGCTGTTCTAGCAAGGTTATTGCTAAACGTTCTGGAGAAATACCAATACTTTTAGCTTGTTGTTGAATAGCAATAAGAGCTTGCTCGCTCAATTCCAGCATCAAAATTTGGCTCACAAAATTTAGACGGGATAAATGAGGGCTAAAGTGATTATAGCAGAGAGGGCAATTGATCTATTTTGTAGGATACACGTAGGCTTTACCGCACCACTACCAACTTCAAAATACTGTTTTACCGCTAACCGCTGGTTTTTTTGTTAACTTACATCTTGCATCAGTCCCCACAACCGCCTCAGAATCAATTCTGAGGCTAATAGTAAAAGTCGTCTCAAGACGACTGAAAAATTGTTTTAGTTTTAGTCCGTTTCAACGGACTTAGGCTTTTAGACTGGGAATTGATTCCCAGGCGGGTAAGGTAGCTCACTGAGAATGGTGGAAGATATAACAATCGTACTTTATACCTGAAGTTTTACTCAGCTTACATAGACTTCATTTATCAGAAAACATGACGGTTCTAAATGTAAGAGAAATACGCCGAGAACGTTTAATGATATTTCCTTCAAAAGAATCACTTTTCCTTTTAGCTATTCCATGTGACCAGTTATATCTAGCTTCATTTTTTAGAACGATTAAACTTTTTGGCTCAAGTAATAACGAAGTTTTCAGCCCTGTTTGATTATGCGTGAAATCCATTACACATGATGAACAAAGGCTTAAAGAGATGATAACATCTGTAAAACAAGATACACAGTCTGTGTGGCTAGAAATACCTTGACCAGGTTGGTATTCATTCACTATTACTTGATCGGGTAATGTTGGGCTAAATACTTTGTGTAGTCTTTGTGCTAAGGTTAACGCCCAGTTAGGAAGAGGTGCAATGTAAAATGACTTATCAATATTATGCTTCTTGTAGTCGTACTTATAGCCATAATGCTGTACTCTTCTTTGCAAATCTGTAAGCCACTGTTGACTGTCAATCTTCTCTACTAAAAAATCATGTTCATCACTACCTATAAAATTAGGAACATAAATTAAGTCGCTAATTTGCTCATTATTTACTTCCTGTAGTTTACTTTCACTTTGCTGCTCTTTATCCTCTTGAAGAAGTGGGATATCTTCAAAAAGACTCAACTGATTACTAATAGTTAACTTGGTCTTGATTTTAGGCATTAGTTTTCTCCCAAATCCAAAAATCGAATGTCATAGTAAAGCTTTGTTGGACGATTTTTCTTCCTACTTAACATATCATGATAGTAAAAAATAGTTTCAATTGGGCCAGTTATAG
The DNA here is from genome assembly GCF_000317535.1 of Cylindrospermum stagnale PCC 7417. NCBI lineage: Bacteria > Bacillati > Cyanobacteriota > Cyanophyceae > Nostocales > Nostocaceae > Cylindrospermum > Cylindrospermum stagnale. The sequence goes on from NC_019757.1 coordinate 5,191,171, forward strand.
TACTTTTTAACTCAGAAACTTGTTTACAAAACTCATGCCAATAGATATTGAAGTCTGAACCTTGAGTATTTTGGAAAATCAGGCAGATAGCACTTGAGTTAAATTTTATAAAAACAGATTCTTTTAAAAATTTAACTAAGCTTTTAATAAAGTTTTCATCTAGGGAAGGACTTGCAAAAAAGTAGGAAAAGTTTAAAATAACTAATGAAGTGTCATTAACAAAGTTTGTTATATAAGAAGATGGTTTCTCTGCAAATGAAATCGATTCCGAAGAAGGCTGGTAAAACCTAAATTCACTTTCTTTATGAAAAAATTCTGGAAATTGACTAAAATCCTTAGCTTTTCGGAGCATAGATTCAGCTTTATCTATACCTATATAACGAAATTTTAGCTTTTGGTTCTTGCCTTGTAAATGTTCTGAAAAATATCTTGCTACAGCTATTCCAGAAGTAAGAGGTCCACAGCCGAAGTCCATAAATAAAACTTGCTTGCTTGATTCAAAGAAGTATGGTTCAAAAACTTCTGAATGCTTCTCGAAAATATATAGCTGACTGACGGTGTGCTGCTTCATATTATTATAACAATAAACTAGCACCCTTTCGTCTGGGGTTAATCCCTCATAAGGTTCATCAAACTCAGTCTGACCTGAAATAACATAACTTTTTCCATTTTGTTGCCCTTTACCCACTATGGCTTTGATTGTATCAAAGTCCCTATTTGCGTACGATTCTACAACTAACTTCTGCCATGCTTCCGTTCTTGGATGATCGTCGAATGGTTTTTGAACTGCTTGCTGGAAAAAGGTTACAAGTTCATCTGATTGCTGACAAATTACTTTATCATTGTTTGTTATTATCATAAAATTCCTCACACCACTGACTATCTCTTACCGTCTTTGCCAGTAAAGATAGACTTATTATACCTCGGAAATACGTTTGTAGTATGTTATTTCTGCATCAATCATTACTCTTGACATATTCCCGCTTATACCCATTGGTTCTTTAGAACAAATTTTAGACGAAACCTGGTTTCCCGAATATAACTACAATCATCACGGTAAAGCCGATTAAAATAGATACTTAACTCACGCTTCCTCAAGGAGTATCCAGCGGTGCAGCCGGACTTAATAGGGTTGGAAATTAGCAAGGGGGAACTGAGGCGCTTGACTGGGTTTGACCCTGAAGACGTTTTTCGACCTTCGATTATGGCAGACCGTGAGAAGCGCTTAGGGTTTTTGTTGAACGAAGGCTTGGTAGCGATCGCACTTACCCCGATTATCGTCGGCTTCATTTATGCCTTTTTGATCCTCCCCACCATCGGTTCTTCGATAAAATTGGGCATTCTCTTACTCATTCTCGTCCCCATCGCCGTCATCTTGGGGCGATCGCTATGGCGGCGGTTTACCTGTCCCCACGTACTCACAATCCTTTTAGACGAAGTTGATAAATATCACGAAGTTATCAAAACGATAGATATTCATGACCAGCTAGCGACCACTGGTAACTCCCAAAACAGCCTCAACGACCGAGACAAAGTACTCGCCGCCATGCAACTGATTCGAGAAGATTTAGTCCGCGCTTTGAAAAGTGAACGTATTTTGCGGGATAATAAAAAACTGCTCGCTAACAACCAAGAGTTATTTGTCAATAATTTAGCCAATCTGCAAGCTTTAGAAGTTAGTAGTCAAGCTGGCGAATACGCCCAAATCCTAAATCAATCATTGCAGATTGCCCTCGATGTGCAAGCAGAAATCAGAAAATTGCAGAAAGTCTAAGAAAAGGAAACCTCTACTTAGACTTGCCTAAACAAAAGTCGTCCCGTTGAGTTAAATGAGCAAAAAACCGAAGATAATCGTCCTGGATGATGACCCTACGGGTTCTCAAACAGTCCACAGCTGCTTGCTGCTAATGCACTGGGATGTGGAAACTTTACGCATCGGCTTAAGGGATGATTCCCCGATATTCTTTATATTGACGAATACGCGATCGCTAACTCCAGAGACAGCAGCATCTGTGACCACAGAAGTTTGCCAAAACCTGAAATTAGCGATCGCCGCCGAAGGCATAGACGATTTTCTCGTGGTTAGCCGTTCTGACTCCACATTACGCGGACATTACCCGATTGAAACCGATGCGATCGCCAATGAACTCGGGCCATTTGATGCTCATTTTCTCGTACCCGCCTTTTTTGAAGGTGGACGAGTCACCCGCGACAGCATCCATTATTTGATCATCGATGGCGTAACTACCCCAGTACATGAAACTGAATTTGCCCGTGATTCAGTCTTCAGTTACCATCACAGCTATCTACCCAAGTATGTAGAAGAAAAGACCCAAGGGCGGATCAATGCGGACACAGTAGAAAGGTTTTTACTCGCAGACATCCGTGCTGGTAGTCTAGAACGCTTGCTGCAACTGAGTGGTAATCAGTGTGCTGTAGTTGATGGCGAAACTCAAGTTGATCTCAACCGCTTTGCTGTAGACCTGTTAACAGCAGCGAGTCAGGGAAAACGCTTTCTATTTCGCTCCGCAGCCAGCATTTTAACAGCCTTAGCCGCCTTACCTCCCCAACCGATCGCCGCCGAAAATATGGCAGAGTATGTGCGTGGTGGTAAACCAGGTGCAGTGATTGTCGGTTCCCACGTCAAAAAGACAACTCAGCAGTTAGAGTCACTGTTGCAAGTTGAGGGAACTGTGGGAATTGAAGTAAATGTCGGACGCTTACTTGAAGATGAGGCCAATCAATCTGCTAAACTGCTAACCGAGATTCTCGAAAGCGTCCAGGCGGTACACAACACTGGTAAAACACCAGTGGTTTACACCAGCCGTCAGGAATTGTCTTTTAAAGATGTCAAAACCAGGTTAGATTTTGGGGCAAAAGTTTCTGGCTTACTGATGGATATTGTCCAAGGTTTACCATCTGATATAGGATTCTTAATCAGCAAAGGTGGCATTACCTCCAATGATGTTTTGAGTACTGGTCTGGATTTAACTACAGCGAGATTACTCGGTCAAATTTTAGCTGGTTGTTCAATGGTGCTGACACCATCTGACCATCCCCAGTTTGCCAATTTGCCAGTGGTGCTGTTTCCGGGTAATGTCGGTAATGCTGATGCCTTGAGGACAATTTATCAAAGATTGACTCAAACCGTGCTTCCTTGATGAGTGCCTCAGCACTCTCTAGGGTGAGGATATTTTTGCAGAAGGCAACTAATCTAAATATTGATAATTGCTTCGAGTATTCACGTCCTTTAGCTGGTGCTGCATGACTTCTGATTCTACTATCCCCGATTTAGATTCAAATTCTGCGATTCCTGATGCAGAATTAATCTCTACCGTTGCTGATGACTTGGAGGTAAAGAACTCTAGCGTTTCTGATGTAGAGTCTAATTTTGCCGTGGCTGATGCAGATTCTCATCCTATTCTCCCAGATACGGAGCTAAATTCTGTCATCCGCTATTTAAAATCAAATTCTGATCCTGCTAACTCAGATGTAAAATCTCATGCTGCTAACTCAGATGTAGAATCTCATGCTGCTAACTCAGATGTAGAATCTAATTCTGCCTTGGCTGATTTAAATGCTCTTGAGTTAGTATTACCAGAACAGAGGGTGAATAATGCTCTCCAAGTCCAGTTAAAAACTGAGGAGGGAAGACTTTTATTAATTTTGCCAACGGAATCTCAAGTACCTGCCTCGGAAATTAGCTGGTCTGAGATTTGGCAACAGATGAGGCAGCGCCTAAACGCAGGGGATCGTTTACGGACACCTAACACCACAGTGCATCTGGTGGCAAAAGACCGCTTGTTAGATAGCAGACAACTGCAACAACTGGCCGAAGCTTTAAGTGAAGTGCAACTCCAGCTAAAATGTGTGGCGACTAGTCGTCGTCAAACTGCGATCGCTGCTGTCACATCTGGTTATTCTGTAGAACAACTACAACCAGAAACTTCCCTGAATTCGGATTCCAAAACTACCCCCACAGCCCTAGCAGATGCCCTCTATCTGGAAATGACCGTCCGTTCTGGCGTAGAAATACGTCATCCTGGTACAGTAATTCTTTTGGGAGATTTAAATCCAGGTGGTATCGTTGTTGCAGATGGAGATATTCTAGTTTGGGGTCGTCTCCGGGGAATAGCTCACGCTGGTGCCGGGGGCAATCGCGAGTGTCTGATCATGTCCTTGCAAATGGAACCAACCCAATTGCGGATTGCAGATGCTGTAGCGAGGGCACCAGAAAAATCGCCAGTGCAATTTTTTCCTGAAGTGGCACATATTACGCCCGAAGGAATTCGCATTGCTAGGGCAAGTGATTTTTCCCGAAGCCAATTAAGTAGAATCAATCAAGAGCCATAAATCTTTACTATATTTCCTGAACCCTAATCGAGCGCATTTTTATCATGACTCGCATTATTGTAATTACCTCCGGCAAAGGAGGGGTGGGCAAAACCACAGTTTCTGCAAATCTGGGCATGGCTTTAGCCAAAATAGGGCGTCAAGTTGCCTTGGTTGATGCGGATTTTGGTCTGAGAAACTTGGATTTGTTACTTGGGCTAGAAAACCGCATCGTCTATACAGCGGTGGAAGTCTTGTCTAGAGAGTGCCGCTTAGAACAAGCTTTGGTGAAAGATAAGCGACAACCCAATCTCGTACTTTTACCAGCAGCCCAAAATCGCACCAAAGAAGCCGTAACTCCTGACCAAATGAAGTTATTGGTGAATGCACTGGCGCAAAAATACCAGTACGTGGTGATTGATAGCCCAGCGGGGATTGAAATGGGGTTTAAAAATGCGATCGCCCCAGCAAAAGAAGCTCTCATTGTCACCACACCCGAAATTTCCGCAGTCCGTGATGCTGACCGGGTAGTTGGGTTACTCGAAGCACAAGGCGTTAAGCGGATTCATTTAATAATTAACCGTATCAGACCCGCAATGGTGCGGGCAAATGATATGATGTCAGTGCAAGATGTTCAGGAACTTCTCGCCATCCCCTTAATCGGGGTAATCCCTGACGATGAGCGCGTTATTGTCTCTACCAATCGCGGCGAACCTTTAGTATTATCGGAAACACCCTCTTTAGCTGCCATAGCCTTTGAGAACATTGCTCGCAGGTTGGAAGGAGAAACTGTCGAATTTCTTGAGCTCGACTCATCTAACGACAACATCTTCTCCCGGCTGCGAAAGTTGTTGTGGACAAAGATTGTTTAACTCATTTTCTAGTCTCCGCCTAAGACTTAGTTGCAATGATTCTTGAAATTATCGAAAAACTTTTTCTTCGCAGTCCCGACACCAGTCGCACCCAAGTTAAACGCCGCCTACAACTAGTGATTGCCCACGACCGCGCCGACTTAGACCCCCAAACGCTGGAAAAAATGCGCCAAGAAATCCTCGCCATAGTCTGTCGCTATGTAGAAATTGAGACAGACGGCTTGGAGTTCTCCCTAGAAAGCAACAACCGAACAACAGCTTTGATTGCTAATTTACCCATCCGTCGGGTAAAAGAAACTCTACCTGAATTAGAAAGCAGCGATAAACCACAGTAGGTTATCAATTGTTTTTTACCTGAAACAGCTATTTTCAGCTCAATAAAACACACAAAAGAAATTAAACCTTCTGTAGAGACGTTTCATCAAACGTCTCTATAATGTGGTATGTGAAAATGCAAATTGCTATAACTTGGGACAGCCGTAATAGACTAACCCATCTCAGGCTCAACACCCAGCGCCTTTAACTGTTCCTTCAACTTTTCCACCTGCAACTCAGACTGTTGTAACGCCTGCGCTAACTCCCCAGGAGCCAACAACTTCTCCCCCGTATCTTCCCGATAAAAAGCAATCAATTCGCCATCAACTTCCAACCGCAGTTTTAAAGGCTCGCATCGTCCATCAGTAATTGGTTCATACTCTTCTCTATATAAACGATAGCCTTGTAACTGTTCGGTTATCCATTCTCCCTTGGGGTCAAATAACCAGTACTCCTGTACCCCTAACTGCTCATACAAAGTCTTTTTGAAACCTATATCCTGATTTTTAGTACCTGGAGAAGTCATTTCAAAAATCACCGCAGGTACTTGTCCTTCTTCCCAAATCTTGTAATTATCTCGACCCCCAGGAGCAACATTAAAAATTACCATTACATCCGAAGCTACCCTCAATTTAGGATAACCTTGAGCATAGTAGAGAAATTGATCTCCTAAAACAGTCGCTTGCTGTCCCTGCAAATACTGTCTCAAGATTTCTAAAGTTACAAGTATTGCATACAAATGAATGTAGGATTCCGCCAAGGGTTTACCATCCGAACTAGGATAAAAAATTTCTGTTGGTTGAGGAGTATTTACGAGGGTAGTCATAATTAGCCACCTGGGTTTAGGGGATAACTGGGTGCTTCTATTATTTTAGACTGCGAATACGAGAATTAGCCCAGAAGCAAGGTTGGACACTGCAAGATGTTGCTGATCGTGCTGGAGTCAACTACAACACAGTCAAAAGCTATGCTCGGCGTGATGACGGTATGAATACAGTTGATTTAAGTGCAGTCTATAAAATAGCCCGTGCTTTTGAGGTAAGTATTGAAGAATTAATGGAATTAGTGGAAGAGTAGAATAGTAGGCGATCGCAATTGGTGACGACAAATGGTAGCAAATCCCAGTTATAGCTATATTTCCCCAGAAGACTATCTCCAAGGCGAAGAAACCAGCCCTGTTAAGCACGAATATAGACAGGGAGAGGTTTACGCAATGGCAGGAGCAAGTAATACTCATGTAATTATTGCAGGTAATCTGTTTGCTACGCTGAGAAATCATCTGCGTGGAAGCGGATGTCAGGCTTACATATCAGATACCAAGGCACATATTGAATCGATTAATACCTATTACTACCCTGATGTCATGGTAAGTTGTGACCAAAGGGATAAAACCTTTAACAATTTTTTGCGTTATCCCTGTTTAATCATTGAGGTTTTATCACCTTCTACAGAAGGCTTTGACAGAGGTGATAAATTTGCTGATTACCGAAATTTAGAATCACTTCAAGAATATGTATTAGTCAGTCAAAACCGCATCAATCTGGAAATTTTTCGCCGTAACCCAGAAGGGCAATGGGTACTTTATCCCTATGGAAAAGAGGATACAATACATCTAGCGAGTGTAGATTTTCGCTGTGCTGTTACAGACGTGTATGAAGATGTTACTTTTGAATCGCCTCAATTGACAACCGAGTAAAAATGCTGTGATTTTAATAAGCTACGCTAGAAAATTATCTAACAAGTTTTCGATGTAACCTGCCATGTCTCCTCTAACAACTGATTCCCAAAATCTTTATGAAGTAGATTATCTGCAATGGCTAGAAACTACTGTAGAAAAACTCCGAAGTCAAGAATATTCAACTGTGGATTGGGGGAATCTGATTGAGGAAATTGAGGACATGGGAAGGAGTGAGAAAAGAAGTTTAGAAAGCAACTTGATTGTAATTATATTGCATTTGCTTAAATGGCATTTTCAACCAGATAATAGAAGTGGTAGCTGGGAAGGAAGCATTATTGAACATCGCCGCCGAGTTAAAAAACTTCTCAACGAATCTCCTAGCCTCAAGCCTTATCTAGAAAGTATATTTGTCGAGTCCTATACAGAAGCAGTCAAACAATCAAAAGCTGAAACTAGACTACCATTAGAGAATTTTCCTATAGAATGTCCATATACTCTAGCAAATGTAATTGATGATGAGTTTTTGCCGGAGTAAGTTTTAGTAAGTTAGCAGGTTTGGATAAAATTGATAGACTTAATAGAGAGCCAATACTTACCCTTGATTCAGTATGGATTGATATCTTTAGCCTAATTTAAGTACTTTTAAAATATGCTTTTGAAATTCTGGTAATCCGCCTCGACTATCCCAATGTTCTTTGAATGTAGGTAAATTTTCTAACTCCATAACTTTACCTCCTTCAAGGTGGACATGATAGCCAAATATAGCATCTTGATCTGGAGGAACACTCCAATAATCCGCTATCCAAACTGCTTGAACAAGACGATAAATATTAAATTCTGTATCACGATCATCGTTGTACAGAGTATTATTCAGAAGTTTGACAATATGTGTTACTTTGGTACGTTGTCTGAGAATAATCAATTCACCTTCCTTTGGCCTGATAGCATTATCTTTATATTCTGGTTTTTTCCAATGTAATGCAAAAATTTTTAAATCAGTATTAATATCTTCATAAGCCCAATATTTATCATCTCCTTGATGATTTATATTCTTAGTCCACTTTAGTTCTGTTAAATCCATAATTAACTAAGGACAATTAAATTATCTATGTGTATTGTATAACTTTTCTAGCCCCATATTTAATAGTAATATTACAGATTAAAATAAAGAATTAAATTAATTAATCAAGATTAAACCACAGTATTATCACTGAATAAAAATAACTAACAACTTTACCTCAAAAACGTCTTAAATTCTCGCACTACAACACTTGAACCAACCTGCCAACCTCGCTCAACATAGTGCGGAATAAGTTTTTTCACATCAAAATCAGGAAAATTACAACTACTTTGACTTTCCTGATATTGTCCCCCATCGAACTGATAAATAAGCAGATTATTTCGACGATAAATCCAGAGTTCACCAGGAGCAATTGCTTGATAGTCTTCTGGTTTAGTGGTGGAAGTCAAATCAACTTCAATCACTAAATCGGGTGGAGGATCAATTTCAAAATCAAGGCGCTCTTTTCCTAAAATACGCTCTCGATTTTGGATATAAAAACAGTAGTCTGGTTCTGCTGCTTGTTGGTTAGCACGCTTGAGAGTAATAGGTGTAAATGCTTCCCAATCTTTACCTTGATGTCGAAGTAAAGCCTTTACTAAGTCGGCTAATATATCAGTATTTTTACCATGACCCGGTAACGGTGACATAATTCTAATTTCTTGAGTAGCACTGTTATATTTAATTCTTAATCCGGCTTTATTTTGGCGACGGGTGAGCAAATTCTCGTAATCATTCCAAGTTCTAAATCGCAGAATTAACTCATCCCCTGGAGCCAGTTCAATTATGTCTTGGGTAATGGTGGGTAATATCATATTTTTACCAGCCAGAGAATTAAAGGTTTCTGTATAGTATTCCTATTTTATCAGCCGAGCAAAAAAGCAAAAAAATTCCCGTTGTCACTCATAGCAACAACGGGAATTGATCAGATTTTTTATCACTATCTAGAGGCAACTTGTGGTTCTGCCCAAACTTGTGTTAATCGTTCACCGAAAGTAATCGGCTGATCTGCGTCTGTTGTTGTGGTTACAGTCTTACCATCACTAGCAACTTGCACCAAGGGCCAGTTTTCTTCGCCTAGTTCGCCGGCACGGAATAGCACGTTATTAGGTTGGCTTTTGCTCCAACCTAACAATACTGCTATTTTCTCATGCTCATCTTCCTCTTGAGCAGGAGCAACTGTATTTGCTTGATTTTGTTGCCGATCCCAAATCACCGCCCGGTCTGTAGAATCTGCTGTGTTAAATACCCCTTCAAATTTGCGGGCTAAAAAGCGATCGCCTTTTTCTGACCAACTCACAGGAACTAGCACCCCAATTGTCCCATTGGTATCCTCGGTTTCTTCTAGTGACACTGCTTGCGTCTTTAATAGGGGATCGCTCACAGGAGAAGTCGCAGCCATCACCCGCAACCTCTTGGTTTGCCTATCTTGGACAAACAAAACACTGGTGACTCGGCTGTTGTACATTTCGGGTTTGACTTCTAGTTGCACCCGGCTATAAACAGCATACTGACCATCTGGAGAGACCACAGGCATGCTGCGATAGTAGCGCACTCCAGAACCCCCCTTACCACCAACAGACTCTTGAGTCACCGTAATCCATTTCCAGGGAATAGGATGAGGACTACCTATGGGATCTGCTGGTACTGTTTGAGACTCCTCAGGTTGTTGATCCCCAGCAGTTTCGATCGTTGAGGTTGGTTGTGATTCTCTCACCGTTGGTGCGACTGTTGCCAAGGGATCAGCCGCATCACTGCTGGAGATAAAATTATCTTTTTCTGCCAAATGCTTCAATTTAGCAGCTTTTAATCTTTGCACTAAATCAAGTTGACTAACAGGCATCTCCGTTAAGGGTGTGCGTTTAGCCGCATTAGAGCTACTTGAGTGAGAATTATCTTCTTTTGGCAAAGACTGAAATTCATTGGCTGGTAATAGTTGCGGTTCCCCAATCGTAGCCATTTTTACTGGCGCAGAGCCAGCTTCTCCACTCAAGGAGTTGGTTTGATCTGCGTTTAAATTAGGTTCCCCAGCCGCAGCTACTTCCTTGGGCACGGAGTCAGACCCGACCGTCAATGAAGTGATTTTTGCTACCTCCGATTGTTTCGCTGAGGTAGAGTGACCCGATGCCCCTACTAAGGGTGCAATAAGTATCGCAACAACACAGTACTTGAGAAATGGTTGTCTGCGGAACCATCCTGACAGCAAAAGGGGTTTAAGCATGGTGGACTCTCTAGGGGGCGGTTGCTGTGTGAGGTGCAATGTCTATGCAGCAATGGGGAAAGTTATGATTATATGTATAACAAGAAACTCAAAACTTTAACCAGATAATTTCTGCAAATTTTGCATAGCTTTACAAAAGCTAAGTAACATTATTTACACTTGATCAAGGTAATTACTCTTTCTTCCAGAAAAATAACCCAGCATCTTATTGATGCAGGTACTCTCAGGAATTACTACGTGACTATAAACTAGCCCTGGACTTATACCCAACTGCACCCGAAACCAAGTAAGGGTGAGGGTATTAAGCATGTCTTCAGGCTACTGATGCTAGTAGCCTGGGGTCAGTTAAGAGTGGCATTAGCAAAAGCTAATCCATTTTAGGCTTGCCTGTTTCTACCCTGACATAACAGAGCAGACCCCGATAACGGTAAGAGTGAGGCTTTAGTTGCTTTCTCTGGCACAGCGGATGCACAAAACATAATAACCCACAACTACCGCTGTCATCTACACAAAGACAGAAATTGCAATGGAACCCACAACAATGGTGATAATGCCATACTGTTTTGGAGAGACAAAAAACGCTAAAGCCGAATTTAGGAAATTATCAAACAAGTTGATTGTGTAGATGCTTCAGTAGCTCTGTCAAGAGACATGAACAAATAATTAGGTTTGCCAACAGCAAATGCAGTTGATACTAGCTGATTTGCTCGCCTAGATATTTTAAGTTGATCAAGGAACCTTTGTTTTAGCTAATCATAAGTCACTTTACCACTAAACAACCAAACTTAATTAGATAAATCAAGATTGCTTGACACCAGCACATTGATATTGTGATTGAATCAATGGTTGGTTGTCAGTGATTCGGGGCACAATTACTATTGACTAATCACTATTGAGTAATCATTAATGAAAATTGTATTTTTTGGTACGCCCGAATTTTCCGTTCCCACCCTAGAAAAATTACTGAATCACCCTGAATTTGAAGTGTTAGGCGTTGTCACCCAACCAGATAAACGCCGGGAACGTGGGAATAAACTAACGCCTTCAGCAGTAAAAACCTTCGCCACCAAGTATAACCTCCCAATATGGCAACCTGAGCGGGTCAAAAAAGACACTGAAACTTTAACCCAACTCCAGCAATTAGACGCAGATGTGTTTGTGGTTGTTGCCTATGGACAGATTTTGTCTCGAAAAATCTTAAAAATGCCAAAGTTGGGCTGTATTAATGTACATGGCTCGATTTTGCCTAAGTATCGGGGTGCGGCGCCGATTCAGTGGTGTCTGTATAACGGTGAAAAGGAAACCGGGATCACGACGATGTTAATGGATGCGGGGATGGATACAGGGGACATGCTCTTGAAAGCAATTACACCCATTGGCTTACTGGATGATGCTCAAGTTTTAGCTGATGCTTTAGCGGCTGCTGGTGCAAATTTATTGGTGGAAACTTTGTTAAAGCTGGAAGGTCAGGAAATTGTGCCTATTCCTCAAGATAATGCAGAAGCGACTTATGCGCCGTTGATTCAAAAGCAGGATTATGGCTTGGATTGGTCGAAGAGTGCTATCCAATTACACAATCAAATCAGAGGCTTTTACCCTAACTGCACCGCTAGCTTTCGCAACCAATCGCTGAAAATCACTGCTACTGCTCCCCTAGGTGCTGCTTATATTCATGAGCTACCACCAAAATTGTCTGAAATAGTTCATAAACTGCCCGATTTGTCAACCATATCAAGCCAACCTGGGGAAGTGGTCAGTATAATTAAGGGGATTGGTGCGATCGCACAAACTGGGGAAGGTTTGCTGCTGTTGCGAGAGGTTCAGCTAGCTGGTAAACGTCCCCAGTCGGGATGGGATTTTGTGAATGGTAGCCGCTTAACGGTAGGTGAGGTGTTTGGCAATGGAAATTAAGAATAACTTTTTGTTTCTTACTCCTCAGTTCTAAGTTCTAAGTTTTCATAAAAACGGCAAGACTTGCAAGGCCCCTCTGGATTGACTGCACAACGAATAAGTTCTGAATCAGCATTGTAGCGACAGGTAGCATCACCAATTACCCAACGTCCCTTGACTAAACTTTTTTCATCTGGCCGTTTAGCAGACTGCACGTAAAGCGCTATGTTATGCAAGCTGTAGCGGCCTAATTTAAGTTGGTACCTGTGGCGGCGCTCTAAAACCGCGTAGGTGTTACCTTGAAAATCGAGATAGTTTCCTGGTTGGGGTGTCCAATCGAGTTGCACCCTACCGAGTGACTGACGCGGGTGCGTCAGAATTACCTCGGTTGGTAAAGAATCTGGCTCCATAAAGCTCTCATGTTATTTGATTTACAACATTATTTAAAGATGGTATCGCAATAGGCTACCTTAGCTAACCGGATTTAGACTATGATTAATGATTTACCAGATTTGCGAGAAATCTGGATTCAAACAATACTTGCATTATTTAAGCTGTGAATTATACGGTAATTGTCTTTCATCAGCACGTGAAAATATCTGTAAATGGGGTGCTTGCCGAAATTACGAGCATTGGTCTTGATTAAGACTAGTAGCACCATAGATTTATTTTTGCTGGCATGAGTGATAATCGAAAGCGATCGCTAACTGAACAAAATCGCGCCTTAAACTTATTTACAGACCGCCACGATTTAACCCGCGTATTTGCTGCCTATTTGAATGACGAACAACCATCAGAAAAAATCTTATTTTTTCATGGTGATGGCGGTAACGGTAAATCTTTGCTGCTAAGGTTTTTACAGACTCGCTGTTGTAAACGCTTGCGGTGGGAGAGTTGGCAGGGTTTACAATCTAAAAGTGATCGGGAAGTTGCAGACTATATCGAAAATTTGGCAGATAGTTGGGAATTTGCCGAAGTACCAGCAATTTCGCAAGATTTTGGACTTAGCCCCAATGGCGATGATCAACCCCAAGATCCATTTTATGGGTTATTGATGTTGAGGAGAAAACTTTCTCGTGCAGCTACAGAATTAAAATACCATTTGCGGTTTCCGTTGTATGACTTCGCTTGCATTTGGTATCTCAAGCAAAAAAACCGCCTCACCCCCGAAAAATTAAAAGAACTCTTTCCCGCAGAAGAACTTGATTTGCTGATAGAAATTGGTAATGCTGTCAGCGATACATCTTGGGGAACTATTGGTAAAGCAGTATTGGGGATTTTTAACAAGCATTTAGGGGAAAACTTTATTCTGCACTTGCAGCAGCGGGGAATCAAAGCAGAGGATGTGCAAGGAATCCGGCGGATGGATGCAGAAACCGAATTAATTAACGAATTACCGCGATATTTGGCTGAAGATTTAAATGCGGCGATGTCCCAAAAGAATGCACCAAAAAGAATTGTACTATTTTTTGATACTCACGAAGCCTTTTGGGGTTATCAGCGCAACTTACCAGATACGCTATTTTTTCAAAAAGATGAATGGCTAAGATATTTTTTAGCAGAACTGGAACTGAAAGCCGGTATAGTCGCAGTAGTCGCGGGAAGAGAAGCACCACGCTGGGATAAAGCTGAGAATTTCCCTATTAATCACTTAGATAATCAATTGGTGAATTGTCTCTCACCAGATGATGCAGATGAATATTTACGACGTGCTGAAGTTACGAATGAGGATTTGAGAAAAAATATCATTTCCTATGCTAGCGTGGAAGTACATCAGGTACATCCGTTTTTGCTGGGTTTGTGTGCGGATGTGGTATCGCAAGCAAAAGCGCCAACAGTTAATATTACCCCTGCTGACTTCCCCAAAACACCGGAAACAGCAAATAAAGCTGAGATACTAATTAACCGATTGCTGAAATATGCAGATAGAGACATTGGTTATGCTGTTCATGCTTTAAGTGCTTGTCGAGCATTTAATTTTGATATTTATCACCTTTTGGGTGAGAAATTACATTTTCAAACGACTAAACCAGCTTTTGAAATCCTCACAGAATTTTCTTTTGTTTGGGATGTAGAACAGTTGGGTAAAGACTGGTATCGCATTCACAACTTATTGCGTCGCTTAGACTATGAAGGGGGTAACAAAACTACCCAACAAGCGCATGAGGTGTTAGAAAAATATTACCGCCAACAAGGGAAAGTAGCAGAAGCAATTTATCACGCTAACCGCTTGGACTGGTTGCGGGGTGTAAATGAGTGGGTGAACGTGTTTGACGAAGCATTGCAAAAGAGTCGTTATGAACAATGTCGTTCACTGTTGGAAATCAGAAATGAAATAGTGATAGAGAGCAATTTTGATTTGGGTAGAGTATCCCAACATGAAGGCGATTACTTTGCAAAATTAGCTCGATATCAAGAAGCGCGAGAAGAATATTTAGAAGCTGTTGCTGCTTATGAACAAGAACTGAGAATTACTCCTGATGATACCGCTACCCTCAACAACTTGGGGAATGCGTTACAAAGATTGGGGGATTTGCAAACACAGCTTTCCCAGCATAGTGAAGCATTACAATCTTACAATAATGCGATCGCCAACTACAAATTAGCCCTCAACTTGGCTCCTGATGATACCGCTACTCTCAACAACTTGGGGAGTGCGTTACAAAGTTTGGGGGATTTGCAAACACAGCTTTCCCAGCATCATGAAGCATTACAATCTTACAACGATGCGATCGCCACTTACAAGTTAGCCCTCAACTTGGCTCCTAATAATATCTATGCTCTCAACAACTTGGGGTTAGCGTTACAAAGATTGGGGAATTTGCAAACAAAGCTTTCCCAGCATAGTGAAGCATTACAATCTTACAATAATGCGATCGCCACTTACAAATCAGCCCTCAACTTGGCTCCTGATTACATCAATGCTCTCAACAACTTGGGGAATGCGTTACAAAGATTGGGGAATTTGCAAACACAGCTTTCCCAGCATCATGAAGCATTACAATCTTACAATGATGCGATCGCCACTTACAAATCAGCCCTCAACTTGGCTCCTGATTACATCAATGCTCTCAATAACTTGGGGAATGCGTTACGAAGTTTGGGGGATTTGCAAACACAGCTTTCCCAGCATCATGAAGCATTACAATCTTACAATGATGCGATCACCACTTACAAATCAGCCCTCAACTTGGCTCCTGATTACATTCAAATTCTCAACAACTTGGGGAATGCGTTACGAAGTTTGGGGAATTTGCAAACACAGCTTTCCCAGCATCATGAAGCATTACAATCTTACAATGATGCGATCGCCGCTTACAAATTAGCCCTCAACTTGGCTCCTGATTACATCAATGCTCTCGATAACTTGGGGAATGCGTTACAAAGTTTGGGGGATTTGCAAACACAGCTTTCCCAGCATCATGAAGCATTACAATCTTACAATGATGCGATCGCCGCTTACAAATCAGCCCTTAACTTGGCTCCTGATTATATCAATGCTCTCAATAACTTGGGGAATGCGTTATTGCGTTTAGGTATATTTCTTTTAGAATCATCCCAAAAACAAGAAGCTGTAAATTGTATTCAAGAAGCATTAACTTTATTTAATCGCTCTTTAGCAATAGCTCCCGGTGGTGAGTCTGTTCGGAATTTGCGAGATAAATTACAAAATTTTCTGGATAATTTAGACTAATGGAAAAATGCACCACCCCCAAATGATCAGGAAAGACTTTTGTTAACCGGGAAGGGGAGCAAACCTCAAAGCCTCTCCCCTCGCAGGGGAGAGGTTTGGAGAGAGGTCAAAGTGTATCGCATACAAACGAGAATAACTAATGTAAAAAATATTTAAATCAGCTTGTAGAGATAGAGAGGGCTGAAGCCCTCACTACAAACCTTTAATTTTTTCTATTAATAAAACAATGACTATTCTGCAACAAACTCCCACAAAACTGATACTTCAATTCCGTCCCTGGTTAATTTGGATATTTGGCGGAATCTTTAGCTTAGTATGGCTACCCTACATCAATTACTGGAAAAAAAGAATAACTACAGAAGAAACGGCTGAAGCTATCACAAAATTCCTGAATCGGCAGAAAATTTATCCCCAAGACTAGAAATTTTTCAAGGTGTGTATCATCTCGTTATTTATATCTCTGCTATATATTCAGGGAATTTACGCTGGTAAAATTAACGGTTTTCTGCATCTGCTTAATACACCATAATTGCAGTTAATTTAGGTTAGCTACTTAATAATTTACATTTCGTTACAAAGAAATTTGATTTGATATTGCATAACTGCCAAGCTATGGGTACGATAGATAACCGCTGATATTTGACTTTGGCTTTACACATCTTTACAGATCAAGTTCTTTTTGGGGCGTCAATTGGGTAAATACTTGGCGGCAATGTTGCTGATTTATAGGCTATTGGGGCGATCGCACTTTAGGAATTGTCCAACGTGCCTATTACATTGTTTAAAGTTATGTAGCCTTTTGACAGCGACCTACCAAGCACTGCGGTAAACTATGCCTTGATTATGATTCTTTCGCAGAGAAGAACACTCGGAAGGAGCGGTTTTTTCAATGTCTCATACCGTTAAAATCTACGATACCTGCATCGGCTGCACCCAATGCGTCCGCGCTTGCCCTACTGATGTGCTAGAGATGGTTCCCTGGGATGGCTGCAAAGCTGCTCAAGTTGCTTCCTCACCCCGCACTGAAGACTGTGTAGGCTGCAAACGATGTGAAACTGCTTGCCCCACTGACTTTTTGAGCATCCGGGTTTATCTGGGCGCTGAAACAACTCGCAGCATGGGTCTAGCATACTGAGGAATTTAAAAAACTCAGTGATTTAGTGTTGAGGGCTGAGATTATGAAGAAACAAGAAGTCAATTAGATAAAGCGATTTCCTGGTTCTTCACTCAGCACTCGGCACTCAAGAATTTTTTAAGTGTCTGAATAGACATAGCAGTGAAAATTAAATATGCATGATGCACAACCCTTGTAGAGACGTTGCATGCAACATCTCTACAATATTTTCCGGCAATATCTAGTGGTGAAAGGAGCAACATGCTCCTTTTTTCTTTGCTTAAATGTCGCGTTCGTGCTAAGAACTTAAATCATCCTGAAACCGGAGCGGTGTAAGCAATGTGCGGAATCGTTGGATATATTGGCACTCAAGCGGCGACAGAAATTTTACTCGCTGGTTTGGAAAAGTTGGAGTATAGAGGCTACGATTCTGCGGGAATCGCCACGATTTGGGAAGGTGAGGTTAGTTGTGTGCGGGCTAAGGGGAAACTGCTTAACCTGCGTTCTAAACTTGAACAAATAGAAAATCCAGCCCAATTGGGGATTGGTCACACCCGCTGGGCAACTCATGGTAAACCTGAAGAGTATAATGCCCATCCCCATCTAGATACGGCCAAGCGAGTGGCGGTGGTGCAAAATGGAATTATTGAAAACTACCGCGAGTTACGCGAAAAACTAAAAGGGCAAGGACACAAATTTGTTTCTGATACCGATACAGAGGTGATTCCCCACCTGATAGCGGAGTTTCTCAAGCATTCTCCGGTGGATTCCCTGTTTGGCTTATTAGATGCGGTTCGTCAAGCTGTGAATAGTTTAGAGGGGGCATTTGCGATCGCAGTTGTTTCCGCTGACTACCCCGATGAATTGATTGTAGTCCGGCAACAAGCCCCGCTGGTAATTGGTTTTGGACAAGGTGAGTTTTTCTGCGCCTCTGACACTCCGGCGATCGCGCCCTACACCAGAGCCGTGCTACCTTTAGAAAATGGCGAAATTGCCCGCTTGACTCCTTTAGGCGTTGAAGTTTACAACTTTGCTGGGGAGAGGTTAAAAAAACACCCCCGCACCCTCAACTGGAATCCCATCATGGTGGAAAAGCAGGGATTCAAGCATTTTATGCTCAAGGAAATCTATGAGCAACCAGGAGTGGTACGGGCTTGTTTAGAAGCTTATTTGCAACCTGAATGGAATGCACAATTAACTGAACAGTCACCTTTTAAACTCGGTTTACCACCGGAGATTTACGCAGATTTAGAACAAATTCAAATCGTCGCTTGTGGTACTAGCTGGCACGCTGCTTTAGTGGGTAAATACTTGCTTGAACAACTGGCGGGAATTCCCACACAGGTGCAGTATGCTTCTGAGTTTCGCTATGCACCATCACCGCTAACGCCTTATACACTTACCATTGGCGTGACCCAATCAGGAGAAACCGCCGATACTTTGGCAGCTTTGGCGATGGAAAAAGAACGCCGCAGCGGAAAAGGAGAAAGGTATCAGCCGAGACTGTTGGGGATTACCAATCGCCCAGAAAGCACCTTGGGTAATATGGTAGCGAATATTATCGATACCCACGGGGGAATTGAAATTGGCGTCGCGGCTACGAAAACTTTTGTCGCCCAACTGATGGCGTTTTATGCTTTGGCTTTAGATTTGGCTTATCGTCGTCAAACGATTACTCTCGACAGATTAGAGGAAATTCTTGCAGGGTTAAGCCAGTTACCAGGGAAAATTGAAGCGATTTTGGAGACTCAAGAGCGTTATATTGAGCATTTGGTACACGACTTTACCGAAACTAAAGATTTTATCTTTGTGGGTAGGGGGATTAATTTCCCGATCGCATTAGAAGGGGCGTTAAAGTTAAAGGAAATCAGCTATATTCACGCTGAGGGCTATCCAGCGGGGGAAATGAAGCATGGGCCGATTGCTTTATTGGATGCTAAAGTGCCTGTAGTGGCGATCGCAATTCCGGGAACTGTCTACGAAAAAGTTATTTCTAACGCCCAAGAAGCAAAAGCCAGAGATTCCCGTTTAATTGGCGTTACTTCTGTCAATCATGGCGAAGCAGCAGAAATCTTCAACGACTTAATCCCCGTCTCGGATGTGGAAGAGTTACTTTCCCCCATTCTCACAGTAATTCCCCTGCAATTATTGGCTTATCATATTGCAGCCCGTCGCGGTTTAGATGTAGATCAACCGAGAAATTTAGCTAAGTCTGTAACTGTGGAATAAGCTTGATGGTAGGGTTTTTGGGTAGTGTTGAGAAATAAAAAAGTTAGAAAATTTCTTCTGTGGGTAGGAACTATTACGGGAACATCCCAAATGGATTCAAATTGTCAGAATCAGGATTAACCAGATTAGAGAATAAACAGGATTATTTTTCATCTTGATATCCTATCTATCTTCAAATCCTGTTCATCCTTAAATCCTATAAATTCTGATTCTAACATTTTTACATCCTGTTCATCCTTAAATCCTACAAATCCTGATCAGGATTTACTAGATGAGAAGATAAACAGGATTCATTTTAACCACAATATCACAACAAAGAAAGTTGAGTATCTGGCTGATTGAGTACATAAGCAACAGGCTTATTAATTTTTCTGACTTTCCCCTCATCCAAAGCTCTTTTTAACCAATCATCCATTTGTACTTTTCTGACTTTTAGAGAATCCGCAAGAGATTTTGCATCCTTGGGTTGCTCTAAATGATTGAGGATGAAAGGTAAAACAACGTCATAAATATCTTCAGGAATTGTGGGTAAATCTTGTGGGAGAGTTTTAACATTTTGTTCTGCATTTTCTTTTGTGATAACTTCAGTTCTTATATGCTTGAAATCAGCAATAGCTTTTGCTAATATTTCCCGCAAATTACCATTTTCAAATTCTGAAGGAAACGGTTTTGCACCTTGATTATATAATTGCTGATTTCCTTCTGGTACTGGAGATACCATTTTCACAAATACAGGAATTTCCTTCAGTTTAGATAATGCTTCCACCGCACCAGCCCAAGTTCCACCTTTACCAAAAGCGGAATTAACAACTAAGGCATAATCTGCTAAACTATAAATATATTTATTTCGACCCATTGCGTTACCGGTATTAAAGCCAGAATCAGGATCATAGCTAGAAATTAAAGTTAATCTACCTTCTTGAATACTGGAACGATATTTGCTATTTACTGCTGCTTTAGTCAAGCTATCAGCTAACACACCAATAGAAGTTCCTCCATTATCCAAAATACCTAACATTGATTCTTGATCTATTCCCCGCGCACCACCAGAAATAACCTGTATTCTTTGTTGAGAACAAGTCTGTACAACTCTGCGGGTGTAAGCGAGTATATCTTCATCTACATCACGAGAACCGACAACTGCTAGTCCTCCTAAAGATAATAATTCTGTATTCCCAACTCCATAAATAATCGCTGGTGCTGAATGTTTCAATATTTGTTTGAGACGTTTCGGGTATTTAGTATCACTGCGTCCCAACACCCATAAACCGCGACTTGTCCATTTTTCCACTGCTAAACTTAACATTGCACCCCGTTGTAATAAAGCTAAAAGCCTATCAGGGTTAAGTTTATTATTAGTTATTTTTTGTAACTGTGCTTTTGCTGTTGCTTCCAATAAATCTGCTGGACGCATTTGATTTTCCCGCAACCAATCTGTTAGCAAGTTATATTCACCCAGAGTCAGAGGTAGCGGTTCAATTTGGCGATTTTGTCCAAAACTGGCACACAACAGCAAAATTGCTTGAGTATCTGGTGCTAGGACATGATTTAACATAATTTTCTAATCCGATTGACCTAATGAATTAAGCGCTAATGCTACAGAATAAACTAATCCACTTCCAGCATTACGCAAAAGTGCTGCAATGACAGTAAAAGTCCAACGGGAATCTACCATGTCATCAATTAAGAATACATTACCACTCATTCCTTCCCAGAATTGAATTGTAAAAGATCCATCTAAATTATGAGCTTGTTGATAACTGTTATTCATATCTTTCTGAAACTGAGTTTCGCGTATTTTGCGGACAATGGGTTTAAATGGTAAGCCTAATTTCTCAGCTAGTCTTTGCGCGAAGTTAGGTACAAGTTCTAGACGATTTAAGGAAGGTACACAAGTTACCCATGTGGGAAAAGGTTGAGGTTTCCAACGTTGGATCAAATCAAAAGTAGCCTGAACAAGTGCATCATCAAAATAATTATCTTGATATTTTCCCCGCTTGACTAATTCTCCCCAACCTGCATCACCCCATAGAGATAATGTTCTTCCTGCTTCTGCTCTTAAATTGTTTTTAATGTTTCCAGAAAAACCATAATTTAGTAATGATTCTTTAATCCATTGTTTACGTGGTTCAATAATTTGGTCACTACGACGTAAATATAAAATTGCTTGATTTACAAGTTCATCTGAAAAAGTTTCTGACAATAATGGCTTACCCAAACACACAGCACATTTACCACATTCTTGTGGATTTGGATCATCTAATTCTGCTGCTAAAAAAGCCATTAAGCATTGTTGACTTTGCATATAATCTGCCA
Source organism: Cylindrospermum stagnale PCC 7417 (assembly GCF_000317535.1). Classification (NCBI taxonomy): domain Bacteria; kingdom Bacillati; phylum Cyanobacteriota; class Cyanophyceae; order Nostocales; family Nostocaceae; genus Cylindrospermum; species Cylindrospermum stagnale. The sequence goes on from NC_019757.1 coordinate 5,212,892, forward strand.
TTCGCTGTTGTTCTTGACGGCGAATTTGGGTTAGCTTTTCAATTTTTTGATGATCAATTTGATAGTTGATTGGGTTAGCGTACCATTTAGAATCTATCTTGGTGACGGGTGTCGGAAATTCTAAAGATAGTAATTTCAAAACTTTATTAATTTGTCCTTGGGAGAGATTTATTTGTTGTTCTATTTGGTTAACAGAAATTCCATTTTTAGCAGAATTAATTACAGCTAATACTTGTTCGGTATGTATTTGGGGAGGAAATGCTGTATTGATAAAATAGTTAGTAATTTCTTCATCTTCATCACCGCTTAACAGAATACCGTAGGCTGTTTCTACTGCTCTACCGGCTCGTCCTACTTGTTGATAATAGTGTACAACAGAACCTGGTCTTTGGTAATGAATTACAAATCCTAAATCTGGTTTATCAAAACCCATACCTAACGCTGTTGTTGCGACTAATGCTTTAATTTTGTTTTCTAAAAGTTCATCTTCTAATATTTCTCGTCCATCTTCTAGCTTGCTGTGATAAGCTTTAGCATTACAGCACTTCCGTCTGTAATGAGGTACACTAGATTAAAATATAAATATTTTTAAATGAAGTCATACTCTGTCGATCTTAGAGAAAAAATAGTTGCAGCACATCTTCAGGAAAACATCTCAATCAGGAAAGTAGCTAACATATTTTCCGTGTCAAAGAGTTTAGTGCAAAAGCTTGTAAAACAACAAAAAGTTGATGGAAATTTACAACCTAAGCCGCGAGGAAAACCACAATTTAGTCATCTAACAAATGCTGACATAGAGTTAAGAGAATTAGTTGAAGCACATCCAGATGCAACATTGATAGAGTTGTGTGAATTATTTGCAGACAAGACTGGCAATTGGGTAGGTCGAAGTGCAATGTGTTCTGCATTACAGAAATTAGGATTAAACCGTAAAAAAAAACAAAGCGCAGTACCCAAGCAGGCACAGAGAGAGTCCTGAATTTAAGATTAGATTATTGGAATCAGGTCAAAAATATAGAGCCAGAAAATTTAGTATTTTTGGACGAAACTGGCGTTCTACTTGGTTTAACAAGGACTCATGCCCGTTCACAAATGGGAACAAGAGCTTACTCTCTCAATCCCTTTTATCGAGGTTCAAAGGTTACGGTAATTGGAGCCATTAGTATTAAAAAAGTAGTTGCATTAATGACAATGAATGATTCAATGAATGGTAACGCATTTGAAGTATTTGTTGAGAAGTTTTTAGTGCCAAATTTATGGTCAGGAGCAGTTGTAGTGATGGATAATTTATCCGCGCACAAACTAGATTCAATTGTGCCAATGATTGAAGCTGTCGGCGCTTCAGTTATTCGTTTATCCTCATATTCTCCTGATTTTAATCCAATTGAATTATGGTGGTCACAACTTAAATCTTTCTTACGCAGTTTTGCTCCAACTACAACAGAAATGGTTGATCAACTAATCTCAGTTGCACTCGACTTAATAAATCCTCAACATTTAAGAAACTGGTTTGCTAGTTGCTGCTACTGTACCTCATAATAGCCGGAAATGCTGTAATGCTTTGTGTTTGTAACCAATCAGCAACTCGTTGAGCATCTCTTACAGTTAATGTGTAAATAATACCGCTTCCAGGTAATTTAGTCAGATTTTCTGCTAACCAAGCTAATCTTGCGGCTTGACTGGGAAGATAAATGTTTTGTAAACGCAAAGTTTCTCTAGTTAAATTTCCTCTAGAAACACGCAGGTTGGCTCCTAATTGAGCCTTAATATCATCAACTACTCGGTTGTTAGCTGTCGCGGTTGTAGTCAAAACAGGAATATTTTGTGGTAATGCTTGTAAAATTCTGACAATCCGGCGATAATCAGGACGAAAATCATGTCCCCAGTCAGAAATACAATGAGCTTCATCAACAACAAATAAACCTATTTTTTGAGATAATGGCAAAAGAACGTTTTCTCGAAATTCCTCATTAGCTAATCTTTCGGGGGAAATTAAGAGAATATCTACTTCTCCTGCTAATAGCTGGAGTTCGACATTTTCCCATTCTTCTGTATTACTGGAGTTTATTGTCTCAGCTTTTACTCCAAGACGTTCTGCTGCTGTAATTTGATTTCGCATTAATGCTAGGAGAGGGGAAATCAAAAGAGTACAACCAGAACCTTGATCTCTTAATAAGCGAGTTGCTAAAAAGTAAACTAGACTTTTTCCCCAACCTGTGCGTTGAACGACGAGTAACCGCGATTGATTCAGTAGTAATTCTTCAATAGCTTCCCATTGTCCATTACGAAAATCAGCGTTTGGGTTATTCAAAGCCTGACGCAGAAGGAATAATGCTTTTTCTTTGAGTATGGTTGTCATATATGCTGAGTATCTGTTTATCATACTGTTGTAGCATAAAAGATAACTAGCACTGAATACTTTAGGGCGATCGCTCTATTTTAGATTAAATCGAAGCGTGAAGCGATATCTAGGTTGTGGTATGCGATCGCTTATCATAGAAAATAGATGTATGCTTTATCTTCCCTATTAAGGTCAGTTAGCAGGTAACGATAAAGCTTTCTTGATATCAGACATAGGAGAAAAAATAATGTTAAAATAGCAGTAAAACCAATTTACAATTAATCAGAATTTGAATAATTATCCTCCTAACTAATATTATATATATGTTACCCAAACACCCTTGGTTGCAAAAATGCATAGAAAGACTGGAAGAATTACCCCAAATCAAGGCGACTGCTATTGTAGAACCTGGTTATTTGGAAGGTGCACTTGCTGATGGAATATTGACTATATATACACCTCAAAATCAAGTTCAATATATAGTTGAAATTAAATCTAAGCTAACTATTGAAACTCTAGATGTAGTAATTCTATATTTCAATCATCTAAAACAAAGATTGGGTGATAATCAAAAACCTCTGCTAGTTACAGATATACTGTCTGATGAAGTTGTAGAGGAGTTAATTAGAATAGATATTGAATTTATTGACACCTCAGGCAATATTTATATCAATAATTCATTATTTTACATTTTGATTAAAAATAGTTCATTTTATCAGAAAAAAACTTCTTCGCCTACATTTAATACTAACACTTTAAAAGTAGTATATGCCATATTAAAAAAACCCAAAATTTTACTATTTTCTCGTGACGAAATTGCAGAAGTTGCAGGAGTTGATATAAATGCTGTCGAAGTTAGTTTAGATAGTTTGTTTAAGCTGAATTATTTACAGCAGCAATATGGTGGTCGATATAAAATTGAAAATTACACTAAGTTGTTAGAAAGATGGGATATGGGCTACTTAGAAAATCTCCGTTCAGAGCTTGTGATAGATACATTTAGCCCCATTAGAAATATCCAATTTTCTGATTTTTTATTTCAAAGTTTAGACATAGTTAGCGGCTACAAAATTTTGGTTGGTGGAGAATTTGGTGCTAGTGCTTTATTTAAGACTGCTTATTTGCAGCCAACAAGTATAGTTTTACATATTCCTAATCAATTGAATTATCGGATTATAACTACTCAGTTACGCCTGAAACCAAATGTACAGGGAAACATCACTATTATTAAACAGTTTAGCTCGTATAATTTTTATGAAAACAACGATATGATTGCTGATCCTCTCTTGATACGTGCAGAATTGCTTTTATATCCAGATGAGCGTTTAAAAGAGACTGCTACGCGTATTTATAATGAATATATTTTTCAAATAGGACAAATGGCTGAGACGCTATAGCATGAATAATCTAAATCCTAACTTTGATGTAGATAGAACAAGAGTTATTAATGATCTCAAAATTATTCTCGATTCATTGCAATTATCAATATTATTAGTTGGCGCTCAATCACGGATATTGATTTTTGATAAACCGTATCAAATTCAAGGTCGAGCAACTACAGATTGTGATATAGTGGTAAGGCTGGATAGTTGGGATAAATATGGTATTTTAATCACAAAAATAGTTGAAGGTGAAAAACCTAAATTTAAACTCAGTAGGATTATTCATAAATTTATTCATATTGAAACTAATTTAGAAGTCGATATTATTCCCTTTGGTGATATCTGTAATCAAAATCAGGAAATTATCTGGCCTGACGGTAATCAAATGTGTATTTTAGGCTTAGAAGAAGCTTTTATAAATTCACAAATCCAAAAAATTGACGATATTGAAATTAGGGTTCCCACTCTTCAAAGTTTTATAGGCTTAAAGCTACTTGCATGGAATGAGCGCAGAGAATATAAAGATTTATCTGATATTATCTTGGTGCTAGAAAATTATCAGGAAGATGAACGGGTATTTGATGAACTGAATGATGAACTTATCGCGGGAACGGTTGAGTTTGAGGAAGCTGCAATTGTTTTGCTTGGTAGAGATATTTGCCAAACGTTCAAAGATAAAACTTTAAGCAAAATTAACGAAATTGTAATTCTAATTATAGAGAATCAGAATCGATATTTACCGCAATTTGTATCTAGAGATACAGATTCAAATGCATGGGATGATGCGTTTATAAAAATCGTTAGCCGCTTTCAAGCGCTCCAATACGGTTTAAATAATAATCATGCTTGATGAATTCTCATAATGTCTATAACTGTGGTTGTCTAACCGTTGTAAGGGATATTTTTGGAGAAATGTTTCTAGAAAAAGCAACTTATTGTCAGGGGATCTATATATAGATGAGCCAGTTTTCATAAAAACTTATCTCATGAGAAATTCCCTATAGATATACTGATTGTAAAGAAGTGTTAAGCAATTCTTATTAAAAAATATTGCAATAGCTTGATTTAGCTGCTAGGGTGTGTAAGTGCGACAGTACTGGTGAATGCTCGGATAAAAAAGAGGTAAAACTGATGAGCTGTATCCACTCTGCGAATAGTCTTTGTTTTTAATCAACAATCGTGAAAGCGAGAGGTTTCTGATGTGTACAGGCAATCAAGAGGTGTTGCAGATGAGTCCAGAAAAATCTCGTGTCTAGGCTGAGTTCAAATTTGAATAACAATGCATGATCTGTCTTACTCTGCATCAGAAAGAAGGGTGCGGTAAGACGCAGATATTGGAGGTTAAAATCCATGAATATTCGAGGCAAAGTAGCTCTAATTACTGGGGCTTCACGTGGGATTGGGCGGGCGATCGCATTTGAGTTAGCGAAACTGGGGATGAAACGGCTGATATTGGTGGCACGCGATCGCCAAAAATTAGCGGAAGTTGCCCAACAAATCGAGGCTATGGGAGTCGAAACCACAGTTCTAGCCTTAGATCTAGCCAATCCAGTCAACATCAATATTGCGATCGCCCAACTTTGGCGTCATGACGGCCCTATTGATCTGTTGGTGAATTGTGCAGGAGTCGCCTATCAAAACTCATTCTTACAATCTAAACTCCCCCAAGTCCAAGAAGAACTATCAGTCAACTTAATGGGAATGTACACCCTCACCAGTCTGATAGCGCGACGCATGGCCAGCCAAAGACAAGGGACAATTGTCAATGTCTCCAGTCTGATGGGGAAAGTAGCAGCACCAACAATGGCCACATATTCTGCCACCAAGTTTGCAATTATTGGCTTTACCCAAGCCTTACGCCAAGAACTAGCAGCACACAATATCCGCGTTATCGCCTTACTCCCCACCCTCACAGACACAGACATGGTGCGCGACTTACAATTATTTCGCTGGGTAGTTCCCATGACTCCCGAAAAAGTCGCGCAAGTACTCGTCACTGGACTAGAAAAGAATACACCAGAAATATTAGTTGGATGGCAATCTCATTTAGCCGTCTGGTGTCAACGTCTTTCTCCTTGGCTACTAGAGCAGATTTTACAATTTGCCACACCAGGAAGAAAACAACCTCAAGAAAGCTTAATTCAGAATTTTCGGGCGAAAATTCACCGTTTTGGCGATTGGTTGTTATCTGGAAATATGGCTTCTTTCGTCTTTGCGCGGAAGTCATAAAACACTTCTAGTACTTTGTCAAGTTAGTTTTGAGGGTTTGTAGTAAGCATGGAGAGTGGTTAGAACAATCAGGACTAAAGTCCTGACTACGAACTTGCTTATCCATCAATTTAAACTTGACGCACTACTAGGTTAAGAATCGCGCGGTTTCGGGTACTCATTGCCAGATACTGGTGCATCATGGTTAGCTATACCTCGTTTCGGAACAACCATCCATGCTTACCTTTCCTACCACACTTCCTAAATTGCCCGAAATCGTGGATAATTTACCAAATATTTCTGGTTGGGAAACAGAGGTTCTCTCTGTAGTTAACCATGATGCACCTGTTTTTTTGCCAACAACCAATATCCGGCTAGAGGATATAAATGCAGTATTTGCGATCGCTTTACACATGCACCAGCCAACAATCCCCGCTGGACATAATGGCGAACTGATCAGCAATCTGCAACATATGTTTGAAAATCCTCACCAAGGAGATAACCACAACGCCGGGCCCTTTGCCTATTGTTATAGCCGCATGGGAGACTTCATTCCCGAACTTGTCAATCAAGGTTGCAATCCCCGTGTGATGTTGGATTACTCCGGTAATCTTTTGTGGGGACTCCAACAAATGGGACGCGCAGACATTATCGACAACCTCAAACGCATCACCTGCGATTCTACCTATCAGCCTTATGTAGAGTGGTTGGGTACAATGTGGAGTCATGCAGTGATTCCTTCCACCCCTATCCCAGATATTAAACTGCACATCATCGCCTGGCAACAACACTTTGCCGCAATATTTGGTTGGGAAGCACTAGCGCGAGTTAAAGGATTTTCACCCCCAGAAATGCACCTACCAAATCACCCCGACACCTTATATGCATTTGTCAAAGCGCTGAAAGAATGTGGATATCGCTGGCTACTCGTTCAAGAACATACTATAGAAACACTTAGCGGTGAATCTATCATCAACAAACATTTACCACACCGTTTAATAGCTCGCAATTCCCAAGGCGAAACAATTAGTATTACAGCCTTAATTAAAACCCAAGGTTCAGATACTAAATTAGTAGCTCAAATGCAGCCATATTATGAAGCTAAAACTCTATCTAAACAAAAATTAGGCAATGTTTTAGTTCCCCCAATCGTCAGCCAAATTGGTGATGGTGAAAATGGTGGTGTAATGATGAATGAATTTCCCAGCGCTTTTAAAAAAGCTTGGGGAGAAATAGGTAGAACAGGTGTTGTCGGAGTGTGTGGGACAGAATATTTAGAATTACTCGCAGATGCTGGTTGTCAAACCGAAGATTTTCCTACTTGTCAGCCAGTGGGACAACACCAGATTTGGCAGCGAATCGCATCAGATAATTGCCAACCGCAGGCTGTAGAAACTGCCATTCAAGAAATTAAGCAAATCAACCCCAACTTTCACATGGATGGTGCTTCATGGACAAACCATATTAGTTGGGTGCAAGGTTACGAAAATGTTTTATCTCCAATGTATGAATTAAGCAGTTCATTTCATCAAAAAATTGCTAACTTATTGCCTGATTCAGCAGAATCTATCAGCAAAGAATCTAAATACCGTAATATTCTATTACATAATTTGTTGTTGCAAACAAGCTGCTTTCGTTATTGGGGACAAGGTGCTTGGACTGACTATGCGCGAGAAATTTACCAACGGGGCGAAAATTTGCTGTCAACAATATTCGACTAATAGCATAAATCATTAATTAGCATATTTATAGCCATTCTTGATTTAGGAAAATACAGATAGCTAACAAACTGAAATTATTAAGGCTGCCTCTACAGCCTTAATTTCCATAGCTGCGACTTCAGTTGTCGGGTATTTCTGGATTTTTTTACTGGTATTTTAGTTATAAAACTAGTCTTGTGACGAGTTAAGCAACATAAATTTGGCAAATTCATGAGATACCTTTATAGAAAATTGCTCTATGGTATTTCTTGAAAGTATTGATATAGGTAAAGTAACCAGTACCAAAATTACCAAGGCTAGTAGTGCAGAGGGATGATAACCAATAGTTTTATTAGTATATAAAAAGGATAGAGAACATATAGAAAAAATTAAGGGTTGATGGACTAAATATAAAGGAAAGGATATATGCCCAAAGTAAACGATGATTGGACTTGCCAAAAAATTTTGTATCCTAGTAGATTTGAGAACAGTAAAAATTAAAATAGTCGCAGCAATAACATGGTATACTGTCCCTGGATTCGCCAAGGAAATGAGGAAAGTATCAAAACGATGGAATATAAAAAAGTACCCTTGACTATCATGATTATAGCCTCCAAGATATAAGGAGATTACAAGTCCTAGTTTTACCCAATAATTTGATCGTGTTGATAAAACTTTAATTTCATAGCTTGCCAGTAGTAAACCTAACAGAAAAGCAATATAATATATCCCGTTAGTTTTTGAAAAGCATAAAAATAATCCGCTCAACATGAAAATTACTAATATTTTATACTTAGTTTTCTTAATAAAAAAAGCCATAGCCAAGACTAAGAGTGATCCTTTAAATTCAATTGTCATCGTCCATAAAACTAAATTGAACATTTTACTATAGTCGTGATTGCTTAACCAAGTTGTAAAAAATGAACTTGTTAACATTTGCTGAAGGGCATTGGGAAAAATAAACAGTTGTTGATAACTAAAAAGCTTTTCAGCACCGTTTGTCAATGCTAGTTCTTTGATTTTATATAAATTTAGTTTGAGAAGTAAATAAACTAAAATATTAGAGATTAAAGCCGGAATTACTAACCGTGGATACCTAGCAAATACTCGTTTGACTAATATATTATCATCCCCGTTAATGAAGTAACTTCTTGTCAGAACATAGCCACTAAGAACAAAAAATATAGAAACAGCAAACTCCCCATTATAGAAAAAAGAAAATGGAGAATGGAAAATAATCATCTCCATAAAAAAAAGAATGTGATATTTCAGAATTTCCATTGGCAGCCGCAGGATAAAAAACAGCTATGAAATGCCAAATCAAAACAGCTATTGCCGCTAAACCTCTCAATCCATCCAAATAGTAAATTTTATTTTTTTTTACAAGCTTGATACTATTAAACATGATTTTTAACTTGAATCAGCAGTAATTTTAATAGGAGAAATTTTCAAATATTTATAATACCTGACAAAAGTAGAAAATTTCCAATGTTTCCTGGATTTAGATTTCAGGGATATATAAATAAACATTTGTCAGCCCATCAAAATTAATTAAACCAAAGGTAAAAGAATTTCAAATTCTGTACCAACACCTAACTCTGAACGTAAATTTAATTTACCCCCATGTCTGGCGGTGATAATTTGATAACTTACTGCCAAACTTGTTTCTTTATCAGCCCGTTTTTGAACAGAAAAAGATTCAATAATTTGCTGTTGTAACTCCTGAGACATTCCCGGACCATTGTCAGCAATGCGAATAGAAACCCAGCGAGAATCAGGTGCATTTAGGTTTATACTTGGCTGAGAGATTATTTCTGTGGTAACCTCAATTCGGGGTTTACGAGTGGTGTTTATCGACTCCGGCTGAAACTTATGTCGCACTGATTCATTGAGTAAGGCATCCACAGCTTGACTAAAAATATTCATTAAAACCTGGTTTAACTGCCCCATAAAACAACATATTGGCGGCAAATGACCGTAGCTTTTGCTAATTTCAATTTCTCCTTTAATTCGGCTATTAATTAATAATACAATACTATCTATACAAGCGTGTAAATCTGCTGGTTTAGAATATACTTCATCGATATAACAAAAATTTTGTAAGCTGGCGACTAATTTTTTTAATCTTTCGGCTCCATGACGAATGCTTGTAAGTGTTTGTGATAAATCTTGCTCGATAAAATCAAATTCTATATCTTCTTTAATTTGCCTGACTTTCTGAGAATCTTCAGATAAGATTTCTTCGTAAACCCCGATCAATTTCAGCAAATCTTGGCTGTATTTGGAGACATAAGTTAAGTTACCCCAAATAAAACCTACGGGATCTAAAATTTCGTGGACTACGCCATCTACCAAACGTCCCAAATTTGCCATTTTATCATTTTGGATCATTTTGGCTTGGCTGCGTTCATACCGCACCTGAGCTTCAATGCCCCGAATTTGCCAAGAAGCAATATTCAATTCCTGTACCTCTAATAATCTGTAGGTATCAGGTGCTGTTTGGACGACAATTGGTTCTGCCAAGAGTTCAGGCGATCGCCGCAAGCTAAGTTGCATCGCTGTCAAAATCGGCACTGTATCCGGAAGCAGCAAAATCGTTGTCCGTGCATAGCTGTAAATTACACCTAACAATTCCCGGCTCAACAACTCTGGCCCATAGGGACGAATCAAAAATTCCAGCAGATGCTTTCGGGAAAGCATGCCGATAAACTTTCCCTCTTCTAGCAAAATTGCTCCTGGTAGCAGGGGGTATTTTTCAAAAAATCGGACAACTTCTTTAGCAGTAGAGCTAATTTCTACCTGGAACCTACACATTGACAGTTCCTGGAGCGTTGAACCTAAACCCAGATCGCGATCGCTACCAACAGAAAAAAATGGCGCACAGATTTGAGAATTGAATTCTTGTGGCACTAGACACCTTAATCTTTAGCTAGACTTGCAACCCATAAGCTAATATTTTAGCCCTCCTCGTCATCGAGCCATAGCCGTAGAGTACAAAGTCCGCGTGAGCAGACTTTGTTTGCAGGGCATCTGTAAATATTTGATAAAAATCGCTGATCTATGTCTAGTAAGCAAGTTTTACACAAAATACCCCAGGGCAGTTACTGCATCTATTTAACCTTAGTCTTGCTATTTTAAGGTTTTTGTAGTAGAAAATCAACCAAAGCACAGATGATATTTTCCCAAAAATAGCCAAAATCCAGGATGATAGCAACAAGCGCGATCCCCAAATGTTGAGCAACTGTAAATCCTTGATGAAAATGCGGCTTGGTTAACATACAAGAGAGCAAATTACTGTAAATATAAACATAGGTAATTCAAAATCGTCCAACTGCTCAACCTCTAGAATTGGAACTATTTTTGAAGTCAGACAATCTTAGCAATAGTCATCGCTAGTAAATGCACTCAGGTAAAAATAACTATCTCGGACTAAAGATTGCTTTACAGCGCTTAAGCGAAACTCACTCGCTAATTATAATGAGGTTTAATTATCCCAACTTGTTTTTGATCCCCATTCCGATAGAATGGCTAGGCAGAACCCTACAACTCAAAACCGCTTTTGACTGCGACGCATGATGAATCAACTGAACAATGGTTTTACTCTATTTCTAAGTCTGCTAGTCGAGGCGATGCCTTTTTTGCTGCTAGGGGTTTTATTCTCCAGTGTGTTGCTATTTTTTGTCAATGAGCGCAAATTGGTGGAGATCATGCCCAAAAACCCGCTGCTGGGTGCTTTATGCGGCAGTATGATAGGCTTTTTGTTTCCGGTGTGTGAGTGTGGTAATGTGCCAGTGGCGCGGCGGTTATTGATGCAGGGAGTACCCACACCAGTCGCAATTGGCTTTCTGCTAGCAGCACCGACGATTAACCCCATTGTCATTTGGGCAACTTGGACAGCATTTCGAGATCAACCAGAAATAGTGGTGTTAAGAGTCGTATTTTCCCTAACAATCGCCACTATTATTGGTTATGTTTTCAGTTTTCAAAAGGACTTGAGTCCGATGTTGCAACCGGAGATCGCACGATATCTCAAGTTTAACCCACCCGCTAAACCTGATCCATTACGCCGGGGCAGATATTCCCAGGTACAACAGCCAGCCGCTGCACCGAGTTTGTTGCAATCAGGAAGTTATATTCTGGGAGGAAAAGCAGGTGGACCCACGCGGTTAGATGCTAATTTAATCCCGGCAAATACCCCAGCCTCTAGCCCTAGCAAAACCCTGGCAGATAAACTGCGCTTGTTATTGGATAACGTCGTCCAGGAATTGCGGGAATTAGGTGGAGTGATGGTTTTAGGTAGCGCGGTGGCTGCGGCTATTCAAGTTTTAGCGCCCCGTGAACTGATCCTCAGTCTCGGCGCTGGGCCGATTAGCTCAATTGTTGCCATGCTGATTTTAGCAGCAGTGGTGTCAATTTGTTCTACAGTCGATTCCTTTTTTGCGCTATCTTTTGCCTCGACTTTTACCAGTGGTTCCTTGTTAGCATTTCTGGTATTTGGTCCGATGATTGATATTAAAGGTGTTGGTTTGATGTTATCAATTTTCAAACCCAGGGCTTTATTTTATCTCTTTGCTTTAGCAGGACTACTGGCGTTTTTATTCACCTTAATTTTGAATTTACACGTCATTTGATTTTTGTCTAATGACCAATGACTAATAACTAATGACTTCAATCCCAAATCCCAAATCCCAAATCCAAAATAGGTTACTTCCTTGGCTGGATGTCTTAGCAATTACAGCTTGGGGAGCTTTAATTGTGAAATACTGGTTCACAGACAAGCTGAATTTATTGATTCACCCTGATTACTTTTGGTTAGCAATGTCGGGGGGCATTGGCTTGCTAATTGTCGGTTTTGCTAAAGCAGGGCAACTTTGGCAGCAACGTCGCCGTTATGAACCGCCCAGCACCCAACATTTCAGCTTATTTCCCCCTGGTTGGGGTAGTGCCTTGCTGTTAACAGCAGCGATTTTAGGGTTAATGATTACACCCCGCGTCTTTGCCAGTGACAAGGCACTCCAGGGTGGTGTGACTGAGTTAGTAGGCGCAACACGCGCCCAACCCCAAGCTTTTCGCGCTACCGTTCGCCCAGAAGAGCGATCGCTTGTCGACTGGGTACGCACTCTCAATGTCTATCCTGAGCCAGACTCATACACAGGGCAAAAAGTGAAGGTACAGGGATTTGTCATCCACCCACCAGACATGGGAAAAGACTATTTGTTTTTGGCCAGATTTGTAATTACTTGCTGTGCCGCAGATGCCTATCCAGCAGGCTTACCCGTCAAACTCAAAGGCACTCGCGATCAATACCCACCTGACATCTGGCTAGAAGTAGAAGGACAAATGGTGACAGAAAATCTTTTAGGTAAACGCCAACTCACCATTGCCGCTAATTCCTTAAAAACCATCCCCCAACCAAAGAATCCTTATAGCTATTAGTCTCATGACTAATGACTAATGACTAATGACTAATGACCAATGACTAATGACCAATGACTAATGACTAATGACTAATGACCAATGACCAATGACTAATGACTAATGACTAATGACTAATGACTAATGACCAATGACCAATGACTAATGACTAATGACTAATGACCAATGACTAATGACTAATGACCAAATCTAATACATTTATTCAACCACTAGATCGAATTGCGATCGCCATCATGTTGCTGCTGAGTGTGCTGATTGGGTGCATAATTTGGCAAGGTGATGCTGTCAAGCCTAGCGTCCGGAACTTTACCTGGCAAAACCAACAAATCGGGGCTGAAGACAGTTCCTTCTCCCTCACTTTTAGCCGCCCAATGGATACCAAAAGCGTAGAGGATAACTTGAAAATAGATCCGCCTCTAGCCGGTAAAGTCAGTTGGGCAGGACGGCGGATGGTTTATACATTGCTAACACCGGCACCCTATGGCACAAATTATAAAGTGCAATTGCAAGGAGCTAGAGATAAGTTTTCGGAACGAGAAGGAAAAAACCGAGTTATCCAGCCTTTTACAGGCATCTTCAACACCCGCAATCGCGTCATTCTTTATATAGGCGTCAATCCAGAAGAACTAGGACAGTTAGTTCTCTACAACTTGAGCCAAGAGCAAAAAAAGATCCTCACCCCCAAAGACCTGGTAGTTATGGACTTTGAGCCATTTCCAGATGGGGAGAAAATTTTATTTTCGGCTCGCACTACCAATAACCAAGACTTACTTTCAGCGCAATTATATACAGTCACAACGGGCATTTCTGGAACAACTGGCAAACCAGCAGCACCAGCAAGCAAAGTTGATCTAATTTTAGATAATAAAGACTATCAAAACCTGAAATTTGACTTATCGCCCGATGGGCAAACCATTGTTGTTCAACGGGGAAAAAAAGATAATCCCGGTGATTTTGGGTTGTGGTATGTACCAACAACTAGCAATGCCAAGGGAGAAAAGCCCACCCCTAAACGCCTGCAAAGCCAACCGGGGGGAGACTTCATCATTACACCAGATAGTAAAGCTGTAGCAGTTGCTCAAGGACAAGGAACTGCAATCTTAAGCCTGCAAGAAGATGCTACTAAACCCCTAGACTTTTTACCACAATTTGGCTTGGTGCAGGCTTTTTCTAAAGACGGCTCACAAGCGGCAATGGTCAAGTTTAATACAGATTACACGCGAGATTTGTTTTTAGTCACCAACCAAGGCGTGCAGAAACAACTATTAAAAACAACAGGCTCAATACTCAGTTGCCAGTTTGATACTGCCTCACCCACCCTTTATTGCTTGCTGACGCAGTTGGTATCAAAAGAACAATACATAGAACAGCCCTACTTAGTGGCGATTGAATTGAAAACTGGGCAACAAAAACCGCTCTTAGTCTTACCCCCCGCGCAGCGAAATGTGCAAATGAGTTTATCGCCCGACGGTTTGGGCTTGTTATTTGACCAATTAGTTGGGGTGACAGATAATACATCATTATCTGCAAATACGTTGAAAACCGAAGATGGGGAAGCGATCGCTAGTAGTACTCTGTGGTTAATGCCTCTATTACCCATCGCTGATGCCACAACTAACGACATTACACCAGAACAACTGCCCTTAGTCGGCTTTCATCCCCATTGGCTACCTTGATAATTCAAAATTCAAAATTCAAAATGAATACCCAATTTCTGAGGAAATGGTGAACTAACGTATTTTGGGACGGCTGAGAATTAGCAACTGCACCTGTCCATCACCTGTGTTAATTACCAATACAGGAGGACGTTGATCAGCCTTTGCACCAGAAGACATTGCAGGGAAAAGATAAACCCAATTGTCGTTTTCAATCAGCAATCGCCAATTGGTTGTAACATTTTTTAGGCTTTTTTGATGCGTTAGGGAACGCATCCTACTACCGTGTACACACAAGTTATCTGATTACCCAAAAGTCTTCAAAAACCTCAAAGAGTCCTGACGGACATCCCTCTCCTGCACAAGGAGAGGGACAGGTTGTGCGTAGCAGAACCAGGGTGAGGTTTTGTTCCCTCGGTTCTCGCAACCATAAATTGCATTGAGAGAGACTTGTGTATACACAGTTTTTAACCCCTACCTATTAGGAGAGGGCTAGGGAGAGGTTGTTGGGATCTATCTTATATTTTTTTACGCCTACCTACTTAGTGAGGGATTTATCGCTCAACTACAGCATTTTAAGGACTGAAGTCCTTACTACGAACAATTATTGCTCTGGTTCTGTGCGGAAATCTGGTTGCCTGCTATGTAAATACTTGCAGGCTAGTCATTAAATTATAACCATTTACCAGAGTCATGCAGGTTCATACCCTCTATGGGATTTGGACTAAAACCCTCCATGATACTAAAGGTTGACGCAGATGAACCTGAGAATGTTATAACGGCGTTATGACAGCATCAGTTCTAGATGCAAAATGACTCATGCTTGGGGAGAGTTCAATTTTGCTTCTAGAGTAAATCCTGATCGAGCACAGTTGGTCAGCAATGCTAACGCCAGCAATGCTGAATATTTTTAAGTGGGTGGTTCAAGAGTGATGAATGAAGTTGACACCTTAAACAACGGGACTGTAATTGAAACCGTAAATTCTGCTAATTCGCCAGAATCAGAGCAGGCGACTTGTCCCTTTTACTCAGTTGTACCTCATGAAGATCAGACTGTGAAAAATTTGCCCATGCTCAAACCAGCCGCTCCTCAGGTTTACGAAACCACGGTTGTGGAGATTGTGGAAGATACCACGCCGCAAGACTGGGTTGCAGAGCCTGAAAAGGACTCTCAAGCGCTTATTGACTCGGAATTTCAGCAGTTGCTGGCGTTGAATGATGAGTTACGTGGGGCTAATAGTGAGTTGTATGAGCAAGTGGAGCAGCTGAAAAATGAGCTTGCTGAGTCAGAGAAGGTTTTTCAGTGGCAAAAAACTCGCTTCAGCGTTACTGAGTCGATGCTCAACCAACAGACTCAGGAACTAGCCGCAGCTCAAGAGCAGATTAAGTCTCTATTCCAACAGTTGGAAACAGCGGTGCAAACTGTTCAACACCAAGAAATTTTTATTGAAACTTTTAAAGGACAGCTACAAATTAGTCAACAACGCCTAGGACTGTTAGAGCGGGAATGTTCTCTGCTGCAAAGTAACTACAGCGACCAATGTCAGCAGATATCGCAATCTGAAAATACTTGTCGGGAGTTGCGGACTAGATTGATGCGACAACAACGCCAAACGCTGCAATTTAAAGCGGCGCTGGAAAAATGTCTAGATACACCTGTCCCTAGCTATGATGCTCTAGATGATACTGCCAATCATCCCCATGATATAGCCGGCGGACAATCAAGATTTTCTCGGAAGGCTCGGTCTTTGTTTCCCAATGCACAGCCAATCAAACCTTGGTCAGCAGAACCAGAATCGGTGAGTGGTCATCTAGATAATTCCTGGGGAGAATCTTCAACACCAGCATACAGAAAAAATTACCCGGCTCCGGTTCCATCATCGCCTGAGAATTTGGCAAATCAACAAGTTCCACCAACAGCAGTCGAAACTGCCCCTACGCCAGAAATTGATGATTCTCCGACTACACCGGCAGATGTTTTGGCTTCGGGGTCAACAAATCTAGACCAGCAACTAGATAGTCTGATCCAAATGTTTTTTGTCTCCCAGCCTGCATCTACATCACCAGCAGATCCGGTTGCGGAAAATAATACAGATAGCCGTCAGGCTGAGGCGCCAATCTGGGAAACTTTGGCAACCTTAGAGGATGATCAGGAACCAGAAACTGGTCTTCAAGAGCAGTTTGAGGCAGAAATCAATCCCGCTGTTAATACTTATACTACCTGGGTGGTAGATTCGCCAATCTCACTAGCGAAGGACTCACAAGCATCTGCTGCTTCTCCAGATATTGAGACAACTGCTGTAGAAATTGAGGATTATTGGTTAGAAACTCCACAATTGCCGGCGAGTGATGTTTCTCCAGAGCCGTTAAGTAAATATATTAGCGACAGTAAATCACCTTCACCAGTAGTTTATCCAGAGCGTCCACCTAAGGGGCGCAAGTCGTTGGCTTCCGTGGAACTGCCGAATTTTCGCCAAAAGGGAAATTAAGCAAATAAAAATTAAAAATTAAATAACCTTTATTTAATTTTTAATTTTGCATTTTGAATTATCCCGCAGGGGTTGACTAATGACTAATTTGAACTACTGCTTCTGGGCTGACTTGTTCTACCTGATTTCGCGATCGCGGTTTGCCTGTAGAAATCGCGTAGTTAATCCCCAGCAAATGCAGCCACAAAGCCGGATAGCGGGGTTCTAACCAAGATTTGCTCAATTTTAGGAAGCGCGGCAACCAGGGACTCAGCAAGACGCTAACGAGGGCATGACGGCTAAAGTTGAAATAACTCCCTAGCCACCGGAGCAAATCCCTTGGACCAGCCAATTGCCAAATCCACAGCAGCAATGCGGGATTTTTACTCGCTGCTTTCAGGGCTAGGCGGTTAAAAGTCAACCAGTCGCACCGATCTTTAATAAAGTTATCTGCGACTTCTGGCGGTTCGTCGGCTAACAGCCCAAAGAAGGTGTTGAGCATGGAGTTAACCCGTTGCGGCGGGATAAATTTCCCTGTGGGTACCATCATGCCTTTAGAAAATAGCCAAGTTACGGAAACGTTGCTTTGGTAAGCGCGAATTCTATTCAAGTGTCGGAAACTCAGTAGATCATGCTTGAGGGCAGTATCCAACAGTGTTGTTAAGCGCTCTAGGTTGCGTACTAGGGAACCAAAGCCGGTGAAGATTAGGGGAGACTGGAGTGAGGCGGCATCACCGATCGCCATTAATCGATCAAAGGCAATTGTGCGATCGCTACTGCCAACACTAAAATGCCCCGGAATATAGCCAAATGTCGGCTTTTTCCACACCAGTTTGTCAAGATCGCAGCGGCGATACTCTGGCAAAATCGTGAAAAAATCCTCGTACATCTCCAGCAAGGAACCAGGATTTTCTGCCTTGACTTCGTGGTAATGAAATAAATAAATCGTCAGTTCTTCGCCAGCCCCAGGAAATAATTCCCAAATCAACTGCCTACCCCGCGAAATATCCCCGTGACTGTACAAAACGTCCCCATACTGGGAATCCCACACTCCCGGCTCAAATCCCCCGGCAATTGCCGCTCCCACCGTTGGACAGACACTATCAAAAGCCCGACCACCATTTAATTGCCAAGCAATGGGGGAAGCGGTTCCCATCGCATCTATTAGCAGTCGCCCACTAACTTGCTGCTCCTTGCCAGTGACTAAATGCTTGACAGTCACCACAACTTGTGATGTACTGATATCCGCACGGATAAATTCCGTTTGATCCCAAATTTCCCCCGCCGTAGCTTGCAGCTTTTGTCCGCACATTTGCAGCCACTTTTCGGAATCTAAGGCTAAATTTAGGACTGTCGGGGTGTGTAAGATAGGCGATCGCAGTTTCGGAGGATTGTTGGCATCAAAAAATTTATTGAAACCATCTTTGTACTCTCTAGCAATAATGGTTTCTAACTCGGCAGTTGTCACCAAACCCAAATTCACTAAGCTCTGAAGTTCATCGCGGGAAATATTCCATTCCCGGTTCATCCGCCCAAAAGGTAGTCGCTCCACCAACAGGACTTTATATCCCAATTTTGCCATCAGTGCCGCATGGATTGCCCCTAAAGCGCCACCAATGTAGATCAGGTCATATTGGGGATTGGGTATTGGGGGTTGGGGATTGGGAGGAGACAAGGGAGAAATTCCCACTTGTCCCCTAATCGCCTGATCGGTAGAGGAAAACACCACCTGCCGAGGTTCTTGGGGTTGTCGCACCCCTTCGCGCCAGCGTTGCTCCCACCAGTAAGCACGCTTGAGGTCATTTTCCCCGTTGGGCATTTTCTGAAAATACTTGACGGTAAGGGGGTAAACAGAGCCTAGAGCCTCAAAAATTGATTGCTGGGACAAATCAATTGCTGGCGGTTCTGGGTAGCTATGAGGAAAGCGGCTTCTGATTTCCGCAGTCAGCCGTTGCAGGATTTTTCCCTCATGAGGAAAGGGTGTATCTGCCCAACGGAAGACCTTGAGATAGGTGGTACGCTGCACAGACCAGACAAATAGAGAAAGTTCATCTGGCAAGTTTTCCGAAACATCCTCGCCAGCGATTGTATTTATCCCCGGAATTCTCAAGCATAAGCCTTCTGGTGTTAGTACTTTTTCCCCAGTCTCTGGTGCGAAATCAACTTGTAGCCAGCTAAGTACAGCCGCTGTATCTGGTGTAGGAACTTCTAAATAAAGGATTTCTTTCATCTTCTTCTGACATGGACAATCGATCTACTCACCAAGACGGATTTGACGAAGGCAGAAAATACGCTAGACTCCGCCCTATCAGTTGCATAAAGATTCAGTTAAGAGATTGTAATATTTTGTCAAATCTATTGTTCATTTTGTTGTATTTCTGTAAACCCACGCCATGAATTATCCCATCCCAGACAGTCCCCAAGAAATATTTGCCCTGCGACAACAGCCAATTGATGAAGAACTAGTGGCTGCGGCGATCGCTGGAGTCGTCAAAGTTATCCGCGCTGAGGGCAAATCCTTGGAAGATTTAACAGCCCAAGTGTTAGAGGATGACCCTGTGTTAGATCGACAACAACGGCGCTGGCTAAGTAAATTGGTTGCTCAGGCTTGGGATAATTTCCATTAAAGCGCGGAAGAGGGCGCGGAAACCGCGCCCCTACGTGTAGACGTGTGCGATCGCACCCGCAGCCAAAACATTTGTCAATGATGCTAATTTCATGAGTAAGTCTCAACTCTTAACTAAAAAGGTTTTATTTGGCTTTTATTTAAAAAAAATACCCTAGTTAAAGCTTGCTTTCACATTTACACAATCAGCATGAATATTTTTTTAGAAAGAATAATAATTCGGGGAACAGCGGAAAAGTACAACTTTTTTGAATCCCATATTGTTGACCTTTTCCTGTTCCCCAAAAAGGTTTTAAATTTTCAACGCCGCTGCTGTTTGGGAGTGCAACAACAAACCATATTCCAAGCCTTCTACCACCGCTTGATAGGAAGCCTCTAAAATATTTGTTGAAACCCCGACAGTTGTCCAGCGTTGTAGTCCGCTGCGTGATTCTACCAACACACGAGTTTTCGCCGCTGTCCCCGTATGTCCGTTGAGAATCCGGACTTTATAATCTGTCAACTCAAAAGTAGCAATCTGGGGGTAAAAGTTAACCAAAGCCTTACGTAAAGCAGCATCTAAAGCTGCCACCGGGCCGTTACCTTCCGCTGCTTCCAGAATATTTTTACCGTTGACAGTGACTTTAATTGTTGCCAAGGCATTGGTAGATTCTTTACCCTCAATCAAGTCACAGTGTACTTGAAAACCTTTGACTTCAAAGAACAATTGGCGATCGCCTAAAGCTTCATGCATCAACAGCACAAAACTCGCCTCAGCTGCTTCAAATTGATAGCCTTCACTCTCCAAATCTTTCATCCGTTGGAGAATTTCTCGCGCTTCTGGTTTCTCTTTATCCAGTTCAATGCCAAAAGCCCGCGCTTTGGCTAAAACATTACTTAGTCCTGACTGTTCAGAAATCACAATCCGCCGACGGTTCCCCACTTGTTCCGGCTGAATGTGTTCATAAGTTAGAGGGTTACGTTCCACCGCTGATACATGAATCCCACCTTTATGAGCAAAAGCCGAACGTCCCACAAAAGGCGCGTGTTCATCAGGGGCAAGATTTACCACCTCACTCACAAAGCGACTAGCTTCTGTAAGTTGCAAAAGCTGGTGTTCACCGATACAGCCATAACCCAACTTCAGTTGTAAATTGGGAATCAATGAACAGAGGTTAGCATTACCACAACGTTCACCGTAACCGTTAATTGTACCCTGCACCATTGTCGCCCCGGCCATGACTGCTGCTAGGGCATTAGCCACCGCTAGATCCGAATCATTATGAGTATGAATGCCAATTTGGGGAATAGTCCTTTGTCCTTGGTCATTAGTCATTGGTATTTGACAAATGAGATTTGACAAATGACTTTTGACTGATTCCACTATTTGAGTAACTTCATGGGGTAAAGCGCCGCCATTGGTATCACAGAGGACTACCCATTCAGCGCCAGCTGCCACTGCTGCCTCTAATGTCTGTAAAGCATAATCGGGATTATGCTTATAGCCATCAAACCAGTGTTCAGCATCGTAGATAATGCGACGTCCTTGAGAACGGAGATATGCAACCGTATCGCTGATCATCGCTAAATTTTCTTCTAAACTCGTCTTGAGTCCTGTTGTGACGTGTAAATCCCAAGACTTGCCGAAAATTGTTACCCAACGAGTACCCGCAGCCAGAATAGGTTGCAGCATCGGTTCCTCGGCGGCAGTGGTGTTGGGGCGTCGAGTCGAACAAAAAGCAACAATTTCTGCTTGTTTGAGCGGATCTTCTTGGAGTTGCCAGAAAAATTGTACATCCTTGGGATTAGCACCAGGCCAACCGCCTTCAATGAAGGGAATACCCAGTTGATCGAGTCTCCGGGCAATGCGTAACTTATCTTCTATGGACACTGATAGCCCTTCGCGTTGAGTGCCATCCCGTAGAGTGGTGTCATAGAGCCAAAGTTGGGATGAGGGAATTATGGTCATAAGACTGAGACCTTCGAGACAACTTTCGAGGCGATGTGCCAATATACAACAAAAAGCCAGTTTGGTAATCTAAATATGCCCAAGGTACTAGCTCAAGGTAAAACAATTGAGTGCCAAAGCCACGCCAATTTGCGGAAGATATTGCTGCACAACGGTATTGACCTTTATAACGGCAATGCTAAGGTTATAAACTGCCGAGGTATTGGCAGCTGTGGTACCTGTGCGGTTAAGGTAGAAGGCGAAGTATCCGCAGCGAATTGGCGTGACAAAACGCGGCGCTCTCTTCCTCCCCATTCTCCTACATCAGACCTGCGTTTAGCTTGTCAAACTGAGGTTTTAGACGATGATGTAAAAGTGACAAAGTTTGAGGGATTTTGGGGCCAAGGTTCTCAAATAGTGTGGACACCATTCGGTTAAAAAGGAGAGAAACAAGATGGGTAGATGGACACCTTTAATTCTGATGGCTGGGGGTTTAGCAATTTTGCTAGGTACACTGCTTGGCATCAATTTTCCGATGGGCGGACAACAAAGCGCTAAAGTTCCGCCAGTCCGCCGAGCAGAGGGCGTTCTCCCGGCTAATATCAATGTTAATAGTACAGCGAGTAGGAATGATCCGGCAATTGAAAGCCGGAGTAGCACTACCAGCAGGAATAATGATTCGGCAGTTGAAAACCGGAGTAGCACTGCTAGCGGGAATGATGATTCGGCAATTGAGAATCGGCGTAGCGTTGC
Source organism: Cylindrospermum stagnale PCC 7417 (assembly GCF_000317535.1). Lineage (NCBI taxonomy): Bacteria > Bacillati > Cyanobacteriota > Cyanophyceae > Nostocales > Nostocaceae > Cylindrospermum > Cylindrospermum stagnale. Next base: position 5,235,388 of record NC_019757.1, read on the forward strand.
CCAGAATAATGCTTCCACGGAAACTGCACAAAATACTGATAATTCATCAGACACCACTACGGAACCTTCAGCAACAGAAGCTCAATCAACAACCACTCCATCCGGGGATATCAATCAAGATAAAGAACCAATTCGCGCTTTGTGGTAGCCTTTGCTAGTCGTTAGTTACGAGTTATGAGTTATTGTTACGAGTTGTTAGTTATGAGTTATTAGTTATGTACTAATAATAAATGACTAATGACTAATGACTAATGACTAGTGATGTTTTAATTATTGGTGGCGGCGTTATTGGCTTGGCGATCGCCATCGAACTAAAATTGCGTGGGGCAAATGTCACCGTACTTTGCCGCGATTTCAGGGCTGCGGCTGCCCACGCTGCCGCTGGGATGTTGGCACCAGATGCGGAAAACATCCAAAATCAGGCAATGCTGTCTTTATGTTGGCGATCGCGTTCTTTATATCCAGACTGGACGCGCAAGCTCGAAGAACTCACCGGTCTCAATACCGGGTATTGGCCCTGTGGTATCTTAGCACCCGTTTATCAACACCAGGATGAGAAAAACCCCTCTTTATCCCCATCTTCCCCTGAATCACCCGCTTATTGGTTAGATCAAGCAGCAATTCATCAATATCAGCCAGGATTGGGTGCAGAAGTCCTTGGTGGCTGGTGGTATCCTGAAGACGCCCAAGTTGACAACCAAGCTCTAGCTGGTGTACTGTGGGCAACTGCCGAGTCTCTTGGTGTGGAACTCAAAGACGGCGTGACAGTAGAAGCTATTAGGCAACAACAAGGCCAAGTCGTCGGTGTCCAAACCAATATTGGGGATATGCGCGCCGCCGAATATGTTTTAGCTACAGGCGCTTGGTCAAATCAATTATTACCACTACCCGTCAGTCCCCGCAAAGGGCAAATGCTGAGTGTACAAATACCAGAATTTGTGCCGGAATTACCCTTGACGCGAGTACTATATGGGCAAGATATTTATATCGTCCCCAGGCGCAATCGTTCGATCATTATTGGAGCCACAAGCGAAGATGTCGGCTTTACTCCCCACAATACCCCAGCCGGTATTCAAAGCTTATTACAAGCAGCCATTCGCCTATACCCCCAATTAGAACATTACCCCATACTTAAATTCTGGTGGGGATTTCGTCCAGCTACCCCCGATGAATTACCAATTTTGGGCAATAGCCACTGTAAAAATTTAACCTTTGCCGTTGGACATCACCGCAATGGGATTTTGCTCACACCGATAACAGCAGCATTGATTGCCGATCTGATTTGGTCACAAAAGTCAGATCCCCTACTAGCTAATTTTCACTATTCGCGCTTTCACCGCCAGCCATCTACCTCCCCAACCATGCTTACTCACCCTGCCAATTTCTCCAACGGAAACGGTAAAAACCTATCTCTACAGCCTTCAGAATTCAGCATTCAAGACTCAGGACTGATTATCGCTGGCAAAACCTTTAAATCCCGCTTGATGACGGGAACTGGTAAGTATCGCAGCATCAAGGAAATGCAAGAAAGTGTTGCCGCTAGTGGTTGCCAAATTGTGACTGTAGCCGTGCGACGGGTACAAACCAAAGCAGCTGGACATGAAGGTTTAGCTGAAGCACTAGATTGGCAGAAAATTTGGATGTTACCCAATACCGCAGGTTGTCAAACTGCCGAAGAGGCGATTCGTGTGGCCCGTTTAGGGCGGGAAATGGCAAAATTATTGGGACAGGAAGATAATAATTTTGTCAAGTTAGAAGTAATACCAGACCTTAAGTATTTACTCCCTGACCCGATTGGCACACTGCAAGCAGCAGAACAATTAGTTAAAGAAGGCTTTGCTGTGTTGCCTTATATCAACGCTGATCCGATGTTAGCCAAGCGTTTAGAAGAGGTTGGCTGTGTGACGGTAATGCCTTTAGCATCGCCCATTGGTTCGGGACAGGGGCTGAAAACAACTGCCAATATTCAGATTATTATTGAAAATGCCAAGATTCCAGTAGTAGTAGATGCGGGTATTGGTTCGCCCTCAGAAGCCGCCCAGGCGATGGAGTTGGGGGCAGATGCTTTGTTGATTAATAGTGCGATCGCACTTTCTGAAAACCCGCCAGTTATGGCTCACGCGATGAATCTCGCAGCCGTCGCCGGTCGTCTGGCATATCTGGCAGGAAGGATGCCGGTTAAAGACTACGCCAGCCCTAGTTCGCCGCTGACAGGCAAGATTACTGGTTAGTATCCCGGATTTAATCTCGTAGGGTGCGTTCCTAACGCACCGCAACAGATAAAGATCATGCCCTACTTTCTGCGCTAACGGCAATAAAGCGGGAAGAACATCCACACCGCTTTTTCCCATACATGAAAAAGAGTAAAATATATTTATTATCTGGAGATCAAAATTCGCCCTAGTCAGCAAAAAATGAAGCTACCAAATCTTGACACTGAAACTATAAATCGCATCATTGAAATGGCATGGGAAGATAGAACACCTTTTGATGCAATTGAAACTCAGTTTGACCTACAAGAAAAACAGGTAATTGCCTTAATGAGGCGTGAAATGAAGGAATCCAGCTTTCTGATGTGGCGCGAACGAGTTACCAAGCGTAAAACTAAACATCTACATAACCGAGAGTTTATTGCCGGTAGGTTTAAGTCCGACAATCAAAAAACCTAAATAAGCCATCCTAATGGCAATTTTCAGCTGATTGGGGGTGGTGTTCTGTATAGCAATATTAATGTCTATTCAAATACTTTCTTTTAATACCTTACTTTTATACTTAATCAACTCAAGACTATTATCACCATTTAGTTTTTTGAGCCGATTCATAAGTTTTTTTTGAATAGTACTATTAATATCAGGAGATGGGGTTTTATTCAATACAATACGCGCACAAAACAAAACTTGAAATCTGCCATTTGTGGAATCAGTTTATCAAGAGCAGAATCTATTTGTTCAATTGCTTCTTTTAAATCCTGTCCTTTTAATTCCACAAAAAAGGCTAGTTTATCTTGACAAGCCAATATTAAATAATCACATTTTTTTCCTTCTTGATCTGTGATTAAGCAGCCATCTACCCTAAGTTTACAAATTTCCAGCTTATTTGAATTATCGAGTCTATATTCCTGCTTATTGTTAATATCTTTTGCCACTATTTTTTCTCTTTTATCACAAAATTCCTTACATTTACTTTTTCTAAAAAAATCGTTACACATACTCAGTCATCTAGATTAAACAAGTCATTAAACTTGTTGTTAATTATACTAGATGCGCTATCTATTTTTTCAGCTTGAATCAGTTTAAGTTCTTCATCCATAATTGACTCAAAGCCATTTTCAGAAATAAAATATGCTGAAGTACGAGCAGGAGCAATCCAACTCTTCTTATTTACAATACTTTCCACAGCTTCTTGCTCACTACCAGCTTTCTTTGTAGCAACTTGGTGAGCATACAACAGATTATTAAAAGATGATAGAATATATGGGCTATGAGTAGTAATAATTATTTGATTATTATTAAGATTGGCAAATAAACCAATAAGTTCTACAATATCACTTTGTGTTTCTGGATAAAGATGTGCTTCCGGTTCTTCAAATACTGTAAACACACTCGTTCCGTCTAAGATATACTTAAATATCAGCAAAAGAATCCAAATAGATTCTTGCTGTCCTGAAGATGCATAATTTAGGTTAACATACTTATTATTATCAATATAAATTCTTTCATTATCGCCATTAAACTTGTATTCTCCCTTTAATATTTTCCTGACTAAAAAAGCAGCAAATCTAACATCGTTTACATCAGTACCAATTTGTAAAAAAATCTGTTCTTTCAGAGAATTTAAACCATCTGTCAAGGAAGGCTTTAATAAATTAATTCTTTCAACAAAAGTTTTTGTGAAATAATCTAAAGTATTTGGTTTTTCTATATCTCGCAGTTGATCAGTTAACGTAGACATCAGGCTTCTACCCGAAGGTATGAATACCGGATAGTGGGTATCTTCAAATAAATTATCAATGCGTGATTTACAATCTCTAAAGTAAATTCTTCTGTCTACTTCTAATTCTCTTAATTCTTCCAATGTTTTATGTTTGTTCTGTTGATTTTTGTAGATAATTTTGTACTCAATGATGTCTTTGATCAGCAGAGTTAATTCCTTCTTAAGAATAGGAGTTAATTCTATATCTAGATCATCTTTATACTTCCAAATTGTTATTTCTTTGCTGTTTGAATATTTATATGTAATGCTGAATGTTTCAACATCCTGTTTCATGCCAAGACTGTCTAAGAAATTTATTTTTATATGATTTAAAACTGTATAAACAGGATTAGCAAGATTTTCTATATTATGAGAAAAAATATTATTTATTATTTCATCTCCGATAGATTTAAACATAAAAATTGTCTTGCTAATTGTGCTTTTACCGCTTGCTTGCGGGCCAATTAATAGCATGACATCAGTAACATCTGCTTCAAATTTCTTAACTAGTCCAAAATTTTCTATAGAGATTCTTTGCATAATTATGAAAATTCAATTTAGATTGAAATACTAACTTCCTATTAACAGTGTAGCAAAATCTATATTGTCATAAAGCCTATTAAACCTACTCCAGAGGGAGAGGAAGCAGCAAACTGAAGCTTAATATATAACTCTTGACAGAGGTGTTTATACAGATTTTGTCTATTTTGTCAATATGTAAGCTTAATTTAAACCTGTAATAATTAAATTATAACTAATGTAACGATTTATCGAGTATTATGAGAGCGGATATTGTGTTTATGTAACATAAAATAAAAGAAAATTACAAGGAATTAATTCATGCCTTATACAAACGAAGAAGGCGGTTTGGTCAATAATTTTGCCAGTGAACCGAAGGTTTATCAAGCAGAACCACCAAATCGAGGGCAACAGCGCACCTATATTATCTTAGGAATCACTGCGGCAGTATTTGTCGGTGGCTTGATTTTTGTTGCCTTCGCTGTCTCCAATGCTGGTTAAGCATCAACCATCTTCATAAATTTTAATTTCTTCAGTCTCTCAGGTTCCTATTTTAGGTAGAGCCTGAGTTTTTTGTTTTTTGTTAGAATTATATGAGATTATTGGTATAATAATATACTTTTATCTTTAAATCCAGCCTTTAGGGCTATATTCATCCTGAGCAGAAAAATATCTACTTGAAAATTACTATCATCATGAGATTTTTCAGCTATTTGGATGCGCCCCGTGAGGCAATGTACAATGTGTTTGGGCTTCTTTAGCCGCCATGAGCGTGAATGACACTGCACACACAAATAATTTTACTTGGAATCGGCAGGCATATCAGCGCCTGAAACTTGCCCTCAGTCTCGGATTACGGCGACAAATCTTTTTAGCTGTATGTGATGATTTACACTTAAGAAATCAAGTTGCGGCTCGGTTGCACTCTACATTGGCTTATCCAGTTGGGCAAGTGCTATATAAGCCATCAAATATAGGGGAAAATAGCACTCCAGCCTATCCGCGATTAGTTACATTGCGGTTAAATTTAAGCGATCCCAATCCGATAGTTCAGATTAATCAATGGTTGGCTAATTATCCACCACCAATTGTTGGAGCAACAAAAGATCACCCTGGACATCCTTTACCAATACCAGCATTTCAGATTGTTGGTGTGGAGCTACTAACTAAGCAACCAGTAGCGGTACAGCGGTTATTTTTACAATATCTCCGCTTCAGTGAGCAGCATTTCTCTACCCAAGAGTCGAGCAAATTCCTAGAATCTAGCATCCTGTTGTGGGTATCGCGTCCTTGGTTATCTGCCATTCAGCAATCGGCACCGCAGTTTTGGCACAGTCGTACTGGTGTATTTATATTTGCCGGCGAACCTACACCAATGAAACAAAGCCGAGATTATCCGGAACGTTTATCGGGTTCGAGAAATTTGGATTTAGGGAATCTTGAGCAATCGATTTTAGATGAATTAGTCAACCCAGCAGACAGCGGAGAAAAAACAGCCAAGGAGGAGAAGTTTGCGGAAAATGACAATTTACAAACACAAACACCAGTCAATCTCGGACATAAACCCCAGCAAAGAGTGCCATCAATAGTGAATTTATCGCCAACTGCAACCAAGCAGCAAGATTCTGCTGTGAGATATGTTAGTGAGACTAGTACGCGATCGCTATCTTCTTTGTCTCATATTAGCAAAGAGTTAACTGAGCTAGTCATTGCCACGATTAACACGAATATTACTCAAGACGCAGAAGATAACTGGCAACCACAGCAAATTCTCCAGGAAATTGAGCAATTACATTCACAGCAGGCTTCAGGGGAGTCACTAGCAGCAGCTTATCAGCATTTAGGGAACTTATATCGTCTCCGCATTGAGCAAGGACAATCAACCCTAGAAAACTTGATGGTGGCAATTATTGCCTATCAAGAGTCAATCAGCTATGACGACACCTCACCGCAACTGCCAGATATTTTAAATGACTTGGGTACACTCTACTGGATGCTGTACCGCACACCTGCCAATTCTGAGGAGGGACAAACTTACATTGAGCAGGGAATAGAATTTTATCAGTTAGCATTAAAGCTGATCTCACCCCAGGCACAGCCGGAAACTTACGCGCGGGTGCAAAATAATTTGGGAACAGCTTACGGTGATTTAGCACGTTTTTCTCACCCTGTGGAAAACTGGGAACAAGCAGTTGTCGCTTACGGTGAGGCTTTGCGCTACCGTACAGCGGAAATGGACTCATTGAAGTATGCTGCTTGTCAGAACAATTTGGGTACTGCTTACTGGCATTTAGGACAATATAATGAGCCAGTGATCCATCTCAAAAAAGCGATCGCAGCTTACAACTTAGCACTGGTGTACTACAATCCCGACGAGGAACCGCTAAAGTATGGCATGATTCAAAACAACATCGGCACTGCTTATTGGAATCTGGCTCAATACGAACAACCAGAAGAAAACCTCCAACTAGCAATTTATGTCTACAGTGAAGCGCTAAAATATCGCACCCCTGCCAATGTCCCCAGCGCTTATGCTGCCACACAAAATAACCTTGGCACTGCCTACTGGCATATAGCAAATTTATCTCAAGCAACTAAAGAAGACCGGCAGAATTTTCTGCAACTATGCATCACCGCTTATGAAGAAGCCGTTTTGCTAGCTCAAACACTTAGCGGTATCCCCTTAAGTTTTGATTTATTTGCCACATACAATAACCTAGGACTAGCCCATTATCAGCTAGTAACAGATAAATATTTTAATGGTAACAAAAAAGCACTTTCTAAACATTTAGAAGCAGCCTTAGACAACCATTTACAAGCCTTAAATGGGTTAAGCGAACAACCAGAAGCTTATCAAGCAACCTTCACTTATGTGATCAAAACAATTCGCACTTTCCATAATGAATTAGGAATACAAGGACAAAATCTAGCTTTATCCAAAGTTCCTGGGCATTTATTACCAGAAATTTTGCCTAAGTTGTAAGAGGATGTTTTAAAAGTCTTTGGTGATGTATCAAAAATATTGAGATCCCCCTAAATCCCCCTTAAAAAGGGGGACTTTGACTCCAATTCCCCCCTTTTTAAGGGGGGCTAGGGGGGATCTTGACACGACTTGATACTTTACAAACATCCTCTAAAGACTGGAGTAAGATTTATTAAGTAGAAGCCAACCCATATCTAGATTTTACTCGATATCTTTGATAAATCTCGTAAAAAAGGCTAACTGCTCTCTAAATTGTTCAATCTCAATTAAATATATTAGTTCCTTTTCACCTAGCAACTTATCTGTAGGTAGTTCTTCCAGTCGCTTGTTAATTTTCCCAAATAGTTCTTCCAAATCTTCTATCGCTAGGTTGATGTCAGAATTATCGGCTACTTCTCCAGATTGTTTAACCCAATCTTGTAATTGCTGGATAAATAATCTTGTTTGTCCCCCCATTCTTGAATAACGTTGAATTAATTTAAGAATTATTGCCGGAAATTTAACTCTTTTAAATAAAGTAAATGCTTCATCAAATACTTCTGTTCCTAAATCATCCAATCTAGCAATCATTAATCTTTTGACTTTCTCTATGATTGCTTGAGTTTGTTTACGCTGATAAGGTTCCAGCACTTGCAATGCTTGATGTAATTGACCAATTTCATCTGGTGTTAATCTTGCTAATATATGAGATTTTCTCTCAGGTATTTTTTCCTGCTGCTGTATATCTGGTTGCGAGGATGAGGAAGAGTTAAACGCTAACTCTTCCTGTTTATCTGATGATTGGTAAATACTTGAATTTGGTTCAATTTGGTTAATCGCAGATGTAGGTAAAATATCACCAGCAATTACAGATATAATTCCTGGGAGATATTTATCCATCATATTGACGTTAGTGTAAACCAAATGTTTGATGCTCTTAAAGCTAAGTCTCTCATCTTTAACATCAACACTGGTTTTGTAGCGAATTTCTCCAACACTAAACTCTAGTTCAAAATTGCCGATAATCATGTCATAATTAACCCTAGTAATAAATTCTGCTATAGCTTCACGCTTAGATTCTGGGGCTGTAATGGGACAAATAGAGTAAAATACGAAATGCTGCTGTATTTCTCTAGCTTTAGCATAACAATTCCAGTTACCGTTTTTACCTTGAAAAGGGATACGCAGGACAGGCTCAGGTTTTAGCTGTTGAAATTGCCAATTATCTTGTCTGAAGAAATTAAGTAGAGCATTAAAAATTGGTTGGTTAGGATTAGTATCTGGGGATGAAATCTTTGAGGATGTTTCCGACAGTTCCCGAAAAAAGCTGGCAATTTCGCCAATTGATGCGGGATTACTTTCTTTAATGGCATAATCAAAACCACGATTTAGTAAACTTTGGAAAAAATTTGTGAGATTCTCGGAAATTACTTTTTGGGCTTGAATTACCATAGATAAAACTTGTAATTTAGTCTTGAGAACGATGATTTTGGAATTTTAAATTTGACTGCTAATATTTTGAGCGATCGCCTAGAATAAAATGAAGTTGTGAGCAAAGCGTAGGCGTTGGTAAAGCTACTTTCACTCTAACTCCATCATTCAATAGCAAGCTGGACATTCATTTGTTGTAATTTCTCTTGCAACCACTCCTCAAATATTTGATTTTCTAGCTCTTGTTTCAGTTCTCCTTCTAAGGTCGCACTGAGGACTTCTTCCACTTTCAGCAAGCAGTAGAGATCATCAATTTCAAAAGGGCCAATTATTTGACCAGGGGTAACATTTAAAGTCGCTGCTTGGATGAAATCAGGCATTTCTTCACGACTAATTGCTCCCATGACACCACCGACTACAGCATCATCTACAACAGAGTGTAGTTTGGCGAGTTGGTTAAAATCAGCGCCATTTTGCTCAACTTGCTGGCGTAAATCTTGGGCTAAGTTGGAATTGTCTACAACAATACGAGAGAAAACAACTTGCTCTAGTAAACGTTGGTTTTGGGTAAAATATTCCTCAAGTTTGGGTTCTGCAACTTGGGCTTTGAGTTGGTCTACTTTGAGTTGAAAAGCGACGGATGCCCGAAAATCAGCGAAATTCATGCCGTTAGTGGTCAGCCATTGCGCGAATTTCTCTGGTTTGACAAGTTGCTCTTGCAGCCGAAAATCGATGATATATTGCTCTACTGTATCAATATCAATATCTGCGATCGCAGAAGTTTCTTGTTTAAGAATATACTGTTGCACTATTTCCATTAAGAAAGGTTGCAGTTTGCCAGCAACCCGGAGATAAGCAAGGGACTCAGCGAGGGTAAGAGGGTGATTGTTGACGGTTAATAATAGCGTTTCTGTCATTGTTTATAAAATCTAGGCATTACTCAGGTTTTTCTATATAAAATACTACCTCAGTAACGGTGGTGTCTCCTGATTCAGTAGTTGAGAAAATTCAGATAAGCTTTTGGGTTAAATCATGATGATTTCAAAACGTTACGCCAACCGTGCCCAACCCCGTCTGGCAAACACTAGGCGTCCTTGAGAAAGTGGTATGGCATCACGCTCATCGCGCATGGGATCAGAGTCCCATTGGTCGCTCATGTAATCATTCAGATACAAAAGCCCAAACCTTTCATCAGCCAGTCCATTAATATCAAAATCCAGCAGTATAGAGTACTTTTTGATAATCCAGTCTCGGCTACCACCCCGATTTTCCCAGACTTCATCACCATAGTGAGCATGGGTATCTAAAAAAGCTACTTCTGCTTGCAATCGCTCACAAGCATCCCGGAATGTGTATACCATTGGTAGCGCTGGGTCTTGCTCTAGTGGTAAGAAGTTGTCATTCATTCCTATGTCAGGGCGGAAGTCAAGGTAATGGTTCATGGAGAAATAGATTTGCAGGCAGTTGTGACGCTCTAATTTATCAAGCCGTGACCAAGCACCTCCAAAAGCGCCCCAATGCCCATAAATCACCTCAACGCTTGGGTCATGGATAGCTGAAGCGCTCTTTTCCTGCTCATCCAGATGTTCCTGATTTTGCATTCCAGCCAGTGTTAATAACTCCCCTAATGAATGGTCATTACTTCCAATCTCTAAAAAGAATGCGGCAGCTGCGGTTTTGAAAAACATGGTTATTCTCCTGTAAACATTATGGAGATAGTGGTATCTCTTTTCCTTCAACAATCAAGGAATTGAGGTATGGCACTCATAACAGTTTTTGCTTTGAGTAATAGAGGTTTTAATCGCTCAGATACTTCTGGCTATTGACCCGTTATTTGGGAATTAAATGCAATGGCAACTTCCAAACAACCAGCAGTCATAGGACTGCTATAGTTATTCTCCTGTATAGTTCATTTAGTTTGAATAGTAGTTATTCATTGCTCTTAAAGCCGTACTTGAAAATTTGATCGCGATAATAACGGGAATTCCATTCAATAATTGGCTTTCCAACTAAATTCTCCCACTTCTCTAGAGCTTCCTTTAGTAGTGGTTGGTTTTGAATAGCACAAGCATAATTACTCCGCCAGCGTACACTTGAATCTAATGTTTTTTCCACCCAAACATCGATAGAAGTGAAAAAACTAATTGAACCCTCTGTTGGCACTAATAGTCCCATTTCATTATCTTCCAGTACATAGCCAAGATAAAACATCCCCGACTGAGGCACCCATACTTGATGTAATATACCCTTTATGTCTGGGATAAAAACTTGCAGATCACAATCCAGAAAGAGATGGGTAAAATACGAATTTTCAGCATTTCCTAACGCTGATAGCATATCCTTCACAAGTTGCTCATGGCTATTTTTGCTACTTGGACTAACCAGCCCTTCTTTAAATTCTTGTATTTGACTATTTGAACTGAAAGATGTGGACTCATAGCGGATCTCTATAGGCTTGCATAGCTGGTGAAAGGCTATTAAGAAATAACGAATCATCGTACAAGTAAAATTGTTAAGACAACTTGGGGATAGCTCCTCTGGCAAAACGATATCCATCTCCCAAGAGCCAGTTTCTTCTTTAAAACCGCAGGTTGCTGTTTCTAGAAAAATTTCGTTAAACAGTTGGCTCACTTAATCACATCAGTTTAGCATTTATCAGTTGTTGATCTTTGAATGGATTTAGTTCAATGCCATCAATTCAGCACATCTTCTCTATATAAAACTGGTCTCTTACTTCATTTTTGCCTTATTAAATATACTAGATAACTTGCCCTCAAATAAAAAACTAGATTTATCATTAGATTTAAATTATTATCCTGAAGGTTAAATTTATCCTTTCCTTCAGTGATTTTGCAGCTTCTGGTATTTGGTGTTGCCAGAAATGTTGAGTTGAGCCTTTCATAATTAGAAGACTACCATGTGTCAGATTGACTGTGATTCTGTCTAAAGTTTTGTTGATTCTGTGTCTAAATTGAAATCGCCTAGTTTCTCCAAAGCTCACTGAAGCTATAATTGGGTTTTTACCTAGTTCAGCCTCATCATCACTATGCCATGAAACTCGGTCTTTTCCACTTCGATAAAGATTAAGAAGAACGCTATTAAAATTTACTTTTTCAACTTTTTCAACTCTGCTTCTAATTCTTAATAATGTGGGATTCCAAGTAGATGGATGCTTAACCATTCCTGAATAGCTATAAGACTTACCCTCGTCACCGTACCATGCTGTAAGTCTAGGTATACCAATTTCTTGCTCATTAAATTTTACTTTATCTTGTTGCCAGTTTATTCCGTTTAAGAGTTCTTGAAAGAGTTGATCGCTTTCTAAAGCATTAAAAAATTTTTGATACACTATAACTTCAGCATCTGGCATGGGTTGACCATCCATCATAGTTATAATTTCAGGGAAAAGTTGTTGTTTAGGATCAATTTCTAACATTTATATTTTGAATTTTTACTTAATTAATGCAATACATTCTTTAAATGAGGGGTAAAAGTAGAACTTCTCCATCAATCATTGAACAAATTAGATTTATAATTTTATCTTTTTCAAAGAAAATAATGTTGCTTGGCCCATAGCTACTTGTGGGGATAAAATCTTGCTTCTGTCCAGTCCTAGCATCAAATAATTGGACACCCTTGTCTTCAATGATACCAAAAATATCCATGTTGGGACTGATGGCACAGAGATGCCTGGGAGTCACCTTAGATAATTGCCATTTTGATAGTTCGTTTAATCTGGCATCTCTAATAATAAGAAAGCTATTTTGAAGTAGAGAATGTCTTCCATTGAGAGCTATACTCAATAGTTCTCCTTCTTCCCATTCAGTAACAGGAAAAACTTTTTGCAGCAAGACATCACCTTCAAGATTCAAAATAGTAATTCGGGGAGAATAATCTGACGCTGACAGAATCAGTTTGTTAAATTCCTGCCCCAAATATTTACCGGAAACGGAGTCGTAAGGAATAAAAGCTATGGGGTGACATTTTTCCCCTAAAGGATCTAGATGATATATTCTCCCATTAACTGGTAGGAATAAGAGTACTTCTCCAGAAGGTTGGCTATCGAGAAATTTGAGACCTGTAGGGTCATCGAACTCCTGTATGGCTGGTAGCGAGATTTCGGTAAAATCTAGAATGGAGTAGACCTTAACTACAATTCCATCATTGAGAAAGAGACGTTTTCCAGTTCTGTCAAAATGAAGGCTTTCAAGATCATAGTCCAGCTCTTTCTCAAATAAAAGAGTACCTGTTTCTATGTCCACAATATATAAGTAGTTGTAGTCATCACTAGCAGCAAGTAGGCGTCCATCTGGCGAGACAGTTGTAATAGCAATAGTTCTGGCCTTGAGAATTGTTGAAATCATTAGGGTTGCTCCACAAATGGCTTATCTTCAATAATATAATTAACGCTTGGTGTATTTGATTTTTGAAAAGTAATTTCAACATTGAAAGGGTTTAGTTTTATACCTTGACCCGGATTTGTGTCTGGACGACCAAAAGAGGCGCCTTCAGGAGGTGAAGTTGGGGTAACGGTTATTTCATAACCAATTTTAGCAAACTCTAAAAGGTCTTCAGGTTTTACGCGAGTATAAGGATTAGTACCTTCTACATTTGGAAAATGTTGGCTAAGTTGCTGTTTCTGTTGATTAGAAATCAGGGTAGATTTGTTAATGTATTTTCTGATAATATTGCTTTTGCATCGAATAATAACTTTGCCTTCAGGCTGAAGAATTTGGTAGGCAGACAGGAGAAACCGATTATCTGCTGCCGTGTTTTGTCCTTTACCTGTGAATTTTGTCAAACCGTAGCTTTGACCAGGGTTTTTAGGCCCATTTCCATAAGGATTAGCTCCAACAATTATTCGTGCACTTTCTGGCTCAAATAGCTCATGCAATTGATTGGCATCAATGCCATATCTAGTGGCAATTCCTGATTTTTCAGCATTGAGAAGAAAATTACCTTTACCAGCTTCCTGAGCAAAATCTGTTGCTAGAAATTCTTCGCCCTCATACAAGAATTCTTTTTTTAGAAATTGTGAGTAATTTCCCTCACCTGCTCCAACTTCTATAATATCTGGCAAATATTGTGCGAACGTTTTAGATGATAATTTTCCAACTAAATCTTTTCCATATTTTACAAGCAAAACATTTAATGCTTTTGTATTTCTCCTAGCTAAAGCAATAGCTTGAATGAGTTGGGTGTTAGATGCACCTGCGAGGATATTCAGAGCTTGGTCATCAAGCAAGTTTAAAATATGCACGTCATTAGTTGAGATCCCCCTTATTATCTCGTTTCCAAGAAACCTACTGACTCGTAACTGTTCTAGCTCTATATGGGTTTCTTTATGGGCTTCATTGACAGCCTCTTCAAGTTTTCTATTGGTTATATTTTCTTGCTCTTCCTGCATGAATTTCTTCATATTTTCTTCAGTAAGAGCGCCTTCTGTTTTATTAGTAGCCGCCTTCAGATCGTCGTGATTTTTGGCGGCATCAATGTCTTTCAAGAATTCATCTATTTTTGACGCATATTCCTGAGATAACTTCTCGATTTCTGCAACTACATCTATTTTTAGTGCGTTAACGAGTTTTTGTTTATATCCTTCGATAGCGGCACGTCCTTCGGGTGTTCTCAGCAATTCGCGGTAATTTAACCTTTGCTCTGGTGGCAGCTTGGATTGATCCATGAATCCGCTGTCCCCTTTCTCCAGCGTTTCCACAAATTGTTCTGTATTCAACCCTTCCAAATCCTTGGCAGCATCTAAAGTCTTTTGTTTGGCTAGTTCCGTCGCTTTAGCTAGTTCTCCTTTTCGCAAGCCCATCTCTTGCACTATTTCGGGCTTAAGCTCGGATACAGAACCTTTGAGTCTTATCCGTTCCCGGAAATTTTTCAGAGAGGTATTGATATTCTGTACGGTTTTAGGGAACAATGCCTTGGCAGTAAAATGCAATACCGCAGCTACGACAATCATGGACACAGCCAAAATTACATTCGTTCGGGCTGCTGCTGCCAACTCCACATTGCGCTTAAATTCTTCTGGCTCTTTAGCCTGGGAGGCAGCTTTGATTCTTAATTCAGACTCTGCCACCGAAAGTATTACGGTAGCGCCAAGCAGAACGGCAGCAGCGGCAGCAATAGTGGCCAGTTCTCCGACACCTGTAAGCCAAGAAGCTACGTACAAAATACCGCCTACTGCCAGTAACCAACCGGAAATCTTAGCCCCCGCACCAGCACCTGCTGCCCAGCGTGCCCAGGCATTAGCGTCGCCACTAGCAGCCTCAATAAGGTCTTTACTAGTAGCGTTAAAAGTTTCACCAGTATTCATCAGGGTGGCAGATTTGGCAAAATCGGTTAATGTTTGCCCTGGATGTTTTTGCATGAACTTCAACTGGGCCTCAGTAAGTTCGCTGGTTTTTTGGCGGGCCAATTGATAACGCTTATCTTCTGACATATTGCCAACGGCAGATTCATCTAGCCCCTGCCACTTCTCGTTAATGGCATCCTGCATGGTTGGCTCTTTGGGATTGTTCTGTTGCTGTTCCGCCAAAGCTTTTTTGAGTTCTTCCTTGCGGGCCAAGTACATATCCAACGATTTTTCAAACAAGTCCAGCTTATCGGTAGCCTTAATGGTGAGCAACTTATAGACGGCAAAATCTTCTGGACCAAACTGTTTAAGTTTTTCAGCTATGCGTAGTAGTTGCTGATAATTGTTTGGTTGAAAAGACTCCTCTGCACCTAATAGAGATTTGATGTTTTCGGGTAGTCTGCTTAGTTGCTCTTTCTCAGTTTGCTCTGTGGTTGTCCCTGATTTCCCCTCTGACAAAGCAGAACTTATCCCAGAATTTTTGCTCAGATCAGAAACATACTGCTCATAGGTATCGAGTCCCCCTGGACTATAAATATCGTTGGAGTTTAGAGGCTTAACACTGCTCCGGAGTTCTGGTGGTAGTTTATTAAGATTCCTAGCAATTCTTAATAGCTGTTGATAATCTTGGGGAAAGCTATCAAATAAAGCTTGACCCCCAAGCACCTGCTTAATCTCATTGGGTAAACCATTAAGTAGCTCACGCTCTTGCAGAAGGCGATCCAGAATTAAATCCCATTCTTGGTTGTTGCCAGGAAGAGTATCCAAGGAAACAGGGTTTTTTCGGTGCGTTTCGTTGTATATTTTACTAGCTGTTGCGGTCAAAATCCTTTGCGGAAGAATTCCATCAGGGTTTTTCACTAAGTTATCAAATTTTTGTCTTCTTCCTTCTGTAGTTAGGGCGTTACCAGTACTTTGATTACCTGTTCCATATTTACCTTTGGGTTCAACAGGGTTGCTTGGGTTATTGTTGAGCATCGAGTCAGAAACACCACTATTGACTCCTGGTGAATTTATTGAACTAGGGTTGTGTCTTGACCCAGAAACACCCCCACTTGCCCCTGGTAAATTTGTTGAGCTAGGGTTGTGTATTGAGTTATAACGTCCCCCATTTACTCCTGGTAAATTTGCTGGGCTGTTATTAGTAGTTTGATTGTCGGTTCCATATAAATCTGTTTTAACTGCCTCATATAATGATTTATCAATAAGTACTAACCTGACTTTATTTTTTAACTCTTCCTCTGTGGGTTTTCTGTAATATTTCCAACCTTTAATATATTTATTTCTTACTTTAGTTGCATCGTTTTGATTCAGACTAAATATCCACATTATTGAGATGACTAAAAATTTGTCTGCACCAACATCTCCAGAGATGGGAATAGTAAAAGAGTATTCTTGTTTAGAATCTACTCCTACGGCACCAGATGTATTAATGTCAATTATTTGTGTGGAATTATCCCCTTGGCGCTGGATATAATCTTGAGCTAATTCTGCCTTTTGTATCAGCAAACTTTTGTCTTGAGAGGCTGAAAGTTTGCGTTGTACCGCACCACCCTGCTGCACCACATGGGTCAATTCATGAGCAGTCAACTCATTCTTACCCGGTGCTTTCCCAGCCCCAAAATAAACATCATGACCATGAGTAAACGCCTGTGCTCCCAACTCCTTGTTCATCTGCACAGCAGTCGTGTCAGTATGCACCCGTACTTGATTAAAATCAGCGCCAAAACCCGACTCCATAAAAGAGCGTGTCTGCTCATCTAAAGGGCTACCCCCACCTGTTTGACTCCCCAAACGACTTTCTAAGCTGGGAGTGGCAGGTGTTGTATCACTGTTTCCTGACCTTTGAAGCGTTTCGTCAGTCAGGCGTTGAATTGGTTGCTCTTCGGCAGTTGATGTATCTGTATGAGAGCGATTGTCTAAATATTTAGCTTCAGTACCTGGACGGGAATTCACCCTGTTAATATGTTTTGGCTGGAGCCAGGGCAGTTGTGTAGACTCTACATGATCTTGTTTAGAGGTAAAGAGTGGTTCCTTGTTGGAATTTACTAGAGTTTCGTTAGTTGATGCTTTAACTTCAGCCATCCGCTGAACAAGTTCTGACAAGCGTTGAACGAGTGGGGTAACGGATGCCGATAAAGGCTGTTGGGGTTGTTCTTGTTCTTCACCCAGACGCTGAATTGTATGTCCATTAGTAGCAGTTGGTGTGTCCATTGACATCACCCGTTCTGCCATCGAGTCTGCCTCTTGCTCGTATTTATCTCCGGTCGAGCCGATGGTGAGTTTGGTTTGGACTAGTGATTTTTCTGTCTCGCATAGAGAGCAGGCACGTTGAACAGTTCCCCCATTCGCTGAGTTGGAGTCCTCATCCCCTGATTCTCCCGACTCACTCAAGCGCTGAATTTCAACACCCTCATTCGCTACTTCGTCAGCTTTCTCGAATGGCTCCAACGTAGAATTTTGTTCTGGCGATAAATCTGTGTTGGCTTGAGGCTGAATAACAACAGGATTTGATGAGACTGGCTGTTGCTGATACATATCCCCAGACTGAAGACGGGTAAGCTTCATCTGAATTCTTGGTGTCCTAGCTGGAGGGCCAGGTCTCCATTTTGAGCTATCTATAAAGCCACTTTTATACTGATTTGGCTCTTCCCTTTGAGTCTGTTCTTCTGGCGTTTGGTCTTGTTGGGGTGTTACTTCTTCAGTTTTTGGCTGAACGACAAAGCCGCGCGGTGCGAACCGACTAGGTACTGGTTTGTCAGAGGAATTGGAAGATTTTTTGGAAGTTCTGTGTTGCCCGCTATACATTTACCCAATCCTCAAAGTAAAACTTTTGACAACTTATTGCCAGATATCACTGTTGATGATTTCCGCCTGATTCTTAGCTAACTTACTGGTACCGACAACCACAGCCGAGCTATAACGGGAGCAAGTGGTTGGATTTATATTTCTCCTTTGCCGACTCACTCAGTCGCTGATTTTTAGCAGCCTTATAGTAAATATTTTTACGTTTTATGACTCAATATATACTCTTGGTTATTTTTTGTGATTTTTCTCCGGAAACAAATAAAAAAACTTCACTCAATTATTGAAAAATCCCAAGTCTCAATATCTGCGATGGGCTTCGCAGATGTTTCTTGTTTAAGAACATACTGTTGCACTATTTCCATTAAGAAAGGTTGCGGTTTGCCAGCAACCCGGAGATAAGCAAGGGACTCAGCGAGGGTAAGAGGGTGATTGTTGACGGTTAATAATAGCGTGTCTGTCATTGTTTATGAAATATAGGCTTTAAACTCTAGGTTTTCTGGAATTTGCTAGATAGTGAATTGTGGGATGGCTAAATAGGGATTGATCAAATTATTCTTATCTACTCACCAAGATTGAATACTGCTGGAAGTTTAGGAAGTGTGCAGTTTTGCATCCCGTGCAGCTCGCACTAATTTAGCCTCTTTCAATAGATGCCGGAGTTCCTCTCCTTCAATCAGGCACTCTTTAGCCCCAGGTTCAGGACAAAGGCGAGATATCACCCAAATTTCGTTGTTAAATATATCTATTGGTGGGTTTTCCCACATATACTCTGGAAGATCCATCACTTCCAGCACGCGGCAGATATAAATAATGTCTGGCACTGTGAGTCCATTTCCATCAGGGGCGAATATTTCCTCGATTTGGTTTATGTATGGTGGAGAAAATGCACATTCGATTATGTCACGAATAAGGTGATCGGGATCGTCTGAAATGCTGATGCGGAGATAATCAAGAGTTACAGTCAGCATTTTTTATCAGGTTGCTTGGAATATCCTTCATTCGTTTCTAATTAAACGTTAAGCCAACCGTGCCCAACCCCGTCCGGCAAACACTAGGCGTCCTTGAGAAAGTGGGATGGCATCACGCTCATCGCGCATGGGATCAGAGTCCCATTGGTCGCTCATGTAATCATTCAGATACAAAAGCCCAAACCTTTCATCAGCCAGTCCATTAATATCAAAATCCAGCAGTATAGAGTACTTCTTGATAATCCAGTCCCGGCTACCTCCTCTATTTTCCCAGACTTCATCGCCATAATGAGCGCGAGTATCTAAAAAAGCTACTTCTGCTTGCAATTGCTCACAAGCATCGCGGAATGTGTATACAACTGGTAGTGCTGGGTCTTGCTCTAGCGGTAGGAAGTTCTCGTTCATTCCTGTTAGGGGGCGTAAGTCAAGGTAACGGTTCATGGAGAAATAGATTTGCAGGCAGTTGTGACGCTCTAGTTTATCAACTCGTGACCAAGCACCTCCAAAACCGCCCCAATGCCCATACATCACCTCAACCGCCGCCTTAAAAGTAGGATTAGCTCCAGGTTTTGTAAAGTGAAATCCTATTTCTGCATTCTCATAACCGGGTATATACTGCCTTGCTTCTAGAATTTTATCAAACTTAGCGGTCACATTTTTTTGAACCCAGCCAGGTGTCAAATCGGCACCATTAATACGGTTAATAGCATCAGTGGCACTCTTTTCTTCCCAAAGTGTATTACCCTCAAAATGATCTATATCAGTAATCGTGCGTTCACGATTTGTAGGATCAAAGACTTGATAGTCCCGCTGACCTTCAAGGTGTCCGGGCGTTGGTGCTGAGGAAGAGCCAAGATTTTGTGGAACTATCTGGCCCCCAGTGATATTAGTCTCACGCGCAGGGGGTAAAGCTTTGATCGCTCCACTTTGACTGGAAGAAGTCGTGGAGGTTCCAGTAGGTGGGGTGTTGATTTGAGGGATTAATTTGCGAAGATTTGGTGGAACTATCTGCCCTGGGGTGGTAATAGTCCCGCTTACAGGGGGTAAAGCTTTGATAGGTGCGATGGGCTTCATCCCACCGGATGCGATCGCACCACCTTGCTGAGAAGAAGGTACTGATAAGTCAGTATTAACTGATGTATTTCTGGCAGGAACGATCGCACCACCTTTGTTAGAAGGAGGTGTAGAAGCACCACCTGTTGGGGTTTTAAATTGAGGAATATAGCGGCCAGGGTTCAGAGGATCTTCAATCATCGTCACCGTATCGCCGTCATGGACATTGGCAAGTCTCGTATTAGGATTTTTTGTTACACCTGGACTTCCAAAGGGATTTCGAGGGATGCCCAAATTGGGATTGGGCAAAGGTACTCCAAGACCATGAAGACCTACGTAAGAACCTGCTCCTCCTACTAAACCCCGTTGCCATCTTTCCCATGTTTCTAGCTGATTGCCCTGAATATCTACCCCCTCAATGGCTTCTTCTAGACTCAATCCACTAGCAACAGTACCAAAGTTTCCAGTCAGATTCGCCGCTTGCAATCACCTGGATGAATTAAGGTAACTTACACTATGTAGCATATCTTCTTAATCAAAAAATAGACGGGAACAGAAAACATAGCAAGCAATATTGTCTTCCAGTGAGGTTGTATCAACAACGGTATACATAGCGGTATCGATAATAAAAGTGCCACTTCATCTGGAGTCCACACAACTAATTGATTAAAAGAATATTTGCGTGCATAAAATGTGCTATTTGAGCGAATATTAAGTACTCGCCAAGCCAAAATCATGCCTAATACAGAAGCTATACTACTTATTGAAAACGCACATCCCATTAATACTTTTGTTATCTTTTTTAATTTCATATCTACTTGCTGTGTATATTTTATTATTTATTCGTTGGGAAAGAAATTTTTAATTATTGAACTTGCTTGCATTAACCTCCAAACGTCTAGTCCATATTGCGATGTTCCTGCCTTATCTTCAATAGTATTTGTACCGCCAAGATTGTATTCTGTCGCTATAATAGTAACTGCTCTTTCTCGATTAGCAAATTCACGTCTGGTTAGATTTTGATATCGATGAGAACGATTCTTCAGGCGGTTTAATAATTGGCTAGCTATTTTTATATTTGATTTTGGCCAATGCAACAGGTCAAATAGAGCTTCTTTTTCCTGCATAGGTAGACTGTTAAAATTATCTTCTGCTTTTCTGCGCCCTGGGTCACGATTATTTCTATCTTGTTCTATCCATGAGGTTTTACCGATTAGCATTGCTGCTGTACTTAGCCTAACTAGACCTATTCCAATTGACTGATTAACTTTTTGCTAAGGCAAATTTGTACTCCTACTTAAGTTAGACTGCACCTCTTGCAACTCATTTTCTCTGTTTTTTTTTAGGACGATTTACTATTTCAGTTAAAAGTACAGCGGCTAGAATTCTAGGAGTTATGCCATTATTTCCTGTAGACATAGCCGCCCCTATAAGGGACTTCCAATTAAAAAAATATCCCAAATTTTCTTGTGGGAAGGGTGCCCCCAACCGTCCCAGATTCGGGGCGGGCTAGAAGCCCACCCCACAAGATAGATAATTTATTTCTTGAAAATCCCTTATTCATTGAAAGTCCTATAAATTGTGCGTTAGGGAACGCACACTACGTGTAGTAAAGAGACGCATCAAAAAAGCCTAGAAAGAGGGTAAGTTTTTACTGTGCGTAAGTCTTATACTCTATTCAACTAATTATGTAATTGGAAAAACTTTTTCAGATGACTTATAACTTAGACGAAAATACTAGATTTATCAGAACTAGCAACTAAGTTATGTTACTCCAAATTTGGAGGTGATTGACGATGCCATTGTTGCCATTTTTGCTCGATTTGTTGAATGACTAATTCATCATCTTGATAGTCTTTGAGTTCTTTCCAGCCTTTTTTAATTGCTTCTTTTTGTTCTTGAGTTAGTTGCCAAGAAAGTGGTTGTGTATTGATTTTTCTAGGAAAAGTAATGGTGAAATCAGCTATTTCAACATTTTGCTTCTTCCACTTTTCTCTAAGAAATTTAACATTTAGTAAATTACCAGCAGTCTGGGTAGAACTGCGAACTTTTAATAATGCTTCTATTGACCCAAATACCTCCATCTGCCATCCTGGCTTGCCTTGATTCTGATTATTAATGGGAGAGTCAGCGAAAGCATTTATCTGTAAAAATAAGACTTTTTTAATTTGATGCTGTTGGCTAGACCCTAACAACTTATCTAGCAATTGCACGCTAGTTGCTACGCCAAAATTGTCAAAATAACCTCCATCAGCTACATGGAAATTGCTACCAGTGTCTTTGTTAGGGCGAGAAACGGGTGACAAATAAGGGAAAGTGGCAGAAAGTCTGGCTGCTGTAGTTATATCGATGTCATATTTTGGATAAAGAGTATTAAAATCTATATATTTATACTCGAAATCCTGATATCTGACATTGTCTTGATCATTAACTGGGTTATAAAAGGTCATTGGACTGATCAAAAAGCGGCGACCATCTTCAACTAGAGTTGCATTAAAAATAGGAATAGGAATAATTCCAGCTTCAACTTTTTCTCGCCAATAAGTTAAAGAAGGTGGTGTTTTTGGATGCTTCAACTCCCCTCTCCAGTCAATCTCGATAGCTGTACCACGATCTTCCATTTTAGGTACTAAGAAAGGAAAACCAATAAAGCGTAATAAGTCCGGATAAGCTAGTCCCCAACCTATGGCGTCTAAACTATCTTTAGTCGCACTATCAAAGATATTTTGTAGTTCTTCTTGCTCTGGATAACCATTGTCACCAAAGCGGTCTAGATAGTACATCGCCCCTACTGAACCACCAGAAACTGAACTTACCCAACCGATGGCTTGTGTAAATGAGATGCCAATTAATTCTTGCAAACCGGTCAAAACTGCGGTTGTCCATCCGGCTGCTTGAATACCTCCACCACTAGCACAAATAACTACTAAAATTTTATTATTACCTTGGTATTCAAGGCGCTTATTTATCGCTTGCTTCCAGTCGTCTGGTTGAGGTTTGGAGACTGGAGAATCTTTGAGGTTATAGAAATGATCTACCTGGAAAATTAAATAGCCAGCCGCAGAGATAACTATAAATAATAACAGTACCGGAACGCGAGGATAATCGAGAAAGAACGACATTCCTCCTAATAACAGCACCATTATAGAAAGAATTAGCGTGACATAGACAAGAGCAGGAGCCTCAAATCGATTACATTTAGCTTGGGGTTGTAGTTTTACATAACCGTAAAAATAAAGAACTAAAAGTACTAATAAAAATGCGATCGCTTCAATAATGCCAGGAGCTAATTCACCAGAACGAAGTATATAACCTTTCTGTAATTCTTTTGGTAAGAGAGAAAGACAATTCAGGATTATTTGTTTGAGGAAATCATTATTTTTTAAAATATACTTAACAAAGTCCAAGATGACTATCAGAATCATTGCTAGTCCCACACCTGATATTATGCCCTTCCAGATAGGTGTTTTTTGACTTCTTATTTCTTTTCTAGATAGATAAATCGAGGTAATTACAATAGGGTAAGCTAAGAGAATTGCTATGATATCTTGCATTGATTCAGGAATAGGTTTTCCTGGATTTAAGGCGAATCGAAGATATGCATTAGTTAAGATAATATTATAAACAAGTACGGTTGATATTCCAGCTAAAGTTGCACCAATAATCACTAAAATTAATTGTCCATTGGAGCGGAGAACAAATAAGTTTTTGAGTAATGATGGAAATAAATAAACTGAGATTAATGGAAAAAAGACTAGCAGTAAGCAAACAAGAATTGGCACGCGTAAGAAGAAAAAATAGCGTAACATTTCGGAGTTGTTGGTGAGCCACAATCCAAAACCTGCCAGCAAGAAGCAGGCTACAATACTCTGAATCTGCTTGTTTATGTTCATTACAAAATCTAAATTTGAAGGATAGACAAAAAAACTAAAGATTTTCTTGAGTTAGGAATTGTAACTAAAGATTGAATGTCTAGATATTTGGTGAATTACTTGCTTAAGAATGCAACAATTCACCCATAGCAGAAAGTAGCGAGTATTTGCTGGTTAATTTTACGGTGCTTTCCTGAGAACAATCGTTACATTATAAGCGAATATGATGATTACCCAAGCATTTATGCAAAAGCTTACTAGATAAGCTTTTTATGCTAATTAAAATTTTATCTGAAGCTTAGTACAAGTCAGTATATTTTATTGAAGACTAATACACAACAGAAGTTAAGAAATTTAAATATCAAAATTGAATATTATGTTAATGAAACTATATCTTCGTGGTGGGGACAAGTGCTGGCAGTGAAGATTTACTAACAAGAGTGAATTAATCAAGTCAGTAGTAGACACGCCAGCAGCTTGTCATCAGACATTATTAAAAATGGGGACTTTGCTGACTAAAAATTTTCTATTCCCCGCTGGCATCTCCCCATTCCCGAATGGCAGGAAATACTGATGAGTAATCGTCTTCAGGACGTGACATTTGCATTGCTGATTGCAAGATTTGCCGCACACCCTCAATACTATTGAGATTCAAACCCAGGGCTTTGGCTTCGGAGATAAACAAATCTGTCACTTTGATCAATTGTTTTGTGGGTAAATTGGCGTTTGCATAATTGCCATCTAACATCCGTTGCAGGTTTTGGTCAAAGGTAGGTGCGTAAAGTTTACTGTCACGCAGAACTTGCATAAATAAGTCTATATTGATTCCCTGAAGCTGGACAAAAGCTAGACTGAGGGCAAAGCTAGTTGTCAGGGAGGCAATTAGTTGATTTAGTGCTAGTGTGAGTGATGAGGCAGACCCCACGGGGCCTATCAGTAAAGGTTCTGAACCAAAATGTTGTAGTAACGGCAAGTGACGTTGATATTGTTTTGACTCGGCGCCAACCATGACAATTAGTTTGCCAGTTTCTGCTTCTGGGATGCTGCCTATTACAGGTGCTTCTATATACTCACCACCAGCAGCGACCACGGCGTCTCTGATTTCTTGGCTTTCTATGGGGGTAATTGTCCCCATTTGGATGATGCTGCGCCCTGAGAGAGTGTGCCAATTCGTATCTGTGAGTAAGACATGATAAATCGCTGCGGCATTAGAGAGCATGAGAATTATGCACTCAGCAGAGCGAATTGCTTGGCGTGGTTGGGTGACAATTTGGGCGCCAGCTGCTGCTAGTGGTGCTAATTTTTCTGGGGTGCGGTTGTAGGCAACTAGCTCTATATTTGCAGCTAATAACCTTTGAGCCATCGGTAGTCCCATCAATCCAGTTCCCAGAAATGCCACCTTCATTTTTTACGTTCCTTTGGTACAGCGTAGGCTTTGCCCGTCGTTTGATTTCAATTAGCAATTGGGAAAAAGGTAATTGGAAAAAACTATTGATTACCGATTACCTTTTTCCCAAGTCCCGGATCTAGCGATCAGCCACCTGCGGCAAAAGTAGCCATAATTATGACTGAAAGTAAGATACCGGGGGTAAGTAGTGTTGCTAGCATAAGCAGGTCATGAGTACTCATAGTTATGACTTTCCTGGTGTCTTTGAATTCACATTAATCACTGTTATGCTAGTCTAAATGAGACTGATAGAGGATGATGCACTCTTAGTTTTTACTTTTCATACCTATCTTTAGTCTGGTACAGTCAATCCTGTCAGCGATCGCGAAGTTTCTGTCTGCTTGAGTTTCTTGCTTTGCACTAAAACTCCAAAGCCGCCGAGTCCTGTGGGATCGATCAGTTGGTGTAGTGCTTGCCGCCGCTGCAATAGCTGGGAGATCGGTTGCTGTTGATAGGAGATGCCAGCAAGCCGTTCGCCTAAACCCAACATCATCAAAAATAAACCCTGTTGGGTAAAGCCAACTTGATCTAAACCGCATTGCTCACCCCAACGTTCCAAAGCTGTAAAGTTAACGTGGGCGGTGATATCTTGTTTCCCGATATTGATATAGGGGTTGTCATGGTGACGATGTTGGTAGTAGCACTGTAGCGTTCCTTGCGATCGCCTGGGGTTGTAGTAACGACTGGCGGGATAGCCATAATCAATTGTTAACACATACCCGCGTTGCAAGCGGTCAGCCACTATACTCAACCAGTCAAGAGCAGCTAAATTAATCTCACTGCGATAGCCATCTGCATAAACACTTGGGGATAAGTCGATTCCCACCATCTCGAAATATTTTGCTAACTCTGGCGTAGAAGGTTCCCCTAGTACCTCAATAAATTCTGACATCTCCCCTGATTTCGGAGAGATGTTGCCTGCAACGTCTCTACTTTCTCCTTGTAAGGAAGGGGACTGGAGGCTGAGGTTCGGGGCTGTTGTGACATAAATTTCGCGCAATTCCCCGGCTTCTAGGGTAAACTGATGCACTGGCAAGGCATCTACCAATTCATTGGAAAAAAAGCAGCCAGTAATGGAGTTAGGCGGGATTTCTTCTAGATTGCACCAAGTGACTCTCAAATGCTGCAACCGTTGCTGCTGTTCTTGCTTTAGCGTTGGGGACTTTTCAACGATGATGTAGTTGAGGGCGGCAAAAAAATCCGGGTAGTGCAACTGTAGGTAGTTGAGGATATGGGACGCGAGAATTCCTTGACCTGCTCCCATTTCTACCAGAGAAAACGGCATTGGTCGCCCTAAAATTTCCCACATCTGGAAAAATTGTACTGCCAGCAACTCGCCAAAGTCAGCACCAAGGTTAGAAGAGGTGAAAAAATCACCGCCCCGAAACCCAATTTTGACGGCATTGCTAGAATAGTAGCCGTGTTCTGGGTGGTATAAGGCTAAATCCATGTATTCAGCGAAGGTAATTCGCTTTTGGGGATGGGTGGTAATGCGTTGGCGTAGCGCGTCGTAGACATCGCATATAACTGCACATAGCGCGGGATTCTCATCCCTAAAATTTGAGTTTGGAGATTGGAGCATGGGAAACAGGTAAGCTACTATTAACCATTACCAATTTTCCCGCCAAAATCCCCAAGCTAAAATTTGCTTACCTGTTTATAGCTTGCCACTAATTGCAGAAATAGAACCTTGGGATGAGGCGCTAAAGATAAAATTTGGCAACACTTTGTTAATGAATTAACCTAACTTTAATTAGTTTCATGATCAAAGCCCTCGGCTGATGCGAGAGGGTGAATCTATGCAAACAGCTTACTAGGGGAAATAAAAGGAATATGGCAAAGTATATATGTACCGTCTGTGGTTATGAATATGAGCCAGAAATTGGCGATCCTGATAGTGGGATAGAACCAGGTACAGCTTTTGAAGATATACCTGATGATTGGGTCTGCCCGGTTTGCGGTGCGGCAAAAGAGGATTTTGAAATAGAAGAGTGAAGATCAAGGCGAGCGGTAGGCGAACAGCGGGTGAAGAACGCCGTCCCCTAGGTCGGGGCGATGCCTATCGTCTATTTATTCACCAAAGCCACTAGCACACCATTAGGATCGCGGACACGGGCGAGGGTTTTTCCCCCTGGCTGATTTTTTGGTGCATCTAGTGGTTTTGCTCCTGCCCCGATTGCTCTCATATAAGCGGTGGCGACATCGGGAGTGATCAAAGATATCTGGATTAATGCTGGTGGTTGCGCGGGATCATTGGCACGGAAGCCCCCAGGAAATAATGCCTCGGCTTCGCTGGTGGAGGAAAAAGTTAGTGTGGTACTGCCGATTTCGATTTCTGCCGAGATAAATTTGCCTGGATCTTGGACAGCGCGACGAACTAGACCAAATGCTTTTTCGTAAAATTCAACGGTTTTTACGACATCATCCACCCAAATAACCGTGTAACCAAGTTTCATATTTCTTGTTCCTGATTAAAAAAGCAGTGTTGGCAGATACTACTTAACTGTAGGCGATTTAAATGCCCGGTAACTTAACTTTCGAGGATATTAGAATCTGTTGCCAGGGTCTGTGCCGCTATTAGCATCCTTTCTATATCTAATGCTGACCAAGAACGAGCGCTTTGACAGTGATGCGCTACTAGCAATCCCCACAAGCCTCTGGGTATCAAAATTGGCACTACTAGGTTGGCACGCACCTGTAGACTGCGGAGAAAATCTCGGTGACAAGTGGCGATCGCTTCTAATTCGATATTAGCGATCGCTTTTACCCGTCCTGCCAAATACAAACCAGCATACTCTTGATTAAAACAATCATCTGCACCCGTTGAACCGAGGATGGATAATTCTGGAGAACTCAAAGATTCAAAGGTCACTTGCCCCTGCCACTGCCCGTAAAAGTAATACAGAACTACACGGTCAACCTGTAGCAACTCTCTGAGTTTATGAGTTGTTTCTCTAATTAACGCATCCCGCTGCATTTTTTGCACAAGGCGGTCGAGTAATCTTTGCAAACCCTGTTCAATATGCCGATTTGGGCTATGTTCAAATTCTGGGCGAGAGTGAATTTGCATAGTTCTCAAGTTACAACTAAGTAAATACTTGCGAATTTCCATAGTACTCTAGTGAAAAAATATGCTGGATTAACAGTGCTAATTTAATGTTCAGACAATAGGATAACAGTCAACTCTAGAGAATCAAAATTTCCTACATCAAACTGGAAAAATCTCACCTTAGATACTTTGAAAAAATTAATTTTCTACCTGAAAAACTTGAATAAATTTGTATTTTAAAATACTAAAATTAAAATTGAGTAATGGGCAATTTCAAATTGCTGATGGCTGGGCCATGCCCAGCCAATCAAAGCTATCTATCTACAGATCCCATGATTACGTCAACACTGCCGAGAATGACGACGATATCTGCCACCTTCATCCCCCGGAGTAAATGAGGCACAATCTGGAGGTTGTTGAAATCTGCTGGGCGAATTTTCCATCGCCAAGGGAAGACATTATCTTCGCCAACAAGATAAATTCCTAGTTCACCTTTACCGCTTTCAACACGGGAGTAAATTTCGCCCTTGGGAATCTTAAAGGAGGGAGAAACCTTCTTACCGATGTATTGGTAATCAAAAGCATCCCACTCAGATTTTTTCCCAGCCATCATCCGTTTGGCTTCTAGATTTTCGTAAGGGCCACCGGGTAAACCTTTGATCGCTTGGCGAAGAATTTTGACTGATTCGCGCATTTCCCGCATCCGCACTACGTAACGGGCAAAGCAATCACCGGCGGTTTCCCACTGCACGTCCCAATCGAAGTCATCATAACATTCATAGTGGTCAACTTTCCGCAAATCCCACTGTACCCCAGAAGCGCGTAACATCGGGCCGGAAAGTCCCCAGTTGATGGCTTCGTCGCGGGTGATGGTGCCAATGCCTTCAACACGACGGCGGAAGATCGGGTTATCGGTGACTAAGCGTTCGTACTCATCAATTTTAGGTAATAAGTAGTCGCAGAATTCTAGACACTTGTCTACCCAACCATAGGGTAAATCAACTGCTACACCGCCAACGCGGAAGTAGTTGTTGTTGACCATGCGATAACCTGTGGCGGCTTCCCACAAATCGTAAATCATCTCCCGTTCTCGGAACTGGTAGAAGAAGGGAGTTTGGGCGCCGACGTCAGCTAGGAAGGGGCCAAACCACAGCAAGTGGTTAGCGATGCGATTGAGTTCCAGCATGATCACGCGGATGTAGCTGGCGCGTTTGGGAACAGCAACCCCGGCTAGCTTTTCTGGGGCGTTGACTGTGACTGCTTCGTTGAACATCCCTGCTGCGTAGTCCCAACGGCTGACGTAGGGGACATACATGACAGTAGAGCGGTTCTCGGCAATTTTTTCCATTCCCCGGTGTAGGTAGCCGATGACTGGTTCACAGTCAACTACATCCTCGCCATCGAGGGTGACAATTAGCCGCAGAACCCCGTGCATTGAGGGGTGGTGAGGCCCCATGTTTAGCACCATTGGTTCGGTGCGGGTTTCTAGTCTGGCCATAAATTTAGTGTTCTCCCGTTGTGTTCGCGTAGCGTGCCAAAGGCAACATTTTGAATTGAACCGCTAAGATGCCAACCAGACCCGAATTATCGTGTCTGCCCTTCCTCAGGTTTGTCGGGGCAATCTATATAATCTTGACTCTACAGGGTTATGTTGGAGAGAGGATAGCAGGGTCGAACTTGTAATTGATGTTTCATTTTGTTGCACCTCTTCAATTATTATAGGGAAGCTTGATATGCAAGGGCTTGAGGCACAGGAATTTTTTCGTTTGCTGGGGTGGAGGATGTCAGAGAATGTTAGTTCTCAAGTCTGATACTGAGTGAATATTGAAATATAGACCGGACATAGCAATTTGGCGATTTGCACCAAAGCATACGCACCCGCATTGCGTTCGCCAGCATCAATTCCTGAGTTAAGCTGGTGTTTTAATTGGGAATTTACTGAAATGGCTTTAAATCCAGAACAGTTTGATACACTGGTTAGCCGCTTGGAGAGTTTCGCCCGTCAACAACCTGCTATTTATAAATTGCGGGTTTTTCTGTTGGCTGCACTCGGTTATGCCTATATCTTTGGGACTTTGGCTGGATTATTCACAGTGTTGATCGCGATTACAGTGATCATGTGGCAAATTGAGGCATTCTATTCTGTTGCTTTTCTTCTGTGGTATTTGGTTATACTTGGTGTCATGGTTGTGCCGATATTGGTTGTTTGGCGATCGCTTTGGGTATTTTTTCCCCCACCTCAGGGTTTAACACTCCAGCGCCAAGATGTACCCGACCTGTTTGCTCTAGTTGATAAACTCACTACTAAGTTAAAAGTACCGCGATTTCACCACATTCTACTTACAGAAGAGTTCAATGCCGGGGTGATTCAAAGACCCCGGTGGGGTTTATTGGGATGGCAGCAAAATTACCTCTTACTGGGATTGCCATTAATGCAAGGCTTATCCCCACAAGAGTTTACAGCGGTTGTCGCTCACGAATTAGGGCATTTATCTGGAAACCACAGTTTAGTTAATGGCTGGATTTATCGGGTACAAAAAATTTACTCTCAACTATTTGCACAACTGGATATTATTGGTAATCAAATAGTTTTGGTGATATTTGCCAGGTTTTTAAATGGTATGCTCCCTTTTTTAGTGCTTATTCATTTGTTCTCAGGCGAACTAATGAATACGAAGCTGATCGCTGTGCAGCAGAAATAACAGGAGTACAAACTATCGCCCAAGCGTTAATCAATGTCCAATTAAAAGATAATTTTTTGCGAAATTCATTCTGGCCTAGCATCCACAAACAGGTAGAAAATCGCCTAGAACCGCCAAACAACACTTTCACCAGAATGTCTACTGCTTTGCTAACTGGTGTAGATCCTCAAGATGCTAGTCACTTTTTAGAACAGGCTTTAGCTAAAATAACCACTAACGAAGATACCCACCCATGTCTCACAGACCGACTCAAAGCTTTGGGATATCCCACCTCTATCAATGAATTACCTTTACCTGCACAAGCACAGGTGAGCGCAGCTAGTGAATTACTGGGGAACGCTTTCGGGAAATTCACCGATTATTTGAATCAAACTTGGCAAGAGCAAGTAGAAATTGGTTGGCGACAGCAATATGCCTATGCTCAAGAATCCCTAAGGAAGCTGAGAGATTTAGAGAAAAAGGAGCAAAATCAGTGTTTAACAACGGCAGAAGCTTGGAATCTTGCCTGCTTGACTTTGGAGTTTCAAAGTAAGGAAGCAGCTATCTCTTTGTTGCAAGCAATATTAATTAAGGAGGCAAATCACCTCCTGGCTAACTATCTATTAGGACAGATATTGCTGCAACAACATAATTCTGCGGGGATAGATTATATTGAAAAAGTGATCGCTCAAGATTCTGACAAATTAATCGAAGGCTGTGAGTTAATTTACTCATTTCTCAAGAAACAAGGAAGAATCTCAGCAGCAAATTCCTATCAAGAACGTATACGTCAGTATCGTGACGAACTCTTGAAGGCACATCAAGAGCGATCTGATGTTACAGGAAGTGATAAATTTAAACCCCACAATATTCCTGATAATATTGTCCAATCTGTTTGTCGAAAATTAGCTCTGCATAATGATGTGAAAACGGCTTACTTGGCAGAGAAGGTGGTGCAATATTTTCCCGATAGACCTTTTTATGTCTTGGGCGTGAAGCGAAGATGGAAATTTGTGGAATCGCAGTATGCTCCATCTTTTCTTCTACAAGCTTTGCATGAGAACATAGAACTACCAGGTAATTATTATATTATGATTCTCGATAACTGGACTAAAGATATAGAAAAAAAGCTCCGCCAAATCCCCCAATCAGCTATTTATCAAAAATCATAAAAATTAATCATGAAATCAGATTCACAAATATCCCTAGATTTAGAAGAACTGGCTTTTTCCCATATTCCCGTATTGAGTCGGGAAGTAGTTGAAGCTTTAGCGGTGCGTCCTGGTGGGCATTATTTAGATGCGACGGTTGGCGGTGGTGGTCATAGTCGCCTAATTTTAGCTGCTGCTGAGGATGTGCGGTTAACGGCCCTTGACCAAGATGAGGATGCTTTGGCGGCAGCACAGAAGAATTTAGCTGAGTTTGGGGAACGGGTAAATTTTATTCACAAAAATTTTGCTGAATACGAATTTCCACCGCATACTTATGATGGTATTCTCGCAGATTTGGGGGTGAGTTCTCACCATTTAGATCACCCGGAGAGGGGTTTTAGCTTTCGCCATACTGCAAATTTGGATATGCGAATGAACCGGCAACAAGGGTTAACGGCGGCTGATGTGATAAATGAGTGGGATGAGGCGGAATTAGCGGAAATTTTCTTTAAATATGGTGAAGAACGACTTTCACGGCGAATTGCACGGCGAATTGTCGAAAAACGACCGTTTACAACAACTACAGAGTTAGCTGAAGCGATCGCATTTTCTGTTCCCCCTAAATACCGTTATGGCAGAATTCACCCCGCGACTCGCGTTTTTCAAGCTTTGCGAATTGCTGTCAACGATGAGTTAAAATCCCTCGATACCTTGATCGAGAAAGCACCAAACGCTTTGGTTCCCGGTGGCAGAATTGTGATTATCAGTTTTCACAGTCTGGAAGACCGACCAGTCAAGCATGGTTTAAGAAATTCTCCGTTGTTGCGGGTCTTGACAAAAAAGCCAATTATTGCATTGGAAGATGAGATTCGCGAAAATGCGCGATCGCGTTCTGCTAAATTGAGAATAGCCGAAAGAAAATGAATTTCCCCTCTTTCCCTTGGTAGAGGATTGAGGGGTGAAGTTCACAGGCTATCTGGGTCAATATTTAACTCTCGCAGTTTAGCGGCTAACTTTTGCGCTTTTTCCTCCGCTTCCTGTCTGGCTGTTTCCGCTTCCTGTCTGGCTGCTACTTCCTCTTGATGAGTAAGGAGAAACTCACTTGTCGCGGGGTTGTAAAAACGCAACTTTCCAGCTTCTAGTCGCAACTCTAGCCCTAAAACTTCGCTGGATACCGAAAGTGTATTATCTGACGATATATTAGTGGCGATGGGGAAATAATTACCATCAACCAAGTGTAAACCTTGGAGTTGGGGCGTGAGATAATCACCTGTGGGGTCATATTGGAAATATTCACTCACTCCCAAAAAAGCGTAAATTCCCTTTTTTGCACCTTGGTCTTTGCTGCGGGTACTTCTTGAGGTAATCTCTAAAACAAAATCAGGGGTTTTATCTTGTTCTTCCCAAGTTTTGTAAGAACCTCTATCATGTTTGTCTACACCAAACACCACAAATACATCTGGTGCGACAACTGATTCAGGATCTCCTTTTTCATAATAGATAAAGAGATTACCAGCGACATACACATCTGAACGACTTTGAAAATAAATTTCTAGCACAGTCGTAGCATACACCAGACATTTACGCTGTAGATCACCTTCAGCCATTGGTTCTCCGTCCTCTTCTGGGTATTCAATGGGGGTAACTGGGATATATTCAACTGAGGCTGTCATGAGGAGTACCTCAAATCAATTAGGTTTAGATTTAATATAGACTTCAGATGCAGGTGTTGACAAAAACGATTCCTGTAGCTGAGGAAATTGGTAAAATCTAGCGTTGCTGAATCAAAATATGAAAGTCTCACGCTTTCGTCGCAAAGGCGCAAAGAAAGGCGCAAACCTAGAAGGAACAGTTCATGTTAATTCAGCAATGTCTAAAATTTGTATTCTGCTAAATTGAGAATAGCAGATTTAATTAAAGCCTTGACAGGCAAGATGCCTGTCCTACGTTTTACTTACTCACTTTCGCGAATGAGAGTAAATCTGAAAGTTTGATTTGCAAAGCAGATATAATCAAAATTACGGTTTTACCAAGATTATTTAGATTTACCTGCCAACGGGGATAACTTTTGTGCAGCATCTCCCCATTAACTTCGTATAAATCTCCTAACCATTCTTCTCGTCGTTCGGGGGGAAATAGGTAAGCAATTGGGGAAGCTATCCACCGACTAACCCAAGTTTCCCCAGGTTCAACTTTTTTATATTTGCGTAATCTCTTATTTAATTTAGATAATTTTTCTAGCTCTTCTGCTAATTCTTCTAAATCGGTGATTATTTTCTCTGATTTTAAAGATACAATATCTTCAATATGATACTGCATCCTGAGTTGCAGTTCTCTAATTGTCAGTTCCCAATCGTGATCTTCAAATTCTATCCCTGCTATATTATCAGCTAGGTTGCCAGGTGAGCAGGTTGGAACGGAAAGATTGGAAGGCTTCGAGGGTGGTAACGCCGCTACCTGTAAGTTTATAATAGCGTCGTCTTGCTCCTCCTCGTTCTTCTCGCGCTTCATCTCCCCAACGGGATTCGACCAAGCCTTTTTTTTCGAGAGAATGCAGGACAGGGTAAAGTGTGCCGATACCCATTTGACGCTGACCTCCACTAGCTTCTTCCATAGCTTGGGGAATCTGTAAACCGTACAGTTCTTTGTTAAACAGGGCAAGGAGTACCAGTTCTTCGCGGGGCGAAATTTCGACATTTGTGTGTCCTTTGTTTAGTACTTGCGTGTTATTGTTCATTTTGCTTAAATACCACTTCAGTGTTTACACTTAGATATTTCTCGCTGTTACGACCCCTGAAATGGGGCAACGAGCATACTCGCTGTTACGACTCCGGTAACAGAGCAGCGAGGCTTTTATCTTAAAATGATTGTATCTTATAAATTTGATAATTGCCAATTCTAGGGCACAGGGATTTTTTGCGGGAATTCGGTAATTGACAAATTCTGTTTTTGGTGATGTGTGAATAATTTAGGCGATCGCTAACCGTAGGCTACACTAAGGCATTCTGAACTCAAATATCAGCGGCTTGATCAATATATAAATTTCTATTCACAAACACCTGATGTTAACTACATACACCGCAAAATATACAAAAACTAATAGCGGATATATGGGACAACTCATTGAATGGCAAGAAGTGATTACAGAAGGCGAAACATTAGAAGATTGCAGAGCTTTGTTGCAAGATGCTATAAAAGAGATGATTCTTGCCTATCGTCAGCAAAATAAAGAAATTCCCAGATTTTAAGGACTGAAGTCCTTACTACTAGCTTTCTTTTAATTTAATTTTCCTAGGCAGATTCGTTATCAAGGTTTTAGGATTCCACCTTGCTCATGAGTTATCGGGAATGGCAGCAATTAATTTTTGGGTGTATTTTTTTTGAGGTTTAGCAGCTTTTACATCTATGCAGCTAGAAAGCAGCTATTAAAGTTTTTATAACAATACCGTTCAAGTGTACAGATACAATACCAAAAAAAAGTCAAGGGGTCAATAGCAATGGCTGAAAAAACCTAAACTCGTTGAATTATTAAAAATAATTGTCAATAATCTTGAGAATATAGGCTGCTTATTGACAAAGTGGAAATATTGCTATTTTCCTAAAATCTAGATTTAAATAATTTATCTTTCTCAAAATTGACAAAATAAATATCGCTTATGGCGATTCTCGGTTGGATTGGATGAAATACAATCGAGAGAGGGCGGGGAAACCCGGCCCCTACAAACTTTGCGATTTAAAACTGTACCTCACTGTTCTGAAAACCGCTATATATTCCTTTCTTATATAATGTAATGAAATTATCATTCTATCGTGTCAGGAGAAATACTTATGCTGACGACTGATATTAATAAAGAATTATATGAGCAAGATTTTTATTTATGGATACAAACTACTGTTAAACTTTTGCAAGAAGGAAAACTAGATCAATTAGATATTGAGAATTTGATTGAAGAAATCGACAGTATGGGGCGGAGGGAAAAGAAAGAGTTAAAAACTCGATTAATAGTCTTAATTGAACATTTATTAAAACTGCAATTTTGGATAGAAGAAAAAGATTATAATGCTAGAGGTTGGCGCAATACTGTTGTTGAGCAAAGACGACAAATAATTTATACTCTTGCAGATAGTCCCAGCTTGAAATCTATTTTAAATGAGCTATTTCTAGACTGTTATGCAGATGCTAGAAATGATACTCTCAGAAAATATCAACTTTCCTTAGAATTATTCCCCGAACAGCCACCCTTTTCTCTAGATCAAGTCCTCAATTCAGATTTTATCCCCTAAATTTAGGGCGATGGCGCGAACTTTGAGGAGAATGTCAAAGTTTTCGCTGCTTTTTGCGTTCGGGGCTACCTGTGGGAATGGAAGCAATTAATTTTCGGGTGTATGCTTCTTTGGGTTCACGGTAGATGCTTTCTGCTGTACCTTCTTCCACGATTTTGCCCTGATTCATTACCAAAATGCGATCGCTCATAAATTTCACCACACTTAAATCGTGGGAGATGAAAATATAGGTAAGCTGAAAATCGTGTTGCAATTCTTTTAATAAATTCAATACCTGGGCTTGCACCGACACATCCAACGCCGAAACCGACTCATCACAGATAATAAACTTCGGATTTAAAGCCAAAGAACGAGCAATACAAATCCGCTGGCGTTGTCCACCAGAAAACTGATGGGGATAGCGTTTCCGATCGTTTGCATTCAATCCCACCCGTTCTAAAAGTTCCACAACCCGGTCTTGCCGTTGTCGTAGCGTCTTCCCAACAGCGTGAATTAACAACGGTTCCATTACCGCCTCTCCAATATTCATTCTCGGATCTAGAGAACTAAAGGGGTTTTGAAAGACTATTTGCATTTCCCGCCGCAGTATCTGCAACGATTTTCCTTTTAAAGTAGTAATATTTTGCCCATTGAAGATAATCTCACCGCCCATCGGTTCGATTAATCGCAGCAAAGTTCTGCCGAGGGTGGTTTTGCCACAACCCGATTCTCCGACTAATCCCAGTGTTTCCCCTGGTTGGACATCAAAAGAAACGTCATTAACAGCCATATTGTAGCGTTTTGTACCACCGAAGACCCCCCGGATAGGGAAGCCTACTTTGAGATTACGGATTTGCAACAGGGGTGGTTTTTCGCTGAGGTTGGCTAATCTTTGGCTAAATTCTTCACTGGTAACTTCCAGGGGTGGTGCGGGTTTTTTCGCCAAAATTACCACTTGTCCATCTGGCGTCTCTTCGACATTCATGTAGTCAGAAACGGTGAGCAGTTTTTGGGGACGACGGTTAAGACTAGGGCGACAAGCTACCAAACCTTTAGTATATGGATGTTGGGGGTTAGTAAAAATTTGCTCGACTGCACCCAGTTCGACAACTTTGCCTTTGTACATCACCGCTACTTGGTCAGCGATTTCGGAAATTAGCCCTAAGTCGTGGGTGATAAAAATCATCCCCATTTCCCGGCTTTGCTGTAATTCGCTCATCAATTCTAGAATTGTCGCTTGCACCGTCACATCTAAGGCGGTGGTTGGTTCATCGGCAATTAATAGCGATGGGTTGCAAGAAATTGCCATGGCAATCATCACCCGCTGTAACTGTCCGCCAGAAAGTTGATGTGGGTAGCGTTCCAGCATCGCTTGTTTGTGTTCTTTCACAAAAGTTGCCAGCTTTACCCCATCCGGTGGCGATGAATTTGGGTTAGTTTGACTCCAGGTGTCAAAATACTGCTGCTGGATTTGTTCGTCGCTAGGTAGGAGTTTAACTTCTTGCAAATTAGCGATCGCAATTTGTCTGGCTTCAGCATCTGTCACCTTTTGATGCCGGATAATTGCTTCTGTGAGCTGAAAGCCGATATCATAAACCGGATTCAGGGAACTCATCGGTTCTTGAAAAATCATGGCGATATCGCCGCCTCGGTATAACTGAATTTCTTCAGGAGGCAAAGCTGCTAAATTAATTGGTTGGGCATTCACCTGGGGACGAAACCAGATTTCTCCACCGCTAACTCTTCCCGGACTCTGCAACAAACCCATCACGGCTAAGGCTGTTACTGATTTACCACTCCCCGACTCTCCCACTATTCCTAGAGTTTCACCTCGATACAACTGAAAGGTAATACCATCGACAGCTTTGACTGTGCTGCCATCACCGGAAAATTCAACTTGTAGATTGCGAACTTCTAGGACAGTTTCTCTCATGGAAGTAGGTGTGAATTTTGTCGGAAAATTATCTGAATTTTAGCAGTCGTTCTGATGATATCGCAGTCTCATAATTTAAGACCGCTGACAAAAGTCTCTTCTTCTAACAGGCATCTTGCCTGTTCGACGTTCCAATGCAAAATCCCACCCCGTAAATGAGTGGGATTAGCTGAAAATTTTGCCGCAGAAAAAGCCAATTTAAAACGGAATATCATCCGGATCTGGTTCGGCTTGCGGGACTGCGGTTGAGAAACTACGGTCAAAAGTTGCGGGTTGATATGCGGGTTCAGCTTTTGTCACCGGGGGAACCACACTTGCACTACTAACCGCTGGGGCAGGTGCGGGACGTGA
Source organism: Cylindrospermum stagnale PCC 7417 (assembly GCF_000317535.1). NCBI lineage: Bacteria > Bacillati > Cyanobacteriota > Cyanophyceae > Nostocales > Nostocaceae > Cylindrospermum > Cylindrospermum stagnale. The sequence goes on from NC_019757.1 coordinate 5,274,209, forward strand.
TGATTCATATACCTCTGGGGGACGGGATGCTGGTTGCATGACAGGGGTGTCTGTAACTGCTGGGGTTCTGGTAGCTGATGGCGATGAAGTCGCAACGAATGGGCGTTCGCTGCCTACAGGTTGAATTTGTTGCACTGTCAATTCAGCACGTTTTTCTTTGAAACCTTCGGGACGCTCAATCGTATTCATTCCTAAGCGCCCTACCAAGATTACGCGATCGCCTTCATGATAGTTTTGTTGAATCTCTTTTGCCATATTCGCCCAACCAACAACTTTTAAGGTGGCTGGTGGATCTTCTGCTCGCTGGGAGTTGGGAAACTGTACCAGCATTTCCGTAACTTCTAGGTTATCGGCTGTATACCGTAGTTGCGGCTCTTGAATAATTTGCGCCATCAAAACGCAGCTGTTCATGGAAATTCTCTCCTAATTGAGTCAAGTACCGATTTAAATAAATTATTTCTTTCTTTACTTGGCGTCCTTGGCGGTGCCATCAAAAAAATAATACTCTTAGTTTTGAGGTATTTTCATTACAAAAGTCAAGCGATCGCTTTGAACAATATCATAAGATCCTGTTCATCGCCTCCGCCTGACTAAAACGAGCATTGAATTCTGCAATAGTACTATTGTACCATCAATGACAGAAAAAATACTCTAGACAAATTTAAGTTTGCACATGCACCGGAAACACACCCAAGGCAATCAACCGCCCTGGAAGGTCGCGCAAAATCGGCAATCGCAGCAGTAAAGGTGGTTGAAAGCTTTGATTGTCCCTGAGAACCGGGGCAAATATCCGCTTTTGAATCAAGGTTTGAAATGCCTGAATAATCCTTGTAGGCAATTCTCGACGGCGTTGCACTTGTGCCAGGTCACTGAGTTCCACAAATCGGGTTTTCAGCGGTTTGCTCAGTACATTCCCAGCCTCTACAGCGTCTTGAATCGCGTAGTTGATGCCAACCCCACCAACAGGAGACATAACATGAGCCGCATCGCCAATGAGTAGCAGTCCTGGACGATACCAGCGCTTGACGCGGCTAGACTCTACAGAGAGAAAGGCGATTTGTGACCAATCGTGTAAATGTTCGATGCGATTACTTAATTCTGGCACTACCTCCACAATAGACTTTCTTAACGCCTCCAAACCAGCATTGCGAATCTGCTGATAACCGCCTTTAGGAATCACGTAAGCTAGTTGCCATTCATCACCACGGTCTAGCATCGCCACAATGTGACCGGGAGCAAACCGCCCCATACCGCCCTCAGGTTCTTCTGGCTGACGAGGTAAGCGAAACCAGAGAATATCCATCGGTGGAGAGGTTTCAATTGATTCAAAACCACCCAACTGCCTCAGTTTTGAGTGGCGTCCGTCTGCACCCACTGTGAGTATGGCGCGGACTTCATGCCACCCACCGCCTCCTCGATAACGGACACCTTGAATTACCCCCTGATCTTCGATTAGTTCTTGTACATTTGCACCCATCACCAGATGAAAATGCGGATATTGTCGTGCTTCTTGGGTGATGAACTCCAAAAATTTGACTTGGGGAAGCATCATAATATAGGGGTAGCGGGTTTTCAGGTGACTAAAATCTGCTAAGGTGACGGTATCTTGAGGAGTTTGTAGGCTAAGGCGACGCATTTTGCTATGGGGCAGTTGCAATAAGCGATCGCTTAAACCCAATTCTTCCATGATTTGCATCACCGATGGGTGAATCGTGTCACCGCGAAAATCTCGATCAAAGTCTTTGTGTGCTTCTAGCAGCGTCACAGAAATGCCCTGACGCGCTAACATCAGAGCTAAAACAGCCCCCCCTGGGCCACTACCCACAATGCAACAATCAGTGGTTTGGATGTCTAAAATATCATGGGTAGGGTTAACGGTTGGATCTGAAGAAGCATTTTCAGGTATATAGGTATTCATCACAACACCTGCAATTGAATGGTTAATCGCTATTTTTTAAACCTTTCCTAGCTACAGAACCTGTATAATCAGCCCTAAATCTGAAGTTTGGCCAAGACACTTGTTTTGATCTTGACTGAGTAGAGAAATCTTAATAAAGCTAACTGTGTAAAAAACCCTCTTGCCTGAACCTAAGAACAAATATTTTCTGACTGTCTATTAACTATTACTTTTACCTCAAATACTCGTGGCGCAAGTTATTTTAGAGAACGTTTATAAAAGTTTTCCCCCGCGTAAAGGGGAAATTATTACTTCACCAACCCAAAATCCGCTCAAGCATGGGATTACACATGATGCCGCGCGATCGCATCCAGATATTCTCAATGTCTTACGGCGGATTAATTTAACGATCGCCGATGGTGAGTTTATGGTGTTGGTGGGGCCTTCTGGCTGTGGTAAAAGCACCTTGCTGCGGTTAATCGCTGGGTTGGAGGAGATGACAGGCGGGAATATTTGGGTTGGCGATCGCTTAATTAATGATTTACCCCCCAAAGAACGCGATATCGCCATGGTGTTTCAAAATTACGCACTCTATCCTCACATGACGGTGTATGACAACATCGCCTTTGGCTTGCGTCGTCGTTTTGTCGAAGCAGGAGATACCCCTGCATCCTTTGATTTTCGCAAGTGGGGGAAAGATTTGCTAGTGGGGATGAGCAGAAATCTGCCGAAAAAACTCCGTTACATTTCTGATAAAGAACGGGCGGTGGATCAGCGGGTGCATAATGTTGCTCAACTGTTGCAAATGGAAGCTTTGCTAAATCGCTTACCCAAACAGTTGTCAGGGGGACAAAGGCAACGGGTAGCATTAGGAAGAGCGATCGCCCGGAATCCCCAAGTCTTTTTAATGGATGAGCCACTTTCTAATTTAGACGCCAAACTCCGGGCAGAAACCCGCGCCCAAATTGTCAAATTGCAGCGCCAGTTAGGAACGACAACGATTTACGTCACCCACGATCAAACAGAAGCGATGACAATGGGCGATCGCATCGCCATTATGTCTGAGGGAAAAATCCAGCAAGTCGCTGCCCCCTTGGAACTGTACAACCGCCCTGTTAACCGCTTTGTAGCAGAATTCATCGGCTCACCACCCATGAATTTTATTCCTGTAGAGTTTCATGCCCCTCTATTAATTACCCATTCTCACTTTCGTTTTACCCTCCCAGAAATCTGGGTAAATACCCTCCAAAAATACGACGGACAAACCTTAATTTTAGGCATTCGTCCAGAACATTTCAGCTTAAGTGTACCCGCCACCAAAAATTTATCAGTGCAAGTAGACTTAGTAGAAAATTTGGGTAACGATACTTTTCTAGCTGTCAGACTTACCGCATCAGAATCTCAAGTTGCCAATTCAGACAATTACCTGCAAGTAAGAATTCCCCCAGACCGATTAATCCGTCTTGGTGAACAACTGTGGTTATCGCTATCTCCTGATAAAATCCACTTTTTTGACCCAGAAACCGAGTTAGCAATATATCCGAAAAACGCATTACCTACTTTGCCTTTTGAAAAGTAAGTCAACTGCTCCACAGTGTAAGCACATTGAATTTTGTAGTTACAATTACAGATGAATTTGCATATCACCATTACAATCTCGATATGCTATTAAATATAGCTCGGTATCAGCTTGAATATCTATTAAGGTAACAGAAAAGAGTGACGGTGACTGCAACTAGCAGAAGTATAGAATTATTGAGTAAGCTGTCTAGGCTATAGGATTTTGAATTTTTATTGAGAAATACAAATAAAAGTAAGGGTAAAACTCCAACTATCGGAATTTTTACCCATATACATATTCCAACAAATAGAAAAATGTACTTTTGATAGTTGGTTTGGACAATTGATAAATTTAAATTCATTATCTAATTCTATGTTTTATGCTGAGGCAATCAAAGGTTATTGAAATAAGCTTAACCAGATGATATGTTCTTCTTTTCTCATCCTGAGAATAGTAAATAAACTATGAATTTGACCTTTAGTCCAATTCCACATAATCAATGTTTCTGCTTGATTCTTCGGATTGATTAAAGCTTTAACATAGCAAGCAATTATTTGCAAAAATCCTTTGAAAATTCGTAAAATAGATACAAGCAACCAAAGATAATAAGAACGGTGCCAACGCATCACAGCAATGTAAGGCGCTGCGGCACCAAAACCATACACTAAGTTAAAAAGATAAGTTTCTGATATCCGCTTTGTGGGGATGAAATGGTGCAGCACACAATCAGGTGTATACCAAAGTTCATAACCTGCGTTCAGAATTCGCAAAACTATCTCAGAATCTTCTCCCGCACTTAGTTTTTTTCCTTCTCTACCGTTGAGTAATTGTTTATCTAACCAGCCACTTTTCTCAATGGCAGTTCTGCTAATAACTAAACCTGCACCTGGAATCTGGTAATTACGCCGATTTAATTGTTGTGAAGTTTCGCCGCGCTCATTGGCAGCAAATTTACCTGAATGTTTGACAAGGATGGGCGAAGGAGTTATTTCCCAATCGAGAACTACCTTGCCACCAAAAGCACCACAATTTGGATGAGTTTCCGCAAATTGTCTTGCTTTGTCTATCCAGTCTGCTGATAAAAGGCAATCATCATCAACAAAACCGAGCCATTCACTAGTTGTATTTTTAATTCCACACAACCGGGCGTGAGTTAATCCTTGTTTTGGCTCTACTATCCTACGCAAGCCAGGTATTAGTTGTAAATTAATATGTCTTTCAACAACAGCACCAGTATCATCTGTACAGTTATTATCTACAACTAAAACTGTCCATTGATAGCCAGGAGATACTTTTGATAATGAAAGGGCTGTCAGAACACGATCTAGCAAATTAGCATTGTTGTAAGTACAAATTATTATATCCATGAATCCAATCCTTAATGATTTTTAATTTAACAATCAGTTAGTAAATCAAAGTCCTAAACCTTATTTTTAGCAATATAGAGACGCTGCATACAACGTCTCTACTTTATGGGTGATTTGCCGGACATCATATTATAAATAGGGTTCGCATAATTTGGAAGCTCTGCAAAGAAATCCCCGGTGCGTATATTAATCCACAAATTAATTTACCAATTTCTTACTCTCATAATTTTCTGGCGAAATAATTGATAGGCATATCCAGAAAAGTGAGCAATTGGCATACTTAATAAAGTAATCCCACAAAATAACCAACGACTAAAAAATGAGGGTATTTTATCTTCTCTACCTCGCCAAATCTCGGAATTAAAGCTTTTTGACCATGCCAAAGTAACTCGTAGACTCTCTAAAAAAGGCAAAAATAAACCTATTACAATCAATATTTCTATAGGCAACCCCAGTTTAGGAAATAGTAAATCAACAATCAGCAATAAAATGACAGTAGATATAAATACAAAAGGTAGCAACCCTCTCAACTGCGATTTAATTTTGTGTTTTGTACTTGTTAAATACCGACCTCTGCCATATTTTAAATATTGAATAAACAAAGACTTCCAAGTTTTTCGGGGGTAGTACCAAGCACGAATTTTGGAGTCAATATATATGGCTTGTTGATTTTGAGCAATTAATCTTTGATTTAATTCCGCATCTTGATTAGTAATTTGTGTTGTGTCAAATACTTTTTTAAATCTCAAGTTTAATTTAGCATCTTCATTAGAACTTGCCTCGACATCATAGCCTTGGGTCTCTAGTAAACTTTTTTTCCAGAAACATCCTAAATAAACTGTCTCGGCATAACCTGTATAGTTGGGATTTCTATATTTAGCTCCACCATTACCAAGAAAACTTTTGGATGCAAGGGCAACACCAGCTTGGAAAGAAGTTTTGGCAACAAAACGCTGCGCTCCACCGACATTGCTAGCTTTTGATTCCAGCAAAGCCTCTACACATCTTTCAATATAGTCAGGTGCATAATCCGAATGGGCATCGATTCTAATAAAAACATCACCTATCGATTCAGAAATAATTAAATTAAGACCAGCCGATTGAATTTTGTCAGGATTGTGTATTAACTTAACTCGTGAGTCTTTATCTGATAGATTTTTGACTATTTCTTGAGTGCCATCATTACTGCCACCATCAGCTACAAATATCTCGATTAAGTTGGGATAACTTGTTCGTAAAAACCCTAAAACCAGGTTTTCTATATAATGTACCTCGTTATAAGTAGGTATAGCTACAGTTACAGAAGGAAAAGTCTTAGCTGTGGGTTCAACTAACATATTAGATTTAGCCATCATATTGAATTTGCTTTTGATAAATCACAATTTAAATTACAAGAATATTTTCACAGGGATCATTATAAACCGCATACATGCTTTTAAGAAGCACAAACCATCAGTTATCAAGTTATTAAAAGGAGATAGCGGAAAGTATTTCTTCCGTAACTCTCTGTGTATTCTATAATGTTTAAAGACCTTTATAGAAGATACGCCTGTAGTATCATAGTAAGAAATTGGAAAATATAGCAGGTGTGGTTGAGCAATTAAAGAAGCTCTAATATTAAAATCATAATCCATTTCTAAAGTTAGCCGCTCATCATAGAAGCCAACTTTCTGAAAAAGTTGTTGAGAGAAAATAGTAGACTGGTGACAGATTGGATTGCGAGACAAAAATAACTTTTGATCCCAATGACTATACTGCTTGATATGTCTTTTTAAGTATTGCTTTCGGCTCAGAGAGATAGTTTCCCCAAATGCCCAAAGCCACTTTTCTTTAATATAAGAATCTACAATTTTAGTAATTACCACTTCATTAACTAAAGTATCACCAGAATTTAAGAAAATCACTAAATTACCTGATGATTTCATTAATCCTGCATTAAAAGCATTAGCAATCCCCACACCATTTTGCTGTAATATAGTTACTTTTTTTTGATGGTTATATTGATTGATCAGAGAAATTGTTTCGTCTGTTGAATGACCATCAATAATCAGGTGATTAATATATTTATAATCTTGCATACTAACACTATCTAGAGTTTTCAGTATACAAGCAGAAGAATTTTTTGTCAGAGTAACTACATCAACTTGAATTAGGTTATTCATGAATTTTTAAACTTAGAGTGAGTTATTTACCACCGAGAAATAGCCAGATCAATGTAATCTATAATAGATGCTGTAAACAGACGACCTTCTAAATAATTAAATGTAGTAACATTTTTACCTGAGTTAGCTTGTAAAAAATAAATAAAATAACTAAACATTAATGCAACTAAAGTAACCATAGAGAGAGATTTTATCGGTGGTTTCAGCTTACTTTTTCTTTCTAGAGGTAAATAGAAGAAAATTCCTAAAAAGGATAGAAGTATCAGGCTCAATCTCAAAGGGAGGTAATCAAGATTGCGGGTGAATAAGAATAAAATTGACTGCAATACATAAAGATATAACATACTTAGGTCTAAACGTTTTTCTTCTAAGGTAAGGACAGAATTTAAACTTGTTTCAGTGTAATTATCTCGTGAGAGGTTTAGATAAAAATAACCAAGAAATGCTACAAGTACTAAATGAGCTAGAAAACCTATACTTGCTAGTTGGTTTTTTACGAAAAATGAACTTTTAGCGGCTAAAAAACTAAGTTGGGGAATGCTACTAATTTTATCAAAAATAGATGCGATAGTAGCTTGATTAACAGAATATATTAATGCAAACATAAATAAAATAATACTTAAATTTTTAAGAATTCCACTAATTTTATTAAACAATTTATGCTGTAACAAGCTATTTACATCGATAAATTGCAGGATTATTACAGGTAAATAAAGAAGTATAGAGTAATGATTAACAATACTCAAAAACAAAAATAATACACAAGTAAATTTATTCTTTTTAGAAACTAATGCACACAAAAAAAAAGCACTTGAAATAAATTGGCGCATGATAAATGCTTGAAGATAAAATGTAGGATTTAGTAAAACAAAAAATATCAGTAAAGCATAATTTTTTTGGGAAAATCCCTTACAGATCACAAAAATAGTCAGAAAATTAATTATAAAAGACCAGCTTAATAGAAAGCCCATGTCCGAACCATTACAAATAATAAATATTAGAGAAGCGAGAAAATAAAACCCCGGTTCAAATGGATAATTGGTTGATTGAAAACAGGCTATGGGATTATCACCACTACAATCTCGATATGCTATTAAATATAACTCTGTATCAGCTTGAACATCAATAAGACAACAGAAAAGAGTGACGGTGACTGCAACTAGCAGAAGTATAGAATTATTGAGTAAGCTGTCTAGGCTATAGGATTTTGAATTTTTATTGAGAAATACAAATAAAAGTAAGGGTAAAACTCCAACTATCGGAATTTTTACCCATATACATATTCCAACAAATAGAAAAATGTACTTTTGATAGTTGGTTTGGACAATTGATAAATTTAAATTCATTATCTAATTCTATGTTTTATGCTGAGGCAATCAAAGGTTATTGAAATAAGCTTAACCAGATGATATGTTCTTCTTTTCTCATCCTGAGAATAGTAAATAAACTATGAATTTGACCTTTAGTCCAATTCCACATAATCAATGTTTCTGCTTGATTCTTCGGATTGATTAAAGCTTTAACATAGCAAGCAATTATTTGCAAAAATCCTTTGAAAATTCGTAAAATAGATACAAGCAACCAAAGATAATAAGAACGGTGCCAACGCATCACAGCAATGTAAGGCGCTGCGGCACCAAAACCATACATTAAGTTAAAAAGATAAGTTTCTGACATCCGCTTTGTGGGGATGAAATGGTGCAGCACACAATCAGGTGTATACCAAAGTTCATAACCTGCGTTCAGAATTCGCAAAACTATCTCAGAATCTCCTCCCGCACTTAATTTTTTTCCTTCTCTATCGTTGAGTAATTGTTTATCCAACCAGCCACTTTTCTCAATGGCAGTTCTACGCATAACCAAACCTGCACCTGGAATCTGGTAATTACGCCGATTTAATTGTTGTGAAGTTTCGCCGCGCTCATTGGCAGCAAATTTACCTGAATGTTTGACAAGGATGGGCGAAGGAGTTATTTCCCAATCGAGAACTACCTTGCCACCAAAAGTACCACAATTTGGATGAGTTTCCGCAAATTGTCTTGCTTTATCTATCCAGTCTGCTGATAAAAGGCAATCATCATCAACAAAAGCGAGCCATTCACTAGTTGTATTTTTAATTCCACACAACCGGGCGTGAGTTAATCCTTGTTTTGGCTCTACTATCCTACGCAAGCCAGGTATTAGTTGTAAATTGATATGTCTTTCAACAACAGCACCAGTATCATCTGTACAGTTATTATCTACAACTAAAACTGTCCATTGATAGCCAGGAGATACTTTTGATAATGAAAGGGCTGTCAGAACACGATCTAGTAAATTATCGTTGTTGTAAGTACAAATTATTATATCCATGAATACCAACCTTAATTGTTTTTAATTTAAAATCAATCGCAAAATGAAAGTCATAAACCTTATTTTTTAGCAGCAATATATCTTTTGAGAACTGAAAAATTGTAGTTATTACTAATAGCAAACCATGTCACTAAAATAGTTGTCTGTATCAGAAATATAATACATCTTAAGATATAATCATTTGGCAGCTTAAAGTTCAATAGCACAACCATAAAAAACCAAATTAATGGGAACCATAAGCATTTGAACCAGAGAGAATAAGAAACAGATAAACGTTTCATGCCAAATACAGTTACTAAAAAGGTGGAGAGATATCCCAAATTACCGAGAATTGCTCCTGTTAAGCCAAAATTATCAGCACCAATGAAAATTAATCCTAGTGACGATAAACTGCCTAGTAGCTGAATTAATGCACAAGTTTTAACTGCATTTGTCGCTAACAAAGAGTAGTAGCCGACAGCATGACATGAATAAATTGCGTAAATTGCTGTGGCAATACAGAATGTAATTAAATATTGACTTGCAGTTTGCTCAGAGAATAATAGTTTGAGAATTAATGGAGAAAGTGTTATGAGAGTGGCTCCCATTCCTAAAGCAACTAATCCATTGATTTGGGTAGCTTGTTTAAGTTGCTGCTCCAGTTGACGCTGATTAATATTTTGCTGTCCGAATAGATTGCTTAAAGTTGGAAGTAAAGGCTGTACAGGTAATGCAGAAAATGAGTTGATTTGCGCGGTGATATCAGTAATTCCTCCATATACTCCAAGCATTTCACTACCTAGCAAGCTGCCGACAATCAGCCGATCGCCTCGACTAAAAAGCATACTGCCCAATGTATTTAGCCACATCATTAAGCTGTAGCCTCCTACTGCTACTGCTTTTTGTTGATTCCAACTCAGACGAAGATTCCTACTTTCGAGTAGCGATCGCACTACCCAGATATGACTGAACAAACTCACGACACCAATTCCAGCCTGCCACTGCATTAACTCAACGGTGCGACCGCCTAGCCATACGACAATCAACATTCCGACATTGAGTAGCACGGACTGCATTGTATTCAGCACATTCATCAAGTCATAACGCTGATGAGCTTGTTCGACACCAATCAAGATTTGTTGCAACAATCGCGCTGCTACTACTAACCCACCAATTTGAATAGCCTGTATAAGTTTTAACTGTTGTAACTGTCCCAATTTAGGAAATAAATTCATCATCGGTTCAGCACCCATCCAAAGAGCAACTACTGCTAAAGTTGCCAAGATCAGCATTGCCCCAAAAGTTACAGTCAAGGTTTGTGACAGACCATCAACATCTTTCTTTCCTAAGTCTTGGGAGACAAATACGGTTGTGGCTGTAGAAAGACCGGCTTCAGCTAAAGTAACCATTACCACCACAGCAGAAGCTAGGGTCCATAGTCCATACTCTTCAATTCCCAACAAGCGGATTAGTATCGGGATAACCAGTATGCCTAGCCCTATTTTGATTAATCCTGTGATTGAGTTGTAAAAACCGTTCTTAAGTAAGCTGTTTTTCACCAAAAATCTTCTCTTTTAATACAAGCATTACCGTAGAAAACTAGAAGAGTTAAACTAAACCGCCATCAAAGGATTAGGAAATGCGTGTATTGGGAAACTTGAGTTCACCCTTACCATTGCGTAGCTTGCCGCCGTAGGCATCGCTGCTATTTTTGTCGTAATAACCCTTCTGGCTGTAGGAAATATAACCACTATCGGCAGTAACTCCATTCACCACCATTCCCAAAACGCGCGATCGCGCTTGCTCGAGCATCATCTTTGTACTCTTAGCAACAGCACAGTCAAGTACTCCAGGACGTACAACCAGCAAGATCCCATCTACAATCTTGCCCAGCATCAGTGCATCACTAAACAAACTCAAGGCAGGAGTATCAATAATCACACAATCATAATCTTTGGCAGCCTCTTGAATTAACAAAGCCATGCGCTGCGAGTCTAGCAATGCTGCGGGGTTGGGTGGAATTGTCCCAGCCGTTAGTAGATCCAAGTTAACTAATACTTCTTGGGAGGTGCTGCGAAATTCCGCTTGACCAACTAAAACATTACTTAGTCCGACTGGGTCAGATAATTTCCAGATTTCCTGTTGGCAGGAGTGACGCATATCCGCATCTACTAATAGAATTCTGCGTCCCATGTGTGCCTTAGCTACTGCCAGATTCGCTGCCACAAATGATCTGCCTTCACCCGGAGTTGAACTAACTACGGCAATTACTTTTAGTGGTTTATCAGAGATGGTAAAGTCCAGGTTCGTCTGAAGCATCTCAAAGGCTGAACTTGCTCCCGAATATGGATTATCTCTCACCGGCAGTTCGATTAAAGCTTCCCCACCATTTTTAGCTTTTTGACCCAAGTGAGGAATCGTACCGAGTAAAGGATAACCTAGTAACTGCTGGGCTTGCTCAAGAGTTTTCAGGGATTGATCCATAGCTTCTAACATCAGAGCTATCCCTACACCCAGCAAAATTCCCAAAAATCCACCCAAGGCGAGATAAAGGGCAATTTTGGGAGAAACAGCTTTTTTCGGAAGTAAAGCCGCAGATACTACCCTGGCGTTACCGACATTCTGATTTACTACTACCTCGACTTCTTGCGATCGCTTTAGCAGTTCTTCATAGGTAGATCTCGCTACTTGCAACTGTCGCTCTAGCTGCTGCTGTTTTTCTTGCAGTTGGGGTAAGACACTCAATCGTCTTTGGGAAAGTGCGTATGCATTCTGCAAAACGGCGACTCGGTTAGCTAATGCTGACCGTTCTACATCCGACTGTACCAGTTGCGCCAGTAGGGTCTGCTTGAGTTCTCCCATGCCTAAATTCTGCGCTGCTACAGATTTTTCAGAACCTGCATTCTCAAAAATTCGAGTTTCTAGCTGCTTTTTCAGGGCTGCTTCTTTTGCCGCCAAATTAGCGATCATCGGATGTTCATCTGTATAGCGAGTATGTTCTACTGCTAACTGGTTTTGCACCTGCTGGTATTCTGTTAATACGTCCTGCACAGCTTTTGATTGACTTAAATTCCCCAGATCCACAGCCTGCTGCGAATTCAATCTCAATTGACGTTGCAGAAGTTGTGAGCGAGTTGCAGCATCCGTTAAATTTGCCTGGGCTTGGGTGATCTGGTCTGATAAATCTGCGAGTCTGTCCACTCCTTTTGTTGCTTCTTGGTCTAAGGCAATTACCCGATTTTCTTCTTTAAACCGACGCAAAGCTGCCTCTGCTTTGACTACCCTGGCTTCAACTTCAGGCAATTGCTTACTCAAAAACTTATTTGCCGCTGTCGCTTGGGTTTGGTTAATGCGAATATTGTTCTCTAGGTAATATCTCATCAGCAAATTCACAACATCTGCGGCTTCTTTGGGATTGCTACTTTTGTAGGAAATCGCCAAAATATCCGTACTCCGAACACTCTTAACCTTGATTTTTTTGAGAAACTCATCTATTTCCAAGGGTGATCCTTGCTTTGTTACCAAGTTGAGACTATTGATAGTTTTCTCAACTATTGGGTTAGAACGAATTACCTCTGCTTCTGTATCCAACGGGCTGCTTTGTTGAGTCACACTGCTCAACTCTCCAACTTGTGCCGAGGGACTTGTCAGCGAAGAAACGCGGTCAGTTTTACTGAAAAGCAACTTGCCTTCTGCTTCATAAATTGGTTTTTGTCTGATGGCAATTAAAGCTGAAAGTCCAAAAACAGACGCAGTCACCGCAGCTATGACTAGCCAGCGCCTTTTCAGAATCAGCGAGTATTGTTGCAAATCTAGGGAGTTTTGGTCTTCTTGGTTAGAGGGCATGGAATCTGTTGCGAATACCTAAAATACTGACTAATTTTGCTTCACAATTTTGGTAGTCCAAGATAGTCCTTTGGACATACTGAGGTTTAATTACTATTGAATCAGATTGTATAAAAAACAACAGTTATTTTCGCTATTTTCCTAAAAGTACTTTTTTTGTTACATCTTTTTAGTTTTATCCCAGAAATATTATCTAAATGTCAAGGTATTTTAAATATTCTTTATTGGAATTTTATATTACCTGGGTATTATTGACAAGATACAATGATCCTGCTGAATCAGTACATACTCTGAAAGTAAATCTACGCTAATATTTAAATATCAAGTTCATATTGACTACATTCATGGCATCATGCAAATATAAAAGGAACAAAGTCTGGTGCTCCTATTTGATTTTTAAACAAGTCCCAAACCTTAAGCCCCGTCTAATAAACGGTTAAGCTTCAGTATATTGAGCAAGAATCAAACCGGAATCTTCTAGTTTTGTTCAGACAGTTAACGTAAGTAAGATGTCTGCCTGTAGGACATATTACCGAAACTGACTGATAATTACCCTAGCAATTTGTAACAAGCAATACCAGTTTTAAAAAACCGAGCATTACAAAGATTTCTCGTTGATGTAGGCTTTGACACAAAATTGCTAGTCTTTAGTATTACCATGTTTGAATTTATTGATGCCTTTAACAAACAAATCAATACCAAAATACTGAAGAATCAGAAAAATAAATGATGCTTACAACTTATGTTAGTCCCCCTGCGAATACTAGGCTGCCAAATATAGTCCGCAGCCTACCGATATTGCTCTTGTTAGGGGATATTTTTGGATTGCTCATTTGTTTAGCGATCGCCCAATGGTTGCGCTTAGATCAACCCTTACATTGGCTCAATCCATTGCCTTATGGATTTGTTGGCATGATACTTGCAGCATTCTATTTAGGAGATGCGTACCATCCAGATCGACAAATTGCAGGTTTAAGAGCGCCTGCTCGAATTATTATTTGTAACATTGCGATCGCCTTCTTCATTTCTGCCCTAATTTACTTGTCAGGTATTGCCAAACATAACCCGGTATTGTGGCGGAGTATCTTTCTACCTAGCTTAGGAATCTTTACTATCTGGGCAGTAATATTGCGCCTGGTGGCAATAAAGTGGGTGCGAACGCACGCCCGAAAAAGTCATTGGTTAATACTAGGAGCAGGGGAGAATGCCATCAAATTTGCCCAAAAATTGCTGGGACTTAATCCTTTAGGAAAGCTGACTGTTCTAGCAGAGGAAAATCAAAAAACCATAGACTTACCAAAAAGCAATTTGAGTTATCAGGGAAATCTGAGCGAGTTATCGCAATGGAGCCAAGAACCCTGGTCTGGGGTCATAGTTACAGCCCAGATAAATTTTTCCAAATCTCTTGCGCAACAGTTAATGCAGATGCGATTGCGAGGCATTCCGGTTTACACATTGCCGGATGTTTACGAAACATTTTGGTATAAACTACCTTCATCGCTGCTACAGGATAAATGGTTGGCTTTTAGCGATGGTTTTAACCTAATGCCTGGTTACTTCAGCATGAAACTGAAGCGCGTTGTTGACCTCATATTGATCCTGTTGTTGCTAGTATTAGTTGCACCACTTCTGTTGTTGGTTGCATTACTAATTAGATTAGATAGTCCTGGCCCAGTGTTGTACAGTCAGCGGCGAAGTGGATTGTACGGTAAACCATTTAGAGTTTATAAATTTCGCTCCATGTATCAGGATGCAGAAAAGTCTGGGGCGCAGTGGGCTAGTCAACGCGATCCACGGATCACCAGAGTCGGATACTGGCTGCGTTTGTTACGTATTGACGAATTACCCCAAATATGGAATGTTTTACAGGGGGAAATGAGTCTGATTGGCCCTCGTCCAGAACGACCAGAATTTGATGTCAAACTCAAAGAAGCGATTCCCTACTATGAAGTACGCTATCTGGTAAAACCGGGAATTACAGGCTGGGCACAGGTCATGTATCCCTATGGAGCATCTATTGAAGATGCTTACGAAAAGCTTGCTTACGACCTGTATTACATCAAAAATTATTCCATTTGGTTGGATTTAGCGATCGCCTTCAAAACCATTCGAGTTGTTTTGTTAGGTAAAGGTAGATAAGGAAAAACAAATGAAGAAGAAAATATTGGTAACTGGCGGTGCTGGTTACATTGGCTCCCATGTAGTTCGTCAACTGGGGGAAGCTGGTTATGATGTCGTGGTCTACGACAACTGCTCTACAAGTTCACCAGCATCTGTACTACACGGGAAACTAATTATTGGCGATTTAGCAGACACCGGGCGTCTTTATCAAATTTTTGCCCAGCATGAATTCAGCGCCGTCTTACACTTTGCCGCTAGTCTGATTGTTCCAGAATCAGTAGCTCATCCCCTCGATTACTATGCGAACAACACCCGCAACACCTTAAATTTGCTGCGCTGCTGTAGCGTTATGGGTGTGAACAAGTTCATTTTTTCCAGCACAGCCGCAGTGTATGGAGAAGTGGCAGAAAATCCTGTTACTGAGTTGAACCCTACACAGCCCATTAATCCTTACGGACGTTCCAAGTTGATGAGTGAATGGCTGATCCAGGACTATGCGGCAGCATCTTCACTGCGCTATGTAATTCTACGTTACTTTAATGTAGCAGGTTCCGAACCACGTGGACTATTGGGACAAATGTCACCGAATGCTACTCACTTGATTCGGGCTGCTTGTGATGCGGCACTCAAGCGCAAGCCGGAAGTACGAATTTTTGGTACTGATTTTCCTACACCCGATGGAACCGCAATCCGAGACTATATCCACGTCGAGGATTTGGCAACTGCTCACTTAAATGCTTTGGATTACTTAGAAAAAAGAGGGGAAAGCCAAATTTTTAACTGCGGTTACGGGCAAGGATACAGCGTGCGACAAGTTATTGAAAGAGTCAAGGCTATTTCTGGTGTAGATTTTCCCGTTATTGCCGCACCACGTCGTCCGGGCGATCCTGCCTGTGTTGCGGCTTGTGCTGATAAGATCCGTAGAGTTTTGGGTTGGCAACCAAAGCACGATGATTTAGACGAAATTATCGACACCACAATTTCTTGGGAAAAACAGAAAAGTAACAAGGCTGGGCAAAGGTATCTAAATATGGCATATGCATAATTAACTGGAGTTTAGACTAAGCCATGACTCGCTTACATCCCCGACCTACTAAGAGTTGAGGACGGGAAATTACGCGAAGGTGTTAAACAAGACCCAATAAAACCCAAGCTGCTGGACTGCATGGTTGAATTGTTCACAATCGACAGGTTTGACGATGTAGCTATTCACGCCCAGTTGGTAACTCTCGATCACATCACGATCTTCGGCAGAAGAAGTCAGCACCACAACTGGAATCGTTTGAGTGCGTGGGTCAGACTTCAGTTGCCGTAAAACTTCCAATCCATTCACCTTTGGCAGTTTCAAATCCAGCAAAATGACTTTGGGTTGATTCGTCATGGTACGGTGGGCATAATCCCCCCGACAAAAGAGAAAATCGAGGGCTTCTGCTCCATCTTGAAGCCATTGGATTTGATTTCCAATTCTGCTGCGACGTAATGCTCGCATAGCTAGTTCGGCATCAGCAGGATTATCTTCAACTAACACAATAGAAATCGGTTGCTCAAAAGATGTATCGGTGGGCTGATCAATGGGTTGGTCAGTCATTGGTTATCCTATTCGGAAGGGTGAAATAAAAGGTTGCGCCTTGATCGACCGCTGCTTTAGCCCAAATGCGCCCACCGTGACGTTGAATAATCCGTTGGACGATCGCTAGTCCAATACCTGTACCTTCAAATTCTTGCTCGCGGTGCAGACGTTGGAATACTCCAAACAGATTATCGGCATACTGCATATCAAATCCTGAGCCATTATCTCTGACAAAGTACACAAATTCACCATCCATAACCTGATAACCCACTTCAATATGGGCAACTGATTTGTAGCGGGTGTACTTGATTGCATTCGATAACAGGTTGACCCAGACTTGTGTTAAAAGGGAAAAATCAGCTTGACAGATGGGTAAATCAGCGATCGCAAATTCAATCTGACGACCTGACCATTCTGGGGTCAAATCACGCAGCACCTGTTGAATCAACTCATTGACAAACACAGGCTGCTTAGATATTTCCTTGCGATCCAAACGGGATAAATTCAACAAATCATCAATCAACTCACCCATGCGTTTAGCATTATCCCGGACAACTTTTAAGTAACGATTGGCTTCGGCATCAAGTTGCTCACTGTAGTCTTCTTGGATTATTCTCGAAAAGCCATCAATCGCCCGTAAAGGCGCTCGCAAATCATGGGAAACAGAGTAGGAAAAAGTCTCCAATGCTTTGTTAGCAGACTGTAATTGGGCAGTCCGCTCCATTACCCGTTCTTCCAATTCTGCATTAAGTTGTAGGACTTCTGCCTCTACCGCTTTGAGGGTGCTGATATCCCGCATAATAGTAGAAAAATATTCCACACTGCCATCCCTGGTTTTGTGAGCAATGATCATTTGCGAAACCGGAATTTCTCTGCCATCACTGCTCAACAAAGCGGTTTCACCAACCCAGGTACCATCTCGAATAGCTGCCGGAATGCCTTGATTTTGGACAATTTCTAATGCCCATTGGGGATGGTATTGGGAGATAATCGTGTTAGAGAGGTCTGCATCCAGCGGTATGCCTGCCAGTTTCTTGGCTTGAGCGTTATTCCAGAAAACATTCCCTTCGGGGGTAGCCATACCAATATGATCGGTGCATGCTTCCAGGATGGCAATCATGCGATCGCGGTCTTTCTCTGCCCTTTGGCGTTCGGCAATTTCCGCCCTTAAAGAGGCATTCAGTTCTTCCTGATGCTTTAATAGACGAGCATTGTCAATAGAAATAGCTGCCCGACTAGAAAGTAAACGCAGGATTTCAATTCGCTCTTGCGTAAATGCATTAGTGGTGAGATTGTTTTCTAAAAAGACAATTCCAGTCAGTTTTCCCTGGTTCAACAGGGGCGCACAAAGAATCGATTTCGATTGGTGCTGCACAATCCAAGGGTCAGATTGAAAGTTGCCGGATTGAGCAGCATTGTCGAGGATGATGCTTTCTTGGGTGCGAGCAACGTAATTAATCAGGGCAGTTGGCAAGTAAGTATTGCCGTCTGTTGAGATTAAGTCCAGGGGAATTGATTGCAAAACAGCTATTTTCTGATCACCTATCGACCCGATTGCTTCAATCCGCCATTCGTCTTGTGTTGGTAAAATCAGATAACCCGTTTGCGCCCCGGCATTCTCAATTAAGATCGTCATCAGTTTTGCCAGCAGTTTATCTAACAAAATTTCACTGGCGATCGCAACGGAAGCTTTCAACACTGTTTCTAGGTCAAGTGCTGCTAACTTAGTTGTAGCCGACTGTCTAGTGTCAACTTTACCTGTGCTGGTTTTTTCAAATTGCAGTTCTAGCAATTGGGGATAGCGTCTTTCCAAATCCTGAACTTTAGCCGTTGCCCCCCACCTTAAATAACCATACCTTGCCTCTTGCAGATAGGCTTTAGCGATTGTTATCCGGTTTTTTGCCAAATGAAACTTTGCTGCCAGTTCGTTGGCTAAAGCCTCTTCTTGCAGGTATTCGTTTTCTCTTGCCAGAGCGATCGCGCGATCGTAGGCATCCATTGCTGCCGCTACCTCACCCAAAACCCGATACCGTTCTGCTTCTACCAAGTGCCACTTGTGTAGATAATTCATTGGGGCATGGTGCGCCCAATTTTGCATTTTTGCCTGATTTTCTGCTACCTGTTGCAGCAACTCTGACTGTTTTGAGGGATCTGTGTCTGCATACACCGCCAGTCGAGATAGAGAATCGTAGAACCGAAATATAGCAACCAACGCCGAGCCGGTCATGGCACGCATATACTCTTGTGCGAGAACAGCATTTGCAATCGCCCCCTTTCCATCGTCAAACAGGTAACACAGAAATAATTTATTCAGGTAAAAATAGAACAAACCTCCATGAAAATTGCTTTGTTGCATCTGGGGTAGCCGGGTTGCTTCTTCATAAGCTCGACCCGATAAAATACTAGGTGCAGGAACCGCCTGAATCAAGTTCAAAACAGTTTGCCAGCAAATATCTATAAAATGAATGCCAGATGAATGCTTGATTTGTTTCACTGCCTGGGCATAACTGGTCAGATGAAGTTGTAGTTCAGACAGGGGTTGACCTACTGCAAATGCATAACTACAGAAATGCATGGCAGCGTAGCCAGCAAACTCTAAATCGCCCTGCTCAATACCAACGTGATAGCAATCCTGAAGTGGCTTGAGACTTTCTCTCAAGTGTTTCCTCCAAACATTAATCTGGTCACTAACCGGGAATAAGGTTCTGGCTTGAATGGGTTTGGCATCTAAGCGCTCCAGCAGACTTAAGGCCAGTTGACCAAATTGATACCCGGCATCAATCTCAAATACAACTCCACAGAGAATAATCCCATAGGCGGCATAGGCAAAGGGAGCCAACATCATATTTCCGTACTCAACCAGCAAATCCACCATCTTGAGTACAGTCAGCAGAAATAGGGGAGGTACTGCCAAATAAGCTGATGCACACATACTTGCCAACAGCTGCATTGCTGCCAGCACCTCTGGCTCAGACATGATTGGCAAGTTAACCAAATCTTCAATGGGTCTGTTTGCTAACTTTGAGGCAGTTTCCGAGATTGCTTGTTGAACATCCTCAAAGGTTGGCTGGATGGGGAGATAAATTCCTAATTTTTCCAGTAAGTGTAAACCAATCTGAATCGCCTCTAGCAATTTACTTTGAGCAACATAAGTCTGAATTTTGACATCGTAGACTTTTAAGCTGGCTAGTAGGGTTTTGGCATGATTAAGTACCTCTTGGCACAGTTGCTCTACTTGCTCGAAATTACCGCTAAGATAGGCGGCTTCTGCCGTGGCACTATACAGTGTAAGGGTAAGATCATAGTTAGTTTGCCAGCTATCTGTTGTCAGCAGATCCAAACCAGTTTGCAAATATCGCCAGGCAGCTTCATAAGCAGCTGATGCCTTGGCTTTTTCCCCTGCCATTAGGTTTAACCGAGACAAATTATCCTGCTCAGATTGAGTTTTTATCAGTTTTTTGCCCAGGTTTAGTTGGTTGGTGATATCAAAAATTTTGTATTCTAACTGTTCGGGGGAAGTCATTTGCAATAAACACTGTCCCACTTGCCAATGGGTTTTGATTTGCTCGGCTTGCGGAAGCAGAGAATAAGCTGCTTGTTGAATGCGATCGTGAACAAATTTATATTCAATTGTCGGGCTGCCAGGGAGTGGCACATCGAAGACTACTGATTTGTGGGCATTGTTCATGGGCAGAATCAACCCTTGAGCGATCGCAACTCCCAAAATCTGGGCGGTTTCTCGTTGGGATAGTTCAGCGGCATAAGCTAGGGTTTCTAAATTAAAAGAGTTGCCGATACAGGCAGATAGGCTCAACACTTGCTGCGTCTGTTCATTGAGTTTCTGAATCTTGCTGGCCATCAAATCGACAACATTATCAGTAATGCCCTGATTCTGAATTTGCTCTATCGACCATTGCCATTTTTTGGTTTGGCGCTCGAATTTCAGTAGCCCTTCGGTGTAGAGAGATTTCAAAAATTCATTCATGAAAAAGGGATTGCCACCAGTTTTTAGTTGCACCAGTTCGGCTAAGAGCAGGGAATCCTCTGGTTGGCAGTGCAATGTATCGGCAATCAGCTGATTGATATCAGGTAAGTTCAATGCTGCCAGAGAAAGTTGGTTCACCACTCCTCCACCCTGCCGGATTTCCTCCACCGTTTGGATCAGGGGATGAGCTGCATTTACCTCGTTATCCCGGTATGCCCCGATCAACAACAACGATTGTTTTTCAGTGGTAGCTAACAGTTGAATCAGCTTCAGGGAGGCATGATCTGCCCACTGAAGATCATCCAAAAAGATGACGAGTGGGTGTTCTGACTGAGTAAAGACGCGAATGAAATTTTGGAAGACTTGATTAAAGCGATTTTGGGCTTCCGTCGGCGGTAGAACAGGTACTTCTGGTTGATTTCCCACAATCAATTCTAATGCTGGAATTACCTGAGTAATCACTTGACTGTTAGATCCCAGTGCCACTAAGAGTTTTTCTCGCCACTGACTCAACCGTGCTTCATCTTCACTCAATAATTGTTTGATCAGCGATTCCAATGCTTGGGCGATCGCAAAGTAAGGGATATCACGCTGATACTGGTCAAATTTGCCCGAAACAAAATAGCCCCGTTGCTGTGTAATCGGCTTATAAATTTCCTGCACCAATACTGATTTGCCAATACCAGAATACCCAGCAACGAGCATCATCTCGACTAGAGAAGAAGACACGGGGACATTTTCACTCTCTAGGTCTTTGCATCTTCCCATCTTTGCGTCATCTTTACCTGCTACTCTGTCAAACGCTGCTAATAAGGTCTCAACCTCCTTTTTTCTGCCATAAAGTTTTTCAGGGATATAAAACTGATCGGAAATATCTTGTTGTGCTAAGGTAAAAGACTCTATTCGTCCTGTTTGTTGTAACTGAATCAGACATTGTTCTAAATCATTTATAATTCCCCCAGCACTTTGATACCTATCCTCCGCTGTTTTAGCTAATAGTTTCAGGATAATTTCTGAAACCATCACAGGAATTTCTGGATCGATAAAATGCGGTGGAATCGCTTCTAGAGCCAGATGATGATGAATTAACTCTAGGGAATCCCTCGATTCAAATGGCAGTCGATAGGTTAACAATTGATAAAAGGTCACACCCAAAGAGTAAAAATCAGTTCGATAGTCCAGAGTACGATTCATCCTGCCTGTTTGCTCTGGAGATATGTAAGCCAGTGTTCCCTCTAATACTGTTGGACTTTTGAGAGTTAAGGTCTCCCGCGATAGGGAAGTTGAAATACCAAAGTCAATAATTTTAAGTTGTTGTGTTTTTGGATTAAAAACAATATTGGATGGATTAATATCCTTATGAATTATTTTTGCGCTATGAATATCACTTAAACTTTTAGTTATTTGAACAGCTAACTTGAGAAAGTCTCTTAAAGTAAACCTGTTTTTAGCTATGATCTTTGCTAGGGATTTACCACCAAAATCCTCCAAAATGATGATAAAAGTACTTTGATATTGCTGCAAATCGTAAGATTTAATCACACCTTCCAGTGACAAGCTGTGTGTAATTTCGTATTCGAGTTTATATCGGGTAATTTCCTCTGGTGTAGGGTATTGTTTCTTCAAAATCTTGAAGATTACAGGCAAAATATCCCGTTCAGAAATTCCCCGATAAACCCGTGAATTAGCACTTTCGTGGATTTTTTTATGAATTTGATAACCCGGAATTGTAATCATAGTTCAACCACCTTGAATAGGTACACTAATGCAGAAAGCCGGGTTGACTCTATACCTATATTCTACAATAGCCGAACTTTTGATTAACTCATTTATCTACACTGGGGGCATTGTCAAGTTAAGTTAACTGAGCAGGTATCTCAAAAAAGATTATCTCTCCCTTGAGCGCAGGCAGAAGATGACCCAGCCATTTGAACGCGGCTTAAATCGCGCTGTCTGACAAATATGCTAGCATTTGGGATAAAAATCAGGACTTAGGCAACTGGCACAGCGCTGGGCAATTTATATTGAAGCTAGAGTTATTAACACAGATGGATATTTAAGCAGATTAATTAAGTAATCAGAGAGCAATGTATACTTAAGTTGATAAATAGTTTTTCCAGTAACATAGGCAATATTTTTGAGCTTTGACCAGACAAACATTGGACAATTAATAAAATTTCTTTGAATCTATGCCTGGCGACATTGATAAGCTTTTACACCTGTCAATTGTGGCTCTACCGCTCCCTTGATGCTAAAGCACCCCTTTTTGTAGTCATGACCATTACTGTATCTGTGTTTGAGCAAAAAAAATAGGGCTATGGCGCAAAGCTATCCTTTATCAGGCAATCGCTGCGGTGATTCTGAGTCCAGAATTCAGTGGGGGACTTGGGGCGAATCAGTTAACATAGATATTAAATTATTTGATTAACAAGTGTGGGTGTCGTCATCATTTTCTTTGACCAAAATATTGCCCTACTCCCATCAAGAATTAACATTTCTTAATCATGCGGGCTAAGTCATGAGCAAATAGGTCTATATCCTCTTAAGTGTCTAGCTCGTCAATTGTTATCTCCCCTGGTTTGTTTTTAGCGATCGCTGCACCAGTTGCGTAAGTCCTGAAAATATTAGTTGGGGAATACTCAAAGATTACCAAAGAGCTTATCAAAATGAGTCAACCCTTGAACGTGCTGATTGTGGAAGATTCAGAGGCTGATGCTATGTTAGTTCTCCGTGAACTACATCGCGGTGGTTTCAATCCCATTTGGGAGCGTGTCCAAACGGCCCAGGAACTAAGCGTAGCCCTCAATCGCTGTAGCTGGGATGTCATCCTTTCAGATTATCGATTACCGGGATTTAATGCGCCTGCGGCTCTAGAAATCGTCAAGCAGAGTCAAAAAGATATACCTTTCATTCTCATTTCTGGCATTATCGGCGAAGTATCTGCTGTGGAAATGATGAAAGCAGGCGCTCATGACTATGT
Organism: Cylindrospermum stagnale PCC 7417; assembly: GCF_000317535.1. Classification (NCBI taxonomy): domain Bacteria; kingdom Bacillati; phylum Cyanobacteriota; class Cyanophyceae; order Nostocales; family Nostocaceae; genus Cylindrospermum; species Cylindrospermum stagnale. Next base: position 5,298,029 of record NC_019757.1, read on the forward strand.
GATGAAAGACAACTTAAACCGATTGCCAGAGGCAGTGCGTCGAGAAATCCGGGACGCACAGGTGCGAGCAGAGCGTCAGCAAGCCCAAGCAGAACTAGAAAACCAAAGAATATTCCTGCGGCAAGTCTTCGATGTTGTGCCTAATAGTATTTTTGTCAAGGATACTCAAGGTCGTTTTGTCACCATTAACCAAGCAGGAGCCATGGCCTATGGAGTCAAGGTAGAGGAAATCATTGGCAAGCGGGAAAACGACTTGACAAATGTTGCTTTAGAACAAACGAAGCATCATCTTGTTAATAACCAAGAAGTAAAGCAGATTGGACAGCGACAAATTTATCCCTGTCAAGCGATTGTCAACAAACAAGGGGAAGTCCGTTGGTATAAAACCATTGTGGAACCTTTTGTGGATACCCAGGGGGGGGTGCAGGGAGTCATCGGTTCGGCAACAGATATTACTGATATTAAACAGGCGCAAGCCGCATTACAGCATAGCCAAAAGTTACTTCAAACTTTAGCGTCTAATATACCGGGAATGATTTACACCTTTGTACAGCATTCTGATGGTTCGGCTGGTTTTGAGTACGTCAGTTTTGGCTGTAAAGACCTGCTAGAGTTAACACCAGAGCAAGTTTTAAAAGATGCCTCTCTTTACTTTGCACAAATTCATATTGAGGACCGCGCCGGATATTATGCGGCTGCCAAACAGAGCGCTCAAACTTTAAAACCATTGTCTTACGAGTGGCGAATAGTTACACCCTCTGGCAAACTCAAGTGGGTACAGGTAAGCGCTCGTCCAGAGTGTCGAGAAAATGGGGATATTGTCTGGCATGGTGTTTTATTGGATGTAAGCGAACGGCAAGCCGCGCTTCGCGATCGCCAACAAGCCGAACTCGAACGCGAACAATTGCTAGCCCGTGAACGCCACTACGTCAAACAATTGCAGGAATTAACCACAGCCGCACTGACAATCAATTTTGCCCTTTCTGTTGAACAACTGTTGCAGGTGATCACCGATCAGGCAGCATCAATCATTGGGACTCACCAATCTATCACCAGCATGACGATTGACCAGAACTGGGCACAGGCAATTACCGCCATCTACTTGTCTGATAAGTATGCGGCTTGGCGGAATTACGATCAAAAGCCCGATGGGTCTGGCATCTATGCCTGTGTGTGTCATCTGAATCGCCCGATGCGGATGACTCAAACAGAACTAGAGACACATCCGCGATGGCGAGGCTTTGGCAAAGAGGCAGAAAACCATCCTCCGATGCGAGGCTGGCTTGCTGTCCCCCTTGTAGGGAGAAACGGACAAAACATTGGGTTAATTCAGCTTTCAGACAAATATGAGGGTGAATTTACTGAAACCGACGAAGCCATCCTGGTGCAATTAGCACAGATGGCATCGGTCGCCATTGAAAATGCCCGGTTATACGAAGCAGAACAGCAAGCACGGTCGGCAGCAGAAGCGTCTCGAGAAGAAGCCCAAGCCGCCAACCGGATTAAGGATGAATTTTTAGCGGTGCTGTCCCATGAATTGCGATCGCCCCTCAATCCCATTCTCGGTTGGTCAAGGCTGCTGCAAAACGGCTCTCTAGACGAGGCCAAGACAAAGATCGCCCTGACAACCATTGAGCGGAATGCCAAACTGCAAGCTGAACTGATTGAAGATTTGCTGGATGTTTCCCGGATTCTGCGGGGCAAGCTCAGTCTCACGAGCAGCCCGATTAATCTAGCATCAACTATTAAAGCGGCAATCGAAACTGTGCGACTCGCAACAGAAGCCAAATCTATTCAAATAGAGACCATGCTAGATCCGGTCGTCGGACTTGTTTCTGGTGACTCAACCCGCTTGCAGCAAGTGATGTGGAACTTGCTCTCCAATACCGTTAAATTTACACCCGCAGGCGGCCGGGTTGAGGTGCGATTGGAACAGGTTGACAATCAAGCTCAAATCACCATTAGCGACACCGGCATGGGTATTTCTCCTGAATTTCTCCCTCATGTGTTTGATTATTTTCGTCAAGCAGATAGCACTACCACTCGGAAGGTTAGTGGACTAGGTTTGGGTCTGGCGATCGTGCGTCACTTAGTTGAACTGCACGGTGGTACTATTGAGGCAGAGAGCCAGGGTGAAGGAATGGGAGCCACATTCACGGTTAAACTTCCACTGATGCCATCTGTGCCAACTGTAAATCTAGATTATATATTGTCAGAACCATCTCTTGATTTGAAGGGTATCCAGGTTTTAGTGGTTGATGATGAGACCGATACACGAGACTTTGTGGCTTTTCTATTGGAACAAGCAGGGGCAAGGGTGATCGCATCTGCCTCTGCCGCTGAAGCATTTACAGCCTTAACTCAATCCCCACCCGATGTCCTCCTTAGCGACATCGGCATGCCGTCCATAGATGGCTATATGTTGATGCGGCAAATCAGAGCCTTGCCACCAGAGCAGGGCGGACAGATTCCCGCGATCGCCTTGACTGCCTACGCCGGAGATTTTAATCAGCAACAAGCGCTACAAGCAGGCTTTCAACAGCATATTGCCAAACCCATTGAACCAGAGGAATTGATCCGGGCGATCTCTACGCTTTTAGGATCTCCGCCGAGATCCGGATACCGTTGGCGAATTCCGAAAATATCTCAACTGAACGGGTTAGTTCAGCAATGAAACGATTATTCGATATTTACCAAGTCCAAAATGATCAATTCATTTTGAATGCGATCGCCTTCTCTACGACTAGACTTTAGACTAAGGCACGAAAAATGACCCGGCGATGGTAACGTGGGAGTCAAGTGCCCCAGCTATAGCGTAGATATACCCGTCGATGTGTTTGTGTTTAATGAAGCTGTGTTCCTCCATTTGGAGGTTTTATTCAGGGGTGAAGTAGGTTTTTTGAAAAAGGCAATCATCAGCTATTTCAACATTCAAAAAGTTTGCTCTCATGGAATTAGAGAATAGCCTTTGTTATTTAATTCTAGCTAGTTTTCAAGCACTTCCTGCTTAAGCCTTCTTACACATCTGAATATTTTTAGTTCGATTAGTAAACTAAATTAGTCATATTTTTTATTTGGAGATGCCAAAAAATATCAGATATTCTATCTACTTTTAGAAATAAAAATGCCAGTTTAATTTCTACCTTTAGATTTATGAATTCCTGAGCGAAAATGCTTACAGTTAAATTCTTGGAGGTATCTCCATCTAAGCACGTAAGTGAGGCGATAAACTATGTCAGGTCAAAATATCAAAGCTCCGATGCTTGTGGATTTATTAATAGAGCAGCAGCAGCTTATAATTGGTGGCAAATCTGGAAATACTAGCTCAGGCAATACGAATAGTACTATCCCCAACCTAACTGGCAACAATTCCTTTGGAAGCAGTGTCTTAGGTGAAGGGTTCCCGAACGTAAGTGGCGGTAGTTCTGTCGCAGACAATGTTTTAGGTACTGGCTATCCTAAACCAACTGGTGGCCCAGCCTCAATCAAGAGTGTTTTAGGTGAAGGGTTCCCGAACGTCACCAGCGGCAATTCATCGGCTAGCAATAGCACGGGTAATGTTATACAACGCGGTAATTCTAATCAGAATAGCAGCGGTGTCATTGCTTACTAGAGGTGTTGGCGTTGCAGATTCGCGGAATTAATTAGACCACATGCTCAGGGACACAGCAATGCTGTGTCCCAATGATCAGAAAAACGTCTGAATCAGGATTTACTGGATTTGAGGATTTATAGGATTGTCTGAGTTATATCATGTCTGTTTGTTCAGGTCAGCGTATCGCTAGACTTGACTTTTTATGCTATTATTAATGTCTAAAATCAAGATTTATGGGATTTGAGGATTTACCGGATTGTCTGTTTGTTGGCGTCAGCATATCACTATCACTAGGAATCTAGTTTTTGTTCAACCACATACAACCAAAAATTAATCATCACACACCTATGATACACAATAATATTTGCTGAGGGTTTAATTACTCAAAGCAACCTAGCTAAAATCTAGTAAATCCTGATATGAAATTAGACGAGATAACATATAAAATCAATGGATGTGCCATGAAGGTACATAATAAACTGGGAAATGGATTTCAGGAAGTGATTTATCAAAGATGTTTAGAAATTGAATTTAAAAAAGCAGGTTTCAATTTTGGCAGAGAAATAGAACAAACTATTTATTATGACAAAATAGATGTCGGGACACGCAGAGCAGATTTTGTGGTAGAAAACCAAGTAATTGTAGAGTTAAAAGCAGTCATAAATTTAGAGAATGTGCATTTAGCACAAGTGAAAAACTATGTAGTAGCTTACGATTTCCCTGTGGGGTTACTTATTAACTTTGGTGCTATAAGCCTTCAGTTTAAAAAAGTATTTAATCCTCGTCTGAATCAGGATTTATAGGATTTGAGGATTTACTGGATAATCTCTGAATCAGGATTTGAGGATTTACTGATTTAAACAATTACGCTATCCTGTTCATCCCATAATCCGATTCATCCTGATTCAGACAATTACGCTATCCTGTTCATCCCATAATCCGATTCATCCTGATTCAGACAATTACGCTATCCTGTTCATCCCATAATCCGATTCATCCTGATTCAGACATTAAATTTCAGCTGCGTACTGTTCTTGTTGTCTTTCGACGAATGTTTGCACACGAGAGCGGTAATTTCTCAAGGTTTCATCTACCCAATCGCGATCGTTACTGTTGGCGTATAAATGTACTAATGGTTCACTGGCATCTGGCAAAACTAATAGCCAACTATCATCATAGGGCTGACAAATTTTTACCCCATCAATTAATTCTAGATTTTGGGCTGGGTGAGTTTCCACCAAATAACGCATCAGTGACCCTTTCGCTGTCCAGGGGCAGCGCACTGTATAAGTTTTGTACAATACACGGGGTAATTCTGATCTGACAGCTGCAAGCGATCGCTCTTGGATGGTCAACATTTCAATCAGCTTGGCAATACAGAACATAGAATCAAAGCCAGGATGCAGATGGGGGAAGATAAAACCAGTATCGCCACTACCTCCCAGCACCACATTGGCATATTTCTGCGAAGCTTCCATCAATGCTGTCGGATTTGCTTTGGTGCGAATCACCTTACCATCATGGCGACGGGCTACTTGTTCCACAGCACTAGAAGCGTGAACTGGGACGACTACCGTGCCTCTAGGGTTAGCGGTTAACATCATATCCACCATCAGCGCTGTGAGTATTTCCCCCCGGATGGGATAACCCGATTCATCAACTAAAATCAACTGTTCCCCGTTCGCTGATACCTGAACACCAAAGTTAGCTTTTAGTGCTTCAACCACATGGCCTAATTGAGTTAGTAGTCCTTCGCGGTTAGTTGTCGTCATCGAGGTTTTATTCAAACTGGCATTCAGCACCACGGCATCAGCCCCAAACTTATCTAACATTTGGGGTAAAACAGCCCCAGACACAGCATAAACATAGTCAATTACCACTTTTGCCCGACTGTTACTCAGAGTAGAAACATTCAATAGTTTCTCAAAAGCAATACAATAAAGGTCATTCACCTGGCTGGGGTATGCCACATCGCCAATTTCATGAACCAGCGCCCGCCGCATATCTTCTTTAAAGTAAGCCCCTTCAATTTTCTTTTCCCAGGCTTTGGTGATATTAATCGCCTTGTTATCCATAAATTCAATCAGGATATAATCAGGGCGGTCTGGGTGGGCGCGGACATGGATACCGCCAGCTACTGACATTGTGGGGATAACTGTGCGGGCGATGGGAATCGCTGTGGCATCAAGGTTTTGAATATTAATTCCGACTGACATTAAACCTGCAATTAGCGATCGCGTTACCATTCGAGAAACATTCCGCTGATCACGAGAAACCGTTACCTTAGAACCAGGTTTCAAGGTAGAACCATAAGCAGCCCCCAACTTCACCGCAAATTCTGGGGTAATGTCGATATTTGCTAATCCTTGCACACCACGTTGTCCAAATAAATTCCGTTGGGCGGTGTTTCCCCAAATCAGGTTAATGTTTAAAACAGCACCTGACTCAATTTTTTTACTCGGCCAAACACGCACACCAGGGCTAATTTGAGCTTCTTCTCCCACGGTGGAAAGGGAACCAACTACGGCTGCTTCTAATACATGAGCACGGCGATTTACACGAGTACCACGGGAAATTACACAGGCAGACAGATGGGCTTCATCCCCAATGATCGCCCCATTCCAAACTATCGGCCGCTTGAGATTAGCATCAGCACCAATGGTGACATTATCCCCAATCACAGTCCCGTCTTCAATCTGTACTCTCGCCCCAATGCGGCAATTATCGCCAATCACCGCTGGAGTTTCAATAATTGCCGTGGAGTCAATATAAGTATTTTGACCAATCCATAACCCTGTGGAAACTTCCTTGTAGGCAAAATCGAGTTTTACCTTGTGATTTAAGGCATCATACTGAGCTTGACGATAGGCGTCTAAGTGACCAACATCGCACCAGTAACCTTGGGCAATGTAACCATATAGTGGCTCATTTTTTGCCAGTAGTAAGGGGAATAAGTCTTTGGAAAAGTCAGATTCCATGTTATCTGGCAGGTAGTCCAACACTTCTGGTTCGAGAATGTAAGTACCAGTGTTGACGGTATCAGAAAAAATTTCACTGCTAGAGGGTTTTTCTAAAAATCGTCGAATTTGCCCCTCTTCATCGGTAATCACCACCCCAAATTCTATTGGGTTGGGAACGCGGGTTAAAATTAGAGTAGCTTTTGACTGTTTTTGTTTATGAAATGCGATCGCCGCTGAAAGATCAAAATCTGTGATGCTATCCCCGCTAATCACTAAAAAAGTTTCATCAAGGAGTTCAGCAATATTTTTTACACAGCCTGCCGTACCTAGCGGCTGGTCTTCTTCCACAGCATAGGTCATCTGCACACCAAAATCGCTGCCATCTTGAAAGTAATCTCGCAAAACATCAGGTAAGTAATGCAAGGTGGCAATCACTTCCGTAATTTGATGTTTTTTGAGAAGATTGATAATATGTTCAGCAATTGGTCGATTTAGAATTGGCACCATCGGTTTAGGCAAATCGCAAGTTAACGGACGCAGCCGCGTTCCCGAACCTCCAGCCATCAGTACTGCACGCATAATTCCCTCCTTAGCTGTTTGCAGCTTATGCTGCTTCAAGACCCGTGAGATATTTTCTGTACCTCTTTAATCTAGCCAATTCTGCCAGCATCCCCACGCCTGACTGTAGAGTACTAATAGGATAAATAGCAGACAGAGTATTTTTACTTATGTAGAAAATATTGCTGTTGCATATATAGCTTCAACATCTCACTCTGACAACAAAGTAAGACTGTTTTGGTATCATCTAAATATAGCAATCCTCAATCATGGGTGAAAATTTAGCTGAATTCTCTCTGTGTCCTCAGCGTCTGGAGCGGTTCCTTAAAAAAATGACTTTTCACAAACCAAAAAAATAGTTAGCTAAAATTCTATAAGTTACTAAGGGAGTTGATGAGAATGGAATTAATTACTTTTGGGTTATTAGTGGTTTATGCCGGTGGGATTTGGAAGTTCTGGACTGGGTTTACCAAGACTAACTTTACGCAAACTTTGCCTAATCGCATTGGTTTAGCTTTGTTATGGCCAGCTTTATTTATTGCCAATTCATCCTATCGACGTAATTTTAGAAAGGCACTTAAAGGTTAGAAATTAGTATTAATTGCATAGCAGCTTAGGAGTACATTCGCCAGTACTCCCTAAGGCTACTAAGAAAGTTACAAAAATCAATCTTAATTGATAATTCTTAATTCATCTGCCGATTAAGAATTATCAATTAAGAATTACAAATTAGCCGATAGGCGTAAAGCTCAGTCACGAAGAGTGCTGAGATATAAGCGACATTTCGGCAGGCTCAATGCATCGCTCGTGCGGTTTTAACCGCATTCAAAATTAATTTTTGGTACAGGGCGTGGTGTAATATGGTTATACCACAGGTAGAATAACCGCTAGCACAAATGGATAACCAACCCCAAAACGACTGGCTAGGAAACAATAATGGATAGTGGGTAGCGAGTAAACCACAATAAACAAAGCTAGGATGCCAACGCGCATTCAGACCAGTGAACAACACTATCTATTGATTGTAAAAAGTACCGTAGGGCATACGGGAACTGGAGAAATGATTCTCTAACGCTTAGGGAGATGAAGCCCACTGGGGTCAACCAAATTAGGCTAGAAACTTTGTTCAATAAACGGGTTTCCGGTTTAAGTATTGCCGAAAGGATGGATGATTTTAAGGTACGTCGATGAACTAAGAATCGAGCGTGTCTTCAGACCTGAGAGTGTCAATTTCTATTAGTAAAGATGTTGATGACTGCACCTGCAACTGCACCATCGACGGCATCACCAAGGGTGTCTTTACGACCACGAGTAACCGCGCCGACAGCTGTGCTAGCTGCTGCACCTACCCCTATATCTTGACGCAAATTACGGCGTCTTTGATCGCGGGGGCTTCTAGTACCATTGACCAAATTGACAGCGGCACCAGCAGCAGCACCTTTAACAGCATTGTTTAACACTGAACCGCGTCTTCTCACAGCACCAGATGTCACACTAGCAGCAGCACCAATACCCACATCTCTGATTATTTGGTCATCAGCAGCGGCTGGTTTAGCAGGAACTAAAGTCACACCGGCTAAAGAAGCAGTTATCAGGCTGCTTATCAGTGTTCGTTTCCAGATTTGATTCATAGCGACACCTTATCACAAAGATCAAAAAATCGAATTTGTTGCTGTAGCAGATGAACTGTTTTTTATGCAGTCAACAGCAAAATTTTCTGGCATGAAACCATTTTTATGGTTACATTAAACAAGTCTTTGTCGCATCTACTAAAAGTGATAATCTGGAAAACCAGCGCCCAGTTAATCTACATACTTATCGGCAATTTAGTTTAGATTGTATGGACAGTTTAGGAATCGTCCATACAATCTAAACTATTCAAATAGAAATCGCTGTAATCTAAAAAGCCTGAATCCACTCTTTAACAAAGTATTCAGTCCAAATGCCGTGTTTCCAATAAGGATCAGCTTCAATCAATTGGCGCACAGTGGCTTCGTCTTCCGCTTCGTAAATACCAAAAACTTTAGTCACATCTTTGGTAGGCCCGATAGTAATCAATACACCAGATTCTTTCTGTTTTGCTAATCCGTCTAAATGCGCTTGGCGATAGGGGTCACGTTTTTCTAACACGTCTTCGCAGTAACTTCCCCACATTATATATTTGCTCATATTTGAATACTTTCCCCTATAAATATGTAGACAAAATAATCATACATAAATAGTCTACAAGATACTTATATTTTAATGCTTTTATATTTTTCTCTTCCTCTGCGACGGCAGTCGCTACAACTGGGGGAACCCCCGCAACGCGCTGCCTCCTCTCTGCGTCTGGAGCGGTAGCCTGCGGCACGCCGCTCCGCGTCTACATTAAAAAAATACTGCTGTAATACCTCCGGCTCCCGTAAGGGATACACAACTCAAATAGGATTGTTATAGCATAACAAGTCGCTGAACTGGGTTATGGTAATGAAAATTGGGAATTGGCAAAAACTCTTACCAATTACCAATTACCAATTACCAATTACCAATTACCAATTACCAATTACCCATTACCAATTACCCATTACCAATTACCGATTAATTAACTTCGCAGACTAACGCCGAATTTTTCTACTAAGGCATCGCGGACTTGATTGTGTACTGGCTGGACTTCTGCTTCGGTGAGAGTGCGATGATCGGCAATTTCTTCTAAGATACAAAGATGGGTTATCGAGCAAAATAGAGAAAGAGCAAACACCGAGAGGGCACAAAATGGAAATCGCACAATACATCAGCGTAGACCCTGCCATCCACCACGGTACCCCCGTCATCACTGGCACCCGCGTGCCCATCTCCATTATCATCGGCTCCCTCGCAGGCGGCATGAGCAAAGAAGAAGTCATGGAAGAATACGAACTCACCAAAACCCAAGTCGAAGCCGCTCTCAGCTACGCCGCTGATCTTGTTAAACACACCGAAGTCACTGCTCTGGGAGCGTAAGCATTGAACTTCCTTGTAGATGAAAATATGCCCCGCTCTCTCGCGCCCCAAATTGCCACATTAGGATTCGCTGTGCAAGACGTGCGCGATATCGACTTACGCGGACATCCTGATAGTGAAGTGATGGAGGCTGCGGTTGATGCCGATGCTATTATCATCACCCGCGACAGAGGACTTGCTGATCCTAGAAGTTGGTCTGAAGCCTTCACTGCTGGAACTATCTTCATCAACCTTCCCGACGACACTCCAGCTAGCACCGTCAATGCCAAAATTATCGAACTTTTAGCCAACCGTTTGCCGGTCTCCCTGTTGGGTGCCTTCACTACCCTCGAAGCCCGTCGCGCCCTCTCTCGTTCTGTTCGCCGCAGACCTTAAGTGGTTAACGTGAGTTCGACGGATAGGAAAGCCCAAAAAGATTGCTAGATATGAATTTGCTCAACTGGACAGGGCCAAGCGATCGCTACGATTGATTGAGAATCAGCAAAAAAGCCGCTAAAAAATGCCGAGACTAATAATATCTAAAAAAACCTTCCATTGACATTTACCCAAAAGATTTGCTTGCACTACCTCCTGCCATTTTTTAGTTCCGTCGAACTGACGTTAAGTGGTTATGGTAATGAGAATTGGGAATCGGGAAAAACTTTTACCAATTACCTTTTTCCCCATTACCGATTAATTAACTTCGCAGACTAACGCCGAATTTTTCTACTAAGGCATCGCGGACTTGATTGTGTACTGGCTGAACTTCTGCTTCGGTGAGAGTGCGATCGCTGGCGCGATAATTTAAGCGAAAGGCTAAACTGCGTTGTCCTGAGGGCACATTCTCACCGCGATACTCATCAAACAACTCTACAGACTCCAGCAACCCTTTACCCGCCTTGGTAATCACTTTTTCAATTTCCGAGACAGTTAGCTTGACAGGGGCAAAAAAGGCCAGATCGCGATCGCTTGCTGGATAGGTAGAATAAGGATGGAACTTTGGCATCAAAATCTCATCAATATCCAAAGACTTCAAAATCTCATCGATATTCAGTTGAAACGCGTAAACTGAATCTGGTAAACCTTTTTCCCGCCGCAATTGGGGGTGGAGTTGCCCAAAAGTCCCCAGTCTGTTACCCCGCGCCCACAGCGAAGCAGTGCGTCCAGGATGCAAGCGGGAATCACGATGATCTGGTTGAAACTCTACCTGCAAGCCAAGTTGGCGAAATACACTTTCTAAAATGCCTTTAGCTTCAAACCAGGTGATAGGTTCCTCACCACCGCTTTTTGACCACTTACCCAAGCTAGAATCACCACCAATAATCCCCGCCAACGCATCAGTTTCTAGCAAACCCTCTTCTTCCTGCCAGAAAATGCGCCCAATTTCAAAACCATTCAGAGAACCATTTCCCTGCTCTAAGTTATATTGAAAAGCATCAACCAACCCAGAAATTAAATCAGTTCGCAGCGCTGAATATTCCGCAAACAAAGGATTAGTCAAAACAATCTGTCTTTCTTCTTCTGGTTTAACTAAAGAATAATGAATTAATTCCGTCAAACCTTCCGCCCGCAAAAAAGCGCGTAACTGGCGGATTATTTCCTGATCTAAAGGCAAATAGCCAGCTTCCGCCTTATCTGGTAGAGTATCGCAAAACTTGTCATAGCCATAAAGACGAGCAATTTCTTCAATCAAATCAATTTCCCGTTCTAAATCGCGATAACGATAAGGTGGTACCGTCACCGTCCAAGTACCTTCCCCAGTAGCAGTTAACTGACATCCCAAAGCCGTCAGAATCCGAGCTACATCTTGTCCTTCCAGTTCTCCACTTTCCTCACCCAAATCAATTGGCCCCAACACCTGATTAATTCGCTCTAAACGCAGGGCAATAGAATGAGACCAAGTAGAAGTTGCTGGGCGGCTGTCAGCAACTTCTTGCTGGACAATCACCCCACCAGCCAACTCACTAATCAACAACAAAGCGCGGCGATTAGCTGTTTCCAACTCAGCGCGATTAACTCCCCGTTCATATCTGCCAGAAGCCTCACTTCTTAACCCTACACTGCGAGAAGAACGGCGAATTGCCACAGAATCAAACAGCGCCGCCTCTAAAACTAAGCTTTGAGTACCTTCATAAACTTCAGTTTCTTCTCCACCCATCACCCCCCCTAGGGCAATAGGTCTGTTGTTAGCAGTGATTAACAAATTTTGAGTTGTTAAAGTGCGAGTTTGTCCATCCAAGGTTTTGAGAGTTTCCCCAGCATCGGCAAAGCGCACCCCAATGGCTACATTTTCACTGCTAGCGACAGATTGTAACCGCTGCCAATCAAAGGCGTGCAGAGGTTGTCCCCATTCCAACAACACATAGTTAGTGATATCCACCACATTATTAATTGGTCGCACTCCAGCCGCCCGCAAGCGCTGTTGCAACCAATCAGGAGATGGGGCAATTTTTACGAGTTCAATCACCGTGCCGATGTAAGCTTGACTTGCTTGGGAATCGATGCTTTGTAAAGCTAAATTTCCTCCACCCTTGGTAATTGTTACCTCGCCTGGTTCTGGAATGGACAGTTTTCCCCCAGTCAAGGCTGCTACTTCTCTAGCCACACCCACCATACTCAAGGCATCAGCGCGATTAGCCGTAGCAGTTAAGTCTAGAATCACATCATCTAAACCCAACAACGGACGCACATCACTACCCAAAGACAGATTTTCCTGAGTAAAAATATGAATCCCGTCTACATCGGTGGGTAAACCAAGTTCTTTTAAAGAACAAATCATTCCGTTAGAGGGGACACCGCGCAACTTTGCCGGTTTAATTCTTAAATCGATATTCGGCAGGTAAGTCCCTGTGGTTGCAACTGGCACATAGATATCTGCGCGGACATTAGCGGCACCGCAAACAATATTTAAAATCTCATCGCTACCGACATCTACTTGACAAACACTCAACTTATCTGCGTTAGGGTGGGGTTGACGCTCAAGCACTTTCCCCACAACAACACCATTTGCCCAAGTGCGGCGATCTTCAATATCTTCTACCTCAAACCCAGCCATCGTCAGGGTTTCGGCTAATTCTTCAGGGCTAAGTTTTATTTCTACTAGTTCCCGCAGCCAATTTAGAGAAATACGCATAGAGTGTGATTGTTTGAAAAATCGTCTTTTGCTTTAATTTTAGGGTGTCTGCGAAGGAATTCAAAATCGAAGATTTTAAATTGTCTGAGAGACCAGACCAGACTGAGGTATCAAGGATGACTTTTATCTCTGCGGCACTGTTGCTTATAGTCTTAATCGCTTAGATCAAGGGCGGTTGTCAAAAATAGTAGGCGAAACCCGCTCTAGACATCGGTTAGATGAATTGAGGAAAAATCAAAAAAGCGATCGCCATTTTCCGCTGGTTGTGCCGAGTGCCTTTAAGTATAAAATCAGCACAATTATTCATATCCAGATTAATGAAAAGGAATTTATTGCTAGTAACTTGGAAGGATACAGATTTGTAGAAAAGACAGTAACTTATGCATTCTCAGTAACCCGACTTATACAGCGAATCACGGTACCCACCTCAAGAAACATCGATTACCATGCCGTTCACTAATTTCTGCACCCAACCGATGATAAAAACTCAGCCCACGAGTATTTCGAGCATCAGCATTCCAAGCCAGATGGGTACATTCATTTTCCTGAGCAATTTGAGCAAGTTGATTCATTAATGCTGCTCCCGCACCTCGACTTCTCATCTCTTCATCCACGTACAGATCGTCAAGCCAGATGCTGGGCTGACCGGCAAATGATGAGTATCTGAATCCATACATGGCGAATCCAATAGGACATCCTGAAGTCTCTGCAAACAAAACGTAAGAAAAAGGGATTGCTCTAAACAGAGCCTGGCGCAATTTAGCAACAGATGCTTGCAGCACACCAGAAAAAGCACCAATATTTCGGTCAAACTCTGATTTCTTTTGAATGAACGAGAAAATGAGCAATACATCATCGGGAGTAGCATATCTAACTTTCATCTAAACCTCCTAGGAGACCCACACTAGTTAAGCTTGGAGAGAATTTATTATGATTAGATTGTGACATATTAGATCATAAGTATCTTAATTACTGGCTTCCTGCTAAGGACGTTGCCAAATTTGCTGCTTCAGTATCTCCCTCTTTCTTGGATTTGGGGTAAAATGATGAAATTGCATCAAGAAAAATCAACGGTTTTACCCCAGTTTGATGGAAGAGAGTTAGATATCGCTACTCAACCCAAATGATTGAAAACCATTTTCAGTAATTCAGCACTAAATGGCTTTAGTAGATTTTAATGATTCTATCGCTTCAGCAAAGGCAACTTCTGTTAATTTTCATAATAATTATGTCAGGCTCGTTCACGAACAATACTATAAATTAGTTTGTACAGTCAAAATATATCCCTAGCTTATGGCAAAGTTTTATAGAGTAATCCGTGAAATCTTTTCTAGTTGATATTTTTATTATATTCATAAGATTATCAACAGATATATATCTCTCATCAGTGAGAATACAGGACTCATCAACAATTTTTTCTCCTGTTAGTTTAGCAAATGCTAGTGCCAGTATAAACATCAAAAATACTGATTGATATGGCATTTCTCCTGCTTCAAAATATGCCCAAAATCCTCCTTCTTTACCTAAAATATCAGATTCACCTGCGCTGAAAATACTAATAAATACTTGGGCGTATTCTAGTATTTTTACTGTTATATCTATCTCGGTATCCAGAAGTGTTGAATGTTAAGAAAATTCCGATAAGAATAGCCCAAAATATGTTAGATTTTGGGCAAAGGATTAAAATATTTCGATTAACGATGATTATAAATTCATTTCCCAAGATTGTCAAAAATATCCTGGGAGGGCTACCAAAAAATGATTATCCTGTTTTGAACAGCCGTCTTTTTGTCGAGTGTTGGTTAGCTTATGCCCTGGATAATAGCTTAACGAGTATGAGGGATTTATTTAAACGATTAAACAATACAGGATTTGATGTAGATATTTCCACGTTTTCCAAAGCTAACACTCATCGAAGTCAAGAAGTATTCCAGAAGATTTATCATCAATTAAATCAATTAGTCCAGAATAAAGTCCAGAAGAAGTTACACAATAAATATGCAATATGTCCAATTGATTCAACAATTATTACATTGACAAGTAAGCTGTTATGGATTCTGGATTATCATCAAGTTAAACTGTTTAGTTCCCTAAATCTTGCTACAGGAAGTCCAGAAGATAATTTCATCAACTTTGGTCATAATCATGATTATAAATTTGGCTCAAAGATGATGTCTAATTTGCCAGCAGATGCTGTTGGAGTAATGGATAGGGGCTTTGCAGGTTTAAATTTTATTCAAGAACTAGTTCAAGAAAATAAATACTTTGTGTTACGGATTAAAAATAATTGGAAGTTAGAATTTGAATCAGAAAATGGACTGGTAAAAATTGGCTCATCAACAGATGCACAAGCTTATAGAGTGATTAATTTTTGTGATTTAGAAACGAGAACTGAATTTCGCTTAGTCACTAATTTACCAACTAATGGAGATGCAGCAGTTAGAGATGATGATATTAGAGATATTTATCGCTTAAGGTGGGGAGTTGAATTGTTATGGAAATTTTTAAAGATGCACCTAAAACTTGATAAATTAATTACCAAAAATGTTAATGGTATTACCATACAAATCTATGCAAGTCTCATTGCTTATCTGATTTTACAACTTGTATCTGTTCCTAAACAATGGGGTGAAAAAATATTAGATAAATTCCGCTATTTACAAGCCTGTATGTGTCAACAAATTAGTTATGTACATTGGATGGAAGATATTATGAAATGTTGACAATTAACCCTTGATAGGACAATTACATCTTAGTATGTAAAGTTTTATTGCTGCATTCAACGTTTCTGCTCGGTATCATATAAAATAAAATTACCTAAATATGTATCAAACAGTTCTTGACTATCAGAGATCACTTTCAATTTAGGTTGATCTGCTAAATTAATTTCAGTTAATACAGAGTAGGTTTTTTCAATTAATACCCTCAGAGAAACAGGATTATTTACTTTAACGTTTAGTTGACTTGACATTATTGCTACCTATTCTTTAAGAAATTTGATTTTAACTCCTTAGTTTCTCCTAAGTACGTAGCAAAATCTAATTTTTCAGTATCTCCCTGTTTCATCGCTTTGGGGTAAAATGACAAAATTGCGCCACAAAAAAGCAACGGTTTTACCCCCAGTTTGATGAAAGAGAGTTATTGAGCTAGTCAAGCCAAATGATTGAAAACCATTTTCAGTAATTCAGCGCGAGTAAAAGGTTTAGTTAGATAGCCAGATGCTCCGACCAATCTCGCTTTAACCTTGTCTATAATCCCCTTGTTGCCTGTAACAAAAATAATCGGCGTTGCTTTGAATATTGAATTATTGCGGATAATCCGACACAATTCATAACCGTCAATTCCTGCCATATTTAGATCCAGTAAAATTAAGTCTGGCTTGTGCCGAATAATTGACATAACAGCTTTTAGTGGCTCATTAATCGTAACTACAGAAAACTTTTCATCTTCTAATAAACGGCTAATTTCTTTGAGAATTGTCGGACTATCATCTACAGAAACGATTTTATAAGTCTTTTTGGCAGTTACCGTATCAGTAGTTACTTTTTGATCAGCAGTTTCTATGTTATCTGGTATTGTTAATTGTTGTATATTTTCTCTAAGCGGATAACAAATTTCTGGTAATTGCTGTTGAATAGCTACATTTTCTCCAGATATATCTGGGAGTTCTAAGACTGTATTGGTATTTGGTAATACTCCTATATCAACTGATTGCCTGTTCAAGAATTCTGTGATATGTTTAGGAGTATCTGAGAAGCTTTCAAATGTCTTAGGTAATTTATCAAAGGGAGGGTCTGGTTCATGCAATATAATCGACCCCTTGACGATATGAGGATATAAAGTTCGGGCCAGTTGCGCTTCATCTTGATTCATAATCACAGCCAAATGGCGTAGGCTAAAACCCTTCATCCAGTTGGTTAAGCTTTGCTGTAGTTGTGGTAAATTTTTGTGATGAAATTTGCTGGCAATCAACAGATACGGGCGCTGGTAAGGAGAAGAGATTTGAGGAGCAAAAGACTGCCAAATCTGTAATCGTTCTTGGCAGCGGGTCATAATTTTTTCTGCATCCAGTTTGCAAATTCTGGGCATTTTATCCGGTAGTTCTGTTAATTCATAAGTACCTTCTTTGATTAGCAGAAATGATTCAATAACTTCTTTGGCCAATTCTTGAATCAGCACTGCTGCTTGTGTAGAGTTCAGATATTTTTGAATAACAAGCCAGTAAATAGCTTGATACTCAGGAGGTTGGCTCCGAAAATTATTGTGATGTTCAATTAGCTGGGTTTGCCCTGCTGGTTCAAACATCAGACGTAATTGCACACGAATCTCACTAGTCAGTAGGGGGAGTTGCTGACTAAGACGACGGAAATGACGTTCTAGTCGGTCAAACGGTTCTACTGAATGGGTTGCATAGGTGATTTTCCCCTGTTCTATAAATATTAACCAGGAAACTGAGTGGCTCAATACTTGTAAACAAGTGCTGTCAGAAGAATTAATTAACTGTCTTAACAAACTCTGGGGAGATAGTTGAGTAAATGTGCCAGAATTAATCATATTTGGGAGTTTTCCGGGAATTCAAACCGAATCTATGTAAATCTAAAATAACGGCAGTGAGGTATTTTATTATTTTTAACATTTTTCCATGAACAAAGTATTCACTTAAAAATATGTATACATTACAAGCTATAACATAATCTACATAGCTGTTATGTTACATTGGGTTGAATACTCTAACCAAGCCGAGGATTTGACCGACTTATTTGATTTATAGTTTTGATACTTACACAGTATTTTTTTAGGCTGACGAGGTTAATTATGATTAATTAGTTTTCATATAAGAAGACAATTTTTCTACATGATATCTTTAAAAATTTATCCGAGCCAATGTATATATTTATTATATATCTGGGTTTGCTCAAAACAAATTTTGCTAGATCCACTACAACAGATAATGCTAACCCTTGATAAATTCCCTTTGACTCAACTATGTGGTGATGAAGATTTTCTTAAATATGTAAAGAAGTTGGGGAAAATCATTTGTTTAATAAAGATTAAACTGCCAACCACCAAAGACAAGAATTTTAATCTGGTCAACGTCGGAAACTATATACTTTAGAGAAAAAGGGAATTCAGGCTTTGGACTATAACATAACACAAAAAGTTATGCTTGATACATTAAAACTTGATGAAATCGTAGAGTTTGCTGAAAATCCGGAACCACGTTGTCCTTGCGTGCTATTATTAGATACATCTGGCTCAATGCAAGGAGATCGGATCGAGGCTTTAAATCAAGGCTTGCTGAGTTTGAAAGATGAATTAGTCAAAAACTCCTTGGCAGCCAGACGGGTAGAGGTAGCAATCATTACTTTTGACAGTAATGTCAACGTAGCGCAAGACTTTGTGACTGCCGATCAATTCAATCCGCCCATTCTAACAGCACAGGGACTGACGACAATGGGCGCGGGAATTCATAAAGCATTAGACATAATACAAGAGCGCAAATCTCAATATCGTGCCAATGGCGTTGCTTATTATCGCCCTTGGGTATTTATGATTACTGATGGCGAGCCGCAAGGTGAGCTAGATCATGTGGTGGAGCAAGCAGCAGAGCGTCTGCAAGGCGATGAAGCAAATAAGCGTGTTGCTTTTTTTACCGTTGGTGTAGAAAATGCAAATATGACCCGCTTAAATCAAATAACTGTACGTACTCCGCTCAAACTCAAAGGACTAAACTTCATCGAGATGTTTGTCTGGTTGTCAGCTAGTATGTCAGCTGTTTCCCATTCACAGGTAGACGAACAAGTTGCACTACCGCCGATTGGCTGGGGGTCTGTTTAATCAAAATTACAGCTTGATGTTCACCGCTCCCTAGCTGTTGCAAAAAATATGAACACATCAAAACAGATTCCTCAATGGCGGATAGTAGCCGCGTCTGTATGTGGCACCAGCCACGTAAGAAATAAGCAGCTGTGTCAGGATGCTCACCACTGGCAGATATTGCCGAATAATGTGTTGGTAGTGGCGGCAGCAGATGGTGCTGGTTCCGCAAGCCAGGGGAAAGTCGGAGCGATGGTTGCTGTGGAAACAGCAATTGAATACATCTCCATGCAAAAAGTCACCCAAGACATGCTGGCTGATGATGCTCTCCTCCGTGAACTTTTGACTGAGGCAATGCTAGCTGCCAGAAAAGCCGTAGAGGATGAGGCAGCTACTGGTAACAATCAGCCTCATGATTTGGCTACCACCTTAATTGTGATGGTTGCCACGCCGAATGTCGTGGCTGTAGCGCAGATAGGTGATGGTTTGGCTGTGGCGAAGGATAGCATTGGCGATCTATTCGCACTCACCATGCCTGACAACGGCGAATATATCAACGAAACCACTTTTTTGACTTCATCTGGTGCTGTAGATACAGCGCAGATGAAATTGTGGCGTGAAGACATTGTCAATGTTGCTGTCCTGACGGATGGACTACAAATGCTGGCTTTGAATATGGTTGTTGGCGAACCTCACAAACCATTCTTTTTTCCTCTGTTCGAGTTTGTAGCAAATGCTGAGGATAAGACAGCGGCAAAAGAGCAATTGGTGAAGTTTTTAAACTCTGAGCGGATTACACAACGCACTGATGATGATTTGACGCTTGTCATAGCTGCATTTAGCAACTAATGAGCAATATCTGTGCTGTCTTTGGATTTTAAATAACCTCCACTAACCGTAATTCTCCCATGCAGGTACTACGTTGTCTCCCCCAGCAAGAAATTCTCAACCTCACTGTCAGTTTGGGGCGTGGCGGTGAAGCTTGTGTTTATGAAGTGCCATCAAATGACAATTTGGTGGCGAAGATTTATCACAAGCCTACCATCACCCACGCCAACAAACTCCAGGCGATGCTTGCCAACCCACCGGAAAACCCTACGGCTAGTTTGGGGCATATCTCCATCGCTTGGCCACAGGAACTGTTGCAAGGGTTGGATGGCAGCGGCAGTATCATCGGCTTTTTAATGCCGCGCATTCAGGGGATGCGGCCGATTATCGACTTTTACAACCCCAGAACTCGCCGCCAACACTGCCCTTTATTCAATTATCAATATCTGCTGCGTACTGCCCGCAATTTGGCGGCGGCTTTTGCTGCTTTGCACGCTAGCCATTACTATATTGGCGATGTGAATGAGTCGAATATCCTGATCAGTGACACAGCACTGGTGACTTTGGTAGATACGGACTCGTTCCAAGTGCGTGACCCAGATAAGAATATAGTTTACCGCTGCTCTGTGGGGAAGCCTGAGTTTACTCCTCCAGAGTTACAGAATAAAATTTTTGCCCAGTACGATCGCGAAAATTCCCATGATTTATTTGGGTTGGCAGTGCTGATCTTTCAATTATTGATGGAAGGCACACACCCATTTTCTGGCATTTTCCAAGGTGTTCTCGAACCACCCCCCTACGAAGCCCGGATTGTTGCTGGTCATTTCACTTACTCTCACAAGCGGCAAGTACCTTACCTGCCTACCCCCATTGCCCCCCCCTGGGAAATTCTCCATCCCAGGCTACAGGCTTTGTTTGTCCGTTGTTTTGAAGATGGTCACAACAACCCACAGATGCGCCCTAGTGCTCAAACTTGGCTGTCAGCATTAGCTGAAGCTGAGGATGGTCTAGTTACCTGTAGTGTCAATCCCCAGCATCAGTATAATAATCATTTGCAAAAATGCCCGTGGTGTGAACGTGCCTTGCAATTAGGCGGACGTGATCCTTTTCCATCACTTCAGGCGATCGCATCTAGAGAACATCTCCAACCACGTTCGCGTAGCATCTCCCAGAAAAAACCACTGCGCGAGCGCTATCCCCAGATTCCCGGTCTCACACGCCCAATTATGCCAGCCTCCCCAGTACATAATTGGCAACCGGCATTCGTCCAAAGTTTGTCTACACATAAACAAATCAAATCGCCAAATTTTTACCCGATGATTTTTGGTGTCCTGGGTTTTGGTTTATTGGGTTATTTAGACTTAATGATTCAATTTACTCGTCCGTTTGTTTCCCAAAATCCTTACACTCAACAAACCTTGATGTCTCGTCAGGAAAATAGTGATCATCAGAACCTTAGTTTCGCTGATTACTATCAGCAGGGTGATGCTGCTTACAAAGTACGAGACTATGGGCGAGCAATTAAAGATTTTAGCCAAGCGATCGCCCTTGACTCCACACAAACCAAAGCGATCGTCAATCGGGGCAATGCTCGCTATAACCTCAAAGACTATGAAGGAGCATTGATCGACTATAACCAAGCGCTGCAAATCAATCCTCACGAAGTCAAAGCTTTTGTCAACCGGGGTAATGCCTACTATATGCTTGCTGACTACAGTAGCGACCCTGACAAAGAGTACAAAAGAGCGATCGCCGATTTTAATCACGCCCTGCGTCTTGACGATAAAGAAGCTGAAGCTTACATCCGACGGGGTATTGTCCGCTCCCAAATTGCCAAATATCGCAATGACTCTCAACAAGAATACAAAAAAGCGATCGCCGATTTTACCTCCGCAATCAAACTGAATTCATCAAAAGCCGAAGCTTACTTCCAGCGGGGGATGATTCGTTATCAAATTGCCCAACATAGCAGCAACTATGCTCAAGAATACAAACAAGCAATCGCTGACTTTAACGCAGCATTAAGTATCAATCCACAACTGGCGAAAGTTTATCTCAAACGAGGCATGGTACATTATGAACTTGCCCAATACGGGGAAAGTGGTTCCAAACAAAGCCAGACCCAAGCAATTGAAGATTTACAGACAGCGGCCAGAATTTCTCTTGAACAAGAGGATATGGATAATTACCAACAAGCTCTCAGCAATATCTGCGTCGTGGTAGAAAATAAATGTGACGCTTTATTCCAAAGTTCAAGAATGTTGGAACAAAGTAACTAAAAACAAGTAAATAACTAAATATTATAACTAGCGTTTTTTTGCCTTTGATTAAGGTAAAATCAGCCCTTTGGGGGTAGCAAAATCTGACGCTAGTTATTTTATGCTGTTTAATTTTTATGAACTTTAATGCTACATTTATAGGTTTATAGATATTCATAAATATTTCACACATAAAGTATTTTAATTTACCTTTCCTTTATAATTTAAGACATATTTACAGTTAAATTGTCTTTAGGTTGTTTGTAGAGAAAAAAAGTAAAAGTTCAATTTTTCTCGTCGATTCCATGTGCATCCTCTTCATCTCGATCAAGTGAAATAATCAATCATATTTGAAGCAAGTCTCCGAGGTAAATGCATGAAAGCGGTGATTTTGGCTGGAGGGCTTGGTACACGCCTCAGTGAAGAAACTAGTATCAGACCGAAGCCGATGGTTGAGATTGGTGGTAAGCCGATTCTCTGGCACATAATGAAGATTTACTCTGCCCACGGTATTAATGACTTCATCATCTGTTGCGGTTACAAAGGGTACATCATTAAGGAGTATTTTGCCAACTACTTCTTACACATGTCAGATGTGACTTTTGATATGCGCTTTAACCAAATGAATATACATTCTGGTTATGCTGAACCCTGGCGAGTCACCTTAGTAAATACAGGTGATAGCACAATGACAGGCGGACGCTTAAAGCAAATTAGTGAGCATATTGGTAATGAAACTTTTTGCTTCACTTATGGTGATGGTGTTACCGATATAAATATTACGCAACTCATTAATTTTCATCAACAACAAAAGACATTAGCAACACTCAGCGCCGTTCAACCAGCAGGACGCTTTGGTGCAATTTCTCTAGGACAGGAACAAACTAAAATCACTAATTTTCGGGAAAAGCCCGAAGGTGATGGTGCTTGGATTAATGGCGGTTATTTTGTTCTCGAACCTGAAGTAATTAACTTCATTGCTGATGAATCCACCGTGTGGGAAAAAGAACCATTAGAAAAGTTAGCTGACATGGAACAGCTATCTGCTTACAAACATCAGGGTTTTTGGCAACCGATGGATACTTTACGAGATAAAAACTATTTAGAGGATCTTTGGCAAACTGGCAAAGCTCCTTGGAAGACATGGTAGGCTACAGATGTTATCTTCAAAATCCGTTCATTTACTGTATTTTCTGGTGCAATAGTTCCAATGTATGATTTTGCGATTATTGGTGGGGGAATAGTTGGACTGTCTACAGGGATGGCTTTAGGAAAAAACTATCCTCATGCCCGAATCTTAGTACTAGAAAAAGAAAGTCAATGGGCATTTCATCAAACTGGCAATAATAGCGGCGTAATTCATTCAGGAATTTACTACAAACCAGGAAGCTTTAAAGCTAAATTTTGCCGTGATGGCAGTCGCTCAATGGTAGAATTTTGCCAAGAGCATGAAATTGAACACGAAGTTTGCGGTAAAGTAATTGTTGCCACTGAAGAAAGTGAGCTACCACGCTTAGAAAGTCTCTACAAACGAGGCTTAGACAATGGCATAGAAGTCCAGAGAATTAGCCCAGAAGCAGTCAAAGAAATTGAACCCCATGTTAGATGTGTCGGGGGAATTCGGGTATTTTCCACAGGCATCGTCAATTACAAGCAAGTTTGTCAGAAATACGCCGAGTTAATTCAGCAGCAGGGGGGAGAACTGCGTCTGAATACAAAAGTATCCAAAATCTCTGCAAGTGGTGAAAATCAGGTACTGGAAACCAGCAACGGCAGTTTTGAAACCCGTTTTGTGATCAATTGTGCCGGATTGCATAGCGATCGCATCGCTAAACTAGCACAACTGACACCCCTTGCCAAAATCATTCCCTTCCGGGGTGAATACTACGAACTGATTCCCGAAAAACGCCATCTAGTCAAAACCCTCATTTACCCAGTTCCCAACCCAGACTTTCCCTTCCTGGGTGTCCACTTTACCCGGATGATCGATTCCAGCGTCCATGCAGGGCCAAACGCAGTTCTCAGCCTCAAACGAGAAGGTTATAAGAAAACCGACTTTGACTTGCGGGACTTTGCTGAAGTCATCACCTATCCTGGTTTTTGGAAGCTAGCAGCAAAACACGCCGATGAAGGCATTCAGGAAATCATTCGTTCCTTCAGTAAAGCAGCCTTCGTCAGAAGTTTGCAAAAACTCATTCCCGAAGTTCAAGCAGCAGATTTAATTCCCACCCATGCAGGCGTCCGCGCACAAGCATTGATGAATAACGGCTCCCTTGTAGACGACTTTTTAATCGTTCAAGGACAAAACTCCATCCATGTTTGCAATGCTCCCTCCCCTGCTGCCACTTCCTCAGTAGAAATAGGCAAAGCCATCGTGGCGCAAATTCCCCAACAGGCACAGTTGTTAACAGCAATTAACGCCTAATCTTTCGCCGCACAGCTATCTTGATAAATTCTTGTCTCCCATTACTAACTGAGACTTGTTTTTCTAGAACGCAGGATAGCCACACCACAATCAGAGTTGAGTATTCTTTACTTTTCTCAGCCATTCTTGGTTATTCATCAGCAATAGCCATGTTTGTCATGCACCTGCAAAAAAGCATAAAGTTAAAAATTCATGAAAATTCTTGTCACCGGTACAGAAGGCTATCTTGGTTCCTTATTACCACCCCTGTTAATCGAACGGGGTCATGAAGTTATCGGACTAGATACCGGATTCTATAAAGTTGGTTGGCTGTACAACGGTACTGAGGTGACACCTAAAACCCTCAACAAAGATATCCGAAATATTGCTCCTGAAGATTTGCAAGGTGTAGAAGCAATAGTCCACATGGCGGAACTCTCCAACGACCCCACAGGACACTTAGCACCCCACATCACCTACGAAATTAATCATCAAGGTTCAGTTCGCTTGGCTAACCTAGCTAAAGCAATGGGTGTGCGTCGCTTCGTATATATGTCTTCGTGCAGTGTCTACGGCGTTGCAAGTGAAGGTGACGTAACAGAAGAATCGCCGATAAATCCCCAAACAGCCTACGCAGAATGTAAAACCCTAGTAGAACGAGATGTCAGACCACTAGCTGATGATGACTTCTCACCTACTTTTATGCGGAATGCTACCGCCTTTGGTGCTTCCCCCAGAATGCGGTTTGATATCGTTTTAAATAACTTGGCTGGGTTGGCTTGGACTACCAAAGAAATTAAAATGACCAGTGATGGTACACCTTGGCGTCCATTAGTCCATGCATTGGATATTTGCAAAGCAATTGTCTGTGCCTTAGAAGCACCACGGGACATTGTACATAACCAAATCTTCAACGTCGGAGATACAGCGAACAACTATCGAGTTAAAGACATCGCCCAAATTATTGCTGATGCTTTCCCAGGTTGTCAATTATCCTTTGGTGATAACGGTGCAGACAACCGCAGCTATCGGGTATCATTTGAGAAAATTAACACAATCCTACCCGGGTTTAAGTGTGATTGGAATGCTCAAAATGGTGCCGAGCAACTATTTAATTTGTTCAGTCAAATTGACATGACAGAAGATACTTTCTTGTTTAGAGGCTTTACGCGCTTAAAGCAGCTAGAATATCTGATTCGTACCGAGCAAATTGACAAGAATTTCTTTTGGAATAAAAAGTAATCGACTCCTAGAGTAGCAGCAAATTAAGACTTAAGACAATCTTCCGAATGAAATATATTTCATTCGGAAGCCTCATCCCAATCTATTTTTATTGTCTGATCTTTTCGGTAAAAATTGTTGCTTTCTGATACCTAAATAACTACAGATATTAGCATTTTAGTATTTAATTGATAATTGCTTTAATGCTTTATCTGAATCTAATAAAGGGGGACAGTCAAAAATTTTACTGCAAATCATCAAGCATTATGCACAAAACAGTTGAAAGGTTATTTTAGGTGCTTTCAGACGATAGCCGTTGATGACAATAAATATAATCATCATCCGGTACTTGAGTTTAGTGGGAAGATCTACTTGTAAACAGCGGACATCCTTAGTCAATTAAGTAGTGAATAAATAGGATGTAGGCAAAGCTATTAACTCCCAGTAATTAACAATTTATATACCACACTCCGGATTTTTCTTGTTTACCATGCATAAATTACTCACCATTGCCATTCCTACTTATAATCGTGCCGAGTTACTTGATAAACAGTTAGCATGGCTAGCTCAGGCTATCAAAGGCTTTGAATCTGACTGTGAAATTTTGGTTTCTGATAATTGTTCAACCGACAATACTCAGAACATTATCAAAAAGTGGCAAAAAAATCTCAGTAATATCACATTTAAATCAAATAAACATTCTGAAAACTTAGGCGTAATGAAAAACATTATTTATTGCCTAAGTTCGGCTACAACAAAATACGTTTGGACAATTGGTGATGATGATCCAATTCAGGAAAGAGCCGTTGCTTATGTCATTAGCAAACTCAATAAAAATGAGAATTTATCATTATTGTTCTTAAATTTTTCCGGGAGAAATAAAGTCACTGGGGAAGCAGTTCATCCACCCACTATCGTTGGCAATCGCTGGTTTGATGCTGATAGTGAAGATGGTGATGGTGATGGCAAAGCACTATTTGAACATTGTTTTTCCAAAAGTGTTGGTGCAGTTATCTTTCTGACCGCAACTGTGTACCGAACTGACCTAGTTAAACGTGCTTTGCAAATTTGGCAAGATGCTACGAATAATTGGATATCCTTAGCATATTTAGCTGGGTATTGTGCCGCTAATGGCAGTGTAATTGTCACTAAAGATACTTTTTTAGAATGTATCGTTGGTGTGAGTTATTGGCAGAAAGAACCACAGTCTGCACTGTTAATGCAATACAAACACATACCTGAAGTAATTTTGAAACTGGAAGAAAATGGATATTCTAAGCAATTTTGCCGAAGGATGCTTTTGCAGAACTTCCGAGAAGTTAACTTAAAAGTATTTTTAGGTGCTTTGAGAAGATGGCCTGTGTCTGCCATGAAAATAGTAATTCCCTTTTTGGCTTTAGTAAGCATATCTGTTTTTGAAGTGCTCCCTCTAAAAGAATTTAAACTTGCAGAACTGGGTGAAGTATCTCCTCAAGAAATCCGTAATTATGAGTAATAAACGGCTAAACTTATGACGAAATCAACATCCAATTAACGAGGTATTTATGCCATGCTTGAGACTATTCAAAGCAAAATATCTGGACTAAAGTCTGAGTTAAATTATAGACTAGCATTAGTGAAGCACGCGAGAAATTTACCTGCATTACTAGGACGCGAGCGCTTGATTGTTGATGCTCTAAAACGAGATGGTGCTTACATCACTTCTTTAGCAGAGTTGGAATTACCATCAACCACACAACTTTTGTATGCTGCTAATAGTCATTTATCAAGCATTGTATCCCCCCGTGATAGCCATGCAGATTACAAGCTGCCGCAAATTTATACAGTTACAGATTTACCAGAATTCTTTGCCTGGGGAATTGAAAAAAAACTGCAAAATATCATTGAAAACTACATAGGACTACCTATTGCTTTTCATGGTGTACATTTGCGGAAAGACTTCCCGAATGAGCAGCAACTGCAAACACTGCTATGGCATAAAGATGCTGAAGACCGTCGGATGATTAAAGTCATTATCTACTTGAATGATGTGACAGACAAACACGGACCTTTTGAGTATGTGCCAAAGCGTTACAGTTTGTTAGAAAGATTGACTGATTATCGGGTTGACTATGAGCTTTTACAGACAAATTATTTAGGTATCAATGATGAAAAACTAAGCAAAATTATCCCCAAATCAGCTTGGAAATCCTGTCCAGGAAAAGCTGGAACCGTGATTTTTGTAGATCCGAGAAATATTTTACATCACGGTACTGTGAGGACACAAGAGCGGTCAACGCTATTTTTCACATATACAGCCAACCCACCAAAAAGACCAGAACTTTGCAGGCAATACAAGGATGATACTTTTACCAAACCAAGTAAAAAGTTAATAGTTGAAGGCAGAGTTTAGTCGTTCTGAGTAAAAACCCAAACATACTATTTCATTTATGATATTTACAAAAACCAATCTCTCAGGCGCTTTTATTATTGACTTAGAAGAAAAACCGGACTCTCGCGGTTTTTTTGCCCGTACTTTCTGCGCCAAAGAATTTGAGGAGCATGGGTTAAAGTCAACTGTTGCCCAATGCAACCTTTCTTTTAATCATCAAAAAGGTACTTTGCGGGGAATGCACTATCAAATTCTCCCAGCAGGAGAAACGAAATTAATCCGCTGTACTCAAGGCGCTATTTATGACGTAATTATCGATATGCGTCCTGAATCCCCAACTTACCTGTCACATATTAGTGTGGAATTGACTGCGGAAAACCACCGCGCTTTATATGTACCAGAAATGTTTGCTCACGGTTATCAAGCACTGACAGATGGTGCAGAAGTTATGTATCAAGTTGGTGAATTTTACACCCCAGGATATGAGCGTGGTTTGCGTTATGATGATCCACTTTTAGAAATTTCTTGGCCTTTGAGTGTCAGTGAAATATCTGAGAAAGATCGGAATTGGCCTTTATTAGAATCTATCTTGATAGGAGTTTAATGATGATTATTTTAGATCAAGCTCTCAAAGCTAGAGCCGCAGCTGGTAACCCGATAAAAGTGGCGATGATTGGTGCTGGTTTTATGGGTCGAGGAATTGCCAATCAAATTATCAATTCCGTTCCGGGCATGAAGATAGTTGCTATTTCCAATCGGACTATAGACAATGCCAAACGAGCTTATTTAGAAGCGGGAATTGAGGATTTAAAAATTGTGGCGACTGTCGCCGACTTGGAAGATGCGATCGCGCTTGGGCAATATGCAGTCACCGAAGATGCCATGTTACTGTGCCAAGCAGATGGTATAGATGCAATCATTGAAGTCACAGGGACAATCGAGTTTGCGGCACATCTGGTCATGAGTGCGATCGCACATCACAAGCACATCATCTTAATGAATGCCGAACTCGACGGCACTATTGGCCCCATCCTCAAAGTCTATGCAGACCGGGCTGGCGTCATTCTCAGCGCTTGCGACGGTGACCAACCAGGGGTAGAAATGAACCTTTACCGCTTTGTCAAAAGCATTGGTTTAACCCCCCTATTGTGCGGCAATATTAAAGGACTACAAGACCCCTACCGCAATCCCACCACCCAAGAAGGTTTTGCCAAACGCTGGGGACAAAATCCCACAATGGTTACCAGCTTTGCCGATGGCAGCAAAATTTCTTTTGAACAAGCGATCGTCGCTAATGGCACAGGCATGAAGGTAGCCAAGCGCGGGATGTTGGGATACGAATACACAGGTCATATCGATGAAATGACCAAAATGTATGATGTTGAACAACTCCAGCAACTAGGTGGTATTGTCGATTACGTCGTTGGCACCAAACCAGGCCCAGGAGTATTTGTCTTTGCCACCCATGAAGACCCTAAACAACGCCATTATCTCAACCTTTATAAACTAGGTGAAGGTCCCCTTTATAGCTTCTACACCCCTTATCACCTTTGTCACTTTGAAGTTCCCCTATCAGTAGCGCGTGCCGTCCTCTTTCAGGATGCTGTTCTGTCTCCTCTAGGTGGCCCCGTTGTCGATGTCGTCACCACTGCCAAAATCAACTTGAAAGCTGGTGAAACCCTTGATGGCATTGGTCGTTACATGACCTATGGAGAATGTGAAAACTCAGAAATTGTCCACCAAGAAAACTTACTCCCAATGGGTATAGCTGAAGGATGCCGCTTGAAGCGAGATATTCCCCAGGATCAAGTCCTCACCTACGATGACGTAGAATTACCTGAAGGCAGACTCAGCGACAAACTCCGAGCTGAACAAACAGCTTATTTTGCTCCGTCAAAAACTTTAGCACTGGTCAAGTAAATTTTAGTTTTCTGGGCGCTTGAGAATGTTAACCAAACTCTCAAGCGCCCAGAAAGCTAATTTATCTTTTTGTTCAAAATGAGCTAATCTCTCTGAGTTAGCCTGATATTCTATCTTCACCTCTGATTTATCCGGTTTCATCTGATAGTTTCTAACTGAATTTTGCCAATCTAAATGACTTAGTCTCAGAGGTGCATTCATCTACTACCCCCTAATCTAGAAAAGATAATTTTTCCAGATTTTTGTGAAGGTAAGTTATGGTTCAAAATTCAAATAAACAACATAAATTAGTTGAAGCGAAGCAATTTCTTCAGATCTTTGAGCAGAGATTGCTATATATTGCCGATAAATCAGTCGGGAAATTTGAAGTCAGAAAAAATCAGCCGATGTCCTGTTAAAACATGGGTTGTTGCTAGGAAAGCTAGGGAGAGCATTTCTGCATAAAAGGTGTCAGAGGAGCGGAAATGAACAACTTGATTGAGAGATTATATAGTAAAACAATACTGATTACAGGTGCTAGCAGATTCCTGAGTTTCCATTTAGGCGATCGCGATCGCCTAAATGGCGCCCAAGTGGACACCATATTTCGCCAACTACACACATCAAATACGCACAATCTGCATTGGTGGCAGAGCAAGCTGGAAAATTTAGAAACAGTAAAAAAACTGTTGCTGACAATTAAGCCGAATGAAATGTTTCATTTGTTCGGTAACGTCACTGGCGCTGCTGGCTGGAATATGAACCAGGGCAACCCATACATAAAATTATTCCCTCTGTTATCCTCTCCTTATGACAAGATCAGCTTCCCAATCTAGCCAGCGGCAAGCAGGAATTTGAGCAGATTTAAGTCGATTTTACAGGCTAATCAGCTAAAAACTTCATTAAAAAAAGCAAAGTATAGGGGATCATCCATGAAAATTGCTCTCGTCCATGATTACTTAACCCAGCGCGGTGGCGCAGAGCGCGTGTTTGAATTGCTTTGTAAACGCTACCCCGAAGCTGATATTTTTACCTCATTATACGATCCGCAAAAAACTATTGACCTAGGTGAGCGGATGATTAACACAACATTCTTGCAAAAGATTCCGGGAGCAGCAAAGCATTTTAGGTTGATAGCTCCCTTATATTTTCCTGCCTTTCGCTCCTTAGATTTGCAAGACTATGATCTGATCATCAGCAGTAGCACTAGCTTCGCCAAAGCAGTACGAAAACGTCCAGATGCACGCCACATTTGTTTTTGTCATAATGTTACCCGTTTCTTGTGGGACACAGAAACATATTTACGAGAGTATGGAGACTATCGATATTTTGCTCCTTTAATCGAGCAAGTTTTTCAGCTAATGAGAAATGTAGACCTGAAATATGCTCAAGAACCGGATTTTTATATAGCTAATTCGAGTATTGTTGCCAGGCGAATTCAAAATATTTATGGCAAACAAGCTATTGTGATTAACTATCCAATTGATACCAGCAACTTCGTCTTTTCTGATACAAAAGACGAATACTACCTCGCCTCAGCCCGGATGATCAGCTATAAGCGTCTTGATATAATAGTCGAAGCTTTTAATTGGCTAGGATGCCGATTATTAATATCAGGTGACGGACCAGAAAAAGAAAGGTTAAAATCCAAGGCATTACCCAATATTGAGTTTTTGGGACATGTCAGTGATGGCACACGTAAAGACTTATTTTCTAAAGCAAAGTCTATTATCGTTGCCGCCTTAGAAGACTATGGATTAGTTCCAGTAGAGGCAAACGCTAGCGGAACACCAGTCATTGCCTATGGAGCAGGTGGGGTATTAGATACTCAGATACCTGGTAAAACGGGGGTCTTTTTTAAAAGACAAACCCCCGAATCTTTACAAGCTGCATTACTAGAGTCCAGGGGAATTGCTTGGAATTACGAAAATATCCGTAATCATGCTGTAACGAATTTTTCTGAACATGCATTCTTTGGTAAGGTCGAGCAAATTATCTATCAAGTGTGTGGTGTACATCAATCATTTGATTTCTTAGTTGAAGGATAATAAACGTGATTCAAAATAGTCTAAATCCACACATAACTCCAGTTCCAGAAACAGAACCAGGTTATGGACAAATGTTCGCAGTACTTGTCCGCAGATTTCCTTGGTTTTTACTAGTATTTATGAGTTCTACTGCTATCGCAGGTATAGTAACTTTTAAAACTCATCCTACTTATAAAAGCTCCATGCAGCTGCTAGTAGAGCCTAACTATCAAGGTAAGAAAGCAGGATCGGGAGTAGAAAGTCAGTTTACCGACTCTAATGTTGAAATAGACACTGCAACCCAGCAGAACTTGATGCAGAGTTCTGGACTGATCCAAAAAGCAGTTGATAAACTTCAGCCTGAATATCCAGACATCACCACAAGTGATGTTAAAAGTGCTTTAGTCTTAAGTCAATTAAGAACTAAAGAAGATAACGTCGCCACAAAAATATTCCAAGTTCAGTATACCGATATAGATCCAGAGAAGACAAAAAAAGTTCTGGCTGCTATCCGCCAAGTTTATGTGGAATATAACAAACAACAGCAGGATTCGCGGTTACAGAAAGGTCTGCAAATTATCAGGGAACAGTTAAGAAAGGCCAGTGACGAAGTAAATGCATCTGAAGCAAACCTCCAACGGTTTCGCAAAAACCAGAATTTAATCGATCCTGAGTCACAGGCTAGAGCCATCGAGGCAACTTTAAACACTATTGAGCAGGAGCGACAGACAACTCGTTCTCAATATGAAGAGGCTTTAGCACGTCAAAAATCATTGGAAGAACAGCTGAACCGATCGCCACAGAATGCCCTAGTTTCTTCTCGTCTCAGTCAGTCTAGCCGCTACCAAGGCTTACTCAACGAAATTCAGAAAACAGAACTGTCTCTAGCACAGGAACGCTTGCGTTTCACGGATGACACTCCAAGTGTGCAAAAGCTGAAAGAACAACTTCAGAGCCAAAAAGTACTGTTGCAAAAAGAAGTAGGAAGAACTTTAGGCGGACAGTCTGCTGGCGCATTCACTTTTGGAGAAACTCTTCTCGAACAAGGACAACTCGGTCAAATTGACCTCAACCTCGCAGGTCAGCTAGTAGAGACCCAGACCAATATAGTTGCTTTAAGCGCTCGCGATCAAACTTTGGCGCAGAAAGAGAACAACCTCCGTTTGGAACTCAAACGCTTTCCCTCTCTGTTGGCTTATTACAATCGCATATTACCGCAGTTACAATTTAGCCGTGAAAGATTGGAGCAATTGTTAAGGGCGGAGCAGCAATTGCGGCAGGAACTTTCTAAGGGTGGGTTTAATTGGGAAGTGGTGGAAGAACCCCAAAAAGGTGAGCAGTTGGGGCCAAACCTCCAGCAGAATCTCTTGTTGGGTGCAGTGGTGGGCTTAATGTTAGGAGGTATTGCGGCGTTTATTCGGGAAGCAGCTGATGATTCCGTTCATACCACTGCTGAGTTAGAGAAGCAAGTGGCTCTGCCGTTGTTGGGAACAACTCCGAAATTGCCTCCTGCCAAGCCCAGAGAATCAGTGATCAAATTGCCTTTCGGTAAGCCAGAAGTGCTTTCCCCCTGGACAATTCAGGTTCTACAATCCCCACCACGTTGGGAATCGCTGGATCTGATTTATAAAAATATTGAACTTTTAAATACCGTATCTGACCTAAAGTCCTTAATGGTCACCTCGGCTTTGCCGGATGATGGTAAGTCAGCTTTGGCATTGGGTCTGGCAATGAGTGCTGCCCGGTTACACAAAAGGGTACTGCTGATTGATGCCAACTTACGCGTTCCTAGCCTACATACACAACTCAATCTTCCTAATGAACAGGGGCTGTCAACACTACTAGCAAGTGATGTCACCCTACCCCATCAGATTGGTGTTCCATATTCAGGCTCATCCTACATCGATATTTTGACCGCTGGGCCAACACCTACTGACCCAGCTAATCTCTTGAGTTCCCCTCGGATGATGCAATTGATGGCAGCATTTGAAGATAACTATGATTTGGTACTCATAGATGCTCCGCCAGTTCTCGGCTTGGTGGATGCCATGCTCACAGCATCATCTTGTCGGAGTGTAGTCATGGTAGCCAGCATTGGCAGAGTCACACGAACCCAGATTACCCAAGCTACAGCTATGTTGAGTAAGTTAAACCTCATTGGGGTTGTGGCAAATGGAGTATCAAACTCTAACAGTGCTTACGTACCTTATCCCAAGCAACAACAATTGGCGCTGCACCAAGCTGTGGAAAAATAGCTAAATTATGCTTAGGCATTTGCCCTGAAATAAAATCCCAGCCCTCAAACCTAGATCTCTCGTCACCAAATAATCACTTACAAACACGGCTGGGATTTTATTTTTGCGGTCTCCCCTTATTTCAACGTTCTGGGCTTTAGTGAGATTTTGCGTCGGTGGTCAGTTTCTTAAACTACGCACTACTGGCTACTAATAAGTAACGGTGGAGCGGCTTTCATCTCATTGCTTCTAGAGCTAAGATGAAAGCCGCCCTTTTGATTGAAAAGTATAGTTTTATACTAAATATATTTATTCACTTATCTTCCTGATCATTTTTCCAGCATTCTTGTAGAAAGTCTACACTCGTCAGCCTCCTTGTCCCAGAGAAGTCTCAGCGGCTTCCGCCAAGGCTGATAACTTCAGCGGAGGGTTAGGGTGGGGTATTAGATATTCATCCAAGAGTTTTATTAAGTAATTTTGGAGCAAGAATGGATTAATAAAATATCAATTGTGGGGTTGCGGCGAGTTAAACATTTATTGTTAATTGTCAACTATCAATAGTTACTATTTCTCAGGCATATTTTTTATTCAAGTAATATCTATTACCTACAACTCATTCAAAAAGCATAAAAAACTGATTAACTAGGTCAATCTCAAAAAACATAAAATAGTTCTAATACCCCAGTGCTCCTAGAGATTATTTAAGGAGTATCAAAGTCTGTTTCCTTTTTGTAGAGCGACTCAAAGAGAGGTGCTATGTTTAATTTTGTTGAGTTGATTACAATATTTAGAAAATTTACTTAATATGATTAATGTAATATTTAAGCTTTTTTATTGCCAACATATAATTTTATTTATATCAGTTAAAATTAGCCAAATTTATCATAGCTTAATAAATTTTTGAGAAAAGCAATGTCTATTTAAAGAGTGAATAAAGAATTTGTCCGAACAATAAATATTTCTACAGAATCTTATATTCTAGAGATTGAGAAGCCCATCCCAAAAAGCTATAAGGTAAGA
Source organism: Cylindrospermum stagnale PCC 7417 (assembly GCF_000317535.1). Taxonomy (NCBI): domain Bacteria; kingdom Bacillati; phylum Cyanobacteriota; class Cyanophyceae; order Nostocales; family Nostocaceae; genus Cylindrospermum; species Cylindrospermum stagnale. Next base: position 5,333,312 of record NC_019757.1, read on the forward strand.
GTGGACTGGTTTTGTTAGAGTTGTCTAAAAATTAAGTAGGTGGAAGTAAATGTAGTGATGGGGAGATAGGGAGATGGGATAAATTCCCTGTACACCTCCCTACCAAGCATAATTTTTAGGGAGAATACCAAGTGTCCTAGCTAGCTCCCCAGTTATGTTAGTTGCTGCCTGCTTACTTAGTATTGTTGTTTTCTGTAGATATTGTACTTGCGGAATTTCACAAGATATGGATTTGTCTGGAAAGCAAGTTGTAAGCGCATATTTTCACAGTCAGTTATCTCCAGCGTTTGAGAGCAACAACACTCAGATCGGAATCTTTGGCATTCATCGCCTGGGATATCAGGTCAGCAATCTACTACTGTATAAATTCACAGACATATGACAACGTCAATAATTCCCAGTTTAGAGAATAACTACACTGTGCCCCAGCACTACCAAGATCATTGCTCCCCATACTGCACACTTCAATGGCGACGGGGTCAGCTGTTGGTAAAGCATCCCAGGCAAGTGAAACAGCCATATCTGCCTTTACTGGATAGAGAGCAATCGTTAGTAGAGTGCTTAAAACATTCCCCAGTCAATTTAGTGAGTATCGATCCAAAGCTGGGTGAGGCTTTACTGCGGTTTTGGGCAGATGCATGTGAGCAAGCTAATAAGCCAATATTTCTCAGCATACCCTCTGGCAATAAATTGCCGAGAAAAGATAGCCGACTTTTGAGGTGGTTTCAGGGGCGAATTGACTGGATTGCTGCCTTAGTTTTGCTGCTAGTAGTAAGTCCAGTAATGCTGGCATTGATTTTGCTGATGCGGATGTACTCACCAGGGTTGCTTTTTTCCCGTGAGTGGCATGTTGGAGAGCGAGGTAAGCTCTTTCGAGCGATCAAGTTTCGCACAACTGTGATACAAGACATGACACCTCTAGGGCATTGGCTATGTAAGTATGGTTTAGAAAATCTGCCCCAATTATGGAATGTGATCCGGGGTGAGATGAGTTTAATGGGAAGTCGTTCTTGGACTTTAGAAGATGCTGTGCGGTTAAGTTCAGAAAGACAACGAGCACTCAATCAACTACCAGGAATTACAGCTTCATGGGAGGTAGAGGAACAGTCTAACATCTTGCAATTAGATAGCTAAAGATTGTGCTTAATTTCTGGCTTATTGGGTTGGTATCGCACAGTAATTATCATATTTACTGGTATAGTAATATCTGAAAATTGTCTTGATTACAGCCACATAGCTATACTAGAGCCAGCAATTTATCTACACAAATTCACGCCCAGCAAAGTTATTTTCTCTCTCCTCAATCCTGCAAAAATGACTTTGGAAAAAAGTGCGGTAATTATTGAATTTATTTACCGCACTCTATCTGGATAAAAATATTTGCCTAGCGTCTCTAATGGTCTATTTGCCTTGACAAATTATTTTTGGAAAATGTTCATGCATCGGAAATTTTATCGAGCAATCAGCAATCTGTTCAAGGCTACTAAATTTTGGCAGGAAAACTATTTGATTTTGCGAGAATTTAAACACTTTCGCCAGATTGCCATACTTGCCTTAATCTTTTCATTTTTGGCGGCTACATTTGAAGGTGTTAGTCTTGGTTTCTTGCTATCGTTTTTGCAGAGCTTAACTAGCCCCAATGCTGAACCAATTCATATAGGAATAGACTGGTTCGATAACTTGATATTGGGCGTTAATACTTCAGCAGTTAGCCGCCTATATCGGGTATCTGGGCTGATATTGTTAAGTACTTTGATGCGTGCAACCTTCAATTACTTTGGACAAGTCTACACCGAATTATCTCAACTACATCTTGGCGCTCGCTTACGTAAGCAAATTTTTGAACAGTTGCAATCTTTATCGCTGAGTTACTTTGCTAAAACTCGTTCTGGTGAACTGATAAACACAATTACTACAGAAATTGAGAGGATAAGACAAGGTTTTAGTGGAGGGGCATTTTTATTTACCAGAGGGTTGACAGCTACTGTCTACTTAATCACAATGTTTTTGCTATCATGGCAAATGACGCTAATTTCTGTATTTTTATTTACACTTTTAGGCGTCGGATTGTCAAATTTAAATGCCAGAGTGAGAGAAACTAGTTTTGGCATGTCAGTTGCTAATGGTAATTTTACATCAACAGCCATAGAATTTATTAATGGTATTCGTACAGTTCATGCCTGTGGTACTCAAGAATTGGAGCGTCAGCGTTACTATAAAGCTAGCGATCAAGTAGTCAGTACTTCAACTAAAGTTGTTTTAACCTGGACACTTGTGAGGCCAATTGCTGAAGCTGTAGCTACTACAGTACTGGTCGGGATGATTATTTTAGCCTTCACTAACTTTGTGGTGAACGGTACGCTACAAGTTGCTTCTTTACTCACTTTTTTCTTTGTACTTTTCCGCCTTGTACCATTTGTTCAAGATATTAATGGCACAAGAGCATTTATCAGTACTCTCCAAGGTTCAGCAGACAATATTAAAAACTTGTTGACAACTAAGGATAAAACTTATTTTCAAAATGGGCCAATTGAGTTTCAGGGTTTACAAAGGTCAATCGATTTAGTATCTGTAGATTTTAGCTATAGTGCTAATCAGCCAGTGCTAAATAATATTACGCTTACCATTGAACGGGGAAAAATGACAGCATTAGTCGGAGCTTCTGGTGCTGGTAAAACAACACTTGCCGATTTAATTCCTCGATTTTATGATGCTACAGATGGCTATATTTTCATTGATGAAGTTGATGTGCGGCACTTTGAAATCAACTCTCTACGGCGCAAGATAGCTGTGGTTAGCCAGGATACATTTATTTTCAATACTTCTGTTGAAAAGAATATTGCTTACGGTGCATCAGAGGTAACTGAAGCGGAAATTCATGAAGCTGCTCAACTGGCGAATGCACTGGAATTTATTTTGGAAATGCCTGAAGGTTTTGATACACAGTTGGGAGATAGGGGTGTGCGGTTATCTGGAGGACAAAGGCAGCGAATTGCAATTGCGCGGGCTTTGCTGCGGAACCCAGAAATTTTGATTTTGGATGAAGCTACCAGCGCTTTAGATTCTGTGTCCGAGCGGTTAATTCAGGAATCATTAGAAAAGCTGTCTATTGGTCGAACAGTAATTACAATTGCTCACCGTCTCTCGACTATTGCGAAAGCAGATAAGGTTGTGGTATTAGAACAGGGACGGATAGTTGAGCAGGGTAAATACCAAGAACTACTTGAGCTTAAAGGTAAGCTTTGGAAATATCACCAAATGCAGTACGAAAGCACTCAATCAGAGTAAATAAATTTCTAAATTATGACAGCTATAAGCATAGATATCATGAATGATAATCTATTTAGTTGGTTACTCATATCTGGTTGAATGTTTGAGAAATTAATCAAGGAACTTAATTTTTTAACCCAGTTATTTATGGCTGATTTGATCAATCGTTTAGAATGGTTGCCCTTACAACCTGCTAATTATGAGCAGATTTCTTCATCTACATTAAATGTTGAGGCTAAATCGCCCTATCAGCCAATACTTTTTTGTATAGCCCATGACTTCACTCCCTTAAAAACACCAATTGCTATTCGAGCTAATAAGCTGTTAAGACAATTTGGGAAAACTTGGCGAATAAATATATTAACTGGGACAAAGGATGCTTATTTACCTGAAGAAGCAACGATTCATTATGTGAAAAGTTGGTGTCCCAAACTGATAATTGAATGGATTGGTAAGCTGAGGCTGGAGAAGTTATTAACCTTATTAATTTGGCCAGATGCGGAAATTTTTTGGATTTTACCTGCATTACTAAAAGGTTATCAGCAAATTAAGCAACAGAAGGCTGATGCTATTTTTGTATTTATGATGCCCTATTCAGCCGGTTTAGTGGGAGTGGTGCTGAAGTGGCTGACAGGTTTGCCTTTAGTGCTGAGTTTGGATGATTCACTTAGTTGCACTGATATGCATTCAACTTCTACTACTTGGCTGCATTATTATCTCGAACGCTGGCTAGAAAATTTTTATGTGCGTCAAGCTGATGCAGTAGTTTACGTTTCTCAATTCAATCTGAATTTGGTAAAAAAACGCCAACCTGAAAAGCAACAATCAAAGTTTCATTTGATTCGTTGTGGTGCTGATCCGCTGGATTTTTCTAGTCCCATTATTCCCTCTGGTGCGTCTGCTAGGCGAACAAATAGTAACACATCTTTCGAGATTGTATATACTGGTGGCATGAACGGCTGGTATGAATTTTATCATCATCCTGAAGAACGGAAGTTGCCGAAAAGACTGTACAAAGCTTGGATGGAATTAGGCTACTATAAACGGGCAAGAATTGACTGCCGGAGTTCTAGTCCAGTTTTTGTAGGTAAAGCAGTACAGCAAGTGCTAGCTCAAAATCCTGACTGGGAGAAAAAAATTCAGCTTGCAGTCTACGGTAACAGCTTTCCAGAATTTGTAGTCCAAAAGGTTTTAGAAACCCAAAATCTTACAGATGTTGTTTCTGTTTCGGGTGCTTTGCCCCATTTTCAAGCGATTCAACTGGCAAGACAAGCTGACCTTTTATTTATAACTTTGCCTAATCGTCCTGATGGCACTCCAGGTGGGCGTATTTCATGTAAAACCTATGAATATCTGATGACAGATCGACCGATTTTGGCAGCAGTACCTAAAGGAGAAAACTGGGATTATTTGCAGGATAAACCGGGAGTTTGGTTGGTTGAACCCACGGATGTAGAAGTTATGAGTCAGGTAATCTTTTATGTAGCTGCTGCTGCTTTTTCTGGTTCTCCGCTGAGGTTTGGTCGCACAGAGATTCAACAAGAACTTAGCTATATCAACTTGGTTCAAGATTATTTAAAAATCTTTGACGCAGTTTGCTTAAAATCCACTATTGCTCATTGAAATTTATGAAAATTACGCTCACTTGCAATACAGGTTTGGGGACAGGAGGGCAGGGAGTTTGCTTGGCGAATGCAGCAGCAGGTTTAAGTACAATTGCAGATTTAACTGTATTTTGTGGTGGTTTGGAAAAACCGCAAGCTGATTTTCCAGTTCATCCTGTGGGACATTCTCGTTGGAGCAGACGATTACTTTCTACCCCTTTGTTACGTCGTCGCAATGATTGGGCTGTGTTACTCAGTGATTTATATTTTGATCAACAGGTGAGCAAAAGATTAAAATCTCAACCCTGTGATTTAATTATGGGGGTAGCAGGTCAAACTAATTTGGGATTTAAGGCAGCTAAAGCCAAAGGTGCAAGGGCTTGGCTATATTGCCTAAATAATTATCTTCCCTTTATGCAAGAACAAATTCAGCAAGAGATGAGGATGCTTTCTGAAGCTACTGTGGCTAGTATGAATCCGATGATGCTGCAACGGTTTTTAGGGGAGTGTAAGCAAGCTGATTTAATTATTGTGCTTTCGGAAGTGGCAAAACAAACTTTTGTGCAAGCTGGATTTGCACCAGAAGAAATTGCGGTGCTGACACCTTTTGTAGATACGGTCAGATTTCATCCTGTTCCGAAACTTGATCAGGTTTTTCGGGTGCTTTATGTGGGGACAATTGAACCTCGTAAAGGGGTACCATATTTGATTAATGCTTTTGCTAACGCAAATATTCCTAACTCGGAACTGTTAATAGTTGGTGGCACTTCAACCCGCGCTTTGCGAATATTAATGGAAAATGCCTTAAGTAAACATGCCAATATTAAGCAGGAGTTTTGGGATTTCAGTTGTGCCGACCCTACGGCAGTTTTCGGCAAATGCTCGGTTTTAGTTTTACCTTCTGTAGAAGACGGCTTTGGCTTGGTGGCGTTAGAAGCGATGGCTTGTGGACTGCCTGTAATTGTGACTTCTCAATCTGGGGCGGCTGATGTTGTTTCTCAGGGAGTTAATGGTTTTATTGTTCCTCCTAGAGATGTGGAAAGTCTGGGGAATAAACTCATATTTTTAGCTGAGAATGAAACTACTAGAACAGAGATGGGTCAGGCTGCCAGAATCACGGCTGAACAACAAACTCAAGAACTTTACCAGCAAAATTTACGCCAAATATTTAGAAGCCAAGAACTACTTAACTAATCTGTATATACCAATTTTATTTGACGAAAATGAAAAAGGAAAGGCAGGCAGTTTTGTCAGAGATCAGCAGAGGGTTATAGGTGACAGTCCAGGCGTATGGTAGTTTTTCAAAAAACCGAAATCCTATATATAGTAACCGTCAGAAATAAGGGTGTTAAATATGAATTTTACGTTGGTTGAACAAGAAATGATTTTTCACTGCTCTGCTGCTGATATCAGGGGGGGTGGTGGTATTGAAACTTATGTGGCTTCTTTGGTAAATTCGCAAATTTATGGGGTGAGTCAATGTACTATTAATTCCTTGAGAAATCTGGAACAAAGCCAGTTCAAATTGCTGCACATTCATGATCCAGATATGCTGGTAGACTTGCGGGAAGAATGTCCAGCGGTATTTACGCTACACAATCACTCTAGCTACTGTCCCAGCGGTACGAAATTTTTAGCAGATCGTGGCAGACAATGCGATCGCAATATGCACCCCCTAGGATGCGCTTGGGGGCATGTAGTAGACGGCTGTGGGAGTCGTCGACCGCAAAATATGCTTCAAAACTGGGGGAATGCTAACAATTCCCTAGATGCATTGAAAAAACTGACCATTCCAGTGATTGCTAATAGTGATTATGTGCGATCGCAAATTATTCGCGGTGGCCTATCACCAGACAGGGTGGTGACTCTGCGCTGTGGTGTGCAATCACCCCAAAATCCCACTGAACCTCTGAGCCGGGAAATTCACCAAAATCAGCGGATTTTATTTGCTGGGCGGATTGTGGCTTATAAAGGCATTGAATGGCTATTAAAAGCTATGGCAAAAACTGATGAGCGTATCCATCTTGACATTGCTGGTGATGGTTGGGGTAAGCCAAGCATGGAAAAATTAGCCCAGAAGATGGGATTAAGCGATCGCATTACTTGGCATGGTTGGTGTAATAGTGACAAATTAGCAACACTTTATCAACAATGCTTGGCTGTAGTTTTTCCTAGTCTTTGGCCTGAACCTGCGGGTCTTGTAACCTTAGAGGCTTATGCCCGCTATCGCCCTGTAATTGCTAGTGCTGTTGGCGGTATTCCGGAACATTTGCAAGATGGCGTCACAGGCATCCTTGTACCACCAAATCATATTTCTCAGCTAGCTGCTGCCATCAACGAACTAGCAGCCAACTATCAAAAAAGTCGACTGATGGGTGAAAAAGGTCAGGCTTGGTTCCAGGAAGAATTTACGATTGATGTTCACGCTAAACGACTAGAAAAGATTTACACCAAAACCATTACTGACTTTCATTTAAAAACTTATTAGACAATACTTAATTTATTGTAAATAGACAATACACAAACAAAAAACTCATGCATAATAGTTTTGGCAAATTCCCCGAAAAAATATATTTCTATTGTGATCCTAGAGAAAAAGTTGCAGCGGGAGATAAATTCCAGCATTTGTTAATTTGTTTAGCAGAAGGTTTTCAAGAACTGGGAATTCTCTTCTTTTCAAATGTTAACTATTGGCAAAATTCACTAGAAACAAATAGTTTTCTCTTTCGGCACGATCCAGAAATTACACCTGATGATTGTTCGATTGTGGTGTTAACCAATAATTGGTATCACGCAGACATTCCTCTACCAGAAAAATTATTTCATCCCCAGCGTAAATATATAACTGTTTACTTAGATGGAGAGGATGATGATAAAACTTATAGTAAAAAATCCGAATTCAGCCAATTTGATTTGATCTTGAGAAATCATTTTAACTCGAAACTAAATTATGGACATAATTTTTATCCCTGGGCTTTTGGACTGAGTAACCGGATACTGCAAGAACTTAAAGAAGTACCAAATTTTTCGGAAAGAAAAAACCGAATTCTCATTAATTTCCGACATTGGAAGTCAGGTCATCCAGTCAGAAATATCAGTTGTAGTGAATTCATCCCCCGGATTAAAAATATTCTACCCATCGACACCTCTGTCGATAGTCCTGATAACCACCCAGTAGAAGGTTACGATTATCTACAATGGGTGCAAACCGGTGGACGTCACTATCCAACTTACTATCAACGCCTCCAAGATTCAGTTGCATGCACTTGCTTTGGGGGATTTTTTATACCTTCTTATCCTCAGAATCCAGGAGATTTAATTAATCGTACTCTCAAGCATTTTTTCACCAAATTGAGATTAAAGACCAACACAATTGTGCAGTGGGATAGTTGGCGATTTTGGGAGTCTTTAGCGGCAGGATGTGCTACTTTTCATGTAGATTTCGAGAAATATGGTATTGCTTTGCCTGTGATGCCAGAGAATTGGCGGCATTATATTGGCATCGATTTAGACAATATACAAGCAACAATAGACAGAATAGTTGATCAGCCAGAAATTCTCGAAAGCATTGCTACAGAAGGCAGGCTGTGGGCACTAAAGCATTATAGTCCTGGATCTACAGCATTACGTTTTTTGGAGACAATTTACCGGAATGAAACAATAGATAAAAGTAGACTTTTACAGGAGCATCCTTTGACATCTCCTGCTTTAGCAAATAGAAAAATTATTCAATGATTCAACTTATGTCTATAGATACTAAATTACAAGAACCTCTGGTCAGTGTGATTATTCCCACTTATAATCGACCAGAATACCTCAAACAAGCAATTGCTAGCGCCCTTCTACAGACTTATCAAAACATTGAAATTATTGTTTCTGATAATTGTAGTTCTGAAAACCCCCAAGCTATTATTGAATCTTTTGGTGATTCCCGCATTCGATTTTGGCGACAACAGTACAACGTGGGCATGATTGCTAATCAACTATCAGCCTTTAAGATGGCGCGAGGCAAATATGTTGCTAGTCTCCATGATGATGATATGTGGAATCAGGATTTTTTGTCTAAGCTTGTGCCGCCTCTAGAAGCAAATTCCCAGTTAATTCTGGCTTTTTGCGACCAATATATTATCGATGCCCAGGGCAAAATTAAGGAAGTTGGTACTGAAGAAAATACACGCAATTATAAGCGAGATAAACTAGCAGCGGGGATTCATCAACCTTTTACCAAAATTGGGTTGGTTGATAAAAGTATAGCTACTGCTGCTGCTTGTGTAATTCGCAATCATATTATTGATTGGGATAGCATTCCTTTAGAAAGCGGCGGTATGTGGGATTTATATTTAACTTACATCTGCTGTATATCTGGTTTTGGTGCTTACTATTATCCTGAAAGACTGACGCGTTATCGTTGTCATGAACAATCTGATACTATGCTCAGTGGTAGTCGAGATGTGCAGGCAAAAATTAGCAAAGCTAAAACCGAAATGTTTTGTTATCAAGTCTTGATGTTAGACGATAGTCTACAGGAATTTAAACAACACTTTCAACAACAATGGTTAGCAGCTAATACCACTTTTGCCATTGGTTTGTTGCGGACTAAAGAGACAGTAGCAGCGCGTCCTTATCTTTGGCGGGCGTTGAGCAAACAAAGATTTAATTTCCGAACTATAGCCGCACTTATTCTTAGTTTTATTCCGCGTTTTTTAGCAAATCCATTGCTAGGAACTGCGAAATAAGGTAATTGGGAATTGGTAATTGGTAATTGGGAATTGGTAATTGGTAATTGGTAATTGGGAATTGGTAAGGGAGGTGGTGTGTGAAACTTTGCATTGTTACCCATAAGGTTAGAAAAGGCGATGGACAAGGCCGGGTAAACTATGAGGTTGCTAAGGAAGCAATTCGGCGTGGTCATCACTTGACATTATTAGCCAGTGAAGTAGCACCAGAACTAGAAGAAAGTAGCAACGTTAACTGGGTGGAAATTCCCGTTAAAGGATATCCCACAGAATTTATCCGGAATTTTCTATTTGCGAGAAAAAGTGCAGATTGGTTGCGGCAAAATCGCGATCGCCTAGATTTAGTCAAAACCAACGGAGCAATTACAGCAGCAGGTGCTGATGTGAATGCAGTGCATTTTGTCCACAGTTCGTGGTGGCGATCGCCTGTACATATATCTCGCAACCGCCGGGATGCTTACGGCCTATACCAGTGGCTGTTTACTGCTGCAAATGCCCGTTGGGAAAAACAAGCTTTCCAAAAAGCGAAAGTTGTCGTCGCCGTATCAGAAAAAGTAGCCCAGGAATTAGTCAGCATCGGTGTACCCCGTTCGACAATTCGCGTAATTGTGAATGGTGTTGACTTACAAGAATTTGCTCCTGGTGAGGCTGGGCGGCAAAAATTAGGTTTACCCGAAAATGTCACTTTGGCACTGTTTGCTGGAGACATCCGCACACCCAGGAAAAACTTAGATACTGTGCTGCAAGCCTTGGTAAAAGTTCCCAATTTACATTTGGCGGTGGTAGGAAGTACGCAAGGAAGCCCCTTTCCCCAGCTAGCAGCGCAACTAGGCTTAACTGAACGGGTGCATTTTATGGGATATCGCCGTGATATTGCCGATATTATGCGGGCGGTTGATTTATTTGTCTTTCCTTCCCGTTACGAAGCTTGTACTCTCGTATTGTTAGAAGCACTTTCTTCCGGACTACCCGTGATTACAGCCACCGCGACGGGAGGTGCAGAGTTGGTGACACCAGAATGTGGCATCGTTTTGCCCGACTCAGACGACATTGCAGCATTGGCCTCCGCGTTGTTGTCTTTGGTAAATGAACCTTCAAGAATGCAGCGGATGGGTGCAGCAGCTCGTACTGTGGCTGAACAACATAGCTGGATAACTATGGCGCAAACATATCTGGATCTATTTGAGGAGTTAATTCAGAATGAGGAATACAGTTCTCATCCCAACCTATCGCCGTCCGCTAGATTTATCACGCTGCCTTTTAGCGCTACAAAAGCAAACTAAACCGGTTTCACAAGCGATCGCCATTGTCCGCGACACAGACACAGAAACTTGGCAATTCCTCTCCCAATTCACGAACCACAACCTACCCTTGCAAATTGTCACAGTCACACAGTCAGGGGTAGTAGCAGCTCTCAACGCCGGACTGGCATCTGTCGAGGGAGATATTATTTCCATTACTGATGATGATGCTGCACCCCATCCTGATTGGTTAGAGAAAATTACCGCTCACTTTACCGCAGATAGTTGCATTGGCGCTGTTGGCGGGCGTGATTGGATACACCACGACAGCAAACTAGAAGACGACTCCCGCCCAGTAGTTGGTCGGTTACAGTGGTTTGGGCGTGTAATTGGCAATCATCACTTGGGTGTTGGTGTCCCCCGTGAAGTCGATGTTCTCAAAGGTGTGAACATGAGTTTTCGCCAAAAAGCTATTGAAACATTACGCTTTGATCAGCGAATGCGCGGTACAGGGGCCCAGGTACACTTTGAAATGGCATTCACCCTCACCCTAAAACGGGCTGGTTGGAAGATTATTTATGATCCTAGCGTTGCCGTAGATCACTATCCAGCACAACGTTTTGATGAAGATCAGCGCCAAAACTTTAATGAAATTGCCTTAATTAATTTAGTTCATAATGAAACCCTAGTTTTACTAGAGCATTTGCCCCCTATCCGTCGGGTTGTCTTTTTGATCTGGGCATTATTAGTAGGCACTAGAGATAGTTTAGGCTTAATACAATGGCTGAGATTTTTCCCCAGTCAAAAACAACTTGTGGGCAAAAAGCTGCTAGCGTCTTGGCGTGGGCGTTGGCAAGGATGGCAGACATATCAGGAACTGGGGACTGGGGATTAGGGACTGGGGATTAGGCAATAGGAAAAACTCTTACCAATTACCATTACCCATTACCCATTACCCATTACCCATTACCCATTACCTAATACAAAGTGATTTCCAAACAGATACTTTTCAATAGTTATTTAAAAGAAAACTTTTCCCCCAAAGAGCGATCGCCACAAGCTTGGACGGTAATTCTGGGCTTCGCCTTATTGACAACAGTTTGCTATTTTGCCGGTGCTGCTGCCATGATGCGCCTAGTGTTTCCGGTAACATGTTTGGTGGTAGCCTTATTTTTATACTTGCGGCATCCCATTCTCTACATCGGTTTTACCTGGTGGATTTGGTTTCTCACACCCTTAATTGCTCGCTTAGTTGACTATCGAGTTGGTTGGGACCCCACCCGGCAAATCCTTATAGCACCCTATCTAGTGGTGCTTGTCACCATAATAACTTTCTTCCGACATCTTCCTGGCGCTTATCGCCAAGGCGGCTTACCTTTTATTTTGGGTTTTGTCGGCGTGTTCTATGGTTTTCTCGTAGGACTGATTCATAACTCACCGATTCCTGTAGCAAGGGGTCTGCTAGACTGGCTCAGTCCAATTATCTTCGGTTTTCACCTATTTATGAACTGGCGAGATTATCCCAGTTATCGCCAGCATATTCAGCGCGTATTTCTCTGGGGTGTGTTAATCATTGGAGCTTACGGTATCTATCAATTTGTGGTGGCGCCAGAGTGGGACAGGTACTGGCTGATTGAATCAAAACTGTATAGCAGTTCGGGAGATCCTGTTCCTTTTGGCATGCGTGTGTGGAGTACACTGCACTCAGTTGGACCATTTGGTGCGGTGATGCAAACTGGTTTGCTGCTGTTATTTACCAGTTCAGGAAAATTAATTTTTCCTGCCTCGGCCGTTGGTTACTTATCATTTTTGTTGGCGCAAGTCCGTACTAACTGGGGAGGCTGGTTATTAGGGATAATTATGATTATGGGTTCAGCTAAAGCCAGGGTACAAATGCGCTTAATTACCATAATCTTGGTGATGGCAATGTGTGTTGTGCCATTGGTAACTATCGAGCCAATTTCTAAGGTTGTTACTGCTCGATTAGAAAGTTTTTCCAATCTGCAAGAAGATACCAGTTTTAGAGATAGATCGGGAAGCTATGACAGAAACCTTGGGTTAGCCCTCTCTAGTGGTTTGGGTAATGGGTTAGGAAATACCTGGAAGGTGAATGAAAAAACAGGTCAAATAGAAGTTTTTGTCATTGACAGCGGTATTTTAGATACGTTTTTCACCCTGGGCTGGTTTGGTGCCATTCCTTATATGGGTGCGCTCATTTTGATGATTTTCAGCGTTACCAATTATGCTGAATCTCGCTTTGATAGTTTTATGAGTGCTGCCCGCGCCATTGCCATCAGTTCTTGTGCACAGCTAATTATCAGTAGCGGGATGCTGAGTGTTTCAGGCATGATTCTTTGGGGATTTTTTGCTATGGCTATGGCAGCACATAAGTACTACCAACATCAAGGAATCAAGGTTTAGGCGGAGAGAATTTCAGGTCTATGTTTCATTCACCTGAAATTTGTTCTCGCGCTACCCTCTTTGTCACTTCCAAAAACTCGCGCAAAATTACAGATGAATCATCGCGCCGCCAAACCATAGCTAGTTGCTCCCATTAAGTTTTGTCCCTGAATGGTTCTGTAGACAACTCCCTTGCACCGTAGATTTTGGGCATTGGCGGGAAATAAGGTCACCCCAACTCCGCCGGCAACTAAGCTGAGTACAGTTGATCGCCGATCACTTTTGACTAAATTAAATTTATTTCACGGATCACATACTGGTGATAACGTCCTTAAATACAGAAACACAGGTTTTCAAAATCTGTGCATTTCTGTATTACTGTCATCATGGTTCCGTTTTTCTTGTAAGGTTTTTTTATACATGAGGTTATTATGAATCAAATCAACCGGGTGGCAATTGTTGGAGGAAGCCACGGCAATGAGTTAATAGGGGTATACCTAGTCAAAAAGTTTCAGCAGGATAGCAATTTAATCAACAGATCAAGTTTTGAAACTTTGGCATTACTCGGCAATCCCAAAGCCATTGCAGAAGGCAGACGGTACATTGACAAAGATTTAAATCGTTGCTTCCACAATCAAGGCTTGCCAAATCCCACACTTTCAAGTTACGAAGATTTGCGGGCACAAGAAATTCAACAGATTCTACAACCGCCAAATCAACCTATCGTGGATGCAATTATTGATTTGCACACCACGACCGCCAACATGGGGTTAACTCTCATCCTCGGTGATATGCATCCTTTCTTATTACGGTTAGCAGCTTATCTCAGTTCGATAAATCCTTTAGTCAAGGTCTGTAGTCATCAACAAGCCAGAGGAAGTGGTTATCTCCGTTCCATCTGCGAATTTGGTTTAGTTATCGAAGTTGGTGCTGTGGCACAGGGTATTTTAAACGCCGAATTGTTCCAACAAACAGAGCAGCTTGTTTATGCTGTTTTGGACTATTTTGAAGACTATAACCAAGGTAAAACGCTCCAGACAAACAATACACTGACACTCTATGAAGCTCTTAGTGTTGTCGATTATCCCAGAAATGAAGAGGGTGAGATTCAAGCTATGATCCATCCCCAGCTTCAGTTTAGAGATTATGAACCGCTGAATCTAGGTGATCCAATATTTGTCACTTTTGAAGGCCAAGAAATTTTCTACGAGGGAGCATCTACTGTTTATCCTGTCTTCATTAATGAAGCAGCTTACTACGAGAAAGGAATTGCTATGCATCTGACCCAAAAGCAATTGATTAATAACTTATAACTTTCGCTTACAGACGTGAACCCCTTAACTTTGCCTAGGGCAATTCATGAATTACCCCATATATAGGAATCCGATTTGATTCCTGTATCCCTCACGGGAGGCGTAGCCATAATTATTTGTGTAGGCAGGGAACTCTAAATTTACCCCGCTGGCAAGAGGCAAGAGGCAATAAAATTTTTCACGAATGATTTAGGAGTGCTGTAGTAGGATACGCCAGTTTTAGATAGACATCTCCAAAAATTAAATATGCCTCAGCCAGAACCCTTGTAGAGACGTTCTATGGAACGTCTCTACAATCTTTCTCCGAGGCAAATACTTAGAACCACAGATAAATCAAGACATCTGCATCTAGATTTATCTATGGTTTGATTTTCAGAAAATTTACCAAGCTCCTTTGGGGCGGGTGTAAAGAGGAGAGGACTTGTCCCCCTGGTAGAAAGCTGCTGATAATTGCAATGTCACGATACTCAACTTAGTCGCAGACGGTACATAATCACCTTTCCTTTCCAATTTTCTTCGACAAATACCAGATACTCACCATTGGCACGACGAAAAGCGCGGATACCGTAGGGAATATCAATCCAGCCGCTTTCCCCACCAACTTCTGGCCCTGGTTTTAACTGTTTTACGGCAGCTCCCGTTTTGGCGTTGTAAACATATACTTGTGCGGTTTTCATGGTCACAGCGAACAGATAATCCCCAGCCACACTCATGGCAGAAGTAGCCACTTCACGCTTGCCTGTAGTGTCGTAAGGAACCACAACCCGCCAGCGTGGAGTGCGTGAGCCTTTACTCCAATTGTCAAAGCGGATAATTTCCGATCCCACAACTTTGGTATCGTCGCCAAATGCCGGATGATCGACAGTAAAACCCGACAAATACATCGTATCTGTTTTGGGGAAATACTCGATTCGCCGTAGATCAGTAAACATCTTTGGCGTCTTTTGCTTTTGCATTGAACTATAGGTATAGATGGGGTTACCCTTGGCATCTAGTCCCTGTAAAGGATAGTGCCGGATACCAACGCCATCTTGAGTTCGCAAAGTTTTCCAAACATCTCCTTTGCTGTCTACCCACCAACCCCCCAAGTAGGGGTAATCTTGGCTGCTATCATACTCATTTTTGTCAAAAGCGCCATTGCCGTTAATATCCCGCCAAATCCATTCCCCTTTTGCTGGCTGATAATTTGGCCAATTACCGGCAAGGGATTTTTTATTTCCACCATTAGTCCCCACAAACATCCCAGCAGGAATAGCAATTTTGCCATCCGTAGCCGAATTGAAACGATAAATTTGCAGAAAGCTGGCATACATATCTGTAAGGAACAAAAAAGGCTTACCTTGAATGCGGCGAACAAAGGTGGCATCTGGCGATGTGTGCAGGCGCGGATCTTGGGGATATTTGAAAGCGTTGATAGTGTAGCCTTGATAAGTCCACTGTTGACCGGCAGGCTGACTGTATTTCATCAAGTATTGTTCTTGTTTGGTGAATAAGTCTAAGCCATCAGTTTGAGGATCAGCATCAGCGTTATCGACAAAGATCAATCCCAGCAATCGCCACTGCTGTTTTCCTGATGGCGAAAACTTCCTTAAATCCGTCCCTGATTTGTTGAAACCATTACTATTGATATAGATATTGCCAGCAGCATCTGTGCCTACTCCCGTAATCCCGTAAAGTTTTAAATCTTGGACTTCACCAGGCACACCTGCATAAATACCGCCCTTGGTGCCGAAAGTGCCCACCTGCCGAAGCTGGCTTTTGATGTTGTAAATCAGCACTTGCTGACGCGGCCCATTTTCTGCCAATAACAGTCGGCCTTGATGATCAATTGCGATCGCAGTTGGTTCAACAATATCTGTAATCTGTTGGGGTAATTTTTTCCCCGTCTGGGAATAATGCCCAATCTTGGCAGCATTACTCCCACTTTTGCCGTGAATAATCCACAGATTTCCTTGTAAATCAACAGTTATTGCCCCCGGGCTGACAACGGCAAAGCTGTCTAGTTCCTGCATTGTGTCGGTATTATAGACCCGAATCCGGTTGGCAGCAGCATTACTCACATACAACTTATTCCCCGCAGTTGCCAAGCCGGTAACTTCATTTTTATTACTAGTAATCAACATACTTTTATCCCAGCCACGCCCTCCAGGAAATGGTGCCGGTTTTCCAGATAAGTCATAGCGTCTGACACAGTACCAAGTTGTCTTCTCTGGGGGATAGTCCTTTTCTGTTTTGCCGATCGCACCCTGAACTATAGCAATGTAAATGTATTTACTATTTGCTGTCACCGCCTTACCGCCGCCGCGACTCCAGCCATGAGTATCCTCAAGGACAGCAATCACCTTGCCATCTTGATATATTCCTGCCTCTGTTCCGGCTTCATCCCAGTGGCTGTTAGTATAAACTGTGCCATTGGCAGCAACATACATCGCCTCTATATTGTTTTGTACCCGCAGTTTCCCTTTGCCAACAGTATTACCAATCCATGAAGTTTGATATGTGTATGCAGGTGTTCCCGTAGTCGCCCAGTCCGTTGCCATGCCGAGACAAGTAATAATTAACCCGACAGTCAAACTAAGTAAAATGTTGAAAGTTTTTCTCTTTCCTAAACGTCTAACTTGAGATAGCAATAATCTATTTTTCATCCAGATTTTGAAAATTGTGATTTTTGTTCGCTCCATCATTCTTTTGGGTATTCCTAAAAAATATAGGTTTCTTTCAATGGATATAGATCACAGCATATTAGTCAGTAATTCCCGGCTAAATATTACTCAGGGACTTTCTGATCACAATGCTTCGCTCTTAACTGTGTGTAATCTGATGAACTACATCAGGAAAAATCAATGTCAAAAGTTATATCAAACCGTCAAAACTTAGATGAAGGATATTTTTTTCCGCTGTTTTCTAAATCTCCCACTTAGTTCTATCATGTCAGATTTAATTGCGCCAAGCTACTTAAATATAGCTACCTGAAAGTAATAGCATTTAAACCTAATTAGTCTTTCTTCTGTAGGGAAGATATATAAGCTAACAAAAAGTTTATATTAAAAAACAAATTTATCAAAGCTTTATCAAAAGCATATAAATTTTTAAATTTAATTTAAATGAATTAGATAGCATTTGTTAGAGGTAAGAAAATGTACTTTTTTCTTTCTTGTTTTTAAAAGTAATTTTTTATACTAAATTAAAATTATCTGGAATTACTTTTAGACAATTGTTCGAGAAAAATATCTAGTAACAACGTCAGTTAAGTTGTATATACCATTGTTCAGTAAGTATTTTATTTATTAAAAATCAGACATTAATCTGTATTAGCAGCTATTTAGCTATAATATCCCAAAAACCCGCCTAGCTTTGATTTTTATCCGGATTTGCATATTGATAGACTGAACTTTTAGTAAATTAAAACTTGAGACTTAAATCTGTATAGAGGATGACTTTAATAATAGAGTGCATGTATAGAATATCAAGAATATAGGTACTAGCAACATCAATTTACTGCTGAAAGCAAAAAAGCGTTTGAGCTTGGTGTGGAAGCAAACAGACGCACGCTCAATACATGGAGACATATCGGTGGCAGGCAACAAAGAAATTTTTGGTTCAGCATCCGCGTCTATTCTTACCTTAGGATTAGGTTGGTTTCCTAAAACCCCTGGAGGATTAGAAAGGTATATTTACGAACTAACTCATAAATTAGCAACCAATCAAGACCAAGTAGAATTATGTGGAGTTGGTCTACCAGAAGCCGAACCAAATTCACCGATCAAGCTGACTAATTTGGCTTCTCCAAATAGTGGTATTTGCCAAAGGCTATGGTCGATTCGGACTAACTTCCAGAAAACAAGAACAGGCAACCCTGATGCAATTAATCTACATTTTGCCTTATATAGTTTTCCTATTCTGGATCTTTTACCCAAGGGAGTACCAATTACTTTTAACTTTCATGGCCCATGGGCATCGGAGAGTCAGCAGGAAAGTGTTAATAATAAACTTAGTTTTTTTCTCAAGCGCCGGCTAATAGAACAAAGCACTTATAATCGCTGCGATCGCTTTATAGTTCTTAGTAAAGCTTTTGGAAATATTTTACATCAAAAATATCAAATTCCCTGGAGCAAAATACAAGTTATTCCCGGCGGAGTAGATATTAATCACTTTCAAGCAAATTTATCACGCCAACAAGCTCGTACACAACTAGGCTGGCCTAGCAATCGCCGGATATTATTTACATCCCGTCGCTTAGTTCATCGGATGGGAATTGACAAATTATTGCAGGCATTAGCTATAATTAAACCGAGAATTCCTGATGTTTGGCTGGCAATTGCAGGTCGAGGTCATATCCAAGCTGCACTCCAACAACAAGCTATAGAATTGGGACTAGCAGACAACGTGAAGTTTTTAGGCTTTTTACCTGACGAAGATTTACCTGTAGCTTATCAAGCCGCTGATTTGACTGTTATGCCTAGTCAATGTTTTGAAGGTTTTGGATTAGTAATTCTAGAATCTCTAGCCTGTGGCACTCCCGTTTTATGCACTCCAGTGGGGGGAATGCCAGAAATTTTACAAGGATTTTCACCGGATTTAATCACTGATTCGATCACCGCCGCCAGCATTGCCGAAAAATTAGAACAAGCGTTGCTAGAAAAAATCGCCATACCTTCACGAGCAGATTGTCGTCAATACACAACTACAAACTACGATTGGACTAAAATTGCCCTGGAAATCCGGCAAGTTTTATTAGCTTAAAATCCTGTAATTCAATTACTCCACCCTACTATTTAACAGTCTGGTGGGGTAAAGAATTCAAAATTCAAAATTCAAAAGCTATTACTGGTAAGTATTATGGTTGGTGAATATAAGTAGGTGGGCGTTAAAAAATATAAGATAGACCTAACCCCCCAGCCCCCTTCCCTACCATGAAAGGGGGAGTCAAAGCCTCTCGAATTGTCGGGGAGAGGAATGTTCGTGAGGTTTTATATTTAATTGTGCCAAGCTACTTAGGCGAATCAAAGTTGAAATAGGTTATCTCTAGAAAATTTAATTTGATGAAAATTCTTTTTTTAGACCAAAGCGGTAAACCGGGCGGTGCAGAATTATGTTTAATAGATATTGCTAAACCATATCGCGATTGCGCTCTTGTTGGCTTGTTTGCAGATGGTGACTTTAGAAAGTTACTCCAACAGCATGATATCCCAGTAAAAATACTAGCGACTCAAGTTATCCAAGTGCGGAAACAAAGCAGTTTGCTACAAGCTTTAAGCAGTCTAGGACAACTGACGCCACTAATTAATCGGGTAGTTCAAATATCCCGTAAATATGATTTAATCTATGCCAACACCCAAAAAGCATTAGTTGTCGGTGCGATCGCTAGTTTTTTCGCCCGTCTTCCTCTAGTCTATCATTTACATGACATTCTTTCTCAAGAGCATTTTAGCAAAACCAACTTGCGCGTAGCTGTCACCCTAGCAAATCGCTTCGCTGCATTAGTAATTGCCAATTCCCAAGCTAGTAAAAAAGCATTTATCCAAGCAGGAGGACACCCAGAACTCGTCGAGGTTGTCTATAACGGCTTCAACCCTAAATTATATCACACCTGCGAAGATGATGTCAAACAATTACGGCAAGATTTAGGATTAACAGAAAAATTTGTCGTTGGACATTTTAGCCGGCTTGCACCTTGGAAAGGACAGCATATTTTAATCGCTGCACTTGCTCAATCTCCGCCACAGGTGACAGCAATTTTAGTAGGTGATGCACTATTTGGTGAACAAGATTATGTCCAAGAGTTACACCAACAAGTTGCAGAACTAGGATTAGAAAATCGGGTTAAATTTTTAGGATTTCGCTCAGATATTCCTCAATTAATGGCAGCTTGTGATTTAGTCGCCCATACCTCCACTTCTCCAGAACCTTTTGGGAGAGTAATAGTTGAAGGAATGCTCTGCGGTAAACCTGTAGTTGCAGCCAAAGCTGGGGGTGCAACAGAATTAGTTGAACCAGGAATCAATGGTTTTTTAGTCACACCAGGAGAACCTCAGGAATTAGCAAATATTATTAGCTTTTGTGTTCAAGAAAGAGAACAAATTGCGAGGATAGCGAATAATGCCAGAACAAGCGCTAGTCAGCATTTTGATGTCACAACAATTAATCAGCAAATTGAACAATTACTGAAATCAGTACTTAGCAATAATTCATAAATTGCTGCTATGGTTAACGATATAAATTTATTCAGTTAGAAATTAATTAGGGCGGGCAAATCGGCCTACCCCATAAGAGTTGGAGTGGTAAAGAATGTAGAGACGTTGCATGCAACGTCTCTACAAGGGTTATGCTGCTTCCCGCAGTTGTGTAGAGACACTCATTTCTGGAAATGAGAGCGAGAGTTGTTCGGCTGGTGATACTGCTGCTTGCTCTAATACCTGAACTTCAATATTTACACTCACCAAATAGCTACCTGTGTCAGCACCCACCGCTTCGGCAATTAATTTGGCTATATCTGGGCGTTTTGCCGTCAGCGGGTCACGTAATATACAACGATCCCATTCGTGCTTGGCAGTCGGATTGAGGCTGAGAATATAATGTTTAATCATGAACTAACCCTTGAATCCATCTTCCAGTAGGCTGTGACAGCGTAAACGCTATTTACTTATTATAGTACATATGTACTAATTTGGCAAGATGAGAAGGTGAATGGCAAGATCCCCGACTTCTCTAAGAAGTCGGGGATCTGAGGGAATCTGAGAATTGCTTTAATTAGCTCTCTCGTTTGCCTGAAAATTCAGTAATTGAGCATCATTGTTGAGGTAAATCGCTTGTTGAAGTGCCGGCATGGAAATTCCAGCTTGGTCTAAAGCAATTTTGAGACGACGGCGATACTCCCGCGCTACTTCCCATTGCTTGAGGGGTTGTGTCTTAATCCAGACACGAATAATTACACCCTGTTCGCCAAAATTTTCTACTCCCAAAACTCTAGGCGTTTCCAGAATTTGATGTTGCCATTGTTCGTCTTGATCCATCTCCAAGCCGACAGTTTCAACCAATTTTAAAGCTTGGTCAATGTCGGTTTGGTAGGAGACGGGAATCTTTAAATCGGCTCGTGACCAGCGACTAGAAAGATTGGCAACAGTTTTGATTTCACTGTTAGGAATTGTGATCAAGCGCCCTTCAGAATCCCTCACCTGAGTCATCCGCAGATTTAGAGTTTCGACTAAGCCTCCCACGGTATTCACAGAAATAATATCACCAAGGGCATATTGGTCTTCTAGAATGATTAGAAAGCCGTTAATCGCATCTTTAATTAAGTTTTGCGAGGCTAGGGATACCGCCACACCAACTAAACCGGCACCAGCTAGCAGGGGAACAATATCTATACCCAAGGATATCAAGGCTAGTAAAATACCAACTCCCACCCAGATGATAGCAGCAATACTTTTAGTCACACCAGAAAATGTGGATATTCGCAGTTGCAAACGTTCAGAAGTTTCTGGGGTTAATAAACTACCACTACTAACTAGGGTGGAGGTGAATCGGTCAATGAGCGCATAGGTGAAACGGATGCCTACATAAGTTCCTATGGCTACGACAGCCAATCGCAAAGGAATTTGCGCGACTGTGAGAATTCCTAGCTGAAAGGCTCGCGTGTAGGGAAATAAACCCAATATCAGGAAACTTCCGCTGCCCCAAATGCCTGTTTGTGCTAGTTGAAACAGTCGTTTTTTAACTTCGTGGAGATGTTCTTTTTGCTGTTGATTCAGTTGGATTGTAATCGATTTAGCATTTTTTGGAGTTGGGGGGATAGATCCTTCTGAATCTTTTTTAGTACGGTGTTGCCAACGAGATATTCCCCAACTCAAAATAATCATTGCTAGGGCGCTAGCTGCGGCAATTTTACCTTGCTGAATTAAAAATTGACTTTGTCTTTCTTGCTTTGCCTGTTGCAAGTCTCTCTGCAAAGTTTGAGTGATTTGATTGGTTAATGTCAAGGGATTTCCTTGCCCTTGTCCGGCATCTGCCGAAGTGATGGTCATTAGGTATCGGCCGTTGACATAAATGACCGGCAATCCTTTTAATGTCCGGGTTTGGATCTTGATTTCTTTTGCAGGGTTTTGAAAGTAATTGTGGCTAATTTCCTGCAAGTTTTGTTGGATGTTTTGTAACCGTTCTGGAAAATTGGTTCTTGATGCTGATATCTGAAATAACCTGCGACCATCCAAATAGATCCAGCCAGAAACGATTCTGTTATCTGAATCATTATTCACGCTGCTGGGAGCTTGCAGGGGCGATAAAAAGGGAATTTGGGCTGTAGCTTTGGGTATAGGTGCAATGGCGATGAATATTGAACTGGCGATCGCACCGATTGTGCCCCAAATCAGTTTATGTTTAGTTTGCACCTGCCTTTTAGTCGGTTGGGTGGCTTTTACAGCAGCCTGGGGACTAAGGGCTAAAATTTGAGAGTGCATTTAAACACCTCCTTAAACAAAATCTATTGCTTCCCGACTGCTAAAATCATCCTCCACAGATAGTTTGAGTAAAAATACCTGTTTAAAGTTAAATCTTCACCTGGCTTTTTTCTTCTAACTTGAGACAGATGACACTTTACTTTCACTATGTTTGCGGTGATAACCTTAGTCGTCGTCTTAATAGTCTTACCAGAGATACGTTAAAAAGGGAAAAGCCGGATAGGGCGTTGACATTGCCTCTATCAAACGTCAAGCTAGTATAGAGGACTATATGATTAGCTCTTTGGTAATTACAACCAATTATCGCCAGTCATAGATAAATCTAGTAAACTACGTAAAGACGTAAGTTACTTTTTAGACAATTTTTGAGGAAATTTTTGAATGACTGCAACTTCTCCCCGATTAAAGCACGAGGTTAAAGACCTCGGCCTAGCTCCCTTGGGAAGACAACGCATTGAATGGGCTGGACGGGAAATGCCAGTATTGCGACAAATTCGCGATCGCTTCGCCGTCGAAAAACCCTTCGCTGGTTTACGCCTTGTAGCTTGCGCCCATATTACAACAGAAACAGCACATTTAGCGATCGCCCTCAAAGCCGGTGGTGCTGAAGCTGTATTGATTGCTAGCAACCCCTTATCAACTCAAGATGACGTCGCAGCCAGCCTCGTCGTCGATCATGAAATTCCGGTTTTCGCCCAAAAAGGCGAAGACAACGCCACCTATAACCGCCACGTACAAATCGCTTTAGATCATCGTCCCAACATCATAGTTGATGACGGTAGCGACGTGGTTGCAACATTAATTCAACAACGTCAGCACCAAATCGCTGATTTAATTGGTAGCACCGAAGAAACTACCACCGGGATTGTGCGGTTACGCGCCATGTTTAAAGAAGGCGTTCTCACCTTCCCCGCAGTCAACGTCAACGACGCAGACACCAAGCATTTCTTTGACAACCGCTACGGTACCGGTCAATCTACCTTAGATGGGATTATCCGCGCGACAAATATTTTGTTAGCTGGGAAGAGTGTTGTAGTTGTCGGTTACGGCTGGTGTGGTAAGGGTACAGCCCTCCGCGCCCGTGGCATGGGTGCAAACGTCATCGTTACCGAAATCGACCCCATCAAGGCTATTGAAGCCGTTATGGATGGTTTCCGCGTCTTGCCAATGGCGGAAGCTGCATCTCAAGGTGATATCTTTATCACTGTGACTGGAAACAAGCACGTCGTCCGGGGTGAGCACTTCGATGTGATGAGAGACGGTGCGATCGTTTGTAACTCAGGTCACTTTGACTTAGAACTAGATTTGAAATACTTAGCTGCTAATGCTAAGGAAATCAAGGATGTCCGTCCTTTCACCGAAGAGTATAAATTGACAAATGGTAAATCCGTTGTCGTACTCGGACAAGGACGTTTAATCAACCTCGCTGCTGCTGAAGGACACCCCAGCGCAGTAATGGACATGAGTTTTGCTAACCAAGCCTTAGCTTGTGAATACCTGGTGAAGAATAAAGGTAAGTTAACACCTGGTTTGCACTCTATTCCTGTTGAAGTAGATCAAGAAATTGCTCGCTTGAAGTTGCAAGCAATGGGGATTTTCATTGATAGCTTGACAGCAGATCAAATTGAGTACATCAATTCTTGGACTTCAGGAACTTGATACATTGATTAGTTGATTTTTTTGGGGATAGGCTTTTGGGCTTATCCCTTTTTTATATGATAAAAATGGGCGCAGGAACCAGAAGTTTTTATTATATTCTATTCAGAATCTTCAATTATTTTTACAAAATTTACAAATATGAAATATCAAGGAACGTATGATATTTGTTACAATGAAGAAACCGATGAATATGGCATATTAGATTTTCCTCCTTTAGAAGTAGAAAATAGGGTATTAGCTGAAGTGGAACGTATATACCCTGGTATGAAAATTCCTCTCAGTAAGGTAAAAACTGGAGAATTAGATAGAGAATTAGCCTTTATTCAGCAAGGAAAAAAGTTATCTACATTTGAACCTACGTTAGCAACAGTTATTGCAGTTATCAAAGATGCTAGTAGAAAATTTGCTCAATTAATAGCACAAAATTCACAGTCTCTTGAAGAGATAGAATGGAGAGATTTAGAAAGAACTCTGGCAGAAGTATTAGAAGGAATAGGATTTTCTGTAGAGTTAACTCCTGGAAGTAAAGATGGTGGAAAAGACATTATTGTAAAGTATGTGGTTTCAGGAATCAAACAGACTTACATAGTAGAAATAAAACACTGGCGTGCAGGAAGTCGAGTAGGTCATTCTACAATCTCTGATTTTCTAAATGTGATTGTTCTTGAACACAGACAAGGAGGATTGTTCTTATCTACTTCTGGTTATTGTGACAATGTATTTGAGATTATTTCAAAAATAGAACGACAAACGTTAAGATTAGGAGGAAAAGAGAAAATCGTATCTTTGTGTAAAACATACATAAAAGCACAGTCAGGTGTTTGGACACCACCAGACAAACTTACTGACGTTTTATTTGAACAAACTTTATAAAACTTGTGATGGAACTGGTTTAATTGTTGATTTAATATCAAAAGACCTAACATCGAGAAAAATAGCAGTTGAAATAAAATCTTTTTTGGGGAAATCAGCGATTAGTGAATTTCATACAGCTTTAGGACAAACACTTAATTACCGTTTTATTTTAAGAAAAGAAGCACCTGATCTTATTTTATATTTAGCAATTAGTTATGAAATATATACAGCTTTTTTTCTGATACCTGTGATTCAAGAAATAATTGCTGAACATAAATTAAAATTATTGATATTTGAAGTTAGCAAGGAGGAGATTGTTTTATGGAAAGAATGAATTACCCTGAATTAGTACAAACAGTATTAGCAAGACATACAGAAAGTCATTTAGCTAAGGGAACAGAAATACAATTAATATTTGATAATCAAAAAAATCACTATTTAGTAATTCATCTAGGTTGGGAAGGTGAAAAACGGACTTATGGTTCGGTAATTCATGTAGATATTAAGGATGGAAAAATCTGGATTCAGTGCGATTTTACAGAGGAAGGAGTTGCTAATGAGTTGGTAGAGTTAGGTGTACCAAAAACAGATATTGTTTTAGGTTTTAGATCACCTCATGTAAGACAGTTTACTGGTTTCGCATCCGTTTAGACTTTTGATTCATTGTTTATATGTCAGGAAACCCTAAGTAAACTACGACGGTGTGGTGTGAAACTTGCTAATACCAATAGAGTAGAAGCAATATCAGCCTTTGTAGCGGAGGCGAGATTCGGTGTTATCTGTTGGTAAATGGGGTTTTGATGATATTTTTGCACCCCTACGTATTACTGATAAAATTTTTGATTAAAGTTATTAATTATTTCGTTCACCTGTATTGTGCGTAATTCGTTATCTAACTCTACTTTTAATTGTAATGCACTTTGATAACGCCATTCTACTCTTCTCCGTAACATACAAGAAATAATATATGCTAAATTTCCAAATCTTTCAATTAATGATTCAGCTATTTTTCTTGGTTGCCCTTCATTTATCAAATGATCAATTATTTGACGGTCTAAATGTTGAGGGATAGGTTCTTGTCCTGTTAGTAATGTAAGTAGAATTAAACCTAGCTGGTAGATATCTGATTGAAAATCGGAGTAGCCATGTTTTAAAATTTCTGGAGGAACAGCATTAAAAAAACCAGTATTGGATACAATAGGAGAATATAAATTAGACTTCTTTTTAGATATTCCAAAATCAGCAATTTTTACATGATAATCAGGAAATAATAAAATATTTCTTAAAGTTAAATCTCTATGTATAACTGTAGATTTATGAATTTCAACTAAAGCTTCGCATAATTTATAACCTATCCAACAAACATGACTTGGATGAAAAGTCTTATGGATTTTCAAATATTTATCTAAACTCATTAAAGCTTTTTCCATAACTATTACTAACCTAGTAGTACTAGTATAAGGATCGGTATCAATAAAAAAGTCATAAATTTTAACTATGTTTTGATGATCAAAGCCTATTTGATTTGAAATTTCATTAGCCCAAACTTGCAGACTTTTATCATCAGTAAAATGACAAATCTTAATAGCAACTGGAATTTGGTTGCTATCTATTCCTCCCCATACTTTTCCAAAACAACCTTCACCTAATTCTTCTGTTAAATAATACTTTATTTCTTTATCAGGATTTTTTAAAATATATTGGTTTTGCATAAATAACAACAATGTATAAAACTATCAAAAATATAACAAAGTGGCTAGTATGTGTCAATGGCCATTTGTTCAATAACTCTCTTCCTTTGCATCTTTGCGCCTTCGCGTGAGATAAATTCAAAAAATACAAATGTTTATGGTATAGGAGCTTTTTTCGGATGTTTCCCCGCATAATAGACAATAACCTTTAATTGCTCCTCATCAGGAATATAAAATACTCTATCCCCGCTGGCAACTTCATATTCCCAAGCTCCTTTGTAAACTTTACCCTTTAAGGGAAAAACACGCTTGAGTTGTCTAGTAGTTGGTGCATTACATAAATCTTCATAACAACGACAGCAGTTTTCTGGATAACGTTGCATCAAAGCTTCCCACTCTCGATTAACCCTTTTATTCTTAGCAACTACCAGCCAATTACTATTTGTATTAGACAATGTAGAAGCCGTCAGTTTTACTTCTGGCGGCTCCACATTATCTGTTAATAGATTTTCTGAAGGATTATCTGACATACAAAAATTCAAGCAGCACGGCTAATAGATGGCTGTGTTAATGGTATCTCATCAGTCTCATCATTAAAGGCTGCTGCTAGATCAGGACTGGTGATTGCGATCGCACTTTCATGCCATTCATGAATAATAGCATCAATCAAATCCCAAGCCTCATTAGAAGTATCAGTTAAGCGAAAAGCCTCACTTACCTCTTTAATAAAATCTTGCAATTCATCTGCATCAAATATGCTCAACCATCCATAAGGATGCTCATAACCTATTTTTTGTCCTAACAATAACCGAAACGCAACCGATAACACCTCAAAAACAGCCTTACTTTGTGTTATCCCTTTCACAAGATAAGCCATATCTACACGACGCAATAGCGCAAAAGATTGGTCATTGCGAGTAATTGTGATTGGATGTTCATAAGCTTTGTCTAGAATTCGTCCAGGTTGACGATTTAACTCAGTAGCTGTAACCAACTCATCTGAGTAAGCATTGCTAAAAATTGCCATTGACATGATACCTGCGTTTTCCAGAAACGCTGACTTAAATTTGAAGATGATATTACGTACTATTATACGTAACCATTCTCATTTGTCAATAGGTAACATTACAAAAACCTTTGTTTCGGTTTTCATTTTTCCTTTGCGCGAAACGAAAATTAGAACTTTTTCAAGAACCAATTGGTAAAATATTATTAGAAAATCAACGCCTTTGTTTACTTGTCTTCGACTCAAAACGAGAGGTTATCCTGCAATGGATACCTTAGATAATTATCGCCAAATCATTCAGAAAATATTATTTGCATTGGGTTAGATTTTGCATTATTTATATAGAGATGTAGATATTACCAACAAACCCGCCTCAGAATTCATTCTGAGGCTAATATATAAAGTTAGCTAAAGCTGACTAAATTATGATGAATTGTAGTTCGGTAAATTCTTCTAGTCGGCTTCAGCCGACTTTTGCTATTAGACTGAGAATTCATTCTCAGGCGGTATGCTTTTGCTATTAGACTGAGAATTCATTCTCAGGCGGTATGCTTTAACTCGAAACGAGAGGTTGTACTGCAAAGGTTAAATTTTTGCGTTTTTTCTTTGTGTCTTTGCGTGAAATAAAAATCTTCACCCCAAAGTCAAAATACCCTCTTGAAAATCCAGCACCAAACGCAAAAACTTTAACCATTCAGAACCTAATAAGACTTCTGTA
Source organism: Cylindrospermum stagnale PCC 7417 (assembly GCF_000317535.1). Classification (NCBI taxonomy): domain Bacteria; kingdom Bacillati; phylum Cyanobacteriota; class Cyanophyceae; order Nostocales; family Nostocaceae; genus Cylindrospermum; species Cylindrospermum stagnale. The sequence continues at coordinate 5,362,261 of NC_019757.1, forward strand.
ATGTTATTCCCAATTTGATTTTTTCTAAAACTTGTAAATGCAGCGGGTTATGTTTATAACGAAATAACCCTAAGCAACTTCAAAACCTTACTAAACACATCTTCATAATTCGCATATCTACCAGTAGCAATTTGAGATACACCTCTCAGGGTATAATTGTTACATAGGGATTGATTATATTGTAATTCCAGATAAGTAATTCAATCAAAAACTAATATTAACTCTATGAAAATCGCACCTTTACCCCCCAACGAAACAGATAGGCTAAAAGCACTCGATAGTTATAAAATTCTTGATACTGCGGCGGAAAAGGGATTTGATGATCTAACTGCCTTGGCAGCGTATATTTGCGGTACTCCCATCGCCCTAGTTAGCTTAGTGGACGCAAATCGGCAATGGTTCAAATCAAGATTCGGCTTAGAAGCGACAGAAACCCCTAAAGAGTTGGCTTTCTGCGCCCATGCTATTTTGCAACCGCATGAGCCGCTGATTGTTACAAATACACTAGAAGATGAGCGGTTTGTTGATAACCCATTGGTAACTACTAACCCCAAGATTCGCTTTTATGCAGGAACACCTCTAGTAACAGCGGATGGTTTTGCCCTCGGTACTTTATGCGCAATTGACACTATTCCTCGAAATCTCAGTCCAGAACAAATTGAAGCGCTACGGAGGTTAGGTCGTCAAGTAATCACACAAATGGAACTAAGAATTAATTTAGTTAATTTAGAAAACAATATTATCCAGCGTCAGCAAGTGGAAGAAAATTTACGCCGGAGTAATCAGAATCTTACCCACACCCTACAGAAGTTAAAGCATACTCAAGCAAAACTGATTCATGGGGAGAAAATGTCCAGTCTAGGACAGCTAGTTGCTGGCATAGCCCATGAAATTAATAATCCGATCAATTTTATTTACGGCAATCTCAATCATGTTGGCGATGATGTTCAAGATTTGCTCGATTTAGTACATCTTTATCAACTACACTATCCGGAACCAAATTCTGAGATTCAACAAAAATCTGAAGCTATTGATTTTTCTTATCTGGCTGAAGACCTTGCCAAAATCTTATCTTCTATGAAATTGGGTACTAATCGCATCCGGCAAATGGTGCTGTCGTTGCGTAACTTTTCCCGGTTAGATGAAGCCGAGAAGAAATCTGTTGATATTCATACAGGGATTGATAGCGCTCTATTAATTTTGCAGCATCGACTGGAGGCTAAAGGAGTGCATTCTGGTATTCAAGTTATTAAAGAGTATGGCGCTCTCCCATTAGTCAATTGCTATCCTGGACATCTGAATCAAGTTTTCATGAATATCTTGAGTAATGCTATTGATGCTTTAGAGGAGTCATTAGTCAACAAGTCTGAGCAAAAGACTGAGTTGAAAATTCGGATTCGTACTGTATATTCTTCCTCAGGTTATGTTGTGGTGCGGATTGCTGATAATGGATTGGGTATTCCTGAGGCTATTCGTAAACGGATATTTGACCCGTTTTTTACGACTAAGCCAATAGGAAAGGGTACAGGTTTAGGACTTTCTATCAGTTATCAGATTGTGGTTAATAAGCATGGTGGTGTCTTTAAGTATTTATCAAAGCCGGGGAAAGGTACGGAGTTTTGGATTGAAATTCCTTGTGATAAAGAGAATAACTAAGCTGTGGAAGGTGCGTTTGATTTGTAATTAATGGTTGCACAGTAGGGGAGGTATAGGCAGCAGCATCAGAAACAGATTTTTCTGGCTCAGGGTGACACTCTATAATTAACCCATCAGCGCCACAAGCCACAGCAGCTCGCGCCACAGGAGCCACCAGTTCCCGTTTACCCACAGCATGGGAAGGATCGACAATCACAGGTAAGTGAGTGATTTGCTTGAGAGCCGCCACATCTCCTAAATCCAGCACATTGCGGGTGTAATCGTCGAAGCTGCGAATACCTCTTTCGCACAACACCACATCAGGATTTCCGTGGCTGAGGATATATTCAGCCGCCATCACGAATTCTTCAATTGTCGCTGCTAAACCACGCTTGAGCAAAATCGGCTTTCCCGCTTGTCCCAAGGCTTTGAGCAAATCGAAGTTTTGCATATTGCGACTGCCAATTTGCAGCATATCAGCATGGGCGGCGACTAGTTCAATTTGGGAAATTGACATGACTTCGGTGACTACAGGGATATTGTAATGCGATCGCTGGAAAGCGGGCGCAAAGCGCCATCGTGGGAGCGGGTGCTGTTGCCCAACCATCCTTTCAGCCAGCCTCGGCAACATACGCACCATTGCACCCTAGCCAAAATTTCTAATCCTGCCTCCCCCATTCCCTAGCAAGAGTCAACGTTGTCAATAGCCCCACAACAGCCAAAAAAACGATAGACTCATTACAAATGTCAAAATCAAGACTTTTTACCTGTTTGCGTAGACTACGCAGTATTGGGGATTGGGGAAATCGCGGCCCCCACGTTCGGCACAGTGGGGCTTAGGGGTGTGGAGATTGCATATTGGGCAATTGGAGGAGACTTGAAAGAGACTTGATCCATAATTTCCCCTTACCTTGTCGCCTTGTCTGTCTTTTACCCCTCAAACAGTCCCCATGAGGTAATTGGTAACGGCAAGGATATCAAGATGAATGGTGAAATAGCTGACAATTAATAATTTTTTCCAAATCATTATTGAATCGATCAACTTGTTAGAAGTACCAGTCTTAATTATGCCCATTTCCAAAATTTTAGCCACACGTCTCGACCAACATGGAGTTTACTCTTGCCCAGTTTGTCGGGTTGGAAAAATTTCCCCCATGCCATTGATGGAGGCTATGTCTTGTGACTTTTGCCAAGAGATTTTTACCGTCAATCTAGAACAACAGCAAATCAAGCTGCCTTCTAGACAACCTCCTTTAATTTGGCGTTGGACTGGCTTTAATTGGACAGAAGCCCAATTGGAAGGCGTAGACTTAGGTTGGGGTTACGGGCTAGCAGCAATTGCTTTTATTATCCTTCCCACTACTTTAATTGGCATCACAGCTTACTATTTTCCGCCAACTCCCAACGCTCCTATTACCTGGATGCCATATATCTGGACAATACTCACTTTTTTGGCGCATTTAGCCATTATTATTTGGATATTTATTGAAATTTATCAAATTCCAGTTACAGCATATTTGAGAGCCATAACTCGCTGGAGAAGTGGCCTAATTAGGTGAAGGGGAGAATAATTAATCATATGTATCCAGCCAAGTTCTACAGCGCCTCGACACAAAATCTCCAGGGATTGCTAATCATCTGTGCCTTCCTTGTGGTTTCCTCATACTGGCTGGTTTGATTTTGTCTGCACAGTGTAAAATTGTTGCACCACAAAAAATAGTATAAAATTTGACTATAATTTAGTAACAGCTACCACTCAGCCAGCCAACTTGCCAAATTTATGGCAAATTATCGGAAAACAAAGTTAATTTTAGCTGAAATAGCCCAATAAAACAGGAATTATATCAATGATTAAGCCGATAGATGGCTGCATCACTCATAATTAATTTGATTGTCCACCAAAATATTGTATGAGCGAGCTGGAGCGGTACTATAGAGTCTTGGAATTAGAGCCTGGGGCAACACTTGAAGAAGTTAACCAGGCTTACAAAGATTTAGTTTTTGTTTGGCACCCCGATCGCATTCCCAAAGACAATCTCCGCTTACAACAGAAAGCACAAGACAAACTCAAAGCAATTAATGAAGCTCGCGAAAAATTGCGCTCTTTAAAAATCAAGCATCAAACAACACATAGCTCAACGACGCCGCCGCAAAAAACACCAACGCCAACAAACTCTCCACCGCCCAAGCAAAACCAAGACTTGAGTGGCAAAGACTACAGTCGAGCAAACTTGAGCAATAAAGATTTATCTGGCAGAAATCTGAGTTATGCCAACTTGAGAGGTGCAGATCTCAGCGATACTTTTATGCACAAAGTTAATCTCAGAGGCGCGGATTTGTCAGAAGCAAATTTGTTTAGAGCTAATCTGCTTTTGGCTGACATGAGAGAAGTGAATTTACGCTCTGCTAATTTGATTGGCGCCGATCTCAGTGGTGCCGACTTGCGGGGGGCTGACTTGACGGGGGCGCGGATTCGTTCAGGCGATCGCCTGCTGGTGAAACTGATTGGCGCTAACTTGGCTGGAGCAATTATGCCTGATGGCGCAATTCATCAGTGAACTCAACCCTAGTTGGCAAAATGGCGAAAAAACCGAGTTGGCGGTACCTGCAATATGCGAAACTTGGCAATATTACCTAAATATTCAGTTTCAACATGAGTAGCACAATATCTGACATCACCGTCAAGACAATCAACGGTGAGGATAAGCAGCTAAACGAGTACACTGGCAAGGTACTCTTAATTGTGAATGTGGCTTCCTACTGCGGTTATACCCCTCAATATGAGGGACTAGAAAAGTTAAACCAAAAGTACCGGCAAGCAGGGTTACGCATTTTAGGCTTCCCCTGCAATGATTTTGGAGCACAAGAACCAGGAAGCAATGAAGAGATTGTGCAATTTTGCACGAGCAAGTTTAGCGCTTCCTTTTCCATGTTTGATAAAGTTCATGCTAAAGGTTCCCAGCAGCATCCCCTTTATGCTCGACTTACCAATGCAGTTGAGCCAACAGTTGAAGTTGCTTGGAACTTTGAAAAATTTTTAGTCAACAAGCAGGGCGAAGTCATAGCTCGATTTAAGAGCAGTGTCCAGCCAGATTCACCAGAATTAATTGCCATAATTGAAGAAGAATTAGCAAAATAGTCAACCCCTAGGGGAAATTCAAAATTCAAATTTCAAAAGAGTTTATTTCATTTTGAATTTTTAATTTAGAATTTTGGCTCGAAGCGTAGCGATAGTCATTAGTTGAAAATTCTTGTACTATCGCCTCTTAAATCTGGGGAGTAATTTAATTTATTTGTGTCAGAATTGTTATGAATGTTGCAATCATTGGTTGTGGTTATGTCGGTTATACAGTTGCTCAATATTGGCAGCAAAAGTTAAATCTTGTTATCAGTGCAACCACAACAACCCCTGAACGTGTCCCAGCACTCCAAGCAGTAGCTCAAAAAGTTATAGTTACCGAAGGGAATAACCTAGAAGGACTAAAATCTGTTTTACAAAATCAAGATGTTGTCCTGTTAAGTGTGAGTGCAAAGGGTGCGAATGTCTATGAAGAAACTTATCTGCATACTGCCAAAAGTTTAGTTTCCATTTTGCCGCAGTTTCCCCGGATTAGCCAATTAATCTATACGGGAAGTTATTCGGTTTATGGGGATAGAAATGGTGTTTGGGTAGATGAAGAAACACCGCCAGCACCTCCTAATATTAATGCCCATATTCTCCTAAAAACTGAGGAAATTTTGCTCTCAGCAGCTAATGAAAATCTCCGTGTTTGTATCTTGCGTTTGGGGGGAATTTATGGCCCTGGTAGGGAACTGGTGAAAATATTTGGTCGAGCCGCTGGTACAACCCGTCCCGGTAATGGTGAGGATGTCACAAATTGGGTTCACTTGGATGATATTGTTGGTGCTATAGAGTTTGCCCGTCACCAACGTTTTCAAGGTATTTATAACTTGGTGGATGATGCACACCTCACCAGTCGAGAATTACTGGATACGGTGTTTACAAAACATGATTTGCCTAATGTTATATGGGATACGAATAATAAAATTCTCCGTCCATATAATACCTGGGTATCGAATCAAAAGCTAAAAGATGCAGGATACCAGTTTATTCATCCTCAGATGATTTTTTAGCAGATATTTAGCAGCTTGAATTATGCGACCTTCCACTTTAACTAATACACCAGATGCGGCGGCATCTTCTACCCAGTTTTATACTTGGCAAAACTATCGCTGTGCTTATGAACTTCATCAACCCATAAATTCAATACCAGAAAGCATCCCCTTGCTGTTAATTCATCCTATTGGTGTGGGTTTATCGCGGCAATTTTGGCAGCGGTTTTGCCGTGAATGGTATCTCACAAATCACCTAAATCCCATTTATAACCCTGATTTAATGGGATGCGGTGAAAGTGATATGCCACGTCGGGCTTACACTCCAACTGATTGGGCAAAACAGTTGCAACACTTTTTACAAACAGTGGTGCAAAAACCTGTAATTTTAGTGGTGCAAGGTGCTCTATTTCCGGTAGCAATTGAATTGGTGCAATTGGAATCTAATTTGATTGCTGGTCTTGTACTCTCAGGTCCTCCTACTTGGTCAGTGATTACGAAGCAAGCGCCAGAAAGGCAGCAAAAATTAATTTGGAGCTTGCTTAATTCGCCTTTAGGAAATGCTTTTTATCGTTATGCGCGGACGCGAAAATTTTTGCGTTCTTTCTCGACTGAAAGATTATTTGCTTCCAGTGATGCTGTCGATGAAGAATGGTTAAATGTTTTGGTTACCGGGGCTAAAAATATCGCCAGTCGCCATGCGGTATTTTCTTTTTTAGCTAGGTTTTGGCAACGAGATTACACTAGTGCGATCGCATCGATTAAGCAACCGACACTGGTAGTTATGGGGGAAACAGCCTCAAGTATCAGCAAAGAAGGTAAAAAAGCCAAACCAGATGACACCTTAGCTGAATACCTCGCGACTCTACCGCAGGGACGGGGGACGAAAATAACTGGGCGGAATGTTTTACCTTATGAATCAACAGCTGCTTTTGTTGATGCGATCGCCTATGGTGGGGCTTCGCCCATCGCTCCATTCATCATTAAAAAAACTTAGCCAACTGGCATTCAGAACAGTTCTCGCGTCATAGTAAGACTGGATTGATTTCTTCAGGAGCTAAATTTTATGTTATCGAATCGCCGTGGGCAAAAAGTGCCTAATGTTACCTTTCGTACTCGTCAAAATGACAAGTGGGTAGATGTGACAACTGATGAGCTATTTGCTGATAAAACAGTTGTTGTTTTCTCCTTACCAGGTGCTTTTACTCCGACTTGTTCATCAACTCATCTCCCTGGCTACAACGAATTGGCGAATGTTTTTAAAGAAAATGGCGTCAATGACATTATCTGTATTTCTGTTAATGATGCCTTTGTGATGAACGAATGGGCAAAAGATCAAGAAGCATCAAATATCACGCTCATTCCCGATGGTAATGGTGAATTTACTGAAGGGATGGGAATGTTGGTGGATAAGTCAGACTTGGGCTTTGGTAAACGCTCCTGGCGCTACTCAATGCTGGTGAGAGACAGTGTAGTTGTCAATATGTTCATTGAGCCTGAAGAACCAGGAGACCCCTTTAAGGTGTCCGATGCCGAAACTATGCTCAAATTTATTAACCCCGCAGCAGTTAAGCCCAAACTTGTTTCTCTGTTTACCAAAGTGGGTTGTCCCTTCTGTGCCCGTGCTAAGGCTTTGCTGAAAGAACGTGGCATAGATTACGAAGAAATAGTTTTGGGTAAGGATGTCACTACACGCTCTTTACGGGCGGTTACAGGTGCAACTACAGTTCCCCAAGTCTTCGTTGATGGTGAATTAATTGGGGGTTCTGAGGCGCTAACAGCCTACCTGGCTGCTAAAAAATAGGTGTTGATTTAACGGAACCTCACCCTGGTTCTGCGGTGCAAAACCTGTCCCTCTCCTTCACAAGGAGAGGGATGTCTCTCAGAATTTGTCGAACTCGCGTTATTTTAAAACAAGAAATAACGCTGGGCCATGGGCAAATAGCTAGCAGGTTCACAGGTGATCAATTTTCCTTCCACCCTGACTTCATAAGTCTCGGCATCGACTTCAATTAGGGGGGTAGCGTCATTATGTTTCATATCTGCTTTCCTGATACTGCGTGTATTAGCAACTGCCTCTGTGCGAGTAGTTAAGCCAAGATGTTTAGGCACTTCTCTATTCAAAGCTTCTTGGGAAACAAAAGTAATTGAATTTGCCCCAATTGCCCCGCCAAAAGAGCCAAACATCGGACGCATGTGAACGGGTTCGGGGGTGGAAATACTGGCGTTGGGATCGCCCATTTGTCCCCAAGCGATCATTCCTCCCTTAATCACAAGCTCTGGCTTGACTCCAAAAAAGGCTGGTTTCCACAAACACAAATCGGCTAACTTCCCGACTTCGACAGAACCGACATGGTTGGCAATTCCATGAGCGATCGCTGGGTTAATGGTGTATTTAGCGATGTAGCGCTTGGCTCTCAAGTTGTCGTTATTTGCACCATCAGAATTAAGGGGGCCTCTTTGGACTTTCATCTTATGGGCGGTTTGCCAAGTGCGAATAATCACTTCCCCGACTCTGCCCATGGCCTGGGAATCAGAAGACATGATGCTAATCACGCCCATATCCTGCAATATATCTTCAGCGGCAATTGTTTGGGGGCGTATTCTCGAATCGGCAAATTTGACATCTTCCTCAATGTTCGGGTCGAGGTGATGGCACACCATCAACATATCTTTGTGTTCTGCCAGAGTGTTAATGGTGTAGGGACGGGTGGGATTCGTCGAAGCTGGTAGAACGTAATTATAGCTACAGACTCTGAGTATATCAGGGGCATGACCGCCGCCAGCGCCTTCGGTATGGAAGGTGTGAATCACTCGTTCTTTAAAAGCTTTAATGGTGTCTTCGACAAACCCCGCTTCGTTGAGGGTGTCGGTGTGAATCGCCACTTGTACGTCATAATCCTCGGCCACACTCAGGCAGTTATCAATCGCAGCTGGAGTAGATCCCCAATCTTCGTGTAGCTTTAAACCCATAGCACCAGCTTCAATTTGTTCGATTAAGGCTTCGGGTTTGCTGGTATTGCCTTTGCCAAAAAACCCGATGTTGATGGGGAAGGCGTCGGCTGCTTGTAACATCCGGTGAATGTTCCAAGGGCCAGGGGTGCAAGTGGTGGCGGTAGTTCCAGCGGCTGGGCCTGTACCGCCGCCAAGCATGGTTGTAGTTCCAGAGGCGATCGCAGTTTCGATTTGCTGGGGACAAATAAAGTGAATGTGGGTATCAATGGCCCCGGCTGTGACAATTCTGCCTTCTCCCGCTATCACTTCGGTGCCTGGGCCAATGATGATATCTACGCCGTCTTGGGTGTAGGGATTGCCGGCTTTGCCAATTTTGAATATTTTGCCGTTTCTAATGCCAATATCGGCTTTGACGATGCCCCACCAATCAAGAATCAAGGCGTTGGTAATGACTACATCTACGGCTTGGTTGACACCATCGCCAATCTTGGGAGAATTCCCTAAGATATCGGTGCCATTGATTAAGGGAGACTGTCCCATCCCATCCCGAATCACCTTACCGCCACCGAATTTAACTTCTTCGCCATAGGTGGTGAAGTCTTGTTCTACTTCAATAAATAACTCTGTATCTGCAAGTCGAACGCGATCGCCAACGGTAGGGCCAAACATGGCTGCATAGTTCCGTCGATTCATCCGATAACTCATATTTTTTCCGCCTCAACAACTTAAAAAATTGCAAAATACTAACTGGCAAATAACCGATGATCCAATTTTTGATGTCGCATTTGGGCAATATCAATCATCGGTGTACAAGACCACATTTGGTCTAATCTCAAAGCAGCCGCCCTCAAGTAGGCTGCTTCAATATCTGGTGCTAGTTGGAGCAGGACTTGTTGCGCTTGGAGATGTCCGATAACGCTCAAGCGAATGGCAGCCCCCAATAAACCCGTCACAAAACTATGGAAAAAAGCTAGCACTGTATCCCGTTCTTCCAACCCTGCTGCCCTAGCAACTACAGCAAATATAATCGGATGTAAGCAGTTAATTATACCTTCAGCCGCTTCTCGATTTAGGGTTTCTAATTGAGCATCTGGCCAAGTTGTACTAGCAACCATCAGCAAGGCGCGTCCGCTTTTACGCCCGGTTTCACGAGTTTTTTCGACTAAGTTTTGGGCAAATAGTTGAGCATCTGCCTCTCGCACTGCTTCTAAATCTGCCATCGCACTTCCTCGATAGGCATGGATTAAAGCCACTGCATCCGTTGGCCCTACTTTGTTTTGCAATAGTAGTTGCAGAAAAATTTGTAAGTCTTTGGCATCGCGCAGTTGACCGAATTGCACCAAAGATTCTAGTCCGTGAGATAGGGTATAAGAACCAGAGGGGAAAAAAGAATCGGACAGTTGCATGAAAGCGAGTTGTTGACTAATCGGAGATTGACTCATCAGTGGTGATGGTGCTGTTCGGTGTGTTGGGAAAAGTTAAGCTGTTCGTGAGGCGATCGCCATTCATAGTCGATTTGTAGTCCAGGAATCTGAAAATGGCGGATGGTGGTTTCTATTACTTCTGCTTCTGCTGCTAGCTCGATGTATATCTGATGACCTTTGACGAGGATCGGCCAGTGGTGATTACCGAGCACGTGACCTAAATGAATTAGGTCAATTGCGCGATGATCGCTCTCTGGTGCGTTAAAAGTCAGTACCATCACTTTTTGCTCTTGCAAATGAATTAGTAATAAGTTACTCTCTTCTGTCGCAAAAACATCTCCTTCTCGCAATTGCCAATCTCGGCTTTTAATAATCCCGATATCAATTCCTGAAGTGGAGCAAGTGTGGATTCGTCCTTTGGGGCTATCGGTTGGCTTGAGATAAACTTCTAAAAAATGTTCTTTTTCTATCCTTTGAAATAAGCTAGCATTCTCTTTTAAATTTCCAAGGTAAGTTTTTGCTAATTCAGTCATATAGCAATTTTATTTGATTCGTGAAAAGTTTATTGTTTTAACTAATCGCCAAGACGCCCGCGCGCAGCGATGCCCGTAGGGCTGTAGAACGCCAAGGTAAAGAAAGGAAGGTGAGAGGTTACTAGTTTTACATTGGATTTTAAATTTAGGGAATTATTCTCTTTTATCTGGTTTCTTGGAAGAGGGATATCAGATAATTAAGGTTGATGACCTAGACGGCGTACACAATTTAAGGCGTACTGCAAATAGTCTTTGAGTCCCCCAGTTCCAGTGGCTATGGCTCTAATTAATAAGCCTTTGTGATTGGGTAAAATGGAGGTGGCTACAGTTGTACTATGGCAATTAGCGGCTTCTATGTCTTCTAAGCTGGCACTGAGTAACGCCAGGTCTGCTTCTGGTTGAATTATTATCACATTGCACAAGATAGATGCTCTAGCAAATAAATCGCTGTTTTTGAAAGGATTGAGTTTTCCTTCTAAACGCATAGCATCGGTAAACCAGAGCTTGTTTTCTAAAGAAGTAACTTGTAGACGACTGAAATAGTGGTTAAATTCATAAAATTCCCCACGGGCTAGCCTTCCCGGTACAATTATTTCGCTATAAAATAGTTTGGCGGTGGGATGACACTTGATGTTGAGCGTTTGCTCTAAAGTGGCATCTCTAAAGAGAATGATCGGTTCGGGGACAAACTCTAAACTTGCTCCTGCTTGAAGTTCGATATCATAATGTGCGATCGCTTTTGAGCCAGCAATAGGCATAGGATGCACTTTGGTCGCAGATTGGTCTGTGAGGTGAAGCTGAGTTTCAGCAGTGAGTTGTAAGGAAATATTTAGCTCGTCATTTGCGAGTAACCCTGGAGAGCTACTAGTAATATAAAGGTGAGCCTGCCGGGTATTCTCTGGCTGATGGCGGAAGGTGCGAGAGATGCCCAAGGGATAGGCTGTATACTGATGAGTAACTATCGTCTGACCGTCGCGGTCGCACTCCAGTTTTAGCTCTAAGTTTTTGGTTTGTTTGAAAGTTTCCAAGGTAACAACCAATAACAACCTCCTAGCTGGCTATAGCGTCCGGACTGCGAAACAGAACAGTCTCCAAAATGAAATTCACCACTTGATTTAATCCCTCTCCCGTCTTGCAATTAGTATAGGCAATCGGTTTCCCCCGGCGGTATAAAGGGGCTTGTTGACGGATTAAATCCAAGTCAGCACCTACATAAGGAGCAATATCAATCTTATTGATTACCACTAAATCAGCTTGTGCAAAGCCAGGGCCTTTTTTGCGGGGGATATCATCTCCCGCACCGACATCAATCACAAAAATATAGGAGTCTACCAAGTCATAGCTAAAGGTAGAGGCCAGATTGTCACCTCCACTTTCAATAAAAATGATGTCTAATTGAGGATAAAGCAGTTCTAGATCCTTCACCGCTAGCAGGTTCATCGTGGGGTCTTCGCGAATCGCTGTATGTGGACAGCTACCCGTTTCCACGCCAATAATCCTTTCAGGGGGCAGAAATCCGCGACTTTTCAGACGGTCTGCATCTTCAGTTGTGAGTAAGTCATTAGTGACAACTGCGACTTCAATGCCTTGGTTCATTAACAAGGGGACGATGCATTCTAGCAGCGCTGTTTTCCCACTACCTACCGGGCCTCCAACTCCCAGTCTAGCTACTGATTTTGCCATAGTTAATTTCCTTGTCTGAGTTTATGATCAACGGCTAAATGTTGAATTAGTGTCTAAGTAAGTAGGCGAAAATAGATCAAACTTTGTTAAGGAATGTAGAAAAATTAACTTAGCTCGTAGTAAGGACTTTAGTCCTGTGTTGAGGACTAAAGTCCTCACTACAAACTTTTAATTATTTACGATGCACTACTTAATTGGTTGTTAACTAATCCATTAAAACCATAAATTTTGCGCTCACCAGCGAAGGGAATTAACTCAACTTGTGTTGCATCTTCATCCATCGGTTCAAATCTAACGGCTGTCCCGGCGGGAATATTTAAACGTCTGCCTAGGGTAGGATCGTTATCGCTGTAGCGAATAATTTTATCGAGTTTTCTATCTCCTTGTTCATACTTTACGTGAGAAAATTCTAGATCAGAATTAACTTCATAAAAGTGGAAATGAGAACCAACTTGAATCGGGCGATCGCCTTTATTCGCCACGACAATTTTGATCATGTCTCGCCCTTGATTGAGTTCGATGTCGCCGGGTTGAGTAATTATTTCGCCTGGAATCATGGTTAATTCAATTTTTTTTGTTTTTGGATGGATAGAGCTTTCTTTAAGTTGCCAAACTAAGAACGTACTAAGGGAACAATTGATTTACAAATTGGTTCGTGTACGGTGACTAATTTCGTCCCGTCGGGAAAGGTAGCTTCTACTTGCACTTCATGAATCATTTCCGGAATGCCTTCCATCACATCTTCTCTTCCCAAGAGAGTCTTGCCATAACTCATCAATTCTTCTACGGTTTTTCCTTCTCTTGCCCCTTCTAAAATCGCCGCAGAGATATAGGCTATTGCTTCGGGATAATTCAGCCTTAAGCCTTTGTTCCTGCGTCTTTCTGCTACTAAAGCAGCAGTAAAAATCAGAAGTTTATCTTTTTCTTGAGGAGATAATTGCATAGACGTCTTGCCTGAATTTCACTTGGATTTGACAAACTTCAAGTTTTAAGTTCGATTGCTGAAAATCTTAAGTAGGTAGGCACTTTGAAAGCCAAATATGTTGAGATCTGCCTGAATTCAGCCTGATTTATAGATTACATACCTTTACATAGCTGTGTCTTTTTTAGCCTGACCACCGACAACAGTATATGATTATCGATGCAGTTGTCACTTTTTGTGCAACACTTATTCATACAGAATTTTTTAATTAAAACATTAGAGGAGTGGCGGAATGGATGTCAGCTTGATTGTGTCTAACATCTTGAATCCACCTGTCTTGGCATTCTTCATGGGGATGCTGGCGGTTTTTGTCAAGTCGGATCTAGAAATTCCCCCACCAATCCCTAAGCTATTCTCCCTTTATTTATTATTTGCCATTGGGTTTAAGGGCGGTGTGGAACTGGTTAAAAGTGGCATCAGTCAGGAAGTGATTCTCAGTCTTTTGGCAGCCGTTTTCATGGCGTGTATTGTCCCCGTTTATACGTTCTTTATTCTGAAAATCAAACTTGACGTTTATAATGCAGCCGCGATCGCATCTACCTATGGTTCAATCAGTGCTGTGACCTTTATTACGGCTAGTTCCTTCCTGACGCAACTGGGCATACCCTTTGATGGCTATATGGTAGCAGCCCTGGCCTTGATGGAATCTCCAGCAATTATCATCGGTCTGATCTTGGTAAATGTCTTCACGGCTAATGAAGGTAAGCGAGAGTTTGTTTGGTCAGAAGTTTTACGAGAAGCTTTCCTCAATAGTTCCGTGTTTCTGCTAATTGGTAGCCTGGTGATGGGACTCCTGACTGGAGAACATGGTTGGGTGGTGTTGAAACCCTTTACACAGGATATGTTTTACGGCGTCCTCACGTTCTTTTTGTTAGATATGGGACTGCTGGCTGCCCAAAGAATCAAAGATTTGCAAAAAACAGGTGTTTTTCTGATCTTGTTTGCCATCCTCATCCCCATTGTCAACGCCGCGATTGCCCTAGCGATCGCTAAAATTATTGGTATGCCTCAGGGGGATACCCTTTTATTCGCTGTGCTGTGTGCCAGTGCTTCTTACATCGCAGTCCCCGCAGCTATGCGGCTAACTGTTCCCGAAGCCAACCCTAGTTTGTATGTTTCCACTGCCTTAGCAGTGACATTCCCTTTCAATATTATTGTGGGTATCCCACTTTATTTATACGGCATCAATATATTTTGGAGTTGAGATTATGCGGTTAGTTAAACGGATAGAAATCTTTGCTAATTATGTCGAACTCGGTAAAATTTTAGAGTCTTTAGAAAAGTCAGGCATACCAGGACATACAGTGATTAAGAATGTGACTGGCAAAGGTAGGGGGGGAACAGCCAGCGATGATTTCGCCATGACATTGCTAGACAACATTTATATTATCGCTTTCTTTCCTCCTGAAAAATTACCGCTGGTGGAAGTAAATATTAGAAACACTCTAAATAAGTTTGGTGGGACTTGCTTTATTTCCGATGCCATGGAACTGGAAACAACCAAGTGTGTTAGTTAAGTAAACCTGAAAATATTAATATCACCCAACAGATTGAAGTCTATCGGTGGGAAATGGCTTGATCAACGATATTCTTTGCTTGCAGTATAATTATGGAGGCAATAGCTAAGAGCAACGGAAGAATTTGAGTATATATAATTGATTAGCCTATCCACAGATATAGAGGAAAACCACTGTGCAATCAATTCAAGAAAAGATTGTAGAAAAAATACAACTCCTACCCGAAGAGGCTCTAACTCAAGTGCTGGATTTAGTAGAGTCTTTAACCCAGAAGACTCCAAAAAAGCCTGTAGGTGTCCCAGGTAAACAACTGTTGCAATTTGCTGGGTCGATTAGAGCAGATGACTTAGAACTGATGGCAAAGGCAATTGAGGCAGACTGCGGTAAGGTTGATTTAGATGAATGGTAGGTTTTTGTTAGACACTAATATCATTATTGCTCTGTTTCAGAGGGATACATCAGTTCAGGAAAACATAGCGCAAACTGAACAGGTGTTTGTATCCAGTACTGTGGTGGGTGAACTTTACTATGGTGTCTATAAGTCTAGACGAGTGACAGCTAACTTAACACGCATAGAGGAATTTGTTGCTAAAACTTCTGTACTTGAGTGTGACCTAGTTACAGCCCAGCAATATGGGGAAATCAAAAATTTTCTCAGAGAGAAGGGACGACCAATTCCTGAGAATGATATTTGGATTGCTGCTGTTACCAAGCAGTATGAATTAACTTTAGTATCACGGGATAAGCACTTCAGCGAAATTGACGGGTTGTTCTTGGTAAGTTGGTAAGGTGAAGCCTAATTTATATTCTCTCAATAGAGTGCGCCATCGCACAAAACCGCCCCTCACCCCAGAACCTGACAGCATTTTTCTCCCATCAACGGAAAACTGATTAAAATACTCAAGGCGAAAACTTATACCCTTGTGTAAATCAATCATGAAAAACTTTGCTTTTTACAATCCAGTTAAAATCCTGTTTGGTAAAGGTCAAATCGCCAATATTGCTGCGGAAATTCCGGCAGATGCCAAAATTCTCATCACCTACGGCGGCGGTAGCATCAAAGCCAATGGCGTCTATGACCAAGTAAAATCGGCGTTAGCTGGCCGGAATGTCTTTGAGTTTGGCGGAATTGAACCAAATCCTCATCTAGAAACTCTCTTAAAAGCAGTTGAGTTAATCCGGAAAGAAGGTATCGATTTTCTATTAGCTGTAGGTGGCGGTTCTGTTGTTGATGGGACTAAATTTATTGCTGCTGCGGTGTTCTTTGAAGGCGACCCTTGGGATATCTTGGCAAAGAACGCACCTGTGACTGCGGCTTTACCCTTCGGTGCGGTGTTGACCCTCCCAGCTACCGGTTCGGAAATGAATGACGGCTCGGTTGTTACCAAGTGGGAAACCAAAGATAAGTTATTTTTCGCTAGTTCCCAGGTGTTTCCTCGCTTCTCTGTTCTCGACCCGGAGACAACTTACTCCCTACCTCCAAGGCAAATTGGCAACGGCATTGTTGATGCTTACACTCATGTGATGGAACAGTATTTGACTTATCCAGCAAATGCGCCACTGCAAGACCGGATGGCGGAGTCAATACTGAAAACCCTGATAGAAGAAGGGCCAAAAACCTTGGCTAATCCTCAAGATTATGATGCGCGGGCAAATTTGGTGTGGTCGGCAACGATGGCGCTAAATGGTCTAATTGGTGCAGGTGTACCCCAAGATTGGACAACGCACATGATTGGCCATGAGTTGACGGCGTTGCATGGGTTAGATCATGCTCAAACTTTGGCGGTTGTGTTACCTAGCACCCTGACCATTAGACGCGATCGCAAATGGCAAAAGCTGCTACAGTATGCTGAAAGGGTTTGGGGCATCGTCGATGGCGATCAAGAACAACGGGTTAATGATGCGATCGCTAAAACTCGCAACTTCTTTGAGTCTGTAGGTGTCCGCACTCGTTTATCTGACTATGGTGTTGGACTCGATAGCATTCCAGCAATCATCAAGAATTTAGAAAAGCATGGTATGACAGCTTTAGGCGAATACGAAGATGTTAATCCTCAAGTAGTCGAGCAGATTTTAGCTCTCTGTGCCTAGGAATTCACTGTAGGTCAGGCGTCTCGCCTGACCCTTACAAAACCCTTGACTGTAAATTATTGATCATGCTAATCTCAATCAGACCAATCGGTCGGTAACACTTCAATGTCTAAAGGTGACGAAACAAAAACTAGAATTCTTCAACAAGCGGCTGAACTGTTTAACCAACAGGGATATGCAGGAGCGTCAATTTCTGACATTATGCGTGTAACTGGATTACAGAAAGGAGGAATTTACAATCACTTCAAAAACAAAGATGAGTTAGCACTACAGGCTTTTGAGTTTGCAGTTGCCAGTGTCAGTCAGCATACTAGAGCAGTATTGCGAAGCAAACGCCATGCAGTTGAACGCCTTTTAGGAATCATTGATGTATTTCGTAGCTTTGTAGATAATCCACCGATTAAAGGAGGGTGTCCACTGTTAAATACTGCTGTTGAAAGTGATGATACTCATCCTGCACTGCGAGAACTTGCTCAACAAGCGATGAACTCTTGGCGGCATCTAATTTGTTTAATTATTAACAAAGGAATTGATCAAGGTGAAATTCGCCCTGATGTCGATGCTGATCAAGTTGCAACTATCATGATTGCCACCCTAGAAGGAGCGATGATGATGAGCAAGTTATATGGAGATACAATTCACATGGAAAGAGCAGTTAATCACCTAAATGAGTATATAAAAACTCACCTTTAGTTTCAGGTTTTATATGTCTGCTAATTATCAAATAAGCAATAAAAGCAGTTCGTGATTTTATCTGTATACCTTCCCAAGTTTGAATCAGCTTAATTTTTTACCAATTAACAGACCGAACGGTCTTATATTTTGCCTGCACAGGAGCAATCATGTTAGTAACTAACAACTTACACAGACCATTAGAAATAGAATTAGTCATACCTGTCAGGACATACGATATTGATTTTGTGGGGATTGTCAGCAACATTGTTTATATCAGATGGCTAGAGGATTTACGCCTAAAGTTTTTAGATGAACACTGGCAACTTGGGCAACAACTAGAGCAGGGATATGCACCGATTTTGGCAGGTACTCAAATTGAATATAAACAACCAATTAAGCTGAACGACAAAGTAATTGGGCGTTTATGGCTAAGTAAATTAGGGCAACTAAAGTGGACTGTGCAAGCCGAAATTTTATCTAACAACAAATTGGCAGCGATAGCTATTCAAAAAGGTGCATTTGTCAGTTTAGAAAACGGTCGCCCTGTTCCTATTCCAATGAAAATGCAGAATAAATATGCTGAGTCTCAGCAAGTTATTTAGAAAAATTGAGTAGTTCACTAGCATTTTATTTCCGTTCAATTAACTTTACAAAGAATTACCCATGCTGAAATTCTACTACAATCCCATTTCGCCCAATGCTCGCCGTGTATGGATAACCTTACTTGAAAAAGAGATTCCCTTTGAACCAATTTTAATGAACTTGGATGGAGACCAATTAAAACCAGACTTTTTAGCAATTAATCCGTTTCACCATATTCCGGTTGTCATCGATAATGGTTTTCGTTTGGTAGAATGTTTGGCAATTCTAGACTATTTAGAAGCCAAGCACCCGAAACCTGCATTGTTACCTCAAGAACCTCAGGCATTAGCAACAGTTAAAATGGTGCAAATGCTCACAGCTAATGAATTATTTCCTCAAGTAATTTCTCTAATTTGTGAAAGTGAAAACTCGCCACAATTTGCCAAAGCAAAGCAGCATATCGATACAGTACTGAAATTTTTTACAGAGTTATTGGGTAACTCACCTTACTTTGGTAGCGAACAGTTAACCCTAGCAGATATTGTTGCTGGCAATGCTGTGCTTTCTTTACCTAATTTGGGTTTTACTCTTGATGATTACCCTGAGATAAATAAATGGTCTCAGCGCTTGATGCAGCGTCCAGTATGGCAGAAAACTAAATTGAGCGATGAAGATTTTGCACAATTCAAGCGGCGAGTAAGAGTTTTGGTGAAGTTGCGTAGACGTGAGTTTAGTCGGGGAAAAACTGCAAAATAGGGCGTTGCTGATTGTGAGGATCATTGCTGTAGAGACAATTGATGAATTGCCTCTACAAAAGGGGTTTTAATTTCGCAAATATCCTTTATTCATCCTTGATTTCAGCAACGCCCAAAATAGTAGGGCTATTTCCTTCTCAACAACCGCCTCAGAATCAATTCTGAGTCTAATAGTAAAAGTCGTCTAAAGACGATTGAAGGAAAGTTTACAGTGCGTTTTAACGGACTTTAGTTATTAGCCCAAAACTATAGATATCTCCGACAAAGAATGTAGAGACGTTCCATGTAACGTCTCTACGAGGGTTCTGGATGACGCATATTTAATGTTTGGAGATGTCTTATGGCTAACGCCACGCTTCGCTATCAGTTCAGGGTGGGTTATGTCTAGAACGAAATAGCCCCGCCCAAAAAAGTAGTTCATGGATAAACTCCAGGCTTCTGGAGAATTTGCCGTTGAGATGCAGTCAAATCGGGGTAATCGTCAGAATTATAGTAATACCTTGCCCAAGCAGATGGCTGAGGGGAATATTTATAAAACAGTGTCCGGCGCTCATTTTCACCTCGCCAGGGAAGAGTACCGTGAGTTAAAGCTTCAGTAAATATAATGGCACTTCCTGCCTTGACAGTTACCGCCTGTACACAAGCACTAGGAGACTGGAGGTCAAACCATTCTTTTGGGAAAGGCAGATTACTCTTGTGGCTACCAGGAACGCAGCCAAATCCCCCTTCTCCCGGATGCACATCATTTAGCTCGTAAGCAACGGCAGTTAAGCCATTATAGATTCTGCCATTTTTGAACAGGTAATACTGGCAAGGATCATAGGGAGTTCCACCTCCATGCAGATGGCAGCCAATGGGGCCAATACCTTGACGGATGATGTGAACATAGTCATGATCTAGGCGAAATTGCTCTCCCAGCAATTCTGATAAATAGGGAGTGATGCGGGGTTGATCTATTAACTCTCGGAAAGGCTTGCCCCAAGGCAGCAGACTATCGAAACGCAAAAATGATGCTTCTGAGTCATTTTTGCGGACAATCTGCTGATCTAGTATTGCCTGAAGGGCTGCAATTTGGTCAATGTTGAGTGCATTTTCAATTATCAAGAAGCCTTGTAAGTCAAATAGATAACGTTCAAACTCAGTCATGGAAATTGTTGCTTGATGAGAAATTTCAACTTTGTCCGTCCGAACCAGCCAATGGCTGCCACATTTGCAGGATAGCCTTTTCCTTATCTTGTGATAAACCACTGGGATATTCTGTTTTTTAAAGCGGTGAAGTCACCCTTGAGGCGATCGCCAACCAATTTTTCTACATTAGGATATAAGCTGCTGTTGGTCTGCCCTCGATTGAATAGAGTTACCTGATAATTTAAGAAAGGTAAAAAAATTGTAGCTCAGTAATCAGCTTTTACATAAGTGTAGTATTTTCCATACCACGGAGAAAAATTTCATCTATCATTGGTGGTAAGCAGTCCCAGCAAAGTAAAATTCGGTGAGACTAAGTATTGAAATATGGAACAACAACCGATACAAGTGATTGGAGGTGGATTAGCTGGGACAGAAGCAGCGTGGCAAATAGCCCAAGCTGGAGTGCCGGTAATTCTCCATGAAATGCGCCCTAAACGTTTTAGCCCCGCTCACCATACAGAACATTTGGCAGAATTAGTCTGTAGTAATTCTTTTGGGGCAATGGCAAGCGATCGCGCGGCAGGATTATTACATGAAGAACTACGCCAGCTTAATTCCATCGTCATTGCCAAAGCTGATGAACACGCAGTCCCCGCTGGTGGGGCGTTAGCGGTGGATAGAGGACAATTTGGCCAAGATTTGACAGAAACACTTTCCAGCCATCCTCTAGTTGAATTTCGCCGGGGAGAAGTACCGACTGTTCCCGAAGGAATTGTGGTTTTGGCAAGTGGCCCTTTAACCAGTCCCGACTTAGCAGAAGATTTACGCCGCTTCACCGGGATGGAATATCTCAGCTTTTTTGATGCTGCTAGCCCGATTATTGTCGGTGAATCGATCAATCAGGATATTGCTTTCATGGCTTCTCGCTATGATAAAGGCGAAGCGGCTTATCTCAATTGCCCGATGAATAAAGAGCAATATCTGCACTTTCGGGAAGAACTCTGCAAAGCTGAACAAATTGAACTTAAGGGTTTTGAACGGGAAACGGCGAAATTTTTTGAAGCCTGTCTGCCCATAGAAGAACTGGCGCATCGGGGAGAAGATACCATGCGTTATGGCCCCTTGAAGCCAGTAGGATTGTCTGACAGCCGCACGGGAGAGCGTCCTTATGCTGTGATTCAGCTGCGCCAAGAAGACAAAGCCGGTCAACTTTGGAATATGGTAGGATTTCAAACTAATCTGCGTTGGGGTGAGCAAAAACGCATATTTCAGTTAATTCCCGGTTTGGAAAATGCCGAATTTGTGCGGTTAGGTGTGATGCACCGCAATACTTTTCTGAATGCACCGCAGCTGATGTCTACAACTCTGCAATTTAAGCAGCGTCCGACTTTGTTAGCTGCTGGGCAGTTGATTGGCACTGAAGGCTACACCGCAGCGGCTGCGGGTGGCTGCTTGGCGGGAATTAATGCTGCACGGCTAGCTTTGGGCAAAGAACCATTGAGTCTGCCACCGACAACAATGATGGGGGCGCTGTTTGAGTTCATCAGTTCAGCTTCGCCTAAGCATTTCCAACCAATGCCGCCTAATTTTGGGATTGTGCCAGATTTGGGTGTGAGAACCAAAAGTAAACCCGAAAAATACGGAAAATATCGCGATCGCTCTTTGGCTGATTTGGCAAGTTGGAAAACAGCCAATTTAGCCGTTTAGCTGGATGAGGAGAAGGATTTACGAATTTTCTCTAAATGTCCTTCTCCTTGATCGTGACTATTCCATGTATGCCCAACGCCGCGATCGCACCCCCCAGCAATCCCCAAGTGCCATCGGCAAATACATTGATCCGATGGGCTAAAGCGCGATGATAGGCAAACTCTAACTTTCTCTCATTGGTATTTGTTGCCTCTGCTAACTCTTTTACATAACTTTCAGCTTTTATCAGTGCTTTGTAATCTGTGCCAAAGTAGTAAAGCGATATAGCCAGCACGATTAAACCTGGTGTAATCACCGAAATTACCAGAATGCCAATACGTGTATTCATCCGCTGATTTACCTCTTGCAAAAGTCAATTTTATGGAAATCGAACCACAGATGCACCACGAGATTTACACGTGATGAATATAAGACATAGAACCCCTGTAGAGACTTTGCATGCAACGTCTCTACATTCTTTTCCACCAGAAGTCTCATATATCTGCTCAGTGCTGACATAGCAGGACTGTTTGTGTTACAACTTGGCAGGCTTTCTTTGATATTTTGTGTGTTTGAGTGGGTGAATCGGATTTTGGGAATAATCCTTATGGTGTTTTTGACCATCGCTTTAGTCAATCTCTCAGCATGAGAGCGCCATTTTTAGGAAAAAAGAGAATTTTTTACTGGTTGCATCTGGCATTGTGCTGCATTCTGTGCTTGAACTTGACAATATCGCCAGTATATGCTGCTCCAGCTTCAGTTGATAATCTGCGACAACAGCAGCAACAAATTAAGCAGCAGCGGCAGAATGTAGTTAAGGAACGCGATCGCTTAACTAATCTGCAACAAGAAGCGCAAAAGAACTTCACAGGTATCCAGCAAAATCTGCAAACGACTAATAGCCAGATTCAAGACAGCGAGTTACGCTTACGCCTAGCTAATGCACGCCTCCAGCAGTTAGAAGCTGATTTAGTGACGGCGGAAAGTTTATATCAAGAACGGCAAATAGCAACGGTGGCACGTTTGCGCTTTATTCAGCGATCGCCAGCTTCTCAAGGATGGGCTGTTTTGCTGCAAAGCCAAGATATCAGTGATTTTATCAGCCGTCGTCATCAGTTGAAGTTGGTTTATCAGGCAGATCAAAAGATTTTGGTGAAACTGACTGAACAAGCAAACTTGTTAACTCAGCAGAAAACTGATGTGGAAGGGCAAAAAAACGAAATTGCCTTGATTAGGCAGCAATTATTGGTGCAAAAAGCCGATTATCAAACTCAGGGAGAGTTACAAGCCGAATTGATTCAACGCCTAAATAGCGATCGCCTCGCGTTGACAGCAGCGCAAAACCAACTAGATAAAGATTCCCAAAGTCTGGAAGTTGTGATTCAACAAAAGGTAGCCGAAGCCAAAGCTAGAGAAGAAGCAGAAGCGCAAGCCAAAACCGGCAGCAAAAGCGTGATAATTCGCGGAACTGGGGCGTTTGCATATCCCAGCGACGCATCCACTAGCAGTTCCTTTGGTTGGCGGGTTCATCCCATTCTCGGTTATCGTCGCTTTCATTCAGGGTTGGATTTTGCTGCTGGTTATGGTAGTACAATTCGGGCAGCAGATTCAGGAACAGTGATTTTTGCCGGCTGGTATGGTGGTTATGGCAGGGCTGTAATTATCAATCACGGCAGAGGCATGACGACACTTTATGCACACAGCAGCGAGTTGTACGTTTCTGAAGGACAATCTGTACAACGGGGACAAGCGATCGCTGCTGTCGGTTCCACAGGTTTTTCCACAGGCCCCCACCTGCATTTTGAAGTGCGTCGCAATGGTACACCTGTTAATCCTGCTGATTTTCTCTAATCCCAAAAACTATGCTATAATAGAAAAGTGCATGGGCGCGTGGCTCAGTGGATAGAGCAACAGGTTCCGGTCCTGTGGATCGGGGGTTCGAATCCCTCCGCGCTCGTTTTTTAAACAACCGAAAAAAATCCCCCCAACCCCCCTTAAAAAAGGGGGAAACCTCACCCTGTCCTAACGGACATCCCTCTCCTTCACAAGGAGAGGGACAGGTTTTGCACAGCAAAACCAGGGTGAGGTCTTTCCGTGAACTTAATGACTTTTCAACCATCCTCTAACTCTCTTGATACCCCCTTAAAAGGTTGTCACCACAGGCGGGGAAATCTTCTTTTAGTATTTATACGTAAAATTGAAAACCCTATTCTTAAACTTGCACCCACCGCGAAAGTAGTATACTTCTATCGGCATTTTTATTGCCTATCGGAATAATTCGTCTACAAATAAGGAATTTTGGGGCTAATCTTATGTTAAGTCCTGTAGTAACGCTGAGTATCTTTCAAAAACAACCAGGACCTAAAGCCTTTTCGGCAGGTGACATTATCTTTGAAGAAGGACAACCTGGTGATTTGATGTACGGAATTTTGGAAGGAGAGGTTGAGGTAGTTGTCAATAACCAAGTTGTGGAGACAATTGCAGCCAGCGAAGTTTTTGGTGCGGGGGTACTGGTGGGGGTAAAAAATAGAACTTATACCGCTATTGCTAAGACTGACTGCAAGCTGGCTTATATTGATGAATCTGCGTTTCTCTTTGCTGTTCAGGAAACACCCACTTTTGCGCTGAAGGTGATGAAGAGTTATTCTGAACGCCTAAGCCGTGTGGAACATCAGCTTTCCAGTTTATAATACCTCGTTCCCAGCCGACCGCTGGGAATGCCTCCGGGGGGTTCTACCTCCAGTCTAGGGGGTGAATAAAATAATTTTGTCTCGCGCAAAGGCGCAAAGGTACAAAGGAAGAAAAAGATGTTTAAGGCGGTTAGAAACCGCGTCTACACAGGCAAAACCCACCTGGGTTTCAAATACTTAATTTTCCTTAGTCCACGGAGGTGGACTTCGTTTGTGTAGCCGCGAATTCTATTCGCCCTGGCTCTTTTGTTGGGTGTTCGATAAGCTTAAGATAGCGATGCGTTACTTTTGTTAAGTGTTAGATAAGCTTAAAATAACGATGCGTTGCTTTTGTTGGGCGTTCGATAAGCTTAAGATAGCGATGCGTTGCTTTTGTTGGGTGTTCGATAAGCTTAAGATAGCGATGCGTTGCTTTTGTTGGGTGTTCGATAAGCTTAAGATAGCGATGCGTTACTTTTGTTGGGTGTTCGATAAGCTTAAGATAGCGATGCGTTACACTACGCGACAACACACTCTACTTTGCTATGATTTATTTATCTAAAGATTGCCATCAGGCTGATGAGTATCGCGCAAATATTGCAGGCTTTTACGGAAGGTAATAGTATTAGGATGATTTATCCCTAGCCGTAGTTCAGCAATCTCTAAAGCTTGGATGTACAAAAGTTTGGCTTCACTGTACTTTCCTTGAAAATAGTAGAGTCCAGCCAAATTATTTAGGCTAGTTGCGACTGAGGGGTGTGATTCTCCCAGCAGTCGTTTTTTCAATTCCAAAGCTTGGATGTACAAAGGTTCGGCTTCGCTGTACCTTCCTTGAGAATTGTAGAGTAATGCCAAATTATTCAGGCTAGTTGCAACATCGGGGTGTGCTTCTACCAGCAGGCGTTTAATCAATTTCAAAGCTTGGATGTACAAAGGTTCGGCTTCGCTGTACCTTCCTTGAGAATAGTAGAGTCTAGCCAGATTATTCAGACTAGCTGCGATATTGGGGTGTGATTCTCCCAGCAGGGATTTTCTCAATTCTAAGGCTTGGATAAACAAAGGTTCGGCGTCACTGTATTTTCCTTGAGAATTATAGAGAAAAGCCAGATTATTCAAGCTAGTTGCAACATCGGGGTGTGATTCTCCCAGCAAGCGTTTACTCAATTTCAAAGCTTGGATATACAAAGGTTCGGCTTCACTATACTTTCCTTGAAAATAGTAGAGTAATGCCAGATTATTCAGGCTAGCTGCGACATTGGGGTGTGATTCTCCCAGCAGGCGTTTACTCAATTCTAAAGCTTGGATATACAAAACTTCGGCTTCGCTGTATTTTCCTTGAGAAGTGTAGAGTGCAGCCATATTATTCAGGCTAGATGCAACATCGGGGTGTGATTCTCCCAGCAAGCGTTTTCTCAATTCTAAAGCTTGAATGTACAAAAATTCAGCTTCACTGTACTTTCCTTGGAATTCGTAAAGTCCAGCCAGATTATTTAGGCTAGTTGCGACGTCGGGGTGTGATTCTCCCAGCAGCCGTTTTCTTAATTCTAAAGCTTGGATGTACAAAGGTTTGGCTTCACTGTACTTTCCTTGAGAAGTGTAGAGTGCAGCCAAATTATTTAGGCTAGATGCGACATCGGGGTGAGATTCTCCCAGCAGGCGTTTACTCAATTCCAAAGTTTGGATATACAAAACTTCGGCTTCGCTGTATTTTCCTTGAGAATAGTAGAGTCCAGCCAGATTATTTAGGCTAGTTGCGATATCGGGGTGTGATTCTCCTAGCAGCCGTTTACTCAATTCTAAAGCTTGGATGTACAAAGGTTCAGCTTCACTGTACCTTCCTTGAGATTTGTAGAGTCCAGCTAAATTATTCAGGCTAGATGCGACAGAGGGGTGTGATTCTCCCAAGCGTTTTCTAGCAATTGATAAACATTGTTCACGCCAAGGTAAGGCTTGCTGATATGCTCCTTGTCCTTCATATAATCTACCTAAGCCAACAAAAGGCCAGATTAAATCTTCATCACTTAACGAATTTTGTTGAACGGTTGCAGCTTCACCAAGGTGAGGAATATCAAGGGTGAATGAGGCGATTTGTTCTTGAGTGGGTGTTTGAGGAATTTCCTGCGCTACTGCTACCACAACTCGACAAAAATCGCGCTTTAGTTCATCAGCATCAGTTAATTCTTCTCGTTTACCGCGCATAAATTCTCGAATTAGTTGATGTAGTTGATAACTTTCTCCACCAATATCCTCCAGCAAACTCAAATTCACTAAAAAATCATCTCGCAAATCTTCTAAATCTTCTGCTTCTACATCAGCTAGACACTGTTCTACCAAATTCCAAGGGATAGGCGCTAAAGCAAAAACACTCAGCAGACAAGCTAATTGTTGCGCTTGCTTGTCTAATTCTTGCCAACTCAACTCAAATGCTGCTTGTACACCCCGCTTTGCTGTCATCTCTGGGGATGTTTCTGTGAGTGAACGATGTTTTAAACCTAACCTTTCCCGCATTTGGGCCAGAGACAAGTTATTTTTGCGTTTTAAATATCGTCCCACCAACTCTAAACCCAAAGGCAAAAATCCTAAGTCTGCACAAAGTTGTTTCGCTTCTTCTATTTCTCTCTTGATTCGTTCATCCCCAAGATAAGAAACCAGCAAATCTAAAGCTGGTGTTTCATCCAAAACTTTTAAAGATAACTGCTGAAAAGATTCGCCTAACCACTTAACCCTAGTGGTGATGAGAACTTTAAACTTAAACTTTGGCAAACTTGGCGGTAAATATGCTTCGACTTGCTGATATGTTGAAACATCATCCAGCACCACCAGCACTTCACCCTCTGGCCATTGTCGCCAGCAGTAATTAATCTTAGCTGGTAAATCTAAATCTTCTGGTAACTGTAAACCTAACTCTTGTCTCGCAAACTGCAAAATCTGAATTCCCACATCTTCATTCCGCACCCGCAACCAGCAAACACCGCCAGGATATGTACTTTGCTCCCAATGATGCAACGCATATTGCAGCGCTAATTCTGTTTTACCTACACCACTCATCCCAGCGACAGCAGTTATCGCTACTCGTTCTGTCTGCTGTAACTGCTGGTGTAGGTTTGCGAGTGCTTCATCACGTCCGACAAATTTAATTACACCACTGCGGCGCAGGTTTTGCGGTATTCCAGTGTGGGAATTTGACTTTACCTGTTCCCGTTCAGGCGTCTGTAGTCAGAAGTTAAGAGTATTACCAGAAATAGTATTATTTCCACCTTTAATATTTATCCCTTGCCAATTTTCAATAATCGTTTTAGTTAATTGCGGTTGTGCTTCAGTGGCTACAGTTTCCACCGCTTGAGCAATTTCTGGGTCTTTTTTCGCTGCTTCCTCAACTTGTTGCCCAATCAGCACGGCTTGGCCGTAATCTAGAGGTTGGGTTTGTGCCTGTTCTATGGCTTTCGCTGTCTCTGGTTGCTTGCGCTTCAACAGAGAAAATAACTTACCACCAGCCTCTAAAGTCTTTTCCCCCAAGATTTCCCCAGTTTTTTCAATGGCTTTGGTAATGACCAAAGTGGCGATCTGCGCTTCGCAGCAGCGCTTCGCTATCGCAGATGCTGTCAGTGAAACAGGTTCCATATTATAATTTAGTTAAAATGGGGACTTTACTGGTATCTATTCTACCTTGTTCGTAGTAAGCGCTTCAGCGCTTTTACCTTTAACTGCACCGGAAAGCACTGAAGTGCTTACTACAAACTGAATTATTCCAAATGAGTGCTGTAGGCGCTAAAACCATAAGCCAACTTGGCTCTTTCAGCATCTGATGATGGCTTCAAACTTCTATTAATTGATTTAGCAAACGGCACCGGAATCGCTTTGATTATTTCCGGAAAAATTGCATATTCTTTCGTTGGTTCCACAGTGTATTGTGGACACTTCGCCTTCATTCCCGCAGTCGCTAACATTTCGTCAATTTCAGCCGCTGAATATTGCTTGAGATAAACAGGGTTTTTGCTAAATACGTTGATATTTCTGATAAAATTATGGACAAGGTGCGAAGGACAATCTTTGTTATGAAAAGAATGATTGAAAACGAAAATTCCACCGGGTTTGAGAACGCGAGCTATTTCTGCCATCAGGTTTCTTAACTGGGCATCTGGAATATGCATAAAAACGCAGTTAGAAATGACCAAATCTATAGAATTATCTGCTAAAGGCAAAATTTCCGCAGAATTGCAAATTAAGTTAAATTCCGCATCAGGGAAAAAATTATATTCTTGCTTAACCTTGACTAACCGCCGCAACAAAGGTTCAGAAATATCAATTCCATAATATTTCTGACAACGGAGATTTTTATCTATAGAGAGATGCAAAGGAGCGCGACCATAACCACAACCAAGCTCTAAAATAGAATCAACAGATTTATTTTGAGGAAACTTATCCCAAGTGCCGCCAGGTCTGCCACCTAACAGAGTGTAATCTTGTTTGATGGGCGATGCTTCCGTAACTTTCTCAATTTTTTGGGAACCATAGTAGGTTTTACCAATTCTGTCCCATGTTTGCTTGTGCTTAGTTTCATTTAACTGTGCATAATCGCTGGGAAAATAAATACCATCTCTCAATTCAAAATTATTCAAACTATATTGAGCATTGGCGGCTGCACTCATAAAATTATTCCTGACGATAAATTAAGTCTGTCTTCTGTTATACTCTCAACTCAGCATTAACAGCAAGCGCTTTTAACAAGTATACATAGCTGACTGCTGATATCAAGACCGTCTAATAACTGCCCCTAATCCGCTCTTTGCCAGACTACGGTGTACACACAAGTCTCTCTCGATACAAGATATGGCTCACTTATCTCCTTTGGCACACGACCATATCAATATGCTAGGGCGCTACCACTTTAATTTACCTGAGTCCTTGAAGAATTTGGGAATGCGTCTTTTGCGTTCTGATACTTCTTTGTAAGCATTGTGGACTGAAACTCATTTCCAGTAAGGCTTTCAGCCTTAGCGTAAGTTTCTGCGCGATTGCTGATGCTGTTGGCGAAAGTGTTACAAGTTTTCCTATAGGCGTGTTGCACATCTAAAAGAGCAACGATAAATTAAGGATATGATCTTTGTAATACGTTTAGATACATTTATATTTCATTCGCTATGTTGATTGCTACCAAAACGCCAATACCTGAAATTAACTGAATTTACTATGATTTGATAATTTACGAAGTCCTGAATTTAACTCAACTTTGAATTTAAAAAACCAAGCACAATTACAAGTAAATAAATTTACAGTGACAAATGTATGAAACGTTACATCAGAAGTTTTTCATTGGCTATACCGTTTCTATTGGTTGGAATTGCCGCACTAGTAGCCTGCGATTTCACACAAGAAGGCTTTAATATTCATCAAGCACTGAGCAACTCGATGAATGATTTGCACCTTGGATTAATACCAGTAGTATTACTTGGTTGTACCCGTGCAATATATGTTGCTAACGAGGAAACAAAATCAATTTTTACCATGCGTAGCATGGACTGGGCTGATCCAAATATGTCCATAAGTTTATGGGCATCACCTAGAAATAGCTATCGGACAGGTGTTGGTGAAAGTGATGAGGGTTACCCGTTAACATGGGAATCTAAGTATAAGAGCCTCGTTGTATGTAATTATGGAAAGTCTACGACTGATGGCATCAACGAGGAGGGCTTAGTTGCCAATCTGCTTTTTCTAGCACAAGCTGACTACACGCATGATGAACAGTCCAATAAGCCGCGTTTACCGATTAGTGGTTTGGCACAGTATGTACTGGACAACTATGCAAACGTCCAAGAAGCTGTAGATGGGTTAAAGGAGGAGCCATTTTTTATTGTGACTTCTGACATAGCCTTAGCAACATTAGACAGAGAAAACAGTAAATTCAAAGTAAGTACTAAAAACATAGTTTTACATTTGTCTATTTCAGATTCTCAAGGAAATTCGGCAGTCTTACAATACGTGACCGACGAGCAAACCAAGAAATCTAAATTAGTAGTGTACCACTTTCAACAGGACAAAAAAGATAAAGGCAAAGACACGGTCTCTGTCATGACTAACTCGCTGTATGAAGAGCAATTAGAACTTTTAAAGAGATTTCAAAATGAGGATGGAGAGTTTGATTGGGCAGGTAAAAATAAATCCTTTAGCTGGGATAAGCTCATGTCTAATTCAGGTTTTGAGCTGACTCCGCCAATGAATGGAGCTAATATTCGATTTCTCCGCGCCTCGTTCTACAGCAATAGAATGGACAAAATCGATAACAATTACCAAAATCAAAGACCATTCATTGATGAGACTAACAGAGTTCTTGGTAACCCCGAATCTTATAGTATATGGGTTGATAAGTGGTCACAAAACGAAGGTGTCGCTAGAGCTTTTTCGTTGATTCGTAATCTGTCAACGCCTTTAAATATTCAGGGAATAAATAATAACCCATTCCTTTCTTCTACACTGTGGCGTACTGTTATAGATCATAAGAAAAATCGCTATTTCTTTGAATCAACTAGGGGTTTATGTCCACTATATGTTGATCTCGACGAATTCTTTAAGGATTTAGAGACAGTGAAAAAGCTTGATATTTTGCTGTCGCCAACAAAAAAGGGTGATCAAGGGATTGACCTACTGGAGGATCAACTAAACAAAGGAATAAAGATAGGCAAGGTTAATCATGAGTTTGTTGAGGTCGAAGATAATAAATGGTTTTATTTTGACTATCAGAAGTCGTGACGAAGAAACTAGGGTTAAGATAAAGCGCTTTTTGTCAATCAATTAAAATACTCAAAAATTTCTCCATAAAAATGATAATCGTGTATGGGGAATAAGGGGAGGAGACGAGGAATGCTCGCCTTCTCCCCTGAGCTTTAATTATTATTATCTTCAAAGTGTTTGACTGGTTAAATATAGGACTTATATCCTCGATTCACAAATATTATTACCATAGGTCGTGGCCGATTTATATCGCCGAAGATGGAGAATTGAAGAAGCTTTATACACGATTAAACGATTAAGTATGGGCTACTTGGTTATTTTATGCCGTGCCAAAGAAAATCAAGATTTAGGAGTAGTTAAAGCGCTGCGAAAGCCAGTCTTCAATCTGGATTTATCCCCTTTTGCCGCACCCTCGCAGACGTTAGTGCAATTATCTTAACTTCTCACGAATGGGGGGGTGGGGGACTGTTTCAGATACATTGGTTAAGAAACTGCAATAATGAGAGGCTGGGATGACAGAAGGTTCACAACAAAAACGGGTGATAGTTGTGGGTGCCGGTTGGGCTGGTTTAGGGGCTACCTACCATTTGGCGAAACAAGGTTATGATGTGACACTTTTAGAAGCAGGCCCTTATCCTGGTGGATTGGTGGCGGGGTGGCAAACTGCGGCTGGGAAGTCTGTAGAAGCGGGTATTCATGGCTTCTGGTATCCCTACAGAAATATATTTGCTCTTATTAATGAGTTAGGAATTAATCCCTTTACTACTTGGACTCGTTCGGCACAATATTCGCCAGCAGGTTTGGAAGTTGAATCACCAATTTTTCAAGATTTACCGCGACTTCCTACGCCGCTGGGAACTTTTCTTTATACTCAGTTTCAGCGGTTGCCATTAGTTGACCGTCTCAGCGCTTTACCTTTGCTTTATGCTGTGGTTGATTTTGACAATTCTGATGAGGCTTGGCGACGTTATGATTTTGTAACCGCCCGTGAATTGTTTAAAGATTTTGGTGTTTCGGCACGGCTTTATAAAGAAGCTTTTGAACCTATGCTATTGGTGGGTTTATTTGCCCCTGGTGAACAATGTTCTGCTGCTGCTACTTTAGGGATGCTTTACTTTTTTATTCTTGCTCATCAACCGGATTTTGATGTGGTTTGGTGTCGGGGAACTGTGGGGGAAAAAATATTTCGTCCTTGGGTAAAACGTTTAGAAGAAGCTGGTGCGAAAGTTTTACCCAAGCGCCGAGTTACGGATGTAATTGTTGATAGTCAACAACGGGCTACAGGTGTTGTTTGCGGTGATGAAGTATTTGATGCTGATGCTGTGATTTTTGCAGTTAGCGTTACGGGGATGAAAAAAATTGTTTCAACTAGCCCTAGTCTACAAAGCTGTGAAGAATTCCGCAATTTGAGCAATTTAGGGGCTATTGATGTTTTAGCAACTCGGCTGTGGTTTGACCGCAAAATCGATATTCCTCGTCCTTCTAATGCTTGCTTTGGGTTTGATGAAACTACAGGCTGGACGTTTTTTGATTTGAATGCTTTACATGATGAATATCAAAATGAACTGGGAACGGTGATTGAAGCTGATTTCTATCATGCAAATCAGTTTCTCGGTTTGAGTGATGAGGAAATTGTGGGGATAGTTCAGGGTTATTTGGCAACTTGTGTACCAGGGTTTCGAGAAGCTAAGGTGATAGATAGTAGTGTGATTCGCTTACCAAATGCGGTAACTCATTTTGCACCGGGTAGTTATCGTTATATGTTGCCTGCAAAGACGAGTTTTGAGAATGTGTTTATGAGTGGTGACTGGATTGTTAGCCGTCACGGTTCTTGGTCGCAAGAAAAGGCTTATGTGACTGGTTTGGAGGCGGCAAATTCGGTGATTTCTTATTTAGGAAAGGGTTCGCCTGCTGAGATTTTAGCAGTTGAGGAGGACGAAGTGCATATTCAAGCGGCGCGATCGCTCAACGAAACAGCCAGACACTTGGTCAAATCCATCTTACCGGACTTTTGGTTGCCGTAATCAGCAAAAATGCCGTAGGCAAAGAACCTCACCCTGGTTCTGCTACGCATAACCTGTCCCTCTCCTTGTGAAGGAGAGGGATGTCTGTTAAGACTCTTTGAGGTTTTGTCTCCCCTCCCCGCTGTTTCCTGGAGGGGGTGGGGTGACATTGCTTTATTTGGCTTTTTGCTTGATGTGTCGCCCAAGAAGTCCTTGCTGAATCCAGTTTAGACATTCATATTCTGATGTGAATAATTTGGGCGCTGCAATATTATTTAGCAATTCTGGTGGATAGTGGTCATAAAAATATTTACCCCCTTCTTGGAAGACAATAATCAAATTATGGCGGTAAACATAGCGAGATTTAAAGCTATCTCCTTGAGAGACAAAATCTGAATGTTGCTCAATATGTTCTTTGGCAATATCAACTATATTATTGATGCTACTGCCATAAACTTTAGCTGGATTGTCTGCTTTGTGGAATTGGCTTTTATGTCCAATTTCTGCCAATAATTTATACGAATAAATTTCGTGATTATCTGCTGTGCCAAAAACAAAGGGAATGATGAGATATCCTTTATATGAGACTGAGTTTTCATAAAGAAGACGACTCATATCAACCTCCTGTTTAAATGGATGGTAAGCAAGTTCGTAGTAAGGACTTTAGTCCTGATTTTTCTAAGCACTTTAGTGGTTACTACAAACCCTTAAAACTGTCTTAACAAAGTACTAAGTTTTTTAGAAAAGTATGGCAATAACTATTATCGCTTTTTTTGAGATAAGTCAGCAGGAAATATCAGCAATTTTCAAATAAATTGAGTTGAGTGGGGGGATGGTCGGGGTTATGACTTGGTAGAGGTGGAATTGCTGCGCCACTTTGTTCTAATAGCTGTTGGAAGTAAAGGGCTGTGCTAGGCGATCGCTCTTCTGTTGGACAATGAACAAAGAAATAAATTCGCACACCCGTCTGCAACCATTGCTGTATCTGCGTTACCCACTCTTCCATAAACGGCTGATTGACTGACAAATTGGGATGAGAGATAAACCGAATCAGGGTGAAAGGTGCTGTTACACTGAACTGCACAGGAACTTTGGGTTTACGCCGTTCTGATTCTAATTGGGGGTCATCGTCTCCAGTATAGACAGGACGCGAGTCTAACAACACCCTGCCCACGCCTAATTTTTCTAAAAGTGCGGTCAAATTACTCGCATGAGGTTCTCTGAACCAGTCGCGATGGCGAACTTCTAGGGCTAGGGGTGCATCTGTGCGCGGCCAAGCTGACAAAAAGGCGGTTAAATCATCAAGCAAAGTTGGTGGGTAGCTTGGTGGTAATTGGGCAAACATCGGCCCAAGATGCTTACCTAAAGGGCGCATTCCCTCCAGAAATTTTAAAGCATCAGGGATGTATGGTTGCAGTAAGCCTTGATGGGTAATATCTCGCGGCAATTTCAAGCAAAATTCAAAGCCTGGGGGTGTAACGCTTGCCCAACGGCTGACAGTTTCTTGATTAGGGACGGCGTAGAAAGTGGTATTGCCCTCAACTGTGGTGAACCGACGACTGTAGACACGCAGAAAGTCTGTGGTGCGAGTGCCTTGGGGATAAATTTCGCCCACCCAACCTTTATATGCCCAAACTGCACAACCGATAAAAAAGT
This sequence comes from Cylindrospermum stagnale PCC 7417, assembly GCF_000317535.1. Classification (NCBI taxonomy): domain Bacteria; kingdom Bacillati; phylum Cyanobacteriota; class Cyanophyceae; order Nostocales; family Nostocaceae; genus Cylindrospermum; species Cylindrospermum stagnale. Next base: position 5,397,077 of record NC_019757.1, read on the forward strand.
TCACAAAACTGCACGCTTTGATGTGTTTTCTTTAATTGTACAACTTGGTTCTTGCTTGGATACAACAAGCACACTGTGGAGACGTTGCATGCAACGTCTCTACATTCTTTCCCACCAGATGTCTTGTGTTCATCTGTGGTAACTTTTTCCTAAAATCGACTGTTATAAAAAATCTAATCTTCCATCAATATCAACCGTAGAGAATCTAAACGCAGATACCAGGGGAAAGGCTGGTCTTTGAGGGTTGCCCATTTTTCCTTAAACACCTCGGCTTGAAGGTGGTAATCTTGGTTATTTGTAGGCGGAGAATGCAATTTGAGAAACAGCGTCATTCGGTGGGGCGTTTCGATGGTGGATGCTAGCCAGCAGTTAAAGGTATTTTCCCGATTTGTGTCATTTGTGAAGCTGATTTGATGGGCGCGAATTCCTAGATAAGATAAAGATTCGGGGATTGGTTCTGTAACTTGCAAAGTGCAACCCCAGTCGATTGCTTCTACTTCATCAGATGATTTAGCTATAGCTTGGGAGAAGTTCTTACAGCCTGTTAATTGAGCTACGCTATAGGTGGCAGGATGCTGGAAAATTTCTTGTTTCGAGCCATAATGAACGGCTTTTCCCTGATCTAACACCAACAGATTTGGGCAAAGTCGATAAGCTTCTTCTAGGTTATGGGTGACAAAGAGGGTTGCACCTTGATAAGTTGTTAGGGTTGCCATCATTTGCTGTTCTAGTTGGCTTCGCAAGTGGGTATCGAGTGCGGAAAATGGCTCATCTAACAGGAGTGCTTGCGGTTGACTAGCTAAAGCCCTAGCCAGTGCTACCCGTTGCTGTTGTCCCCCTGAGAGTTGGTGCGGATAGCGATCGCCTAATTCTGGCAATTGTACAGTGAAAAGTTGCTCCTCTACCTGTAATCGCCTACTACCAGCAGATAAACCCTTGGGTAAACCAAAGGCGATGTTTTGGGCTACAGTCATGTGAGGGAAAAGGGCGTAATTCTGCAATAAAAAGCCAATTTGGCGATCGCGTGACGGTAAATTAATCTTCTTATCTGCATCAAACAATACTCGCCCATTCAACACAATTCGCCCAGATGTGGGAGTTTCAATCCCCGCAATACAGCGCAAAATCATACTTTTACCAGCCCCAGAACCCCCCAACAATCCCAAAGGTTGCTCATCGCTGTTAAAGGATACTTGCAATTCAAAGCCAGGAAGTTTTTTGTTAATCTCGACAATCAAGCCAGCATTGTTCAGGGGTAAAGGCTGACGGGGGAAAGTTGCAGACGAACCACCCCGTCCACTTTCTCGCCCTTTTCCCCCTTGCCGGCGGAGTTCTTGCCAAAAATTTACAGCTATAATTCCAGATAGGGAAATCGTCATAATTGCGATCGCCCAAAACCAAGCTTCATTCATCTCCCCCGCTTCCACCGCAAAGTAAATCGCCATCGGGATAGTTTGAGTTTGTCCGGGAATATTGCCAGCTAACATCAAAGTAGCGCCAAATTCACCCAACGCACGGGCAAAAGCCAGAGTAGTTCCCGCCACAATTCCGGGGAATGCTAAAGGTAAACTAATCTGCCAAAAAATAGTTGATTCAGAAGCCCCAAGGGTTCTAGCTACCCGCAGAAAATTCCCATCAATTTGTTCAAAAGCTCCCAAAGCCGTCTTGTACATCAAAGGAAAAGCCACAACTGTAGCAGCAATCACCGCGCCATACAAAGTAAAAACAATCGAAAAATCAAAACGCTCCATTAGCTTACCGACCGGGCCATTTTTACCAAACAGCAGCAGCAATAAAAAACCCACAACCGTCGGCGGTAAAATCAGCGGCGCGACAAATATTCCCTCAATCAGCGATTTCCCTTTACCACCATATCCCAACATCCAATAGGCAGCAGCAATCCCCAGAAAAAAAGTGATAAATGTCGCCAATGAAGCAGTTTTCAGCGATATCCACAAAGGAGATAAATCAAGTGGCATTGTTCAAATTATGATTATTTAACTAATTGCGAAATTGCGGCATCTACAGCGCTCAAAACCTCACCTTGTCCTGCCTCAAATCCCTCTCCTTACGAAGGAGAGGGACAGGTTTTGCATAGCAAAACCAGGGTGAGGTCTCTACACTATTTAGCTACAATAAAACCAGATTTTTTCAATACAGCCTTAGCTTGACTACCGGATAAAAACTGGACAAACTCTTTAGCCGCCGCCACATTTTTACTACGTTTAATCACAGCTACCGGATAGACAATTGGCGAGTGATATTTATCATCAGCCGCAACTACAACTTTTACCTTGTCAGAAATTTTGGCGTCGGTGGCGTAAACTAAACCCGCATCAGCATTACCACTTTCTACCACCGCCAGAACCTGACGCACATTATTAGCTAAAACCAATTTAGACTTGACTTTATTAAAAATACCCAACTTCTTTAAAACCTGCTCACCATATTGCCCCGCGGGAACACTTCTAGGTTCACCAATAGCGATTTTTTTGATTTTCGCATCCGTCAAATTGTAGAAGCTAGAGACGCCAACAACATTCTTCGGCACAATCAACACCAAACGGTTATTTGCCAGATTGGTACGAGTACCCGCAACCAACAGTCCTTTTTGTTCCAAAGCATCAACTTGCTTTTTAGCCGCAGAGATAAAAACATCAGCCGGCGCACCTTGCTCAATTTGTTGCTGCAAAGCACCAGAAGCGCCAAAATTATAAGTAATGTTGACATTCGGTTTACTTTGTTGGTAGAGAGGCTTAATTTCACTCAGCGCCTCTTTCAAACTAGCAGCGGCGGACACGAGGATGTTGGCATTAGACTGTGCTAATACAGGAGAAGGTGTAACCAACGGCAAGCCAATCGCTAGAAGCAAGTTAGCAACTACTATACCCAAAAAGACTAAAATTTGTCTGCTTTTCATAAAAAAACTCTGCTTAGATGAAATTCTGCTTTAGAAGATGCACGCTTGGTAGGATTGTATCAAGATTACCAAGTATGTACCAATTAAATTGGTAACATTATGCCACGAAAAGAACAAGGATGGGTCACATTTCAAACATCAGAAGAGGAGCGAAAGATTCTGGAAGAGTTCTGCCAGCAGTCACATCGCACCAAAACTGAGATTTTGCGGGAACTGGTGCGTGGTCTTAATCAATACTCGTCACCACCAATAGCATTACCAACCGAACCGGAGTCAGCGGCGGAAATTCCTCAAAGCAAAACTAGTAGTGAAAAGAAACCTTTAAAAGTTAGCTCCCGGAATGTGCTGAAGGGAATCGTCAAACGAGTGACAACAGGAGCCGTGAATACGGAGATTACCCTAGAAATTGTTCACAGAGTTGAGTTAACCTCGATGATTACCAGAGTCTCAGCTGAGGAGTTAGAACTGACTGAGGGAACAGAAGCTTATGCGGTGATTAAATCTAACGATATTGTGATTGCTAGAGAATAGTTGATAAATATGGCGGTTATTGATGGAATAGACATCTGGTAAAAATTAAATATGCCTCATCCAGAACCCTTGTAGAGACGTTACATGGAACGTCTCTACAATCTTTTTTGGAGATAATTAATGGGTAGAGAAGTTGTATGCAACATCTCTACACAATCATTTTTAAAACAAATTAAGACTCAACTTTGACACCTTTCCAAAAGCCAATATAACCTTCAATATTCTTGGCTTTTTCCTTGGTGCTGGGATAGTACCAAGCAGCATCTTTGTTAACTTGTCCATCAACTTCAACACTGTAGTAACTAGCGACACCTTTCCAAAAACAAGTGGTGTGGGTGTCACTTTCTCTTAAATATTGTCTGTTAACGGTGTCAGCAGGGAAGTAATGATTTCCTTCTACGACTACGGTATCGTTGCTTTCGGCTAAAACAGCGCCGTTCCAAATTGCTTTCATAAGTGAGTTTGAGAATAAACATGACACTTCACATTTTGACACTTCTACAGCTTGAAGGAAATCCCCCTAAATTTACCCTATTAACCGATTATCTTATTAGACTTAGTAAATCGACGTTTTAAGATAAATCCAAATCCAATACCGATTGAGAGTCCAAAAATGTTCGCAGGTTCAGGAACAGGCTGGCTAGCTTGACTAGCTTGACCGACAATTAAATTATTAACAGTAGGCCAAACAAACTCGTCGGTGTTTATTTCTGTTGTGGAAGCAACTAAACTTGTTAAAGGAGTCCCATCATCAGAAATAAAGCCAAAAAAGTTAGTGGTACTATTAGTTGTAATAGATTGAGATGAACTTCCTTCATTTACTGAAGCAGTTATAATACCCGGAATTAGAGCGCCGTCAATCTCACTTCCAAAAAAGAAACCGCCGATTGCCGTAATCGTAGGACTAAAATTGGAAAAAATTATAGGATCTGTAGACTCATCGGTCGATAACCAGTGATCGCTGCCACTACCAGCAGGGAAAAAATCGTTCGCTGCTGAAGCACTATAAGAATAAGTTCCATTACTAAAATTAATGGGGCTTAAAGTGGCAGTGTCGAGTGGCACGGATTCAAAAGTCTCTAAATAGTAATCAGGGTAGATGGCATTAAGAAAACTTGCTTGATCGGTATAAGTAATAATCACCGCTTGAGCAGGATTAGCTACAAGCATGATGGAAGTTGCAAGGCTGCTTAGAGTGATGACTTTAGTGAGAAATTTCATTGGTTAAATATCCTCAAACATTTCTATATAAACCGCATTGGGCAGGTAATGGCATAAATGCCCTATGTTTTTAAACGCGCCAAATTCGGTATTTTAAAGGTATAGTACCATTTTATTAGATACAAAAGTATACGGTATTTACTACTGAGCCTAGGGCGTGTATAAGAGGGATACAGCCTCTATTGTTCTCAATTCCTCTAAGAGGATGTCTGAAAAGTTATTTGTGACAACTCAAACAGTAGTAGATCCCCCTAAATCCACGCCAGTCGCTCATGGGGAGCCACTGCGTTGGGGAGGCAGCGCTCGACTAGGGTTAAGAGGCATAAAGCGACTGCCGTCGGAGGAGCCGACTTGTTCGCGCTGTGGCGTGGAGACAAGACAGTTCTGCGCGCTGGCTCCCCAGGACTTGGGGGACTTTGAGAAGTTTTGCCCCCCTTGTTCAGGGGAGCCACTGCGTTGGACGGGTTTCCCGGCTTAAAGCAAGTGGCGTGGGTAGGGGGGATCTCGATCAATTTTGATACGAATCAGACATCCTTAGTCCTAAGGGTTTTAGCCTTTCTTGATCAGAGTCTTCAACTTCCGCTTTCGGCAATGTTTTACAAGATGGGATAAATAAGCGCGAAGCTTTCAGTCTGGTGAAAGCCTTACTCAGTATACTTTTTTCTTATATGGACAAAGGCGAGCCGTTGAATTTGTTACAAAAAGGTTTTGGGGGTTAGGTTTCCGAGGTTTTGATTGGACTTATTGAGAATGAAATAGCCCTGTCTATCATTGTAGCTAGAGTTCCCCATTCCCCAAGGTGAGCTAAAATCCTGGTATCTTCATAACTACCCCTCGCAGATTTTTCCCAAAAAAGCGATCGCTATGCTTCAGTATCCCAAACTCGAACAAGCGCTGAAATATCACTTCGGCTATGACCAATTCCGCCCCGGACAACGGCAAATTATCGAAGATGCGCTGCAAAATCGGGATTTACTGATTATCATGCCGACCGGTGGTGGTAAATCTCTGTGCTTTCAGTTACCTGCACTCCTCAAACCAGGTTTAACGGTGGTGGTTTCCCCATTAATTGCTTTGATGCAAGACCAAGTGGAAGCACTGCGAACTAATAACATCTCTGCCACTTTCCTTAATAGTAGTCTGAACGCCTTCAAAGTGCGATCGCGTGAAGAAGCTCTTCTCCAAGGTAAAATTAAACTCCTCTACGTCGCCCCGGAACGTCTTTTGAGTGAAAGATTTCTTCCCCTGCTGGATTTAGTTAAAGAAAAAATCGGCATTTCTACCTTTGCAATCGATGAAGCGCACTGCGTCTCTGAGTGGGGACACGACTTTCGTCCAGAATACCGCCAAATGAAATCTCTGCGGAAGCGTTATCCTGATGTCCCTACCCTCGCTCTCACCGCCACAGCTACAGATCGCGTCCGTGCAGATATTATCCAACAATTAGGGCTAAAGCAACCAAGTATCCACATCGCCAGCTTTAACCGCCAAAACCTTTATTATGAAGTTCGGACTAAAACTAAAACTGCTTATGCTGAATTATTAGGAATAATTCGAGAAAATCAAGGTTCAGGAATTATTTATTGTTTAACCCGTAAAAAAGTTGATGAACTAACTCTTAAATTGCAACATGATAAAATTTCTGTTTTGTCTTATCATGCCGGATTAACTGATGATGAACGCTCAAAAAATCAAACCCGTTTTATTCGCGATGATGTGCGGGTGATGGTGGCAACAATCGCCTTTGGCATGGGAATTAATAAGCCAGATGTGCGGTTTGTAATTCACTATGATTTACCGCGTAATTTAGAAAGTTATTATCAAGAATCAGGTAGGGCGGGAAGGGATGATGAACCTTCTCGATGTACGCTTTTTTTCAGTTTTAGTGATATTAAAACTATTGAATGGAGTATTAACCAAAAAACCGACCCCCAAGAACAGTTGATTTCTAAACAACAACTACGTCAGGTAATTGATTATGCTGAAGGGACAGATTGTCGGCGGACAATTCAATTAGGTTATTTTGGCGAACGGTTTCCGGGGAATTGCGGTAACTGTGATAATTGCCTTTATCCTAAACCAGTGCAAGACTGGACAATTGAAGCGATGAAGTTTTTATCTTGTGTAGCCCGTTGTAAAGAAAGATTTGGCATGCTGCACATTATTGATGTGTTGCGGGGTGGGAAAAACCAGAAAATTACCCAAAATGAGCATGATTTGCTTTCTACCTACGGTATTGGCAAAGATAAAACTTTAGACGAATGGCGGATGCTGGGGCGATCGCTTTTACATCAAGGTTTACTAGAACAAACTGCCGATGGTTACTCGGTTTTGAAGCTCAACGCCCTCAGTTGGGAAGTGATGAAGCGACAACGGACAGTCTCGATAGCTGTGCCTGTAGCGCAAAAGGTGACTTGGGAAGAAGGGAGTACGAAAGCTGCGGAAGCGGAAGTTTTGGTGCAAAGATTGCGATCGCTCCGCAAACAACTGGCTGACGAGCAATCTGTCCCCCCCTACGTCATCTTTCATGATTCTACCCTGAAATTAATGTCTCAGGTACAACCTCAAACCTTAATTGATTTCGGCAAACTTTCGGGCGTCGGTAGTCACAAATTAGCCCAATATGGCGAGAAGTTTCTGGCAGAAATTAAAGCCTATCGTCGGGAACAAGGTTTACCAGAACAAAAAGTAGAATATCTACCATCTTATCACTCACCATCTGACAATTCACCTTCATACACCGAATTACAAACTTTACAATTACATCAGCAAGGTTTAAGCGTCACCGAAATTGCCAGACAACGAGACATCCGCACCACTACAGTTATCCGTCACCTTTCCGATTTAATTCAGAAAAATCAACAAGTAGATTTTAATCTGTTAGTTCCCCCAGAAAAACAGCAAAAAATTTGGCAAGTTTTAGAAACTCTTGGTGATATCTCGCTGACGCCAATTAAAGAATATCTTGGTGATAATTATAGCTACGATGAAATTCGCCTAGTCAGGGGAAAGTGGCGGCGAGAAAATCGTAAGTAATTCTTATATCACCATTTACCACAATCCTTGGGATTCTCAGGTGGTAAACCCAGTGTATTCCGAAATTCTGGCTCATAGCAAGCTTGTTGCCAATCGTCAGCGTTTTTAACTTGCTCTGGTGTTAGATTTTTGGCACCAGCGAGGTCGGCACCAGAGAGTTTGGCAAAATAGAGGTTAGCACCAGCGAGGTCAGCACCAGCGAGGTTAGCACCAGCGAGGACTGCACCAGAAAGATTGGTACCAGAAAGATTGGTACCAGAAAGATTGGTACTTTTGAAAGCGGCACGTTCGAGGTTGGCACGTTCGAGGTTGGCACCAAACAGGTTGGCACCAGACAGGTCAACACGATAGAGGTTAGTACCTTGAAGCGGAATATTATTGAGGTCAACACCAAGTTTTACCAGTTCTTGTAGTGCTAAGATTCGTGCTGGACTTTTTTCTTGTCCTTTAGCTTTCTCAACCGTATCCCACTGCTGACTAATTTGGATTTGTCTAGTGGTAACACGGCCTAAATATATAGCGAGAATAACTAAAGGAACGAACCCAAAACCAAGCAAACGGAGGCGATTATTTTGTCTATATCTGCGGCTTTGTTTAATCAACTCACCAGCTAAATTCGACAAACCAAAGTTGACAGCTTCCTTTTTTTGAAAAACTATAGCGTCGTCTAAGGGTTTACCTTGCAGCAGATAACCTTTAGCCTTGTGATGATCTCGCCATTTTTCTGCTGCTCCTTCAATTTCCCGTATTTGCAGCAACATCTTTCTGTCAGCATCTAACCAACTTCTCAACAAGCCCCAATGGCGAATTAAAGCTTCATGGGCAACATCAACTACTGCCACTCTTGCAGATGTTCCTCCCTTTTCCACTATATCAGTAGTCACAATCAGCTTTTCATCCGCCAAACGCTGAACAACTTCGTTAATAACTTCTGCCGGATATTTTTGATTAATTAAATCCTGTTGGAGTACCCGTCTGCGAGTGTCTTCTGTACCTTCTCCCAACTGAGTCAGGCTTAAAAAAATGTGCCGTACTGCTGCTTGTTGCAATTCTGAAAATGATTCGTACACCTCAGTAGCACGTTTTTCCAGCGTCCCCATGACACCACCCAGCTTGGCATAAGTGTTCACCCGCAAGCAGTTATCACTCCGCTGATTCCACAATTCGGTCAAAGTATATTGCAACAGTGGTAGATATCCTGGGGCGTTTTGGACATCCTTTAAAATTTGCTCAACTAATTCCGGTTCAACTTCTAAGTCAGCCAAATTGGCTGGTTTAATAATTGCTTCTCTCAATTCTTGCTCGGACATGGGTGTAACTGTCACCAGATTTTCCTGAATATGTCGTGCTAGTCCGCTATATTCTTGTTCCGCACACTTACCAAAGAAATCTGCCCGCATGGTCAGCACAAGACAAAGTTTGTTGTCATGACGTTGCAAGACACCCATCAAGCATTCAAAAAATTTCTTTCTTCTTTCAATATCTTGGCAGAGAGTAAAAGCTTCTTCAAATTGGTCTGCCACCAGTACGACTCGTTGGGTATTAGCAACGTCAATCAATTGCCTTAACCCATCAGCACCTCTATTTACCAATTCTTCTGCCCTAGCTAGTTGAGATGCCCGGTCAACATCTGACAATCCCCCATCCACAAATGTTAGGGCTAAATTTTGCAACGGGTTCTGTCCAGGGCGAAAAATCTTAATCTGCCAACTATCGCTACCAGATAGTCGCCTTCCTTGCTTTAATTCATACAATAAACCAGCCCTGACAACACTTGATTTCCCATTGCCGGAAGCCCCTAATACTGCGAGAAAATTACCTACTCGTAGTTTTTCTAACAATTGGTCAGTCAGTGCTGTGCGCCCATAAAAATATTTTGCATCTTCTTCGGTGCAATCAAAATATTCTAAACCCTTGTAAGGACAGGTAGTTTGCCCTGATGTCACCCTAGATTCACTGGTTGATGCTGTCCCCCTCCGAGTAAGCTGAATCGGTTCACCAGAATTAGCAAAAATTGGACGTTGGGGAAAGCTGTTATTTTGCTGGCTTAAAAGTTCTATTGAAGTATAGTTAGTTACCCATTGCTCTGATTTTGGTTCCAACCCTTTGAGTAATGCCGATGTTAAAAGGCTATGTTGATTACCAATTTCCTCGTATGCAACTTCAAAAGCACGAGATGCGGCAATAAAACAGCGATCGCGTCCTTTACCTCTATCACCTGGGTCAGCCTCGGTAAAATTCAGTACCTCGCCGCTATAGCAGCAATCTAAAACAACGATTTGCTGGCGCACAGAACTCTCTTGCAGTAAGCGACGCAACCATTGCAGAGATAATCCCCAATTGCCGGATAAGGGGTTCACATCACTTGTGGCTAAATATCCTTCTTCTACACCTATGTCTTCCCGTAAACCATGTCCTGAAAAATATAGCAGAGCCGTATCTGGGGGATGACCTTCTGGTTTAAATAGTTGGACTATAGCTTTTTTGAGATCAGAATGAGCTACCTTCGCCTGTTTACCAACCCGAATAGTGTTATTTTCTTTATTTTTAACAGCAGGTAGCCGAGTCACCTTAAAGTCGCCGTACTTTTCCAGTAATTGGGCAATGGCTTCTGCATCCTGTGCAGGTGCTTGCAGAGTGTTTAAGCCTTCGTAGCTGTAACTATTAATTCCGACTACTAAAGCATCCCGGCTCATATTAAAAATTTGAATATTAATTATTTTTAATTCTAGCAATTTGGATTTGTTTTCTCAATTTATAAGCAACAAAATTCTCCAAATTTTGTGGTAAATATTCAAGCATCCCTATCCCACCAAATTCTAGCTATGACTCAACTTGCACCGTTTCAATTAGAAGATGGTACTGTTATATACATTGAGGCTAACGAAGAAGTAGCAGCACCTTCGGTTAACAGTCAAATTGCTACAGAGGAAGAAGAATCTCTTGATGCTAAAGGATGGAATCCTGTTGCTGTCAAACAGCAAATGGCACAAAATTTCCAAGCTATTCAGGGAACTATTCGCGCTTATACGACTCAATCTTTGCAAGCTTTTAAGGATATTGAAATTGGTAATATCCGCAAAGTAACTTTAGAGTTTGGTTTAAAAATCGGTGGTGAAGCTGGTATTCCTTATGTAACTAAAGGTACTGCGGAAAGTAACCTGAAGATTACAGTAGAGTGTGGCTTTAATAACGAATCTCAGAAAAAGCCTTAGTCTCTGCTAAACCTCTCTTTTCAGGAGAGGTTCAGTTGTTGTACCCCCTTTAGGGGGCACTACTGCGCGGTAAAACCACCATCAATGGCTAGAGATTGACCAGTCACGAAGCTGGCCCCATCTGAACAAAGCCAGGTAACGGCGCTAGCAATCTCTTCAGACTTACCTAAACGACCAATGGGATGTAAAGCCATGATTTTGATTTTGCCTTCCTCACCAAAACCACGATCTACCATATCTGTCTCAATCGTACCAGGACAGACGGCGTTAATTCTGATGTTGTCTTTAGCGTGTTCTAAGGCTAGTGATTTGGTCAAACCAATTACACCGTGCTTACTAGCAGCGTAAATGGAAATATTGGCAAAGCCAATTAAGCCGGCGATGGATGAGTTATTGACAATTGCGCCTCCACCTTGCTTCAACATTTGCGGGATTTGATACTTCATCGACAACCAAACCCCTTTGAGATTGGTATCGATGGTATGGTTCCAATTTTCCTCTGTTTGTTCAATGCCAGGTCCGAAAATTCCTTCAGTACCCGCATTATTAAAGGCATAGTCGAGACGACCGTAAGTAGCAACTGTTTGAGCGATTAAGTTTTCCACTTCAACTGCTTGAGTGATATCAGTTTGCACAAACTTAGCTTCACCACCAATAGCTTGAATCAGTGCGACGGTTTCTTCGCTCTCTTTGATTCTGCGACTTGCAATCACTACCTTTGCACCCTTTTGGGCAAAAGCTAATGCAGCAGCTCTACCGATGCCAGAACTGCCACCTGTGACTAGAGCCACCTTGTTATCAAATTCTGCCATTTTAAAATGCCTTGAAATTGACCTTTTTAAGTATCTTATTTATTGTGGTGTATCAAACATTAATTTTGGCAGCAAGTTTTGCTAGGTTCTACTAGACTAGGAGAGCCAGATGCCTGAATAGGCAAGCTGTCTGCAAGGTTAAAAAGAAGTTAGATGCTAACACAAGGAAGGCGATGTCAAGTTTTGCCCCCATCAAGACAATCGCCTTCATCAGGCTATATTAGGAGAAACTGGGGATTTCAGAGCTAGACTCTGGCGGTTGCGCGGTGTTTTTAATTTTGGCAGCTATGATTATAGATAGCAGCTTAGGTAATGCCAGGCAGGCAACAGTATTTAACAACGTCAAGACTATACCATCTATCAAACTCATAGTTTAGCCCTCCCTGGTAAATAATTTGTGGTGACTATTTATAAGTTTGACGCATAGTTAGTGCGAAGGATTACATCCAAGCTTTTGAATTTCTTTTACAGGTTATAAGTGAAATAAATATATTTACACATTGTGATCTCTAGCAGAATATCTAGATTGAATTGTAAAAAAATATTAATGCTAAACAGTAATAGGTAAATGGGCAGTCTAAACTTACCAATTACCTGTTACAGAGAGAGCAGATTTTGGCTATAATTTTCCCATCGAAAACCCCAAATATCGAATCTGTATTTTGCCTCTCAATAGTTGGTCAACTGGGAGAACACCTGGCACAGAATTTAGGGCTGAATTTACAGTATTGACTACCAGTTACGGCGTAAACAGTACAGTAGGGAAAACTGGTAATTCCGACTCTGGCTATTTGTGACTCAGAACCCATTGCCGATGGTTCAGGAGATTTGGTTTTCGGAGCGAGAAGGATAGATAGAAGCTTGGGGAGTGCCAGACAAGCAACAGTGTTGATTAGTGTCAGGAAGATCGCATCCATTATACTTATAGGTAATCACCCATTGTAGAAATTAGGTGGTCGCTGTGTTTAGCTGCAAACCAAATTTTAGCAACTGATTAGAAAGCAATCTATTGCTTGCAGTTTATATAAATGAATATTATCATAAATTTTTGTAAAAATAACCGTTGAATTCGCGCAATTGTTATACACAGTAGGCAATGTGGATATTCAAGACAATTATTTGAGCGCGATCTCGAAATAAACTGGAAAAACTTTCAATTTTATTCAGCAACGTATTATGTCAAAAACCCAAAAAGCATCTTCTGTGCTATCTAACTTCACAAAGAGAGAACTTCTGGCAATACAAAGTTTGGTCGATTACACCAATGTAGAGTCACTACCAGAAGTTTGGCCCGTGACAGCCAAGGCATTTGGTAATCAGGTTGCCCTCCGCAACCCCCACGCGAAACCAGAAGTAGTGGTTACTTATACTCAGTTAGCAGAGCAAATGCAACAATTTGCCGCTGGGTTGCAGGCTTTGGGATTTAAACAGGGGGATAGCATCTCCCTAATTGCTGACAACAGCCCCCGGTGGTTTATTGCCGATCAAGGTATCATGACGGCTGGGGTAGTGAATGCAGTGCGTAGCGCCCAAGCGGAACGAGAAGAGTTGCTGTTTATTATTGCCAATAGTGACAGTACTGCGCTAGTAGTCGAAGATTTAAAGACACTCAATAAACTGCAGCAGGGACTGAACGATCTACCAATTCAACTGGTAATTTTACTTTCGGATGAAACCCCACCGACTGACGAATTCATCAAAGTGCTGAATTTTTCACAGTTGATGGAAGTTGGGGCAAAGCATAATTTTGTGCCAGTTAAGCAAAACGACGACACCTTAGCAACTTTAATTTATACTTCTGGCACTACCGGCAAACCCAAGGGTGTAATGCTGTCTCACGGCAATTTGCTGCACCAAGTAAAGGCACTGGGGGCAGTAGTGCAACCGCAAGTGGGAGACAAAGTCCTCAGCATCCTTCCCAGTTGGCACAGCTACGAACGCAGTGGTGAGTATTTCTTGCTTTCTCAAGGCTGTGAGCAAATTTACACAAACTTACGCTCTGTCAAAGCAGATTTGAAAAAATTTAAACCCCGGTTCATGATAGCTGTACCCCGCCTCTGGGAATCGATTTATGAAGGTGTGCAAAAGCAGTTTCGTGAACAGCCAGCAAACAAGCAACGCCTGATTAAGTTTTTACTGGGTATAAGTGAGAAATACATCAAAGCGGGGCGAATTGCTGAAAATTTGAGTTTAGAGCATCTTGATGCCTCAACATTCGAGCGATTAGCATCGAGGATACTAGCATCTGCTTTGTTTCCCTTCCACGCACTGGGAGAACGGCTGGTTTATGCCAAGGTACGGGAAGCAACGGGAGGAAGAATCAAGTATGTGATTAGCGGCGGTGGTGCGCTTCCTAAGCACATAGATAACTTTTTTGAAATTACCGGTGTGGAGATTTTAGTCGGCTATGGCTTGACGGAAACTTCTCCTGTTACCCATGCGCGTCGTCCTTGGCGCAATTTTCGGGGAACAGCAGGGCAGCCAATTCCCGGCACAGAAGCTAAAATTGTTGATCCTGAAAGCAGAAAGCCTCTAGCAGCTAGAGAGCGAGGCTTGGTACTGCTGAGGGGACCACAAATTATGCAAGGCTATTATCAAAATCCGGAAGCGACAGCGAAAGCAATTGACGCTGAGGGTTGGTTTGATAGCGGTGATTTGGGTTGGTTGACACCGGAAAATGATTTGGTGCTGACTGGCAGGGCAAAGGATACGATTGTGTTGACCAATGGGGAAAATATCGAGCCGCAGCCAATAGAGGATGCTTGTTTGCGATCGCCCTACGTTGATCAGATTATGCTTGTGGGACAAGATCAGCGCTGCATCGGCGCCATCATCGTTCCCAATATCGAAGCTTTAGAAAAATGGGCAGAAGGTCAAAATCTGACTTTGAGTATTCAGTCGGAGAATATTACTGCCTCACCCGGTCAAAAAATTAACTTGGAGAGTACAATAATCCAGGATTTATTTCGGCAAGAATTGAATCGAGAAGTGCAAAACCGTCCAGGCTATCGAGCAGATGATCGCATTAATCGATTCAAACTAATTGTGGAACCGTTTTCTATGGAAAATGGCTTAATGACACAAACGCTGAAAATCCGGCGACACGTCGTCATGGAACGCTATCGCGATACCATTGACGGAATGTTTGCCTGATAATTCCACCTGCAAAGTATTAAGAGTGAACGTGAACCCTTTTATGGATGTCTCTAACCCTCAATTGCTTCTGAAACGCGTCGTTAATGTCAAAGTGATCGTCACTCCCCTCTGGAAAGATGAAGTACAACAGCAGCTGCAAACCCAGATCAACCAACTTGATCAGCAACTGCAACAACTAGACATCGAAGGACAACGGGCGATCTCCGCAATTCAAAAGCAGAGTCTACAACCACCTGGACCCCAGACCATCCAACAAATCGACAATATTCAACTTCAGGTGAATCAAAAGAAAAGTGAATTTTTAGAGCAGAAAAATCAATTGCTGCAAAACCTTCAGCAAGTGCAGTTTCTGGAGTCGGATCAGGAAGTCAACCAGTTTCAAATGGAAGGCTTTTTCCGGGTAGAACCGGGTGATAACCTGATTAGCAAAATGCAGGTCGAAATTGTTCTACGTGACGGCATTGTAGAAGAAATTCGCGGCGATATCTAAATTAGTCATTAGTCATTAGTCATTAGCAACTGACTACTGACTACTGACTACTGACTACTGACATTTTTCGGTTAACTTTTTGTGAGAGCTACTCCCGGTCCAACATTGTACCTGGGAGCCAGCCCAGATAATTTGCCACATTGGGCGTGAGCTAACTAAAAGCGATCGCCCAAAGGTTGTCATCTCGACTCGATATTTAATTGCACCAACTGATTTTGATTTATCATCAGCCGGCTTGATTTGCGTAATCGTCACTGAAGCCTGATTGCGTTGGGGATAAACTACCTCTACCTTTCTTGTTCCTACCACTGATGCCACACCCTCAAAGGCATTCAGAGCCAGGGTAGCGGGATCGCTGCCTTGGAGAGCAGAATTTATACTTTCTAGAGGTATAGTTTTATAATCAGAACGCTCTGGGTAGTCTAGAAAAGCCTGAGACTGCTGCACCACAGTTAATTGTTGCTGTTTCGCCTCCTTCATGCCGACAATCAGTGCAGATGGCTGGCGTTGGGTCATATAAACTCCAGCACCAGCAGTGGCAAAAATACTGAGTATCAAAATCAAAAACAAATTTAATTTTGCCGACATAGAATTAAAGGGAATTTACAAACCTGTTTATTACCAATAGTTATGAGAATCTCCTGTGTTTGGAGAAGAGTGTTGAATATAAATACTACATATAGCAATCCCAGTATTGACAGTAAGAGCATGGGACTCTTTCTTGGGGACTCTTTACTGGGTAAGGGGTATTAGTTTTTACCAATTACCAATTACCAATTACCAATTACCAATTACCAATTACCAATTACCAATTACCAATTTCAGTCAACAGCCAATATGATGGATATTGACTAACCATTGAAGATTGCTATATATGTAGACATTTGGTTCGTCTTTAGGTTCCAGGGTTCATCGGTCAGTCGATTGGGCAAGCGTCAACAGTACCACACACAAGAGCGCCCCCAATCTAAAGTATAAAATCTCAAATCTAAACGTCTCGGGCCAAGATACAATTCGATCTGGCAAAAGCTGTTAAAGTCCATAAACTATTGATTCTGAAACCACCCTATGAGCATTAACGAAGTATTTATGCCGGCGCTGAGTTCCACCATGACCGAAGGCAAAATTGTCTCCTGGGTGAAATCGCCAGGGGACAAAGTGGAAAAAGGCGAAACAGTGGTGGTTGTCGAGTCAGATAAGGCAGATATGGATGTGGAATCCTTTTATGAGGGATATCTGGCCCATATTTTAGTCCCAGCAGGTGAAACCGCCCCTGTGGGATCAGCGATCGCCTTTATAGCAGAAACCGAAGCTGAAATCGCCACTGCTAAGTCCCTAGCCAACTCAGGAGACGCCGCTGCAACCCCTGTCTCATCCCCCGCACCCGTCGCTGCCACCGCAACAGTGGCAACACCAGCCTCTCAAAATGGTTCTAATCACCGGGAAGGACGGGTCGTAGTTTCACCCCGCGCCCGCAAGTTAGCCAAAGAACTCAAAGTTGATTTGAATACCCTTAAAGGCAGTGGCCCCTACGGTCGGATTGTCGCCGAGGACGTGGAGGGAACTGTCAAAAAAGACAAGCCACCTGCTGCTGTTACCCCGGCACCAGTACCCACTCCAACTGTCATCCCAGTTGCACCGCCAGCACCCCCAGCACCGTCAACACCAGCACCAGCACCAGCAGCCACTCCAGCGATCAGCAGTTCTGTTGCTGGTCAGGTAGTGCCTCTGACTACCCTGCAAAATGCAGTAGTCAGGAGTATGGTGGCTAGCCTATCTGTACCCGTCTTCCGTGTGGGTTACACAATTACCACCGATGGGCTAGACAAGCTTTACAAGCAGATTAAATCCAAAGGGGTGACGATGACAGCCCTACTGGCAAAAGCCGTGGCGGTGACATTACAAAAACACCCACTGCTCAATGCTAGCTACTCAGACCAGGGAATTGTTCATCATTCTGACATCAACATTTCTGTAGCTGTGGCGATGGATGATGGCGGATTAATTACACCCGTGTTGCAGAATGCAGACATAGTCGATATTTATTCTCTATCTCGTACTTGGAAATCTTTGGTAGAAAAAGCTAGAGCTAAACAACTACAACCCCAAGAGTATAACAGCGGCACTTTTACTCTGTCGAACTTGGGAATGTTTGGTGTGGATACGTTTGATGCGATTTTGCCACCTGGACAAGGTTCAATTTTAGCGATCGGCGCCTCCCGCCCGCAAGTGGTAGCCACAGCCGACGGTTTATTTGGTGTGCGACAACAAATGCAAGTTAATATCACCGCTGATCACCGGATTATTTACGGTGCTGATGCTGCGGCATTCTTGAGAGATTTAGCGAAATTGATTGAAACGAATCCTCAATCTTTGACACTTTAAAAGAAAGCGTTAAGAAACTCAGCATAATTTAGTTTAAGACTTGAAGTTTTTTGACTTCAAGTCTTTTTTTACGTTAAGTGGGATGATAAATTCCATGGCCATGTCATCGGCCAAATATAGAAATACCTCTATAATGTCCTGAAATGACCGTTAAAGCCTGGGGAAAATCTCTTCGAGACATACTGAAACACCCACGACGCTCGATTCTAGAAAACAATTTCCTGAATCCTTACGTATTGACTGCTCTGTTTTCAATAGGATTATGGCAAGTAGGTGCTTGGCAATCCCTAGAGCTACTAGGATTTAATTTATTGTTCCGCACGCGCAATTATCTACCTCATTCGAGTTGGGATTCGCGGATTGCCGTAATTGCGATTGACGATGCTACATTGCGACAGTATGGGCAGTTTCCGCTGGCACGCGATCGCTATACTCAGTTACTGGAAACTCTATCTGCCGCTCCTCCAGCAGTTATCGGCTTTGATATTCTGCTGACCGAGCCTAGCAGTCAAGACGCGAAACTAGCCGAAGCAATGGCTTTCAACGGTCAGGTTGTCTTAGCGATCGCACCCAGTTTGCAGAAACAGACCCTTCGTCCAGTGCCAGTCCTGGATCGCGTTACCGCCAAAGGGCACATTGCCAGCAATGCCGATCTCGATGGAGTAACGCGTCAATACTGGCTCTACATCGATCAAGTTCCCTCCCTCAGCATGACGTTGTTGCAAGCATACAACAATAGCTTGCAGCAAACCTTTACCGCAGATACCACTAACTCCACAAAATCGCTCATTGCCTTACCACCTCTCCAATCAGGAGAGACAGTACAATCAGTGTGGATTAACTGGGTAGCGCCAACTCAGGGAGAGCGGGGAATCCCCACCTATTCCTTTGCCGATATTGTCCAAGGCAAGGTAGATACAGCCAAACTAAAGAACAAAATTTTGCTGGTCGGGCTGACTGCGACCGGAGCAAACGATCCCTTAAAAACTCCATTCGAGCAAACACCACCAACATCTGGTGTCTACCTGCACGCCGCTATCATCGATAATCTACTCAACAACCGACTGTTGCAACGCTTACCCCAGGAATTTGAACTCTTGCTATTATTCGGTTTTGGCATTGGTTCGGGTCTGATACTAGCTCCTTTGAAATTTCACAAACGAATTCTTCTTCTAGGGCTGCTGCCTGTTACTTGGTTCAGTTTATCAGTGTCAGCTCTGTTCCTAAACAATCTCTGGTTGCCTACCGCAGCTCCCATCGGCACGATTTTCTTGGCCGGTCTGAGTGTTCAGTGGCAAGAACAAAGAGAAAAACAACAATTGATGAGTTTGTTCGCTCGTCATGTTTCCCAGGAAACAGCGACAATGATCTGGCAGCATCGGGACGAAATTTTCCAAAACGGTCAATTGGATGCTAAAGAAATGGTAGCAACGGTTTTATTTACCGATATTCGCAGCTTTACCACGATTTCTGAGGGGATGAAACCACGAGAGTTGCTCGACTGGTTAAACTCATATTTGGGTGCTATGGCTGAGTGCATTCAAGAGCATCATGGAGTAGTTGATAAATACATTGGGGATGGTGTGATGGCTGTTTTTGGCATTCCCTTTCCCCACACGCGAGCCGAGGAAATTCAGCAAGATGCTATTGATGCCGTCTCTGCTGCCATCTCTATGCAGGAACGATTAGTATTATTGAACGCAGAATTAGAACGCCTTGGCAAACCTACCATTACCATCGGCATTGGAATTCATACAGGCCCATTGGTTGCTGGCAGCATTGGCGGCTCTCAAAGATTGAATTATTCCGTCTTGGGAGATGCTGTGAATATTGCGGCTCGTTTGGAACAACTCAACAAAAACACGAAAGAGGAAAATCCTTATAACATCTTAGTCAGCGAAACAACGTTTGAGCTGATCAAGCAGCATTTTCATACCCAAAAAGTACAGCAGTTGCAGCTGCGCGGACGGCAACAATCAACAATGATTTACTCGATCACCGGATTGCTAGATTCATCTGAGCGGTACTGATTTAATCAGCCTAGATGTTACATCCTGGATTCTCCAGTTTTTTGGTATCCTTCGCCAAACCCATCAAGATGGTTTTTATATCCTCAAAAACTTTTTGCCACAGAACCGCCAGTTCTGACAATTTCGTATTTGCAATCAAAACTGTGGTAGATAAATAATAGTACTTACTTCTACTGAAGTTTGTTGATATAATTATTACAGAACCCAGAAATTTAACAATTCCTGTGGTTCTCGAAAAAACTGTGACAATTGGGTGAGACGGTGAAGAGGTATCTGATTACAGGAATAGTTGCAACTGTTTTAGGGGAAACTTTATTGTGCAAGGCTTGGGCGCAGCGACCCAATTGCATTCCTAAAAGCTTGCCTGAAGTTACCAACTCCGTCAATAGTTTCCGGCAGAGTGATGTGATCGTCATTGGCAGCGCGCCAGACCGTCCATACGTGGTTGTTGTTCCTGGCGAATCAGATAAAGTGTTAAATGTTGTCAGGAGCTATATTTCCGACGCATTTCTGACACAGCACAGGCGTGGCACCTATGTATATGCTGGAGGATTTTCCAAGAGGCAAGAGGCAGAGTGCTTGTCTCTTTTGTTGCGATCGCACAAGCTAGATGCGCGAGTTGTCTATTTCCCCAGCAAGATTAATCAGTAGAAAATAATTTACTGGATTGCGAAGAAACTATTTTGATAAACAATTAAAAATTAAAAAATGAAAACTTGGTGGCGTTGTAACTTTATTTTTGTGCTATTTGGGCTAGTCGGTACCTTACGTGCCTCCGCCGCAGATGATCGATTACAAGTCAGTGTCAATCGCTGGCTAGAGGTGCGCCGTCCCATTGGGCAAGTGCTGTATTCCCGTGGGCAGACATCCCAACCGGCTCGTAACGGCATGCGACTTCAAGCAGTTGGGGATGCCATCAGTACTAAGCAAAATTCTAGTGCCGTTCTGGCAATAGATACAGGGACTGGACTAATTAATGTATCACAAAATACAAATGTAAATGTCCAGAAACTTTTGACAGGAAGGGGAGGTGAACGGATAACGCAACTTCAGGTAAAGACTGGGCAAGTTCGTCTGCAAGTTCGTCCATTCACTCATTCAGCCTCGCGTTTAGAGATTCACACCCCTGCCGGGGTTGCCGGAGTCCGGGGCACTGAGTTTGGTGTGAGTGTACAGCAGAATGGCAAAATGGGCGTGGCAACCTTGAAGGGTGGCGTAGCTACCAATGCTCAAGGGCAGACAGTTCTGGTAGATGCTGGGTTCCAAAATCTGACGATTCCGGGAGAGCCTCCTTCTACCCCAGTTCCTTTGCGGGAAGATACTCGGCTGAACATCCGTAAACTCGTAGCCAAAGCTAGCCTTGTGCAAATTGTCGGTAGTGTTGATCCGGTGAACCTGTTGGCGATCGCTAAACAGCCCCAAAACACTGACAAGAATGGCAATTTTGACATTACTGTCCCTCTACTCCCTAACCGCCGAGTAGAAGCTGTTGTGGTCACTCCCTTAGGAAAAAAGCAATTGTATGAACTGGCAGTTCCTTAAGTTGGGTATTTACAGTAGGTGGGCATTGCCCACCCAATAAATTTAACCCTTGACACAAAGAACTTGCTTCAGAGTTGCCACAACTTCAACCAAATCTGCTTGATTTTCCATCACCTGTTCTATGGGTTTATATGCACCGGGAATTTCATCCAAAACCCCCGTATCTTTGCGGCATTCTACACCCTGAGTTTGCTCAATTAAATCATCAAGTGTGTAGACATTTTTTGCCTTATTTCTAGACATCAAACGCCCAGCACCATGAGAACAAGAGCAAAAGCTGTGAGCATTTCCTTTACCTTTAACAATGAAAGATTTTGCTCCCATTGAACCAGGGATAATGCCATAGTCTTCAGTTTGGGCGCGGACTGCACCTTTGCGAGTCACATACACATCTTCGCCAAAATGTATTTCTTTTTCGGCGTAATTGTGATGACAATTTACCTCTAATAAAGGTTTAGTTGCCTTTCCTCCCGCTAAATGTTTTTCGACAATGCGCTTAAATCGCGCCATCATCACATCACGGTTAACACGGGCATAGTCTTGTGACCATTGCAAATCATGCCAGTATGCTTGGAATTCTGGTGTACCAGCCACAAAGTGAGCTAAATCTGGGTCAGGAAGTTTATTACCAGCCATTTTAGCTAACTCTTTGGCTGTATTAATATGGCATTGTGCAAGATTATTGCCGATGTGCCGCGAACCAGAATGCAACATTAACCAAACTTGATTTTCTGTATCGACACAAACTTCAATAAAGTGATTTCCTCCTCCAAGAGAACCCATTTGTTTCATTGCTTTGCCTTGTAAGTCTTGCACCCCTCGATGCAAGTCAGAAAAATCGCCCCAGCGTTGCCAGTTGGTAACAGATTTTTCTACTTCTTTGTTTTCGTTGAATCCTGTAGGAATTGCTGCTTCAATATCCAAGCGGATTTTCTTGAGTTTGCCTTCGAGTTGTTCACCAGTAAATGGAGTTTTGATGGCACTCATACCGCAACCAATATCCACGCCGACAGCGGCAGGCATAATCGCTTCTTTTGTGGCAATTACAGAACCGACTAATGCACCTTTACCGAGATGAACATCTGGCATTAATGCAATATGTTTAAACACAAATGGCAGCGATGCCATATTTTTTGCCATCTTGGTTTCGTCTGATCCCAAGGAGTGATTCGCCCAAGATAAAACAGGCGTTGGTGTGGTAATTTCTAACTTTTCGTAGGGCATAATTATCTCTTTTGGAAATTATTTTTTTGGGAATTTTTAGGGCTGAATGTTCAATTTCATGTTTGTAATTTAGCTAGTTATCACAATTGAAATTTTGTATAACACTTGCAAATGTATTGCAATTGTAGTATACTGTATTATAAATGTCAACCAATTGCTGGCGGGAGAAGAGCAGATTTTTGGGGATGTATTAAAATCTGTAAAGAAGATCTTGTCATTTTCAGTAGCTTATAAGCATGTTGGCTGAAAACCCAAACAGTTTTTAGGTTTCAACTGCTGTTAAGTCGGGGATTCAGGAACCCAGGAAAAATTTTTATCAGAAAAATTTGATACTTCGGGCTTCCATTCCGGTTCTGTGTCTATCCACAAATAATCTTAAATTACATGGGTACAAATATTCTGCTATAGCAATCCTACGTGATTCATAAACACACGCGCAGGCTAGAAGCCAGCACTACAAGCTTTTTCAGCCAACTCCATTCACAACTCAAATATTCTGCTATTAATGACTGTATTCATTGCCCCATAAAGATTACAGCCTATATTAGTATATCTGCAACAGGTAACTTGAGTTTAGGGTGCGGAATCTGGGTTACAAATATTCTATCCTCTTCATCTGTCTGAAGTGAGGGATCTATCTGAAGTGAGGGGCATCTTTGCCTCCGGCTGATCTCCTGTCCTTTCAGCCACTACTGTTGCTTGACGCCATTGTGCTAACGTCAAGTTTTCCGCTTCTGTTCAGACTACTATTAATGGGGCAGCATTCAGTTACACCCTGAATATGAAAATCCTATCTCTATTTTATATTTAATTGCAACGATCTACTTATCAGGCATTTCGTGAAATCTTATCAATGCAGGGTGTGGGGTTGTGTCTAGGACGTAAATTACTACCCTCTTTCCCCCTGATCCCTTTTCCCATGACTATATATATCTGATAGTTATCATTGCAAAAAATCTATAAACTTCTTGCTTGTGCTAATTAATTAACTCAAAAAACACCTCATCATAGATTAAATATAATAGTCATTATAAGTAGCAATCTATAGAATAGAGACTTTGGAAATAATTTAGGCAAATATATAAGTTTTTACTTATATATCTAATCTAATATTTATTTAATAATTCCGGTTCAGAATTGACAACTTTCACAAAAAAACCTGTAAACTAATTTCAATTAGCTGAGTGATGTCTCTTGGTCACACCCCGTCAAGAAATTAAACCAAGTTTCTAGGTATACAAGCAAGCCTTTTTTGCGTAAAAATGGCTGACTTTTAATGCCTAGATATAGCGGTAAATCTCAATAGCAAAGCAAAGAGCTTATTTTTTTCTTTGCCCGAATTTTCATGTTTAAAAAACCAAATTGTGAGTTAAGGAAATGTTATGACAGAATTTTTTAATCAAGTTCCTCGCCGTAAATTTATTGTTACAGCGGTCGCATCAGCAGGTGCTGTGTTCCTGAAAGGCTGTTTAGGAAATCCACCTGAACCTGGTGGTAATGCTGGCACTTCGACAACATCCTCCGTTCAACCAGCAGCTAATATTAGCCCAGAACAACAACCCGAAACGATCAAAGCCAAACTTGGATATATCCCCATTGTTGAATCTGCACCTCTAATTATTGCTAAAGAAAAAGGATTTTTTGCTAAATATGGAATGTACGATGTTGAACTTTCTAAACAAGCTTCTTGGGGTTCAGCAAGAGACAACGTAGAAATTGGTTCTGCTGGTGGTGGTATTGATGGCGGTCAATGGCAAATGCCCATGCCACACTTAATTACAGAAGGTAAAATTACCAAAGGGAATAAACCGATTCCCATGTATGTCTTGGCGCAGTTAGTTACACATGGTAACGGAATTGCGATCGCTAACAAGCATCTAGGGAAAGGTATCAGCTTAAAACTCGATGGTGCTAAACCCTTATTAGCCCAACTCAAATCTTCCACGCCCTTCACCGCCGCCTTTACCTTCCCCCATGTTAACCAAGACTTGTGGATTCGTTACTGGTTAGCAGCAAGTGGAATCGACCCAGATGCAGATGTCAAATTGCTGACAGTACCTGCGGCGCAAACCGTAGCCAACATGAAAACTGGCACAATGGATGCTTTCAGCACCGGCGACCCCTGGCCATTTCGCCTCGTTAACGACAAAATTGGCTTCATGGCCGCATTAACTGCCGAAATTTGGAAAAATCATCCCGAAGAATATTTTGCTATGAGAGGCGATTGGGTTGACCAAAATCCCAAAGCCACAAAAGCCCTACTTAAAGGGATCATGGAAGCCCAGCAATGGCTAGATAACTTTGAAAACCGCCAAGAAGCAGCGCAAATTCTGGCTGCTAAAAAGTATTTTAGCTTATCTTCACCAGAAGTTCTTGCTGACCCATTCCAAGGTAAATATGACATGGGTGATGGTCGCCAAATTGATGATAAATCAATGGCTGCTTATTACTGGAAAGATGAAAAAGGCAGTGTTTCTTATCCTTACCAAAGTCATGATTTGTGGTTTATCACAGAAAACGTGCGCTGGGGATTTTTGCCCAAAGATTATCTAGACAATGGTGCAGCCAAAGCTAAAGAATTAATCAAAAAAGTTAACCGCGAAGATATTTGGAAAGAAGCTGCTAAAGAACTTGGAGTACCTGCTGCTGATATTCCCACCAGTACATCTCGTGGAGTAGAAAGTTTTTTTGATGGGATTAAATTTGACCCTGCGAAGCCAGAAGAATATCTCAAGAATCTGAAAATAAAAAAAGTTGGTGTTTAGTCATTAGTCATTGGTTATTAGTCATTAGTAAATTTGAGGAGAACAACATCTATGACATTAGCCCAAAAACGTTCCACAAGTCCTAAATTTGATAATAGTTTTTTATCAAGTTTGCAAAAGCAATTTCCTAATCTTGTTCCTCCAGTTATTGCGATCCTCATCTTCTTAGCCATTTGGCAACTATTTTCTTGGACTCCAGGTGCTACACTACCAGGCCCAATAAAAGTTGTTCAAGACACTTGGATCTTGATTTTGTATCCCTTCTACGACAAAGGAGGAACTGACAAAGGTCTTTTTTGGCAAATCTTAGCCAGTCTGCAACGGGTGGCTATTAGCTATACATTAGCGGCAATTGTTGGTATTGGCTTGGGTGTTTTGATTGGTGTCAATCAAACTATGTCAAAGGCTTTAGATCCGCTGTTTCAGTTACTTAGAACTGTACCACCTTTGGCT
Source organism: Cylindrospermum stagnale PCC 7417 (assembly GCF_000317535.1). NCBI lineage: Bacteria > Bacillati > Cyanobacteriota > Cyanophyceae > Nostocales > Nostocaceae > Cylindrospermum > Cylindrospermum stagnale. Next base: position 5,422,857 of record NC_019757.1, read on the forward strand.
TGGGTGCCTATTTCCTTAGCAGCTTTACGCCAAAACGAACCAGCAGCATTATTCGTAATTTTCATCACCGCCATTTGGCCGATTCTAATTAACACTGCGGTAGGTGTAACTCAAATTCCCCAAGATTACAACAACGTTGCTAAAGTGCTGCAACTAAGCCGGAAAGAGTACTTTTTTAACATTCTCATTCCCTCGGCATTACCCTACATTTTTACTGGGTTAAGAATTGCCATTGGTTTGGCTTGGTTGGCAATTATTGCAGCGGAAATTGTCATGTCCGGTATTGTAGGAATTGGCTTTTTTATCTGGGATGCTTATCAAAATAACAACGTCAGTGAAGTTATTTTAGCTCTAGTTTATATCGGTGTTGTTGGTCTAATACTAGATAAACTCATGGTAGCGCTGCAAAACTGGATTTTACCTACTGAACAAAAATAGAGATTGGGTAATGGGTAATGGGTAATGGGTAATGGGTAATAGGTAATGGGTAATGGGTAATTTTTTGAATCCCAAATCCCAAATATCAAATCCTAAATTCAAAATTCCTAATACCCAATTACCAATTACCAATTACCAATTACCAATCACCAATTACCAATTACCCATTACCGAATAATATGTCTATATTTGTTGGCGTTGAGCAAATTGATAAAGTTTTTGAATTAACCGGTGGTGGTCAATACATTGCCCTCAAAGGTATTGACTTACAAATTAAAAAAGGCGAATTTGTTTCTTTAATTGGTCACTCTGGTTGCGGAAAATCCACTCTTTTAAATATGATCGCCGGCTTGGATTTACCAACAGAAGGTTTGGTGACCTTGGAAGGACAAAGAATCAGCAAACCAGGGCCAGATAGAATGGTAGTGTTTCAAAATTATTCTCTCTTACCTTGGCGGACAGTCAGAGAAAATATTGCCTTAGCTGTAGATTCAGTCTTAAATGGGATGCCGGCAGCAGAACGTAAAGCCATTATCGACAAACATATAGATATGGTGGGTTTGCGTCCCCATGCAGACAAACAACCGGGAATGTTATCGGGTGGACAAAAACAACGGGTAGCGATCGCACGCGCTTTGGCAATTCGTCCTAAACTATTACTACTAGACGAACCTTTCGGCGCTTTAGACGCACTGACTCGCGGTAACTTGCAAGAACAATTAATGCAAATCTGCGAAGAAAACGAAGTCACAGCAGTGATGGTGACACACGACGTAGACGAAGCCGTTTTGTTATCTGACAGAATTGTCATGTTAACCAATGGCCCCGAATCGAAAATTGGCGATATTCTCGAAGTTGATATTCCCAGACCCCGCAAACGCATGGAAGTAGTAGAACATCCCAGTTACTACAGCTTGCGGAGTGAAATGATTTACTTCCTCAACCAACAAAAGCGCATCAAGAAATTACGGGCGCGGAAAACTGCTGCGGTTGTTCGTCATGGTTTAGAAAAAGTTAATTTAGACATTGGCTTCTTACCCCTCACCGCTTGCGCCCCCCTAGCTATAGCCAAAGAAAAAGGCTTTTTCATCAAACATGGTTTAGATGAAGTCAATTTAGTCCGGGAAAGCAGTTGGCGGGGAATTGTGGATGGGATGACAGGCGGTTATTTAGATGCGGCACAAATGCCATCAGGGATGCCAATGTGGTTAAGTTTGGGAGGGAATAAAAATGAACCCTTACCCGTTGTCACCGCCCTGACCATGACCCGCAACGGTAACGCCATCACCTTAGCAAAACGCTTTTATGATCAAGGTGTCCGCAGTTTATCCGACTTCAAAAATTACCTGATCAAAACCCGCGAACAACAACACAGAATGGGGGTAGTCCATCCAGCATCGATGCACAACTTATTGCTACGTTATTGGTTAGCAGCAGGTGGAATTGACCCCGACAGTGATGTGGCGATGAAAAATATCCCCCCTGCCCAGATGGTAGTAGATTTAAAAGGCGCAACCATTGACGGTTACTGTGTAGGTGAACCTTGGAATTATCGCGCTGCGGTAGAAGGTTCAGGCTTTACAATTGCGACTGATTTAGAAGTTTGGTTAGGACACCCCGGCAAAGTTTTGGGAGTACGAGAAGATTGGGCAGAAACTTATCCTAATACCCATATTGCTTTAACCAAAGCCTTACTAGAAGCTTGCCAATATTGTGCAAATCGTGCCAACGCCCAAGAAGTTCGCCAAATTTTAGCAAGTCGGGAATATGTCAGCACAGATATTGACTATATCCAAATTGAAGATGTTAATGGCGCTACCTGTGACTTAGACCATCCGATGCGAGAGTATGCCCATCACCAATTTTATTCTGAGTCGGCGATTAACCGCCCCAGTCGGACTGAACAAATTTGGATTATGACTCAATTAGCGCGTTGGGGTGATACTCCCTTCCCCAGAAATTGGGTAGAAATTGTTGAACGAGTTTGTCGAGTTCGTGTTTTTAGTACCGCCGCTAGAGAATTGGGTTTAGATATTAGTTACACCCGGCAACCGATTCAACTATTTGATGGTAAACCCTTTAACGCCGATGACCCCATTAGCTATCTCAACGATTTAGAAATTAAACGCGATTTCTCTATTGCCGAAGTTGTTCTAGATGCACCCAGAAGAACAGCAGCTTAATCAATTCAAAATTCCAAATTTCTCGTTCCCATACTCTGTATGGGAATGAATTATGGAAGGCTCTGCCTTCCGCGACACCAGAGGCAGAGCCTCTTGATAGCATTCCCAGTCTGAGACTGGGAACGAGATAAGCGAGATAATTCAAAACTCAAAACTCAAAATTAAAAATGCAAAACCGTAACTTGAGAACTACCAACACCGCTACAAGCACAATCAGCCGTCAGCCTTTCCTTGAAATTAAGGACGTTTGCAAAGTTTATCCCACCAAGAAAGGGCCATTTACCGTCCTTGATGGTGTTAACCTCAACGTTGAAAAAGGTGAATTTCTTTGCGTTATCGGCCATTCTGGTTGCGGTAAATCGACGCTGTTAAATATGGTTTCTGGTTTTAACTTCCCCACCACTGGACAAGTGCTGTTAGAAGGAGAACCAATTACTAAGCCTGGCCCTGATAGGATGGTGGTTTTCCAAAACTATGCGTTATTACCTTGGCGGACTGCGTTTGAAAATATCTACTTGGCTGTAAATGCTGTTTATCCAACCAAACCAGAAGCCGAAAAACGGGCAATTGTCCGGGATCATTTGGCAATGGTGGGTTTGGGTGATGCTATGGAAAAGAAGCCCATGCAAATGTCTGGGGGGATGAGACAACGAGTTTCTATCGCCCGTGCTTTGGCTATTCGTCCGAAAGTGTTGATTTTAGATGAACCTTTTGGGGCGTTGGATGCGATTACTAAGGAAGAATTACAGGAAGAATTGCTGAAAATTTGGGGTGATAATCGTTGTACTGTGCTGATGATTACCCATGATATTGATGAGGCGCTGTTTTTGGCAGATAAATTGGTGATGATGACCAATGGCCCTCATGCGAAAATTGGGGAAGTGATGGAAATTCCGTTTGCCAGACCACGCGATCGCACCCGCATTATGGAAGATCCTCAATATTACCAACTGCGGAACTATGCGTTAGACTTCTTGTTTAACCGCTTTGCCCATGATGATGTAGGTTAATATACTTGGGGCGAACCACTGTTCGCCCGGACATCAAGGGAAAAATTGAGATTTTCAAGAACCGTCTACCTTTGCTGTTAGCATTCAATTAGCGATCGCTCTCTATCAGGCAGTGATGCTAGGATCTTGATAGGTTTTGCAAATCTCTAATAAATTAAATTTTTATGGCAGTGCCTCAAAACACAATCTGGGACAATTTTTTATCGCCTGTGGTGCGTCTTTTGATTGATGAAGAGGCGTTGAAACGTTATGCGCTGAGTATTGACTGGGAGCAAGAAAGCGATCGCATCCGCAGCAATGATGTCACAGTTCCCAACTACTACAGCAGCCAAAACTTTCACGGCATTGAGGGCGGATATCTCAACTCCAGTGCGGCGGTTTCCTACGATCCGATTACTCAATACTTTGTACCACCGAATGAAACCTGGGTACGTCAGGCTTTGATTGATGCGATCAAAGTCCAACCACGACGCATACTTGATTTAGGTTGTGGCACAGGTTCCACTACCTTGATGTTAAAGCAGGCTTTCCCCCAAGCAGAAGTGATCGGTTTGGATTTATCACCTTATATGCTGGTAAGGGCAGAAGATAAAGCCAAAACTGCTGGTTTAGATATCTGCTGGCAACATGGCAATGCCGAAACAACAGGCTTGGAGGATGCTACATTCGATTTAGTGACAGCTTCTTTGCTATTTCACGAAACACCCGCTACGGTAACTCAGGCAATTTTGCGAGAAAGTTTCCGGTTGTTAGCGGTGGGTGGGCAAATATTGATGCTCGATGGTAATCAGAAAACCCTACGTCAAGTAGAAATGCTCAATGATGTTTTTGAGGAGCCTTATCTTCGTGAATATGCTGCTGGTAGCGTGGATGCAAGTATGGGTGCAGCCGGGTTTGCAGCAGTGCGAACCCAGGATATTTGGTGGATACATCAGCTAACTAGCGGTGTGAAACCAATACCCGCAGCAGATGCGAGAAATCAAAAAAATTTCCAGATGTCCGCTCCCAGATCAACAGAGACCACAATAGATAATAATGATTTGGAGGGTGTTGGGTCTCCAGCTTTTGGCGTAGTGGTATGAGTTTAAAGGCAGTTCTATTTGATTTTAATGGCGTCATCATTAAAGATGAACCAATCCATCTGCATTTGATAGATGAGATTCTGATTCAGGAAAATCTCCAGCCCCAACGGGTAAATGAGCGCCAAGCTGCTCTCGGACGTAGCGATCGCGCTTGTTTTCAACAGCTACTGGCTAATCGGGGCCGCGTAGTCAGCGAAGACTATTTATCTCTGTTGCTCAACCGCAAGGCCGAGGCTTATGTGCTGGAACTAGAGAAAATGGAAAAACTGCCTTTGTATCCGGGTGTAGAGGATTTAATCTATCAAGTGCGATCGCGCAGCGTCTCCGCAGATTCGCACCCTCTGAAGTTGGGATTAGTTAGTGGTGCTTTTCGCCAAGAAATAGAACTGGTACTGAATCGCGCCAAACTAGCTGAATACTTTAAAATTATTGTCGCGGGCGATGACATCACCACCAGTAAACCAGAACCTGAGGGTTATCTGCTGGCAGTGGAACGCTTCAATCAAGCATATCCTGATTTAAATCTCCAACCACAAGAATGTCTAGCAATTGAAGATACCCCTGCTGGTATCGAAGCAGCAAAAAGCGCTCGAATGCAGGTGGTGGGTGTAGCGAATACTTACCCATTTCACATGCTTCAGCGCTGCTGTAACTGGACTGTGGATTATCTGACTGATTTGGATTTAGATTGGGTGCAGCAAGTCTATTCTCAAAAAGACTCCCAGCTGGCATTATCTGAGTGTTAGAATGTTATATGGCAGTCAGATTACTGCATAAGGGGAATTAGCTCAGTTGGTAGAGTGCTGCGATCGCACCGCAGAGGTCAGGGATTCGAGCTCCCTATTCTCCATTTTTGTACATTCGCAAATTATGTCGTTTTCCCAAACTCGCATCGTTTGTCATTGAAGTCATATTTTTGCTTTGTCTTGGTTAAGGTTACAGTAATTCCCGTGTGATTCCCTTACTTACACCGCCCATTTGACACCTTTACTAGCATGGTCATAAATTAAATCGAACACGGTGTCACATTTAGACTTAAACAACACTCGGTCATAGCTTACAGGCAGGTTTTTATCTAAAACTGCTTCAACTGCGGACTTCACCTTGCCCTGACTTTGCATATCTTTATACCAGTCTTGGACTAATACTTTTGGCTGTTCTGCTGTCAAACGATGCAAGAGAGACTGTGCTGCTAACTTGACTTTTTGGGTTTCATCAGCAGTCATTTTGTCTTTCTTGAGCAAATCAAATAGTTCCAGTTCGTCTTCTGTCAACCCTTCCCGAATATGCCGTTGGGCTTCTTCCTTCAAGTTTTCGGTAAAATTTACCAGGGCTTCGTAGTAGTTATCAGTTGATGAACCACCAGCGTTGTATTTGTCAATGATTGCTTGTAACCTTTGGGCAAAGTCGGTGCGGGTGGTGTTTTGCTGAATCATTTTGTTCAGTTTGTCTTCAATAAAACTCCTTAAATCGGTAATTTCAATATTTTTATAGGGTTTGTGGCTAAATTCGGCTTTTAGTTGCTCGAAGTTGATTTTACTTAAATCCCAAATTTGGCTCGTCTCGATAATGTTGTATTCTGCACTATATTCTTTAGTGGTAAACCCTTGATTATCAGCAACTACGCTTTCATCTAGCAGTTCAGCAATTTTTAAACTTGCACTATCAATATCTTTGCGTTCAATGATGCTATCAATTACCCCGCGCAGATATTGGAAGATGAAAACCAGTGGACGTGGTTGCTTGATTATCTCTGGTTTACAGGCTTCATAGAGTGAGGTAATGGTATTTTGATAGACAAAAAATGCTTTACGCCATTCATCTTTTTGCAGTAGGGTGTCAGCAAACTGGTTCAATTGCCCTAATTTCTGGAAAGTTTCCTGAATTTTGAGGATACTTTCTAAATCAATCCCCAGTTCCCGACAAAAATTCAACCCTTGGGCGATCGCATCATCCAGTAACTCAAACAGGTTAGACTTTTCTTGAATGGGTGAGTCTTCCTTCTCTCCATCATCGCCCAAAGCGTAATCTGCCAAGGCTTGCTTCATGTTGCGGAAGACGTTGTAATAATCAATAATTTCGCCGTTGGTTTTGGTGACGTTGTTAATCTGATATGAGGTGACGCGGTTCGCACGGGCGATAGTTTGCATCAGCGTGTGGTCTTTCATCGGCTTGTCAAGGTAAAGCGTCGAGAGAGTGGGCGCATCAAAACCCGTCAGCCACATGGCGCAGACAAACACCAACCGCAAGGGATTTTCCGCATCTTTAAACTGATACTCGATATCATGCCCCTGTGCATCAACTGCATTCATTCGTTCTCGGTGGGGTTTAATATCAAGTCCTTGTTTCGCAAATTTTTCAACTTCGCTTTCGCTTCCTTCCAGACTAATCACCACAGCCATCTGGGTTTCTCGCATAAATTCGAGAATCTTTTTCAAGCGAACTTTCTCAATGTCATTAGCAGATTTTTTAATTCTTCCCAGCAGGTTTTTAATTTCTGCTTTCCAGTGATACTGTACTTTGTCGTACATTTTCACCGCAGTGAATTTATCAAGAGAAACTACTAAGCCTTTACCAAGATAGCCACGACGGGGAAAGTGGTAAGCAATATCTTTAGCGATTGTCTCTAACCTATCATCGCGTTTTATTACCTCGGTTTCACGGGCAAATTTCCTCTCTAGCTTGGCTTGCTGGGTGTCATCAAGGTTTTCATCTTCGAGTATTTGGTAAAATTCCTCGCTTAAATCCTCGTTTTGAATTAGTACCTCTGGTACTCGCTTCTGGTAAAACAGGGGGACGGTTGCGCCATCGTCTACTGACTGAGAAAAGTTATACTCACTGACGTAATCGCCAAACCATTCGCTAGTCTTGCGTTTTTTACCTAATAGGGGTGTACCTGTAAAGGCGAGATAATTGGCATGGGGTAAACCTGCCCGCATATTTTCCGCTAAGGTTTTATACTGGGTGCGGTGTGCTTCATCGACAATTACAATGATGTCGTTGCGATCGCTCAATAGTGGATACTTTTTACCCTTCTCGTAGCGGAACTTTTGAATCAGGGTAAAGACAATACGCTTGTTGAGCGAGAGAAAATCCCGCATCTGTTTACTGTTTTTAGGTTGGGCTGCTTCGCTCTTTTTGACGGTTTCGGTGTTTAAGAAATTGCGGTAAATCTGCCCATCTAAATCGTCGCGGTCGGTAATGATGACAAAGGTAAAATTGCCCGTGAGCTTGCGGAAAATCTTCCGAGCATAAAAAATCATCGAAAAGCTTTTACCAGAGCCTTGTGTGTGCCAGAAAACTCCTAATTTACCCTGTTTTTCTTCCCGGTGGTCGAAGGCATCAATAGCGCGATTCACACCGATGAATTGGTGGTTTTGGGCGATGATTTTCTGAGTCTCTTTGTGGTAGAGAATAAAATTTTCGATGTAGTCCAGTACTTTAGAAGGGTGACAAAGCCCGTCTATGGCTAGTTCTAGGCTAGTACCAGATTCTTGAATCTGCTGACGATCTATTTTTTCCTTTTCATCTTCCACCCGCAGCCAGTTAAAAAAGTGTTCCCACTCTGCGGTAAAACTGCCGATTTTGGTTTCTAGGGCGTTGGAAAGAATGCAGAAGGCGTTGGTGAGAAAGAGTTGGGGAATATCTTTTTTGTAGTTGCTGAGGTTGTCGTCAAAGGCTGTTTGCAGTTTGATGTTGGAGTTCTTCAGTTCGATGAAGACAAGGGGTAAACCGTTGATATATAGCAGGATATCAGGACGGCGATAGTTTCTTTCTCCTTGAATCCAAAGTTGAGAAACGGCTAAATATTCATTATTTCCGTTTGTACTCAAGTCGTTAAAATCTATCACGCGCACTTTCCCGTGTTCGGTTCTACCTTGGGCGTTTTCATACTCAATGGGGATACCGTCACGAATTAGCCTGTCTATTTCCCGATTTGCGGCGATGGGAGACATCAAGTGGCGTTTATTGGTGAGAGTTTCTAAACCTTGGGCGATCGCATCTGCTGGTAAACTGGGGTTGAGGCGAATTGCTGCTGATTGGAGGCGATCGCTAAAAATGACCTCCCGTTTATCTGTGCGGTTGGATCTGTCGTTGAGATCGTCGGGGTTGGTGGTGAAGCAGTTGAGTAATTTAAAGCCTTGCTGCTTTAATTTGGCAAGTACCGCTTGTTCGATGTCATCTTCAGAGATAAAGTTAGGCATTGTTTAGCTGAAACTACATGGACACAGCACCCCCAGCCGCAAAGACTTGTTTTGCTGTTAGTTGCAAATTAGGAAAGATTGAGGAAACGAGTTGATCGTTGTTTTGAAACAATCGCTTTTGATACTCATCCTCTACTAATGTACAAATTGTAACCGTTGGCTGCTTGGGTTTGCCAATATATTCTCTGCCACCAATGCCCAAATAATCGACAATCCAATACTCAGGTACAGCTAATAGGGCATAATCTTCAACTTTGCGGGCGTAGTCGTTCTGCCAGTTTGTACTGACAACCTCAGCAATTAGTTTAATTGAGCTTCCTGATGTAATTACGGGTTCTTGTTGCCACAATGGTTCATTGACCAGTTGCGTTTGGTCTAACACAATCACATCGGGACGAAAAGCCGTGTTTGTTCCCAATAGTTTGATCAAGCAACGATGGGGGATAAAATATGGCAAGTCCTGGCGGTCAATTTCTACATTCAGTTTTCGCCCGACTAAAGATGATACCTGTTCATGGGGCCCTGTTGGTTCCATCTCGATTAATTCCCCATCAATAAGTTCATAGCGATCGCGATCGCCATACTGAGTAATAAATTCATTAACGGTGATAAGTTTTGAGGCTGATTGAACCATGATGATTTTTCCTCATAATTATGCAATAGGCTAATAGTGAGACAATTTAGGAGGCGATCGCTATTTACTCAGAACGCCAATTTTCGATTTGCAAGTTAGGTACTCTTTGAAATTCTCGGACATTAGATGTCACCACAATGTGATTATTGATTACTGCTGTAGCTGCGATGAGTACATCATAAGCACCAATAGGTGAACCTGCTAGTTTGAGAAAGCTTCTGATTTCGGCTGCTTGTTCTGCTTCTTTTGAGCCAAAAGGTAAAATTGTAATTGAGTTTAATAATGTTTCAATAATTAATTGAATTTTAACAGCGCGTTGTGGATTTATAGCTAATCCATATTTCACCTCCATAACTGTTAGAGATGAAACAAAAATTTCAGCAGGGGAGATTAATTTTATTCGCTTGAGGGTGTTTTCTTCTCCTTTGACAAAATCACTAATAACGCAAGTATCCAGTAGATAACCCATAATTAAAGTTCTATTTCGTTAGGTGGTATCAGTTCATCTCGATATGATTCAAAGATGATACTTTCTTTTACACCTTGATATTCCATGATCATTTCTGGCCATTTCGTGGGTTTGGTTTCTAGGAAGGTGACGAAAACTAGGCTTTCAGCGATACCTTCTGGTGTTTCATCTAGTTCAATTTTGCCGTTTTTATAAATTCCTTGAATTGTTTTTAACATATAGCTTACCTCCTACATGAATTTTAACCGATTTATTCTAATTATTCTGTCATGCTGGGCGGAAATTGGATGTCTAAGTCTTCGACGGAAAGCTTACCTGATATGAGACGAGTTAGAAGGCGATCGCGTGTTTGTTTGAGAATTTCGTTTGAATTACTACATTTACACATCAATGAGAACAAAGCATCAAATTTTTTTTGATATGAAGTGAGTATTTTTGTTTCTGGTAATATAATCTGTAATTTCTTTAAAAAATCCCAATCGGCGCGGGGCATTTTTGTGCCTTTTGAGGAGATTGTGGCTAATACTATGAAAGTATCACTAAATATAGTAAATAATATAAATCCTTCATATTCATTTAGTTTTGGTCTTATAACTATTGTATCTGATGAACAAGCCCCAGAAAAATTAGCTAAAGCCATTTTATGTAAATATGGTCTAATTTTTCCAAATAAAATATCTCTCTCCTTAAACAAAAGTTTATCACTTTGAACAGAATCAGCAGTATTAAAATCTTTAATTAATATTGATTCTCTTGGTAAATTTTCTAAGCCTAAATACTTTGTACTTCCATCAAGATTTTTGATTTTAACTCCATTACGAATCTCTTTGCAGATAGCTTCAATTTTTACCGATTCCCAACCCTCCGGGATGCCTTTATGAAACTTAACCTGTTCATGACCCGGAAACCGCAGACGGACAAACCACTCGCGGTAGATTTCCTCAGCCATTTTTTCTAATATGGCAATACGGCGATTATTGTTTTCAATCAGGTCATCATAAGCAGAAAGTATCGCCGCAATCTTTTTCTGAACAGGAAGCGGAGGAATAGGAATATTTATGCGCTTGACAATATCTTGGTTCAGTGAACTCATCGTTGCGCCAAAAGAACCTTGAGCTTCCATCCAATATTTATGAGCGTTAGTAGTGAAATAATACGAAAGGAATTTAGTAGACAATTTATTAGATTTGATTCTTAATCTTAAACAATCAGAACCTTGTATCCATTGTTCGCTTTTCTTTGTAATTAGAATATGTCTATCAACAGCACCTTTTCTACCAAAGACAATATCATCTAGAACTAACCTATGTACTTTTAATCTTTCAGCAGTTTTATCATCTAGGAATTCAAGCTTTGCATCTGTGAGTGATCCATAACCTATATTTCTCACATTTATTACTGGTATACCATTAGCAATATATTCACTAGCTTTGAGCTGAGTTCCAAAAGGCCCAGTTTGCAGTTCAGCCTGATTTTCTTTTACTAGGTCATTTATCTGTATAATTTCCCAATCACTCATAAATCCCCTGCTACCTCTCGCACATTATGAGCAATAATCCCCTCTAACAAATGCGCCTCTTGATTTAGCTTTTCCAACTCCTGATTTAAACTCAAAATCTCCTCAATAAACTCCTCCTCAGTCTTCCCATCTTCCTCAATCACCACCCCCACATACCGCCCAGGATTTAGGGAATAATCCTGTTCCTTCACATCTGCTGGAGTCGCCAACTTACACAACCCCGTCACATCCTCATATTCTGCCTTCGGGAAGCGTTCCTGTAACCAGCGAATGTGGATAAAAAATGATTCCGCCGATTTTACATCTGTATGCAGGGTTTCCAGCGTGGCTTTGAGTGTCTTAACTTGCTTGTCAATCTGTCCCCGTTTCCTCTCTTCCTTTGCCTTTTCTGCTAAAGCTGTTTCATGGGCGCGGATAGTTTTATCAAGCTGCTTCAATCCCAGATGGATGTCATCAAAAAATGGTTTAAATGCCGCGCTGAGTTCTTGCTGTACTTGATTTTGTATATCTATATTTATTTCGGGGAAATTGTATTTATCTAAATAACCTTGATACTGAATTTCTAAATCTGGCAAATCATCCCACAAATTGAGAAAATCAACAGCCGCTTTCCTAGCTTTAACATCATCCGTTCCATCATTCAATACAGTGATTAGCTGCTGGGAAACTTGCTGCACCTGTGCTTGATTCTCTCTTAGCTTCACCATCCCTTGCTGAAAATAATTATTAATCAGTTCAATAAAGCGATGGCTTTTACCCCGGCGCAAATGGCTGATAATCGCAATATTACTAATTTGTTCTGTGGAAAACTCCCGATGTGCGCGGTCAACCTGAGTAAAAATATAGCTTTAGCAAATAGTCATAGCGGGCATGATCTGGCAGATAAAACCCACACTTCTCAATGGCAATTTCGGCGATCGCCTTTTCTCTGCGAGTTCCTTTGAGTGCTTCATATTCTTGCTGGATCTCTGCCGCATACTGACGATACTTGTTATCGGCAAACTTGAGAAATATTAACCCCATCACGGGCGTTGAATACTCACTAGATTTCAAGTCAGAGTTTGCCCGCATGGTATCGGCACTCTGCCAAAGGTTCGCTTCAAGTCGTTTTAGTTCTTCTGGGGTCAAAGCTGTGAGTGGGTGATTTATCTGTTCTGCGAGAACATGAACATTGAAATTATATGCACAACTGGGTTATGTTATGACGTGAGTTAAAGCAGATGCTGAAACCCTTAAATTCTGACATGGCGAAAACAGAAAAGCAGAAAATGCTCGCAGGTGAGTTATATTTGGCAACAGATCCGGAATTAGCTGCCGAACATCTGCGTGCTGGGCTTCTGCTAAAAAGATACAATGCAACTACGGGAGAACAGCAAAAAAATCGCTGGCAAATCCTACAAGAATTATTCGCCAAAATTGGGCAAAAAGTAACGATTGTACCGCCTTTTCACTGCGACTATGGCAGTAATATTTATGCTGGTGACAACTCATATATTAATTATGGCTGCGTGATTTTAGACTGCAACATAGTTAACATTGGAGACAATGTCTTACTAGCACCCTATGTGCAGATTTACACAGCTTATCACCCGACAGAACCGGAAATTCGCCTGACAGGGAAAGAACTAGCAGCCCCGATAACAATTGGTAATAACGTCTGGATTGGTGGCGGTGCGATCGTTTGTCCAGGCGTAACCATTGGTGATCATTCAAGCATCGGGGCTGGTAGTGTAGTTGTTAAAGATATACCTGCAAATGTCGTTGCTGCGGGTAATCCCTGCCGGATTATTCGCCATTTGACCTAAAACTGATTTTTTAGAATTTGTAGCCTCTAGCGAGCCAATATTGCCAGTCTGCAAGCGCTTCTTGGGTTTCGCTATCAGCATCAATTGCTTCTATTTCCGATAGCTTGGCAGTAAACACATCTTCATCTTTACCATCTGGATAAACCACTTCCACCAACATATCTTTTAAACACTCATCCTCCGGTGCCATTCCTAGCACTTCAACTTGTTTCTCCTCAACGGCGGCGGTTGATTTGCGTCCCTTCTTTTTCCACTTAGCTAGAAAAGGAACGTTGAGAGTGTCATCGAGGTAGTAGTACCAACCCATGGCCCGTTCTTCTTTATCATCAGCATCGACAATTATTTCTGTTTTAATGCGATGCTCGCGGATTGCTTCAGGTTCAACACTAGGCATAAGACAAATGCTGGCAATGATGAATTCTGAAATCTGGTATAGCGTTTTGGCGAACGCCTGTCAATTTTCTAGCTGCTGTCTCACCGTAGTATAAAAGGAGCGAATCATCGTTATTTTCCTATTTTTTCGCTTTTCTGCCATAAAACGGGTAATTTCTGACCTTAAAAGAAATTTGCTGGAGGTTTAAAAGGCGATGGCGCGGTGCGATCGCATCCGCTGAGAGGATGTCTGAGAAGTTGTTAGTGATAAATCAAACACTGGTAGATCCCCCTAAATCCACGCCAGTCGCTCATGGGGAGCCACTGCGTTGGGCGGCTCCGCCGACTTGAAGCATGTGGCGTGGAGACCCCCAAGACCGCGCTGGCTCCCCTTAAAAAAGGGGACTTTGACTCTTGTTCCCCCCTTAAAAAGGGGGGTTAGGGGGGATCTCGATCAATTTTGATACTTTTCAGACATCCCCTGAGACACTCCAAATTTTCTTGTGGGACGGGCTTTCCGGCCCGTCCCACAAGATTGGGTAATTTATTTCTTGGAAATCCCTAATGAAAATCAAGCTAAATTTAAAGGAAGAGGAACACAGATAAAATTATCAAGAGAGCGAACCTTAGCGTTTCAACAGAATTAATATTATGACAATAATCGTCTTTGGTAGTATCAATATAGATTTAGTCGCCACAGCCAAGAGCTTACCAGTTGCCGGCGAAACCCTATTAGGAGAAAGTTTTTTGAAAGTACCGGGAGGGAAAGGTGCAAATCAAGCGGTAGCATTAGCGCGGTTGGGAATTCCTACTCAAATTGTCGGACGTGTTGGTGCAGATAGTTTTGGTGAAGAACTGGTTAGCAATTTGCAAGCATCGGGTGTACAAACTGATAATATCTTAGTTGATGAAAGCGTGAGTTCTGGAGTTGCTATCATCAACGTAGATCATCATGGTGAAAATCAAATCGTTGTTGTTCCCGGTGCAAATGGGAGAGTTAATCAAGAAGATGTAGAACGATTATCTCGGTTATTACCAACAGCGACAGCAATACTTTTACAGCTAGAAATTCCGATGGCGGCGGTGGTGGCAGCTGCCCAAGCGGCACGTAATGCCAATATAACAGTAATTCTCGACCCAGCACCGGCGCGATCGCATTTACCAGAGGAACTTTACCCGTTAGTGGATATTATCACACCAAATGAGGTTGAGGCGGGGCAGTTGGTGGGTTTTGCGGTGGATGGGGAAGAAACAGCAGCTCAGGCTACTGCGATTTTATTACAAAGGGGGGTGAAATGCGCGATCGCTAAATTGGGTGCAAAAGGCGTTTACTGTGCCACCGCTGAAGAAAGTTTTTTTCTAAGAGCGTTCCCAGTTCAAGCCGTTGACACAGTCGCCGCTGGTGATGCTTTTAACGGTGGTTTAGCAGCAGCACTTACCGCCGGACTTTCTTTACATCAGGCGGTTGTTTGGGGTGCAGCAGCGGGTGCTTTAGCAACAACAAAACAAGGCGCACAAACTTCGCTACCCGACAAGTCTACCTTTGATGCCTTTCTTCGGCAAAAAGGATTACAGCAGTTTTCATCTATTTGAACTACATCTCTCAAAATGTAGAGACGTTGCATGCAACGTCTCTAGATCATTAATTTTGAATTTTGAATTTTGAATTTTGAATTTTGAATTGTTATTTACCAATATCCTCATTCCAGAGTTCTGGTTTCTCTGTAATAAATTCACTCATCATCTGTGCGCATTCATCAAGATTGAGATCAATTACTTCCACACCGTGGGATACCATAAAATCTTTAGCACCGGGAAAAGTTCTCGATTCCCCAGCAATAACTTTTTTAATGCCAAATTGCACCACAGCACCAGCGCACAAATAGCACGGCATTAAGGTTGAATAGAGAGTTGTACCTTTGTAGCTGCCAATTCTGCCAGCATTGCGGAGACAATCGATTTCGGCATGGGTAACAGGATCACCATCTTGCACACGTTTATTGTGTCCTCTGCCGAGAATTTTGCCATCTTTGACGAGAATGGAACCAATGGGAATTCCCCCTTCTTGTCTGCCTTGTTGGGCTTCGGTAATTGCAGCTTGCATAAATTCGTCCATTTCTCTATTCTCCTAATATGAAAAAACAACTCGTACTATTAGATCATGATGGCGGTGTAGATGATTATCTAGCAACTATGCTGCTGTTGACAATGGATCATATCGAACTTCTCGGCGTTGTTGTCACTCCCGCTGATTGCTATATTCAACCATCTGTTAGCGCTACACGCAAAATCATTGATTTGATGGGATTTTCTCAGATCCCGGTGGCAGAAAGTACTGTGCGCGGTATTAATCCCTTCCCCCGTCTTTATCGCCGCGATTCCTTTATTGTTGATCATCTCCCCATTCTCAATCAAAGTGAAATTATTAATACACCTCTGGTTGCAGAAACAGGGCAAGATTTTATGGTGCGGGTGTTACGTCAAGCGTCTGCACCAGTAACGTTGATGGTAACTGGGCCATTAACTACAGTAGCAGTAGCTTTAGAAAAAGCGCCAGAAATTGAAGCGAAAATTCAAAAAATTGTTTGGATGGGGGGGGCGTTAAATGTTCCGGGAAATGTAGAGAAAAGTCTCGAACCTGGACAAGATGGTTCAGCCGAATGGAATGTTTATTGGGATGCAGTTTCCGCAGCGCAGGTATGGAAAACTCAGATTGAAATTATTATGTGTCCTTTAGATTTAACTAACAATGTGCCAGTGACATCTGAGTTAGTGCAAAAAATGGGAAAACAACGTCAATACCCCCTTTCTGATTTGGCGGGACAATGTTATGCGTTAGTTATTCCTCAAGATTATTATTTTTGGGATGTTTTGGCAACAGCTTATTTGGGACATCCAGAATATTATCAATTGCGCGAATGGGAAACGGAAATTATCACCACTGGTTTGAGTCAAGGACGGACTAAAGTAGTTGCTGGTGGGCGGAAAATTTCGGCAATGGATCAAGTTGATAAAGCGGCTTTTTACGCTTACATCTTGCAGCAATTTGCCAGGTGAAAACTTAAAGTTAAACTTCAATGTTGACTTCTATCATTAATATGATGTCCATTTAATTGACTAACCAATGTAGAGACGTTGCATGCAACGTCTCTACGTTATGGGTGATTTACTTAATTCTTAACCTTTTTAATGTACGGATTCTTGACAGATTGAGAAAAATCATACTCTTTTTTCATGAGAAAATTTAAGCCTAAGAAAAGAGCCGCTACAGTTCCAGCTACAGAGATTTCGCCTTGAGCAATTTTATCTAAAACTGATTCTATAGGAATTAAAACAACTTCAATTTCTTCTGTAATATCTAGGTTTTGCTCTCCCGCTTTGCTGACATTTTCGGCGAGAAATAAATGTATTTGATTGGTGTCTTTGCTGGGTTTGTCGTAAAGTGTGCCGATTTTTATGACATCTTGGGCAATATAACCAGTTTCTTCTGCTAATTCTCTTATTGCTGCTGTTTGGGCGCTTTCTTTAGTTGGATTGAAACTTCCTGCTGGGAGTTCTAAGAAAAATTCACCGACGGCGTGTCTGTATTGGCGGACAAAAACTATCTCTCGACTACTGGTGATGGGTAAAATCAAGGCTATATCTGGTTTAATACAAACAAAATAATCATCTATAATTTTCCCGTTAGGTAATTCTATTTCATCTTGTCTTACCTTACACCAGTGATGATCTAAGACCATTTTTGATTTGATAGTTTTCCATTTTTTTAAGTTATTCATAGACTAGGTAACCGATGCAGTTTGTATAAAAAAATAATTTAAAAAGCAAGTGTAAAAAGTATAACAGATGCATTAGAATCATCTAAACTTTGAAATCACACGGTTTTTGACCCTGGTATTCAGCATAATTATGCAGATAGGTTTCACATTATTTACAGTTAATAAACGGTTTCCATTGACAATTAGCCGGGGAACAACGGCACAGACGACGAATGTATGGGTAAAAATTTTTCAAGCTGGTATCGAAGGCTGGGGGGAAGCATCGCCGTTTGGTGTGGGCAATCATCGACAAACCACTGATACCATTAAAACTGCTTTACAGCAAATTGCGCCGCTGTTGCAAGCTTTTAGTCCTTGGGAACGGCAGCAAGTTGAGCAAGTATTAGCACAAAATCAGGTTCCTTCATCTGTCAGGGCGGCGCTAGATATGGCGATGCACGACTGGCTGGGTAAGCTGGTGGGGCTACCATTGTGGCAAATCTGGGGACTTGATGGTGATGCGATTGTCCCGACTTCGGTGACAATTGGCATTAATTCCCCTGAAGGGGCAGCGGCTAGGGTGCGGGACTGGTTGCAATTTATGGATGTGCGGCTTTTCAAGGTGAAGTTAGGCAGTCCCAATGGCATAGATGCAGACCGGAAAATGCTCGCAGCGGTCATTGCCGAAGCAGCAGAAACAGAATTATTTGTGGATGCAAACGGGGGTTGGAGTTTGGGTGATGCCACGGAGATGTGCCATTGGCTGGCTGATATTGGTGTCAAGTATGTAGAACAGCCACTACCACGAGGTCAGGAAATAGATTTAGCAACACTCAAGAAAGATTCACCTTTACCCATTTTTGTTGATGAAAGTTGCTTTACAAGTTCCGATATTCCCCATTTGGCAAATTATGTGGATGGCATTAATATCAAGCTGATGAAATCAGGGGGTTTAAGTGAAGCCATGCGGATGGTACATACAGCGCGGGCTTATGGGTTGCAAGTGATGTTCGGCTGCTATTCTGATAGTTCCCTAGCGAATACAGCGGCGGCCCAACTGGCGCCACTAGCTGATTATCTAGATTTAGACAGTCACCTGAATTTAATCGATGACCCTTTTATAGGTGCATTGGTGCAAGAAGGAAGAGTTTTACCAAACAATTTACCGGGTTTGGGGGTGCAATACAGTGCGTCTGCCGCTTAATCAAAAAATAGCTATTCTGCTGCATGAAGGTGTTAGTGGGGTTTCTGGCAAAACTGGTTTATCAGTTTTACGCTACAGCGACGCCCCGATTGTTGCAGTCATTGACCGCGAGTGTGTGGGCCAATCTTTGCCAGAGTTAACAGGTATCAAGCGTGATGTGCCGATTGTGGCATCGGTAGCCGCAGCTTTGGAGTATAAGCCGGAAGTTTTGGTAATTGGCATTGCCCCGAAAGGTGGTGCTGTACCAGATGATTACTGGCCTGAACTCAAAGATGCCCTAGAAGCTGGGATGTCTTTGGTGAATGGTTTACACACTCCCTTGGGAAATATACCTGAGTTAAAAGCATTGCTGAAACCAGGGCAATTAATTTGGGATGTGCGGAAAGAACCACCTAATTTAGATGTGGCAACGGCCATGGCCCGCACTCTGCCTTGTCGGCGGGTGTTGACTGTGGGCACCGATATGGCGATCGGTAAAATGTCAACTAGCTTAGAAATGCATTGGGCATCAAAGTTGCGTGGTTGGCGTTCTAAGTTTCTGGCAACCGGTCAAACTGGTTTGATGTTAGAAGGGGATGGTGTCGCTTTAGATGCTGTGCGGGTAGATTTTGCTGCCGGTGCTGTAGAACAGACTATTATGCGCTTTGGTAAGAACTACGACATCTTACACATTGAAGGACAAGGTTCACTGCTGCACCCTGGTTCAACAGCCACTTTACCCCTGATTCGTGGTTCCCAACCCACGCAACTGGTGCTAGTACATCGGGCCGGACAGGTTCATGTGCGGAATTTTCCCCATGTCTTGATTCCCCCATTACCAGAGGTAATTCGGCTATATGAAGCTGTGGCTGGTGCGGGGGGCGCTTTTGCACCTGTGCCTGTGGTGGCTATAGCTTTGAACACCAGGGATTTGGATGAGGAAAGGGCGCGGGATGCGATCGCGCAAACAACATCAGAAACCGGTCTACCCTGCACAGATCCAGTGCGCTTTGGTGCTGGGATGCTGTTAGATGCGGTAATGCAAAGTTAGATATCGAGATAAATTTAATAACTCGCTGGCAACAGTGAGTTATTAATTACTACTGCTGACATTCCCACGGCTAAAACCCTGAGAAATAACCTGACAGCGCTGGGAATGTGAATGGAATACATATCTTGCAGAGACGTTGTATGCAACGTCTCTACATTGTCGTCTAATATCAAGTCCGGTTAATTACTTATAATAAGTTTGGCCTTGTTGGTAATTGCTGTTTTCCTTTTTCCCTTTTTCCCAATTACCCATTACCCATTACCAGCCCTCACAGATATGATAAGTATTCAACCGGACATGATATAAACTCTAACTATTTGTAGAAGACAATGACGTCACCACCGCTGAGAACGTTAATGGCAACTACTTGACCGATATTGATATTGTTGCTGTTCAGCACATTCTTAATCACCTGATTACTATTAAGAACATTGCGTAATGTGACGATCTGAACAGTGTTTTTATTCAGGGCATTATTAAAAGCTTCTACATTATCGTTATTGAGTAGATCCTCAACATTAACCAGCTTCACCTGGCTAAGGGTGAGATTATTTAGAATGCTCAAATCCTGAATCTCAATGGTGACGTTGTTGAGAGCAGCTATGAGATTGTCGAAGGTGGCTTGATTTGTTGTTTCCTCTGCCGCTGCCGGTTGGCTGATTGTGATAGCTGGAACACCGAACATAAGCAAGCCAACACCAACAACAGATGCTATTCCTACACGATTGATAGCCATAAATGAAACCTCTTGGTAATAAACTGATGTCATAAGATTTACAAAAAATTGCTTGTAAATCATCATTCTACGGATTGAGTTACGATTTAGCTAAATGTCTGACTTAAGCCAGATAAGAAGAAAGTTCCCAATTTATGGATAAAAATTCAGCAATATTAGTCTAAGCTGGAAATAGATCAACATATTGTCAATTAACAACCTTAATCGGCATTGCATTATCTGGCATGATTTCAGGTTGGATAGATAGGCTTTGCGGCTGTAATACCAGTGATTACAAGTAGCCAAGGGCAATAGTAATCATTCAAAAACAGATATACAGGTATTCTTTGGGAAGACCTTAAGCAACAGAAAAAACCCAGCATTGCTGGGTAGTGTTGCTAGGGACTTCCAAATAAAAAAAACATCCCAAATTTTCTTGTGGGATGGGTGTCCCCACACTTACAATATTCCGGGCGGGCTAGAAGCCCACCCCACAAGATGGATAATTTATTTCCTGGAAATCCCCTATCTCTCAATCTAAAAATTAATACTGAGTAACTGGTCGCCAGATAAATATATTCATCTTCCAGCATAGAACCCTATGTATCGAATGGTAGAAGACTTTAGAGAAAAAATGAAGTTAATCTGTGTATGGGATCACAAACTAAAATTCGACTAAAACCAGCCAGATTTTAATCACCTAACAACCGAAGCAGACAAAAAAATCATAACTCCTAAAATAAATTTGTCTGCTCATGTCGGCTTATAGGCAATACGGCTCGGTTAAAGTCTGAATCTATCGAAGATCCCCCCAACCCCCCTGGACAAGGGGGACTTTTAACTCTCTTTTACCCCCGGAAGATGGGGGGATCTTATCCGAACCTTATTGGGCTTACAGGTGAACAAGTCTAACATCAACTGCTAAATTTACCTCTGGATATGAGTAATAAGAGGAAACTATGATTTTTCAAAGTACGATAATTCCTTTCAAATGGTGCGCTTTACAATTAGGGTTAGCACCGATAACAACGACTGGTGAGATTTTCACACTAGAACAAGCACCTTATGTTTTTTCTAGTACCAAATTTTTGGTGGCATTGCTATGTGGAATAGTCATGGCGTTTGCCTTTCAATTATTATTAACTAATCTTTCCTTGGCTTTGGGAATTTCCGCCATCGGAACTGGTGCATATTCTGATGACGATGATGCCGAAACATTGGGAGGCACAATTCGCAAAGCTGAAGCAAAAGTTGGTACTTGGGCACTTGTTACTTCCAGCGTTGCATTATTTATCGCTTGTTTTCTAGCGGTGAAAATTAGCTTAATCGAAAGTGCTGCTTTGGGAGCAATTATCGGTGTAGTTATTTGGTCTAGCTACTTCACAGTCATCATGTGGCTGGGTTCCAGTGCTTTAGGCTCTTTCGTTGGTTCTTTTGTTAGCACTGTAACTTCTGGCATTCAAAATTTGCTGGGTACAGCAACTACTGCTCTTGGTGCTAGTGCTACTCAAAGACAAATGGTTTCTACGGCTGAAGAAATTACCGCCGCAGTTCGTCGAGAATTAACTTCAGGTTTTGACGCTGACGGTATTAGAAATACCCTGCAAACTTCTTTGAAGTCTCTAGAGTTACCAAAACTAGATGTCAAACAAATTAGGAGTCAATTTGACCAGCTTTTAAAAGATGTAAATTTGCGGGATATTGGCGATAGTGAATTACTCAAAAATGTCAACCGCCAGACTTTTGTTGATTTAGCTAGCAGTCGCACAGACTTGTCTAAAGAAGAGGTAAATCAAATTGCCGACCAACTAGAAGATGCTTGGAAGCAAGTTTTGAATCGCCAAAATCCAACAGAGAAAGTCCTAAATTTGCTGAAGTCTGCTAGTCCAGAAGAATTAACTTCAGAAAAGTTAAGTGAAAGGCTTCAACAACTGATAACTGTGGGTGGCGGTAATGGCAAGCAAACTAATGGTATCGTGAATCAAGCTATTAAATATGGCTTGGGTGCTGCTGGGGCAGCAGTGTTAGAGAGGGTTAACATTTCTGATGTCAATGTTCAAGAAATCTCAACTGAATTGAAAAAGCTTGGCGGTAAGGTTCAAGATGTTGATATCGATAGAATTATTCGTCAACTGAAAGATTTTGCTAATAAAACAACTGAGCAAACGAGTAAGATTCGTACTCAATTAGCTGGTAAATTACCAACACAACCTGAGAATACGATTAAAACAGATGTAGAAGAGTATATTCTCAATTCTTTTCCTTGGCACTTCAACCGGATTACGGTTCAAGATGAATTCAGAGAAGTCATTTATGACCCAAATGCAGACGCTAGAACGGCGCGACGTCAGTTGGAAGAAATCAATCAAGATTACTTTGCTAATTTGCTGAAACAACGGGGTGACCTCAGCGAAGACAGAATTAAAGAAATTGCCGAACAATTAGAAGGCATTCGTCAAGAAGTTTTACAAGTTGTTCAGCAGGCAGAAGGACAGGAAAAATCTCAAGACCTTCGCAGTAGAGTTGAAGATTATTTGCGGAATACTGGTAAGGAAGAATTGAATCCAGAAGGTATTCAGCGCGATTTTAGTACTTTGTTGGAAGACCCAGAAGCTGGTTTTGAAGATTTACAGAATCGCTTGGGTGAGTTTGACCGGGATAGTTTTGTACAATTACTTCAGCAACGCCAAGATATCAGCGAAGAAGAAGCTAATAATATTGTTGGTCAACTCGAAAGCACTCGTGATAATTTGATCAATCGTGCTAGAGAATTGCAAGAACAAGCAAGAACTAAAGCTGATGAATTGCGTCAACGGATAGAAGATTATCTGCGGAATACTAACAAAGAAGAACTTAATCCCGATGCTATTAAGCGTGATTTTCGCATTCTGGTGGAAGATCCGCAAGTGGGAATAACTCTTTTTCGTTCTCGCTTATCGCAATTTGACAGGGATACTCTGGTACAATTTTTGAGTCAGCGTCAAGATTTAAGTGAAGAACAAGTCAACCAAACTCTAGACGCTTTGGAAGAGGTGCGAGATAATATTCTCCAAGCGCCACAAAAAGTTGCAGATAAGGCGAAAGAGCAGTATGCACAAACAACTTCAGCTATTGCTGAATATCTGCGGAGTACCAACTTGGAAGAACTCAACCCAGAAGGTATCCAGGAAGATTTGCAAAAGTTGCTGAGTGACCCCAGACAAGGGACTTTAGCATTACGCGATCGCTTATCGCAATTCGACCGGGAAACTTTAGTTAAACTACTCAGTCAGCGGGAAGATTTGAGTGAAGAGCAAGTTAACCAAATCATCGACTCGGTTCAACAAGCGATCGCTAATATTGTTAAAGCACCCCAACGTTTAGCGCAACGCACCAGCCAACGAGTGGTTGAGTTTGAAGCAAATCTAGAAAACTACCTCCGCAATACCAACAAGGAAGAACTTAATCCTGAAGGTATCAAGCGCGATTTGCAATTGTTGCTGTCTTCACCCCGCGCGGGTATTGGTAGTTTAAGCGATCGCGTTTCTCACTTCGACCGTAATACCTTGGTGGCGCTGCTTTCTGGACGTGAGGATATCTCAGAAGCAGAAGCTAACCGCATTGTAGACCAAATCGACTCTGTGCGTCATTCGATTGTCGAACAATACCAAGAGATTCAACGAAGAGTGCGATCGCTAGTTGACAGAACTTTCGACAAGGTTCGCGACTATCTCAACTCTCTGGAGCGTCCCGAACTCAGTTATGAAGGGATTCAGCAAGATGTTGCGAAAATATTTGATGATCCGCAAGCCGGATTTGAAGCATTGCGCGATCGCCTTTCACAATTTGACCGTGATACCTTAGTTGCTCTCCTCAGTTCGCGTTCAGATATCTCCGAAGAGCAAGCCAATCAGATTATCAATCGCATCGAATCTGCACGAGATAGCGTATTACACCGAGCCGAACGCATCCAGCAAGAAACCCAAAGAAGACTCAGAGCGATTAGAGAACAAGCGAAAAAGCAAGCAATTGACAGCAAAAAAGCCGTTGCAGATGCTGCTTGGTGGTTATTTAACGCCGCTGTTGTCTCTCTAGTAGCCTCAGCAGTAGGTGGAGTTTTAGCCGTAATCACTCCCAATCTATTGGTTTAAACACCACAGATTATCCTAGGGACACAGCAATCTGTGTCCCTACTAATTATTTGAATCTCTTTTGATGAAAATTGAAAACCTCAGATTCCCAACTTCTCTAAGAAGTCGGGAATCTTTTAAATATCTGATTTACCAAATATGATATTACTGATGATTTATCTCATGTTTGGGTAAATGGGATAAAATATATGAAATGTCAGTTACGAGAAGATAATCAGTAAATTCAATATAGCAACTAAATTATGCTAATTGAAGAATTATTACTACCATTTCGTGAAGAAATACTCAATATTGCGTTTATATTTGAGTAATATTCAAGAATGTATTGAGCGTATAGAAGAATATACAAGACGTAAAATTAAACCTTTCACCAAGTACGAACGATAAGAGGGGTTAAAGGTGGGGTTTTAGTTATCAAAATGGTGCGTTAGGGAACGCACCCTACTTGTTAAGATTATTTGATAATTTATAGAAATCGGGTAATAAAGATAACTTTTGCTCTAGGCGGTTGTGGGTCGTTGCTCATAGCATTGAAAAAATAGCTTTTTGCATAGTTAGACCCCAGCATGAAACGAACTTGGAAATCTCTGCTGCTATCCTTGAACTGGCTATTACTGTCTGTTGGGACATCAATTGTGATTATCCTAACGCAACCGATCGCACCAGTTCCCGCACAAGCACCTGCTGTAAGTCAGGAAACACCAGCACCAACAACAGAATCTGAACCAAAGCCTAGTGCTACACCAGAAAGTAAGGAACCTGAACCCAGTCCTGAAGAACTTGCGCGTCAGCAAAAACTGATGGAAGCGGATAAACTTTATTTGGCGGGACAAACCGCCGAAGCCGAAAAAATTTATCGTCAGGTGAAAGCACCTGTTGCGGAAACTAGCGCACCTCAAGAACGCAAAACGGCAATAGTTGACCCCACGCAACTATCCCCAGCAGGTAAGGTATACTGGCGGGAATCAGAGGCGGGGATAGAAAAGAAGTTGCAAACCAGAACTTTAGTACCTCTGCGACTTTTGGTTGAACAGTCTCCTGAATTTATCCCTGGTTATATCCGATTTGCTCAAGAACTGAAAAAATACGATCGCAACACAGAAGCAATAGATATTTTAGAACGGGCGGTTTCTCTTTATCCCAATCAACCAGAATTAGTTAAAGCCAGAGTTACATCTCTGGCAGATGCTAAAAAATGGATGGAAGCCTCAATAGCTGCGCGTCAATTTGCCATTCTCAACCCTCAAGACCCCCAAGCACCTGAGTTTACCAAGTTAGCAGAAGACAATCTCAAACGCTATAAATCTTATATCAAAGAAGAAATTAGAGGTAATGCCCTCGCTAACATTATCACCGGCGCTGTCGGTTACGCCCTCACTGGTAGTCTACTCGGCCCCTTTTCGGCCCTTGATTCCAGCATCATGCTGCTACAGGGTGAAAAAGCCATCGGTGAATCGGTGTCTAAACAGGCGAAAAAACAACTGGAGTTAATTTTAGACGATCAGATATTGGCTTATGTCAATGACATCGGTCAAAAACTGGTGAAAGCAGCCGGACGTGATGAGTTTAATTATGAGTTCTTTGTCATCGCCGAGGAAGGACTTAACGCCTTTGCGCTGCCTGGAGGTAAAATTTTCATTAATGCCGGTGCGATCGCTAAAGCCAACTCAGAAGCCGAATTAGCCGGCTTAATCGGTCACGAATTATCCCACGTCGTGTTATCCCACGGTTTCCAATTAGCCACCCAAGGCAACCTGATCTCTAACGTTACCCAATATCTACCCCTCGGCGGCACCATCGGTCAACTGTTTGCATTCAGTTACAGCCGCGATATGGAAAAACAGGCAGATACATTAGGTACAAGGTTGATTGTCAGCACAGGCTACGCTGCTGATGGCTTGCGTAACTTAATGGTGACACTAGATAAACAACAAAAAAATGCTCCTCCCCCTTGGTTATCTTCTCACCCTGGCGGTAGCGATCGCGTTAATTATTTAGAAAACCTGATTACTCGCAATAGCTACAACCGCTACGCCTACGAAGGAGTAGAGCGACATACACAAATTAAAGCACAGGTTAAACAGCTACTGAAAGAGAAAAAAGAACAAGAGGAAAAAAAGGAACCTGGTGAATGAATCAAAAACCAAAATTTTGCGTCACTAGAACTATCAATGTCCCTAGGGATTTCCAGTGAAGGCTAAATTTATGTCATTACAACCGCTGAAGTTTGTATTTTTGAGCAGTCTAGGTTTATCTTTATTCCTAGGCAATTCCGTGGCATTTGCCCAAGTTGATAATTCTGGTAGTGTTGTAGTCCCCACAGGCACATCAACAGACTCATCAACCATTCCGACATCCACCACCGTTGACAGTGCAACTCGGTTTAGCTGTCAGAATAACAATGGCCAGTACACCGTCATGTATCAGCCCCAAAGCCAACCAGGTCAATTTTACCCCTGGGCGGCACCGACAACCTTGGGTGGTGGTTGGGATGCACAAAAGCGTTGTCAAGCGATCGCCTCTCGCCTAGAATTATATCGCCCAGATGGCTTGCAAGAACTGCAAACAGCTTTTGAAAATAACGAAAACATCATCTGTGTCACAACCGAAGCTAACACCGGCTGTCGCATTGTGCTGACAGTTCCTCGGAACAAAGACCCCATCGCCGTCCGCAATAGCGTATTCCAAAATTTGACTACTGCTGACAGTGGACAACAAACCACAGCAGTCAGCACTTATCGGAATAGCCGTCAGGGAGGAACCAGCGAACTATACAACTTAGGTCGCACCATTTTCGGCGGTAGCAAAAAGCCAGTGACTGCAACTAAAAATGGCATCAATCTCAAACCTTACCTCGACCCCAAAGACGGCGGAACCGCCACCAGCCTGCGAAAACCAGCAGCAACAATTCGTCCAACCCAACCGCAAACCCCCATTCGCTTAAATCCTCGAATATTCCGTTAATTTTAGGTGCTGTTTGCAGAGAATATTTTCGGATAATTAAGCATAAATTAAAGTCAATAAGTCTAAAGTTTAGCCCCTTTGTATATTTTTACAAGGGGGTTTTTGCAATTGTTTATATCCTTAACCTTTCGCTAGCTATTTTTTAATCTTATTAGCATATTTTTGGTGTGTTAAATCCAAATCCATACCAAGTAAATAATGCTGCTGTTTTCTAGAATAAATATCTTGGGCGATGGTGTACAAAATACATTCCTCAGATACTCAAACTTTTATTCCAATCGCCCTAACAGCAAGGTATATCTTCACCATTGATGTTGTTTTGCTTGGAAAAATTTAAAAATCAAAATTCATCTCTAAAATTTTGATTTTAGTTGGGAAGATCGCCACAGCTACCAAGACAAATTTCACTATTAATTAATTACCAGGAGACACTAGATTATGGTTTTGACACAAGGGGATATTGCTTTTACCTCCTTCAATGCTGATGAGGATGGTTGGTCTATTGTCACGTTTGTAGACATAGCCCCGAATACGATCATTTACTTCAGCGATAACGAAGCTACTAGCCTGACGGCTTTTAACACTGGGGAGTCTTATTTTCAGTGGAACTCAGGCGCTAATACAATTGCTGCTGGTAATGTCATTCGCTTTAGTGCAATTGATAGTGCTACCAATTTAGCAGCGTCAATTGGTACATTTAGCCGGGTTACCGTGTCTGGTAGTTCTAACTACGGTCTCAGTGGAAGTAATGAAACTGTTTATGCTTATCTTGGCAATAATGCTGCCAGTCCAACTGTATTTTTAGCAGGAGTTTCAAATGATACGACTCCACAAGGGACAACTGATTTAACTACAGCGGGTCTAACTATTGGGGCTAATTCAATTTTGCTCAATAGTAGCGCTGACTATGGTGAGTACAATGGTTCGCGCAGTGGAGAGGGCAGTTTTGCCAATTACAAACCGCTGGTTAACAACCTCAGCAATTGGACAGTCGATAGCGTTAATGGTAACTATGATCCAACCGTTCCCAATACCACTAACTTTGCGATCGCAGGTGTAACTCCCACTCCCACAGTCAACTTATCAGTCAGCACCAACGCAGGAACCGAAGCCGGCACCACAGCAATCTCCGTCACCGCTACTACCTCCAGCGCGGTTTCAGGTGATCAAACTGTAAACTTGGCTGTGACAGGAACAGGCATCACCCCAGGAGATTACACCCTCAGCAACAACACCATGACAATTCCTAGCGGTTCCACCATAGGTTCTGTCACCTTTACAGTTGTGGATGATGCTGTAGTTGAGGGCACAGAAACTGCAACTCTCACCATCAGCAGCCCATCGGCAGGTATGACACTCGGTAGCACCATTTCTCAAAACATCACCATCACTGATAGTGATGGGGGTGAGGGCAAAGTTCTGATAAAAATTGGTGGCTTTGGTGGTAGTGGGGCCGAGATTACTGCTTATGATCCGATTTCCCAGCGACTATTCGTGGTGGATGGTACGGCAAATATTCAAATTATCAATTTCAGTGACCCCACCAACCCGACAGTATTTTCAACGATTAATCTCTCTGCCTACGGTATCAGTGCCAACAGCGTCGCTGTCAAAAACGGTTTAGTGGCGATCGCGATTGAAGCCACTAATGCCAATGACCCCGGCAACGTTGTTTTCTATAACACCGATGGCACCTTCATTAAAGCCGTGACTGTTGGGGTACTTCCTGACATGGTGACATTTAGTCCCGATGGCAGCAAAGTACTCACCGCTAATGAAGGACAACCCACTAGCACCGGTGATCCTGTCGGTTCTGTGAGCATTATTGATGTTTCCCAAGGGGCAGCGGCTGCGACTGTAGCCACCGCTAGCTTTACCAGCTTTGATGGTCAAGAAGCTGCATTGATTCGTCAAGGCGTTCGCATCTTTCCTGGTAAAACTGTTTCTCAAGATGTGGAACCAGAATATATTACTTTTTCCCAGGATGGGACACAAGCTTGGGTAACATTGCAAGAAAATAATGCGATCGCCGTGATCGATATTGCCACAGCCACAGTCAGCAAAATTATCCCCTTGGGTTTAGTTGACCATAGTTTGCCAGGAAACGAACTAGACCCCAGCGATAAAGATGGCATCAACATCAAAAACCAACCAGTCTTCGGGATGTATATGCCCGATGCGATCGCTTCTTTTACCGCCAATAATCGCACCTACTACGTTACAGCTAACGAAGGAGACGCCCGCAACGAAGAAGCACGGGTAAAAGATTTAAATCTCGACCCGACAATTTTTCCCAATGCCGCCACACTCAAACAAGATGCTAACCTCGGTCGGCTCACGGTTTCAAATATTGATGGTGATATCGATGGTGACGGCGATTACGATCGCCTTTACGCCTACGGAACTCGCTCCTTCACCATTTGGGACGACCAAGGAACTTTAGTCTACAACAGCGGTGCAGACTTTGAAAAAATTACCGCTCAACAAGTCCCCAATCTCTTCAATTCTGATGGTATTGCTGGCAGTATCGACACCCGCAGCGATAACAAAGGCCCAGAACCAGAAGGCGTCACAATCGGTATCGTCAATCATCGAACTTACGCCTTCATCGGTTTAGAACGAGTTGGCGGAGTCATGGTCTATGAAATTACCAATCCGCAAAAACCGCAGTTTATCGAGTATTCCCCCGCGCAACCAGGAGACCAAGCCCCTGAAGGCATCAGTTTTATCGCTGCTAACGACAGCCCAAACGGCAAAAACTTGCTCATCTTGTCCAACGAAGTCAGCAAAACCGTCACCGTCTATCAAGTAAATCCGCCAACTCGCATTAGTGACATTCAAGGTGCCGCACACCGTTCTCCCCTAGAAAATCAGACAGTGAATAACGTCTCCGGTATTGTCACCGTTATCCGCAGCAACGGTTTCTACCTCCAAGACCCCAACCCAGATAGTAATGATGCCACATCCGAGGCGATTTTTGTCTTCACCTCATCAGCACCAACCGTGCAAGTGGGAGACTCAGTTAAAGTCAGTGGCACGGTTACAGAGTTTCTCCCTGGTGGTAGTACTAACAACTTAACCACCACAGAAATTACTAGCCCGACAATTGTCACCCTATCCAGTGGAAACCCTTTGCCAACAGCCACGATCCTCGGCAACGGCGGCCGGGCCATCCCCACAACAACCATTGAAAATGATGCCACTGGCAACGTTGCCACTAGCGGCACATTTGACCCATCTGAGGATGGAATTGACTTCTACGAAAGTTTAGAAGGAATGCTCGTTCAGGTAAATAATGCTGTAGCAGTGGGGCCAACGAATAGTTTTGGCGAAATTCCGGTATTAGCCGATAACGGCGTCAATGCAGGTCTCCGCACGGCTCGTGGTGGGATTATCATTCAACCTGGTGACTTTAACCCAGAACGCATCATCATTGATGATGCAATTATCACCAATGAACCCCAAGTTAATGTCGGTGATCAGTTCAATGGCTCGATTACAGGAGTGATTGACTACAGCTTTAGCAACTTCAAGCTGTTGAATACCCAAGCTTTACCCAGCGTCACCTCTGGCGGTTTGCAACGAGAAGTCACCAACCTAACTCCCACAACAAATCAACTCACTGTTGCCACATTTAACGTAGAAAATCTTCACCCCGGTGAGAGTGCAACTAAGTTTAACAACTTAGCTAACCGGATTGTGAATAACCTGAAATCACCAGATATCATTACTCTGGAAGAAATTCAAGACAACAATGGGGCGACAAATAATAGTTTGGTAGATGCTAGTGCAACCTACCAGAAGTTGATTGATGCCATTGTTGCAGCGGGCGGCCCCACCTATCAATATCGACAAATTAACCCAGTAGATGATCAAGACGGTGGGGAACCTGGGGGAAATATTCGTCAAGGTTTCTTGTTTAATCCCAGTCGCGTCAGCTTTGTAGACCATGCTGGCGGCACTTCCACATCTAACACCACAGTCACCAATGTCAATGGTGTTCCCACCCTTTCGGCGAGTCCCGGACGCATTGACCCCACTAACTCCGCTTTCGACAACAGCCGCAAACCCTTAGTTGGTGAATTTACTTTCAACGGTCAGACTGTCTATGTGATTGGCAACCACTTTAATTCTAAAGGTGGTGACCAACCTTTATATGGGCCGAATCAATCACCAACTCTCACCAGTGAAACGCAACGCAACCAGCAAGCAACGGTGGTGAAAAACTTTGTCGAAAGCATTTTGGCAATTAACCCCAACGCCAATGTGGTGGTGATGGGTGACTTAAATGATTTTGAGTTTTCTCATCCCCTGAGCACACTAGAAAGCGCTGGACTGAACACCTTAATTGAAACTCTACCTGCAAACGAGCGTTACACCTACAATTTTGAAGGCAATGCCCAGACTCTTGACCACATTTTAGTCAGTAACAACTTGCTCAACAAGCTGGATGGGTATGATGTGGTTCACATCAACTCCGAGTTTGCTGACCAAGATAGTGACCATGACCCCAGTGTGGCTAGGTTTAATTTGTCTGCAAATAGTGCCCCGACTAATTTGTCATTGAGCGCCATTAGTATCAACGAGAATGTCCCAGCCGAGACAATTGTCGGTACATTTATCACCAGTGACCCCGACGAAGATAACACTTTCATTTACAACTTTGTTTCTGGGACAACCGCAACTGATAATGACGCCTTCATCATTGATGGTAATATTCTGAAAATAAAAAATTCCCCAGATTTTGAAACTAAGTCAATTTACAATATTCTGGTTAGCAGCACTGACCAAAGTGGACTCTCTTTTGAGAAATTGTTAGCAATCAATGTCAATGACCTCAATATACCAACCACCCTGACAAAGAATGCTGACAACGATATCTTTACTATCAAAGGTGACAGCATTAAAGCCAAATTCCAAGTCACTCTCACAGGCAGTAGTGCTAATGCGGTGAATGAACTAGGATGTTTCACTGTGGATGATGCTCAAGGTAGGATTAACGGAATTAGTCCCGGTGCCGCAGGTTACACTGAAGCCGCTTTAGACCGAGCCAAGGTAATTTTCTCCGCTATTGCCAATTTGCCTAATGGGTTTAATGCTGATAATCTCACAAGGGTACTGGAATTGAACTCTGGTGCTAACCTGAGATTTTATTTGGTCAAAGGCAGTTCAACTGATGCTGTACAGGCTAAAGTATCCCCAACTACAGATATATTATTTGCTGACCCTTCAAACCAAAATATTACCGATTTGGGTGATGATGGGTTTTCTTTGGCTTGGAAAGACGGATCTAATAACAGTGTTGCAGACTTTGAAAATTTAGTGGTGGAGATTAAAGCTACAAATCAATCTTTAATTCTGGGTACGAATCTGCAAGATAATTTACAGGGCGAATTGATTGATTTGCGAGATGTCACAACTCAGGTGAAGGCTGATTTTGTGGTCAACAGAGAAGCTGCTTTTAACAACTTTGTCGGTTTCTATCAGGTGAGTGATGAGAATGGTGGTATTGATATCAATGCTGATGGTCAGGCAGATATTCTCCCTGGACAGGCTGGTTATACTCAAGCAGCGGTGAGTGGACGTGTAGCGGGTATTGAATTAACGGTAAATAATCAAGGTACTGCAACTTTTAGCGGAACTTTTCAGCCGGGTTTCATCTTCGCTCCGTTTATTATCGTTAATGGCAGACCTGATGCCGTTCTTGATAGTGATCTAAATAATGATCCAGCCGTTTACTTCCCATTCTTAGGCGCTAATGCAGATAAATCTGATCATATTCGCCTGTTAGGGGATAACGTCTTTGGTTTTGAGGATCTGCTAAATGGTGGTGATCAAGATTTCAATGATTTCATTATCAGAGCCAATTTGAGTCTTGCTTAGTCTATTAACTTTTTGATCTTCCCCTGATGAAAAATCAGGGGTTTCTACAACTAGACCAGTAGAGATGAATTTTGGACGTTTTTTAGCTCAGACAAATGTCGTTTTGTAATGGTTTGTAACAGGACGACAAGTCACGCATGCCATGGCCTCTGGCACGTTGTTCGCGTTCACCTAGGTTGGGCACTTTACCATCTCTCTGTCTCCCTATTAGTGTTACTTAAAGGCAGGTAGAAAATAAATTTTCATTTTGAAAGTTTTTTTAATATTTCCGGATATTTGCAATGTTACTAATTTGTGATATTTTTGTTTTACATCTATGAATTATGAAAACTCTTGTTAATAAGTTTAACAAGGGCAAGTATAATTTTTTAGGTGATCATTATTATGTGTTTAGAAATATACAACGGATAATACTTAGAATAAGGTTGTGATATAGCTATGTGACCTCGACCAGCAGATAACTTAATCTCAACCGATTTCTATTATTTTTTTGAAGCCAGATAAATTATAACAGTGGCAACACTGAGTACAAATGATATGAATCCAGTTTTGCAATTGGGCGATGTCTGCCAACAAGCTGCCGCGCGTCTACGGACAATGACGAAGACAGAGGTTTTGCCGTTGCTGGCAGACTACCAAATCCTGCCGCTATTAGTAAAAGAGATGATCATCGACCAAGCGATCGCACAAATTGAGTCAACGCCACAAGAAGAAAAGCTCGCCTGTGAACAATTAGCCCAACAATATCAAGGGCGACAACAGCCGGCTATGAGTCCGCAGCAGTTACAGCAGATCGCGATCCGCCAATTAAAACTGGAGAAGTTCAAAGAAACAGCTTGGGGAGGGGATATAGACGCTTACTTTTTCCAACGGAAATCTCAGTTGTCTAGGGCGATCTATTCCCTGATTAGCACGAATGATGTTGGTATTTCCCAAGAAATCTACTTCCGCATTCAAGAAGGTGAACAGTCCTTTGCCCAACTAGCACGGGAATATGCTCAAGGGCCTGAGTCCCAAACAGATGGTTTAATTGGTCCAGTGGAATTGCAAACCATCCATCCAGTTTTAGCGAAGATATTATCTATCAGCCAACCGCAGCAACTTGTACCGCCGACTCAAATAGGAGACTGGATTGTCATCGTTCGCCTAGAAAAGCTACTACCAGCTCAATTAGACCGCTCAATGCGTCAGCGGTTACTGAATGAACGCTTTAGTACTTGGCTGCAAACAGAGATGGCGTCTCAAAATTGGCTTCTTTAACCCCCAGATATTGCAACTGTTTAAACAAAGAGTGAGTATTGGGCATAATAAATGACGCACGAAAGCACAATTAGCAATGCCCGATCTCCTTAAATAAACTTATTAACCCAATTAGGCATGACTTATATTAAGACGGCTTTTCCCGAATTTCTCGCCACGATTGAGGGATTTGATCAATTACCAGATGAAGCGATCGCCAATTTATCAGCACAAATACAAGCATGGCGCTACCGCCTCGGTCAAAAAATCATCAGTAAAGAACAACTCCCCGAACAAATAGTCATCCTTTATGAAGGACAAGTGCGGCTGTTGGGATACCACCCCCAAACCCAACTACCAATTACCTTAAACAAGCTGCAACCAGGGGCAATTATCGGCGAGATTGGGTTATTGCGCCAAGTTGCCTGCGAAACTGCGATCGCCTCCACAGAAGTAATCTGTTTAACATTGAATGCAACCGGCTATTTACGCTTTCTCTCTGCCTACCCAGCTTTTGCCAATGCCCGCCAAAACAATAGTCATTTAGCAGAAGTTTTCGATGTTCTCAGCCCCCAATTAGCACAGCAAGCTAATGCCAGTATCGACTTCAAAGAACTCGCCCAAAGAGCACTATTAAATACAAAAATCCATTACCTCCCCCCCGGAAGAACTTCCTTTAAGCAACTGGCAAGTGACAGAATCTGGTTTGTCAGCGGCGGCAGTCCAGTAACCAATTTTCCCCCCGGTTCTCGCTTAGAAGCAAGCGATGCTAGAGCAACAATCGAAGTCACAGGCAACAGTCCAGCACGGTTGCTTAGTGTACATCCCTCAGATTTATTCTTGCTAGATAGTGATCACGGAGAACTGCAACTCAACAACACCAAATCACAAATAGCAGACGAGTTAGATATACCCTACGCACCAGCAGCAGAAACCCCCCAATCAAATCCCGATGAGCTGCCAAAGAGTAGACAAAAACGCCAAAAATACCCATTTTTCCCCGGTAAGGGAGAATTAAATGCCACTCTGGCCTGTTTCCAAATGCTCACAAAGCACTTGGACATGCCCTTTCGTCGGGAAGTAGTGCGGCGCATTTTAACTGAGCAAACAAAGCGCCAAGGTAATATATCTTTCCAACTTTGTGCTTACCTAGCAGAGTTAATTGGACTCAAATCACAGTTAGTAGATATCCCCACAACCTCAGTGACGCGGCTGCCGACACCAGCATTAATTCGCTATGGTGAGAGTTTTGCTGTTTTATATGCAGCAGATGCAAATAGTGTTGTCGTCGGTGTGCCATCTAAAGGCATTGTGTACTGCAAACCCGCTCAACTAATTGCCCAATTAGAAGTTGATGAAACTAATCTTCCACCACAAATAAGGGTATTACTGCTGACTGCAACCAAAGAAACACCCCAGGAGCGCTTCGGCTTACGGTGGTTTCTTCCTTATCTATCACAGCACCGTCGAGTCCTGATAGAAGTCTTTATTGCTTCCTTTTTTGTCCAATTGGCAGCATTAGCTAACCCCCTAGTTGTCCAGTTAATTATTGATAAAGTTATCGCTCAAAATAGTATTAGTACCCTACATATTTTGGGAATTTTACTATTAGTAGTTGGACTATTTGAAGCAGTTTTAACCACCTTACGAACTTATTTATTTGTCGATACTACCAACCGCATTGATATGGGTTTGGGGTCGCAAATTATCGACCACTTACTCCGGCTACCGCTGCGCTATTTTGAACGGCGTCCAGTGGGTGAACTGGCCACTCGCATCAATGAATTAGAAAATATCCGTCAATTTCTCACCGGTACTGCCTTAACAGTGGTGTTAGATGCCCTCTTCTCGGTGGTTTATATCATCGTGATGCTGTTTTACAGTTGGCAACTCACCCTGGTAGGTTTAGGCACGATTCCCTTATTTGTACTGGTCACTTTAATTGCCGCTCCCACCATCAGCCGACAGTTACGCACCAAAGCTGAACGCAATGCCGAAACTCAATCTTATTTAGTTGAGGTCATGTCAGGCATTCAAACAGTAAAAGCGCAAAATATCGAATTGCGATCGCGCTTTTCCTGGCAACAGCGTTATGCTCGTTTTGTGGCGGCTGGTTTTAAAACCGTTGCCACTTCTACTCTCGCCAATTCAGCCAGTAATTTTCTCAACAAACTCAGCAGCTTAATGGTTTTATGGGCAGGAGCTTATCTAGTACTGCAAGGAGATTTAACCCTAGGTGAATTAATCGCCTTTCGGATTATATCTGGTTACGTCACTAGCCCGATATTACGCTTGGCTCAACTCTGGCAAACCTTCCAAGAAACTGGGTTATCTCTAGAGCGTTTAAGCGATATTGTTGATACCCCACAAGAAGCAGAAACAGACCGCGATAACATTCCCTTACCTGCAATTGTCGGTGCTGTAAAGTATGACAATGTTTCCTTCCGATTTGCCACGAGTGGCCCTTTGCAACTTTGCAATGTCAACCTCGATTTTCCCGCAGGTAAATTTATTGGTATTGTCGGACAAAGCGGCTCAGGCAAAAGTACGCTGATGAAATTACTGCTCAGGCTTTATGAAACTGAGTCTGGGAGAATTTTGGTTGATGGTTACGACATTTCTAAAGTTGAACTTTATTCACTGCGCCGGCAAATTGGCATCGTTCCCCAAGAGACATTATTATTTGACGGCACCGTTCAGGATAATATCGCCCTGACGAATCCCGATGCCACAACTGATGAAATCATCGAAGCCGCTCAGATTGCCGCTGCTCACGAATTTATCATGAATTTGCCCAACGGTTACAATACGCGCGTGGGTGAACGAGGTGCAGCCCTTTCCGGAGGACAAAGACAGAGAATTGCGATCGCACGTTCTGTTTTGCAACGACCAAAATTATTAGTGTTAGATGAAGCAACCAGCGCTCTAGACTATCCCACCGAGCGCCAAATCTGCCTTAATTTAGCCCAAGCATTTAAAGATAGTACAGTCTTTTTTATCACCCACAGACTCAACACCGTTAGTAATGCAGACATCATTGTCGTCATGGACAATAGCAGGGTGATAGAACAAGGAACCCACCAAGAATTAATGGCTGGCAAAGGTCATTACTATTATCTGTATCAACAACAAGAAGTGAATTTGTAATTAATCATAATTTGTTAAAAGTCACCAGAGGATTGAATAAATGTACAGTAGAAAGCACAGAACAACTACATCGTCGAAATCCCACGACACCACAGCAAAAAAACAGAAAGAAATTGCCGCTGTCAACCCAGGTAAGAATGGGATTGAAGATGGTACAGCTACATCACTGATAATTAGATATTAATGCAGGTTCTATGGGGTAGTAAATCAGGACTTGTAAAAGTGATGTTTGAAATTTTGCAACAAATATGTATTTTCTCTTAGCCAAAATTTACTTTACAAGATTCGTCTATCAACATAAGCACAATAACCAATTACTAAGTTTCAATTCAAAATCTAAAATCCAAAATCGATATGGCTCAACTTAATGGTAACCACCTCAACGGCAATCATCAGAATGGAAAGCACACCAACGAATTCAAGCAAGATTTGCGCTCCCTTCCATCTCCAGGAAACGCTGCTAAAAAGCCTTTAATTAACTTCAACGATGATAACTTTGAGCAATCTGTTGTCTTACGCCAATCTCCTGTTTGGTCGCGGACAATTATGCTCACCCTGATGGGGTTAGCCTGTTTTGGAATTGCTTGGGCTTGTATTGCTAAAATCGAGCAAGTAATACCAGCAGTAGGTCAATTAAAGCCAGAAGGAACAGTTAAAGACGTTCAAGCTCCTATTAGTGGAGTCGTGAAAGAAGTTTATGTGAAAGATGGACAACAAGTAAAACCAGGAGATTTACTACTAAGTTTTGAGCCGATCGCCACCCTAGCAGAATTACGTTCTTTAAATCAGATTCGCATTGGTTTAATTAGAGAAAACAATATTTATCGCCGCTTGATGGCGGCAAGTTTTGCTATTCAATCTGAATCTAATTTTTTGCGTGGTAACTTGCCAGCAGAAACTGCTTTTCTTCTAAAAAGTCGGGCAGCATTAGTTGCAGAAAATGAATTGTTGCGGACTGAATTAAGAACCTCAAATGGGGGTACTGGACTGGGGTTTGATGAACAACAACGTCTACAAATTGCCCAAAGGGAATTAGACTCTCGTGCTGCTGCGGCACAGTTAGAAGTTGAAAAAACTAAAAAACAACTTTCTCAAACTCAAATAAAACTGCAAGATACTCGAGCCAGTTTAGCCATCCAAGAGCAGATTTTAGGTAAACTTAAAGTATTGGCAGAAGAAGGGGGCATTTCTAAGCTCCAATATCTTAACCAGCTACAACAGGTACAAAACCTCACGGCAGAAGTAGCACAATTAGTAGAGGAAGGGCAACGCATCCAGTTTGATATTGCTAGAGGACGTCAACAGTTAACCAATACAGTAGCTTTTTCTGATAAAGGCATTTCAGAAAAGATAGCTGATAATAAAAAGGGCATTGCCGAGATTGATAGCCAATTCATGAAGATTATTCTGGGGAATGAACAGCAATTGGCAGATGTCAATAGCAAAATATCTCAAACACAGTTGAATGTTAAATATCAAGAAGTTCGCGCTCCTGTAGGGGGGACAGTTTTTGATTTACAAGCAAAAAACATAGGATATGTAGCAAACCCTACCCAAAAGCTGCTGCAAATTGTCCCCAATGAAAACTATATTGCTGAAGTTTTCATTACTAACAAAGATATTGGTTTCGTGAAGAAAGATATGAAAGTTGATGTGAGGATTGACTCTTTTCCTTACAGCGAGTTTGGCGATATTAAAGGACAAGTTCTGAGCATCGGTTCAGACGCATTACCCCCAGACCAAAACCATCAGTTTTATCGATTTCCTGCCAGAATCAAATTGGATAGTCAATCTCTAACGATTCAGGGTAAAAATATCGATTTGCAGTCGGGTATGTCGATTAGTGCCAATATTAAAGTCCGCGAAGAACGAACAGTGATGAGTTTGTTTACTGAGGTATTTACTAAGCAGGTTGATACTCTAAAACAGATGCGATAATATCTGAATATTGAGTCCGTTGCCGACTTCACCTTGGCTTTGATTGAGGATGAGGGGAATGATGATCAGGATTATCTTTATTCCCCTGGCTCAAGGTGAATTATGGATTGAACCAAATCCTCCTCCACCAGGAGTTTCTATCACAAAAACATCTCCAGATAGCATCTCGACTGTTGCTGTGCTGTCTAAATTCTCTTGTGTTCCATCTTGACGCTGTATCCAGTTGCGTCCGACAAGTCCTGCTTCCCCACCATTTAATCCAAAGGGAGGGACACGGCGATGACCAGAAAGAATGTTAGCTGTCATGGGTTCAAGAAACTTGATGCGGCGAATCACCCCGTTACCACCTAAATATTTTCCTTTACCCCCGCTATCGGCACGCAGACAAAAGCTCTCTACTTGTACAGGATAACGAGTTTCTAAAATTTCTGGGTCGGTCAAGCGGGAGTTGGTCATGTGGGTTTGGACTGCATCAGTACCATCAAAGTTAGCCCCTGCGCCAGAACCACCGCAGATGGTTTCATAATATTGATAACGCTGATTACCGAAAGTAAAATTATTCATCGTTCCCTGAGAAGCAGCGATCGCACCCAAAGCACCATATAAAGCATCAACAATGGTTTGAGATGTCTCTACATTACCTGCTACCACTGCTGCTGGGTAGGTTGGGTTGAGCATACAGCCTTCAGGAATGATAATTTCTAAAGGTTTAAGACACCCGGCATTGAGGGGAATACTATCATCAACTAGAGTACGGAAGACGTATAAAACTGCTGCTTGAGTTACAGCTTTGGGAGCATTAAAGTTACTGTTTAGTTGCCCAGATGTGCCAGTAAAATCAATAATTGCACTGCGATTTTCTCGATTAATCGTCACTTTAACTTGAATTAAAGCGCCGCTATCCATTTCATAAATAAATGAGCCATCCTTGAGAACATCAATTGCCCTTCTAACTGACTCCTCGGCATTATCTTGGACAAATTTCATGTAAGCTTGCACTGTCTGGAGTCCGTATTGGGAAACCATTTTACGGAGTTCTTGCACTCCTCGTTCATTGGCGGCAATTTGTGCATTAAAATCAGCGACATTTTGATCGGGGTTACGAGCAGGATAAGGATGATTTAACAGTAACTCTCGGACTGCTATTTCCCGAAAATTTCCCTGCTCAACTAGGAGAAAATTATCAAATATAATTCCTTCCTCTTCTACCGTAGTACTATGAGGGGGCATGGAACCGGGAGTAACGCCGCCAATATCCGCTTGGTGTCCGCGAGCAGCAACATAAAATAGGGGACTGGAGCCTAAAGTGTTTTCATTATTATTCAGAAACACAGGGGTAATTGCTGTGACATCAGGAAGATGTGTTCCGCCGTTATAAGGATTATTAGATAGATACACATTTCCTGGTTTTATAGTGTCGCCTTTATTATCAATTAAACTCCGAACACTTTCACTCATTGAACCTAAATGCACGGGAATATGGGGAGCATTAGCGACTAATAATCCAGAAGAGTCAAAAACAGCGCAGGAGAAATCTAAGCGTTCTTTGATGTTTACCGATGCTGCCGTATTTTGTAGAACAATCCCCATTTGTTCAGCGATAAATTGATAGAGGTTTTTGAAGATTTCTAAGCGGACGGGGTCGGGTTGAGATGTATTGTACATTTTTGACTCCTGTTTGATATTTGAATTTGTGAAATAACACCCTAAAAAGTAAGAGACTCATCCTGCAAATTACTAATAAACATATGTCCAGGGGAATGAGTAATTGCTGGCTCTGGCTTGGCTTGCAGAATTATAGCCACAACTTCTAGTCGTCGGGACTTAGTACTATTGCCGTTTTTCAGAGGAATGAAATTCAACTTTGTAAAAATCTGCTAGTACAGTACCTAACCAATCGCTTTTTTCAATTGACTGCTTATCTAGCAGAATAATTTTCTTATAAATCATCCCATTGATTGTGCTTTCTGGAATCCAGGATGGAATAGAAATATTTCCATCATATTTTTTTTGATTTGTGATCAATTCTAAACCCCACGATGGAAATGAGTCCTCTCCTTCACCTCCATCTTTAACTTGTTGGAAGTATTGGATATTCATCCTAGTAACTTCTTGGTCTTTAGACATCCACAATAAACGTTTAATCACAATTAATGAATCATCAACCGCTAAAAACTCCGTAATTCCAAAAGTTATCCATAGAGCATGAGATGTAGCAACACCTAATAGTAAAAAACTAAAGGGGAATATCCAGTACTCTGTAATTTTCTGCAATATTTCCTGCATTACTGGCACAATACCAATATTCAGAATTTCGTACAACGTGAAAAACAAGAGGAAAATATGTCCCATAAAAAGGACAATAAATGGTAGTAAGAAGATGATGACACAACAGTTCGCTTGTGCAAAGTACCTGATTCTAAGCTCTGGTGTTGCACAAAATAGTTTGAATCCAATAGGAATATTTTCGTTACTTAACATGGACGTTTTAAAACCAAATGATTACGCTGATTTAATATTGCTTGCCAGTTAGGTTCAACTATAATTGTGCTAATTTTTTCGACAATGATGGCAGCACCGTTGATCCAATCTCCCGGCTGTAAATCTTCCCGGCGATAAACTGGCGTATCATGCCATTTATCAGCAGTAAATATCTTGACTATTTCAACAGGTTGAATTGCTTGTTTCACAGGACGGTTATAAGTAATTAAAGGTTCTTCAGGAGTCTCCATTTTCTGAATTAGTTCTACTGAAATAGATTCCACAATCAAGGTTTTTTCTGACTGAATGAAACCGTAACGAGATTTATGTTCATCTGCAAATGCTGTTTGCATCGCCGTCACATCTGAATCAAAATCAATGCTAAAAGTAGAATTAGTTCCCTCATATTTTAAATTCAGTTTTTGAATTATGTTTTCTTGACCACTACTTTCATCTTGACTTAGTTCGCTTCTAGCTTGGGTTTCTAAAGACTCCATCAGCTGCATTAATTGTGGAATCAATGCTTGATTTAAAGGCTGTTCTACTCCCCCAACTCTTGTCGCTCGAATGTCAGCTAATCCCATTCCATAAGCGGAGAGAACTCCAGCATATGGGTGAAGAAATATCTTTTTCATCCCTAAAGTATCGGCAATTAAACAGGCAACTTGTCCGCCTGCACCGCCAAAACAGCAAAGGACATATTGGGTGACATCATAACCCCGTTGCAAACTAATTTTTTTAATCGCATTTGCCATATTTTCTACAGCAATGGCAATAAATCCAGCTGCAACTTGTTCAGGAGTACGATGATTTCCTGTGACTAATGCAATATCTTGAGCTAGTTGGGTAAATTTTTGAATGACAATCTCTTTATCTAGAGGTAAGTTACCATCAGTCCCAAACACAGAAGGAAAATATTGGGGGTGAATTTTGCCTAACATGACATTGGCATCTGTGACCGCTAACGGCCCGCCATGTCGATAACAAGCTGGACCAGGATTTGAACCAGCGGATTCTGGCCCAACACGATAACTAGAACCATCAAAAAATAGAATTGAACCACCGCCAGCAGCAATAGTATTAATCGCCAATACAGGAACTCGCATCCGCGCCCCAGCAATTTCGGCATCTAATTGACGTTCATACTCTCCTTTAAAATGGGCTACATCTGTACTTGTTCCACCCATATCGAAAGTAATAACTAAGTCAAAACCTGCTCTTTTGCTAGTTTGTACTGCGCCAACAATACCGCCAGCCGGTCCGCTTAAAATGCTATCTTTTCCCTGAAATTGTTCGGCATCTGTTAAGCCGCCATCAGATTTCATGAACATTAATCTGACATTGGGTAACTGACTAGCTACTTGGTTGACATAGCGACGCAAAATAGGAGTTAAATAAGCATCTATTACTGCTGTGTCTCCTCGACTAACCAATTTCATTAAAGGACTAACTTGATGGGATACAGATATCTGCGTAAATCCGATTTCTTTGGCGAATTGGGCTACTTCTTGTTCGTGGGAGGAATAGCGATCGCTGTGCATAAAAACAATAGCACAACTACGAATTCCTGTGTTGTAAACTGCTTGTAGGTCTTTTTTAACTTGTTCTACATTTACAGGGTTTAATTCATTTCCTTTGGCATCATAACGTTCTGAAACCTCAATTACTTGTTCATAAAGCATCGTGGGTAAGATAATCTGACGGGCGAATATATTAGGGCGGTTTTGATAACCAATTCGCAACGCATCTTTGAAGCCTTTGGTGATGATGAGTACAACGCGTTCGCCATGTCTTTCTAACAGGGCATTCGTTGCTACTGTTGTTCCCATTTTGACTACTTGTATTTCTGTATAGGGAATGGGTTCATTGCTTGAAAGACTCATAATATCCCTAATGCCTTGGATAACTGCATCTTGATATTGTTCCGGATTCTCTGAAAGTAATTTGTAGACAATAACCCATTCTTGGTTAGGAAGAGGAACAATCAAAAAACGTTCTGTATGCTTTGAGAGTCTATCTATAATTGCCTGA
This sequence comes from Cylindrospermum stagnale PCC 7417, assembly GCF_000317535.1. Lineage (NCBI taxonomy): Bacteria > Bacillati > Cyanobacteriota > Cyanophyceae > Nostocales > Nostocaceae > Cylindrospermum > Cylindrospermum stagnale. Next base: position 5,467,094 of record NC_019757.1, read on the forward strand.
TTATTCGTCACAACAATAATATCTGTGAATGTTCCGCCACGGTCAGCAAATACTTTTAACATTTCTCAATTTCCTCAATGCTATGGAACTAGAGTAACAATAGGATTAGGAGTATTTCTACTTCATGTGTGGAAGATTTTAACGACGGGTGTGGATAACTAATAGACAATTGCCTATAGCGGTTTGCAGTTGAGTCCAATACAGACCTAACCCCCAACCCCAACAACCTCTCCCTAACCCTCCCCTCCTAGGGGAGGGGAAAGGAAAAGCTTTTATTGCAGGTTCGGGGAGAGAGGTCAAACTGTATTGCACCCCATAGAGAAGCGATATAAAGATATAAATTTATAACTGACATCCATTTCCTTCTAGCAAGACTGGAGTCCTAAGAAGCCCCGGTCAAGCATATTTTAGATAAATTAAGATTGATAACTTGAATCATTCCTAGTCATTAAATAATAAGTTTTCACCGAATAATCAACCGAGACTGTATATGCTAAAACTGCTCATAATGGATTGTAGGTAAAATTTCAATACTTTATATTTTCCATTGCCATTTTTGTTGGTTTTCATCCCATTTTACGGCTACTATTTCGGCTGGAGGATGGAGACGATCACCACTTTTATCAAATTGAATAAGCCCCGTGACTCCTTTTAACTGTTTTTTCTTTTCTTTGAAATATTGATTCATGTGTGTAAGTAAAGCTTGGCTAGCTTGGCTACGATATTCTTCTATAACTTTTAAAATTATTAATACTGAATCAAAAGCTGTTGCACTGCGCCATGTTAAGTTTTCTGTTCCCCAAAACTGAGCGCCTATTTGACAAAAACTCTGTGCTATCAAATTAGAACTCTCGCACCCGTTTTCTTGACTCTGCCAATGCCAAGGAATACAAGCTATAATTGTGCGGTTATTTTGATTTGTGGCATTACACGGGTTTTGCTCATGAATCCAATGTAAAACATTATCATGATAAAAAGTTGCCGAGCCAGCTATTAAACAGTTATTGAGATTTAATCGGCTAATTAGCCCAGCATTATCGAGGGAATTCGGTTCAATTCCTCCATCGGGAATTATGATGATAATATCAACGTTATCTTCTCTAATATTTTCTATATATTTTTGGACTTGATAATAATTTTCACTAATATAATTACATTCTTCTAGGAAAACAAATTTATCTTGATGTTGTTCTAGATATTTTTTAATACTGTTTCTGTAGGAAATACTGTAACTACTATTTTGATTATAGATAACAGCTACTTTTTGGGGAGGTTTGTTGGAAACTTTTTCTATCAAATAATTAGCAAGTTTTTTAGCATTGATATTATCTGGGGTAGTCAATCTAAAAAAAGATAAACTCTCACCTATAGATAATTCGGAAAGTTCATTAGATGTACTACTAGAATTTACTAAAGTTAACCCTTTTTGCGTATAGAAGTGCAGTGCATTTTTGGTCATTTCGCTTGAGTAATGACCGATGATAGCAATCAGGTTTAATTGCGGTGCTAAGTCGGCTAACTTTTCTGCTGTTTGGTTATAGGGTGTGTATAAATTATTAGGATCATTAACAACTAGAATTTGTAAGGCTATTTGACTACATATCAAGGTCAAGAAGATATTAGGTCTGATATCATCTAAATTTATCTCTGTCCCTAAAGAAATTTTGTCAAAGCTTGGCAGATTAACTTGTAATTGTATTTGAGAAATTCCTCGTAAAATCTCGGCAGCAACGTGACCTTGATTATGATAAAATGGGACAACTACAGCTAGAGTATAAATTTTTATACCTTTTCCTTGTAAAAAAGATTTCTTATATTCAATTAAGCAGTTATTAATGTAGATTAATACTTCTGGATTACCAATGCCATAAATCTTTAGTTCTTGATTCCAAGCTATTAAAAAACATTGAAATGCTTGGTAGTAAAGCCCTTGTTGATAAAAATTTGTTCCTTCAATCTGATATTTAACGATTTCTTGATTAGGTGGATAAAGAAAAATTTGTCTCCCAAAACTTCCTTGAAAGTTATCACTATTTAATTGAGGCGCAGGATTTAACTTATAACCTTTCTCTGGGTCGAGTAAAAAGTTAATAATTTTCACCCAATTGCCAGCTATCTCCTCTTGTTCAACGCGCATTAGATCTGAGAGTCTCGGATAAATGTTATTAGTTAATCGGTCTCTAACTTTTTGGTCAGGTAATTTGAATATATTAGCTATTTGTTGTCGAGACAATCCCAATAAAGAGTGACAAATAATTAGTCTATCTAGTTCACTGAGTTTCTTTCTATTAGCGATAGCAGCAATAGAATCTAAATCATGTAATAAAAGTTCAATGTTAATAGCTAGCTTTTCTATAACTTGCCGACAATGTTGACACATATTCAGATGTTTTCGTCTTTCTTCAAAATGTTAGTCTGATTTTCAGTTCAGGTTATACTATTGATGTGGAAATAATTTCTACAGATGTCGTTATAAGTTGAGGTATGTCTGACGAATTTCACATCCATGTTAATTCATCTAAAATCTCGCTGACTGAAATGCTGTCAGAACAAGTGTTTTGGCTTTCAACAATCTCAACAATCTAACGTAAAAGAAACTTCGTGAAAAACGCAATCTCTGCTATTTACATAGCAGCACATAGCAGTGTTATCAGCATCCATTCTAATTGAGAAAAGTGTTACGAATCCCTAAGTATGTGAGCTTAAATGCATATAATATACACTTGTCATTGCTTATCCCTTACGGTCTCTCATAACCTCGGCTCAAATTTTAGGTAAGTTCCTCCCAAACCTTCAACAATTGTTCGTGTATTGGCCGCCATCATTTTTTGATAGGTTTCCCCATCGCTTCCGGGTTTACCTAATCCATCAGTATAAAGTTCCCTTTTTGAAACTCTCACTTCTGCTTTTGTGGCTATAGACTCAATCAGATCGGGGTTAATTGTTGTTTTGGCAAAAATTGTCGGCACTTGAGCCTTTTGAATATTTTCAACTAAATCTCTCTCTCGTATATCTGTTAGTTTTGCGTTGGTGTTAACAGCTTTTAAAGTTCCTGCATAAGCAAGACCATAAGCTTTGACATAATAACCCAGTGCATTATCGGTTGTAACTAATGTGCGCTGCTTGTCGGGAATACTGGCAATTCTCAACTTGATCCAGCTATCTAGTTGGGTTAGTTCATTGGTAATTTGTTTGCTCTTACTACGATAATTTTTAGCATTACTGGGTGCTAATTTTCCCAGATTGCGATTAATTACTTCTACCATTCTGATAGTATTTTTGGCATTATGCCAAAGATGAGGATCGGCGACTTTCTTGCCTTTTTTTAGAACTTTTTGTGGCTGAGGCACTGCAAGTTGACCAACGGCTATTTTGGGCGCAGGGTTTTTAGTCGCTTTAATTATTTTGAGCAAACTTGGTTCAAAATTATAGCCACTATAAAAAATAAGTTTAGCTTGCTCAATGGCTTTGCGGTCTTCTGGTTTTGGTTGATAAGTGTGGGGGTTTGCACCAGCGGAAATTAAGCAGGTGAGGTTAATTGTATTCCCCGCAACCTGTTTGGTTAAGTCACATAGCACGCTGCTAGTTGCCACAACTTGGGGAAGATTTTTGTTCACCTTAGTGGGCTGAGTAGCCTGGGTGACGGAGGTATTTACTACTTGATTTCCACAGCCAACAAATCCAAATGTGAGTGCCAAAAGGGTGGCGCGTAAGAAGTTGTTTAGCGCCCCTGTCTTGAGGCATGGGGTGAATCTAAAATCCAAAATTGAGTGGCGGGAATTACCAGTAATTAAGCGGGCACTATCTTTCACAAATCGGCTTTAGAAATTTTAAAATTAATAAAGGCACAGCATTGCTGTGCCCCTAAAATATTCAACATTTTAACTTTATTAAAAGTCAACAACAGGTAATTTACCTTGCAGCATCTGAAATTTAGACTGAACGCAGCTACCACAATTGCAACCAAGTTGATCAATTATTGTATTTGTTGCTTGAGTCAACTTTGGTGTTGCCAATTGGGAAATTGGTTGTGCAGATACTACTGCAATCATTTGTGTAGTAGGTGCAGATTTCAGGCTGAATGCATGGGACGGATTGACCACCAGTAGCATAGATGCCAGAAATGCCGGACAAGCAAGCAAAATTAGTTTGGCTATGTTCATAATTTACGCATAGGGGCTGCTGCTGATACAGCATAGCCAATTTATTAGTTACATTCAACCTCAATTAGTGCGCGTTGCTTAACTACGTTTGAAACCTTGACCTGGTAATACTTTTGACCAAATGAGTAGTTCGCCTTGTTCTCCACCTGCGGCGAGTAGGGGCGGGGTCTCCCCGCCCTGATTTGGCTGATTCGGGGTCTCCCCGCCCTGACTGGGATGCCAAGCTAGGGTAGAAAAGCCGGCGGAAACACCTGTGATAATTTGGGATACTTCCTGGGCTTTGTTCCACAAACACAACCAGCCATCAGCTGCGGCGGAGGCGAGTAGGAAGCTTTTGGGTGCAAAGGCGATCGCATTTATCACATCGACATGATTAGTTAAAATTCGCGATTCCCAACCCAATGATTCATCCTCTGACTTCTCCCACACCACAATCCCCTCCACGCTAGAGGAAGCAAGAAGAGGCGCACTTTGTTTGCTGGTAGCTTCTGACCATGCCAATTGACGAATTTTCCCAGGGAAGCCACGCATTACCCAAGGGTCGGGGTTCTCCCACTCCAAAACGGTAACGCTGCGATCCATGTTCCCGGAAGCTAGATATTTACCATCAGGCGACCAAGCCATAGCTACACTGACAGTAGGCATCGAGAGTACGTATGGTTCGTCATCCCAGTTTTGAGTGTCCCAAATTTTGACACCTTGATAGCCGCTAATAGCTAGATATTGCCCATCAGGTCGCCAATCAATACCCAAGACTGAGGAGTTTTCAAAATTTAAGGTGATGACAATCTCTGATGTATCGGCATCCCACACTTGGACGTATCGCCCCAAACTAAAAGCTAGTAGGTTCTTGGTGTGACTCCAAGCTAGCTTGTCAACCCAAGCGGGGGCATTTTCTAAAGTGGCGATTAATTCGTTTTCTCGCCAAATTTTCAAGAGTCCATCCTGTCCGCCAACAGCTAAAAATTTACCATCTGGGGAAAAGGCTACGCAGTCTACTGATTTACCGTTTCCAGTCTGCAAGGTGGTGAGTTCGCCATCATCCCACAACACAACTTCTCCAGCAGCGGAAGTTGCTGCTAAGGTTTTACCTTGTGGTTTCCAGGCGATCGCTGTTACATAATCTGCAAGCGTGCCTGAATAGAGTTGTTCAAATTCTTTAGATTTGTTGGTGGTAGAGTTCATATCTGTACACAGGGCAAGTAGGGAAGAGGAAAATGAAACCACAGATAAACACAGATGCACACAGATAATTCATCTGTGTAAATCTTGTGGTGCATCTGTGGTGCTTAATATCCTGATTTTGGATTTTTACCAGAACTTATTAACACTCACGCTGGTATTTAAGCTAGACAGGCGAGAAAATCTTGCTTGAGTTGGGCTTCATCCAGATTGCGACCGATGAAAACTAATTCATTTTTCCGGGTTTCGCTGTCTTTCCAAGGGCGATCTGGTTTACCATCAAATATCATGTGTACTCCTTGAAAGACAAAGCGATTATCTTCGCCGGCGATGTTCAAAATGCCTTTCATGCGGAAGATATCTGGCCCTTGGGTACGCAGTAACTCGCCAATCCAATCGTTTAATTTTTCCCCATCTAATGCGCCTTTTTCGACTAAAGCTACAGAAAAGACGCTTTCGTCATGTACGTGGGCATCTTCTCCTAAGAAGTTTGGATCAATTTCCAAAGCACGGTCTAAATCAAAGGCTTTGACGCCTAACAAAGCATCCATTGCTAGTTCAGAATTGTGGGTGCGGTAGATTTTAGCGATCGCATTCATCGCCCGAATCCGTTTTTCTAATTCTTCTAAAACTTCTGGCGTGACTAAATCTGTTTTATTTAGTAAAATCACATCGGCAAAGGCAATCTGCTCTTGTGCTTCGTCTGCTTCCCAATGTTGCCAGATATGCTTGGCATCCACCACCGTGACTACTGCATCGAGAGACATTTTATTTTGCAAATCTTCATCTACAAAAAACGACTGAATCACAGGGGCAGGGTCAGCTAGTCCAGTCGTTTCAATTACTAAATGGTCAAATTTATCACGCCGCTTCATCAAGTTGCCAATGATCCGAATCAAGTCGCCCCGTACTGTACAGCAGATGCAGCCGTTATTCATTTCAAAGATTTCTTCGTCCGCATCAATAACTAGTTGATTATCAATGCCCACTTCCCCAAATTCATTAACGATCACAGCAACTTTTTTGCCGTGTTCGTAAGTGAGAATGTGATTGAGTAGGGTTGTTTTGCCTGCTCCTAAATAGCCAGTTAAAACGGTTACAGGTACTGAATTCGATGTTTCCGCAGCAATCATAATTTCAAAGCAGCTTTGATAATCATTATCTGCCTATGATAACCCTTTTAAAAAAGGCAGTATTGCTTCTGCCAAAACATCTGGATATTCTTCATGCAGTCCTAAGGAACCAGGAATCACGACACTGCTAACATTTGGTAACGCTGCTAAGGCATCCATCTCTAGCCGTGATTTGGGGGGGCTGGATTCCCCAATGATGACTTTTAGGGGGATAGATAGCGATGGGCTTCGCCCCGCCGTAGGCGATGGGCTACGCCCCGCTGGAAGTGATGGGCTACGCCCCGCTGGAAGCGATCGCACAAGTGTGAGAAACTCGGATTGGTCGCGGACAGGATCAATATTGCCTGTGACAAAGGCAGCAGAACCGAATCTCGCTCCCGGTATTTGCGTTGTTTGCCATTTCTGTTTGATGAAACTGGGTGTGAGTTTAGTCGCATCGGTGAAGACGTGGCGACCGTACATAAAACTTAAGAAAGAGGGGGAGGTGTTGAGTTGATAGATTGCTTGACCGAGAAGTGGCGATCGCACCAATCCCCTCACCATACCAGCTATCTGTTGACTTGCGCCCATTGTCGGCAAAGGGCCGCGCCAAGTGGGGGCCGCTAACACAATCCGTGAAAATACATCTGGTTGCCTAAAAGCTAGCTGCAACACATAACCAGCCGCATGACCAGCAGCGACCACGCTAATGGGCATTTTAAACGCAAATCTGACGAAATCCGCCAAAAATTGGTGATATAAAGCTGGTTTATAATCTAAATTCGCTCGGTCAGATTCCCCAAAACCCGGCCAATCTACGGCGACAACTTGAAAATGGGGAGCTAGTAATTTAGCGAGTTCACCCATTTCTAATCGTGAGGAAACGGTGCTGAAAGCTGGGAGGAGCAATAGTGGAGAACCTTGGCCAAGGGTTTCATAAATCACACCCAATTCCTGATTTTCCCAATTCCAGAGATATTCTTCAATTACGCCCCCAAAGCCGGTACTAGCAGGGACATTTAAAAATCTTGTAGACATTTTCCTTCAATTTCACTAGCTTTTTAGTTGGTAATTGGTAATTGCTTTTATCCGATTAATTACCACCAGAGCGAATATATTGAGCCTTGCTAATCAGCTTTAATTAGAAATATCTAACTTGCATTCCAAAGCTTTTTTTTGCATAGTTTTGAAAATATTATAAAACCCATTAGCGCGGGAAGGTGTCAAACTGACATTTAAACCAGTTTCTTGAATAAAATCTGGGGCGAGTTGGACAATTTCTGTGGGTGTTAGACCATTTAACCCTTCCATCAACAGCCCTACTAACCCTTTGGTTAACTGAGAATCAGAATCGCCCTGAAACGCCACCTTGCCATCATCTAGCGCTGCGGTAACATAAACCTGAGAAACGCAACCAGGAACTTTGTTTTCTGGGACTTTATCAGATTCTGGAAACGCCGGCAGCTTCTGAGCATACCAAATTAGCTGTTCATAGCGGCGCTTTGGTTCAGCAGCGCGTTGAAAGCGTTGGACAATTTTAGCAAGCGCTGGGGGTAGGGAATCAATAGTTGAGGACATAACAGAAGCGGGAAATAATCACTATGAGTTTGAGTGTAAATTATCTTGAGAGCGATTGCTCCTAGATTTCAGCTTGGCTTACTACCTTCTATTTTAGCGATTGCCGACCGCCATTGACATAAAATCCCCTATAGCGATCCTAAATTAGATGTGTTCGCGGAGTGTGCCGTAGGCATCACATCTCTTTTTTCTCTTCCTCTGCGCTCTCTGCGTCTCTGTAGTTCGTTAAAAACATACTGCTGTTCACAACTCAAATAGGATTGCTATATCAGCCAGTAATAGTATTGCTGAATACAAAAAATTTTCCCCTAAGTAACATCAATACGGGAACAGTTTAGATTAAGCATTTAGAATAAACGTTAAATATTAATGCAAAATCGCGATTTCTCTTGAAATTTCTTCGGTAATTCTCAGATTATATTTGCAATAATTCAAAATTTCAGGAGCAAATCAGGTGTTTACCTCAACATTACTCGCTGCTGTGCCCTCAAACCTGGAATGGAGTCCCACCATTGGCATTATTATGATTCTTGCCAATATTTTGGCGATCGCTATTGGCAAATTTACCATTAACTATCCCAGCACAGAACCAGCCTTACCCGCAGCCAATTTCTTTGGTGGTTTTGGTTTACCAGCCGTACTCGCAACTACCTCCTTTGGGCATATCTTAGGAGCAGGCATCATTTTAGGGCTGCATAACATCGGCAGAATCTAAGAATTTACCGAAGTTTTCCTGCAAGTAATGATTGTTTTGTCTCAAGCTAAGAGCCAGAGAAATAACTCTCTGGCTCTTTTATATCGCCATAGTAAATCGCTCAGGACTTATGTAGCAGATGCTAGAAACCAAATTTATTCGTAAATATTTGGTGACAAAGCCGACGATTTTTCCTAGAAACAGAGTCTCTATTAGCTTTTGATTGTTTACGGGTCTCAGGTAAAGATAAATACTATTTTCGTGATTCTAGTTACTGGACAGTTTATTAAACTGGCATCGGTGCTAAACCGCGCATCTTACGCACGGCATTGAGGCAGGGTGGGCAATCACAGCCAAACAAATTGATAGCCTCATTACTCTCTTCCTCAGTAAATTCTAGTTCAGCAATCTCATTTGGTTGAACTAGGGCAACTTGTACCTCTGCTTTAGCTGGAGAGGGAGCAGAATTACTCACCCGTATACATACCTTGCCAGCATTTGCTCTGTGGGGGGAACGGGCACAGGAAAGATGAGTGCCAGCAGGGTTTATTTCACTAGCATGAACTGGTCTAGCCATCATCACCATAGACAGCATAGACATAAATACTACGGGGCTGGAAAGCAAGGCCAAGATAAATTTTCTGTTCATTTATTCTCAAATTTTTGTGACTAGAGAAGTTATCGGTTTATCCTTTCACTTCAATTGATGGTTAATCAGTCCAGCTTATACAAATTCTTCTGCTGGCAGGAGTTTGTGCCTTACCGAGTAGTCCTATAAATACAAGTTGGGATTGAGGCAACTTGGAACCATCACGAAACCAAAAGAGTGAAAAACTCGGATATAACAATACAAAGCCAGAGTTATCGACCAATTTAGCATCAGTCGAGTTCCTTCGGTAACTTAGCCTAGTCTGATACTATTTTTTCCGCCTAGGATAAAACTGCTTTAACTGACTTTCCCTGAAATCCTTTACCGACACCATAGCGAACAGTTTGGAATTCCACAAAATTTGTGTCTGGAGTGTAGAGAGTATAAATCGCTTCCCCCAATTTTCGCCCCACATTACCCACACCGATAACTTGACGCGACGAAATTTCTACAGTTTCGGGAGATGCTGGACTATCAAGAGTTGTCACCCCCGTACTTATAGAACCTGCTTGCAGTTGATATTGAAACGCCAAACCAGAACGACCACAAAACAAGTTATTAACTTGCATCCGCGACAAACGGTCAAGCATTTGGATAGGAGGAGTTGCCGGCGTCAGTTCTTCATCAACAGATACCGTTGAACCGTGAATTAACAAACAATCCAGTTCAGAAAAACCAAAGTCTAAATTTCTCAACCATTGTACAGTCGGACGAGAAACAAAATCCCACAGCAACTTAACTGTGTCTCCCCCATATTTGGCTAATAACTCAGTAGCTTCCCCAGTCATCCCCAAACCATGCAAAATCAAACACTGTTCTTCCCACCAACCCTTACAAATCAGCGGTTCTAACTCACCAGGTTGAGGGTTTTGCAACCGTTCCACCAATTTCTCAGCTTCTTCTCTTGGACCCACCAAATCGCCCAGAATATACAAAGCCTCTACATCACCTTGACGCTTAATATCAGCCAACACAGCTTCATAAGCCGCCAAATTACCCTCAATTCCGCTCAAAATCGCCCATTTATTCATTTTTTCTCTGCGCTTTCTGCGTCTGAAGCAGTTAAAAAAAGCTCGTAGTCAGGACTTCAGTCCTTTCCCTATTTAGATTGAGCAGTTAAGAAAAGCTCGTAGTCAGGACTTCAGTCCTTTCCCTATTTAGATTGAGCGATAAATCGCTCACTACAAACAAAATCTTGATTTTACATTTAATTAATCTCTACCTACTTAGTACAAACATGAGTTGGGTCATCAGCCCGTTCTGCATATTCCAAACCTTGGGACAAACGCCAAGCAAAAATTGCAGGTAAACCCTGTTCGATAATTGCTGCACAGGTTTTCTGATAGTTGTAAGGCACTTCTCGCAACTTCACGGCTTGATTATCTGTGTCGTAAATTACATAAGTGGCATTTGGTCGCCCATGCCGTGGTTCACCCACCGAACCCACATTGATAATCTGCTTCAGAGGTGTATTAAAGTTTATTTTCTGTTCTTCTATACCCTCACCTTTAACACGAACTTGCAAACTACCTGCATCCAAGTTACGCACATAAGGCACATGGGTATGACCACAAAAAAGCACATCTGCATCTGTAGAAAGTACTCGCTCTAAGGCGGCAAAAGCATCGAGTTCAGGTAATAAATACTCGTGGTTGCTGTGGGGACTTCCGTGGACAAAAGCTAAATTTCCCTCATGCAAACTATGGGGTAATTGGGCCAGAAATTCGCGGTTTTCTGGATTAATTTGGTTATTTGTCCATTCGTGGGCTATTTTGCCGCGTTTCTCAGCTAATAACGAGGGATAACTGCAATCGCAAGCATTCAGTCCCTCAACGATATCTTCATCCCAACAGCCGACGCAGGTGGGGATATTTAGGGAACGAATTTTTGTCACTACGGCATTTGGATGTGGCCCATATCCGACTAAATCGCCTAGACAAAAGATTTTTTCAGCTTTTTCTTGGTCGATATCTAATAAAACTGCATCCAAGGCTTCAGAGTTGCCATGAATACACGACATCACAGCGATTTTCACTCTATGGGTTCCTCCATCAGAATTTGTTTGACTTGTTCTTGGTATTGTTTAATGGCTGCTTCTGACAAATAGCAATCTTGTAAGGTTTGTTTAATTGCAGATTCATCTAGGTTTTGCCCCCACACTTCTATACCACTAAAACGCTGTGGTCTGCCTTCTAAATGGCGTGGTAGGTCTAATTCTAAAAAATCGGTGGCTGGTACTCCGGCGACAAAATCACCGTAAATTGCCCGTCCGTCGGCGACTTCAAAAATACCTTTAGCACGGCTAACTTGACCGTAAGCGCCTTGGGTGATTTCATACCAAAACTCTTGTAAACTGTCTTCGTCGCAGACTTGACTGCTGGTTATCCCCCGCCAAACTTGGTTTTGGGCAATGCTGGTGTCAATATCTGCACCTGGGACAATTTTTTCTGCCCAAGGATGATATTCAGAATTTTTGAGGTGTGGTGGCAGAATTGCGATCGCACGATAAGGTAAATTATCTAATATTTGCTGGATTACTCCTAATTCTAAGTAAAACCCTAGTTCAATATAAGTATTCTCTGCTGCTGCTAGCTGGTTGAAAAACTCCCTTTCTTGCCCATCACCAAAAACTTTCACCTCAGGAAATTCCGCAGCTAGGCGCGTTTGGTCAATGGGAACAGTGCCAGTACCTGGACTGAAATAAATTATATTTTCCACAACGGCGTTTTTTGGCAACTCTTGGCAAATCCAAGTGGTTTTTCCGCAGCCAGCCGGGCCAGCAACAACGGTAATTATTGGTATAGTCATCCTTAAATGATAATCATTTTCATACGGTTTGCCAACAAGGTGAAGCAAAATCTTCAACTCGTTGCGACTGGTATTTTTTCTCGACTTTTCCCAGAAATGCCAAGATAGAAATAGAAGTTTCCGGAGGTCTTATGTCTTTGACCGTCCAAGACCTGGAGAAAATGCAGGCAGATTATCCCGACTATCGCATGGAATTAGTGGATGGGAGCATAGTTGTCATGAGTCCATCAGGTTATGAGTCTGAAGAAGTAGGAACTGAGTTTGCCCGAATTTTGGGTAATTGGGTTAGACCGCGCAAATTGGGGCGTGTGGTTGGTTCCAGTGCTGGTTTTAGATTACCGAACTCAGATTTACGTGCGCCTGATGTGTCTTTTGTCAGGGCCGAGAAACTGAAACGTTCGACGGAAGATTACGCCGAATTGGTTCCTGATTTGGTGGTGGAGGTAAGGTCTAAAACAGATTCTCTCGACAAACTCCGCGAAAAGATTCAGGAATTTATCAGCTTGGGTACGCAAATCGGTATTTTGATTAACCCTAAAATTAGAATTATGGAAGTCTACCGTGCTGGTGAGAAAGTGATATTTGGGGATGGTGATGTGCTGACTCTCCCTGACTTATTACCTGGTTGGGAAGTGGCGGTTGCTGATATTTGGTCGCCTATTTTTGAGTAGTCTTTATCAGCACAACTGAGCACAACTGAGAGCAGCCGGAGTTGAACCAGAGATATGATCAGCTAGCAGATACCCAAATTCTCCTACAATTTCTTTGTTAGTGAAAAAAATATTTCTCGACTTATGACAAATCAAGCTCTGATTCCGGTTATTGTCAACGGTGCTGCTGGCAAAATGGGCCGGGAGGTAATCAAAGCGGTGGCGCAAGCACCTGATATGACTTTATTGGGTGCAATTGATACGACTCCCGAACATCAAGGGAAAGACGCTGGGGAACTGGCGGGTTTAAGCGAACCTTTGGAAGTGCCAATTACTAATCAATTGGAACCGATGCTGGGTTATGTGGCTGGTGAAAGACATCTGGCACCGGGGGTGATAGTAGATTTTACCCATCCTGATGCAGTTTATGACAATATTCGCAGTGCGATCGCCTACGGTATTCGTCCAGTAGTTGGTACCACAGGCTTAAGTCCAGAACAAATTCAACAATTGGCAGAATTTGCCGACAAAGCCAGTACAGGTTGTCTGATTATTCCTAACTTCTCCATTGGGATGGTACTGTTGCAACAAGCCGCCGTCGCCGCATCTCAATATTTTGACCACGTAGAAATTATTGAACTACATCACAACCAAAAAGCTGATGCTCCCAGCGGTACCGCCATTCAAACCGCCCAGTTGTTAGGAGAATTGGGTAAAACTTTTAACCCTGCTATTGTAGAAGAGACGGAGAAAATCCCCGGAGCAAGGGGCAGCCTAGCAGAGGAAGGAATTCGAATTCACAGCGTCCGCTTACCGGGACTGATAGCCCATCAGGAAGTAATTTTTGGCGCAGCGGGTCAAATTTACACCTTACGCCATGATACTAGCGATCGCGCTTGCTATATGCCAGGAGTGCTACTAGCAATTCGCAAAGTCTTACCGCTAAAGTCATTAGTATATGGCTTAGAAAAGATCCTCTAAACTTCAAACTCAGCACTCAGCACTCAGCACTCAGCACTCACTACACATGTTAGTTCCATTAACTCGCCAAAAATTTGAACAAATCGTCCCCCTGATTGCCACTTCTGGGCAGTATAAATACTACTGGGGAAAGTCTGCCAATTTTTTGCAGCGGCTGTTAATTTCTGTCGTTGCTGTAGTTGTAATTCTGCTGGTAAAAGCCCTCTTTGGGCTGGAGTTTGGGGCAATAGTATTTGTGTTAGGGGTATTTAGCGCTTTTTTTTGGCTGTGGTATCCAGTATTTCAGGCAAGTATGCGGAATGCAAAATGCCGCCGTTACAAATACAGCGGCTTTTTCCGTGGACGAGTACTCGATTGGTGGATTACAGAAGAGTTAGTTGGCAAACAAGAAACCGTTAACAGCAAAGGCGATTTGGTGATTGTCGAAAACCGTGAAAAACGGATTAACTTAGAATTAGGCGATGAAACCGGATTTAGCATTGAGTTTGAAGCACCACTACGAACTGCCCACAAAGTCATTGCTCGCGGTCAAATAGCAGAAATGATCGTGATGTCAAATCGTCCAGATTTAAGCAGAATTGAAGAATTCAGCGATATCTACATTCCCGGTCGCAACCTCTGGGTCAGCGATTATCCCTATCTGCGACAGGATTTCTTTAATGAAGTCAGTCGCCGTTTGAGTAATGACCCACAAAATAGACAACGCCGTCGCCGTCCCAGAGTAGAAGATTAGAGAGAAAATTTTGAATTTTGAATTTTGAATTTTGAATTTTGAATTTTGAATTTCTAACTCCCCCCATTCCCATCTTTACCATAAGCTTGCCAAGCTAAGTCTACTAATCCATCAACGATTGCTGCGGCGACGACTGCATTACCCTTACGACTATCAATTGTAATGTGAGGTACTAAGGAGTCTTGCAACCGTCCTTTTGCAGCTTCCACATTCACAAAACCCACTGGGGTGGCAATTATCAAAGCGGGTCGAATTTCCTCAGCTTCAATTAAATCCACCAGTACAGTCAGTGCAGTTTGCGCTTGACCCACCACAAAAATCCCCTCTGGATAACGCTTGGCTAGGGTTTCTATTCCCCAAGCTGCCCGAGTTTTTTCTTTTTGGGGACGGGTCAGAGCTTCCATGCTGCAATATACCGGATTGGCAAAGGTGTTTTGAATATCGTAGGCGATACCAACTTGTACCATCGGGATATCTACCACAATAGTGGTACGCGCCGCTAATGCTGCTGCCCCAGATTGCAAGGCACGCTCAGAAAAGCGAATTAAAGACTTATACTCAAAGTCAGCCGTGGCGTATATTACCCGCCGGACAATCTCATACTCTGCGGGTGAAAAGGCATGGTCGCCAATTTCACTATCAATGATTGCCAAGCTTTGAGCATCAGTTACGTGCCATTCCATTGTTGTCGAGCTTCTCAGATATCGGCTTTCAGTTTTCAGCTTATCAGCTTCAGAGAGTGCTGAGTGCTAAGTGCTGAGTATTTTGATATGAACTCAGAGACTTGGACTTAGGACTCATTACTAGAAGAAGGCCGACTGAAAACAGGAGACAGGTATGCAACTAAGACACCAATGAGGAAAGCGGAGATATTGCGAACTAGAGGTAACCAGTCGCTAGTGCGCGTCACTACTGGCCCAATGCCAAAGGCCAGAAACAAAATCCCCCATAAAGGCGAGAATATTAAAGCCCATTGCCAAGCAAAAACTTGTCCTTCTTTCTGGGGTTGAGCCGCAAATCCACAAATCACCCCACCAATAGCTGAGGTAATCAGGGTGAGTATCCACTGTTCTCTTGGTAGTCCAGGAACAACGTTGCAACCACCTTTGAGCAAACAGCCTTTAACTGAACCTAAGGCTTGGAGGATTGCTTGGTCTTCCCCTTGTTCGCGCACAAAGTACAAATTGCCGAAACGGGTTTGCAGTTCGATCCAAAAAGTCCGGGGTAAAAGTTCATAAACTGCATCGCCAACGCTGAAACTGAGGATGTTACCACCACGGGAATCTGCAACTAAGAGAATGCTTTTGTCATCTAAACCCCAATATTTGATGACTGCCCTACCTGGGGTACGGTCATATTGGGTCAATACTCGCAATTTCCAGCCAGTATCGGCTTCAAATTGCGCTAAATCTTGGACAAGCTGCTCTTCTTGCAGATCGGGGAGCGATTTAGCTAAATCGACAACTGGGGTGAAGGTGTCGGGTAGTAAGTCAGGATTGTCATAAGCTAGGGCTGACGGAGAATGCATTGCCCACATTGACCCAGCCAAGAAGAATACTGCAATGGATACTAAGATTCGTCGCCAAAAACAAGATTGCATGGACGTTTTTATACAAATATCAAGGGTAAAAGCGAACAAGTTGTTTTAAAAGAGTACTGGAAAAGTGATACTTCTTTACACTTGTTTACTTTACTCTAATCTGAGGGATCAAAGCAAAGTCTTGGCTTTGGTGAATTTTGAGTATCACCAAAGAGACTTTCCAGAAAGCGTTGTCAAATAAGGTTTATGAGTATTTTTTGCAGAAATTAAGGTAAAGGGGAAAGGACGCGAAAATTCTTCTTTCCCTGGAACCATTAGCGAACAGGATTCAGTTTCTCAGCATAACTGCTTTTTTCAGACAGGTTTATTGGTCCGACCAATCTTCTGAAGCTTGAGATTTGGAGAGTGCATTTTCATCGTCAAACCTGGTTTCCCAGTTAGCAGCCTCGTTATAATCTTCATTGGGGCGGTATGCTTCTGGTTTTGCGCGGCGATTTTCCTGTCTGAGTGTTTCTCGTTCTCGCAACGTTAGCGGTGGTTTTTCGTTTGTTGGCAGGCGATCGCCTACGGTGGGGCGTAGCCCATCGCTTGTCCGTCTGCTAGGTTTTGGGCGGGTGAAGGTTTTCCAAGCGGCTTTGACGCCAACCACTAGGCTGCGTGTGCCTACTTGCAGATTTTGAGCTTGTTTTTTGGCACTATCTAGGCTTTGATCAACTTGTTTAACGACTTGACTGGCGCTTTTTACACCTTCATTCACATCTTCGGTTAAATCAGATATTTCCAAGCCAGTCATGCGGATGGCATTTAGAGTAGGTGGCAACTCCCGTGAGAGTGTATCAAAGAGCTTTTCCGCACTGCGGGCAGCGCGTGCTAACTCCTGCAAAGCGGGTATAGCTGCCACTAAAACAGCAGTCAGGCTGGTAGCAACTAAAAGGATGGATAGTCCCAGCCAAAACAGAGGATCAATCACGATTGTGCCATTTATGAACGTTCTAGATGCTGGGTCAGAGACTCTGAGTCTTCTAATGTGTCAGAAGCCTCACTCGTTACATCGACAGTGGTTTGCCGCTTTAAGGTTTGGCTTTCGCGCTGAGTGGCATCTACACCAGCTGCGATCGCATCTCGCAGTCTATCTAAAGTTTCATCCCAGTTTCGCAGTGCGCTGGCAGAAAGCCTGTCTGCTTGGATTTGTACACTCGTTGATAAATCCTCTGCCAACTCTGGTAGAGCATCAGCAGATTTTTTCAACAGTTTACGGGTTTCGCGCCCTGTGCGGGGAGCAATCAGCAAACCGGTCAAAGCACCGATAGTAGCTCCCAGCATCAAACCGCCAAAAAATACTCCAGAACGGTTATTAGACATCTTGTTGTTTTTCTCCTTAAACCCATTTTAGGTGGGTTTTATCCCCTTGCAAGTACTGAAGGGGTTTATCCAAATTAATCTATCGTGACAATATATCAGCCAAAAATGTTGCTTTTATGGATGGGCTTCATTTGGCAACTATCTTTTTCCCTAATATCGGCCCTAGTCGCCCAAAATATCGCTGCCAAGTTTGTTGTCCTAGCAACAACAGGCTGATAATTTGCCGCACTTGCTGGATTTGCATTTGTACACCCAGGTTAGACTGTCGCAAGTTATAAATTGCCTGCTGGCTGGTAGATATATTTTCCGGTGCATTCTTTAGTGCTGCATGAGTTGCGCGTTCATAGGCAGTTAAGCGATTTGCTACGAATGCCAACAGATGCTTAAGTTTCCAAACTCGCCAAGCTGCGTAGAGTAATATCAACGATATTAGGGTATTAATGACGACAACAAGTAGTACCATTTTTTATCTTCGCTCAAGTCTGTTTTGAGGGATTTTTCTGTAATTTTGACTTGGCTTTCAGTCAATGATAGCGGTTGAGTCTCTGTGTCAATACTCACTCTGGCAATTGAATCAAGGGAATAAAGGCGATCGCACATAATTGCCATAATTAAATTATCCCCCGTGTGAATAGCTGGAATGATTACTAATTAAGGATATTCATTCATAGTCATTAATATTCATAGTCAAATCATAGTCAATCTTTTGGTAGTTCTGGTGGCAGAGGTAATTCTGGCGGTACAGGCAGAGTAGCACCATCATAGAAAACGGCCGCTTTACCTTCACTTCTAGCAGCATTAATAGCTTGTCTAGCTTCATCCCACGATGGAAAAGTTAGAAAATGCCATTCTCCAATATCATCGTTAGCAATGGCTATAGTGGTTTTCTGTTGTGTCCAATCGTTATCTGACATACCTTACATCGTGGCAAGTAGCAGATTAAGTATAGAACATAGTTATCTGAAAACATATCTGACAAACTTATAAAGCGTTAGCAGATAAATATTGGCACTATTTTCGTCTGTAACCCCTCTGTTTTGAGTTTCTGGTACAAACGACACAAAGATCATATTGGCTGTTGTGGAGGCATATAGAGGGAGTTGTTTTCAAACTGTGTCAAGTCAATATATTGTTGCTCCAAATTTTGCTTTTATGCCAACAGTAGCACCGTGATAGAAAACAATGCTCTTGTAGTTACTGACTGAATGACGTATAATTACTTTGTAATTTATTGCACACTAATTTGTGTTGGTTTATGCAAAAAATATCTATTTTATTATCTGCCAGCATATTAATACCACTATTACCAATTGGCGGTGTTACTGCTCAAACTTCAAATTGTTTGAACTATGTGATTAATCCTAAGACCGGACAAGAAGAATGTATTAATTTTGACCGTAATAGCATTGAGCTTAGTCCAAATCGAGTTCCTACAGACTCTATCACTCCATCAACAGATCGTCCCGGTTACACGCTTATAACTGTATCCAATAACGGAGATAAAATATACAGTGGGAACAAAGCTTTTAAACGTTATAAAGATACAGGATATGGATTTACAGGTGCAAGGATAACAGTTTGGACATTTTATAAAAAACCAAAAACTAATGGTGCTAATAGGAAATCAGATTCCTATCAGGTGGATTGCAACTCACCTGTGATGACTTTAAACAGCACCTTTGATTTTGATAGTTCGGGTAATATAGTTAGTGGTACTAATTTTGGTATGACAACTGCTACTCGTTATCAATCAACAGCACCATCTCCCAAGATAGTAGTACAACCCAGAACTGTAGGATATGAAATATATAACTTTGCTTGTAGTGCTAGTGTTACAAAACAAAAGTAAAAGCTATTTTTCATTTACATCAACATCAATGGGTGTCAGTAAATATTGATAATTTTCAGGAATAGCTTTCAGTGGATTTTGAAGCGCTACACAATTAGGTAACAAGTTAGCTGATTCTATTAAAGCTTTCCGCCATTGCAACTCAGTGAATGATTGTGGTTTAATTATGTCATCAATAGTTGAATTGTCAGTAGCATTTCCATCAGTAGCTTTAAGCCACAATTTACTAATTACTAGCCATACTGGTGCTATTTCATTCAAATTAACATATTGTGCAGCATTCTCAATCCAATGTGGTAAAGCTAACGATTTAATAACTTCATAATGAAAGTTGAAATTAACATTTTCCTCATCTACCAATGAACTGAACACCAACTTATCTTCCAATGGAATTACTTCAAACGATGGTTTCAAGTAACCAATACCAGCACAAATTTTCATCACTTCAGTTTTTTTATTTATTACTTCATCTTGTCTATTACGTGATGAATGATAGAAAACAGTAAGTTCAAATGCTCTTCTGCTAGTTACTTCCAATGTGTATCTGATAGGTTGATCTAACTTCTTGCCTCCGTAGCATAAGAACGGAATAGGTAATTGAATAGAAGTGGTTGAGATTTTGCTTTTATTGATTCTGATAATATTAGGTTTTGTTTCATTACTTAAATTATTAAATTTAATAGTTTTAAATGCTGAGATCCAAGGATTAAGCATAATAACTTTTACTGTGTATTGACATATCTTATCTATATCTTTTGTTGTAAATTGTTGCTGAAATAACTTGTATTTTTCATGTTTATACGATTGGTAGATACTGTAAAACAGTAGGTATCGTAAATTAAAATTAAATTTTGCATTTTCAGACAAATAACTCATTGCTTGTAAAGCTATTTGTTGTTGAAGTATGATTTGTTTATTTTTGATTATATTTGGATGAATAATATACTTATTTTCCATTAGCTGACGATGTTTTATAAGAAAAATAATACAATCTTCAATAATATTATTAATCTTGATCACTTGATTATTTTCAACTTTTATTGAATTAATCCAGTTGTTAAAATTTACGTCATCAACAATTTTTGATTTTCCAATAGAGAACATACTTAAAAATTGTTGTTGAAATATCTTTAATCTTTGTCCCCTATCTTCAATAAAATTAATTGTTTCTGTAGCGGTTTCATCAGATGATACTCTCAGACTGCATTGTTTTACTTGTCTAGAGTTAGTAGCATGAAGGTGAGCAAAATAACTTTTTCTAATATCACCCTTTCTTAGATAAACTTCTTGTTTACAAACAGGACAAAGTAAACCAATTTCTGAATAGGAATTAAAGTCACAGTCCTTTGCATAAACTCTTTCGCCACCTTGATACATTGAGATTGCGTAATCCATATCTAATTAATGTAGTTGATGATTAATTTATACCACATCTGACTTTCGAGATGCCAGTATTAGGCGATCAACGATACATAGAGTATTAAAAAAGGGATAGTATTGTTGTTTCTATCCCTTGTTACTGTAGTATTGTAAGTGGTGTTAAAACTCAGGTACTTGTACGTGTCTGATAGTGCCTGCGTAATGTTTCATGATTATCTCAGGTGAATTTCCCGCCCATTTTGCAACCTGTACCACACTTACACCAGCTTCTAAGCAGTTTGTGATAAAGGTATGCCGTGTATGGTACTGGGGACGGTAAGGAATATTTAATTCAGACATCACGCTTTTCCATGCTCGATTAAGGAAGTTGTGAGCATCAATTAAACCACCTTTAGGAGCTTTAAAAACTGGTGTATCTGCATTAGGATTACTTGGTTTAATGGTAAGTAAAAACTCTTTGAGTGATTGATTAATGGGGAATTTGCGGCTTTCATGAGTCTTGGTATCTTTACGATTTCCTTCTACAACCGCTTCACTGAAGGTAATTAATGTCAAATTACTATTGATATGACCCCAATTTAGCCCTATGGCTTCAGAGGTTCTACAACCTGTCATAAACAAAAATCTGACATAGTTTGTATAGTGGCTGTAGTATCTATTCCTCTCAAAAGCTGCGATAATCTGTTCTTGCTCACCTCTGTTAAATGGGTTGATTGTTTCATCTTCATCTTTTACAGCTACTTTTACCTTTTGCGACATACCCACAAATGGGTTATTACGAATTAACTCAGAATCTATAGCCCAATCACAACAGGCTTTTAATTGAGTTAAGACACGCTTCGTTGCATCAGGAGTTAGTTTATCGAGCAAGAAATCTCTAATTATTACCGCTTCTGAAAGCTTATGCGTCGGTAAACTAGCAATGTGGTTTCTAGTCTTCTTAAAATCCTTATTAATAGTGGTTATGCTCACAGTTTTAGATTTATAAGCTGTGTACTTATCCCATAACTCAGTCAATGTTGGCTGTTGCTGACCTTCTGTTATGGGTACAACCAGGGTTAAATGACTTTGAGGTTTATATTTAGCTAATGTGTGGTCAAAGCGTTCAAATGCAATATCTGATTCTATCTGTCTAACTTTAGCCTCAGCCAGCTTGCGATTTTCTGGTGTATCTGCCATCCCCAAAGTTAGATACTTTTGTTTCCCCCCAAAAAGTTGACGTGGTAAACGTAATCTGAGTCTGTCTTGGAATGACTCAACCCCAACTGAACCTTTGGATGATTTATGTTCTACGTTCATTGTCATATCCTTATTAATTGACTATACTTACTCCTCTACTCTAGTATCATAGTCAATTCATAGTCAAAGTCAAGCCTTAAAATGAAAAAAATCCCGCTATAAAATAGATTCCTTTAGGTAATCCTGGCGAGAACAAAAGCTTTAGTAGAGCTTTAGTAGAGCTTTAATAGACAAAGGCTTAGTAAACACCTTGTCTACTAAGCCTTTGGATAATCCGAAAATGGCTGAAGCCTTTGCTGTAGCTGATTTTATTAAAAATGCCAGGAACCGGACTTGAACCGGTGACACGAGGATTTTCAGTCCTCTGCTCTACCAACTGAGCTATCCCGGCGCGGGCTTTTATTCTCGCCACGATTACTAACAATAGCAAAAGAATTAGGATTTGGCAAGGGGTTGGCAGAAAAAAGATTTAAGCTGCTTTAAACCCTAATTTGACCCAAACAAAAACAGCCACAAATACCAGAAATTGAACTAGAACGATACTAGGGCCAGAGGCTAGGTTAAACATGCCAGAGACAATCATACCAGCAATGCTGCTAGTTGAACCGACAATCACCGACAAAATCAGAAACCAGCTAAAGTGATGACTCATGAGTTTGGCTGTGGAGGCGGGAATTACCAAAAAGGCGTTCACCAGTAAAACGCCAACGGCTTTAATCGCCACGGCTACGGCGAGGGAGAGCAAGACGACAAACCCATAGCGATATAATTGCACGGGAACGCCTTGGACTTGGGCGACATCGGGGTTAAGGGTCAACAAAATTTGCGATCGCAAAGTTGATAATAAAAAAATGCTGCTGCCCACAAGCACAAGCAGCGTCAAAATTAAATCTGTGGTGTCAATTGCCAGAATATCGCCGAATAACACTGCCATTAAGTTACCGCGATATCCTTTAATCAGACTTGCGAGAATTACGCCGAGGGCTAATGCGCCTGATAGCACAATACTCAGAACGCTATCGCTACCTAAATCAGTTTTGTCGATAAAGTAAAGGACAATAACGCCAAAAAGCAAGGTAAAAGGCAACAGCATCCAAGTAGGATTTATCTGTAATAATACACCCAAGGCTACGCCCACTAATGCCGCGTGACCAACAGCATGGCTGAAAAAAGACAACTGGCGCAGGGTGACGAAAGTGCCCAGTAAGCCCCCAAGTATTCCCATCAACACAGCGCCTGCGATCGCCCGCTGCATAAACGGAAATTGTAACAAACTCACCAAGTCTTGACTATTAGTTACGGCTAGCCAAGTTATCTGGCTATGATTGAATAAATACATAGGTAATATTTTACACTTAATGTATATCCCCTCTGTACAAAATTAAGCTTTTTAATTTTGAATTTTGAATTGCTTAGTGGTGATGTTCGTAACGACTGAAACCTGGGCCATAGGTGGCTAAAAGGTTTTGCGGTGAAAGAGCAATTTCCGGCTTACCAGTACAAACGAGAGTTTGATTCAGACAAAGGACGCGATCGCAATGGCGGCTTACCATATCAATATCATGGGAAACTTGCAACACCGTCCAGCCCTCTTCCCGCTTTAATTCATTTAGCAACGCATAAAAATCTGCTGAACCTTGCACATCTACCCCAGCAAAAGCTTCATCGAGAATCAACAGTCTCCGAGGCGTCACCAAACAATAAGCTAGCAACACCCGCTTGAGTTGACCACCACTAAGAGTACCAATAGCTTGATGGCGCAGATGATAAGCATCAGTTCGCTGTAAAGCTTCAACTATTGCTGCTGATTTCGCCTCGTCTTGTCTCCATAGCTTAGAGAAGAATAAATTCTCCCTTTGGCCTTTAGCCTTTGGTCTTTTACCTTCATTCGCCCATCCCAATCCTACTAATTCACTGACAGAAATGGGAAAGCTACGGTCAAAGATGAAATTTTGCGGCATATAACCCAATAAATGCCGTTGACGTCCCAATCGTTTAATGGGTAAACCAAGAATTTCAATCGTACCAGCACTACGAGGAATCAAATCTAAAATGGCTTTGACCAGGGTACTTTTACCCGCGCCATTTGGCCCAACTATGGCTGTATCTGTCCCTGGTAACAATTCAAAGGCAATATCCCGAACAGCTAGATAACTGCCTTGGTAGACAGTTAATCCCTCTACTTTTAAAATTGGTAATATCATTGCTTGTTGGTAATCATTCATCAAATTTTAGATTTAGTTTTTCTGCTTCATCCAAAATCCCAAATCTAAAATTAGTAAGGTCATTGGCAAACGGTACTTTACTCAGGTCAAAAGACAAAAATCAACCTACTGACACGCTGCTGCTAAAGTTTGCAAATTAGCTTTCATCACCTGAAAATAATACTGCGGATCTGTCTTGCCAGTTTCCACAGAATCCAAAGTACGCAAGCTTAGATTCAAGTCTTGCGAGAGACTTTTCAGCAATTTATTATCCACCCCTGGTTCGCTAAATAAAGCTTTAACTTTATATTTCTTGACTGCATTAACAGCATTTTGGACATCTTTTGGTGAAAGTTGATCTTCGGGAATTTCCACCACGGCAACTTGCTTAAGTTTATAGCGCTGGGCTAAGTAAGGAAATGCATCATGAAAGGTCACGAAGGTACAGTTAGGAGTTTTTTGCAAAGTCTGTTCAAATTCATTATTTAAACTTTCTAATTCCTGGATATAAGCCGCAGAATTAGCCTCATAAGTTGCTTTATTTGCTGGGTCGGCAGCAATTAATCCGTCGCGAATATTTACTACTTGCTGTTTTGCTAAAACTGGATCTAGCCAAACGTGAGGATTTCCATCTGCGTGGTCGTGGTCTTCTTCCTCTGTTGCTGTTTTCTCAACAGGTGAAGT
This sequence comes from Cylindrospermum stagnale PCC 7417, assembly GCF_000317535.1. NCBI lineage: Bacteria > Bacillati > Cyanobacteriota > Cyanophyceae > Nostocales > Nostocaceae > Cylindrospermum > Cylindrospermum stagnale. The sequence continues at coordinate 5,491,902 of NC_019757.1, forward strand.
TTGATTTAAAGCTTTAATACCCTGACTGGCATCAATTTCAGTCAATTTGGAATTTTGGGCATTTTTGACGGTGCCTTCGAGAAATTCCTCCAACCCCAAGCCATTTTTTACCAGTACATTTGCGGTAGCGATCGCTTTTACATTATCCGGTGTCGCTTGATAATCATGCACCTCTGTACCCGGTGGAACTAAAATTTCTACATCTGCCACATCCCCAGCCACCGCTTTGGTAAACAAATACACTGGCAAAAACGTCGTCACTACTTTAGTTTTTTGCCTTGCTGGGGTAGATGCAGCCTCCTGTGCTGGGGTTGCTTTTTCCGTATTTATTCCCTGATTGCTGTTTGACTCTTTACATCCAGAAGCAATTGACAACAGGAGCAAAGTAATTAGAGTCAGAATGCCGTTACCGCTTCGTTGTCTATATACACTAATTCTTACGGGATTCCAAATCACAGTTTTTTCCCTCTTCAAGGATGCTTGCTAACTCGTAGTTAAAATTTCTCTTGCCAGTATATATTATAATAATTATCATTCTCATACAACAACGTTGTTCATCTGTGTAACAATAACGACAGATTTTTTTGAGGCGATTTGCAGTAATAAGAATATCTTGACTTTTTTGTTAATAAAAATACCAAACTTTGATAAGATTGCTGACATCGTTTTTTACTAAAACGTGCTTTAACAAAAGCGCTGTCAGGTTGTGAACTTTAAATCAGGTGTGAGGAAAAATGTCAAAATTATGGAAATCTCTGCTGGCTAGTCCGGCAATTTACGGTGCAATGCTATTTGTGAGTGCTGCTGCATTCGCAGGGGAAACACCAGCTATATCAGAAACTAGTGAACCGCTAGCTGTAACTAATCCAGACGCCCAAGTTGAAAATATTAGTCAAGAACAGGTAATGTCGCAAGTTACCTCGGTGTCTGAGTTGTCGGATGTGCAATCCACAGACTGGGCTTTCCAAGCTTTACAATCGTTGGTAGAGCGTTACGGTTGTATTGCAGGCTACCCCAATGGCACTTATCGCGGTAATCGGGCGCTGACGCGATATGAGTTTGCTGCTGGTTTGAATGCTTGTTTGGATCGGGTTAATGAACTAATTGCCACCGGTACAGCCGATTTGGTGACAAAAGAAGACTTAACCACATTGCAAAAGCTGCAAGAGGAATATTCCGCAGAACTGGCAACCTTACGCGGTCGTGTGGATGCACTAGAAGCTAGAACTTCGGAGTTAGAAGCAAATCAATTTTCTACCACCACCAAACTGCAAGGGCAAGTCGTCACAGTTATCAGTGATGTTTTGTCAGGTGATAGGGTCGATAATCAAGAAATTACAGGCAGAAATACAACACTTGGGGCACGGGCACGTATTGAACTGGTAAGTAGCTTCACAGGACAAGATACTCTGTTTACCAGAATCCAGACTAATAATATTCTTAGCCCCAACATCAACACAAGAGAGGGGAATCTGTTCTTCGCCGGTACAGATGGTAATAACAATGCTTTTATTGATGCACTGTATTATGCATTCCCCCTTGGTAAAGCAACTCAAGTAAAATTGATTGCCAATGCAGGTGCAGCAGATGACCTTACTAGTACGGTGAATCTCTTTGATGGTGATGGCGGTTTTGGTGCTTTGTCTACCTTTGGTACAAGGAACCCAATTTATAACCAGATATCTGGTGCTGGTATCGGAGTAACCCAATATTTCAGCCGAAATTTGTCCCTCAGTTTAGGGTATTTAGCTGCTCCTAATACGGCTAATAACCCTGCACCTAAGAATGGTTTGTTTGATGGTGGTTATGGTGCTTTGGCACAGTTGACATTGAAACCAAGCGATCGCATTTCCTTAGGTTTAACGTACATCAATTCCTACAAACAGCCATTACTCACAGGTAGTAATGCTGCAACCACAGATATCACCAATGAAGCATTTTCCAGCAATTCCTACGGTGTTGAAGCATCCATCGGCGTCAGTGAGAAATTTGTCTTGGGCGGTTGGGCTGGATATACCAACAGCCGCGTCTTAACAGGAAACCGTGGAGATGTGGACATTTGGAACTATGCCGTTACCCTTGGTTTCCCTGACCTTGGTAAAAAAGGCAACTTGGCAGGTATCATCGTCGGTATGGAGCCTAAGGTGACAAGTTCAAGTTCTGCTAACGTGAGTGAAGACAGGGACACTTCTTATCATGTTGAGGCGTTTTACCAGTACAAGGTAAGTGACAATATCACAATTACCCCAGGAGTCATCTGGCTGACTGCCCCAGATCATAATGATGATAGTGATAATGTTGTGATTGGTGCGCTGAGAACTACATTCAGTTTCTAACAGAACTGACGCTTACGGACGTAATAGCCCTGACTTGTCGTAGGGGCAATTCATGAATTGCCCCTACATCTCGTACATGATGCGTAAATCCTATCTAAGTTTGAATAGTGGCTGGGGAAGTTATCCCAGGCCAGAACAACTTTATTGGTGCCAAAAAAAAGACCAGCCTCCCACAGCTGGTCTTTAAAAATGTTTTTCGCGTTGTCTTCTCAATAGAGTTAAAACCAAATTGCGCGTTCCCAAAATGCAACGGGCAACTTTTCTTAACAATATTGTAACAGTCAACACAGTTTTTTCGTGAAGATCCAACAAAAAAAGATATTCATTTCGGTTGAAAGTTTCTATCTGGGGGGGGAAGTCGTGACAAGGCAAGACAGACAAGGGGGGAAGAATTAATTTTTCTAGCCAATGACTAATGACTAATGACTAATGACTAATGACTAATGACTAACGACTAATGACCAATGACTAATGACTATTTACAGATTGCGGTTTTCCCCAGAGAATGGTCTCTTGCTTATAAATCGCAATTCCCGGTTTGGCTCCTTTGGGTTTGTAGACGTGCTTGGGCTGAGTGTAAACTACTGGTACTTGGTCACTCTGGCGGGCGCGACTGAAGTAGGCGGCAAGATTAGCGGTAAATTGCAAATCAGCTTCTTCTGGGACTGTACCCGGTTCGAGGCGCAGTAGCAAATGGCTTCCGGGAATTTCTTGGGCGTGAAACCACAGGTCATAATCCCCAGCGACACGAAATGTTAAGTGGTCATTCTGGCGATTGTTGCGACCGATTAAGACTTCAAAGCCGCTAGGGCTGCGATAACGATGAAAGTTGGTACTGGCCCTTTCAGTGGTAATACGGTTGCGGTATTCTGGGTCTTCTAGATATTTTTGCCCAATCAGCTCGTCGCGGATTTCTTCGAGGGCTTGTAAATCTTCTGTGGTTTGGTAGTTATCTATTTGGGAAATCGCCGCTTCGACTTGCTCTAAATACTCAACTTCTGCTTGCACTTCCAGAAATAGCGGTTCGACAGCAGCACGTGCGCGTTTTAGCTTTTGGTGCTGTTTGTAAAGCTTTTGAGCATTTTGGACAGCATTTTTATCTGGTAGGAGTGCGATCGCCACTGGCTTACCACTATCAAAGTCCGGGAGGATAATTTCTTTCATCCCCGGTTGCCAGTTTTGCAAGTTAGCCATCATCAAATCAGCTTTTTGCTTCCATTCATCAGCTTGATCTGACTGCTGCAAGCGATCGCTAAAGGTTTGCCTTTTTAGCCGTAATTTTGCCAGAATATTCTGCAATTTCTGACTTAACTGATGGCGAACTTGAGAAAATAACTGTTGATTTATCTGGTTTGTATAGTAGCGGTTGAGTAATTCTTGGATATCTTTGGTGGTGTCAATTGCGCCCCAACCCATCACAGTGTATCCGTCTTTAGTCCAAGCCGGTTGAAATTTACCAATCTCCAAGGCTTGCAGCCATTCTTGCCAACGCTCAAATAGTTTTTTCCAGTCGTCAGGGGTGAGGGTATCGGTGGTTGTTTCCGGTGCTAAATTTGCTGCTAGTAACATTGAATCTAACAGTGCCGCACTCAAACCCCGATAACTTTTCAGCAACTGCTTTTTGATGGCACCAGGTACTAAACTTACCCGTTCTTGCCAACGTTCTAAAGATTCGCTCAAATTGGGGATGGGGCCTGTGAGTTTGGGGGGGATTTCATAAGGCTGTCCGGTTTGGATAGGACGGACGCTGGATTGTTGCTGACTGACTTGATGGGCAGCGGTGATAATGATATTGCTGGCGTCGGTGAGGATGGCGTTGCTGTATTTGCCCATAACTTCCACATACAAGTGATATAGGGCACTTTCTCCAGGACGACGGGCAAATTGCAAATCCACAACACGCTCCCAAGGTGCGATCGCTTCAATTCCCACCAAAGCCAAACCACCCAACTGGTGTACTAGTTGTTGGCTAAAGGTAAAAGTATCTTGTAGGCGTGGTGGCGGTTCGCCAATACAAATGTGTGCAGCTTGGGGATGCCAGCAAATATTTAGCCAAACCCTTGTTTCTAGAGTACGTAATGCCACGGCAATAGTATAGCGATCGCGCTGGTAAACCTGTTCTGTCCGCGAGGGTAGCCAGTTAGCGCGTAGATCGCTACAAGCAGCTGTGAGGGTAGTAAAGTCAACTGGAATACAACGTAAATTCAATACTTTCAACCTTCACTTTCTCAAAAATACTCACTTGATACTCAAAGAGCAAATTGTCTAGCTGGATTATTTACTGGAGTTTATCTAGTTTCTCTGCGATCGCTTCTCGGACAAATTCAGGCTGACAAAATGCTAAAGCTGGTGATTTAACTATAATCTGGTCTGTTTAGTTTTTAGTCATTGCAATATTGGCGGCTTGATTGCATCTATATCGTCGAAAAATCAAGTTTGAATGCCTGAAACCCATAATTACAGGATATTGCAGGTAAATTAGGTACAGATATTAATGGTAAAGCTCTTGTGAGGTGGGACGAAAAGCTCGCTCTCCCAGGAGAACCACACTATATTGGTACTCCGATTAGTGATGGGTGGTTGACATATTTAAGTTTTCCTGGCAATGAGTAAGTCCTATTTGAATACAACGAAAACAAGGATATAAAAACGCAAAACCCCCTCAGTTTTACCCCTGGATGTGGGCTGTTGACTGAAGGGGCTGCCATTTTTTCCTGTCTTTGCACTTTTTTCAAGCGACAAGTTTTCATCACCTAATTATGCCTATTCTGAGGGAGATTATCAATATTTATCAAGATTTATGACAAACTTTTCTCCACCTGAGAACTGAGCAGCTAGGGAATTATTGACAATTAAAAATTTTTCTGGTTTTTAATTTTCAATCTTTTTCCCTTAGGGATTAATTTGTCGTTTGTGCGGCTAACATCTGCTTCAGCTTTTCTAATTCAGAAGCCCAACGGGGATCTGGACGAATAGCGTCCGAATCGACAGTAGTAGTGGTTTCACGCGTACCGCCACCACGTCTGGGTTTCTTGGAACTTTTTTCGCGTCGGCTGCTTTCTTTGTTGGGGCTAGGAGTGGGGCTACTCACGCCAGTGGTAGCCACTTTGGGAGCTGCTTGTTCCTCGCCTTCCTCACCTTTTGTCCGAGGTAGTGCCTTCTCTAGCTTAATCGGCGTCTCTTTGAACAAGTGACCATTATACTTTTCAATAATTTGATCGGCTTGTTCGTCATTGTTCACCGTCAAAAAACCGAAACCACGGCACTTGCCAGTTTTTCGGTCTTTAATTAGTTTAGTCGTGACAGCGTCGCCTTCTGCTGCAAACACCGCCTGCAACTCTTGACGATCTATTTCTTCTTTTGGCAAATTACCTATATATAGGCGAACGGACATGAAGTATACCTCCAGAGTTGAAATGAACTTGTCTTGGCCAGAAAACAATCACTTGGCTTTGGCTTTTAAATAGATGCTATTTACCAACACTGCCATAAACCAATTTTTTAAATCCAAACTGTCAACCTATACAATACAGTTTTTCGTTGGGATCAAGCTTGTTTAATACAAAAGCGCACTCTACGCTCAGCTAATACCACCTTAATTCTCAGAATTGTTATTTTAGCAGCCTACTGCCCGCCACAGCAAACGAATTCTTCCCAGCCCCTGCCCGCAGAATTAAGATACCATTGCCTACCTTATCACGGTATTTTCTACGTAGCTAGTTCAACGCCTACATTTTTGGCGATAGTATGATTGAATCGTAGCATAAAATACATTTTTTTTAGCAAGAGCAGATATTGGAAACAAAAACCAGCCACTGGCTGGTTGATTTGCTGCTGTGTTGGGAAGATCAAAGGGGAGAGATTAGCGCCAGTAGCCAGACCCACAGCCAAGCTAGAGCGCTGAGTGAGGTCGGTTGCTGTTGATTGTGTAAATAAATGTAACATTTTAGAAAAGAAACTGCAACTTTTGTTTACATTACCCTCTGTCAGTTGTGAGTTCTTTTCGACTGACTATGCCAATTCTAAATTAAAGAAAAGCCGATGACTTTTCTGGTGGAGAATAAAGCTAAAATCCTCAAGCCCCCAAATTTATCGGTGGGAACAATCCAAAAACTTTGCATTGAGTGACCACTGACTAACCCGTAAGAAAAATGTAGGCGCCCCAAGCCTGTGCAGCAACTGCCAAAATAGTAGACCAAATGGGATGAGAACTATGAATGGTTTTACCATTTTGAGTTTCCAAGGTTTGGATATCGATCCAGGGCGTTGCTCCTCGCCGAAACCAGCCTGTGACTGTAATCCGCCGACCAATCCAGTCTTGGGGATTGACCGACTGCCCCAGCCCATACATGTGGTGTAATTTCACTAAACCTGTGCTGGTTTGTAGGATTAAGTCTTGTGTTAGGCAGTTGCTAATACCACTACGACCCAATAGCTTACCGACGAGACACACGCTAATACTGTCAATCGGCAGGGTAGAGGGGTTAGCTAATAGATTGGGCAGCTGATCATCAGTTTGCACGGTGGCTCCTCTGATATCAGGAAAAAAGGAATTAATCCGCATGACTGTGCCGATGCTAAAGCCAATCAGCAGGCATCCTGTAACGAAAGACCAATCTTGATAGATCCATTTCAAGTTTAATAACTTGAGTGCGAAGACTAATTGCCAAGTCAGCCAAATCAAACCAGCAAACACAAAACCTAGGGGAATTCCTAACCAGGGGGCGATTTGTAATAAGAAGGACTGAGGCTTAACTTTTAAAGACTGTTGGTTTGTCAGATGTAGTTCGGTTTCTAGATGCCAGTGGCGAGCTATTTGGCAGAGGCGTTCAATGCGATCGCCAATTAAGGGGTGGCTATTGTTGATCGTAAACCATCGGCGGTAGGGATTGAAGTTTTCCCACATCAAGAATGATTCAAAGGAAATACGACCTGCAATACTTCCCAAAGCGAGACTTTGTTGGTAGCCTACTGGTGCCAGGAGATTTAAGCTTTCTAACTGCCAACTTGTGTGTTCAAGTTTGGCGATATCGGCAGCAATCCCCATCGCCATTTTGAGTAAAGCGCGAATTAGGGCGTTGGGGTTGCCGGTAATTTCGGCAGCGGTGCGATCGCTATGGTAAAGCCGCAACCGGGAATTAAGCAAAGCAGTACCAGTCAATAAACACCAAACTCCATAGGCAAAACTAGCGATAACTGTCATCGTCCAGCGCCAAATTCCCTGTTTGCTCCTGTCTCCCCAAACTGAAGCTTGCTGATATAGCCTGTAAACCGGCAGTGTCACCAGTAACACCAAAGACATCACGGGCAAATCCCAGCGCCCAATCTGTCCTAGTCCAAGGGCATAGATAGCGGCAATTTCGTCATCCGCCAGTTGCTCTAACAGCCCCTGGCTCACCACTATTCTGGCAGTGCGGGGGAGATTGCCATAGGTGAAGATGATTGGTGCCGCCATTGGCAAAATCTGCAATTTAGGTACAGGTCTACGTTTTTGTTGGCTAGTACGTTGTAGCACCCGGACTGCTTCGCGACTGTAGGTATGCAAGACCTCTTTAGTTAACTGTCGCTGACTATAAAAGTTTGCCAGTAGCCGATCTAGCAACCAGGGGGAAACGGCGATTAGTAAAACTAATACTAGTAGTAAACCTATGCTAGGGTCATGGTATAAAAGCTGCAATGGCTCCAGAAATGGAAGTTTGACTAAAATCTGGTTGATGATACTCATTGCTAACTTGAGGATTTCCCGCAATATCCAGAACAGGGCAATGAATGTGCCTACTGCCAGCAGCCGCGAGGGGATTAAGTTCGGCTTACGCAAGGGTTGCCATACTTTAGCCCGTCTTGCTTGTCGCCAATAAATGCTGAATGGTTCGGTTTTGGCGTTGCTGTTTGTGCCAATCAAGGCACTTGGGGGCACAGCAGGTGCTTCTATTAAGTTATCTGGGAAGTCACTAGCAGCTGTTGTCGGGGAAGTAGTGGTATTGGTTTCTAAATCTGGGAAGCCATTAGATGGTGAGGCAGCAGAGTTAGCAGTATTGGTTTCTAATACTGATTGTTTTGGCTGCTGTGGTGATGCCGCCGCGACTGGAGAAGAATCCTGACTGGAATTATCAAAGGCAACAAATCCAGTGGCAATTTTTTTGGCTGATTTTTCCGGGTTTTTACGTTTTGTCAAATGTTCAAGAGCGCGTGTTGCCCACTCTTGAACTTGCTGATTATTACTCTCAATCAAATGCTCACACAGGGCGATCGCTTTGGGAACTTCGCCACTGCGTGCATAAGCCATGACTAAACCAACCTGGGCTTGTAAGCTAGCTTTGAGATTGTCTTGGTTGCTGGCAATCGGTTCTAGTTGGGTAATTGCTGTATGGTAATTTCCCTGCTTGAGGGCAACTAATCCAGCCTCCAAAGACGATTCGACATGTGAAGGCATACAAATTCTGGCACTCCAATTTCTTCTAACTGATTCACGTTTGTGCAAAAGTGCGTTCTTCAGCTACCCTGATAATCAAAGTGCGTCCCCGTGCGGTTGCTAACGAGTGAATTATCCCTCCACAGGTTGTTGACCGGAAAATACTGGGGCGATCGCGCTTAATTTCAACTCTGGATGATCTCCCGCTAACTGTTGGCAATTCCATTCATTCCGGAAAAGCAACACCGGGCGTCCCATGTTGTCTTTGACTGTAGTAGTGTTGAATAAACGTCCCACCTTATTTAAAGCTTCCCAACCACCATCAACCCAACGAGCGACACTATAGGGCAATAATTCTAGTAAGGTTTCCACGCCGTACTCATTTTGTAAGCGGAACTGCACCACCTCAAATTGCAACTGACCCACCGCCGCCAAAATTGGATCGCGTTTGGCTTCATCAATTGAGTGCATAATTTGCACAGCACCTTCTTCTCGTAATTCAGCAATACCTTTTTGGAATTGCTTAAACTTCGAGGGGTTGGGGTTTCTCAGGGTAGCAAACAGTTCTGGCGAGAAGTAAGGAATTCCCTCATATTCGAGCTTTTGACCTGTATAAATTGTATCGCCAATCGCGAAAACGCCAGGATTATTCAAACCAATCACATCGCCAGGATAAGCTACATCAATCGATTCCCGTTCTTGAGCAAAAAGTTTTTGCGGACGAGACAGACGGACGACTTTGCCAGTGCGAGCATGATTCACTGTCATATCTTTTTCAAACTTTCCCGTACAGACCCGGATAAAAGCGACGCGATCGCGATGCTTCGGGTCCATATTCGCTTGCAGTTTGAAAACAAACCCAGAAAAATCCGGGTAGGTAGGGGCAACTTCACCAACGCTGCTGTTGTGATTACCCGGTTTCAGGGCATAGTCCAAGAAGTACTTGAGGAATAACTCCACTCCAAAGTTAGTCATGGCGCTACCAAAGAACACAGGCGTCATTTTTCCTTGATGCACCAAGTCTAAATCTAGTTCCGACCCCGCTCCTTCCAACAGTTCTAAATCATTTTTCAGTTGGTAGTAAAGCTGTTCTTCTAGGAGTTCTTCAATTTTGGCATCACCCCAATCAATCATCGTATCCTTGGCTTCCCGGCTACCGTGGGCGCTACGTTCAAACAGGTGAATTTGTTGTTTGTGACGGTCAAACACACCTTTAAAGCGATCGCCCATCCCAATCGGCCAGTTGACTGCATAGGTCTGCAAACCCAACTCTTGCTCAATCTCGTCCAACAAATCCAGCGGTTCTCTTCCCGGACGGTCGAGTTTATTGATAAAAGTGAAAATAGGGATACCGCGCAACTTACACACTTCAAACAGTTTGCGAGTTTGCGGTTCCAAACCTTTGGCTACATCTATTAGCATCACCGCATTATCTGCGGCGGCTAGGGTGCGATAAGTATCTTCACTGAAATCTTGGTGTCCAGGAGTGTCTAGCAAATTTATCTGACAGTTCCGGTATTCAAACTGCAACACCGTAGAAGTAATAGAAATACCCCGTTGTTGTTCCATAGCCATCCAGTCAGAAGTAGCTTTGCGCTGGGCCCGCCGCGCCTTCACCGCCCCAGCTTCGTGAATTGCACCTCCGTATAAAAGCAGCTTTTCTGTAAGTGTCGTTTTACCAGCATCAGGGTGAGAAATAATCGCAAAGTTGCGGCGCAGTTCAACTGCTTGCAGCAATTCAGACTCAAGTTCGGTTGTCATCAGTGTATTTGTTCGCTTGTAAATTAACTTAACTTAATTTTTTACCACTCTAGCGAGTCTTTTAATCTTAAGACAAGGTTGCTCGTGATAGGGTCGTAATATCGCTAACCATCTGAAGTAATAGGAGAAAACAATGTACGACTCAGACAAGCGAAAGTTATTATCTGCTCTCTGTCATGGAGCCATCTTTTTTAGTACTGCGGTTGTTTCTGTGGGTTTACCGATTGCCATCCTCTTCGTATCTGATGATCCTGTGGTTAAAAGTAATGCCAAAGAATCTATCAATTTCCACTTTAATGTCTGGTTTTATGGGGCGATTCTGGGAGCGCTGTTTTTTCTAACTGGTTGGTTACTTTTACCACTAGTAGTCTTGCTACCACTAGCAGGTTTAGGGTATCTACTACACTGGGGACTAACTATTTGGGCACTTACCCATGTTTTTAGCGATCCAGATCAACCCTTTCGTTATCCATTTATTTTCCGTGTCTTGTAGCACAAATTATGGTAATTAGTAATTAGGTTTTTCACCAATCAGGTATGCCCTATTACTCAATTTCCCTAATTAATTGGATATAATTTTAAGATTGTTTTTTCAACTGTCTGTTGGCGAGATGTCAACCAAGCTGTAAAATACAAAATTGCCCCACAGCTTCATCAACAGCAGGGCAAAAGACAGTTAAGCACTGTTTGTAGTTTGTCTGAAGGTCGCAAGGCAAAACCTTGCTTTTGTGACGCTTTGTTTTGTGTCCATCGCGTTGTTTTTCTTGATAAAACTTTATGTTTCCAACTCATCGTCCCCGCCGTCTGCGTACCCATCCCCAATTACGTCGGATGGTTCGTGAAACTGTTTTAACAACAAGTGATTTAATTTACCCATTGTTTGCTGTACCGGGCGAGGGAATAGCCAATGAAGTGAAATCTATGCCGGGAGTTTACCAACTTTCGGTAGATAAAATTGTTGAAGAAGCTAAGGAAGTTTATGACTTAGGAATTCCCGCGATTATTCTCTTTGGAATTCCTGCGGAAAAAGATATAGATGCTACTGGTGCTTGGCATGATTGTGGCATTGTCCAAAAAGCAGCAACAGCAGTAAAAGCAGCAGTTCCAGATTTAATTGTTATTGCTGATACTTGTCTTTGTGAATATACTAGCCACGGTCATTGTGGTTATCTACAAGTAGGTGATTTGACAGGACGGGTTTTAAATGACCCCACTTTAGAATTACTCAAGAAAACAGCAGTTTCCCAAGCACAAGCCGGTGCTGATATCATCGCACCTTCCGGAATGATGGATGGTTTTGTCCAAGCAATTCGTCAAGGTTTGGATGCGGCGGGATTTGAAGATACGCCGATTATGTCTTATGCTGCTAAATACGCTTCAGCTTATTACGGCCCATTTAGAGATGCAGCTGACTCAACACCGCAATTTGGCGACAGACGCACTTACCAAATGGACCCAGGTAACGCCCGCGAAGCCATCAAAGAAATTGAGTTGGATATTGCTGAAGGCGCTGATATGCTCATGGTTAAGCCGGCTTTGGCATACATGGATATTATCTGGCGTGTGAAGGAAGCGAGTAATTTACCAGTAGCTGCTTACAATGTTTCTGGTGAGTATTCAATGGTGAAAGCCGCTGCGCTTAACGGCTGGGTTGATGAACAGCGCATAGTTTTGGAAACTTTAACCGGCTTTAAGCGTGCTGGTGCTGATTTGATTTTGACCTACCATGCTAAAGATGCGGCTAGGTGGTTGGGGTAAGTTAAATAAATCTCACGCAAAGGCGCAAAGGCGCAAAGAGAATTTGAGTGTCTTTGTGTTTGGGCGTGAGATAGTTTTATTTTGGATGCAGTTGTGGCTGGGTTGAGGAGATAGAATAGGCTAAAGTCTGGACAAGTAAAAATTCTAGACGGTTAATAGTTATGTCTCAGCGATACTCAATCGAACAAATTCCTGTCAACTTTAACAAAATTAATGATTGTCCTATTTAGCGGAAGTGTTTTTTAAATTTTACCGTTCTATCTTAAGGACTAGAGAATGCCTATGGTTAAAAAAATAACAAAATTACATTATGAAAATAATATCCGAAACAAGATTCAAGGAATTCTTAAGCAAATACCCTGATGCTAAAGCAAGCAACAAGCGAACAGCTTCTTTTTGCTCACGGAAAAGTGCCATCAGTAGTGGTGTGGAATCATGATTAGCATCCCAAGTATCAACGGCTGCACCATGCCGAAGCAACAGAACTAGAGTTTCAATTGCACCACCATCTTCAAGTTGCTCAATTGCCTCATGTAACGGTGTCCATCCTGGAGATTCCGAGCGAAGACTGTTTGGATCAGCTTTGCGTGACAGCAATTCGGCAATGCGGTCTAGATTTTGGGTTTCGATCGCTTCAAAGAGATCCATTAACATAATTTATTTATCTGCCATTGGGTGACCTGGTGCACAGTTGACCTTTTCAAGAGCCAAACAATGTTGAAGTCCACTTCTCAATTCGTTTATAGCTTTCTCCTGATAATTTCTTTTAGCTCTTGGGGTGCAACACTTGCAATAGCTGCTCCCAAATCAGGACGAACAACCCACCACCACAGCAAGGTTTCTAAAAGGCTTGGTGGCTCATCATTGGGACACCATTCAATATAACCTTCATTTACACCAACAAGATTGGCACAAATATCGTTAGCTATAGCAACACGTTCATCTAATCTTTTAAACTGTACGATATCTTGCCAATTCACTTCATTGGGAATTGAGTTTAAAATTGCTTGTAAATCTAGAGTTAGCATTAAACTGTTTCTCCAAAAGTTCTAATAACTCTCACGCCAAAATCTTGCTGTTCTTCAAATGACTGACTGGGGAAGTAAGAAGAGTCCGACAGGTGCGAAAAACATTTCGTAGCGATTCTAGGCGTTCGTGAGAAAAAGCAAATTTCAGGATGTTGATGAGTCGTCCCCAAGCGTACAATTGTGCAGAGCTATTGGCTTGGCGAAATTTTTGGCTATAAAACTCTTTCCAGAACTCTGGCGCTTTGTGTGTCTTTTGCTTGCGCCAACGTTTGCGCCAAGTCAGTATATCTTGATTTGTCGGGGGTGCTGCTTCTAAAATGGGCGGTAAATCGGCGTAACTGACAAACCTGACGAGATGTTCGGCGATTACTAATATTACATTCGGCCAGCAGCGGATTTCTTTGATTTCGGTAACTGGTATATTGAGGAGGAGCGCGATCGCATCTTCGGTGACAAAGCGGACTAAAGGATTGACGTAGTTCGATTCTGCTCGTTCAATTGTTATCATAGTAGATGACCTCGATATTGATATTGGGTAGATAGCCTCGATATTCATGTTGGGTAGATGACCTCGATATTGATATTGGAGTGTTTCCATCTTCTGGGTCAATAACTCCCAGCTTTTGGAATTTGTTCTAAATTGTCGGTCGCTCTTTCGTTTGCGAGACTCAGGGGCGATCGCTTTTTATCTATATTAATATTAAAGGGTATATATATATCTGTTGTCAAGTATGGGTTTGGTTAGGTTGCGGATTCGAGAGTTCGCCGCTGAAAACGGCTGGACATTAAAAGAAGTTGCTGAACGTTCTGGGGTAGGCTACAGTGCGCTCAAGGTTTATGCCCGTTCTCCCGGTTTAGCCACTGTTGACGTCACAGCCTTGCACAAACTAGCGCGAACCTTCAACGTTTTGATAGAAGACTTGTACGAAATTGTCCAGGATTAACAAAGCGAATTACAGTATTGATATGGGTTCGCAGCAGTTGATTCCGAAACAGGTGAAAAATAATGGGTTTGGTGAGGTTGCGGATTAAAGAATTTGCGGCACAGAAGGGTTGGACGCTAAAAGAAGTTTCTGACCGTTCAGGAATTGCATATACCACGCTAAAGAATTACGCCAAGTCTCCCGGCTTGGCGACTATGGATGTAACATCTCTTCACAAATTGGCTTGGACATTTGACGTTGTGATGGAAGACTTATACGAAATTGTGCAGGAGTAGGCGAAAAGTTGCGGCTAGTTGCACAAATCTTTTGGATATTTGACATTTTTATCAAAAAACTGTATTGAAGACTACAGAAATAGGTACTGTCTTGTTTGCTAGAGGTGGAAGCGATCGCTTATAAAAGAATATATAGTTAGTAAATTTTCTTCAATTGGCATTTTTATGTCAATCGATTTAATAAACAGACTCTAAATTTTTAATGGGAGCGTCGGATATGGATATGCAAGTCCTGAGAGAGCGTGCGGGACTTAGCCGTACAGAGGTAGCCTTCAGGCTTGCAATCAGTGAAACCAGCGTTCGCAACTGGGAAGCTGGGCGTACTGAACCGACGATGACACCAAAAAAATATTTAGATGCTTTGCGGCTGTTCAAATGTACACCTGAAGAGTTAGCAGCCGCCAGTGAAAAATCTATTAATCAGCGACATAAACGTAAACCAGGTAGACCAAAACGCTTTCCAGACAATCAGTTAAATCAAGTGACTGATTCGCCAGTGCATAGCTAATTGTGCAAATTCACGATAGTGCAGCGGGGCAGAAATAACTATCCAGTTGAAAAAATAGAACAAGCATCCTCTTACAAGCTTTATTGCATGAGTGCCTCTTGCCTACTTGGACTAGCTATTTTTGAACATAGTTACTTAAACTGTCTACTTAGAGGCAAAATAGCAATTAGCATTGAGAGAGATGATAAAACAACAAAGGACAAAACAAGATATTGATTATCTTGTACATTTTCTCCTTTTGTGTATAGGGTAGGATCTGGGAAAAAGTCAATCTCTAACCTAGTGCGTAGCGATCGCTCACAGTATTTGCTTTTGTCAGCACGATAAGATTCTAAAACATTAATCGCAACTAAAGGTCTAAATGGCAGAAACACTATTTTTCAACGCCCTACGGGAAGCTATTGATGAAGAAATGGCGCGTGACTCCAGCGTATTTGTTCTCGGTGAAGACGTAGGACACTATGGCGGTTCCTATAAAGTTACCAAAGACCTATGCAAAAAGTATGGTGATCTGCGAGTTCTAGACACCCCGATTGCCGAAAACAGCTTTACTGGTATGGCTGTGGGAGCAGCGATGACTGGGTTAAGACCAATCATCGAAGGCATGAACATGGGCTTTTTGCTGCTGGCATTCAACCAAATATCCAACAATGCCGGGATGCTGCGCTATACTTCCGGCGGTAACTTTAAGATTCCGATGGTAATCCGCGGTCCTGGGGGCGTGGGACGGCAGTTAGGGGCTGAACATTCCCAGCGGCTTGAAGCATATTTCCAAGCCGTTCCTGGGTTAAAAATTGTCACCTGCTCGACACCTTACAACGCCAAAGGACTGTTAAAATCTGCTATCCGCGATGATAACCCAGTGCTATTTTTTGAGCACGTGCTGCTTTACAACTTAAAAGAAGACCTACCAGAAACAGAATATTTAGTACCTCTCGATAAAGCCGAAGTTGTGCGTCGCGGCAAAGATGTGACAATTCTCACTTATTCCCGGATGCGGCATCATGTGCTGCAAGCCGTAAAAACTTTGGAAAAACAAGGTTTTGACCCAGAAGTAATTGACTTGATATCCCTCAAGCCTCTGGACTTCGATACCATCGGTACATCCATTCGCAAAACCCATCGCGTGATTATTGTGGAAGAATGTATGAGAACTGGGGGTATTGGTGCAGAATTAACCGCCTCAATTAACGATCGCTTGTTTGATGAATTAGATGCCCCGGTGCTGCGGCTTTCTTCCCAAGATATTCCCACGCCTTACAACGGTAATCTAGAGCGTCTGACTATTGTCCAACCAGAGCAAATAGTGGAAGCCGTGGAAAAAATGGTAGCTTTGCGAGTTTAGGTAATAGGTAACAGGTAATTGGGAAAAAGGGTAAGAGAAAAAACTATTACCTTTTTCCCGATTACCTTTTTCCCGATTACCGATTGCTCATAACGCTGTAAAAGAGCGCTATCATAACCTTTGTCAGTTGCGAGTTATGGTATGCAAAGACAGCGATCGCTATTAGTCTTGATTTTAGTCTTGGTAATCGCCGCCATTGCGGTGATTGCCACAATTCCCATACCCCTTGGACTGGACTTGCGGGGAGGCTCACAGCTCACAATTCAGGTGAAACCAACAGCGGAGATCCCGCGAATCACCGAACGAGAATTGGAAGGGGTGAAAAAAGTAGTCGAAGGTCGAATTAACGGTCTCGGCGTTTCGGAACCAGTAATCCAAACTGTGGGTACAGACAAGATTCTAGTGCAATTACCGGGGGTAAATGACCCGGAACAAGCAGAACGGGTGCTAGGGGGTACAGCGCAGTTAGAATTTCGCACCCAAAAACCTGGTACAGAAACTCAAGTGTTTGCTTTAAAAGTATCTCAATCAGAACTGAAAGCAAAGCAACAAGAGTTGAGCAAGAGCAAAGACAAAGAAGCAATTGCTAAAAATCAAGCTGATTTACAGAACAATAATCAAGCGATCGCCGAATTGTTTGAAAGCACCAACCCACCACTAATTGGCAAATACCTCCAGGATGCCTATGGTGAACCCACTCAAGGTAATAATTGGAATGTTGCCATTCGCTTCAATCAAAAAGGTGGTGAACTGTTTGCCGAACTAACGAAAAAGCTTGCTGGTACCGGACGCAGCATCGGCATCTTTCTTGATAATGAACTGATCAGTGCTCCTGTCGTTGGACCAGAACATGCCGCCACGGGTATTACTGGCGGTTCAGCCGTGATTCAAGGTACTTTCAAAGCCCAAGAAGCCAATGACTTGGGTGTGCAGTTGCGCGGTGGTGCATTACCCGTACCCGTAGAAATTGCCGAAATCCGCACTGTTGGGGCAACCTTGGGTAAAGACAGCATCACTAGCAGTATCTATGCTGGAATCGGTGGTCTGACTTTAGTATTAATATTTATGGTCGTGTACTATAGATTACCAGGACTAATTGCGGATGTAGCACTATTGATCTATTCCCTGCTTACTTGGGCTACCTTTGCTTTGTTGGGTGTCACCTTAACATTGCCGGGAATTGCCGGTTTTATCCTCAGTATTGGTATGGCAGTTGATGCCAACGTGTTAATTTTTGAACGGACGCGGGAAGAATTGCAGGCAGGCAAAACTCTCTATCGTTCTGTAGAATCTGGCTTTTACCGCGCCTTTTCCAGCATTTTAGACGGCAACGTTACCACAGTGATTGCTTGTGCTGCACTATTTTGGCTGGGGGCTGGTTTGGTAAAAGGCTTTGCCCTAACTTTGGCTTTGGGCGTAGCAGTGAGTATGTTTACCGCAATTACCTGTAGTCGCACCTTCATGTTTTTGGCAATCACAATTCCCGCATTGCGGAAACCAGAACTTTTCTGTCCGAACCTGCCAGCATCCAACAAGGCAGAGGTAGCTAGATGAAACTGAGTATTAATAAATCGCGATCGCTATGGTGGATTATTTCTGCTGCCATTATCCTGGCTGGAATCATCTCAATGGTGATTTCTTGGCAAAACCCCAACATTCGCGCACCCCTACGTCCCAGTTTGGATTTCGTCGGTGGTACAAGATTACAGTTTGAACGGGATTGCACTAAACCGGGTAACTGCGACAAGCCAATTGATATCAATGTTGTTCGAGAAGTAGCTAAAGCGCAGGGACTGGGTGATAGCAGCATCCAAATTGTTGCTGACAAAGACACACGTGCCGAAAATGGAATATTAATTCGGACAAAAACCTTGCTGCCCGAGCAACGTAGCAAGTTGCAAAATGCCTTAAGCGAAAAAATCGGCACTTTTGACCAGCAAAAAAACCAATTTGACACCGTTGGCCCTACCCTGGGCCGAGAGTTGTTGACATCTGGTCTCATCGCCCTGATTGTTTCCTTTGCGGGGATCATTATTTACTTGAGCTTCCGCTTTCAGTTGGACTATGCCGTATTTGCCATCGTTGCTCTATTTCATGATGTCTTAATCACGGCAGGGATCTTCTCAATTTTCGGTTTGGTGCTAGGCACTGAAGTGGATAGTCTCTTCATCGTCGCCCTACTAACGATTACAGGTTTCTCGGTAAACGATACAGTGGTGATTTACGATCGCATTCGGGAAACGCTGCAAATAAATCCCCACCGCCCGATTGCTGACATTGTAGATGATGCCGTAAACCAAACCTTAGGAAGGTCAATCAACACGACTTTAACAACGTTGCTGTGCTTATTTGCCATCTTTTTGTTTGGAGGAGAAACACTAAAAAACTTTGCCTTAGCTTTAATTATTGGCTTCACAATGGGAGCTTACTCCAGCATTTTCATTGCCAGTACCCTCCTAACTTTGTGGCGAGAGCGCACAGTCCGATCCATAGCTGAGTCGATTGATACCAGTGTCAGTTCCCAGGATAGTTAACCTTGGGATTAGTTCACAATTGGGTAAAAGCATTTTTTATTTTGAATTGCTTACCCATATCAAGTTTCTTTATTTCTCTATGGCTCAATCCGACGAAGAACCACCAATTAACGAACTAGACCTTGAGAACTCTGACCAGTCTTTTGTTCAACAAGTGCAGAGACTACACCAACTGACAATATATGGCAGGTGGTTGTTTGCCAGTTGTTTGTGGCTCACTGTTGCACCTATTTGCTTATGGGATCTACGTGCAGAAATTGCATTGTGGCAACAATACTTTACTTGGGTAGCAGTGCGATATGGACTCTTCTTCCATCCACTGTCTACTCTGGGTCTAGCCTTTTGTATTGGCATGACGGCTGCTGTTTTAATTTGGCAAAGTCGGAATATTCTGCGGGGACTACCAAAGCAGGAAAAACAACGCTTAGAACAACAAGTTTATCGGATACGCCAGCAGGGACCAACTCATCCTCTGTGGAAGTGGGTTTGTGATTAAAAGCAAGCAAATAGTTGCATATAGATATACGTTTTTAGTACTTTATAGCAAAATATGACTTAACAATAGCCAATATCCTGCCAAAAATTGGGTGCCTACACAATGAACTTTCCTCAGATTCAATTTAGCGAAAGCCATGCGAAAATTGACCTGCACCAACTCCAAGAGCTATTCAATATTTCAGCTTTCTGGGCAAAAGGACGTAGTATTGAGGACTTGGGCATAGCCATTGCTAACAGCGATCCAGTGATTTCCATCTGGGATAGAGAAAAACTCATCGGCTTTGCTAGGGCAACTTCCGATACCATCTATCGCGCCACAATTTGGGATGTTGTCATTCACCCAGAATATCGTGGTCATGGGCTGGGAAACAAGTTAGTAGAAACTGTTCTCAGTCATCCCCGGATGAGGGTTGAGCGTGTCTACCTGATGACCACTCACCAGCAGGAATTCTATGAAAAGATTGGTTTCCAGTCCAATACTACAACTACGATGGTGTTACACAACCAAACTAGCCTGGGTTCTCTCCCAATGGTCGAAATTCAGCTTCAGGAATCACTAGGGGGATAGAGATTTGCAGCCTAGTAAGCCGCTCGTTTGCTTCCTTGTCTGTGGGAGAAAACAGGACTTCCAGCTTTCCTCCCATCACTTCCAGCAACGTTTGATTGAGTAATAGCTTCATTCCCGGTGACAAGGCGACATTTTCCTGCTCAGACTGAGCAGGCTTATCTTCAAATTTAATTAAATCTATCGGCTCACTCCAGAGCACACCATGAGTAGGCAGATCCAACCAGATGTACACATATTTATTGGTCGGTGCAACGCTACTGGAAAGGCAGATACTACCGAACTCCATCTGAGAAATAGCTGTGTCTACTAAATTTACCAATACTTGGCGTAGCCAACGAGGGTCTGCTAAAACGTAAATTTCTGAAGCAGGGGGCAACACAAGAAACGGAAAATTGCGATTGGCCGCCAGCATATAAGTTAATTTATCAACTTCCTGTAAAACTTCAGCTAATGCTAGGGGTTGAATTTCTAGTTTGCTGTTTCCATGTTCTGTTCTGGCAATGCTAAGTATTTCATCTATTAGCTTCAGCAACTTCAGCGCTCGCTCGTGGGCTAGAGCAATAAATTCTCGTTCTTCAGCCGGATTTTCACACAAATCCGACAAAATTAACTGATGCAAGCCAATCAGACCATTAAGGGGCGATCGCAATTCATGGGTAGTCCTTGCCAAAAAACCCGCTTTAAACTGGCTCATTTGGGCTGCCATGTAGTATGCCAGCTGCGTTTGCTTCACCTGTTGTAAGAGTAGTGGCTGATGCTGTTGTTCTTCGAGCAATACTGAGGATGAGTCAGATGCAGCGGTTGCCGAGCGTGCAAATAACCAACAAAACCCCATCCCCAATCCTATTCCTGCTCCTAGATATACCCAGTCGCTCACATTCATAGTTTGGCAATTATTAACTTGTTAATTGACCGCAAATACGCTTTCCTTAAGTTCCGGATTTTCTAGCCGATCATCGATGTAGAGTCTTTGCGTCCTACCTAGCTGAATTATCTAACTTAATGGCACCTTGCCGCAAAATTTGCCAATTCAACCCTGTCCATTTGGCAACGGTGGAAGGTATACCCATTCCTGATATATCGCCCTGGTGTGCTGTTGTTTCCAGTGTTAGAACCTCCGGGAACGTAGCTTCAATTTCTGCAATTGTCTCCAAGGGCGGCTGACCTGATAAATTGGCGCTAGTGGTGGCTAGAGGGCCTGTTTGTGCCAATATAGTTTGGGCGATCGCACAATCCGGCACTCGAATGCCAATTGTTGTCGGGTCAATCGGGTTCATCACTTTTGGGAGGCGATCGCTTGCTGGTAAAACTAACGTCAGCGCCCCCGGCCAATATTTGTTGACTAATTCTTGCCAAATCTGATACTCAACATCACTACCTTTCACATAAGGCCACAAATCAGAACCACTAGCAGCCATCAAAATCAAAGGTTTATCCTGAGAACGCTGTTTAGCAATAAAAATTAATTCGGCTTTTTCTGGTAAAACTGCGAGTGCGGGAACAGTATCTGTAGGAAAGCTCACTAAATAGCCAGCCTTAGCCTTATTTATCAATTCTTCTAAAGAAACATTCATAAATAATCTAGAATGCTTAATTCTTAATAGTTTTCCCCTTTCTTTCTGATGAAGAATAGGTTTTTCACAGATAATTTGCGATACCTGACTTTGGGTATAGCCATCACTTACACATGATAGGCAGTTATAACCTCAATCCCCAATAGGGATTTGGTGAGCTTCAATCCCTATTAGGGGATTATCTTAATTAAAACAACCTCTACTATGAGTCCCCCAGTCCTTGTCTAACTTCTATACGCCAAAGCAAAACGTTCAATCCCCGCCAAATCAGCGTGAATTGAAATATTGCAATAGCTACCTTGAGCTTCTAGAAGTTCCCGTACTGCTTCTGCCTGTCCTGCCATCATTTCAATCAGCCATACCCCACCAGGGCGCAAATAATTGGGGGAGATAGTGATTAAATGGCGGATGCAATCTAAACCATCAGCCCCCCCATCCAAAGCTAAATGTGGTTCATGGTTAAAGACTTCCGGTTGTAGGGTAGGCAAAGTACTGGTGGGGATATAAGGCGGGTTTGACACCATGCCACTAAACTGACCTTTGAGGGATGATAGCGGCTCCCACCAAGAACCTTGATAAAAACGAATGCGTTCAGCCAGGTGCAAATTTTGGGCATTTGTTTGAGCGATCGCCATTGCTTCTGGACTGTAATCAACAGCATGAATAATTGCCTCTGGCATGGCATCTGCCAGTCCCAGTGCGATCGCGCCACTCCCAGTGCCCAAATCTGCCCAGTGTCCTGACCGTAAAAGCTCCTTTGCCCCATTGCTAGCAGCCGCTGTCACAGCTAAATCAATCAAATACTCTGTTTCTGGTCTGGGAATTAAAACAGCGCTTGACACGGCGATTTTAAACCGTCGCCAAGATGTAACTCCGGCAATGTATTGCACTGGCAATCGGTCATTTAATCGCCTTTGCCACAGATGGTCTAACTCTTCTAGGGAAAGATCCATCTGCATCTGCGGCCGGTCCTTGAAAGACTCCAAACGTAGCGCCAAGCGGTCTAAGCCAGCTACCTCTTGTAGAAGCCAATCTACCTCCACCCGTGGAACATCAGTAGCTCCTGCCGCAAGGATAGCTCGATGGCGCCATTGCCAAAGTTGTAAACCAGAAACTACCTTTGGCTGTTGCTCCGCCATACCTTAACGTTGGAGCTTCTTAGGCTGTGAAGCACCAGGAGCTTTGGGCGCGTTATCCCTAGGCAGCGTCTTGATATATTCTCTAGACTCTGGAGATGGCACTAAGAGAACTTGGGTCAGCCACGAATCGTTTTTACTCTGTAAGGTTTTAATCACCCCATCTACGTCTATTACTTGAATATCAGCCTTAGGATACTTTGGCTTCACCTGGTTCAATAAACCTTGTGCATCTTGCTTACTGAGAAATAGCGGAATAAGTTGCTGTTTGTCAGATGTCATTTGAATTGGTACATACCCCTGTTCTGGTGCAAATCTGACAGCAAAAACAGGCACACTCTTAAACTGATCTACCTTTTGACCACTTTGGCGCAGCAACGCCAAAGCCCCCTGAATCTCTTGCTCCACAGGTTTAAAGGCAAATACAAGACGATTTGGTTGGTTTTTGGTTTCTTGCAATTGCTGATAAATTATCCCTAGAGGCACTGCTGTTACTTGTAGACTTTTCACCACTTCATCCAGCTTTGGGTCTTTGCCTTTTGTATTCCGCAGCTCAGTTATAAAAGCTTGAGCCTCTTGCCGACTCATATACACTCCTGTCACCGAACCACCACCTTTTTGCCCATTTTGACCATCAGGCAGAGCACGACTTAAGGGTAACCCTTTGTCGTTAGTAATCAAATACACTGGTACGGCGTCTAATTTATCTTTTATTTGTTGTTCTGACAATGCCAGCACTGGGAAATTTACGCCAAAAACCGTTAAGAGCAAAGTACTCCCCACTAAACCCAATGTTGCGCCCCAGCGAACCAATGATTTCATGACTGCTCCTCGCGTCAATAATTCAATTAACTCAGACAATCAGACAAATGGTAGGATTTGCACAGCACCAACTAGTTTTAGTTATATAGCAATCCATTTGAGTTGTAAAAAACCCATAACGACTATTGACTGTTAACCGTCAACGGTCATAGTATCGCCGTCACCAATGACTGGTTAAAGCTGCTTTTTCCGGCATTTGCCTTGCTATTCACTACAAAATACTTTATGTGCCTGCTGTATGTCTTCTCAAGTGGCGGAAAATTTCCCCGACCCTTGAGCTAAACAATGTCATTTTATGCTTTTTTTCATTTATGGGTGACGCTATTACTGAATTAATCGTTCCTAGTGCCATTAATTAATTGAATATCCACTTAAGTCTAGGCAAAACTAAACTGCTAGAGTACCTTACTGCTGGGTAAAGAAACACCAAGTCAGTTTATAGAGTTTGTATTTAAAATCGGGATGACAGGATTTGAACCTGCGACATCCTGCTCCCAAAGCAGGCGCGCTACCAAGCTGCGCTACATCCCGGATAAAATGATCTACTAACGGTGGTTTAGTTTTAGCTGCACACAAAAGCAGTTAGGCTTTTCCGAAGTATTAACCTGATTATATCACATAGTAAGGCTTATTGCTAACTTATTTGAGAATTTGCTTTTGACGAGACTAGCTGCGTCTTAGCAAGAATAGAAGCTATAAGATTTTTTGCCGACTTGGTTTTACCAGGCAGATGGCTGCTAGACAGTCGGCGAACCTTCTTTAAAGCACCTTAAACACAGTAGACTCCAATCATCATAGCTGATTTTTTCGTAGCCAGCTGTTTTCTTGAGATTTCTGATTGCGGATTTAGTGAGGATACCAAAACATCCCTTTAATACCTTCAGGATCGGACATGAACCCCATAGTTCGGTAGAAATCGACAACGTGGGGATCGGCGAAGAGAGTGACATTGCTAATCTCTTCGCTCCTCAGTTTTTTGAGGACGTATTTCATCAATGACTTGCCCAACCCTTGACCTTGAAAGTCTGGGTGAACTACCACATCCCAAATAGTGGCATTAAATGCATGATCTGAGGTAGCACGGGCAAAACCAATCAGCCGCTTTTGGTTTCCTCGCACTTGCCACATTGAGGCGACGAGGAAACTATGCTCAATGGCTTTTTTTACTTTTCTCAGAGGACGACGCGACCAACCGACTGCATCACAGAGTTCTTCTAATTCATACAGATCGATATCTCGCTCCGTACTGAAAACGATGCGAGCCTCCTTTGGAGTAGCTTCGCTAAAGCTACTAGGGACGGAGTTGCCCAATACTTCTGCTGTATGCTCTTCAAAGGGGTCTGTTTTAGTCGTCGCTACAGCTTCAGGCGTACTAAACCAAGTTTTCCAAAAACCCATGCCAACGTGGTTCGGGTAATATAACTGAATTAATTCTCACTAAGAGTGAGTGTAGACTCACCTTTGGCATTCCCCTGATTAGAGATCAAGGGATTCTTGGTTTTACGAGACTGGTTGCTTTGACAGGATGTATCCTACCAAATTGGATGCCTGTTCTCTACACCAGTTGCGTTAATTTGGGTATTGCCTGCCTAACGCACTGGCTCCCAAGCGTAAGTTCCGACGTGCCCCGTCGTACTCGTACCAATTAGTTTTTTTGCGTTTGTTCAGTTTCAGAGGCTACTCAATCGTAAGATTGGTTTACGCAGTATTTCCACGGTCGAAATACTTTTGCTGTTGCCTACTTATCCTTATATCAAACTATGTTAACACAAACAAGGCAGGATAAATCCTGCTGATCCTTTTCATCCCCTGGTTGAAACCAGTGGTTTTCAAGCTACTTTCTCATAACACAGCTATTTCCATTTGCTACCCCTCACACTTAAAATTTTTTGAGCGTTTTCAGTATTGGCGATGGTAACAGCCAGTTATGGCGTGTTTCACACCTATCATTTTCAACTGGATACAACATACTACATTAAGAGGGATTCTGCTTTGCCAAAATCTGAAAAGTCGATTTATTTTCGGGTAACAGAAGCAGAAAAAGAATTGTTATAGCCATATGGTGAGTAAGATAGCAGAACTCAAACTGACGTTTTGCGGGAGTTGATTGGAGCATGGTGGCCGATGTGTTATTTTTCATCGCACCCCTAGAGAATACCACAACCGGAAATTATGTTGTATTTCTAGTTGTAGCTGGTGAGATATAAAATTTCCCGCCCTATTTGTAAAGACTAGGGTAATTTTCCCAAAACGGCAGGATATGAAAGTCTATTAGTAGTGCGAAACTTTATCAATTCTAAATTAAAGCATATTTCAGGTATATTCTTTTATAGAAACAAAAATTTCTGAGCCATGCAAAAAAGCACATCAAAATAATTTACCAAACAGATTAGTGATGGTGGAAAGACTGCAAATTGCCTCATCCTGGAGGTCAAGTTTAGTTTGGTACAGTTATCTGTAGATGACAAGCCAGATTTATTTAATTGATGCCAGACTTGGTGGCACTTGCTATGTCTTTATCTCCAACGCTTTACAGGCAATCCAGAGCCAAACGCCGCATTTTTTTAATTCGCCATTTATGCCTAGTTAAAAACAAATATTTTAACTACAAAGATATTCAAACCTTATTTCAAAACAGCTCGTTTAATAAAGCTTTGCCATTAATATTTGTTTGGCAAATTTTAATAATTTCATTTTCCCGGCTAAAATTATTTTTTAGAGCAATAAAATGGACTGGATTAAGTTATTGCATTCTATTATTGTAGCGGTTATTTATGAACAAGCATCCAACCAAAATAATTTGAATTTGAACGCCATTGCCAATTTGGGAATTGGACTTGATAATCTGGTCATAATCACATCTATTCAAGCCAAGACACAACCACTTTTGCTAAATCCTAGACCATTAAAGTCTGTTCATCAATTATTTAACAAACAAATAGCTAAACGCCAAGATAAAACACCTAATTTTTACACCAGAAAAATCCCACAACTTTGTACCAATTCTAAACCTAAAATGAATGATTATCTTGACAAAAATAGCCGATTCATTATTGAGTACTTAGTTGTTAGCAATATCAGCATACTAGTAATTGGTAAAAAATTCAACTGCATACCAAAAATTAATCTTGGCAGTCGGAATGACCAAAATTTTGTGCAGGTGCTGCCAGCCGGATTTGTGGATTTTATTGCTTATAAAGCGGGAGGGGAGAGGGTTAATTTTATTCAACAAGAGGAGTCATCCACTTTTCACTCTAATTTTTGTGTGGTGATGGCATTCCAGTTTATAATTTCAAAGCCAAAGCTGAATATCAATTCAGCAACCAGCAAATTTCCCCTTGAACTGTACTGTTATGCTTGTGGTGTAGTTCTCTTGATCCACGTGAATGGGTTTTGCAACATTATGAAAAGGGCAATCCCTAATGCTTTTGCAAAGGGGATAGGGGCTGTTGTAGTTCAACAAATCCGAATCACTCCGGGTCAACTCGTAGCGTGACTATATTTGACTATGCTACTTGACTTGGAACTACGTAACACCATTTTTAGCTTTAATTTTAACAAAGCAAGGGAGTTTTACCCCCAACGATGGCTTCTGGTTTAAAATCTTCGACACTGGAACTCCTAAAGCGCTTTAACCGAGCGTTTCCACAGTTTTATGAACAATTTGTTAGCAGCGAGATACAACTGCAAAATTTACGATTAGCCTACCGTCTCTATAAAACCAGACGCGCTGTGATTGAGCTGAAATCAGAAGGTAATAAAAGTGCGCTGCATTTTGCCTACCGTAACCAGTCTTTTCTCCTCAGCGATATTTTTGGTGTGCTGGCAGCTTACGGGTTGACTATCCACGGACTAAGTCTATACGGTCAGATCCGTCCGCCAATGTTAGTTTTTATTAAACTGCTGGTGTCTCGTGGCAGCAAAGCCCTGACCGAGAAAACCGCAGAAAACGTCTGCCGCGCTATTCGTGAGGCTTTAGGAGGGCGGTTTGAGGTGGAGGAAATGCTGGCGGTAGAATTCAACCTTGATGCTGGCTTAGAGCAGGTACAAACCGAGTTCTATGTTGATCCGGTTTTTCATCTCCCGGCCTTAGTGGTTGAAGCCGATAATCAACCGGGATTATTTTACAAAGTGATGTACGCCATCTGGCAGGAAGACTTGCTGGTTGTCAATGCCAATTTACTGGTTTGGCGCGGACGCACAAGGTTGATTCTCTACCTGTTAGGACCGAATGAAAGCCTTATTCCTGAATATCTCGGTCACAAAATTGCTGAAGGGGTGCGACAGAGGTTACTAGACCGATGAGTATAATCACATCTTGCGCCAAGAAAAATTGCTCAAATTTAATCAGTATTAATCCTAAAACCCTAATTTAGCGATAAAACCCAAGTAAAGTGATGTAGCTCTATTGCACCGCTTTTAAGCCTAACGTTGTTTATACGGTTAGATGCAAGATTTGAGTATAGGGATTTCAAAATTTTGAAATCATGACTTAAGTGCAGTTTTTAATCGCACCCGCCCTAGAGGGTACGATATAAGTATGGCAACCATAGAAATCTTGGGAGTTCCACACGCATACGAGCTAACGGCTCCCACGTCCTATCCCCATGCTTTAGTGTTTATCCACGGTTGGCTCAATAGCCGTGGATACTGGCAACCTGTAATTTCCCGCCTATCCGTTGATTTACAGTGTCTGTCTTATGATTTGCGGGGTTTTGGTGAATCCCAGTCACAGATACAAACTTCTTTGAGCCTTACTACTACTAACTATGGTTCGGTTGACTCTTACTTAGATTCTCTTTATACTCCATCTGCTTATGCTCAGGATTTAGCAGTCCTGCTGGAACAGATGAATATTACCAGTGCTTGGCTCATTGGTCACTCCTTGGGAGGTACTATTGCCCTCTGGGGAGCTGCTCAACTACCTGAGTGTGTTAAGGGAGTAATTTGTATAAATGCAGGCGGTGGTATTTATCTCAAAGAAGCTTTTGAGCAGTTTCGCTCGGCAGGGCAGAAATTTTTACAAGTCCGCCCGCGTTGGCTGTCTCAAGTACCTTTGATTGATTTACTGTTTACTAGAGCGAGTGTGGCACGTCCGCTAGATCGCTATTGGGCACGTCAGAGGGTAATTGATTTCGTTGTTGCTGACCCAGAAGCTGCTCTCTTAACGCTGTTAGACTCGACGACGGAGGAAGAAATCAACCGGTTACCCCAGTTGGTATCCCAACTTAAGCAGCCAGTTTATTTTTTGACTGGTACTGACGATAAGGTTATGGAACCCAAGTATGTTCGGCATTTAGCTAGTTTTCATCCACTTTTCCAATACACTGGCGACAATGTAATTGAAATCCCTAATTGTGGGCATTTGGCAATGTTAGAGCAGCCAGACGCTGTGGCTAATCACATCCGGTCAATAGTGGCTCGCTACGCTCCAATTGAAAATTCAAAAATTTGATTCTTCCTAACAGAATTTTGAATTGATTTATTGTTGATATAACTTCATCACCTGGGTCAACGCTAGTCTCGATTCAACGCCTAGGGTGAGGGGGGATGTGTGACCACGGGATAGATGGTCAGCAGCGGTACAGCCAATCATTGCGGCGTTATCGGTACAGAATTTCAGGGGGGGGAAGAGGACGCGTAGGTTGTGCCGGGCTGCTGCTGCTTGTAAGTGTTTTCTTAGGCCAGTGTTAGCTGCTACGCCTCCACCTACAGCGATCGTGTCTAGACCATAGTCGAGTGCACAGGCGATCGCTTTTTTGGTGAGCGATCGCGCTACAGTTTCTTGAAAACTAGCCGCCACATCTGCCACTGGTATTTGAGAGCCATCTTTCTCTAACTGCTGCACTAAACGCAACACCGCCGTCTTTAACCCACTAAAACTGCCATCATAGGGGTGATATCCCCCACCTGGTAGGGAAATTTTCCCTTCTGGCAAGGCAAAGGCTTGGGGGTTTCCTGTTTGTGCCAGCTTGTCAATTATCGGCCCACCGGGATAACCCAACTTTAATAACCGCGCCACCTTATCAAAGGCTTCACCTGCCGCATCATCACGGGTTTCGCCTAAAGTTTCGTAGATACCACAATCTTTGACGTAAATCAAGCTTGTATGTCCGCCGGAAACTAGTAAGCTAAGGAAAGGGGGATCTAAAGTTGGCTCACTCAAGTAAGTCGCATAGATATGACCTTCGAGGTGATGAACTCCCAAAAATGCTTTATTGTGTACCATCGCCAAGGTTTTGGCAGCAGTTAAACCCACCAAAAGCGCCCCTACGAGTCCCGGCGCACAAGTGGCGGCAATACCATCAATTTGATCCCAGTCTATATGGCTCTGCTCCAAAGCTGCGGCGATCGCTTCGTTGATCGTTTCCAAATGCTGGCGGGAAGCTACCTCTGGCACTACCCCGCCATACTGTTGATGGACTGGAATTTGTGAGGCTACAATACTGCTGCAAACGTGACGATTCTTAACAATTGCGACGGCAGTTTCATCACAGCTGGTTTCGATTGCTAAAACGGTTGCCATAAAGAGTGCTGATTGCTGAGTTCTGGATAGGGGACTTGTTTGAGAAGCTTTAACTTTTATTTACTTAAACTTTACTCGGTTCCCGCCCAAGAGTATGATTACTTGCTAGTTATGCAAATAAACCTTGTACAAGCCGCTTCGTTTTGTACATAGAAACTTTCTGTTTTGTAATAAAAGGAAACAACTCCATGCGACGATTGTTTGCTTTGATTTTAGCGATTTGTCTTTGGTTCAATTTTGCTCCACCAGCAAAAGCTTTAGGTGCTAACCTAGTACCCTGCAAAGACTCTCCCGCATTTCAAGAGCTAGCGAAAAATGCCCGTAACACCACCGCCGACCCTGAATCCGGGAGAAAACGGTTTGAGCGTTATTCTCAGGCCCTGTGTGGTCCTGAAGGTTACCCCCACTTGATTGTGGATGGTCGCCTTGACCGTGCTGGTGACTTCCTGATTCCCAGTATTCTCTTCCTCTATATTGCTGGTTGGATTGGTTGGGTCGGTCGCGCCTACCTGCAAGCCATTAAAAAAGGCCCCGATACCGAACAAAAAGAAATCCAAATCGATCTTGGCTTGGCACTACCTATCATCGCCACAGGCTTTGCTTGGCCAGCGGCAGCAGTTAAAGAGTTTCTCTCTGGCGAATTAACTGCCAAGGATTCAGAAATAACTGTTTCCCCACGCTAATTGCGATTCACTCATTCACTTGTTTAGGAGACTAAATTCATGGCGGACAAAAGCGACCAATCATCCTACTTGATTAAATTTATTTCCACAGCGCCTGTGGCAGCTACCCTCTGGCTGACAATCACAGCCGGGATTTTGATTGAATTTAACCGCTTTTTCCCCGACTTACTTTTCCACCCACTACCGTAAGTTAAAGGCGGGATTGACAAAATTTGAATGTGTTAGGTTTTGCCTAAGATCGTGCAGTTGGGTAGCTCGACCTAGTTAGGTAAAACTATCACTCAAATAGTTTTTGAAACTCGCGATGCTGGAAACAGCTGGCGAGTTTCATACTTTTTAAAGCAGCTAAATTAATTTTTCTAAACTTCCTAGCTAAAAGTCTACTTTACCTACAATTATTATAGGAAAGTAGCAAATCATCCGTTCTAAATTTAGAGGCGAAGATAAATTATGGCGCAATCAGTAAATGCATCCAAGAATCTCCCTAGCGATCCGAGAAATAGAGAGGCTGCTTTTCCCGCAGGACGCGATCCCCAGAAAGGTGACCTGGAAACCCCAATTAATTCTTCTCCCTTAATCAAGTGGTTCATTAATAACTTACCCGCTTATCGCCCAGGTCTTAATCCTGGTAGACGTGGGCTAGAAGTTGGTATGGCTCATGGTTACTTGCTATTTGGGCCCTTCTCCAAGTTGGGACCTCTACGGGAGGCATCTAATGCTAACTTAGCTGGGTTACTGGCAAGCATAGGCTTGGTTGTGATTCTCACCGCCTGTCTATCCCTATATGCCAACAGCAATCCTCCCAAAGCACTTCCCAGTGTTACTGTGCCTAACCCGCCAACTGATGCTTTTAACTCCAAAGAAAGCTGGAATAACTTTGCCAGTGCTTTCTTGATTGGTGGCATTGGTGGTGCAGTAGTCGCTTACTTTGTGACTAGTAATTTGGGACTGATTCAAGGTCTATTGGGTTAATTTAATTTTTGGTAATTGCTACTTTGTCAGTTGTCAGTGGTAATCAGAAAAACAACTGGTGGATGACAACTAATAACTGACAGTGGTGATTACCAAAAGTAATTCTTGGGTCATATAACAAATTGGGGTTCAGTTAGGTCGAGGGGGAGTATTATCTCCCGCCCCTCCCAATTAGAACCGGACGTGCAACTTTCGCTACATCCGGCTCCCGACAATCTTAAGTATCCTTTTTGCTCATGTGAATATATTGGTGACAGGATTGATGCACTGCCATCATATTTTTGGGTTTCCAGTTATTGTGGTTGCCATCAATGTGATGGAGGTGTATATTTTCACCGTCTATGAACCGAAGACCGCAACACCCACACTTATGGTCTTGCTTGATTAAAACTTTGGCTGTTATCCCGTCGTAGTGTTTGGATTCTCTTTTACTCCAGTAAACAATATCACCATTAAATGGGGAAGCATCCCCCTTAACCATGATGTGTTTGTTTTCTGAATATGAAACTGCTGGGAATGCTTTATCTATTAAAGCATCCGTTTGATGGCGGTTAAGTTTGGGTTCTTTATTAAAGACATTCCATGTTCTCAAACGGGTAAACCACAATGAGAATCTTGAACCATCCATCTTACAGTAACGGTGGTAGTTTCTCCATCCCCTAATTATGGATGCAAGTTTTTCAGCTTTAACTACAGCACCATAATTCGAGTTGTTGACTATGGCTTTAACTTTCTTACGAAACGCTAAATAGTTATCCTCTGAGGGGGTACATCTAAACTTTCCGTTTTTTTGGACTTTAAATTGCCAACCTAGAAAATTAAATCCGTTAGTCGCGGAGACAAATCGGGTCTTCGCTGTCTTAATATTTAGACCCCTAACACGCAAGAATTCTATAATTCCATCAAAGACTTTTGCTTGGTTGTCGCCTTTCTTAAAAATATAAACCATGTCATCTGCGTATCTCACAGATTTATGTATGGCTTCTATTCCATGTAGGGCAATGTTGGCAAGCACTGGGCTGCACACGCCACCTTGAGGTGTACCTTGTTCAGGGAATTCAGGATTAACCCCTACTTTCAGGCATTTCCATAGTCCCAATTTTACACAAGATGGTGCTATTACTTGGGACATGAGGTGATTGTGGCTGATGCGGTCGAAACATTTTTCAATATCCATTTCTAGGATTATTTTGTCCTTACCGTGAGACTGTGACCTCAAATTATCAAATAGATATTTCTGAGCATCATGGGTCGAGCGACCAGGACGGAACCCGTAGGAACGTTCATGGAAAATTGCTTCGTGTGCAGGTTCAATGGTGTATTTGATAATACATTGCCATGCTCTATCCGCGATGGTGGGAACCTTAAGTATTCTTTTGGTTCCGTCCTTTTTAGGAATAGGTATCTCTCTTAGCTTACTGTGAGTCCAGGTTTTGACCTGTTCTTTTAGTAGGCTATCGAGTTTAAACCGTTCCTTATAGGTTAGAGATGCTTTACCATCGACCCCGGCAGTTTTCTTGCCAAGATTAAGCTGAGTCACTTGACGAATTGCTAGTAATCTTGCACTTCGGGACTTCAGTATCAGCTTTTGAAGACTGTTGGCTCGTTTCCTATCACCAACTCGAACCGCTTTCCACAAACGACATTGGAGGCGAAAGAGGTTTTTGCGGAGTTTCTTCCACGGTAAACTCTTCCAAAGTTCACTATCACTATTACTAGTAATGTGTCTAACCATACTCACCTTTGTAATATGTGTTCTGATTGCCTCGAAGCAATTACGCTTCGTCTTACCCGATGGCAGGAATTCCGCGTCTCGTCTCGCCTACAGGGGTTTCGACCTATCCCCTGACTTGACCATCGTTTTTATTCGTTCCGACCCGTGGATTGTGATGATGTTTTAGGACAGACCAGTTCGCCTATACCCTTCTCGGAGATTGCATCTAGGTCGGCTGTCTGATGCGAGAGTTGTGGGTATAAAGTCGGCATTGTTTTATCCAGGTTACCGCTTCGTATTAAGACGTTTTTCTAGGTCTAGTTTATCCATGACATCTCCCCATTAGCGCCAGTGTGGCTACCTGCTTTGATTTTCCTCTGATTGCGCCCTGCTTCCAGCTTCACTCTGTAGGATTCCGAGCCTACTCGGTGTGGACAGGTAAGGAGTCAACTGTCTCCTCAGTGGTGGGACTTACACCCACATCCATTGGTCAGTTATAAACATTTTGGAGGTATTACCTCCGCGTGTTCACACAAGGTTATGTATTTACCTTGTAACGAATCGCACAGCCGGGATACGCGCAAAATAGGACACGTTGTAAATAAATATTACAGAGCGTGTTTTATTGATTTACTAACTTGCCCATAAATGAGATTGGGGCAATCAAAATTTTGCACGGTAAAATCAACTTTTCACCCCTTTCAGTGCCTCAAGCTTGCCCATAAATAATCTATACAGAGAGCATCAAAATCACGGGGGCAACAACGGTAAATCAATTGTTCTGAGCATTAATTTTACAAAACTTTACAACGAATCGCACTTCCAGGTATCCCGGCTGTACCCCAAATTGACACTCTACCCCAAATACACAAAAGACACACAGAAAGAGCGATGATTTTCCTGTATGTCTTTTGTATTGTTTTTCTGAAAATGGGTGTGTCGTTAAAAGTGCTAAATTATCCAAATAAAGCTGCTTCGATGTCATTGAGAGCGGTTTCAAAATCGTCATTCACGATTTGAATATCAAATTCATCTGCGGCTTCAATTTCTGCTTGGGCGCGGCGCAGACGACGAGCGATCGCATCTTCAGAGTCCTGGGCGCGGCCGCGTATCCGGTTCTCCAATTCTGGAAATGAAGGTGGCAAAATAAAAATGCTGAGGGCGCTCGGAAATGTTGCGCGAATTTGTCTTGCTCCTTCTAGCTCAATTTCCAGCACTACCAACTTACCGGATCGAATGTGGTCAAGCACAACTTCACGGGGAGTGCCATAATAGTTACCAGCAAATTCGGCCCATTCCAAAAATTCACCTTGAGCGACCAGTTGTTCAAACTTGTTGCGGCTGATAAAGTAATAGCTTTTGCCGTTAATTTCCCCTAAACGAGGAGAACGAGTCGTCACGGATACGGAATAATACAGTTCCGGATGACGCCGTAGAAGCGCTTGCATTAAAGTGCCTTTGCCAACCCCACTAGGGCCGGTTAAAACGATTAGCCTGCCTTGAGGCGGGCATTCTTTGGTAGTAGCACCACTCTGGATGGGTAAAACTTGCATCATCCGTTAAACTTGTGAATTAATCAATAGACATGATTCATTAGTCTGGTATTCGTTGCTAGAGCAACCTTTGACTAAGAAATTTGTAGCACGAGTGACAGAAAACTTGTCTAATTCACATGGTACGGCCGATATGGTGCAAATAGGGTGAGGCTATTAACTCTCTTCTTGGGATAGGTTATATTGTTTCAAATTGATGAAACAGTCTAACCGCGAATATGCCCAATCCAAAATTGGTATAACCCACTCCTAGTCAATTATCTACAGTCTGATGTTCGCGGGAAATCACGAAGCGATTCGCTACCGTTTCCGGCTGAATCGCTGAGAGAATTACATGACTGGAATCTGTGATAATTACAGCCCTAGTCCGGCGACCATAAGTTGCATCAATCAGTTGACCTCTGTCCCGTGCATCGGTAATGATCCGCTTAATCGGAGCAGACTCTGGACTGACAATGGCAACTACTCGGTTAGCAGACACGATGTTGCCAAAACCGATGTTGATTAACTGAATGTCCATAAATAAACTGACGCCAAACGCGGTATGAGAAGCTGATAACAAACTTATTCCCATGTTATCTTCAAAAAATGGGAGTTACAACGCTTCTGCTCTCGCCAGCCTGTGTTTTTTAATAACAACTGCTTTTTTTTAGCTCTTTATCAGCCAAATATCCTGAAAATCTGCCCAGAGATATAGGCAAATTTATGCCAATAGAATTATTTAAGGTTCTAAAAAATTGTTGATCAGGATGTTAGGGTTTAATACCGCTACCCTACGGGAACGCCAGGTACGTCTACACGCGGCTTGTGTTTCAGTCGGGGTTTAAATCCCCTGATGTAACAGTATTCACTTCGTGACCCTACGCGAACAATTTTTAATTTTTAATTGTTTAAGCCTGAGTTTCGTAATGCTTGCAGCCTTTGCATGGGCCCTCTGGATTAACAGCGCACCGCAGGTATTTTGATTGGGCGTTGTTTATACAGCTTGCCTCCCCTATTACCTCGTCTCTAGTATCGTGCCTTGCTGTAATTTCTTCAATTGATATACTGCCAAGATGGGCGATTACAGCAGAGGTAAATATTGCATCTGCGGTTGGTACTTCCTGTTCTATCCAAGGGCGTCCCCGAAAATTTCTTAATCTATCGAGGAGAGCTTTCCTTCTTTGTCGACTGCGCCAATTGTTAATAGCTAAGTAGAAAAGAGCAACAGCAGTTAACAGCCCAAGTAAAGTCCAAAATCCGCCATAGGTAAACATCACAAATACGCCAGGGGCTATCACTGCTAGATGCAAAGCCATTAACACGTCAATTTTCATAGCGCTTGTAAACACCAAATCGGGCTAGGTCGTCTTGTTTGAGATTCCTAGAACAGCATTGGGGAAAAACTTTTAATCCAAAATTGGGATGACAATTATGAGTGAGCATTGGGATACTCGCCAGTAGACTGTAATTAACTCATCAGTGTGGGCGATCGCTCTTTCTCTGTTTCAATTCTTGCCATTTTTGCCGCAACTGTTTCCAGTTAGGAGTATCACCACCATAACGCCAGCTAACATAAGCTTGACAAATCTCATCGATCACCTGAGCAGTTGCTGGAGAATGGTGCTGATATGAAACTCTGCCATACTCTAGGGGTGTCTGGGCTGGATGCTTGCCCAAACCTTTTTTAGCTGTCCATTGGAGCATTTGTTGATAAAGGCTTTCCATGGGTGGTAATTTATGCAACCAACGACGATTGAGCCAAGAGAGCCACTGCACCCAAAAGAGCCAACAGAAGAAAGAGGCTGTAGTTGCTAAGATTAAGCCAGTCAATATCCCTAGCCAACCTTGAGAAAATAAAGCTAAAAACCAAGCGATCGCGCTGGTGATCCAACTAAATATTGCCCCAAACACATTATTTAGCAACCCAGTCACAGGAGAGGGTAACCACCCGGCTACCCAGTGCCAAAAGGAGCGCAAAACGCTAAAAGTCTGAGTTTCCTCAATTGAGGGGGGAATTAGGGGATGGTTGGGAATGGGGTCAAAGGTAAACCAGCCATGTTTGGGGAAATAAACTTCCGTCATCGCATAGGCATCAGTGTTACGAACGATATACATCCCCGTGAAGGGATTAAACTCCCCCGGAGCAAAGCCGGCCACCAAGCGTGCGGGGATGCCAATGGAACGCAGCATCACCGTCAGGACTGTAGAGAAGTGGTCTGGATAGCCGCCTTTGTTTTTAAACAAGAAAGCCGCTACCAAGTCTTCTTTTTCATCTAAATAAGGCAGTCCGAAGGGATTTTCAGGGATAGAGTAGTTTTGCTTTAGGTACTGAGCCAGGTAGAGAGCTTTTTCATAGGGTGAATCTAGGCTTTTATTGTCCAAAGACCTGGAAACTCGTTCCTGATTGTAATCGGCGAGGATTTTTTCGGTGCGTTGCCGGACTTTCTCGGCGATTTCCGGAGGGATGTTTAGGTAATACTTTTGAATATGTGACGGATATTTAGTAGCAGCTTTTCCTAACGCAGTGCGATCGCGGTATGGGACTGCGGAAACCACCGTGTATGTCAAATTTTCTGATAACTCTACAGGCGATCGCAAACCGTTTTCTTTATCCACAGCGATCACTGGTGTGGGGAAATAAATTTCCTTGGGATCAGCCATAGCGGGAATCAGGTTAGGTAAATCCGCCACTACTGTGTAAGTTTGGATTATCTCTTTAGTTTTCCCAGTAATTGCCTGTGGGGTGAGAAAAATCTGGTAAGACCAAGGCGATCGTCTAAAGGTTGTCACCTCTTCATTCCGAGAAATTTCCCAACCCTTACCCGTATATTTATCAAAGGCCAGCACTCGCCAAAAACCCTCAGCTTGCGATCGCACCCGCATCACCACCTTGGGTTTCATTTCCCCCCGCAGGTTTTGGTTCATCTGGCTATTAAAACCGTAATAAAAGCTATCATCAACTTTTCCCGGTTGA
The DNA here is from genome assembly GCF_000317535.1 of Cylindrospermum stagnale PCC 7417. Lineage (NCBI taxonomy): Bacteria > Bacillati > Cyanobacteriota > Cyanophyceae > Nostocales > Nostocaceae > Cylindrospermum > Cylindrospermum stagnale. The sequence continues at coordinate 5,529,805 of NC_019757.1, forward strand.
CCATTACGGCCTTTTCCCGTAACATTGCCTTGATTATTCCCATTACCTTGGCGAACATAACCAGGATTAATAATGCTGCGCCCTGTAAAACTACCTTTGACATTAATAGGAGAACTTACAGGAAATGTCCGTAGCTGATAGCCAGGAAACCGAGGCATAACAGCAAAAATTAAGAGTCCCAGCCCCAAAATCAGCAAAAAACTTTGAATTAAAAATTTAAAATTAAGGCTTGAGGAATTCTGCTTGTTGAATTTTTCTTTTTTAAAGCTTAATTGTTTTAAGCCCAAGCGTGAGCGGTAGTCTAAAACTAAAGTTGGTAGTGCGATCGCTAAAAATAACAGCAACACAGGTGCAAAAGACAAAGTTTGACTCAATGTTGCCGCCACACCTAATAATATCAACCCAATGACAATGGAATAACCCAAGTCTTTGCGGCGGGGTGTATCAAAGCTGTGCAGTACCTGGAGTTGAATTAATAATTCTGCCAAACTCAACCGCGTATCATTCAACTCCCCCAGCAACCTGCCAAATAGAGCACCCAGTGCTACTAACATTCCAATAGCGATGCAGAACTTAACTGGAATATTAGGATTTTGGCGACTGTAGTTAGCCCAAATTGCACCCACCATACTCGACGGCACCGCCCAAAGACTGAATCTAGTGTCGGCAGCAATATCCGTCGCCACAATTCCCAAAATTACCAACGCTAGCACGAGCACCCGTAAGGCAATTGAATCTTCCACTTCCGCCATTGGCGAACCCTGCATATTTTGCCGCCAGTAAATACCTACAGGCAGACGCCAAAACCGATTTATCCTGGATAAATTAAACATCTTGAAGTAAGCCAAGCCATGATGTAGACGCCACGGACACAATGCTGGGGATGGAAAAAATCACCCTGTCTTCAGCAGTAGCCACCCCTATCCTAGCTTTAGACACCCTTAGGGAATCTAAGGGAATCTACCCATCTTGTGCAAGTGTCCACAGGAAAACCTACTTCTCATAGACGCTCTAATGATTGCTTGTTGAACATAGGATAAGCTTCAAAACCAGGAAAATTAAATTCATGTATTGGCGTTTATTAACCTAGAGTGCTAGCGCTGGTAATTTAAATTACATCGTGGGACTAATCACAAATAACAATGGCTGTTGGCATAGGTCTGGAAATTCAACCTCCAGAGTATAAGTCTGGTCAAGTTTCCCGGAGCATAATTCTACACTTAGGCTTCCCGGACTCGAAGATTGTGCCATTGCTTGGGAGCCATTTCCCCGAAGCTTCAAAATCCCTTTAGTGGGTAACTCACCCTCAACACTTAACTTCGTCAACTGACCCAGAGATTCGAGTTCTACCCTGATGCTAAGATTACCTGCACTCGTTAGCCATTGTCTTGCTACCACTGGATGGGTGAATGAAATTGGCAGAGTCAGATTATCCAGCAGTTGTTTAGCTGCTAGTAACGACAACGCCATTTGTTGACGTGATCCCAAATCTGAGTAATCACTCTGAATATTGGGGATTTTATCCAGGGTATCCACAGACCGATAGGTGCTTCTGAGCACCAATCCAGCTAAGTCATTGATTGTCTGGGAATCATTAGGGAAAAAGCTCTCCACCACCTGAACTAGTTTTGCCCCTAGGGGTAGTGAAGAAGTCAGTAACACCTGACACTTTTCTAGTAATTGGCAGAAAATTTTCTCCGGTAAATGAACTGGCAGATTGAGCTTCGCTTGCTGTGCCATCCACCCCCAGGCAGGAACTAAGGCAATCGATGGCTCATTAACAAACTCAGGATAGTCTATTAATTCTGATTCCCAAGGGAATAAAGGCGGGTGGTTTTGGTTTTGGATTTGTAACCGACGCTTAAGGACGGCTTGGAAACGTTCTTGCACAGTAGGAATTTCTCCTAGTTGAAAGGTTTGGGGTTTCCCGGACAACTCTTGCTCACCACTTTTTGGCGCAGCGGCTTCCTTGAGCGGGTTTTCTACCCCGTCAATCTCCTCACACTCCACCGAGGAATGCTCGCCTGTTCTGACATCATCTGCCAACAACGAATCGAGTAATTGGTGTTGTAAGGATTCTGAGTCACTATTCATGAGTAGATGCACCTGATCCGGACACTAATGAGTTACGAATTTCCCAAGCTTGTTCAAGGATTTTAAACCAGCGTTTTTGAAGTTGTGACATGGACAACCCTAAAGTTTTGGCAATTTTTTCGTCCACTAATCCTTGTTGCTTTAACTCCAGTAAAGACCGCTGTTTATCGTCCAACTGGGCTGTGTACGCCAGCCATTGTTGGGGAGTCAAGCCTAAATTTGTGGGTAAAGAAGCTTCCAACCACTCGTGAACCAATTCCCAGCGATGCAACAAGGCAAATCGAATTAAATGATACTTAAAGCGCTGCTGCAAGTAATCCCTCTGACGAGGTGTTAAACCCAAAATCTGCTCAATTTCCGGCGCTGAGAGATCCTGAAGGCGGAGAGAGAAGTAATCAGCACAGTCCGATTGTTGTCGTTGCTCTAGATAATTCATTAATTCCGTAATCACAACCGAGCGCAGGGTGTCTTCTTCTGGTTCTGGTCCTGGTTGCATCGCCATCGCCGAGCGCAATTGCTGCACAGCTGGCTCTTCCCAAGCACCGTCAGCTTCGTTGCTGCTGCCTTCAGCAGCTTGTTCTATGTCTACGCTGGTTTCTGGGGGTTGCTGTTGGGAAAAGGTCTGTGCTCGCAGGATAATTAGCTGCTGCTGGCGTCCTGGTAAGGGAATCCGTCGCTTACCATAGCGCTCGGTAAATGCCATGTACTCAGCTAATTCCAGAAGGCTTTGGGGGCGATAGGTGGGATCTAATTGGTTTTCTCGCCGGCAAGCATTCAATGCCTCCAGATAAAAACTCTGGAGGAAATCTTCGATGATCGTTAGCCGCCCTTGATAGCTCAATTGCTTCTGAGGAGGATTAATGTATCGATAAATGATTGCACTCAGCGTACTGTGTAATTCTACTCTGCCCCGATTTGAACCCAACTGATAGTATCTGAGACATTGTTGCAGCCGATGCCGGGCTAGGGAGATTGCCGAGCTTTCTATCGCACCGGAAGCTTGGATACGTTTACTCTCATTGCAAATCCGGTGTACTTCGGCGGCAATTCTTGTGGCCACATCTTGGCAATTCTGTTCCGAAGCTTTGGTTGATTGCTGAAGCTCCTTAAATATGAGTTGAAATATCACCTCCACGCCAATAGAATTTTCTCCCTGAATAGTTGCGGTTGCGGCTGAATTCATAGTCTCAATTTTAAAAAGACCCTAACATACTTAAACACAACCTGTAGTACCGTGGGTATGGGATTGATGGGTTTTGCATATAAGCTAAACGCAGGCCGATCCTGTGTTGAGGATGTGGCTAAAAAAGTTATTCCCAACTAGGCGTGGGATTGTTCGTACTTATATTGTGTCCATTGCCCAGGAATCGGTTACAAGTCATTATGGATTTAGAAACACAAATTCAATTGTTGATTGACAATGCACCCCATGATGGTATTACACCACAACTTATTGCAGCAATCGCACCTGCTCTGAGCGCGATCGCCCAAAAGTTACGTTACAAGCAGTACTATATCCTTCAAAACTTGCAGTCAGATTGGGTTTTAACGACATTGAGCCACCGTAAAAATCCCAGATTAGCGAAGCGCGTGATTTACGCTTTTCCTACCTTACAAGATGCCTCACTCTCCTCTAATGCTGGGCTTGATCCTCAAGTAGTAGCTACAGCCATTTTTGTGACTCACATTTTGTTTCAACTGGCGGCTTTAGAACCAGTAGATAGTATAGTTTTTTTTGAAACTCCTGGTACGACTACCAACGCCATCGAAGTGCGGCGATCTGACCTACAAAACCAGATGCAACAAACTTTGCAAAAACACCGCCCTCATAAGCAGATACCTCCTGATATCGCTTGAGGGTAATCGGGAAAAAGGCTTCGCCGTGAGCCTCAGCCGAACGGTAATCGGGAAAAAGGTAATTGTCTAAGAGAAAAAACTATTACCCATTACCCATTACCCAACCCCTAATAAAGCCGACTCAGTACATAATCAGCTATGTTAATCAATGCTTGTTGCGACTCTGAGGGTGGCAAAGTCTCAATATGCTCTGCCGCTAACTTAGCATGGTGAGCAGCTAGTTCTCTAGCCCGTTGTATACCTTGACTATCTTGAATCAGTACCAGCGCCTGCTCTAAATCTCCTTCTTGGGCAAACTCCCGTTCAATCAGCACTTCTAAGTATGGTTTTTCGCCCAAAGCAAATAACACTGGTGCAGTGAGATTGCCACTTTTGAGATCCGATCCTGCTGGTTTACCCAAGGTATCTGTAGAGCTGGTGAAATCTAAAATATCATCCACAATCTGGAATGCTAGACCAAGGTGCCGACCGTAGTTATACAAATGATCAGCGGTTTCTGGGGAAACTTCACTGAGTAATCCAGCTGCTTTAGAACTGTTAGCAATTAACGAAGCTGTTTTGTAATAGCTTTTTTTGAGGTAAGTCTCAGTTGAGACGCTGCTATCAAAGCGATTCAGTCCTTGCTGGATCTCGCCAGCTGCTAGATCCATAATCACTTCCGAAAGCAGTTTGACCACCTCCAAATTATCCAGATTTGCCAAATACCAGGACGATTGGGCAAAGAGAAAATCTCCTGCGAGTACGGCAATGCGGTTACCGAACAAACTATGCACTGTAGGAACACCACGTCGCACGTTTGACTCGTCTACCACATCGTCATGCACCAAGCTAGCTGTGTGGATCATTTCCGTAATCTCTGCTAATCGTCGATGACGGGGCGTAATTTCTTGGTCTAGGATGCTTGCTCGCGATATTAGCAGGACAATTGCCGGTCTGATGCGCTTTCCCCCAGCTCCGAATAAATGTTCGGCTGCTGCATAGAGGATGGGGTGGCGATTTCCAACTAGCTGTTTCAGGTTATCTGCTAGTATTCGCAGGTCTGCTTCCACAGGGGTAAACAGGGAGGTGGCTGGGGTCATGGATGGGCGGACTCTGGCTTAGGTTACGAAAGTTTACATATCCTATACCCATTTTAAGATAACCCAGTGCCAGCGGAAAGTTTTCCTCAGGGAATCCGATGCTCATTGTCTGTAAAAACTAGGGAAAATGGCTGTAACCGTTAATTTTAGCGAATAAGTGCGTTACCAAAGCCAAAAAATCCAGGCGGTGGTTATGTTTTTGAGCAATGTGCTAGCACTCCAACGCCTCGCTTTTAGACAAATGTGGGCTGCTGACGAGCTAAGGCACTTACCAATAATAAAATGCTGTTAGCCGGCGCTCTGGACTAAAGAGCGAAAGCGCCTAAATTCTTGGGTTTTCCCAAAATATATTTGTTCCAGCTGGGCATTTTATTTTTTGACCCGGACTAAACAGTAATTGGAGCAGTTTCTCAAGCTAGCTTTGCTGAGGATGGAGTTTTGCTCAGGATCACAAATATGTTCCTGTGTCTAAATATCTTTTCAGGAGTTTTGCACTGTATGTCATTTCAATATCCCCTGGCATGTATTATCTGTCTTCTCAAGAAGTAAGCAATAAAAGATACTGTATTTTTGACCGTATAAAGACAGAGGTCTAGTCCTTAAGCTTACTTACACATATTCCCTTTAGTCTTCTATCATGGAGATATTTCTTGTTTGGGTAAGAAATTTATTGATGGCAATAGGCTTGATACGTGACCTTGAACACAACACCTGAAAATACCTCTTCTTCCTTACCCAGTCACTATTACACATGAGCTATTTTCAGGTAGGACTAATTGATCCCAGCCTTGTATATAGCCAGCTAAAAAATTTTAAATTTAGTCGAGAAGTTAGCTTAAAAGTCAGGGTCGTTGTGTTACGCTAAAATCTAGGGATTTTAAATTTTTCAGGTATTCACCCCCCAAAAGTAAAACATCGCTAGGTGATTTTACTCAGTGTGGTTGTGAGTCTAAAATAACAAGTCGCTGATGGCATCAAGGAGATTAACCCTTGAGTTGATTCTGCGACATATAAACCTTCTATTTTGGAGCTATGTGCTACCCTGACGGGAAGCCGCTACACGTATTCAGCGCACGTAAAGCGCCAGCGTAGCTCCCAATTTAGTGGTGTGAGCGTCAGTAACGCAGACTAGGTAGACTGCTGAGGAGTGCAGTTGTAATTTGCTGTTTGGCAATTTAACTGCTGTCGGATGTATGGTCTGCGAAAAATTAAATTAAATAATAAATCTGTTGACCGGAGAGAATTCAGACTCTACGGATTAGCTGATAGCGGCAAACTACAGCCATTAATAACGCACTTGATGGTCTGAAGTTCTACTTATTTTGTATGCAATTTTATATACCTTTGAAAGAATATCTGGTAGAACAATGATTTACGGAAATATGCCTATGATGATATTTATTTTAGCTGCTGGATATTTATTCGCAGTCTACTTATTATTAGCCCTAGCAAAGCGTACAGGTAAAAAAACTGCTTCTAAAAGTGCGCCTTTGACTATCAAAGGCACACACAAGCAGGAAATATCAGTTAGGGCAAAGGTAACTGAAGTAGTCAATAGCCAATAGTTATTAATCATTGATAAATATTTTAACCAATGACTAATGACCAATAACTAATGACCAACATAGTCTTGTTGAAGTTGGGAAACAGCGGCATCCATAAAGCATACCTGTTCCACTAGTGGAGTATAGCCCAACCACTGCATTCCAGACTGTGCAAACTGTTGGGGACAACCGCTAACGGCGAAGCGAGTTGGTAGTGGTGGGTGAGTATTCCTTAAGCCTAATAGGTCTAAGTCTTGGGCACAAGCTGCTACGACATGTACAGCAGGGTCAACAAGCTTGACTTGAGGTGGGAGGAGCGATCGCAGAATTGGTGCAAGATGGGGATAATGAGTACAGCCGTAGACTAAAGTGTCAATTTCCTGCTTTATAAGGGATGCTAAATAGGATCTTGCCACCTCAGTGGTGTAGGGGTCGTGAATGCGATTTTGCTCAATCAGCGGCACAAACTCTGGACAACTGACTTGCCAGACTTGGACATCAGGTTCTATTTCGAGAATAGCATGACGATAGGCATTACTCTTGGCGGTGGCTGGGGTAGCAATTACACCAATACGCTTTCCTTGCTCCACTGCTGCCTTTGCCCCGGGTAAAATCACGCCCAGAATCGGGATGCTAAATTCCTGGCGCACTGCTTCTAGCGCTAGGGCAGAACTGGTATTGCAAGCCATAATCACCATTTTTACCCGCTGCTGTTGCATCCAGGTAATGATTTCGCGCACAAACTTTAAAATTTCTGCTTGTGAACGAATGCCATAAGGAAGTCGAGCTGTATCCCCAAAGTAAATTACTAATTCATTGGGGAGTTGCCGATAGAGTTGTCGCAGTACCGTCAAACCACCCACACCACTATCAAAGATGCCAATTGGGGCACGTTGGGGTTCTTGGTCAGAAAAATGGTCAAGATTCCCTTCAAAGATGGAAGATGAATACACAAGCGGATATTGATTTAGGTTTTGGGATTTAAGATACAGGATTTAGCAGACATTTGGCTAAATGACTCTTAAATCCTGCACGCCAAAGAAGTCTACATAGCACCTCTTTAAATAAGAATTTGTACTACATTTTGACATTAGCTGCATCTTTATCTTTGCTGTAAATACCTGAGAATACCACGAGCGATCGCATCTGCCATCCGATTTTGGTACTCTGGTGTTCCCAATCGCGGATTATCCTCCCGACCACTCATATAGCCAGTTTCTACGAGAATCGAGGGCATGGAGCTTTTTCTGAGGACGTAAAATCTGGCTTTGCGGGTGCCTCGGTCTTTAATAGTACCGATATTCTGGAGAATGGACTTGCGAACAGCTTCCGCCAGACCATAACCACTGTCGTAATAATATACTTCTAACCCATTCACATCAGGTCGACGGTCAACGGAATTAGCGTGAATACTGACAAACAAAGTTGCATTCACACGCTCTGCTATATCTACCCGTCCCTGAAGTTCGACAAAAAAGTCAGCATCCCGCGTTAGCACAGTTTGTACGCCATTTTGCTCCAAAATCGTAGCAACCCTTCTACTAATCGGCAGAACGACATCTTTTTCTAACAAACCACCGAGACCAGGAGCACCAGAGTCTTTACCGCCATGTCCGGGGTCAATAACTACTCGCAGTTTGCCCCTGGGAACCGAGGGACGTGGCTGTGGTCGCGTTTGAGCATTATCCGTACCTATGTCCGGCAATTGTCCATTGTTTGGTAATGGTAAGGGAGGTAAACTAATCGGGGGTATTGCACGGCGAGAGCGTTGTAACTGGAGTGCCAAAAGCTGGTTGCTGATCTGATTGAGTTCACCAATTTGCACTCCCGATGCAGGTTGGATCAAAACGACTACAGAATTGGATGCTTGTGATTGCAGGCGTACTCGAAGAATGGGGCTGTTGGCATCGAAAGCAGGGCCTGTTACCGAGCGAGCTAACTTAGCGTTGGGAATCGTGATGCGAAATAGACCAGAGGTTCTATCCCAACCACCTGTGGCCGACACAGTTTGGTCAGACCGAATCAGAAGTTGTGTGCCATTACCAGCCAGTTCCACAGCCTGAATAGTTGCTGGGGAGTTATTAACAGGTGTTGTGGGACGTTGAATATTATCTCCACCAGGTAATCTGACAACACGACTGGGTAACACCACAAAACCACCAACACTGCTGGCGCTGGCCCGCCAGTCGGGGCTATTTTTGTCCACCTGCAACGTCATCCGTACTCCAGGTGGTCTGGTTTGCAGTTGGGAGAATTGAATGCGGCTGACACCATAGCGATTAATTGACAGATCCCGCTGCGCTAGACTTGATGATAAAGCTGCGCCAGCAATGTCAATGTTGATTGTCCGATTATCTTCGCTACGATTAACTTGAACTTGAGGATTAGCACCACTGGTACGAATGAAAAACCCATCGCCTGTGACTCGGAAATTCTCAATTTGAGTCACCCCTGCTGTGGTATTGACCACCGTTTCCTGGGTAGACGGGGCAGGAACTGTTGTCACCACATTGTAAATATTTCTCGAAGGTAGCACTGGCGCAGATGTTTTTGCAGGTGCTGTGGCCTCTCTGACTTCTGATTGCTGCTCTCCACTTTCCTTAGAAGAGATTATTGCCTCAACTTTTGGCTTTGGTAATTGCACTGTCCAGCGACTGCCGGTAGTACCAACAAATTTTACCAGCTTGGGGTCTAGTGTATAACCAGGAGTGAGTTCGACGACTATGCGCGTTGTTTGATCGTCAAACTGCCCGATACGGATAGTGCGAATTGCACCGCCTACTTGCTGCGTTAACTGCGGACGTCCAAATTTGGTGTCTGGCAAATCAATTACCAGACGAGTGGGGTTGAAAATTAGTTGCGCCTGGGGTTGGACAGTGCCTGAAGTGTTAATTTCCAGTCGGTTTTGATTAGTATCAAACCGCCAAGACTCCAGTTTTGCTGCCAAAGCTGGCGACGATAGCAAGAAAATTGTTCCAATAGTGCTGGGTAGTAACCAGTGTAGTTTCACAGTCCTTTCTCCTGATTCGCATTCATGGGAGCCGTCAACATTTCAACATATTGGCAAAGCCTCACACCGTCACCGCCCAAATTTTCGCTTTGATGCTGCAAAAGAGTTTTGCTCTGGTATTAAAGACACAGCTAATGGCGTAAGATCGTAGCATACCCCACTGATTTAGCCATGCTACGAGCGCAGAGAACTTTGACTTGTAAAGCATCAGATTACACCAAAAAAGAGCTATTATAATTAACCGTACTCAGAAAATCCCGGTCAATCAAACTTAAATCAGCTCGTCAGATTAGTGTTAAGTTGTTTGATTGCTGGTAATCAATCCACCAAGTAAAAAAATCCAACGGCTGTCAACTGGTGAATAAGTCCGAGGATCAGCGAATAACCTAGTCGCGGAGCGGCTTGTCATCAGATATCGGAACTTCTGGTGCGGTCAGGCTGGTGACAGCTACTCTTTAATATTTAGAAAAATAGTTATGGTTGGGTGTAGCGAGTGGTGTAGAATCAGTCCCAGTCGGTCATACTTGACCACGTCAGGGATTAATGCTGAGTGGTTTGATTGGATGCACAGCCGAAAAAATTTTCACTAATGTCAACTGATCACACAAGATTCGCGGGTGTCAATTCTTAGTTACTGGGCAAATATTCAGAGCATGACAGGGGCACAGGGGAAGACTAGGAATAAATAACATCCTGAATGCTAGTAGGAATCAGAAACAAACGAAAAAGCATGATCACAGGAGACGGCGTTTAGGGAAGAGAAGTTTCCGATGAGTAGGAAGTGCTGAGTCCTGAGTAATTGGCACTCAGGACTGATTCATGCTCTACCCCAGAGTTTGGTTAACTCTCCTGAGAATCTTTTGATGTCGGTATGACAAACTGAGGCGGTTCTATTACCAATGGCGTCCCAGAGGAAGCGTCTAAAATTAATTCCTCTGAGTCTGTAGCTACGGTTTTTGGTTCTGGAAATACGAATCGTAGCAAGGGAGGAGCTAAAAAGGTTGTCAGGATCACCATCATGATAATGGCTGCCCCCAGTGGTTTTGAGAGAGCACCACTAGCTGCGCCGACACCAGCAAATACCAACCCTACTTCTCCTCTAGGAATCATTCCCACACCAATCGCCAAACGGTTGATTCCGGGTTGACCAAACACCGTTAAACCTGTGATCACTTTACCGATAATGGCTACTGTAATCAGGAAAGTTGCCATAATTAGACCTTCTCGATTACTGGGAATCCCTGGGTTCAAAACTCCCAAATCGGTTTTTGCCCCTACAGCTACAAAGAAAATCGGCACTAGCATATCGGCAATGGGAATCACTTGCTTTTGCAGTTCTTTCCGCTTATCACTTTCTTCTAAGACTAAACCCGCAGCAAAAGCACCCAGAATTGCCTCTAAGTGGATGGCGGCGGCAAAGTATGCCATCACAAAGGCGAAGATGAATGCTGGTATCACCAGTTCACCTCGTGTTTTGAGTTGATCGGCGATCGCGACAAAAGATTTATTGAAAACATTGCCCAGGACGATCGCACCCAGAAGAAACCCAGTGGCGCTGATAATCAGGTAAATGACTTTGGTCACATCTACCGCACCATCTTTAGCCAGGCTGGCAACTACCGCGAGGACGATGATTCCCAGTACATCATCAATTACAGCAGCACCGATAATAATCTGCCCTTCTTTAGAATTGAGACGCCCCAATTCTGATAGCACCTTGGAAGTAATACCAATACTAGTAGCAGTCAAAGCCGCTCCAGCAAAAATTGCTGGGACAGCACTGATACCAAATATAGTCATTAACCCGATAGTACCAGCAGCGAAAGGTGTTACCACCCCCACTACTGCGACGACGATGGCTTGAACACCAACCGCCATCAAGTCTTTTAAGTTTGACTCCAAACCAATTTCAAATAGCAGGATGATCACACCCAGTTCTGCCAAAACCGAAACCACCTCGGACTGCGCTGCAAACACCTCTGGAGTCGCTTCAGGACTTAACCCGGCAGTGGTTTGGAGGAAGGACATGATCAGAGAACTCGAACTGTCTGCGCCACCTTCAGGAAACACCAACAGATGTAGGACAGATACGCCTACCACTACGCCACCAAGGAGTTCGCCTAACACAGGCGGCAAACCCACTCGGTTCGATAATTCCCCACCAACTTTGCTGGCGAGGTAAATTACCACTAAACTCAGCAGCACTGCGGCTACTACCATTGAACTGTCTGCTGCTTTTGTGGCGCTTGCCAGCAGAGGGAAAGAAAAGTTGACTGCATCTAAAAACTGCATTTGTTCTGTGAAAATCCTTCTCTTTATTTTTACCGCTTTCGTTCAAGCAACTATTTGGAGACTTTTAGTAGATTTAATTCTGCCTTCTCTATTAGGCAATGCCAGTAGAACTCAGAAACTGGGACTACAGACAGTCTAGGGAGTCGCAGCAAGTCAAAGTCTGTAAACTTACCATCCTGCTTGATTTGGACAAGGGTTACGGGCTGGGGAACTCTTTGCACTGCCTGCACATCCACAACCACCCGTTTGCTATCATTCAATGCTGGATCGGCATAAGGTTGACTAATGATTTCTGCCACACCGATAACTTGCCGTTCTTTTCCTGTGTGATAAATCAATGCCAAGTCATTCTGGAACATTGTACGTAGATATTTTAGCGCCAAGGAATTGTTGACTCCATCCCAAACTGTACTGCCATCTCTTTCTAGATCAAAGTAGGAATAATCTGTCGGTTCTGTTTTCAGTAGCCAATAAGCCATAACAAAGTCTCCACAAGTTCTGAGGTAATTTTTTCAGTTTCTAAAAATGTAACCACTTCAGCTTTAAACTGTGGCAGTGTCAAAGTAGGAACATACCAATCGTATCTATGAGTCCCATAGGAGTTGTGAAAAACTCGTAGTGGCTGTTGACTGTTAATAGTTGGCGGTCAACTAATAATTGTTAGATCTGCTTGATTGGCAGCATCTGAATAAATTTTTTGAGGAGTGCAAATCTGATGCCTAGAATCACTTTGTCTGGTTCTCAGTTGCTATCTGGGAACCTGTGGAAAACACTGCCAATGCTTATGCTAGTATGTATGACTTTTGCCCTGCCTGCTTCGGCGCAAGAGAAGGAAAAATTTTGGCGTACTCTCACTGTCAGTGGTCGTGGTGTGGAAATGATTCCCACAACCCTGTCGCTAGTAAGTTTGGGAGTGGAGATTCAGGGAAAAACTGCCGAGGAGGTACAGCAAGAAGCTGCCCGCAGGTCATCAGCGGTGGTTACTCTGCTGAAAAATCGGAATGTGGAAAAATTGCAAACTACTGGTATTCGCCTCAATCCAGTTTATAGCTACAACAATAATGTACAGCGGATTACAGGCTATACTGCCAGCAACACTGTGAGTTTTCGCTTGGCCACAGAAAAAGCGGGTACATTGTTGGATGACGCAGTTAAAGCTGGGGCGACACAAATTAACGGCATTAGCTTTGTAGCCAGTGAGGAAGCGATCGCATCTGCACAAAAACAAGCGCTCAAAGAAGCTACCCAAGAAGCCCAACAGCAAGCCGATGCCGTTTTCAGCACACTCAGGTTAAAGCCAAAAGAGGTAGTGAGCATTCAAGTTAATGGTGCAAGTCCGCCGCCACCACCGATGCTATATCGTGCTGAGGCTGCTAAATTAGCTAATGCTGATGCTTCTACTCCTGTAATTGGCGGTGAACAGCAGGTCGAAGCATCGGTGACATTGCAAATTAGTTATTAGTCAATGGTCATTAGTCATTAGTCATTAGTCATTAGTCATTAGTCATTAGTCATTAGTCATTAGTCAGTTGTCAGTGGTAAAGAAGCAACTGACAACTGACTTTCTTAGAAATTTTCTGGAGACATATCGCCCATACCGCCGTCTCCATCTCGCTTAGAACCTAATAAATCTAGTTGATCTACTTGGATAACTGGTGTGGAACGGTTTGCTCCGGTTTGGCGATCGCTCCATGTGTCAAACTTTAAGGAACCTTTGATGGCAATTTGCTTGCCTTTACGTACATAATTACCCGCAACCTCTGCCGTTTTTCCCCACATCTCCAAATTAAACCAGTCGGTATGTTCCCCTTCTCTAGTGCGCCGATTGACTGCTAGTGTCAATTTACACTTAACACTACCAGACTCGAAATACTTCATATCAGGGTCAGTGCCTACACGACCGACAAGGGTAACAATATTAATGCTCATGAACCTTACCTTTTAGTACAAGTGTACTTGTTTATCCTGACTTTGATCATAGCGAATTGTGAAACTGGTTAAAATATGTTAAATAATTTACAATACAATTAATTCAAAGATCAAAAAATCCTTGGCAACACAAAGAAAACTATACGGTTATACTGATGTTGCCTGAGAATATTAGCAATTAGAATGCTTGAAACATAGCCAAAGAATACCAAAAACTATAGAAAAATAGTTTGGGTTACTGGACTCAGGCTAAAAAACGTAATAGAATCCAGCACGATTAACTCTTACCGTTATAGTCAAATTTATCGCCAATAGGGAGCGTAGAGACGAGTGGGTTTTTTCAGGAACTGGCGCTCATCATGGGATATGGGTATCGACCTCGGTACAGCCAACACCCTTGTTTACGTATCTGGTAAAGGCATTGTACTCCAAGAGCCTTCTGTAGTTGCTATCGATGTCAACGAAAAGGTAGCACTGGCAGTGGGAGAAGAAGCCAAAAAAATGCTCGGTCGCACACCTGGAAACGTGATTGCCCTCCGCCCCTTGCGTGATGGCGTAATCGCTGACTTTGATACAGCCGAGTTGATGCTGAAAAGCTTTATTCAGCGAGTAAATGAGGGCAGGTCTCTCATTCTACCCCGAATTGTCATAGGCATTCCCAGCGGTGTGACAGGGGTGGAAAGACGGGCTGTGATGGATGCAGCTACTCAAGCTGGGGCCAGAGAAGTGTATTTAATTGATGAGCCAGTAGCAGCAGCAATTGGTGCCGGACTACCAGTTGCCGAACCGACTGGCAACATGATCATTGATATCGGTGGCGGGACAACAGAAGTGGCAGTACTGAGTCTCCAAGGTACGGTAATCAGTGAGTCAGTACGCATTGCCGGAGATGAACTGACAGAAGCAATCATCATTTACATGAAGAAAGTTCATAACTTAGTGATTGGGGAACGTACTGCCGAAGACATCAAAATTCGGATTGGTTCTGCCTATCCCACTAACGATGATGGTGATGCCATGATGGAAGTCCGAGGCTTACACCTGCTTTCTGGGTTACCGCGAACGGTGACGATCAAAGGCCCAGAAATTCGTGAAAGTATGTTGGAACCATTATCAGTAATTATCGAAGCAGTGAAACGGACACTGGAACGCACACCTCCGGAACTGGCAGCTGACATTATTGACCGGGGAATTATGCTAGCTGGTGGTGGTGCCTTGCTCAAAGGTATTGATACTCTGATTAGCCATGAAACGGGCATTGTCACACACATTGCCGCCGATCCTTTAAGTTGTGTTGTCCTGGGAACAGGTCGCGTGTTAGAAAATTTCAAGCAGCTGGAACGGGTGTTCAGCGGACGTTCTCGCAATATGTAGCTAAAATAGTCTCAGTAGATATTGGGTTCTGTAGATTATGAATAATTATGGAATCCAGTATTTTCACTGCTAAAAAATATAAAAAAGGCATAAATGTTTACTGCACGTCGTTGGTGGGATCGTAAGGGGTTACAAATTGGGATTTTAGCTCTAATACTTGGTAGCGCCTGGACAATGCGACAGACTCAAGGTGCGCTGTTGCTGGAGATGTACCAGGGGATTACCCGTCCCTTGCAAATGTTGCAGTCAGGGCCAAGTCCCGAAGAGCGTCTGAGGGATGCCCGCTTATTAGAGTTACAAACCCGCATAGTGGATCTGGAAACTCAAAATAAGAAGCTACAGGATATATTAGGTTACGTAGAGAAAGAACCCCTTTCATCACGCCCAATTCCGGCGCGGGTGGTGGGACGTAGCGCTGATAATTGGTGGCAACAAGTAACCCTAAATCGCGGCACGAGTGCGGGTATTCAAGAAGGCTCCATAGTCAAGGCAGATGGCGGACTAGTGGGTTTGGTAGAAAGTGTTACTTCTAATACTAGCCGTGTGTTGTTAGTCAGCGACCTCAAGAGTCAAGTGGGTGTCACCATTAGCCGCACAGCAGCCAAGGGCGTTTTGCGGGGTGATTCTTCAGATGAAGCAGTGCTAGAGTTTTATGAAAAAGTCCCAAATGTGAAAGTAGGAGATTTAGTTTCTACATCTACTTATAGTCAGAAGTTTCCCTCTGGCTTGGCAGTAGGCAGAGTTAAGTCTCTGGATTTAAAAAAACTCCCCGCATCAATCGCCAAAATTGAGCTATTCCCGCCGATTCGGTCTTTAGATTGGGTGAGTATCTATCCTAAGCCAGAAATGCCAGAACCGGAAAATCCAAATTTGGCAAATGAACAGCTGCAAAAGTCTCGTTAGATTCGCGAAAATTTCACAAAACAATGAAGATTCCTGGATTGGGTGGTAACAGGCTTCTAAAGTCAAAATCGCCAGAGCGAAAATCCAAAACCATAACCCAGCCGCTGGCGCATTGGCATCCCCGCATCCGTCAACTGCTGGATTGGACGGTAACAGTCGGGTCTGTACTGTTATGTTTATGGTTGCTACCAACCCGTCTCCCAGGTATGGAATTATTGGGGATTGGTCCCAATTGGCTGTTAATTTGGGTGGTGGCTTGGAGTGTCAAGCGCCCAGTGTTTGTGGGAGCATTAGCAGGTATAGTGCTAGGAATGCTGCAAGATGGGTTTACATCACCTGACCCTACTCATGCATTAAGTCTAGGGATAGTGGGGATGCTCACTAGTCTGATTCAGAAGCAGCGCTTTATCCAAGAAGACTTTATTTCTATTGCTTTAATCGTCTTTGTGATGGCAGTTTTGTCAGAGACTATCTTTGGTTTACAACTGACTTTGATGCGCGATGGCTACGGCGGGCAAAGCCTACGCCAAGTGGAATCCATTTGGAAATACTACCAGGTCGTCGCCCTTGCTTCCTCGATTCTCAGTAGCCTGTGGGCGCCTGTGGTTTACTATCCCTTAAATCGTTGGTGGCAGCAGATGAAATTGTTAGATCAGTCTTAGGCAATTCAAAATTTTCTTGATGATAACCGCCCACAGAGTCAACAGTTAAATGGGTCTGTACATTCGTCAGGGATCAGGGCATCTGCCTTTATCCCTAACTTACATTTATGCAAGAGAATTTGGGCAACTTCTGGCAATATAGACTCAAGCTAGCGAGAAGTTTAATTTAAATCGAGACAGCCAACAATTAGATCAGAAGTGTTGAATGTTCACCAGAAACGTCGCTAGCTTGCCCAATATTTACAACATTATTGCCTAAAATTATGGATAATTCCCCAGTGGTCGCTCAAGCAGATGCATCCTCACCCAATGACACTCAGGAAAATGCACTACTAGTGGGGACGGCAGTTAGCTCAGATTCACCAAAGAAAGTAAGGGTAGGCAGTGACAATGACCGCCAAATGATGCAGCGGTGTTTGGAATTAGCCCGCCGCGCTTTAGGACGTACTTCGCCAAATCCCCTAGTGGGGGCGGTGATTGTCAAAGATGGGGAAATTGTCGGTGAAGGGTTTCATCCCCGTGCAGGTGAACCCCATGCGGAAGTTTTTGCTTTGAGAGCAGCAGGCAATCGCGCTCATGGAGCTACAATCTATGTCAGCCTCGAACCTTGCAATCACTATGGACGCACTCCCCCTTGTTCTGAAGCTTTAATAGACGCTGGGGTGGCAAAGGTGGTGGTGGGTATGGTTGACCCTAACCCACTAGTCGCTGGCGGTGGTATTGACCGTTTACGTAGGGCGGGAATAGAAGTTTTGGTAGGAGTGGAAGAAGCAGCTTGTCATCAGCTAAATGAAGCTTTTGTTCATCGCATTCTCTACAAACGACCTATGGGCATTTTGAAATATGCCATGACTTTAGATGGCAAAATTGCTACGAGTTTTGGTCACAGTGCTTGGGTAACCAGCCAAGAGGCCCGGAGCGAAGTACATCAACTGCGGTTAAGTTGTGATGCTGTAATTGTCGGTGGTAATACAGTCCGACAAGACAATCCTCACTTAACCAGTCATCAACCGGGGGGGCATAATCCCTTGCGGGTGGTGATGAGTCGCCGTCTAAACTTGCCAGAAAATGCCCGCCTGTGGCAAACAGCCGAAGCTCCGACTTTGGTGTTGACGGAGGTAGGCGCTAATCCTAATTTCCAAGATTTGTTGCGGAAACTTGGGGTGGAGGTAGTGGAATTGCCATTGCTGACACCAGATCAGGCAATGACCTATTTATATAAGCGAGGTTTTTGTAGCGTGTTGTGGGAGTGTGGTGGTACTTTAGCTGCAAGTGCGATCGCTCAAGGCGCAGTGCAAAAAGTCCTGGCTTTTATTGCCCCAAAAATCATTGGTGGTAGTAATGCTCCTACACCTGTGGGCGATTTAGGTTTCACTACCATGACTGAGGCATTATCCCTAGAACGTGTACGTTGGCGAGTGATCGGTGTCGATTGCTTAGTGGAAGGTTATTTGCGCCAAAAAAGTCAATAGTCATCAGTCAATATTTGATTCTCATCACCCTTGACTTTTGCTTGGTATATTGTAACTTTTTGATTATGACTGCTGGCGTTCATAAGCAATGTCACGTATGAGACTGAGCCTGGCTTGAATGTAGTCACTGAGGAAATCGGTGTCTTTGGGATCTAACAACGCTTGGGTTGTAGTTTGTTTGACCAACCACTGCACCAAGCTAGCATCGTCAAGCTGCAATAGGGTCATCGCTTGGGCAGCTTCAACCACAGACCAAAGCTGACGCATAATAGTAGGAGTCATCAGACCTCAATTTAATCATTAGCTTAGTTGTTTTCAGATTACACAATTCCAGCAGTAGCTGACGATATAAATGTACAAGATGAGATAACTATTATCAAAAACTTAATAAACAGATTTATAACTTGATGAAGATTAAGAAAAGGAAACTCTCAGCCAAAATTTCACAAAATTTAACTTGATTTAGAGAACAGTTATTAGCAATTAGCCAATACTAAGTTATGTTTTCCATAGCTAATTTGTAAATGTGGAAAGAAAATAGATTATTGAAAACAAATTATGATCAGGGGATTGTCTATTGCAAGATACTTTTAATGATTCTTAACTAAACGGTCTTGAAGTGAGATGTACTATACACTTCCACCTCTACCCGTACCTTAGTTAGTATTAAATTTTCTTTTTTCCGACAAAAATTCGCAAATCTTCATTATGATTGGAGCATTAGTATGCAAATAAGCCGTCTAGCATACTTGCTAGCAGCAGTTCTCTATTAATTCAGTGAGATGGTTAAGCCTGACAACAGCTTTAACACACTTGAAGAAACCTGCTTAACTCCAGAGGCTACTGAACTGAGTGCGTACGCCGGAGGTGCCGGCGAAGCATGGAGAGGGAGCGCCCTTTATGAGGCGATCGCATTTTGTTGCCAAAATAGCAGCTTTGGCAAACTACTGCCAGATGCTTTCTATATCCATGTTGTGGCACTACAAGCCCTGGACCCCTTGCTCCAGGGATATGAAAGCCGCGCCAGGAGTATCGCACCCCAAGCACAGGCAGCAACCCTCGTCAAATTTAGTACCAATAAGCCCAAAATTTCCTATTTGTTTTATCCTGATTTTGATACTGACCCTCATCCAGCTTTACAAGCCAGTATTCAAGTTGATTTAGAAACCCTAGAAGTCAATTTCCGGGACTACAGCAACTCCGAAAATCCCCCCGTTTTGCACCGTAAAGAAACTTTCGTTACCCCTGATTATCACCTTTACGAACAATTTGCCGCCCTAACTCGCGCTCAAGAAGCTTTAGGTCTACTAGCTAATTCTAGAGGTATCGGTACAAGACTGGGATGGCAACAACGGCTGCAAGATTACGGCGTGGAAATACAGGGATATACGCTCATCCAAAGGCAAGCAACCATCCCACGGGTAACTTTAGCACCCCGGATAGACCGTCATAAAGCGGCGATTGTGCGTAATGACTTATCCCGCCCTGTACGTTTAGCCCTAGAAGCTAATTTATTCACCCCAGATACCACCTTTTTTGACTATGGTTGCGGACACGGCGGCGACGTTAACCGCTTAGAACAGCAAGGTTATAATAGTTGTGGATGGGACCCTTATTACTCACCCGATACTCGGACAGCGCCGGCGGATATTGTTAACATTGGCTTTGTGATTAATGTCATCGAAGACCAAAGCGAACGCCGAGATGCTTTGGTTCAAGCCTGGGAACTGACTCAAAAAGTTTTGCTAGTCGCCGCCCAAGTTTTGATAGCTGACACTAACAGAGGTGTAGTAGCTTATGGCGATGGCGTCATCACTAACCGCAATACTTTTCAGAAATATTACGACCAAGAAGAACTGAAAATTTACATCGACCAAGTGCTTGGAGTGGATGCGATTCCCGTAGCCTTGGGAGTGTATTTTGTATTCAAAGATGAAGCCCAGGCACAATCATTCCGGGCTTCTCGCTACCGTTCTCGCGCTACTACCCCCAGAGTGAGGGCTTGCATTAAGCGATTTGAGGAGTATCAGGATCTGTTAGCCCCGCTGATGTCTTTTATGACTGAACGTGGTCGCCTTCCCAGTAAAGACGAATTACCACAAGAAGCTGATATCAGTGCAGAATTTGGCAGCTTACGGCGTGCTTTCCAAGTAATTTTACAGGCGACAGACCCCCAAGAATGGCAGGCAATTTCGGAAAAACGCCGTCAAGACTTGATGGTTTATTTAGCTCTTTGTCAATTCAGCCGTCGACCGAAATTAGCAACCTTAGCCCCAGAAGCGCAAGACGATATCCTCGGCTTATTTGGGACTTACAAACAAGCTTGGCTAAATGCTGAACAGATGTTACACAGCTTGGGGAATACAGAAATCATTGTGGAACGTTGCCAAAATAGCCCTGTTGGCAAAAAATTAGCAAATTCTCTCTGGGTTCATATTTCCGCCCTACAATCTCTAGATCCTCTATTGCGCCTTTATGAAGGTTGTGCTAGTCGCACCATCGGACGTTTAGAGGAAACTAATGTAATTAAATTTCATACCAAAACACCCAAGATTTCCTATCTTTTTTACCCAGATTTTGATGCTGACCCCCATCCAGGATTACATACTGGAATGGAAATTGATCTACGTGACTTACACGTGACTTATCGAGATTACGATATTGATGATGACCCGCCAGTGTTACACCAGAAAGATGCTTTAGTTACTCCTGACTATTGGCTGTATGAGAAGTTTGCTAAGTTAACTCGCCAAGAAGAAGATTGGGGATTATTAAATAATTGGCGGAGTATTAGTCATCGTTCTGGTTGGCGTAAATGTTTGGCAGATAATTGTGCAATTCTGAAAAACTATAATTTATATTGGCGCAAGGATGCTGACCCTTATAAACTTAAGGTGCTGCGTTCTGCTGTGGAAAGTCGGCAACACAAAAGGCGTAAAGCTATTAAAAATCAGCAGTCAGAGCTAGATACTTCTACTAATATTGAGTTGGAAGAATGTTAAGTAGATTACTTTGCCCCTGGTGGCAGCGTCCTTAAGACAGGAGCGATCTTAATTTGAATAAGTAGAGCAACATAAATAATTAAAGTTTTGTAGTAAGGGCTTCAGCCCTACTTTGAGGGCTAAAGCCCTCACTACGAGCTAATTTCAACAGATGTTTTTTTAATTAAATCTGCTTGGCTAATTTTACCCATTGTTCAATTCCCTTTTTAGTGGGTTGTCCAAGGTTGCCGAATGTCCAAATATCTCGTTTATGCTGTGGGCCATAGCTGATGTGAATTGGTCTTTGGGTTCCGTAAAAGTAGAGGGAATCAAAGGGGAGTTGTGTTTGCAAAATCCAATCTACAAGCTGGTTGCTGGGTAAATCTGTAATCAGAAAGTCACAAGCTGCACCTAATCTTTCGCAGTAGTATTTACCGTTACTTTTGACTTCATAAGCCATGTGTTGGTCTAATTCAGGAGCAACACGACCATTCTTTTTACCTGTAGCTGGGTCGGTTTTTTCGAGATATTTCTTTAAATCTTGGGAGCAAAAACCATAGGTGAGGTGAAACCTGGTAATTCCAAAGAAGTCGATGATATGGTCGAGGATAAATTTATTTAAGTCTTGGAATGCGGGAACTGTTTCTTGGATATTTTGTGGAAACGGATTTATTTGATTAGCATATTTATTATAAGTTTGTGTGCAAGTACAAAATTCATTTAGTGTGAGGTATTTGCCTATTTTTAAATCTTTAATGTTCATGAGTAAATGCTCAAATAGTATTGAGGTTGGTGATATATGGCAATTTTATCTAATTAGACATATATGTATTATGCAGAACCCCTGTAGAGACGTTGCATGCAACGTCTCTACATTCTTTCTAGAACTTAGTACAGATTTTCGTTAATTCATATCTTTGTTGTTGGTAATGGTGCTTAGATGAAGATAGGACTATGACAAGTCATCTTTTGAATGGACAAAATTACGAAATATTGGATTTGCTTCTAGTCAGTTCGATGCTAATTTTGCCGCTAAAGTCGGGAATGGGTGCTGCGGGTTTACTCAAAATGACTTGGACTTGGGTGAGGCGATCGCATTTTTCGAGGATAGAATCGGCGATGGTGGCGACCAAACGTTCTACCAGAGAGAATTTGGAGGTTTTGATCAGATGCTGAACCATGCTGATGATGCTGCGATAATCGAGGGTATCTGCGATCGCATCTGACTGACCGGCGACGGAGAGATCCAGCCATAACTTTACATCTACCTCAAACCATTGCCCTAGCACCTGTTCCTCTGGTAGGAACCCAGTATAGCCATAGGCGCGAATTCCCGTTACATGAATACAGTCCATAAAAGTTTGAGAGCGAATTTTGCGTTTTAACGAATTTTCCTATACAAAATCTACAATTAGAAATTGTCTTCTCGCTTTGATTCAATGCAGATTGCTTTGAGGAATGTTAATCAGGTTTGGGCTTATATCTTGACACAGACGTTAAAGCGCTTGGGGTTGACTTGCGCCGTTATCTGTCCCGGTTCCCGTTCGACAGCTTTAACCGTCGCTTTTGCCCAACTTGTGCCTGATATTGAGGCGATTTCGATTCTCGATGAACGTTCCGCTGCCTTTTTTGCTTTGGGACAAGGGAAAGCCACGGGACGTCCTGTGGTGCTTGTTTGCACTTCTGGGACTGCGGGAGCGAACTTTTACCCAGCGGTAATTGAAGCTAAAGAAAGTCGTGTCCCTTTGTTGATTTTAACCGCCGATAGACCACAAGAATTGCGAGAATGTCACTCTGGGCAAACTATCGACCAGGTGAGATTGTATGGTAACTACCCAAATTGGCAAGCTGAGTTAGCTCTGCCATCCCTAGATATGGGAATTTTAGCGTATTTGAGACAAACGATAATTTATAGCTGGGAGCGTTGCCAAGCGCCTACAGGCGGGGCTGTACACTTAAATATTCCTTTTCGTGACCCCCTTGCACCGATACCTGATGTAAATGAAGCGTCTCTACAATTATTGCTTTCACAGTTTCAGCCTGAAGAGTTTTTTGCTGGTGTACCAATTACCGATTACCGATTACCGATTACCGATTACCGATTACCGAAAGAATGGAAAGATTGTAAACGCGGTTTGATTATCGCTGGAGTTGCCCAACCGCAACGACCACAGGAATATTGTAGTGCGATCGCTAAACTTTCCCAATCTCTCAACTGGCCGGTTTTAGCCGAGGGACTTTCCCCAGTGAGAAATTATGCAGAACTCAACCCCTACTTAATTTCTACCTATGATCTAATTTTGCGAAATCAGCAATTTGCAAAACAGCTAACACCAGAAATGGTAATTCAAATCGGGGAAATGCCCACAAGTAAAGAACTGCGTACTTGGATAAATGCCACACAACCCCGACGCTGGATAATCGACAACAGCGATCAAAATCTCGATCCTCTCCACGGGAGAACTACCCATTTACGGATATCTGTAGAAAATCTAGAGACTGAGAAACTGGAAATAACTAGAAACTGGGAATATTTGCAAAAATGGTGTGATGCTGAAACGAAAGTCAGAAAAAATATTGATGATACTTTTGAAAATATAGATAAATTAATTGAATGTAAAGCAGCTTGGTTAATTTCTCAAAATCTCCCACCAGAAACACCGCTGTTTATTTCCAATAGTATGCCGGTGCGGGATGTAGAATTTTTCTGGAAACCGAATAATTTAAAAGTGAAATCTTATTTTAACCGGGGTGCAAATGGCATTGATGGCACATTATCCACCGCTTTAGGAATAGCACATCGTCAGCAAAGCAGTGTTATGTTAACAGGAGATTTAGCTTTATTGCACGATACCAACGGTTTTTTAATTAGAAATAAATTTGTTGGACATCTGACGATTATCTTAATTAACAACAATGGCGGGGGAATTTTTGAAATGTTACCCATCGCCAATTTTGAACCACCTTTTGAAGAGTTTTTTGCCACTCCCCAAGATATTGATTTTGCTCTGTTATGCGCTACTTACAATGTGCAGCATGAATTGATAATTTCTTGGGAGCATTTACAGGAAAGATTAAACCCGCTACCAAAAACAGGTATTCGGGTTTTAGAGATAAGGACAAATCGCAAGTTAGATGCCAAGTGGAGAAAGGAGAATTTAGGTAACTTTTCGGTGGATATTGTGATTTAAGTATTCTCTGATAAGCATTAAAAGGAAAGGCTTTCACAGTAATGCTAGCAAGCTGACACACCAAAAATCGTGAGACAATCCAAACTAATATAGCAAACTAAAATAGCCACTGTTAATACCAGTGACTATTTTTATATTTAATACAAGGGATTAATTAATCTTTCTCAATTTCCGTAAAAAGATGGTCAACGCCAAGTACTCCCCCTACCTTGGGATCTTTCAGCAAAACTTGCCAATCTTCGTAGGTTCTAACTATCCCCGTACCAACCCTAATTTCTTCATGGGTTAATTGGCCTTGGGGTTCCCCAAAGATTTTCAAGATTTCTTGAAAATGCTGTAGCAGACTGGCGCGAAAATTTAAAAGCATGTACTTTTTCTCCAGGCCCTAGCTCTACAGTATTAACGTACTCCATTCGGGCCTTATCCTTATAGTATACAAAAGTTTTTGCCTTAGAGAACAGATATAATAATTTTTCCTCATCTCCTGAGCAACGTTGTAAAGCTAGGTCAGCACAGTACCAAAGTAACCATTTGCCAATTGGTTCCAGTAATCTATCAGCGTTTGAACCACGGCTAACTGGATTGGCTTCTAAAGTATCAATTAAGACAAGGCTTGGTTTGTCAAGATTTGGATGTATGGCAAATCTTACTAAGCCCCAAAGTTCTTTCCCTGTACTAAGTTTGACTATATTCATCTTTTCTGAATTACATGTTCTCCACAAATCTGTCCAGGGAAAAGTCCAATCTGTCGGCATATCTTCAGCTAGTGCTTGTGTTACAATACCAATTTGTTGCCTTATACCTAAGAATTTTACTGAAACTTCATATGACCCAATATTAATAGAATTGTTCATTAGTTATTTTCCTTCAATTCTATATAGATCATTCCATATTTAATTAATAAATTTATTACCGCTTAAAAAAAAATATTAGATTGTCGGCACAAAAAGCTTTGCACAAGATATTTACAGCAGTTTTTATTTAAAACATAAACATCCTTTTTTCCTCTCATCTGCGCCTCTGCGTGAAACTTACCCCCTTAGTTCACCTTGTAACTACCCTTCCAAATCAGCAAGAGTAGAAAAATCCAACAATGTCAAAGCTAACTCTTCCCTTATAAAGTAGGGGGCTTTCCTTTATCTGCGAGACGCTATTCGCGTTCAAGGATCTACAGTCTATAATAATTTTTAGGTATGTAGTCCGCGCAGGCGGACTTTGTTCCAGTATCCGCGACTTCTAGCCCGCCTTAGAATGAATTCTGAGTCTAATAGCGAAAGTCGTCTAAAGACGACTAAAATAAATTTTTAGCAGATGCATGATTTGACTCTCATCTTCAGGAATTTAAGGAAAAAGGAAAATGAAGGTATGGTAACAAAGCTGAGTGATATTATGGCAAAACTCCCACCAGCACGTCGAGCAAAAATTGAAGCTCGGACTCAGGAGCTTATTGCTGAAAACATGACGCTTCAAGATATTAGAAAAGCAAAAAAGTTAACTCAGGAGTCTATGGCGGAAATATTAGGAATTCGCCAAGATAGTGTCTCTCGGATGGAAAAACGTGCAGACTTACTGCTTTCTACATTGCGTAGTTACGTAAAAGCTATGGGAGGAGAGCTAAAACTTGTGGCAGAATTTCCTGATAGACCTCCTGTGATTATTTCTGCACTAGGAGAACTAGATGATCAAGCTTCTGAGATAAAAGTAAGATAAGCGATCGCTCCTCTCCTCAGCGCCTTTGCGCCTTTGCGCGAAACTTACCCCCTTACTTCCCCTCGTAACCACCCTTCCAAATCAGCAAGAGTAGAGAAATCCAACAAAGCATCACCTAAAGCTTCCAACCGTTCCACCGACAAAGCCTGAATTTGAGACAGAAGCGCGTCAGGAATTGCACCCACTCGTCGGCTTAACAGTCGTAAAATGACCTTTCTTTCTCCTTCTTCCTTCGCTTCTCGAATAGCCCGTGGTTCTTCCGTTATCAGTCCCAACATCGCTGCAATCTCCTCTCGACTCAGATTAGAAAACTTGTAGAAGATAATCGTCGTCACTAAATCTATTATTGCTTGTTCTGATTGTTGCTGTGCTTGTGCCAGCAAAAACCGCGCCGCTTCCATTGCTTCAGTTTCAGCGGTAATATTTGTCAGCAACATCAAACCCAATCCCAAAGGTTGTTGTCGCAAATCCCCCAACTCATCCAGATATACCCGCCGCACTTGTCCACTTTCCAGCGAACCCCGATGAATCCTTGTATTTGAGGGTTCAAGACTCCGAGAACCAAAAATTATCACCCCAAACCAGTCATCGTAACGGATAGAGTGGCGGTAGAGAAACAAAAACAACTCAGAAAAGAAGCGATGATACAGATCCTCATCCTTCTGAAACTGCACCTCAGCAAAAAATACCACCTGAGAAACTGCATTATCAGGAGGTAGAAACACCCCATCAATCCGAAACGCCGTTTCTTTCACTTCAACCGATTCAAACTGGTATCCTGCTGCTTCTGGGGGTGGTTCATCTACCAATTCAAATAGCAATCCCGGAAACTGCTTGAACAATTTGTAGAAGATGGTGTCACGTCGCATTGTCATTCCTCCACAGCGAGACAATTACCGCATTTTAAAGGCTGGAGATAGCACATATAGCGGTTTGCGTCTAATACAGACCTAACCCCCAACCCCTTCCCTATAAGGGAAGCTACCGTGTACACACATCTCTATACAAAACCAAAATCGTCGTAGATCCCCCTAAATCCCCCTTATAAAGGGGGACTTTAAGAGTTTCTTGCCTGCTTTGGAAAGGGGGGTTGGGGGGATCTCCACGGTAGATAAGGGAAGGGGAGCAAGATTCAAAGCCTCTCTCAAAAGTAGGAGAGAGGAATGTTCGTGAGGTCAAAATGTATTGAATACAAAAGAGAAATGCGATAACCGCCTTTGCGCGAAAGCGATCGCATTTTCCCCAAGACCGCGATAAAATTCTCAAGCACTACCGCGCAGTTATTCTCATGGAAACCAACTGGGAAACCGTCAAAACCTACGAAGACATCCTCTATCAAAAAACCGACGGTATCGCCAAAATCACCATTAACCGCCCCCATAAGCGCAACGCCTTTCGTCCCAAAACCGTCTTTGAACTGTACGCAGCTTTTTGTGATGCCCGTGAAGATTCTAAAATTGGTGTCATCCTTCTGACCGGCGCCGGACCCCACACTGATGGAAAATATGCCTTTTGTTCAGGAGGTGATCAAAGTGTGCGGGGACACGCCGGTTATGTTGACGATGATGGCACACCCCGCTTAAACGTGCTGGATTTGCAACGCCTGATTCGTTCTCTACCTAAAGTGGTAATTGCTTTAGTTGCCGGATATGCAATAGGTGGTGGTCATGTGCTGCACTTGATTTGTGACTTAACCATTGCCGCCGATAACGCCATTTTTGGACAAACAGGCCCGAAAGTAGGCAGTTTTGACGGTGGATTTGGTGCCAGCTATCTCGCCCGCATTGTCGGACAAAAAAAAGCGCGAGAAATTTGGTTTCTCTGTCGCCAATACAATGCCCAACAAGCTTTAGAAATGGGTTTAGTTAATACTGTCGTTCCAGTCGAACAACTAGAAGCGGAAGGGATACAATGGGCACAAGAAATTTTAGAAAAAAGTCCGATCGCGATTCGTTGTCTTAAATCAGCATTTAACGCTGACTGTGACGGACAAGCCGGTTTACAAGAACTCGCTGGTAACGCCACCCTACTGTATTACATGACCGAAGAGGGTTCTGAAGGCAAACAAGCCTTTCTCGAAAAGCGTCCCCCAAATTTTCGTGATTTCCCTTGGTTACCTTAAAAACGCCAAAATCGCACCTTGTTTAAGGGTGCGATTTTTAAAGATGTCAAAATTCACAGGACTAGAAATATTAACGGCTAATCTTATATTCAGCAAACTAAAAGTTGATTACAGTAATAATGCTTGGCTAAATTAGAACGGTCTTAACCTTCTCCGCTTACGAGTTACAGATAACTGTTTGTTCAATAGGGGCCAGTTGAAGATGATCTAAATCTGAATCACAAGCTAAAGAGTGAGAAGCAGCTAAAATTGGGGTTGCTACTGGCAGACTCCAAGCATCTTCTAAACTTTCCCAAGCAGGTGCAAAGGCTGGAAGCGCTAAGGAACAAGCTTTCCAACCTGCTTGCACTTGTGCGCCCAACTTCTGGCACATTCCACCACGACGACCCTCTGGCTGATAATGACGGCAATAACGACAGGCAGATGCTACTGGTTTAATGGGTTTCATGTGGGTAGATCTTTAGTGGTGTTGAGGGCTGAATCTTCACCTTTATATTTTGCTTCTATATCTAAATAGCCAGAAGAGGCAAAAAGCCATTAATTTCACTGGGTTGTAGCGATCCCCAGTAACAAATAAACTTTATGATGTTTTTATATTCTTGTTATATATGTAAATGATGGCTGAAGTGTTCACGCACTTCATCTTAGCCAAAAGTTATTAGGGATCAAGGTTAAAAGGCCATATTTAGATTTAACTGACTTTTTAAATTCCTTCTTAAGGTATCTCAAGCCACTGCCTCGTAGGTTAATTTATCTACATCACCAAGCAGAGGTGGAATAATATAGCAGACAATTATCCGAAATATTGGCAAAAAATTGCACGCTTTTGCGAAAAATTGCAAAGAAGTATGAAGTTAACACCTGATCTGTGATCTGACTTTTGCTGCTAAGTACTGAAACACCGACAAGGCAAGGATTTCAAATCGGCTGACTTGACATGAATCTTAAGAATTATTTGCTAATTGTTTAGCTGCACAGGGCGCACAGACGCGCCAGCGCTGGAGTTCACCGGGTGGGGTGGGACATTGACATCCAGGACAAAGGGGTAAATTATGCGATCGCCTTTGCATAGCCCTAGCCCAATCTTCAAATGCAGCATTTACGTTCTTCAGAGTGGGGATAACATCAGGGATAGAGCTACTCTGATCACCCAGGTAACTGGGATGTTCACGGGGCAAAATTGTTTGTTCCAGCTTTTGAGTCTCTGGGGGCAGTCGCCAATTAGCAGTAGAAAAACGGATATCCACCAAAGGCGTAGGTAGCTTTTGATTTAACTTTAAAAGTAAAGATTGGCGTCCAAAAGTCAGGTTTTGCGACCAAGCAGCGCTAGAAGTAGCTACCGACAAAACGTCGCGCTGAATCGACACTGGTCGCGCATGAGCCGCAACGACTGCCCCGACAATTTCCGCCCAACACTTGAGCAAAGATTGAAGTGGTGGCTCCTGCCATTTAGCCTGCTGTTCTAGACCGCCTAAAATATCATTAACTGATTTAAACGACATCTTGCTAAAGTGAGCAAAAAATAAGCTTGGTTCTAGGATCTATACTATTAGACAATTTTCGCCCTTTTTTTCCAAAAATATCTTTAAAGCAACTTCCAGCAATTTATGTTTGAGGCACACAAGCAATGAGTCAAAATCCCCTAATCGATTCTGGGACTCAATCGTCTAAAACACCAGGGTTAAAGCCCGCACTAGGGGCAGCACTGGCGAGTTTAGAAGTGCAGCTAGATCAAGAATTAACCCGATACCGACGCACACGCAGTAGATTCAGGACAGCAAACCAATCCCGTGGCGATAGTTACATTAATAGTCAACCCCAGCAGTTGACTGACATGAGTTTCACAGCAGGCAAAATTCTGTCACCAGTAGCAGAAAATCAAACTCCTGCGGCGAGTCTTGACAACTCTGCCCTAGCTATAAACAAGACTGAAAAACTGGATCATCTCCCAGTACCATCCCTGGACGCTTCTACCAAAACACAAACGCCCCCACCTCCACCTCCACCTCGACCAAAATCTAGCAGCAGCATAGTGCCTGCGGTGGTTAAGACTCCTGAAAAAGAAAATCTCCTACAGCCAGATAACGCCCCCAACCAGCCAGATGACTATTTAGAATCTAGTGAAGCACTGCTGCGAAGCTTGACAGAAGAACAACCAGAAACAAAAAAGCCAAGCAATACTAGTGACAGTCTGCTATCACCTTTGGGTATCGGTTCGATATTGCTGCTGTTAGTGGCAAGTCTTACCCTGGGCTACGTGGTGTTCAATCCCAAAAACTTGCCACAGTTGAAACTAGCCAATTTTTTTAGCAATAGTTCTTCTCCCACTCAGGATAATACCGAGGGAGTTACCAGTAATCCTCAACCGATAGATCAGCCAGAACTTACTTCTATACCCAAGTATCCCAATTTAGCAGCCAAAGAGTTTCCAGAAGTGAGAGACCCGTCGGATGTGGTGGGCTTAAAACCGAAAATCCAACCAACCTCCAGAGCAACGCCCAAATCACTCACTGTCCCACAACCGATCAATCAGACGGCAGTCCAACCTTTACTGCCCCTAAATCCAACGACAGTCCAACCTTTACCGCCTCTAAATCAGACGACAGTCCAACCTTTACCGCCTTTAAATCCAGTTCCCAATGCCACAGCAGAATCCTTAGGAACGCCAACTGCAAACCCACCACAGGTGAATTCAGAAATCAAACCGGCAGGAGATGGGTTTTATCATATAGTGATTGATAATCAAGGCGATCGCGCTTTAGCGGCTGCACGGCAAGTAGTTCCCGATGCTTATTTATCACGCAACCAAAAATATATTTATTTGGCGGCGATGAAGACTAAAGCGGAAGTTGAACAAAGGTTACAACAGTTACAGGCAAAGGGAGTTAAAGCACGCATCCAGCAGCCGTGAGGGGCAAAAATTTAAGATACCATGAGGTAAATATCGATAACGAGCCTCTGCCTATTGACTGGCACAAAGTGAATGGAGAGCAGATATGGAATTGATCAAGCGTATCCTGCGGGTGATTCGCGCTAACCTCAATAGTTTGGTAGCCAGTGCAGAAGATCCAGAAAAGATTCTGGAAAAAGCCTTTATGGAAATGCAGGAAAATTTGCTGCAATTGCGTTCGGGTGTAGCCGGGGCGATCGCTACCCAAAAACGCACAGAACGGCAGGCAGCGGCGGCACAGGGACAAGCTGAGGAATGGTATCGCCGCGCCCAATTGGCACTGCAACAAGGTAACGAGGTTCTCGCACGGGTTGCTCTCACCAAACGCCAAGCTTACAAAGAAACCGCTTCAGCGCTCTCGAACCAGATAGAACAGCAAAATGATGTGGTGGTTAAGCTAAAACAGGATATGCGATCGCTAGAATTGAAAATTACCGAGGTGAGAACCAAAAAAGATATGTACATCGCTCGTGCTCGTTCTGCCGAGGCGTCTTATCGACTCCAGGAAATGCTAAGTGGCGTTTCTGCCACCACTAGCTTGGGCGCTTTTGAGCGGATGGAAGAAAAGGTTTTGCAAATAGAAGCGAAATCAGAAGCAATTTCTCAACTTGGGAGCGATGATCTGGAACAACGATTTACCTCCCTAGAATCTACTAATAATATTGATGCTGAACTGGCAACAATGAAGACTCAAGTTATCAACCAGGACAGTCTTCTCCAAGAAGGTAACCAAAGTAGCCAAAAGCAGTTACCCAATACTCAATAGCTTTGAGGTTGGCGTAATTACAGTAGCTTGGTCAGATCTTCACAATTCAAAATCAGCAGGAGATAACGATCTAAACTGGAAAGATGGCAGAAAAATAGGTAGTTATTAAACAGTAAAAAAGTTAATTGCCCAGCAAAGCGCGTAAACCACCAAAGGAATAACACAGTTATGGGATTATTTGATCGTATTAAGCGTGTAGTTAGTGCTAACCTCAACGACCTGGTCAATAAAGCAGAAGACCCGGAAAAAATGCTAGATCAAGCCGTCCTGGAAATGCAGGAAGACTTGGTTCAGCTGCGTCAGGGAGTTGCCCAGACCATTGCTGCCCAAAAACGCACCGAGAAACAGTACAACGATGCCCAAAACGAAATCAATAAATGGCAACGTAATGCTCAACTAGCCATCCAAAAAGGTGATGAAAACCTAGCACGGCAAGCCTTGGAGCGCAAGAAGACTTTTACAGAAACCGGCACAGCACTCAAAGCCAGCCTAGATCAGCAAATTACTCAGGTAGAAACCCTCAAGCGCAACTTAATCCAGCTGGAGAGCAAGATTTCTGAGGCCAAGACCAAGAAAGAAATGCTCAAAGCCCGGATTACTACTGCCAAAGCTCAAGAGCAACTCCAAGGCATGGTGAAGGGGATGAATACCAGCAGCGCTATGTCTGCTTTTGAGCGGATGGAAGAAAAAGTCTTGATCCAAGAATCCCGGGCCCAGGCGGCAGGAGAGTTAGCGGGTGCAGATTTAGAAACCCAATTTGCTCGTTTGGAATCTGGCAGCGATGTAGATGATGAATTGGCAGCTTTAAAGGCAAGTATGCTACCCCCAGCAACTCCCATAAATCAAGGACAACTGCCACCGTCGCCACCAACAGCTACGGCTAAACCGTCTGAACCAGTTGATTCTGACTTGGAGAAGCTCAAGAGAGAATTGGATCAACTTTAACCTTTGCAGACAAATAAGAAACTGCTGATCCCACGCCTCTCGGTTGTGGGATTTCGCATCTTTTTGTCTTTTGTCTGTTCTTGCCAATGACTAATGACCAATGACCAATGACCAATGACTAATGACCAATGACTAATGACCACTAGCTCCCAGATTGGGATAGAGTATTGTGTGTGCCAAAGAAAGAGCGATGCCACCTCATGGAGAGTGTAATGAGTAAGGGTGCAATCACCATAACTGATGCTGAGTTTGAAACCGAAGTGTTGACAGCCGATCTGCCAGTATTGGTTTACTTTTGGGCTTCTTGGTGTGGCCCTTGTCAATTGATGTCGCCAGCGATTAACTTAGCTGCTACTAAATATAGCGATCGCCTCAAAATCGTCAAAATGGAAATCGACCCTAACCCACTGACTGTAAAACAGTACCAAGTGGAAGGTGTCCCGGCTCTCAGGCTAATTAAAAATAACTTAATTTTAGAATCCATTGAGGGCGTCATTAGCAAAGACAAATTACTCAGTCTCCTAGATCAACACTTAAACAGTAATTAGTCTAACTAATGACTAATGACCAATGACTAATGACTAATATGCAGTTTGCGAAACGTTTACAACCCCTGCAATCTAATGTCTTTGCTGATATGGACAGAGCCAAGGCAGTGGCTTTGGCCAATGGAAGGCAGTTAATTGATTTGTCCCTGGGGTCTTCTGATTTGCCAGCGGAGGCTCATGTAATTGAGGCGATCGCCAAATCTCTCCATGACCCCAGTACCCACGGCTATTTGTTATTTAACGGGACTAAAGGCTTCCGCCAAGCCGCAGCCGACTGGTACGAGCAAAAATTCGGCATCAAAGTCAATCCAGAAACCGAAGTTTTACCCCTGATTGGTTCCCAAGAAGGTACAGCCCATTTACCCCTAGCAGTCCTTAATCCAGGAGATTTTGCCCTGCTGCTAGATCCAGGCTACCCCTCCCACGCCGGGGGCGTACATTTAGCTAGTGGTCAAATCTACGCAATGCCGATACTGGCAGAAAATGATTTTTTACCAGTGTTAAGTGATATTCCAACCGCTGTCTTGGCTCAATCGCGGCTGATGGTGTTAAGCTACCCGCACAATCCCACATCCGCGATCGCTCCTTTATCTTTCTTCCAAGAAGCCGTAGCCTTTTGTCAGCAACATCATCTCGTTTTGGTTCACGATTTCCCCTACGTAGATTTAGTGTTCGCAGCGACTGGGGACTCATTGCTGGAGCAGGGGAAAAATTCTGACCAATTACCAATTACCAATTACCAATTACCAATTACCAATACCCTCGTTCCCTCAATTTTGCAAGCTGATCCAGAAAAAAGCGTCTCAATTGAATTTTTTACCCTGTCCAAGTCTTATAATATGGGCGGTTTTCGCATTGGTTATGCGATCGGCAATGCTCAATTGATTCACGCTTTACGTCAAGTAAAAGCCGCCGTTGATTTTAATCAATATCAGGGAATTTTGAATGGTGCGATCGCCGCACTCACCGGACCCCAAGCTGGCGTAACCGCTGCTGTCGCTACCTTCCGCCAACGCCGCGATGTTTTCATTACCGCTTTACACC
Source organism: Cylindrospermum stagnale PCC 7417 (assembly GCF_000317535.1). Taxonomy (NCBI): domain Bacteria; kingdom Bacillati; phylum Cyanobacteriota; class Cyanophyceae; order Nostocales; family Nostocaceae; genus Cylindrospermum; species Cylindrospermum stagnale. Next base: position 5,564,278 of record NC_019757.1, read on the forward strand.
GCATTGGCTGGAAAGTCCCCAAACCCGAAGCCACAATGTACATTTGGGCAAAATTGCCCGAACCTTGGCACCAAAACTCTATAGAATTTTGTCAACAGCTAGTCAAAAAAACCGGTGTAGCCGCTTCCCCCGGTGCAGGATTTGGTAAATCTGGAGAAGGGTATGTTCGCTTTGCTTTGGTACACGAGCCATCTGTGTTAGAAACCGCTGTAGAGCGAATTGCTGAGTTTCTTAGTTAACTATCATCAACACCTTTTACTAGATTTTAGCCTAGAAGGTGTTGTCAGTCAGTATGATGTTTATTTACTGGAGTGCAGACTAACAGTAATATGACCCTAGCCTTACCAAAAATAATCACCTTTGAGGAATTTATCGCCCGGTATCCAGAAAATACTGGGGTACGTTATGAACTGCACAATGGTGAAATTATCGAAATATCACAGCCCAAAGGGAAACATGAAAAGATCAAAGGATTTGCGGCTGCTGAATTGACTTTAGAGTTTAGACGATTAAATCTTTCTTACTTTATCCCCAATCAAGCAATAGTAAAACCACCGGAAAGAGAATCTGGTTATTTTCCAGATGTATTGATAATCAATGATGCAGCTTTAGCTGACGAACCTCTTTGGGAAAATTTTTCTACTGTTACTAATGGTGCATCAATTCCTTTAGTTATTGAGGTTGTTAGTACCAATTGGCGCGATGATTACTATCTAAAACTTGCCGACTATGAAGAGATGGGCATTCCTGAATATTGGATTGTTGACTATGCAGCATTAGGAGCTAGGAAGTTTATCGGTAATCCTAAACAACCCACTATTTCAGTTTATCAACTCATCGATGAAGAATATCAAGTCAGTCAGTTTCGGGGTAGAGAACGCATTGTATCTCCTACTTTCCCTGAGTTAAATTTGACTGCGGAACGAGTTTTTAATACTGGTCAATAAGTATTCAATTCAATATTTAAAGTATAATCAGCTATGCCAAGTCTTAAATTAGAAAAAGCGTATCTGTGCAGATGATATCTTACATTTACTCCTTTTTCTTTTCAATATCCAAATTCTAAAAATATCCAAATCAACATGAAAAAAATAATAGCTGCTCTTACCGTTGGATTGACCCTGTTGATGACAGCCAACCGCAGCGAAGCTGTATCAATCACTCTTTATGATGGCGCATCAAATGTCACCCCTGATCAATACAATTCGCCATCGCCATGGCTGACATTTACCTCTCTTTTTGGGGGCACACAAGGCGCTAGTGGGGGTGTGACAAATTTGGATACTAGCACAAATAACATTACATATGCTGGCTACAGTAACTACAGTGTTAATGCCCCTACTACCCCAGTCAACCCATTATTTCCTGGACTGGATAGAAATGCTGGGTACACACTCAGTTTTACAGTCAGGATTAACTCCCAAGTCAACGATGGCACTAACGGAGCTAATCGTGCAGGCTTCAGCGTCATAGTTCTCAGTAGTGATAAACAAGGCATAGAATTAGGTTTTAGAAATAATGTAGGTTTTATAAATGATGATATTTTTGCTCAGAATAATTCCTCTTTTAATGGTGGTGGTGAACAAAACACTGGAGTTTCAGCTTTGCTTGGAAGCCTAACCACTTATGATTTGAATGTTTTTGGCAGTTCCTATACATTGAGTAACGGTGCTAACAGTCTTTTAACTGGTTCACTAAGGGATTACACGGCTGCTACTGGATTGGGTAGCCAAGTTTACAACACTCCTAACTTCATTTTTCTGGGAGATGATACTACATCTGCACGAGCTAATATCGACCTGGCGAATGTATCTATAACCGTACCGGATGAGGTGCCCGAACCGTCTACTATTCCTAGTGCGGTGCTTTTGGTCGGTGGTTTCTTGGTGTTGAAAAAGAAATACGCACAGTTGGCAAAATAAAATGAAAGCTCATCTAGGCTAACAGGTGGATAGTTCATAATAGAAAAGGGCAAGTTTGTAAAATTCCCTAGATTTAGAGAAATTCTTAATTTTAAATTTTGAATTTTTAATTCGGAGCAAAGCGACGTGACCTTATCTGCTCAAACGCTACCACTGGTGAAAGATCCAGAACGACTGGAAAATCGCCTCGCCGAAATTCCACCGGAACCGGGGGTGTATTTGATGCGGGACAAAAGCGATCGCATCATGTATATCGGGAAATCGCGAAAATTGCGATCGCGCGTTCGTTCCTATTTCCGAGACGCGCACAATAAAACCGAACGCATCAACACAATGGTCAAGCTGGTGTGTGAGATTGAATTCATCGTCACCGACACTGAAGCCGAAGCCTTAGCCCTAGAAGCCAATTTAATCAAACAGCACCAGCCACATTTCAACGTCCTACTCAAGGATGATAAAAAATATCCCTATCTCTGCATCAGTTGGTCAGAAGATTATCCGCGAATTTTCATCACCCGTAAACGCCAATTAGGCAAAGAAAAGGACAAATTTTACGGACCTTATACCGATTCTGGACTATTGCGAGAAATAGTACATATTTGCAAACGCATCTTTCCCCTGCGACAAAGACCTCAACCCCTATTTAAAGACCGTCCTTGCCTAAATTATGACTTAGGGCGGTGTCCTGGTGTCTGTCAAAAACTGATTTCTCCAGCAGAATACCGAAAAATCGTCCAAAAAGTGGCGATGGTGTTCCAAGGCAGGACTCAGGAACTAATTGATATTTTGACAGAACAAATGCAAACAGCCGCAGCAGGACTTAACTTTGAGTCAGCGGCGCGAATTCGTGATCAAATTTCTGGGTTAAAGTCCCTGACAGCAGATCAAAAAGTCTCCCTACCAGATGACACAGTTTCACGGGATACAGTAGCACTTGCTGCCAACGAACAACACGCCTATATTCAATTATTCCAGATTCGGGCTGGGCAATTAGTTGGACGCTTGGCATTTGTGGCGGAAGTACCCCCCCTTTCATCCCCCCCGTCAACAGGGGGAAAAGAGGAAGGTGCTATTTTACAACGAGTTTTAGAGGAACATTACCAAACCGCCGACGCGGTGGAAATTCCCACAGAGATTTTGGTGCAGCACGAGTTACCAGATGGGGAAATATTGGCGGATGTCTTAACTCAACGTAAAGGCAAAAAAGTGACGATTTTAGCTCCCCAACGCCAAACTAAGGCAGAATTAATTGAGATGGTGGAGCGAAATGCCGAGTATGAATTGCAGAGAATGCAAAAATTAAGCGATCGCAATCTCCAAGCAACCCAAGATTTAACCGCCATTCTCGATTTACCCGACTCACCCCACCGCATCGAAGGTTACGACATTTCCCATATTCAAGGTGCAAATGCAGTCGCTTCTCAAGTCGTGTTTATCGATGGTTTACCCGCTAAACAATATTACCGTCATTACAAAATCAAAAATCCCACAGTTACAGCCGGACACTCAGATGATTTTGCTAGCTTGGCTGAAGTAATTGGGCGGCGGTTTCGCAAGTATGCAGAAGATCCACAATTAACAAGGGTGGGTAATTCTGACTGGCCTGATTTAATTATGATTGATGGCGGTAAAGGTCAGTTATCCTCGGTTGTTGGTGTTTTGCAAGAGATGAATTTATTAGAAGACTTGCGAGTTGTCAGTTTAGCGAAACAGCGAGAAGAGATTTTTTTACCAGGAGAATCTCAACCTCTAGAGACAGATGCCGAACAACCAGGAGTGCAGTTGCTGCGGCGGTTGCGGGATGAAGCACACCGATTTGCTGTGAGTTTTCATCGTCAGCAACGCAGTGACAAGTTAAAGCGATCGCGTTTAGATGAAATTCCCGGTTTGGGACACCATCGCCAAAAGCAACTTTTAGGGCATTTTCGCTCAGTCGATTATATTCGCCAAGCCACACCCACACAGCTAGCTGAAGTAGCGGGAATTGGTCCACATTTAGCCCAAGAGATTTATGATTATTTTCATCCCGCTTGAGGCACAAAGAGTCAGCGGTGGGCTATGGAAGCAGCTGATCTTGCTTTTTTATGACGAGCAACGCCTGCGTAGCTGCCTGTCTGCCTAATGTATCATATAGATTTATACCTTTGCGTAAAATAGCAGACTGAGTTGACATCCGGTGTCCTGGGGCGTGGGCGTCAATCCAATCGCGCTGTTGTTTCGCCGCTGCTTCCACAGCTTTTAGACGATGCTTGTCACCAATATTTTGAGCGTAGTGCATAGCGGCACACAACGCATGGTATGCCGTTTCGTAATGTGCTTTCTCAATAGCCTCTTGGCTAATTGCCATCAGTTTTGAATAGATATCACCATCTTCTGGAACTTCTGGAACTTCTGGAACTTCTGGGACAAATTCTGGCAAATTAATCATTATTCATCATCAAGCTAGCAATAGCTAACTTTCTAGCTAAGAAAAAATTTACTATCTCTGCCTAGGGTTTCGGTGTCGAGTTGGGAATGGCGCGTTTATAGTCAATGTGGTTTAGTTAGCTGATTTATCTCCTAGTGGAAGTGTGATTACACTATTCACACGGGGATATCTATCTGGTGAAAATTTATCTTTTCTCCCAACTTTTTCCCTCCATCTAAAGAGGGTATTTCCTCAATCCCCATCAACCCTGATCCGTTGTGTGTCAATTAAACCTGAACTAGCTGATCAAGCCTCTAGGAATATTAATTAAATCTTAAGAAAAATATTTTGTGACTTTGACTACAGTTTTTCTGTAAATTTAGCTATTGAATGAAAAAACAAGTATTTTTTTTGTCGATAACTATAAACAAGGTTATCTCAAAGGGTTATTGACAGGGATCAGTCTAAATCTAAGCAGAATTCATGGGTAAATTATATTTATATATCTAAAGTATGATATTTATTTACCCTATAAGCTATTATGATAAGTATAAATATCAAAGTGTTTTCAATGCTGAAGTTTTTTAGAACCTAATCTCTTCATCTTGTGGCTCGTTGTTAAAATTTTCAACCTAGAATTTTCACTTGTTTAATTTAAAGTTTTTTTTCCAAAAAAATCATTAAATCTGGGTGCTCTAAAATGCAGATAATACAAAAAGTTTGCTGTCCAAACTGCGGCAGTGCAGCCGAACGTCACTATATTTCTGATAGTCAATTAACGCGGACACAATGCCCAACTTGTGACTACTTAATGATCACCTGCACGCGCACTGGCAAAGTGATTGAGGCTTATGCCCCAGGTATTTACGCCAAAAGGTAAAAGTTATTTCATTGCCGCTTGAATACTTATTACCAATTACCAATTACCAATTACCAATTACCAATTACCAATTACCAATTACCAATTACCAATTACCCATTACCAATTACCCATTACCAATTACCCATTACTTTTACTTGTTCTTAGTTGTCCACAAGCGGCATCAGCTTCTAAACCGCGAGAGTAACGAACACTAACAGCAGTGTTTTGTTGCTTGAGGACATTAACAAAGGCGTCAATGCGATCGCGACTTGGGCGTTTATAATCAACTTCCTGGATGGGATTGTAGGGAATCAAATTTACGTGACTTTGGAATCCCCGCAGACATTTTGCCAATTGTAATGCGTGTTCTGGCAAATCGTTCACCCCAGCGAGGAGGACGTACTCAAAGCTAACGCGACGTCCAGTAATTTCCACATATTCCCGACATTCAGCCAGCAAATCTTCTAACGGATAGGGTTTAGCGCTGGGGATAAGTTTTTCTCGTAATGCTTGGTTAGGTGCGTGCAGACTAACAGCGAGAGTGACTTGCAATTGGTGTTGTGCTAACTGACGAATGCGCGAGGGAATACCCACAGTAGAAAGAGTTAGCGATCGCGCTCCTATGCCCACATCTTGATTTAAAGATCTCAGAGCTGCCAGGACATTCTCCGTATTTAACAACGGTTCGCCCATGCCCATAAATACCACATGACTCACCCGTTGCTGAAAATCTTCTTGAACAGTCAACACCTGATCGACAATTTCCGAGCGAGTCAGATTGCGCTTGTAGCCTCCCTTACCAGTAGCGCAGAAATCACACGCCATTGGGCAACCCACCTGAGTAGAGACGCAGACAGTTAAACGCTTATCGCTGGGGATGCCAACAGTTTCCACAATTAGCCCGTCTGCAAGTTGCAGGAGATACTTAACAGTGCCATCGGGGGCAACAGAGCGGTAATGTAGAGTAGAGCGCCCGATGGGGACTGCTGCCACTTCTGCCCGCCAATTTTTAGAGAAAACAGAAATATCAGCAAGCGATCGCACCCCCTTTTGATAAATCCACTCATGCAACTGCTTACCTCTATAAGCTGGTTGTCCCTGCTGCTGCACCCAAGCGGTTAACTCCGCAACAGAAGCACCAAGTAGGGGAGGAATGAGTTCTGATGTTTTGGGGATGGGCGAATTAACCAGGGAAACAAGCGGCGTAGCAGACATAAAAAATCACGAGTTGATGCTGGATCTCTATCCTACACCCGCCAGATCAACTTGTCTTGGCCGTGGGGCTGTATTTCATCGGAATTTCGATCACAAACTCTGCCCCCTGTCCAGGTTTAGAAATGCAATCTATCCTACCTTGATGTTTATCCACAATAATTTGATAGCTGATAGATAATCCTAACCCAGCGCCTTCTCCCACAGGTTTAGTAGTAAAAAAAGGATCAAATATTCGTTGCTTAACCGCTTCAGTCATCCCCGAACCATTATCTTTAATAGAAATTCTTACCCAATCACTATTGATAACTTGGGTATGAATTATAATTGTACTCAAATAATCTTTTCTTTCGGCTGGCGATAATTCCTTGTTATGCTTGTGCAAAGCCTCAATTGCATTGCTAAGGATATTCATAAATACCTGATTCAATTGCCCCATATAACATTTAATCAAAGGCAAATTGCCATATTCTTTGATAATTTTAATTGACGGAGTATTAAGTTTTTCCTGGAGACGATGCTGTAAAATCAACAGTGTGCTATCAATGCCTTCATGAATATCAACAGATTGTATTGCTGTTTTATCATTGCGTGAAAAACTCTGCAAAGTTAGGACAATTTCACGAATGCGATTAGAACCAACTTCTATCGAAGATAATATTTTTGGTAAATCCTTGATGATAAATTCTAGGTCATTCTCCTTGAGTAGTTCTTCAATTTCTGGGTGAGCTTGAGAATTATGCTTCTGGTAAAAGTCGATTAACCTCAGTAAATACTCAGCGTATTCTCTAATATATTTGATGTTGCCATAAATGAAGCTAATGGGGTTATTAATTTCGTGAGCGACACCAGCAACTAATTGACCTAGACTAGACATTTTTTCAGTTTGAATTAATTGAGATTGGGTATGCTGCAACTCCTTGAGAGTATGTTCTAACTTTTTGGCTTGTGTTTCAGCAGTGTGAGCGAGATTTTTTTGAACGGCTAAGGCCTCTTGTAGCTGTGCCTGTTGCTGAGTCAGTTCATTTGTTAAATTTTGAATATCCTCCAAAGCTGTATTTTTGCCTTGTTGTAAAAAAATTAAGTCAACAGTCTGGTCGTGAATTGCAAAGTCGTTTAGTTTCAAACCATAGGAAGTTAGACTATTTGTATCATTTAGCCAAACAGAGCAAAGAAAAAACATCATGTCTTGCTCCTGTTGATAGATCATTTGTCCTTTAAAAATCATCCCATTATGCAGGCATTTAAACAGAAACAAAGAGTTTATCCGTTTAGTGATAGCTATAAATTCAATCTGAATCTTGGGACGGAGAATCTGGAAGTGTTGCTCAATTAAACTACCTACTAAAGGATATGGGTGAATGCGTTGTAAAACCTCTCCAACTTGGACAATACTCCTGTCTCGATTAAACACAACATGAAATGGAAAGGCTTTGATAAAGGACTGTGGTGAAAGATTAAACTGCGAGGAAGTCATGAGGTGGTCAGTTAGGTTTATATTCGATCATAAAAGCATCATGTTCGGCACCCTCTTCTCGATATTGAGTCTGAGTAATATTAACTGCTGTATTAAACCTTGTCCCTAAACCCTTAATCAGTCCCGTAACCATTGGAGCTAGTCCTTCACGCTGTGAATGGTAGTGCAATTTCAAGGAGTTATCCTCTACTTGATCACACTCAAAAGAAGGGGGATTATATTGGGGAAAAATTACACCCAAACGAGTATGAATATCATCTAAATTGTCCAAAAACTCGGGCAGCGTATCACCGCCCATGTCCATGATTTCACCATACCCCGCCTTGCCAGTATACTGTATCCAATACTCTCCAAAGGCTTCCATAACTTCCACTGTCGATAAACCCACAATTTCACTTGTGACCTTTACTAATCTGTGAGTCAGGTCATCAGGATATTTTTCCATCCTTAAAAAGGAATCTACTTTCACTTCAGCCTTTTGTTTAATTGCCTGCCAAGCTTCTTTACCAAAGCGTTCGCATACCATATCCTGAATAGCCTTGTTGATTAAGCCGTACATCTGTGTATCCTATAATTTATGTAGCTTTGATTTCATAGTACCCTGTCGGTCTATTCAATAAACACTTTATATTTGATAAATTATGCCAAATTAACCATAAAATAAAAATCAACTACCCACAGAGAGATTTGCCTCACTAAAAAATCAAACCTAAAATGTTTGAAATATCTAATAATCTCGACTATGGACTTTGATTATTTTCTGTCAGTGCGTAAGTCTTACTCACTTAACCCATATTTATTTTTGTTGGTTGGTTTTGCTGAATTGGAATCTCAATCACAAACTCTGTTCCTTGTCCTAGGCTCGAAACACACTTGATTTTTCCGCCATGCTTATTCACCACGATCTGATAGCTGATAGATAATCCCAAACCTGTGCCTTTGCCTACAGGCTTAGTGGTGAAAAATGGATCAAACAATCTCGCCCTGACCTCCTCTGTCATTCCGGGTCCATGATCTTTAATGCTAATTTTTACCCACTGCTCATTTTCTACTTGGGTGCTGATAGTAATGGCACTGATTTTATTTTGTATTTCTGCTTGTGAGCGGTGCTGATATTGTTGTTGCAAAGCATCAATTGCATTGCCGATGATATTCATAAATACCTGATTTAGTTGTCCCACATAACATTCGACCACGGGTAAATTGCCATATTTTTTGATGATTTGAATTGATGATGAATCAGGTTTCTTTAGGAGACGATGATTTAAAATCAACAGTGTGCTATCAATGCCCTGATGAATATCAACAAGTTTCATATCTGCTTCATCGAGCCGTGAGAAGTTTCGCAAAGTTAGGACAATTTCGCGAATCCGATTAGCACCTACCTTCATAGATGTTAAGGTTTTAGGTAAATCATCTATGAGAAAGTTAAGTTGAATATCTTCAATCCAGTCTTGAATTTCTCTATTGGTCTGGGGATAGTTTTGCTGGTACAGGTTGACTAAAGTCAGTAAATCTTGAGTATACTGATCAACGTGGCTGAGGTTACCATAAATAAAACTAACTGGGTTATTAATTTCATGAGCAACACCAGCGACTAATTGACCCAATGAGGACATTTTTTCAGTTTGAATTAATTGTAATTGGGTAGTTTGTAAATTCTTCAAAGCGATTTTTAGTTGCTGTGCTTGTGCAGTAGCAGTGACAGCGAGTTCTTCTTGATTTCGCAAGGCTTGCTGGAGTTGTGCCTCTGCCTGCTTGCGCTCAGTCACGTCTCGCAGAATGACAATATATTGTTTGTTAAACTTCTGGCGGCGTTGTGAAATTGTCGCTTCAATGACGCGTAAGCTTTGACGCCGTTCTAATGTTTGTTCACTGCGGTTTTGCCAAATAGCAGGATTGGACGGTAGTCCTGGCAGAAAATTGTTCAGCTTTTGCCCCAGTAAATTGTAGTTGTTGATGCCCAGAAGTGGCTCTGCTGCTGGATTTGCTTGATTAATTACTCCATCTTGATCAACTACCAAAATAGTATCCAAAACGGTGTCAAGGGCTGTGATAAAGAGATTTTCCGCGTTTTGGCGAGCTTCATCAATAGCAGCAACTTGTGGCAAGCTAGTCCAGCAAGCAACCGCCACACTCACAAAAGCGATCGCGATCAGCAAAACCACAAACAGATCCTTGCTGGCACTACTGAGGGTGTCATCTAACAGACCCTTGACTACCCAAGTGACAGTCACAGCAGCACAAACCAACAGCAGTAGGACTACTACCTGAGTGGCGACAAAATCTTTTTTCGGATTATAGGCTTGTGTGCGATCGCGTTCTATCCACCAATGACGATGGAATGGCGCCCAGGAAATCCGCCGAATCGCCACATCCACAAATACAATCGCTATCGGCAAAAACATCCCTACAGTCCAATCTTGCCAACCCCAAGCCCAGCCACCCACAACTAATACAACAGCCTCCATCAAGAAAATACCCAGTGACCACCAGGGAGCTAGTGCTTCTGGGTGCTGGCGGCGCAGCCATATTCCTAAATGGATTGCCATCATTGCTACCACATAGCTAGTACCAGCCACCATCACTATGCGGGATACATCGCCCCAAGCTAAACAGATCAGGCTGAGTAAAAGGGTAAATACCAGACCGGGTACAAGTACACCACGGCGAGACAACACTGCAAACACAGGGGACAAGTAGCCGTCAATCGCCAATTGGTAAAATATTCGCGGACAGTTAGAAACGGCTGTCGCTGAACTCAGAAATGCGCCGCAGACGATCAGAAAAGTCACCAAAACTGAAGCCGACTCACCCCAAAATGGCAAAGCTGCTGCTAACAGGTTCGAGAAAGTATCGTTCCCATGATGTGAACCCGTATTTAAACGCATCAGCACCCAAGAGCCACCCAAATAAACGATGGGAATCAGACTTGCTGTCAACTTCAGAAATCGCAAAGTTTCCCCAGGACGTTTGCTGTCGGCGACAAATGAAGAAGCACTTTCACCAGCGTATGTGCAATAGATAGCAATGAAAAACCATTTCGCCCAATCTACAAAATGCAGAGATGTTGGTTGCCACGTTTCTAGGGATGGAAAAAAACCAGGACTAGCTGGAGAAAATGCTAACCAGCCCATACCTTGAACGCAAAAAACAACTAAAAAGCCGATCGCTGGTAGAACAAAAAATAAGTGCAGGATGCTTGAGGCGCGGATACTGCTAAAAGCTAAAATAAAGGGGATTAACGTAAATCCAATTTTTAGTAAAGTCTCTGGACAAGCAATATTTATAGATGTTAGCTGAGTCTTGATTAAGTTGGTTAAGATGATCGCGTTGATTGGTGGAACAGAGACCCAACCCATCAGATAGCCGACCGCTCCATAAGTAGCTAGATATGGATAGTCTTTGAGTAATTTAGTAGTATAGTTGGGCGTACCTCCAGCCGTGTCTGGATAATGTTTTCCCAAGCGAGATACCTGTAGGTTTAGCAGCATAGACACTATTGCTGCTGGCAACCAAACAAGCATAGCTTGAGGCCCAAGGGCTAGGTGGATACTGGGTGCAACTCCCAACCACAACAGCAAGCCACTTAAACTAAAGCCTCCAGTCTCCAGCGCTGTTAAAGTTCGCTCTAGCCTTAATGGCTGCTGAGGAGGAAGCTCACCCAAACTAAACTGACGATGCTCTGAGGTATTCCTATTCATCGGCGATGTCTCAGCCAACTAAACTACAACTCAACTAAGTAAAAATCGGGCTACTTAAATTAAGTTGTAAGCCAGATATGCACCTGATGAAAATATTAATCACAATACCTTCACATAATTATTATTTTGAAATAAATTAATCACAATACCTTCACATGATTGTTATTTTCCAAGATGATGCATTTATCTACCATGTTCTTAAGCCGCCAGTAATTTGTGTAACAATTTGAAACACTTGCCTTTGTGTGAGGCTTTTTTGCAGATAAATTAACCAAAGGTTGTGCCGTTCCAGCCCCACATCGCACCTTTAGCATCTGCAAACTCGATGTAAATACGATTTTTAGGCACACCTAGGGACTGGTTAATTTGCTGGCAAAATTCTTGACTCATAGCCTCAGTTTGCTCTGGCTTCATTGTACCGACGCTCTTAATTTCTATATAGCAAACTGGGTCAGTAGTGCCAGCAAAGGTCATCGGAATTTCCGGTTCAAAAGCTGTCATCACGTAGGATTCTGGTTTGCCTGTATGCTTGGCTAACTTGGCTGATAGGCTTTTGAGCATAGCCTCAACATCAGCTTTTTCAGGAGCAGATACAGAAGTTTGTACTTTAATTAATGGCATAATAAACAGTTCAAAATTTAAAATTGCTAACTTTGATGGTGGCAATCACTTCGTTAAGTTTATCGAATTACGGCGGTAAGTAGGCGAGAATAAATAAAAATCAATTAGCTCGTAGTGAGGACTACAGTCCTCAAGACAGGACTAAAGTCCTTACTACAAACTTTTAATTATTGACGTTGCACTACTTACAGTGGGGGAGATGAAGCCTTAAAAATTAAATATTTATCTCCCACTTCGACAAGGGTTACCCTGGAGATGAACGAAACAGATGACTATGTTCGGGATGATATAAACGCGATCGCCCTTTTGCTGGCAAGAGTGCTGGACTAATTACATAAAGTGTAGTCCGATGCAGTTGTTCTTCATGAGTACACTCTGCCATTTGGTTGAGAGGAACAACCCGAATTTTTTCATCAGGCCAACCGATGCGAAAGCAAATCGCCACTTGGGTTTCGACTGGATAGTGTTCTAGTAATTTGGCTTGGGCCTCTTCGACGTGACGCGCACTCAGATATAAGCAAAGACTAGCCTGATGTGCTGCCAAAGAAGCTAATTCTTCCCCTGGGGGCACTTCTGTGCGGCCACTGATCCGCGTCAAAATAATAGTTTGGACTAAACCAGGAACAGTCAGTTCTATTTTGAGTTTTGCTGCGGCAGCTTGAAAGGCACTAATACCGGGTATGACTTCAAAGGGGATGTTTGCCTCTGCCAAGAGGTGCATTTGCTCGTGGATGGCGCTGTAAAGACTAGGATCGCCGGAATGGAGACGAATCACAGATTTATGCGATCGCACCCCTTCGATCATCATCGGCAAAATCTCTTCTAAAGTCTTATTCGCAGTCCGAATGATCTGGGCGTCTTGCCGACAGAGAGCCAAAATCTGTTCTGGTACTAAAGAATCAGCAAACAAAATCACATCGGCAACAGCCAGCAGTTTCTGCGCCTTGACTGTTAATAAATCTGGATCTCCGGGGCCTGCGCCCACAATGTACACCCCTGGACTGACGGGATCTAGATGGCTATTATCACACAACTTCATCGTATATTTACTCTTAGACGCACATACAGCAACTCGGCAAAAAAAAAGTTTTTGGCATTTTCTCAGTATCTTTCCGGATTTACCTCCTTTGCCCAGTAGAGAGAAATGGTAGATGCACCCTGGTTAAGCCCTAGAGAAAACTCTGGGGCATTTTTTATTTTTGGTAATTGGTAATTGGTAATTGGTAATTGGTAATCGGTAATTGGAAATCGGTCATGGAAATTAATCACCTCTTCCCCAATCCTCATCACATCATCACTCCATCGCCCCATCCCCTTTTAAGGGAGACACCACATCAGGCAAAGGGCGTCTTAGTAAGTACAGCCAAGCCAACCCAGCTAATCCCAAGCTAATTCCCATTAAACTCACTACTTGTGCCATCCGCAGTGGCCCCAGCATCAAGCTATCCGTGCGAAAGCCTTCGACCCAAAAGCGTCCTAAGCTGTAGGCTACCCAATACACCAAAAATAGCGTCCCTACCTTCAGGCGTGGGTTACCAGATAAAGCACGAAAAAACAACGTGATTAACAGAGCAAACACCATTAAATCCCACAGAGATTCGTAGAGGAAGGTGGGATGGAAATACTCAAAATTAGCCAAGTTAGGGGGACGACGTTCCCAGGGAATATAAAGCTTCCACGGTAAATTGGTGGGGCCGCCAAAAGCTTCAGAATTGAAGAAATTCCCCCAACGTCCGATCGCTTGTCCTAAAATCAGCGAAGGAGCGACTAAATCTGTGAGTTGCCAAAAAGAAATTTGCTGGCGTTTGGCAAAGATTAACGCCGCCACAACGCCACCGATAATCGCTCCGTGAATGGCAATGCCTCCTTGCCAAATGGCAATAATCCGCTCTGGATGCTGGGCGTATTCTGACCACTGAAACAAAACGTAATATAGCCGTGCTGCGGGAATCGCCCCAATCACCAGCCAAATTGACAAATCACTCAGCAACTCCGGGTTAACGTGACGACGCTTTGCCAAGTACTGGGAAAGGCTGACGCCAATTAACACGGCTGAGGCAATTAACAAGCCATACCAGCGGATAATTATTGGCCCTATTTTCACCAGAATCGGTCCTGGAGAAGTAAATTGAAACGCCAAGGGCAAGGCGGGAAAATCCAGTGCCATGCAAAATTACCTAGAAGAACTGAAGGAAGCAACGCCCCATTAGAGATAAGACATCTCCAATGTCAATGCTAGTTCCTAATGCCCAGTTGAGCATAACTTATACCACCACAACAATTGAATTTAGCAGCCTTGCACAGGAGCAGGAGATGTTAAATTTAAGTAAGTTAAATAAATACTTTGGATATAATCACCGAAATAACTTTGAACTATATACAATTGTGATTGCTATTTATCCCGGTAGCTTCGACCCCATTACCTTGGGACACCTTGACATCATTCAGCGCGGCTGTCGGCTGTTTGACTTTGTGATAGTTGCCGTACTGCGAAATCCTCACAAAATGCCACTGTTTACAGTCCAGCAACGGCTAGAACAGATTCGCCTAACTACAAAACATCTACCAAATGTAGAGGTAGACAGCTTTGACGGTCTGACTGTCAATTATGCCCAAATGCGAGAGGCACAAGTTTTAATCAGGGGTTTACGAGCGGTTTCTGACTTTGAAATAGAGCTACAAATGGCGCACACTAATAAAACACTTTCAACTCAAATAGAGACAGTTTTTTTGGCTACCTCGAATGAGTATAGTTTTTTAAGTAGTAGTGTGGTAAGAGAGATTGCAAGGTTTGGTGGCTCTGTCGATCATCTCGTTCCCCCACACATTGCCCTAGAGATATACCAATGCTACGACCACAACTCTCCCAAGTCGAATCCAATCATCACGGAAACAATCTCCCCCCTGAAGACTATGCCAATGGCAACTCCCCCGGAGAAGCTTTGCGAACGGGAGGCGTAGACATCCAGCAGGAACTCAACCGCCTAGAAGAAATTGTTCTCTCTAGTTTGCGAATTCCGCTGACAGGACGCACATTGGTAGATGAAGAAAAGCTGTTGGAACAGCTAGATTTTATCCGGCTTTCTTTGCCATCGGTTTTTCAGGAAGCAGCAGTGATCGTAGAACAAAAGGAGGAAATTCTCTTAGAAGCAGAAGAGTATGGGCAGCAAGTGGTTGATGCCGCTCAAGCAAAAAGAGCGCAAATTTTGGCTGAAAGCGATATTATCAGACAGGCAGAACGGGAAGCTGAACAACTGCGGCGACAGGTGAAGCAAGAGTGTGATGCGATGATGCAAGACACCCTGGCGGAAATTGAACGCAAGCAGCGTGCCTGTCAGCAAGAATTGGAGGAAATGCGACAAACTGCGATCGCACAAGCTGAACAAATTGAAGATGGTGCTGATGAATATGCTGATGGCGTCCTGGAAAATATCGAGCAGGATCTCCAGGAAATGCTACGAATTATCACCAACGGACGGCAACAACTGCGACAAGTAGATACTCCGCCGCCGAAAAATTCAACTAATTATAAGAAGAGATAGGCTGTAAAAAATTCAAAATTCAAAATTCAAAATTCAAAATAGAGCCAACCGCTCCTACGCGTTAGTGCAGAACCTCTGTAAGAGGCACAAAATTCGACCAGCATCCAAGCCAGGATTGCAGAGTCTTCTGGCTGATGAATGTATGCAAATTTAATTTGCAGGAGTTTAGTTCGGGAATTTACTTATTTTGAATCGCCACAACAAATAACTACACAATGAGGTTTTATGGTGCAAGCTTTACCGAAAAATATCACGTTTGCCAAATTTCTGAACTGGAAGCCAGAGGGTGAACGTTATGAACTGCACGACGGCGAAATTATTGAGATGCAGCCAGACAAGATACATGAAAAAATTACTCTTTTTTTGACTACAGAACTGGCTGTAGAGTTTGAGCGGCTAAATCTCCCTTACTTTATCCCCCAGCAAGCTTTGGTGAAACCACCAAGCAGAGAAACAGGCTATTCACCAGATGTCATGATCTTAAATCGTCCTGCCTTGACGGCAGAAGATTTATGGGAAAAATCTTCAACCGTGACTCAAGGGACATCAATTCCCTTGGTAATTGAAGTTATCAGTATTAAATGGCGAGTTGATTACCTGGATAAGGTCAGGGACTATGAAAAAATTAGCATTCCTGAATACTGGGTTGTTGATTATCTCAGTTTGGGAGGTAGGCGGTATATCGGGAACTCGATAGAACCGACTATCTGTGTCTACTTTTTGGTGGATGGTGAGTATGAGGTTAACCATTTTAAGGGTTCTGACCGCATTGAATCACCAACGTTCCCAGATTTGAATTTGACGGCTCAACAGGTATTTCAGGCTGGGGGAAATATTAAGTTGGTGTAGTCGGTGCGCGATCGCTGAAACCTGCTGTAATCTCGCTCAAAGGCAAGGCAGCGCGTTGGGTGGGCAAGGCCCGACTTGAGTCGACTGCCGTCGCAAAGATAAAAAAGCTTATTGGCATCTTTGCGCGAGATGATTACAAAGTGTAGGTGAAATCGTTTACCAACATACCGGGAACTAAAGAACCGCCTAATTGGCGACTTTCGTAAGTTCCGACTTCGGGAATAAATTCTTGAAAGTTGGTTAAATCAATTAGATTTTCACCCCAGAAGCGGTAGAGACTTTCGTCAAAACGCAGGTTTTCGATGGGGGCGATGATTTCGCCATTTTCTACCCAAAAACAGGCATAGCGGGTCATACCTGTAATTCTACCACTGGGGCGATCGCTCCAATTCAAATAATGCAAATTTGAGAGATATAAACCTGTATCTAAACTTGGCAAAATCTGCTCAAAGGCTAAATTACCCAAACTCACTTCTGGCGCACGTAAAGTTTCCGAACCATTAGCGCCATTAGCCGTTTTTCCATATTCCTTAGCGGTGCGAGAATTCACCAAGGTATTTACCAAAATTCCTTGATCTATTAAAGGTAACTCTGGTGCAGCCATTTCTCCCAATTCATTAAATCGCGGTACTAAACCCCGCTGAAAGTTTTCTTTTAAACAGAATTTTGGTGAAAGCTGTTTTTCTTGACGCCATAAAGCAGCTAAAGCACTATTTCCTTGTTGGATATCTGCCTGGCTGATAGCACCCCAAGAAAGCATAGTTAATAAATCGGCAACTGCGGCAGGTGCAAAGTAGGTTTTGTATTGACCTCTTGGCAATTGTTTAGGAGTACGAGAAAGCAGTTCTAATTGCTTTTTTGCTTCGTTGATTTTGGCTATATAAGCAGGTTCATTCCAATCACTGCCGGCAAATGTACCTTTAACAGCTTGCCCAGAATTGGTAAATAGAGAATAATCTAAGGTGAAACAATCGGTAGCAAACCAGTGTTTTTGTCCGCTGGAATCACCGTAAGCTTTAACTACTACTCCGCCTGCATATATGCCAGTAAAATCTAATTCTGTCACCAGTTCTAGCAAGGTGGGAACTACTGATTCTGCTGCTAATAATTTCCCTGGATGAACTTCTCGACTGGTATTGTTTCCTGTGGGTAAAACTAAATAAGGATCAACGGGTAATAAGCTAATTTCTGCCCGTAGTTCTTGCAAAGCTGTGTATGCTGCTTGCCAATCTAGATGCCAATTGCCGGTAAAGGGAAACTCCTGATAAGCGCTGCGCTGATCTTGCATTAAAGTCAGTTTAATCCAACCGTCAGCGACGCAACCAGTTTGGCGGACTTTGGCATGATTGAACCGGGTAAATTGACTTTTTTCACTGCTGAGTCTGACGGTGAATTGTTCGCTTTCTGATTTTTTGATCAGTAGAGTTTCAATTAGTTGATTAAAACTAATTTCTAAAGCAGATAATTCCTCAATCTTCATGATTATCTTACGTGTCAAATATTGAAAGTGGGATAAATATAACGTTAAATGTAGAGCAGGCGTCTCGCCTGCTGCTGAATGACAGGCAAGATGCCTGTTCTACATTGATGACAGGCAAGATGCCTGTCCTACGATTTCATCCGCCGCCGAAAACTTCGACATTAGCAAATAGACAAACGGGTGAACCATGTCCTACAGAAATCGCTTGATTTGGTTCTCCTTTGCCACAGAAAGGTGTGCCGTACATTTCCCAGTTGGAGGCATTTCCGACTTTGGTTAAGCTGTGCCAAAATTCTGGTGTGGTGGCGCGATAGTTGGGATTGCGGAGGGTTTTGGTGAGTTTACCGTTTTCAATTAATTTGGCGTATTCGCAACCAAACTGAAATTTATAACGGCGATCGTCAATTGACCAAGACCGGTTAGATTCCATGTAAACGCCATGTTGTATGTCGGCGATGATTTCGTTAAAGGTGGCGTTTCCTGGCTCTAAATTCAAGTTGGCAATGCGATCAATTGCTGGTCGATTCCAGGAGGAAGCACGGGCACAGGCAACGCCTGGTATACCTGCTCTGGCTTGACTTTCAAGGCTCCCTAAACCTCTTTGGAGTACGCCGGCTTTGATGACATACTCCCGTGTGGCTACAGCGCCTGTATCATCAAATCCGTAGCTGGCAAATTCGCCGGATACGGTGGGATCGAAGGTAATGTTTAGTTTTTCAGAGCCATATACTAGGTTGCCAAAATCACTTTTATTCACAAAGCTGCCGCCGGCGTAGTTGCGCTCATCTCCTAAAATCCGGTCAATTTCTAGGGGATGTCCGATGCTTTCGTGAATTTGCAGCATCATTTGGTCTGGGGCTAAAACTAAGTTGGTGCGGGTGGTTGGGCATTCGTCGGCTGTTAATAGTTCTATTGCTTGTTCGCCTACTTGCTGCACCCGATGCCATAAGTGCTCTTGTTTTAATAGTTCCCATCCGCCTTGGTAACAGTTTGCATGGGGTCCGTTGTTGGTGCGTTGCTGGACTGTTGCACCATCTTGCGCGATCGCACCATAATGAGTTCCCAAGGAGATAAATTTTTGATATACCTGTGAGCCGTTGCTGCTGACAAACCAAGTCTCTTTCTCGCTGGTGCTAGCGCTGGCTGTGGTTTGCACAATCTTGTCGTCAACTTTCAGCTTTTGGCAAATGCGAACGAGTAAATCGTTGATTTCCCCTGGACTGATGGCATCTAATGGTTGTAGAAATGGCGAGTTATATTCCCCGACGACTTTCGGACGTGTACTTTCACTGAAGGGATAAATCCACCATTCGCTGGCTGCTAATGCTTGGTTGTAGGCTGTTTGAGCAGCAACTTGCAGGGCTGAAAGTTCTAGGGAGTTGGTAGCGGCATAACCTAAACAGCCATTTACCAAAACTTCTAGCATCGCTCCCACTGTGGAAGATTTACCATTAGCTTTGGGTAAGCCGTCACGAACATAACGGGTTGAGTTGGTTTCTTTGACGGCTCTAATCCCAATCCAATCAGCGGGAATATTAAAATGAGCGATCGCGTTTGTTAATTCAGAAAACATGATTACAATTCAAAATTCAAAATTATTAACTCCTGTGCCAGCGGGTTCCTTCACGGCTATCAATTAAGGTAACGCCTTTGGCTAAAAGTTCGTCACGAATGCGATCGCCTTCTGAAAAATTCTTGGCTTTTCTCGCTGCTTGCCGTTTTTGAATCAAATCCTCAATTTCCCCATCACCTAAACCATCATTTACAGGCGTTTCGGCTTCTGGCTTGGCTTCTAAACCTAAAACTCCAGCCAAAGTTACAAGTGTTTGCCACGTTTTGAGTAACTCATCTGTTGGTGTTTCGGTTTTGCCTTGATGCACAATGATATTTCCCTCGCGGATGAGTTCCTTAGCTAGTTCAAATATGACTGCTAACCCACCAGGGAAATTAAAGTCATCATTCACAGCTTCTGTAAAGCGTTCAAAGTAGGAATTAGAAATTGGCTGATTCCCTGTTCCTATTACCTGACTGTGCTGATAGCCGAAGAGTAATCCTTCTCTGAGGGTATGCCAGCCGTTGGTTGCGGCGGCGATCGCATCATTGGTAAAATCAATCGGCTTGCGATATTGGGCCGTCAACACAAACAGCCGTACCGCCATCGGTTCAACACCCCGATCTAGCAATTCGCGAATAGTGATAAAGTTGCCCAAAGACTTGGACATTTTTTCACCATCTACCTTCACCATGCCGTTGTGCAGCCAGTAATTAGCTAAGGGTTTACCCGTCACCGCTTCCGATTGGGCAATTTCATTTTCATGGTGAGGAAAAATTAAGTCAGCACCACCAGCGTGAATGTCAATTGTCTCACCCAAGCGATCGCGCACCATTGCCGAGCATTCGATATGCCATCCGGGACGGCCTTTTCCCCAAGGGGATTCCCAAGCGGGTTCTCCTGGTTTTGCTGCCTTCCACAGGGCAAAATCAAAGGGATCTTTCTTTTTTTGATATTCTAAATCTTGGACATTGACGCGATCGCTAGCACCGGCTTGTAAATCATCTAGCTTGCGTCCTGAAAGCTTGCCATATCCATCAAAATGCCGCACTGCATAATAAACATCGCCGTCAGCCGGGTAAGCAAAACCTTTGTGTTCCAACTCATGAATTAACCGCTGAATGCCATTCATCGTATGGGTAGCGCGGGGATATTCATCAGCTTCTTTAATTCCCAAACGCCCCATATCCTCAAAATATGCTTGAATATAGCGATCGGCTACAGCTTCCATCGTCGAGTGTTCTTCGCGGGCGCGGTTGAGAATCTTGTCATCAATATCGGTAAAATTTTGGATATAGCGGACTTCATAGCCGATAAACTGGAGATATCGACGCACAACATCCCAGACAATACAAGCTCTAGCATGACCCAAATGGCAGTAATCGTACACCGTCACGCCGCAGTAATACATCTTAACCTTTCCTGGTTCGACGGTTGCAAACGGTTCCTGACGACGGGTGAGAGTATTGTAAAGGGTTAGGGTCATAGCAATTCAAAATTCACGAATTCAAAATTCACAAAGAAAAACCCAGTATTGGCAAGTATCCTGGCTCTTGACTGTCAGCAAATTAAATATCGAACAGCTTAACAGAAGTAATGCCGAAGAAGATACGCAATAATAGGGTAAAGCAACTGGGATGACAGTCCAGCATCCCTATGCTAGTACAGCAGGGCGAAAATAAACCAATTATTCAAACTTACCGCAAAGCTTGTGTCATCAGCTTTTTGAATTTTGAATGAGAGAATTTTGATTTCCGCAATCGCTGTGCTAGTGTTTTCTGGACTATCTGCGCTACATTTTGCCACTTCTGATTTGGTTCCAGCAGCCGCTCAGAGTTTTATCATCTTATTTGACTTTTTTTCATAACTGCGCTATGCAATCAGTAGTCACTTCCGAATCTCAAGCAATGGACGCGCCAAAACAAGGCTTACCAGTAACAATCATTACTGGTTTTCTTGGTAGCGGCAAGACAACTTTACTTAATCATATTCTGACAAATCAGCAAGGTCTAAAAACCGCTGTTCTAGTGAATGAATTTGGCGAAATAGGCATCGATAACGAGTTAATCGTTTCCACCGGCGAGAACATGGTGGAACTGAGTAACGGTTGTATCTGCTGCACCATTAATAATGATTTGGTCGATGCCGTTTACAAAGTTTTAGAACGGGAAGAAAAGCTAGATTATCTAGTTGTAGAAACAACTGGACTTGCAGATCCCCTACCAGTAGCCATGACATTTCTTGGCTCAGAATTGCGGGACTTAACCCGTCTAGATTCGATTATCACCGTGGTAGATGCGGCAAATTACAGCCTGGATTTATTCAACTCTCAGGCAGCATTCAGTCAAATTGCCTACGGTGATGTGATTATTCTTAACAAGGCAGATTTGGTTGATGAAGCCACTCTGAAGGAGATAGAAAGAAAAATTGGCGAAGTTAAGGAAGATTCGCGAATTATCCGCTCTACGCGATCGCAAGTGCCACTACCTTTAATTCTCAGTGTGGGTCTGTTTGAGTCTGATAAGTATTTTGAGACGGCGGCGGATGACCATGACCATCATGACCATCATGACCATCATGATCATCACGACCACGACGATCACGACCATTCTACCTGCGGTCACGACCACCACGATCATGCTCACGATCATCATGATCACCATGACCATGATCATTCCAACCATTTAGAAAATGATGGTTTTACCTCGATATCTTTCCAGAGTGACAAGCCTTTTGCTATTAAGAAATTTCAATATTTCTTAGATAATCAGCTACCCTCTAGTATCTTCCGAGCTAAAGGGATTATGTGGTTTGATGAAAGTCCCAATCGTCATATTTTTCACCTGTGCGGCAAACGCTTCACTATGGATAATGATGATTGGAAAGGTACACCAAAAAACCAGCTAGTCTTGATTGGCCAAAATCTGGATAGTGAGACTTTACTAGCGCAGATCGAAAATTGCGTTTGTTTACCTTCAGTCAGTCGCGGTAAAGGCTTTGGGAAATAGTCATTAGTCATTAGTCATTGGTCATTAGTCATTAGTCATTGGTCATTAGTCATTAGTCATTGGTCATTAGTTATTAAAATGGCGAAGGACTAATGACTAATAAAGATTATGCGCGTGATCATTCAGCGAGTTAAATCATCTCAAGTTACCGTTAATGGGGAAATTGTTGGCAAAATTGGGCGGGGGTTAAACTTGCTCGTCGGCATTGCGGATACTGATACTGATGCTGAACTCGACTGGATGGTGCGGAAGTGTTTGGAATTGCGGCTATTTCCTGATGATGATGGGGGTGAGCGTTGGCAAAAGTCTGTGCAAGAAATTGGTGGGCAGTTACTAGTAATTAGTCAGTTCACTCTTTATGGAGACTGTCGCAAAGGTCGCCGTCCTTCCTTTGACCGTTCAGCCGAACCCAAATTAGCAGCGGATTTGTACAATCGCTTTGTTGCCAAGTTACGCGATCGCGGTTTGCTGGTAGAAACGGGCGAATTTGGGGCAATGATGGAAGTAATGATTGAAAATGATGGTCCAGTGACTTTGATACTGGAAAGAGAAGCAAGCTAAATATTATCCCTTAAAAATAAATATCCATCGCCTTTAGTACAGTGGAGTTCTAATTGATGAGAGAATGTTAAATTAACCATTACAAAACTTTAAATTTTCTCATCATGGCAAAAATTCAGTTTTCAAGAGGTATTGACGAAGAAGTAGTTCCAGACGTGCGCCTAACGCGATCGCGCAGTGGTGACCAAGGCACAGCAACGTTCATTTTTACCAACCCAACCATTTTGGGGCAAAGCAGCACCGAAGAAGTTACCGGGATGTACATGATTGACGAAGAAGGCGAAATCATCACCCGCGAAGTTAAGGGTAAATTTGTCAACGGTAAACCGGAAGCATTAGAAGCACTTGTCCTCATGAAAACCCCTGAAGAATGGGAGCGTTTTATGCGCTTTATGGAGCGGTATGCTAAGGACAACGGTCTCGGATTGAGCAAATCTTAATTCGTCATTAGTCATTAGTCATTAGTCATTAGTCATTAGTCATTAGTCATTAGCTAAAGACTAAAGACTAAAGACCTCTCTGTAGCAGCTTAATAACTTGCCTATGACGCTACAACCCCACCCAGATACACCAGGAATGACGGTAACTTGTGCTGTTGTTACCGTCAGCGATACCCGTTCCCCGGATACAGATAAAAGTGGTCAACTGATTCAGCAATTACTTCTCGGCGCTAACCATGCGATCGCTTCCAGCGGGGCGCAGCCCATCGCCTTTGGCGGGGCGCAGCCCATGGCGAACAGCGGGCGTTTCGCCATCGCCACCTATACCATTATCAAAGATGAACCAGCGCAGATTCAAGAGCAAATAGAACTCTTGGGTAAAAGCGCGAATTTAGATGCTGTGATTTTCAATGGTGGTACAGGAATTGCACCAAGAGATACCACCTATGATGCCATTGAAAAGTTACTAGAAAAGACTTTGCCGGGATTTGGCGAGTTGTTTCGCTTTTTAAGTTATCAAGAAATTGGTTCAAGAGCGATCGCATCTCGCGCTGTTGCTGGCGTTTATCAAAATAAATTAATTTTCTCCCTTCCTGGTTCTAGTAACGCTGTGCGACTAGCCATGAATAAGCTAATTTTGCCAGAACTCCCGCACTTAGTCAGCCAGATGAGAAAAGATTCATCGTGAATAGCGTTCCTGTTACATAATTCGCAACAATGTCAGCTTTCATTTTTTCCCCCAGCGATACTGAAGGTAACTTCATCTATCTAGGGGTTGATTATGCAAGCCTTAACGAAATTACCACGCAAATCAACTTTATTTGCGAGTCTATTATTGGGAGGAGTAATATTCACCAGTTGTGCAACTAATCCTCAGTCATTTAAACAGCTTGAAGCCACACAAGGTGCAAATCAAGCAGCAGAAGCACCAGCTACTAAGATTGACTCTCAAGCAGCATCAGCTTCCCCAACGCCCCGTCAGCTTCCCCAACTAATCAAAAAAGCAGCAATGACTGTGATTGTCAACTCTGTGGATCAGAGTATCGATGCTGTCTCGCAAATTATCAATAAACAGCAAGGGGATTTGATTGGGTTAAATGAACAACAGCCCACAAAGGAAACCGCGCTGCATACTGCATCCATACAGTTACGAGTACCGCAGAACTTGCTGGAACCTACCTTGGAAGAACTAGCTAAATTGGGCACAGTAGAAAACCGCAATATCACTGCGGAAGATGTCGGCGATCGCTTAGTGGATTTCCAAGCCAGATTAACCAACCTTCAAAAAACTGAAGTTAATTTCCAAAAAATTATGGATCGCGCTGGTTCTGTCAGAGATGTGCTAAGTGTTGCCCAAGAACTGAGCAATGTCCGACAATCCATAGAGCAAATTAATGCCCAACTGAAAAACTTACAAAATCAAGTCGCTTATTCTACGATCACACTGAAGTTAGAAGCCGCAGTATCTAGCACCAGTCCACAGCGTAACTTAGGTTCGCAAATTCAGGAAACTTGGAACAATTCCACCAACTCCTTTGCAGCCTTTACTCTTGGTTTGCTCAAATTTGGGATTTGGTTAATTGTTTACAGTCCATATTTTTTGATTTTGGCTGCTGGTATCTATGGCTTGAACCGTTGGCGGCGTATCCAAGGCAATCGGTAAGTAGGCGAGAATAAATAAAACAAAGTTAGCTCGTAGTCAGGACTTTAGTCCTAAATCTTATTTCCTCAAGCCGATAGAGGACTGAGAGCTGCTCACTACAAACATTAATAAAAAAACCCCCTGTAGATGTGGGGGTTGCTCATTGTTTTTCGACTATTTGTTCAAAAGTTTAGAATTTACTACCCGTCAAACAGATGGTAGCCAAAATAGCGGCGATTAAATAAAATACGGCAACAACTTGCAATTCAGACCAACCAGTTAGTTCTAGGTGATGGTGTAGGGGAGCCATTTTAAATAGGCGTTTGCCTTTACCATCGGGGCCTTTAGTGGCTTTGTAATAGCTCACCTGCGCCATGACAGAAAGTGTTTCTACGAAGAAGATACCGCTGAGAATGAACAGTGCTACTAAGCTGTTAGCCAGCAGTGCTACAGCAGCTAAAGCTCCTCCCAGCGCTAGGGAACCAGTATCTCCCATAAAAACACGGGCTGGGTTGCGGTTATGGGCTAAAAAGCCTAAGCAACTGCCACTTAAAGCCGTACAGAAAACCATCAATTCTGGTGAGGTGGGTGCAATCAGAGCACCTAATGCAAAAATTGCGATCGCTACCGTTCCTGCTGCCAAGCCATCAATACCATCTGTTAAATTAGTAGCATTACTTTCAGCCACTAAGACAAAGCCAGCCACAGGCCAAAATAGTAATCCTAAAGGTAGAGAAAAACTCACCCAAGGTATGGCGATATTTGTTATACTTGATTCTTGGCTAAACATCAACCACAGACAAAATACTGCCGCAAAAATAATCTGCAAAGCCAGTTTCATCCGGGGAGAGATACCTTTGTTGGACTTACGGCGGAGAATTTGCCAATCGTCAATCCAGCCAATCAAACCGTAGCTTAGTGTTAAGGCGGAAACTGCTAGTACATTTGTTGCAAAATTAGAGCAAATACAGGCAACTAATACGGCAACAGGGATAAAAAATATACCACCCATCGTCGGTGTACCCGCTTTCTTGAGATGGGCTTGAGGCCCATCTTCGCGGATTATTTGCCCAGTTTTGAGTGCTTGCAGCAGGGGTATTACCCAGTGTCCCACGACCGCTGAACCCATAGCACACAATAAAAGGGGCATGGTTAGCGACGTAGTGTGCCAGGGTAACCTATTCCCCATCCAATCCAAAATCAAGGCTGCCACACTTAGCCCTAAAGCCAACAAAGAGGCTAGACCGATCCCAGAAACGTTTAATTCTTGGTCAGGAGATAATTTAGCGTCCACAGAAAACTTCCCTTCACTCCACACTTACAAAACTGAACAGCAGCCTATTAGGAGGGATGAAACCCAGTGCCTAAGACTGCATAAGCCTAATCTTCACCGATCTTGATATCGTCGTCATCATCATAATCAAGGTCGGCAATTCCGTCATCTCCACCCAGAAACTCAGATATTTCTGCTTCCTCATCTGAAAAATCTGGTTCGTGAACGTTACGCGCTATGACACGACCGCTAGTCTCTAACCAATCCAAGAGAGAGGTCTCTTGCTTTAAGGGAATTACAGCAGCTCGCTGGTTACGGGGTTCTTCACGTAGGGGAGAATTCAACATATCCACGAAAACAGGAAGAGGTTTATGTAACTAGACATTAAGAGTCTATCATTTGATACGAGATAATTTAGTTATTCATTCAAGTCTTTGATTGCCAAATCCGAATCAAACAAATTTTTTTATTTAATAGCAGTATGGCATACCGGAAGACGTTCTCAGCCAGTTGTACGGCTATATACATTGGACATTAATGTTTTATTAATGCCGATTTCGTGCAAATACTTTTTGAGGTGACAGGCAATGATGGGAAAAGCGGCTCTCTTAGATGTAATCGCTGGTACAAATCGCGGTTTGTTGGCCACTGAGCCACAGAAACAGGCTATTTTAGCAGCGATCACCAATTTGGAAGACTTCAATCCTACACCACGTCCACTCGAAGCGAGTAACTTGCTGGATGGTAATTGGCGACTACTATACACCACCAGTAAAGCTTTATTAAACCTGGATCGAGTACCCCTGAATAAACTTGGTCAAATTTACCAATGTATCCGGGTACAGAGTGGCACTGTTTACAACATAGCCGAGATTTATGGCTTACCAACTCTAGAAGGATTAGTTAGCGTTGCTGCTAAATTTGAGCCTGTCTCAGAGCGTCGTCTACTCGTAAAATTTCAGCGTTCTATTATTGGTTTACAACGGTTAATCGGCTACAATTCACCAGCAGAATTTATCCAACAAATTGAATTGGGTAAAAAATTTACGGCGATTGATTTTCTGATTAAAAGTGACCAACAACAAGGCTGGTTAGACATTACTTATATAGATAACAATCTACGTATTGGTAGGGGTAATGAGGGGAGCGTGTTTGTTTTGAGCAAGGCATAAGATTTTTAGAAGTGTTTGCGAACGACCTTACTCTATTGTGTGGTCTTTGTCAATAGTTATATGACACTATATAGTGTGGACTTTGTCAAGAGGGACGGTCTATGGTGAGAAATCCAACCTGACAACGGACAACGGACAATTGACACTGACTAAGTAGACAAATAACTTAATAAAGCTTCTAGCTGCGACCTACAGGTTGTAAAGTGAAATCAATTAGCCCTATTCCTTGACGATTGATTATTAAAAGGGAAGAGACTCATGGTTCAACGTGGTTCTAAAGTCCGTATTCTCCGCCCTGAATCCTACTGGTTTCAGGATTTAGGAACCGTGGCTACTATTGACCAAAGCGGCATCAAGTACCCAGTAATTGTCCGGTTTGACAAGGTCAATTACGCCGGTATCAACACCAATAACTTTGCTTTGGATGAATTAGTAGAGGTTGCACCTCCAGCAGTGAAGGCGAAAAAGTAAGCAGTTGAGCTACAAGGGGCTAGTTTGATGGGATGATAAAACAAAGGTGAAGCGTGAAGTCTGAAGTCTAAATTTTTCCGTGCTTTCATGCTTGATGCTTCCCCATGTCTAAATTTTATATTCCCAAAAACATTAAATTGCTCTCTTAATCAGCTTGAATGCCTGAATTGCCTGAAGTTGAAACAGTGCGGCGGGGTCTAAATCAATTGACCCTCAGCCAAAAAATCACGGGTGGAGATGTGTTGCGCGATCGCACCATCGCCTACCCGTTTTCTGTCGGTGAGTTTGTGGAGAACATCACAGGAAGTGCGATCGCTACTTGGCATCGTCGCGGCAAATATCTCCTAGCGGAACTCTCCCCCCTTTCTTCATCTCCCCCCACTTGGTTAGGGGTTCACCTGCGAATGACTGGTCAATTGCTGTGGCTAGACCAAGATGAACCATTACACAAGCACACGCGGGTAAGATTATTTTTTGGCGATCGCCTAGAATTGCGGTTTGTAGATCAGCGCACTTTTGGGCAAATGTGGTGGGTTCCCCCTGATGTGGCGGTAGAAAGCATTATTACTGGTTTAGCGAAACTGGCAATTGACCCATTTTCACCAGAATTCACCGTAGATTATTTAGCAGATAAACTGCTTCATCGCCGCCGTCCGATCAAAACAGCCCTACTAGATCAGTCAGTGGTAGCGGGATTGGGTAATATTTACGCAGATGAAGCGCTGTTTAAGAGTGGTGTGCTACCCCAAACCCTCTGTACAGATTTGCAGCGCCAACAAATTCAACGTTTGCAAGCTGCGATTATTCAAGTGTTATCAGCTAGTATTGCGGCTGGTGGCACGACTTTTAGTAATTTTCTTAATGTTAAGGGTGTCAACGGTAACTATGGCGGTGAGGCGTGGGTTTACAACCGTGCCGGTGAACCTTGTCGAGTTTGCGGGAATTTGATTCAGCGGATTAGGCTTGGTGGGCGATCTAGCCACTTTTGCACCCAATGTCAGAAATAGATTCTCGGAATCGACTTTGAGTTTCTAGGATGGGCGTTTCCCCGGCTTGGGTTATGAAACAATACGTTTGGTATTACAGCAGTTTTCATCTATTTGAACCACATCTATCTTAGGGGCACAGCAATGCTGTGCCCCTACCGCGTGGTCTAAAATGCTCAACGATAACCGGGTTATGAAACTCTCGTGACGCCTGTTCTACGTTAAAATCCTGATTAAAAGCGTTTATAAACTTGAGAGGGGAAGTCATGGCAGTTAAAAAGGGCGATATGGTTCGCGCTGTTCGCGAGAAGTTGGAGAATAGTTTAGAAGCAAAAGCAAGTGATTCTCGCTTTCCGTCTTATTTGTTTGAAACTAAGGGCGAAATTGTAGATATCAAAGGTGATTACGCCCTGGTTAAGTTTGGGAAAGTAGCAACACCAAATATTTGGTTAAATATCGAACAACTGGAAGAATTTAAATAATTGGGAATTGGGAATTGGGAAGAGGTGATTTTCTTACCCATTACCCATCACCCATCACCCATCACCCATTACCCATCACCCATCACCCATCACCTCTTAGCCGTGAATTATGGTTTCTTCGCCATCTTCCCCAATTTTATGTAATTCCCCCCGTGTGACCATTGTCGGTGCGGGTAGAGTTGGTAGCACTTTAGCCCAACGTATTGCTGAGAAAAACCTGGCAGATGTGGTGTTGTTGGATATTGTTGCGGGTATGCCTCAAGGACTGGCGTTGGATTTGATGGAGGCGCGGGGAATTGAATTACATAATCGGCAGATTATCGGCACAAATAACTATGCTGATACATCTAATTCGGCAATTGTGGTGATTACGGCAGGATTTCCCCGCAAACCGGGGATGAGTCGGGATGATTTGCTGAAAGTTAATGCCAAGATTGTGGTGGCAGCGGCGAAGAATGCGATCGCCTTTTCTCCCAATGCTATTTTAATTGTCGTCACTAATCCTTTGGATGTGATGACCTATTTAGCGAAACAAGCTACAAATTTACCACGCGATCGCGTCATGGGTATGGCTGGGGTGTTAGATTCCGCCCGCTTTGAAACCTTCGTCGCCTTAGAATTAGGGGTTTTACCTGCTGATGTCAAGGCGATCGTACTCGGTAGCCACGGGGATTTGATGGTACCTTTACCCCGTTATGCCACTGTTAACGGCATTCCCGTCACAGAATTGCTAGATCAGGCGACCATTGAACGAATGCTTGCCAGAACCCGCAACGGTGGCGCGGAAATTGTTGAATTAATGCAGACCGGTGGTGCTTTTTTTGCGCCGGCTTCAGCCGCTTCTGTGATGGTCGAATCAATCTTGCTGAATCAGTCGCGGTTATTGCCAGTGGCGACATATCTGCAAGGTGAATATGGTTTAGAAAATGTTGTGATTGGTGTCCCCTGTCGCTTAGGATGCGGCGGTATTGAGTCGGTGTTGGAATTGACTCTCAGCGACGGGGAAAAAGCGGCTTTGCAGGCTTCGGCGCAATCTGTGCGTCAAAATATTCACCGGGCGCAGGAAATTTTGGCTGATGTTCAGGGGTAGCATTTTGTCACCTCAATTAACCGGAATTACCCCTAACCCCTCCCCGCTGGCGAGGAGGGGAATGCTTTTGGCGTTAGCGGCGATATTCCTCATCTGCGGGGTCGCCATAGGGGTCTTCGCTGGCTGGGCGGACGTCACCGTAGGATGCGGGGTCTGCGGGGTCGCCGTAAGGATCTTCGCTGGCTGGGCGGACGTTACCGTAAGCTGTTAAATCTGCTGCGTTGCCGTAATACCCTTGGTCTGCGGGGTCGCCATAAGGGTCTTCGCTGGCTGGGCGGGCATCACCGTAAGATGCGGGGTCTGCGGGGTCGCCATAGGGGTCTTCGCTGGCTGGGCGAGCGTTACGCCGATATTCGGCATCTCGGTCAGCTTCAGAGTTGTTTGTCCCTAAGAACAAATCCTTCGCCTTTCGCAAAAAGTCATCTACCATCATTTATCTCCTGATTCTTGTTACCTGTATGCCAATACTTTTCGGAAGAAGATCCCCCCAACCCCCCTTAAAAAGGGGGGCTTAAGCTTGATTCCCCCAACCCCCCTTAAAAAGGGAGGCTTAAGCTTAGTTTCCCCACTACCTTAAAAAGGCGGGCTGAAGTTTAATTTCTTCAACCCCCTTTTTAAGGGGGTCGCCACAGGCGGGGGGATCGCCTTTTAGTTTCCCCACTACCTTAAAAAGGCGGGCTAAAGTTTAATTTCTTCAACCCCCTTTTTAAGGGGGTTGCCACAGGCGGGGGGATCGCCTTTTAACCGAGAAGTATGGTTTCATGTTTCATC
The DNA here is from genome assembly GCF_000317535.1 of Cylindrospermum stagnale PCC 7417. Lineage (NCBI taxonomy): Bacteria > Bacillati > Cyanobacteriota > Cyanophyceae > Nostocales > Nostocaceae > Cylindrospermum > Cylindrospermum stagnale. The sequence continues at coordinate 5,595,802 of NC_019757.1, forward strand.
TGTGCGATCGCCGACCGCCAGCTTTGCGCGAATGTCAGACTTTGGGTCTACACACTGGCTACACTTTTCTCAAGTGCTGGGGCGGCGCTGGAGGTTAAGTTAGTTAGATCGCGACCGGTGGGACGGTTGTTATAGCCTTGAAAGTCCCGGTACTTTTGCGCTTCAGATTCGGGAACTTGAATTCCTTCTGGTGGTGGAGTTACCCAGTGAGCTTGCCCTTTATCGTCGCGGTAATATACACGCCCATTTTTGGAGAGGTAATACTTGCCCTGCGCTCCTTCTGCTTGAGAATTCTTATGCTGGTTGTAGAGGTAGTAAAGTGCTGCTGCACCCGCCAAAAGCGCTACTTTTTGCCCAGTACCTAACCCCTTTTTAGCTTCAGGTCGGGTTGCGGGGTTATTATTACTGACTGTTCTCCCGACGCTATCGTCAACAGGTGGCGGTGGTGTTGCGGTTCGGTTTCCGCCGCCGCAGCTACTTAGTAAAGGCACCATCAGCAATGCCGAAAGTAGCACCGCCAGCAGACGGGAAACTGTTTTACGTTCTCTGTATATTGTGTTCATCAGGTTTCTTCCTCACCCTGCGTTTACTGAAAACCGTACTGTTGGAAAAACAGGGTTGGAATTCCTGTTATTTTTCTGGGAACTGAATAAAGATTTACTTTGCCGCTCATTCACAACAGCACAGATAAAGCGTTTCTTTTTGGATGATGAATCAATTTCTCAAGTTTTCCATCCTGCTGATGATAGAACTTGCATCGCTTGCTTAAGTCTTGGGGAATAAGACACAAGATAAACCTCACCCTGGTTTTGCTATCGCAAAACCTGTCCCTCTCCTTCGTAAGGAGAGGGAGTTGAGTCAGTTTTTTTAGGTAATTGGATAACTTGTGTGTAGACCTTAGGCTTGCGGGGTGGGGTGAAAGTGTGTTGTCTGCAAAGGAGAATCGCTCTAGTTGCTGTTTTTGTAAATTAAAAACAAAACGATTAAGTGTAATTTCGTAATTTATGCTTTACAGAAATTTCTGAATTTATCGATGAAATATATAGAAAATAACAAAAGTTTTTTCTCTGGCTAAGGTAAAAAATAAACCCATTATAATTATTAATCGTCAAATAAGGCACATAGTATGGTTACTGAACAAAATATTTTACTGGCTAATCAAGCTACAACTCGCTTGCTGCTTGCTTTGTGGGATTTGGGAGGGATAGAGAAGGAAGTAGCTAAAGGTCAACTCACTAAGCGAATTATCTCGAAGGGTAAGAAGGTTGCAGATTTTCAGGAGATTTTTGCAGAGTTAGAGAATCAGGGTGCGATCGCTATTTCCAAAAAAGGATACACTCTCAAATCACCCAAGGGTTTAGAGGTGTTGGGTGCGGGTTTGCGAGATAGCGAGTTGAAGTTTGAGGGAACTCTCGTCGGTACTTGGGTTGCGAATGCGTTGCTGAAGTGGATTAGTCAGATTGATATTGCGGTGGTTGCGTCTGGGGATGGGGTGAAAAGTGCGATCGCATCCTACGACGAGTTTAAGTCTGTAGCGCTAGAAGTCTACGACAAGCTGAACTATGAATACAACTTTAATCATCTAGTGCCAATTTACCGCATTAGGAGAGAAATTGGCGATCGCGTCAGTCGTACAGAATTCAATGATTTTTTGCTAGAAATGCAAGCTGACGATATTTTGCAACTGCAAGGGGGAACTATAGAAGATAATGCACGCGACAAAATAGAAGATTCTATGACTACAGAACTAGATGGACTACGCTGCTACGCCAAGCTTCTAAAACCCTAAACTCCCTTTGATTCTTCACACCTTAACTTCACAATACTATGAGTACTAACACATCTAATGTTGATGATTTGATAAAAAATGAAAATCCATTTGCGGGACATATTGTCGTCAGACCGCAGCAAATATGGGGTAAAAGTTTTCCAGATGTTCCCTCAATTAATTCTCATGCTTCTGATGCGGTATTTGATGCGGTTGAAAAAATCCGTAAAGGACAGCGGACAACTGTAGGTATGACGATTACCGCTGAAAAAGGGTTAGGTAAAAGCCATCTTATTAGTCGGATTCGTCATCGGCTACAGACTGAAAATAGTAGCTTATTTATTTACATGAGTAAATATGACAACTTAAATCAAATCAAATATGAATTTTTGCAAAGTGTTACTTCTAGCCTCAGAGCTTTTGGTAATAAAAAGGTAATGCAGTGGCAAGAAATTGCGGCTGCTTTAATTAACGAAGCAAAGGAATGGAACTACACACCACAGCAATATATCAGTCAATATCCAATTTGGTTAAATCAATACTCAAATAAGTTTATTGAGCAGTTGACAAAACTGCTTATGTTAAGCAAACCTGAAATTAGTAACCCTTACATAGTTCAGGCAATTTTGTGGACACTTTCTCCAGCCCATATTAATTATGCAAATCGCTGGCTATCCGGTTTAGAACTAACACAAGAAGAAGCTGAAGCAATGGGGTTGCCAAATTCAAAAAAGGAAGATAGAGAGACTGAATCTTTGCGGAATGTTCGCCAGATTCTAGATATCACTAGTCATTATAGAATTCCGGTGCTTTGTTTTGATGAATTAGATAACGCAGATGTTGCAGAAAATGGTTTGACAACAGCACAGGTTATTGGAAGCTTAGTTAAGGATCTATATAACAATCTCAGAGGAGGTGTTTTTCTGCTGGCAATGTATCCTGAAACTTGGAATGATCAAATCAGATTTTTGCCACAAGCTGAAGCAGTCATTGATAGATTAGTAAGTGAGCAAGCCGATAGACAACCAATTGAATTAAAATATCTCAATTCCGACGATATTATTGCTCTCGTCCAAAAAAGGCTACAAGATTTTTACGAGAAACATCAAAAAACCCCTCCTCACCCTCTCTACCCATTTGATGAAAACGAACTTAGGGAACGTGGTAAACGTAAACCTACTGTTAGGTCAATTTTAAAGTGGTGTGCAGATAATTTTAATGGTAAAACCCTACCAGAGAAAGATATTCCACCAGAAAAACACATCCATCCCCATCTAGTTAAGCCGTATTTTCAGAGTGAATTAGTACACCTAAGAGTTTCTATGAATTTACTTTTAGATGATGAAGTATTAATTGCTAAGGCTCTTAAATTTTCTTTTGATAGGTTAATAGGTGAAACCATAGAAGGAGTGACAATTGAAAAAATTGAAGAAGTACCTAATCAACAACATATTGATTTTAAAATTATTGGGAATCAACAAAAGATCAAAATAGGAGTGGATGTTGTACAACAGTCAGTTGGTGTTGGTGTCACGGCAGCATTGAGTAGATTAATTGATTATCAAAGGTATGATTTAACTCGTGGTTGCTTGGTGCGTTCAAAGATAATTTCTCCTAATGCTACAGAAGCTAGAAAAAACTTGAGAAAACTTTTGCAAGAAAAAGGTGGAGAGTGGGTAAGCTTGCAAAGCCAAGATATTAAACCTCTTTTAGCTATCTTTTACGTTTGGGATAACCGTGAAAGTTATGAATTGACAGAGGAGCAGATTTTTGAATTTATAAAACAGAAACAAATCGCTATTAACAACCCTCTGATTCGAGAGATTTTAAGTGATCCTTCTGGACAAGAACCGACCAATTTAACTGATGATGATTTGCCAATGAGAATTCCTCAAACCGCTGCAAATGCTGATAACATCCAAATGAGTGAACCAATAACTAAATAGAAATGAATCAGCAGTTTTCACTTCCAACAGCGCTGTGTCTACCCGTCCCTGATATTGAAGCCTTAATACAGGGACGAACAGTTGCAGCGTTACCGAGGATGTTTCTTCGTCCAGGACAGAGATTTGCACTTTATCCTGTTGATGTTTCAGCAAATCAGCTTTCAATTGAGAAATACTACCGCTCAAATTTTTTACCTAATGCTCAAACTGCTATCAAACAAGTTAATTCTAAGACGGTTTCAATTAAAGCTTGGGCTAAATGTGAACTTTGCCAAATTCTAGATAAATCTAAACCGTTAGATATTTTGTCTCAATTAACAATATGGACACCAGAAGTATTTGAGGCAATAATACAGAAACAACAAAATATTTTTCTTGCTTACTTGCGCGTTTATCATTTACCTCAGTTCTGTGAAGTTCCAGTTAGTGCAAATATTCAAGATAAATTAGGTAAATTTGTGGGTTTACCTAATATTGCTGCTTTTGAAGCCAAGCCGATATTAGACGATCAGATATTTTCCCAACGCAAACACCAATTAGAAAAACTTGAACCTCCCCAAAATCGTGAATTAGAAGAATTGCAAAGTGCATTATCGCAAATAGCTAACACCAACTTAGCCGCACAGCAATTAGAAAATGATATTAAAATATTTTTAGGTTGGAGTAGTGAGCAAACTGCAAATAGACTAGATTCTGATTTAGATTGGATTAAAACAATTGAAACTTTAGGAGATAGAAGCATAGAACTAGAAGAGAAAAAAAGTACCTATCAAGCAGGTACAGACTTTGAAAATATCGCACGCAAAAGCCTTAATTTTTTAGGATTCAAAGTTGAAACCGCTTATAAAGGTGGTGCAGGAGGCTTAGATTTATTTTGTTCAAAACCTTACCCGATTGTTTGCGAATGTAAAGCCGGTAGATTAATTCCCAGCGGTACAGTTGAGGAATTAATTAAACTTGGTGGAATGCATTTAGGTTCTGAGCTATTTTTCAACTCAGTAAAATTAATAATTGGCCCCGGTAAGCCATCTCCAGATACCCAAAAAGCAGCACAACAATGGAAAGTAAGTATTATTAACGCAATGACATTACAAAAATTAGTTGAACTCAAAGCCAAATATCCAGGTGCAATAAACTTAGTTGAATTGCAGAAATATCTACAACCTGGACAAATCGACCATAAAATTGATGAATATATTGATAAAGTAGAGATACAGATTAAATTGCGATCGCACATTATCCAAGTTTTAAAAAATTACCTTGAACTTGCAAAACGTGAACGTGCTGGAGTTGAAGCACTTCATGCAACATATCTCACTTCTCATCCCCCGCAACCCTTAAACTCTATAGAACTGCGCGAAATTCTGATAGAACTTTCCTCACCCTTGACAGGTTATGTCGGACGAATAAAAGGAGAGGATTGGAGACGCGATCGCTTTTACTACCTGCGAGACTTACCAATAAACTAAAAATAACTAATTCTCTCTTCTTTTCTTCTCTCTGCGTTCTCTGCGTCTCTGCGGTTCGTTACCCAAAACCTACCCCAAAGTCAAAATACCCGCTTGGAAATTCACCACCAAAGGCAAAAACTTCAACCATTCCGAACCCAACAAAACCTCAGTCAACTCGTCCCCAGCATGAACAGGAATTTCATACTCTTGTTCATTTAATAGTACTTTACCTAAATAAAGATTAAATCTTGACTCTCCCTGTGCAGTTCGTAAACGTTCCTTGCGGATAAATGACCAACTCAAACCTTCTAAATCTTGTTTATTAATAGCCATAAAGCCTGTGAAACCTGTATCGAATAAACAATCTACAGACAGATTTAAGCCATCAGCAGTAATTAATTCAAGTTCAAAAAAAAGCTGCCCCCCATCACCAAAATAACCCTGTATCATATTCTGCCTGTTGCTCCAGTTTCATTTAGGCAAAATAGAAAGTGTATAACATTAGGGTGTTTATCCCTTGCCTTCTTACTAGCAACTTCCTTATCTTTATCAACGAAATAATCACCACTATCAGGCTCAATAGCGATATACCAGCCATAGTGATTTTCGATATATTCAGGACGCACACGTTCAAAAATTGCCCAACAACGCTGATCAAATGCTTCATCTTCCGCTTTGCGTCTAGCTAGTTCTTCTGGTGATAAAGTGTGTTCTGGGAAAATTCGACCTCTACGACTTGGTGACTTTGGTGTTAGCTGAGTCATAACTATTAACCTAACTGTAACTATTAGTTTAACTTAAAATAATCTTTTATATTCTGCCAGTGGCTCCAGTTTCATTCAAGCAAAAAACACAGTGATCGCTATTTGGATATTTCTCATGGGCTTTTTTATGTGCAACTTCTTTATCCTCATCAATCAAATAATTACCACTATTTAGCTCAATCGCAATATACCAACCATAATGTTTTTGAATTAACTCAGGACGTACACGCTCAAAAATTGCCCGATAACGTTGATATTGTGCTTCATTTTCAGCTTTGTGTCTAGCCAATTATTCCGGTGATAAAGTGTGTTCTGGGAAAATTTGACCTCTACGACTTGGTGACTTTGGTGTTAGCTGATTCATAACTATTAACCTAACTGTAACTATTAGTTTAACTTTTAGCGCTTCTCGGTTGCGTACAATATGCGGTGGAGCACAGCGTTGCTCATGAGTATCAACTTAATCTTAAACTGTTTTCCCACATACGTTTGACCCCACCCCTCAATCCCCTCCCCTCATGAGGGGAGGGGAGGTTTGGCGCCAGCAAAACCGGGGTGGGGTTCTTCGGGATTAATTAGGATATAGCGACATTTTGAGTTGTTGGGTTTCAGCCCTCAAGCCAACATACAAAACAAGTAAAAAACAAGATCCCCGACTTGTTTAAGAAGTCGGGGATCTGAAGCCTTTCGATTTTCACAAATCAAATAGGATTGCTCTATTAATTAATAGAAACTGTCAAACTGCTGGGTTGTGCTAAATCACCTTTTAGCACTACACCGCGCTGATTGGAATGCAGATGTCGCAGAATTTTGTAAATTGCCTCAACTTCATCAGGTGAGCCAGCTTTTTCTGCAACTTCAGCTAGAGAAAGGGCTGATTTTTCTTTTTGCAGCACATCGACGACGCGTTTTTGCAAGTCGAGAATGACAGCGGCAGCTTTTTTACCAGCTTCTACCCCTGGTTGATGGTAGGCGTTGACGTTGATTAAACTAGCGTATAGACCAACAGCCCGCTCATACAGAGCAATTAACGCGCCAACAGTGCGGGAATTAACTTGGGGAATGGTGACTGTAATCGAATCGCGGTGATTTTCGTACAGCGCTTGGCGGGTACCCAAGAGGAAACCGGAAAGATAATCACCTGCTGTCACACCTGGATCGATTTCTGGGGATGGCCCTTGACGATCTTCCAAAACTTCAATTAAGGTTGCAAAGAAATTCGGCACACCTTCCCGCAGTTGCTGGACGTAGGCGTGTTGATCTGTTGAGCCTTTGTTGCCATAAACGGCGATGCCTTGATAGACAATATTGCCGTCTAGGTCTTTTTCTTTGCCCAAAGATTCCATGACCAGCTGTTGCAAATAGCGGCTGAATAACAATAAGCTGTCCTTATAAGGTAGGACAACCATGTCTTTTTCGCCTCGACCATTGCCAGAATAATACCAAGCTAAGGCTAATAAAGCGGCTGGGTTATTTTTCACATCTGGAATGCGGGTGGCGTCATCCATTTCTTTTGCACCTTCTAGCATGGCGCGAATATCAACGCCTTGTAATGCTGCTGGTACTAGCCCCACAGAGGACATTTCTGAGGTGCGTCCTCCCACCCAGTCATACATGAAGAACCTGGCTAGCCAGCCTTCAGATTTTGCCACTTTATCCAGGTTGCTATCTACGCCGGTAATAGCGATCGCATATTTGGCAAAGTCTAAATTTTGTCCAGCATAGGCTTTTTTGACTTCAATCATGGCGTTGCGGGGTTCGGGAGTCCCCCCAGATTTGGAAATCACCAATACCAATGTGCTGGAAAGGCTATTTCGCAGGTGGGTGAGAATCCGATCGATACCGGCGGGATCGGTGTTGTCGATAAAGTGGATTTTCAGGGGCGGGAAGTCAGGAGATAGGGCTTCAGCGACGAATTGGGGGCCGAGGGCGGAACCACCAATACCTATGGAGATGACATCGGTGAAGCGACTTGCTCTAGGTGGATGAATAGCACCTGTTTGGACTTTTTCGGCAAAGGATTCGATTTGCTCTATGGTTTGGACAATTTCTTGTGTTAGTTCGGGAGTGGGGGCTAAATCTGGATTCCGTAACCAGTAGTGTCCTACCATGCGGTTTTCATCCGGATTGGCGATCGCACCTTTCTCCAGTTCCGCCATATCGGCAAACGCCTTGTCAAACTTCGGCCGCAACGATTCCACTAAGGCATCATCAAACCGCATTCGACTTACGTCTAGGTACAGTCCCAATCCCTCGTGAAAATATAACCAGTCTTGGTACCGTTGCCAAAGTGCCCTAGCATCCATAGGGATATCTCAACTAAAGTGTTTGTCAAAAACCAGTTTAATGTAAGGCTCTGGCGATCCCTGCTTTGTCTTATACAGTTTTAAGTGTTGGAAAACTCCTCACCCTAGACATCTGGCATAGGGATGACACGCAAAAACTTGACGATTTCACCCCTAATTTCTATGCCTATAAGATAATTATCGATGGTAAAGCGATAAAAAATCCCCTCATGATCTAACTGTCGCAATTCTGGGAGGTAATGAGGTTGCCACTTTTCACCTAACTCCACAAACACAAAACGATACACCCGCTCATAAGCAGCAGGTTCTAAACTCTTCAGGTCTAGCAAAAAAGACCTTGCATAGCGCACTTCCAGATTCACTTTTGCTTACCTTAACCAATACTTAAGTGCTACAAGCGCCAAATCAACAGTGGATCTGATTCATAAAAACATTAACAGTCGTAGCGCCTCTTCATGGGTTAAGATGTCCCACGGTTGTTGCGATCGCCTGACTTGTTCAATAGCTTTCAGCATATAAAAATCAAAATGCAAGCCTTGAACCACTCCCCAAACGCTTTGCAGATCCTCATCGGCTAACTGCTCGATTAAGTGATGCATTCTAATCCGCAGCAAATTCATATAGTTGATTATCCCTAACTCAACAACAATAGTTTTCCCAAAAAATTAGCGCCAGATCATGGGATGACCCCACTATCCCCAAGCTACACTACAAATTTATTCCCCCTGTTGGGTGTTAAATCAGACAGAAAAAACTATTTACGTAATTTCCCCGTCTCTACCCCCTAAATGTTGATTTTTTAAGTAATTATACGCTCTAACTTAAGTATGGTTGATTATCTGATTTTTCTGGCAATTTCTACAGCAATTTTTGCTTTGTTCGGACTGGGACTCAATCTCCAGTGGGGCTTTACAGGGTTAATTAACTTTGGTCATATTGCTTTCATGACTTTGGGCGCTTATACCACAGTCTTGTTAAGTTTAAAGGGAGTCCCCCTATTGCTTTCAGCCATGATTGGAGCGATCGTCGCCGCCATTTTGGGCTTGGTAATTGGTTTGGCAACTCTGCGCTTACGAGAAGATTATCTGTCAATTGTCACTGTTGGTGTGGGGGAACTGATTCGTTTGGTGGTGAATAACCAGGAATTACCTGTGGGTGATACCTGGATAGCTGGGGCTTTTGGCGTCCAAAGTTATACTATCCCTCTATCCACAACGCCTAATTTATTTGTCAGACTGGTGATGATTGGGCTGTTAACGCTGCTGATGCTGATCACTTGCTTTTGTTTGTGGCGCTGGGTTGGCCCTAGCCGATTATCCCCAAATGCAGAGGCTAAAATCCGTTACAAGATAGAATCTACTTCACGCTTGATCGTGGGGTTGATTTTCGGAATTTTAGCAACGGCGATTTATGTTTCTGGGGTAATCGGACTGTATAACTACAACCCCAAAGCAGGTTTGATGCTGTTGGTGCTGTTGGTATTAGCTTTTGTTTTTTGGCGGTTGCAAATTTTAGTGCGATCGCCTTGGGGTCGAGTCCTCAAAGCCATCCGTGAAGATGAAGAAATCCCCAAGGCTATGGGTAAAAACGTTTTTTGGTACAAAGTGCAATCGCTGATGCTTGGCGGTGCGATCGCTGGTGTTGCTGGTGCTTTCTTTGCTTGGCAACTCAGCGCCATTTACCCAGATAATTTTCAACCGCAACTCACCTTCGACGCTTGGATTATGGTGATTTTAGGCGGTTCGGGGAATAATATCGGCACTCTCTTAGGTGCAGTGATTTACTTTGCTTATGATGCCATCACGCGGGAAGTGTTACCAAAAATCGTCCCCCTTGATGAAGCCCGTCTCGGTGCATTTCGCGTGATGGTCATCGGTCTGATTTTGATGGTACTGATGATTTGGCGTCCTCAAGGTATCTTAGGGAAAAAGGAGGAACTCACCCTTGGTAAATAACCAACTTCCCCTATTAGCCGCTACTGGACTTTGTAAAGGCTTTGGTGGCATCAAAGCAGTGAATGACGCTAACATTGAAGTGGCTAAAGGCAGCATTACCGGCTTGATTGGCCCCAATGGTGCCGGTAAAACCACTTTATTTAACTTACTCTCCAATTTCATTCGCCCAGATAAAGGAAGAGTGATTTTTGATGGCGAACCGATTCACCAGTTGCAACCATACCAAATCGCCCAGCAGGGATTAATCCGCACCTTTCAGGTAGCCCGGACGCTGTCGCGGTTGTCGGTGTTAGAAAATATGCTGCTGGCGGCGCAAAAACAAACTGGTGAAAATTTTTGGTTAGTGCAGTTGCAACCACACATCGTCGCCAAGGAAGAAAGGGAATTAAAAGAACGGGCGATGTTTTTGTTGGAGTCTGTGGGTTTGGAGAAAAAAGCCCAAGATTATGCCGGTAGCTTGTCTGGTGGACAACGCAAGCTGCTGGAAATGGGGCGGGCGCTGATGACTAACCCGAAGTTGATTTTGCTAGATGAACCTGCGGCGGGGGTGAATCCCAAATTAATTGACGATATATGCGATCGCATTATCACTTGGAACCGCCGCGACGGCATGACCTTTCTGATTATCGAACACAACATGGATTTGATCATGTCATTGTGCGATCGCGTTTGGGTCCTGGCCGAAGGACAAAATTTGGCTGTAGGTACTCCCGCAGAAATCCAAAAAAATGCCAAAGTTTTAGAAGCCTATTTGGGACAATAAACTTCATTAAGTAGCGTGCGTTCCCTAACGCACGAATATTTATTAATTATGAATAAATTCTTTTCAAGCAATATTAATCATATTTGATGATCTTTGATGCGTCGGGGGACGCATCCTACTAATAAATCTTTACCGACAACGAATCGTTGCCTCTTGGGAATCCATAACTCGCAGCGTTACTTGTGGTTGCAAACCACGCCACTGTTCTCCATTAAACACACCTCCTTTATTTTCTAGTCCCACAGCTGCCATTTGCTCTGGTGTCGCACCAGCCGGACGCTGATAGCGATAGTTACCATGTGTTTCCGAACGAGAATATGCCTGAAGAGTCAAATAGCTTACTCTGGCAATGCAACTAGCTTGGTCTTCCCCTGGACGACGGTCCGAAGAAACAGGCTTGCCATCAGGGCCAAACCAAACACCACCCACTAAGTTATAACCCTGGTTAACAGGAACCTGAGTTCCTGGTTGCTGTTGAACCTGTTGTGGTGGGTAGTATGGTTGAACCTGTTGTGGCGGGTAGTACGGTTGAACCTGTTGTGGCGGGTAGTACGGTTGAACCTGTTGTGGCGGGTAGTACGGTTGAACCTGTTGTGGCTGTTGTTGCTGTGGCGATTGCGGACAGCCAAACGGCGTACATGCAGCCCCCATTGGTGCTTTAGGGCAACCAAATGGATTACATTCTGCAACACTAGATTGCGAACATCCGAAAGGATTACATTCTGCTAAGGCGGGTTTAGTTTCGATGCCAATAGAAGTAGCAATCACTGAAGCTACGCCAACAAATACAACAGTCTTTAAAAGTTTCATATATTTTATTGCTGCAAAAGAATAATCTGAATTCGTTGATTAGACAACACTTTAGCAGCTAAATACGATGCGTGACAACCTAAGGATTATTACTAAGGTTAAAGTTTTAATTAAGACATTTTGCTACAAACGAGCTGTTTATGAAGTTTGAATTAAGGCAAATAAGGCATAAATCAGCTGTTAGAGAGCTAATTTTCTCGTTGATATGCATAGCTGTGAGGCTTTCAGCCCACAAAAAGCGCAAGTGAAATCTGGAATAGGTGATGATCATTTACGTACCCTATTTCAGAAATCAGGTCTCTTTGCGTTATAAGTATTATCAAAACAAAAGCTAAAATATCTGCTGTTAAATACGAAGCTGATTAAACAATTAAAAATTAAAAGTTAAAAAATAAATACCGAGCCATAAATCATACTTTCAAACGGGTCTGTAGCGTAAGACAACTTTAAGCACACCGTAGGATTTCTACTGCTAGGTATGAGGCTAAATCAAACAATAGCCACACCCCTAACAGCAGCAAAATTCTGTTTGTAACTCAAACTAAGTCAGCTAAACTGTTCCTCTGCATCTAAGTTAAACAACATTTGCAAAGTCTGCATACAGCGTCTTCTCGCTTCCACATCCTGTTGCGCTCGTAATTGCACCATCGGATCATGTAAAATTTTATTCACAATACCCCGTGTAAGCGCTTCGATAATTTCTTGGTGTTTCTCGCCAAATTCCGAACCTAAGCGCGACAAAGCTTTTTCTAGTTCTTGTTCGCGGATAGTTTCGACTTTATTTCGCAGACAGCTGATGGTAGAAACAGTTTCTAGACTACGCCACCAAATATCAAAAGCTTCCACTTCTTCATCTAAAATTTTCTCGGCTTCTAATGCCATTTTCCGACGACTTTCGTAGTTTTGCGCGACTACAGCCTTCAAATCATCTACATTAAACGCCTGCACATTTGCCAAATCATTCACATCTGCATCGACATTACGCGGCACAGAAATATCAAATAACATTAGAGATTGCTGTGGTTCTAAAACAGTTTCTAACTTGGCGCGGTCAAGTATAGGTTCTGTAGCTGAAGTACTGGTAAACACCAAATCACTTTCGGCAATTACAGTCATCATTTCCGACAGCAGATGGATTTGAATCGGTTGATCTGGAAACAATTTTGTTAATTCTGCCGCTCGTTCACGAGAGCGATTGACGATGCTAATTTGCCCAGCACCTTTAGAAATCAGGTGTTGCACCAGCAGCCGGGACATTTTACCCGCACCGAGAATTGCCACACGGTAAGCAGCTAAATTTTTGACTTTCATCTGGGCTAATTCCACAGCCGCCGAACTGATGGAAACTGCACCGGTGCCAATACTGGTTTCGGTGCGAACCCGCTTACCAGCTGTCAGCGCTTGTTTAAATAATCGATTTAGGATTGTTTTTATACCGCTGTATTGCTGCCCCAGTTTATGAGTATTTTTCACTTGAGCCAAAATTTGACCTTCGCCGAGTACAAGGCTATCTAACCCAGCCGCTACCCGCATCATGTGCATCACGGCATCATCATGGAGTAATGTAAACAGGTGTTGTCGCAAAGGTACCACTGGTAATTTGCTGTATTCAGCTAGAAACTGAATTACTTCTCTCACACCTTGGTTAGCTTCACTGGTAACGATGTAAATCTCCAAACGGTTACAAGTGCTAAGTACTGCGACTTCCTCAATATGGGAGCAGCTGACGAGTTGTGCGATCGCACTTTCAGTCTGTGTTTCTGGAATACTCAGCTTTTCCCTGATTTCTACTGGGGCTGTTTTATGGCTTAACCCCACCACTGCAATATTCATTTCTTAAATTGGTAATGGTTAATGGTTAATGATCATTAGTCATTAGTCACAACTGAACTAATGACTAATGACTAATGACTAATGACTACCGACTAAATTACTACCGCAATTGCAGATTCTTCGGTTCGTCCAACAAATGGATTGTATCGACGAATCGCGCCGTGCGGGACTGGCTAGAAATAACCAAGCTTTGAGTTCTAGCACCGCCGTGGAAGAAGCGGACGCCATCCATCAAGGTTCCAGGGGTAATACCGCAAGCAGCAAATAGCACAGTGTTACCAGAGGCTAATTCTTCAGCAGCGTAAACCCGATCTGGGTCAGTGATGTTCATTTCCTTCAGCCGTGCCAAATTGCCTTCTCTGCTTTCGCCAATCAAGCCTGTTTGTACTACTTCTGGATCGTAGATCAATTGCCCTTGGAAGTGCCCACCCAAGCAACGTAAAGCAGCAGCTGAAATTACCCCTTCTGGTGCTGCACCAATTCCCATCAAAGCGTGGATATTGGTACCAGCAAAAGCACAAGAGATGGCGGCTGAAACGTCACCATCACTGATCAGTCGCACTCTCGCGCCTGCGGTGCGAATTTCCTGAATCAGGTCTTTGTGGCGGGGACGATCCATCACCACAACTACCAATTCTTCAATGGCACGGTTTAGACACTCAGAGAGGATTTTGAGGTTTTCAGTCGCAGACTTGTTAATGTCTACATGACCTCTTGCTGGTGCTGGTGCTGCCAGTTTTTTCATGTAGAAGTCAGGTGCGGCAAATAAACCGCCTTTTTCGGAAATTGCCAAAACTGCCATTGAGCCATTTTGACCGTAAGCCACCAAGTTAGTGCCTTCGCAGGGGTCAACAGCGATGTCAATTTCAACTAGTTCATCAGGGTTACAGAAGTCTTTGGCATCTTCACGGGTACAGATACCGACTTCTTCCCCGATATATAGCATGGGGGCTTCGTCGCGTTCACCTTCGCCAATCACGATGCGACCGCGCATGTGGATTTTGTTCATCCGTTCCCGCATGGCTTCCACTGCTACTTCATCAGCAGTGTTCTTTTCGCCCTTACCCATCCACTTTGAGGATGCGATCGCGGCTTGCTCAACTACCTCAATAATCTCTAAACCAAGTGTATTTTCCACAGAGTCTGCCCTCTCAACTGCTTGAATTTCCGCCGTTTTCTCTGGCCATATCAGTTTTCAAGTCTACCAAAGCGCGGATACACATGGAAAAAAGTCTTGACTAGCACCTGTGTTAAGTTTTGCTGCTAAACCACTCCTTTCAGCGTTGCTTAATACTTTTGTATTAGTGTACTACTGAAACTACAGCACATTTCATCTGAGTGCGCTACACAGAGGCAAGATGCTCACCCCACAAGAGTTTTATTATTTATCTCTGTACCTCATTTACCTGCAATCTGCTGTAAGGTCATAACGTTATTCATAAATTACATCTTCAACAAGGGCAAGATGGTCACACAAGAATAATTTAACGCTATTCAACTATATAAGATAAGTTGAGAAACTAAGTAGTTCCCCAATCAATAATTATGTATAAATTAAAGCCTAAATTACTAAATAATTCTGACTATTTTCTGATTGCTTAAAATCTCAGATTTATAGCACTAATTAATTGATTGATTAATTACATAGGTTATGGTTTTTATAAAAAATGTAACTTTCTTTGGCAATCGCATAATAGTCTGTTTCTGATATTAGCAAAACTTGAAAATAATTAAATATACAAGCAATACCTTTACTACATAGAGCAACTACTCTTACGCACACTTTATTTTTTTCTCAAGAAAAAATAATAAAAACTTTGCAATACTTATTAAAAACTTAAAACAGCATATTATAAATAAATTTTATTTTTTCAAAAAAGGTTAAAGTTGCCTTTAGCCAAGGGTTTTAAATTTTTTATGGCTAGAGAAAAATAAACTTATTTTTTGTAAAAAACTCATAAAGTGGCATTTTTAACAACACAATTTACAGCACAGTGTCGCAGCCAGAAGAGAATATTAAAAAAACATAAAATTACCACCTTTGTTTGACAAGGTGTCGTATATCTCAATACGGTGATTGATCAACACTGTTGCATCTTGCTAATTTATTTAATGCCAATAAAAAAATATTACGTAAAATAAATCAGAAGAGACGCATTTGTAGCGAATTAATCCCATCCAAACTTGCCTACCTTGTCACTGAAAACCTTAAGTGATTAAGTGGCAAATAATTAAGTTACTGAGGTCAGCATCAAAGTTATCAATTAATTGAATAATATGCACCAAGTTAAGACATTTTCTAATTAGTCATGTCTACTGGAAAAGCACATCTGCTTAGCTTATAGAAGCCAACTACTGGATTTCTGAATTTCTGGCATCATCTCTTGCCATACTAGATAGGCAACTAGATACACAGCAGATGATCTAACGCTATAAGAGGAGTATTTGAGAAGCATGAATACTGCTTTGTAAGAGTATTAAGGCTTGATTTCTAGTACTTCTATTATATCTGCCATCATTTTTTGCAAAATTACTTCAACCTTGAGAGTCAATGAAGAAAAAAATTACATTTGTCATAATTCTACTGGCTTGTTTAGGATTAATTATCAATCCAGATTTTGTCAGTGCTGATACGGTTAGTGCAAGCAAAGGGGAATGGCAAACAGTACCTTTACCCGCAGATAAAGCAGATTGGATGCAAGGTGTTCATACTTCACTGTTACCTAATGGCAAGGTATTAATTGTCAATGGCAGCAGTAATCGTAACACTTTAGAGCAAAACGCAACTGGTAACAGATTTATAGATGGGGTCAAAGGAACTGATTATGCAGTAGTCAATCATTCAGCCTTATTTGACCCTGAAACCAGTACATTTGAACGAATCGCATCACCTCCTGCTCTACAAAATGGACAAAGTAATGATCCTTTTTGTTCAGCAAATGTGCATTTATCAGATGGCAACGTTCTTTTTATTAGTGGCTCTAATCGCTACTACCCAGGAGAAAAGTTTGAAGGCTCAAAACAAACCAACTTATATAACTGGCAAAACAAAACCTGGACTACTGTTGGTTCGTTAACAGAAGGACGTTGGTATCCTAGCCCAATAACTTTAGCAGATGGAAAACTTGTAATTTTTTCGGGTTTGAAATTTAACAAACCAAATCAGATCACACCTTCAATTGAAATTTACGATCCCGCAACTAAGAAGTTTCAATATATTGATCTGACCTACGTAGAGAATAGCCCCTTCAACACCAAATTTACCTACCAAGATAATTACATCTACAACGGGCAACCAGTTTCTAGAACCATAGATGCTTTCGATAGCATCGACCTGTATCCCCGTGTTTTTCCCACTACTGATGGTCGGTTGTTAATTACAGGTGATGGTGCAGGTAAATTCCCGTTGGAAATACACGAAAGCAACAAAACCTATTTAATGTCAATTAAGCAGGATAGTCTGGGGAAATTTAGTGTCAGTTTTGAAGTTGGCCCCGACAGAGGAGAGATATCCAAAGTTTATGGAACGGCACTGCTAGATCCAAATAACGAAGGAGATGTCTTGCTAATGGGAGGTCTCATTGGTACCAATGACATTAATTATGGTCGTCCTTATTTGGGTAGCTACAATGATGGTTTAAAAGCCAAAGGAGTAAGAATTTCCCAAAGTTTAGAACGTTGGTCTTCACCAAAAATTAGCGGTGAGCCAAATGGAGAATGGAAAATATATCCTGAGTTTTTTGATAAGCCTCGTGCTATGAATCAGGCTGTAATTCTCCCAACTAAACAAATCTTGGCAATTAATGGTGGTGAATATGGAGAATACAAAGCTATTCAAGAGCCACTGTTACTAACGGCTGATAAGTTTTCACCAGGTGGTTATAAATCTGAATCCTTGAATCCTGGCAAATTCCCCAGGCTCTATCATAACAATGCTGTCTTATTACCTGATGCTCGTGTATTAGTCATTGGTGGTAATCCTAGTCGTGCAGCTAGAGAAGAAAACGGAACAGTTCATGTTGACGTTTTACCAGATCCTCAAAATTACTACACAATACCCCAACTGAAAGATAAATTAGGGAACGTTCAAGCCTTCGATCTAGACAAGTATTATCAAGATCCTGATTTTTACTTTGTAGATGGTGATCCAGAGCCATTCGTCCCCGCAGAAATTTGGCAAGCAGAAATTTTTACTCCACCTTATCTACTCACATCTGGACTGCGTCCGGAAATTGTCACAGCTTCTGAAAGTCTTCAATACGGAAAACCAAGCACAGTTTCACTCAAAAATGCTACTAGCACAGGCTCTCTTGTTCTGATTAAATTGAGTTCAGGTACTCACTCTTTTGATTATGGACAACGGTTGGCAGATTTAAAGATTGAGAATATATCAGCAGATAATTCTACAATCAATTTCACCGCTCCAACAAATGCCAATCTGTATCCAACTGGCTATTATATGCTGTTTTACGTCAACGATATTGGCAAACCTTCCCAAGCCAAAATTGTGAAACTAGGTGCATAGGCAGATTACGCTTTAAATCCACTGTTGCTGTGATTAAACACAGTAACAGTGTAACTACAAACTTACAAATAGGAATTCAAGACAATGGCACTAACAGAAGAAGATTTGCAAGTACTCCCTGAAGAAGGTATTGACACTCTCAATCCTGGTAAATATGCAGAGTTGCTCAGTGATTTACAGGGCAACATTCTCAGAGGACATGGACGAGATTATTCTGTACATTTGTTTTTACAGTTCAAACCCAATCAAGTCCAGCCATTAAAAGAATGGATTAAAACTTTTGCTGAAAAAGTAACATCTGCTCAGAAGCAGGCAGAAGATGCCGTAAGATTTAGAACCACAAAAATCGCCGGGGATATCTTTATCAATTTCTTTCTCTCACGTAAGGGTTATGAAGCTTTGGAATTCCCAGCTTTCCGAATCCCTGGTGATCAACCTTTTCGATTTGGCATGAAAAATGATACTATCAGGAACTTGTTAGGCGATCCAGTTATTGAAGAATGGGATACAGGACTACAAGGAGAAATTCATGCTTTAGTGCAGATAGCAGATGATAATTTAGACAACCTACAACTAGCAGTTGATGATCTTACTAGACAACTGGAGCTAATGGCTGAAGTTGTCCACAGAGAAAATGGTTTTATTCTCAGAAATGACAACGGAGATATCATCGAACACTTTGGTTTTATCGATGGTATTAGTCAACCTCTGTTTCTGAAAAGAGATATCGAAAGAGTCAGAAATATCGAAATCCAAAAAATTAGGGATTCTCATCCTAACTTGAGTGAGGAGGCGATTGAGGAGTTGATTAAGGAATGGGATTCTAAATGGAATCCTCGCGCTCCTCTCAGTCTTGTTTTGGCTAAAGATCCTAACGGTAAGTTAGAAGATAGTTATGGCAGTTATTTGGTTTATCGTAAGCTTGAACAAGATGTGAGCGCCTTCGTTGACGCTCAAGCGTTCCTCGCTAAGGAGTTAGGGGATATAGATCAAGAATTAGCTGGAGCGTTAATAATGGGACGCTTCCGCGATGGCACGCCATTAACGCTTTCAAGTACAGCAGCTAAAGATCAAACGAATAATTTCGATTTTAGTGATGATCAACAGGCGTTTAAATGCCCATTTCATACTCACGTGCGTAAATCTAATCCTAGAGGAGATACAGGACGAATAGTTTCATCTGGTGAAACTTATGAGCAAGCTTTGCAGAAAGAAAGAGATCACAGGATTGCTCGCCGTGGAATTAGTTATGGAGCAACTGACCAGACTAAGGCATTAAGCAATAGAGCAGGATTATTGTTTTTGTGCTATCAAGCTGACATTGCAAATCAATTTAATTTTATGCAATGGGCTTGGTCTAATCCCAATAATTTTGTTCAAGTTAATGTGGGGACAGATCCGATTATTGGTCAAGCTGCACCTGATGCGAGAAATCAAAACTGGCCGATAAAGTGGGGAGAACCAGAAACCAAACCAGGTTTTAACTTTCAACTTTGGGTACACCTTAAAGGTGGTGAATACTTCTTTTCTCCTAGCATTAGTTCTCTCAAGAATATTTGATAACTTGGGTTGAGTAAGTTGTGGATTTGTAGCACAGCAATGTATTTAATTTAAAGAGTCTAATGAACCAAGTCGGAGATTTACTTCTCCGACTTATTTGTTACAGAAAAAAATCTGGTCTTTAAGTAGCTGTTATGCAAAACTAATCGTTAAAATATTAGATAGGCAAGCTTTTAATTTTGAAAGTATCAAAGTTTCTGATTGTTTAGTGCGCGTGTCGTGTAATTCAAAAATCTCCCGATTAACAATATGCTGGACTTTCTCAACCCCCTTTTAAATCGCCATCCAGAACGCATCCAAGCTAATGTAGAAATCTATACCTGGCAAACCTGCCCTTATTGCATCCGTGCTAAGTTGCTGCTGTGGTGGAAAGGTGTCAAATTCACCGAATACAAAATTGATGGCGATGAAGCAGCTAGAGCAAAAATGGCAGAACGTGCAAACGGACGCCGTAGTGTTCCGCAGATTTTCGTTAATAATCAGCACCTTGGCGGCTGCGATGACCTTTATCAGCTAGATACACAAGGTCAACTTGACCCCCTTCTAGCTCAAGCTGCATAAAATAACTCACGCAGGTATGCTCTGTTTTGTAGCCCCAGACGAATAGTCTGAGGGTTATTTATTTGCCCAAATATAAGAAGATGTTTACTGAATATCCAAAATATCTGATACATAGACAATGGATGCATCATGCCCTAGAATTGGCGAAAATAGCAGGTGATGCGGGGGAAGTTCCTGTGGGGGCTGTGATAATTGACTCAAACGGAAATTTACTTGCCGAAGGTGAAAATAGAAAAGAACGCGACACAGACCCCACGGCCCATGCAGAAGTGATCGCTCTCAGGGCTGCTGCTAAAAGCTTGCAAAGTTGGCGTCTTCATCAATGCACCCTCTATGTAACTTTAGAACCTTGCCCGATGTGTGCTGGTGCGATCGTCCAAGCACGTTTGGGAACACTTGTCTATGGGGTGGACGATACAAAAACTGGCGCAATTCGTACTGTTATCAACATACCAGCTAGCCCAGCTTCTAATCACCGCCTGCAAGTAGTCGGTGGTATTCTAGAATCAGCCTGTCGTCAGCAATTACAAGCCTGGTTTGCTACTAGACGGCGTCAGCGAAATTAACGGACAGAGGTGAAACTGTCCAGTTGGTAGGACACAAGTGACGCAAGAAATTCTACGGTGTAGATAATCAAGCTTTCGTTCTATTTATCTCGACAATCAGCAGCCACCGTCATGATGGAACTTTACTCTGCTTCTACTACCTGCCAAGCATCACCAACGGATCTGCCAGCAAATGCTCAGGTGGCTTCTACTACCTCGCAGGTTTCGCCTTGGTTAAGTCCTCTGCTGTATTTATTGGGGCGTCACATTGTTCTACCATTTTTCTTTCGACGAATTAAAATTACTGGACAAGAAAATATTCCCAAAAGTGGCCCTGTGATTTTTGCTCCTACCCATCGGGCGCGTTGGGATTCATTGCTGTTGCCCTATGCGGCCGGTCGTGGCGTCACAGGTCGAGACTTGCGATTTATGGTGACAATTACTGAATGCCAAGGGCTGCAAGGTTGGTTTGTTCGACGCATGGGGGGGTTTCCTGTAGATCCTCAGCACCCAGCGATCACTACTCTGCGTCATTCTGTGGAATTACTGCTAGATCAAGAGATGTTAGTCATTTTTCCGGAAGGTGGGATTTATCGTGATGGGGCAGTTCATCCGTTAAAGCCGGGAATTGCTCGTCTGGCTTTGAGTGCTGAGTTGACTCACCCAGGACTGGGGGTGAAAATTGTACCTGTCGGTATCAATTACAGCCAACCTTTTCCCAGTTGGGGTGCAGATGCTAGTGTTCACATTGGCGAAGCCCTAATAGCAAAAGATTATATGAATGGCTGTGTAAAACGTGATGCCAAACGCCTCACAGCAGATTTAGCAAATATGTTGCTTTCATTAAGCCGTCAAGAATCTGCGATCGCCAATCACGCCTTCGCAGAAATTCCCAATTCGTAATTTTGTTGTCAGTTGTTCTGAGCTAATAACTAATGACTAATTCCCAGGTATTCAGTTTCCCCACATCTTGAGGTGAGTGGTCGATGATCCATAACTGCCAGCGTCCTTTAGCTGACAGGGACAGTAACTCCTTGAGGGCGGGATGCGGAGCAAAGCGCGACGAAGTCGTTCGCATCGTATAGGTTGTTTGCAAATTGGTGCTGCGGCCTAAGGTGCGACTTTGCAACAACACTTGCTGATTGTTAGGAGAAATTAAATAAATTTCTAAATCACCTAAAAAATCGTGAGTGATGTCGACTGTAATCTGAATATCTTGGACGGTGATCGTCTCAGCAATAGCGTTCGCCTCCGGCGCACCTACGGTGATCGTACTCTTGACACCCTGTTGATCATTATCAGGAATCCCTACTTGGTTGTGATTCGCAGCCCTTACTTGTCTGCTGGCACTTGACGCCACTGTACGCACCTGCTGGGCTGCTTGCACTGCCCTCACGGCATTCACCTTGCCATAACCAAACCATTGGGAATGACCACTACCATCGTAACTACCCCCACGCAGAGTCAATTGGGGGTCAGGTTCAGAATCAACAATCTTATCAGCGGTTTCTTGCAAGATGCGTTTGACTTGTTGAGCTGTCAAATCAGGATTTGCTGATAAAACTAGCGCAGCCACACCTGCAACTACGGGAGTGGCACTAGAAGTACCGCCAAAGTTACTGGTAAAATTACTTGGGTCGTAGCCAGCCGCTCCCACTTGGTCAGTGGTGAATATTCCCAATCCAGAAAGCGAAGTGGCGATCGCCGGTTGTGTGTACACAAAACCCGTCTCCTGAAACCACATGCCCGGTGGGGCATTATTACTAGGAGCGCACACTGAAACGTTAGTGCCCCAATTGCTATAAGCAGCTTTCTTATTCAAACTCGTAGC
Organism: Cylindrospermum stagnale PCC 7417; assembly: GCF_000317535.1. NCBI lineage: Bacteria > Bacillati > Cyanobacteriota > Cyanophyceae > Nostocales > Nostocaceae > Cylindrospermum > Cylindrospermum stagnale. Next base: position 5,618,420 of record NC_019757.1, read on the forward strand.
AGCAGCCACAGTAATCACATCTGGGTGAATAGTAAAACCACTCAACCAAGCCGTATTCCCTTGTAAAATATTTTTCGGCCAATTTTGCTCATTCACACTACCGTCAATCGGGCGGTTAGCATTACCAGCCGCAAACAAAATCACACAACCTTTACCATTGCGCCCATTAGTAGCAGCACGGCTAATAGCAGCACGTTGGCGCATCGATAGAGGAAAATAAACAGCAGATGCTCCCCAACTGCAAGAAATCACACTGGCTCCCTTGCTCATTGCCCAGTCGAATATTTCCTCAATTGACTCATCATCCAAAAACCCAGTAGTGCGAATCGGCATCAACGCACAACCAGAGGCCACCCCAGCAATTCCCGTACCATTTTCTTCAGCAACCGCTATCCCTGCACAAGCTGTACCGTGACTGCTTTCCTTTTCATCGGGTAAAGGTAAAAAGTCCTTTTCCTTAAAGTCTCTGGGGGCGACAACTTTTCCCAAACCTTGAAAATCTGGGTGATTCAAATCGAAAGAATCATCCACCACCGCCACAACCACAGAACGGACACCGCGAGTAATATCCCAAGCTTTTTCTACAGCAATATGGGAACCCACCGCCAACTGATTACCGCCATTGTGGTTGAGATACCATTGCTGAGAATAAAGGGGATCGCGGGGTTTATAATGTGGTTCCTGTTGGATGAGAATGTTAGGTTCAGCAGCTAATACGAACGGGAGTCCTTGCAATTGGTTGGCAATTTTCAGCGGATTGTCTGTTGCTTGTTTACTGACCAAAAACACGAAAGTATTAGGCAATCCCAATACTGGCTTATCTTGGAGTAACCTGAAGGTGGTCGCCGTAGCATTAATTTTGGCAATATCGACCCCAGAGGCAAATTGAATCGTAATTTGGTCACTTAGATAAACGAAAGAGCCAGGGTTATCTTTGATTTTGTAAACATGACTGGCAAAAGCAACATTTTTGTCAGCGCGTGCTAAAGACATCGCTGCTTCTAACTGGCCTGGTTCAACAGTGAATAGTTCCAGTTGTGCTTGGGCAATAGTACGACGCCAAACACCCCAAGTAACCTGAGATAATTGCGAGAGGAGAAAGTCAGAAGTCGGGCGGATGGTGAAACGATATAAAGCTTTTTCTAAAATCAACTCTTCACCACCGCGTTGTAAAACCACTCCCTGGCTGCTTGCTGGTACACCTGTGGTTAAAAAATCTGGATCGCTCATAGTGAAGATTTTAGTTACTATGCAGGGTCAATGGGAACTCTATCAAACTGATTCTCAGTCTAAACCAGAGAAACCTAGTATGTAACTTTGCTAGGTCAAAGACACAAACAGAGTTAAGATACCCGAAGTTTCCATACCTTTTTTAGATAATTGTCCACTAAATGATGCCATGAACATTGCTGCTGCTGCTCCCTTAATTCGCTTCACTTCTTTATCACTCATAGCAGTTCTTAGCCTGCTATTACCCGTCAATGCTCAGGTGTCACAGCTACCAGGTAGTACTAGCCAGCCACAACCTATTGACCCCAACGATCCGAATAACCTCCGTCCCATAACCCAAAATAACAGCCTTTTGAGCATCGAAGGTGGACAGCGTCTCCTCAAAGAGTCAGATGACGCCGTTTCTGCCCAAAAATACGATGTAGCCGCTAAGAAGCTCCAAGAAGCACGTCAGGTTTTTAATCAGTTATCTAATTTTTATCAAGACCTCAACTCTAGCTTTTCGGGAATTGACAACAGAGTTTCCGATTCTCAGCGGAAAAAAGCCCTAGAAACAGCCCAACTGCGAGATGAAGCTACTTATCGGTTAGCACTGGTACATCGGGCACTAAATCAGCCAGAATTAGCCGTACCCTTGTTAGTTCAAATTATTAAAAGCCAAAACCCGACGCGGGATTTAGGTAAGAAAGCCTACCAACAGTTGTTGGAGTTAGGTTTTGTTGATGCTCCCTATCCCAGGACAGGTACTACTTCGTCTTCCTCATCCCCAAAATAAGCAATATTAATTTCTGCTGGTTCTTCGGCCCTTTCTCGGAGCAGCAGCTTCAGAAAGCCCAATGTTAAGATGGGGCTATCTGCCGTTTACCTAGTGGGCGCTTTGCCCGAAACCACAAATACCTCTCAAAGACCTATTTTCCACCAGCCTTGCCAAAACCTGAAGTTGGCAAGGTCATCCGCTATATATCTGTTATTAATAGAAAAGTAAGTTTTTTCAGGAATTGCGATGATTAGTCCGCAGCAGGTTGAAGCAATGATCAAGGCGGGACTGCCAGACGCCCAAGTTCAGGTGCAGGACCTAACTGGAGGCGGTGACCACTATCAGGTGACAGTAGTTTCATCGCAGTTTGCCGGTAAGGGATTGGTACAACAGCATCAGTTGGTTTATGGTGCGGTGCGGCAAGCTATGTCAACGGAAGCGATTCATGCCTTGGCTCTAAAAACATATACCCCCGAAGCTTGGCAAGCCACAACTGCTTCGTAATGTCAATAGTCCCAAGTACAAAATTGAAACGCTGAACTGTTGGCTTGTTGACTATTAACTATTGAACCTTGACTATCAGCCACATAGGAAACAAAAAACCATGACACCAGAACTCAAAGAGAAAATTGATAACTTGTTAGAACAAAACAAGATTATGGTTTTCATGAAGGGTAACAAATTAATGCCTCAATGCGGTTTCTCTAACAACGTTGTGCAAATTCTCAATACATTGGGAGTTCCTTTTGAGACAGTTGACGTTTTAGCAGACTCCGAAATTCGCCAAGGAATCAAAGAATATTCCGAATGGCCGACAATTCCCCAAGTCTATATTGATGGTCAATTCATTGGTGGTTCTGACATCTTGATTGAACTTTACCAAAAAGGTGAGTTGCAGCAGTTGGTAGAAGTTGCTCTAGCTTCTTAATATTTTCAACAAGTCCTGTTTTTATTGCCCTTGAAAGCTAGGGGGATGCTGATGTCCCCAGTTTCAAGGGCTTTTTTCAGATACAGACTGGCTTGAAAAAGAACAATAACAATCATATAAGTAACTTTTTACACTTCAGTCGCCACAAGGCTGACAACGGCTGCGACTAATTTTTCCGCGTTCAGCGGCTTAGATAAATGAATCTGAAACCCTGCTTGTAAAGCTTGTTGCTGGTCATCATCTCTAGCATAGGCAGTCAAAGCGATCGCCGGAATTTGTCCACCTGCTTCTGGGGTCAAAGTTCGCACTTGACGGATGAGCATATAGCCATCCATGTCGGGCATACTAATATCGCTGACCAAAACCGCTGGCTTGGTCTGAATCAAGACTTGTAATGCTTCAAATGCCGAAGATACTGCGATCGCCACAGCCCCCTCTTGCTCTAATACGAAAACCACAAAATCTCGCGAATCAGCATCATCCTCAACAATTAAAACTTGCACCCCAGCGAGAGATAAGGATAATGGTGCTAATAATAATGGCTGATTTTCTACATCTGACATACTTAGGCTTTGATCTTGGCGAAGCGGTAAACTGGCAGTAAATGTTGACCCTTGCCCCTCACCAGGACTTTCTGCTGTGACGATGCCGCCATGCATATCCACGATATTACGGACAATTGCTAGCCCCAAGCCTAATCCACCAAATTTTCTCACAGAACTGCTATCTGCCTGTTGGAAGTAATCAAACGCATAAGGCAAAAACTCAGGGTTAATCCCCTTACCTGTATCACTAACTATGATTTGAGCATAGCCGTCAACCTGCCTTAGCTGCACTTCTACCTTTCCCCCCTTGGGTGTAAATTTGACAGCATTGGAAAGGAGATTCCAGACGACTTGCTGCAAGCGAGTAGAATCACCCAGAATTATTCCCACATTCGGTTCAAATATTGTATTCACTTGAATTGACTTGGTTTCTAATGCTAACCGCATGGTGTCTAGTGCAGACAATACGGTAGACACCAAATTGATATTCGTAATCTTCAGCGTCAATTTGCCCTGTAAAATTCTGGAAGTATCCAACAAATCCTCAATTAGTTGAACCTGTAATTTGGCATTGCGCTCGATTGTAGCGAGTGCTTGTGATGTCTTTTCTGGCTCAAAACTATGGGTTTGCAATAACTGAGACCACCCCAGAATTGCGTTAAGTGGGGTGCGTAGCTCGTGAGAAAGTACGGCAAGAAATTCATCTTTAATTCGATTGGCTGTTTCTGCTTTAGCTCGTGCGGTTTGTTCTAATTCCAGCAGGTGAACCCGTTCTTGTAGTATTTGTTTTTGTTCGTCGATGTCTGTACAAGTCCCAAACCACTTTACTACACGGCCTTGCTCATCTTTCAGCGGTAAGCCTCGCGCTAAATGCCAGCGATAAGAACCATCAGCAGCCCGTTTGAAGCGGTATTCATTTTCATATGAAATGCCATTATTTACAGCATTTACCCACACTTGATCAGCGCTTTCTACATCATCTGGATGCAACGCCGCCAACCAACGAGAACCCACAGACTGCTCTACTGCTAACCCAGTGTACTCGCACCAATTACGGTTGAAATAATCAGAATAACCCTCGGCATCAGCAGTCCATACTAGTTGGGGAATTGACTCAGCTAAGTAACGGTAGCGCTCCTCACTTTGTCGGAGAACTGATAAGATGCGCTGGCGTTCAGCGATTTCCTGCTTTAATTGCTCGTTGGTTCGGGTAATTTCACTGGTACGAAAACCCACTAAATCTTCCAGATGATTTTGGTATTTTCTTAGTTCTTCCTCTACCCGTAAGCGCTCTGTTATTTGTGTTTGCAATTCTTCGTTTGCTTGTTTGAGTTGAGCCGGACTTTTAAGTGCAAGAGCTTGGGGAACCAAGGGCACAAGTTCTACGGCTGTAAGCATAGATAGCATTGCAGTTACTGCTTTAATTAACCCCGACAGCCAATAAGTTGGATACCAAAGTGTCCAAATCTCCATGATGTGCGTAGTGCCGCAAGCTAAGATAAATCCACTAAAGAGTAGAAAAATCCAATTAAAGGGCAAGTCCTGCCGTTTGCGGACAAAATAGAACAGTGTAGCTGGAATAGAGTAATAAGCTAGTGCAATGACCGAATCAGATATTAAGTGTAACCAGACTAAATCTGTTTTCCATAAATAGCAGTGACCATGGGGAATAAACGGACTTGAGCTAAATAAATTAATCCATAATTCTGACATAATTGCAGGTCTTTAGATGATAAAATGTTAGTGGCGCATAAAATTTTCTACTTTCAACTTTCGTAGTCGTAAAAACGCTATTTGAAATACTGGACATACTCAAATTAAGGCTTATTGAATATTCCCCTAGGAGAGAAAAGCTTAATAACCTACTAAAAAATTAATAGTATTTTTCCCAAAATTTATTTTATGTGACACTTAATGGTCAGTAATTCGACAAAATAAATTACATATTGGTTCTTGACTAGGCAAGACTTTTAGCTCATAATTTCTGTAATCAATTGTGTCGGACTATTGATGAATACAATCAACTTATCAAATAAAAATGTTTGCACAAGTCAGCAATCACACTATTGACACACAAGCTTACACTGTTGGTAGAAGTCATAATATTTATCCATCTAGAACGATGCTATGAAAAATGAGCGCTGCTAATATAAGCCGCACTTTTTACTGCTAAGGTTTCTTACTATCTACTATTAATCATAGAAGAAATCTAGGTGATAAACCCAGATTCTTTTTGGTTTTACATATGCCATAAATTATGTTTTAGACACCTTGTCCGAAGAAAAATCTAATTTTTGGAGAAGCATTGTAAACTTAATTTAGAGACGAATTCTAGCCTTTCTATCATTTATGGGCTAATAAAAGCATTGTACTTAAAATATAGCTAAATTTCTGACTTATTCGGGTTCTAGTGCCAATAATCTCAATTAACTTAAATTTAGCTTGGATTCACACTTACATAGCAGTTTATATTAAGTTTATTTCACGAATCAAGCTGATCTCACAAATACGCAGCGCGAAGTCCTTAACGCAGCGGACAAAATATCCTTAGCTGGAGACGCTTCCATCACCGTTCAAGCCTTGACACCAATAACCAAAAATCCCCTCAGTCGGATTTGGTAAACCAAAATAGCACTGAAGGGATGCGTCTGATCAATACAATAAATTTTTCCCAAATTTCATACCGCTTTACCCGTTGACCAATGCAGGTAATATGCTATAATCATCTGCGGCTAACCAGGTTAGCTACCATTAACTAGGTTAACGGTATTTAACGGTAGTAATCATGTTGTGGCTCTACTTGCGTTTGCGTCATCACAAAGTTTGAGCCATCGTATAAGTAGCGGCTGGCTTCCTCCTCTAGGCGATGAATCAGGTAAGGTTCAATGGCATTACCCTGTCGCAGCGCGGCTAGATATCCATCCAAATACATCCGCATATCAGCCGTGCGATAACCGCGATTCCATAGCTCGACGAAGGCGTCGGTCAGTCTTTGGTAGTAGCGGATGGTTTGTGTGTCTTGGAGCATAACTGCTGTATTAATCTCTTCGGAATGAGAATTGTAAATGATTCACGCTGAAATGTGAAGTATCACATCCCTCTCAAGTATTAACTAAAAGTTAATATTTTTACCTTGGGTAAGACCCCCCAGCAGCTAAAAATCTAATTGATTAGATGCTATTCCAGAAAACTTGGAATATGATTATTTGGTAAGCCATTTTTATGATTTTGCCTGTCAGCAGACCAATTTTATGATTGGTGGCTGCGAACGTCACTTTAGGCAAAATAGAGTCCGCTTGTACCCTAAGGCTGAGATATTTCTCAGCTAATGGTTATTTTGTTTGGTTTCGATCAGTCTAACAAAAATTTAAGAATATTACTAACTTGGCTTTGAGAAAAGCACAAATTAAATTTGTTGCAAGTATTTCTCTGAGCAAATGTAAAGATCATAGCAATTGAAGTAACAAAGGCTACAAAACCTTGGACATGGGCTTGTTAATTTGGGAGTCTATCAACGCTAAGGGGTCTTGCCACCGTGGGATCGGTTTGTATTGAAATCATTGAGGGGAATCCCCATCTGAGGTCGTTGCTGGGTTGGCACTTGCAACAACTGGAATACCGGGTGCATCAAGCTGCCAGTATTTATCAAGCAAGGGAAGTATTTTTAAGCCATCAACCAACACTGGTGATTTTGGACGCGGATTTGCCAGATGGCGATGGTATTGAGTTTTGCCGTTGGTTGCATCGTCAGCAGCAGCCTTTAATGTTAATGCTATCTGCCCGCAGTAATGAAGCTGATATTGTCGCTGGATTAAAGGCTGGGGCAGATGACTACTTGAGCAAACCTTTTGGGATGCAAGAATTTTTGGCTAGGGTTGAGGCGTTAATTCGCCGCCAGCGGACACCCACGGCACCAGCTTATTTAGATTATGGTTCTTTACAAATAGATTTAGTACAGCGCCGCGTTCGCTTTCAAGGGGAGTTCATCGACTTAACACCCCAGGAATTTAGTTTGCTGTACGTTTTGGCACAAGCTGGAGGTGTGCCTTTGAGTAGGTCGGAATTGTTACGTCGGGCTTGGCCTGACGCTATCGACAACCCGCGCACCATTGATACCCATGTTTTATCACTGCGGAAAAAAGTTGAACTTGATCCGCGCCAGCCTAGCTTAATTCAAACGATCCGCAATGTGGGATACCGTTTTAACATGGAAATTTTGAATGCTCATGTTCCGCAATCACAAACAAAGTTAGCGAAAGAAAGATTTAGTAATCATCGTTCAACCCTGACTAGTCAAAGGTCATAGTTTTGAGTCCTGAGTTTTAAATTAGTAGTTATGAATTTGGCATTTTTAACTTCTTACTCCTGACTCAGGACTCAGTACTGTTCAACTCCATTCTTCAGATGCTTGAGTTTCTGCTTGCATTAAGCTTGTGCTTAAGCTATCCCAGTTGATTTCATTCGTTTGTTGATTTGCTAACAACTGACCTTGCTGGAGGTGTAACAACCGGGTGCAAAATGTCTGGGCTAACTCTAGTTGGTGATTTACCATCAGAATTGTGGTTGGATAGGTTTGAGTTAGCTGGGTCAGAACTTGCATTAAACGGGCAGATGTACCAGCGTCCAAGGCGGAGGTAGGCTCGTCTAATAGTATAATTTGCGGTTGGATGACTAAGGCACGTGCGATCGCTACTAGCTGTCTCTCTCCAGCAGAAAGTTGCACCTCAGTTCGCCCTAACCACTCACTGGGAATGTGTAGTTGTTCTATCCAGTGACTGACTCGTTGCTGAATTGTCTGTTTGGGCAAACCACGTAAAACCAAGGGATAAGCTAAAGCTTCTTGGACGCTCATCCCCAACAGCTTTGACTCTTGCAATACCAGTGTCACCGCTTGACGAATCTGAATCACAGGGATTTGCTGATATTCCTGATTTTCTAGATAAATTTTGCCGCTAGTGGGTGTAATCAGGCGGTTAAGGAGGCGTAATAACGAAGTTTTACCAGCACCAGCAGGGCCGACAATGGCTAGGCGATCGCCCTGAAATACCTCAAAAGAAATATCCTGTAAAATTGGGTATCCCTGCTGATTAGACTGAAGCTGAGTTTTCAGCTTTGTAAACAGGTTAACTTGTTCTAGCCGTAGTTGGGTTTTGGCGGTGAAATGATCCAAATCTAACTTTGGGGAATGGGGACTGGGGAGAGTAATAACTAATGACTAATGACCAATGACTAATGACCAATAGTTAATGCTGTGGTGATCGTCCAACCGTCCACCAACAATAACAGCAGGGTGAATCCCAATAGAATTATATACATCCACGGCTGCGCTAAAGGGCGAACATCTGTAGTATCAATACCCGTTTTTGCTTGCACAAATTGCACCAAACGGGCAAATCCAGCGACACGCATGGGTAATAAATAAGCTTGACCTCCCTGGCTGAGAAAATAATAAACTAGACCACCTTGACCAGTGGTGCGGGGTTTTAACTCTTTCACATCTGACCAAGGTAAAAACCAACCTTTACGAAAAAAGCGAGGCACCCAGACAGGGTAAGTAACCTGAATTCCCTGGTCATCTACTATTACTCGTTCAGTCAACACCGCATAAAGGGCAACTAAGCCAAGGCTAATCCCTATCCACAATAATGTTGGTGGGATGGGTGCACCTGTTACCTGGGATAAGAAAGGTAATGGGACTGTGAGTGCTAGATATAAACTCAACAGCGTCAGCCGAATCAACGGAGATAGGTGAAAAACAGAAGCTGAGGTATTGGCTGAGTTTGCTGTCATGGCTCAATTACAGTGCTTTTCTTTATTGTGACATCCTGGTCACAGACCATAGCTAGCATTAAAGTAAAAGCCACTATCTTGAGCATTTTGCCCCCGATCCTTTAATTCTATTAGCGGCAGTGCATAATCCAAGCGCAAGTTAAGTTCTGGTATTGGTTTCCATAAAAATCCTAATCCTAGACCGGCGATAAACTGCTGTTCTTGGAGGATATTGGGATTGCTTTCGGCGTTCCAGATATATCCCATATCGAAAAATGGGGCAATTTGCATGACATCCTTGCCGTTGGAGTCTCGTTGCACGACGATGCGGTCTTCTAAAGAAAATCGTAATCCGTTATCACCAGCCCGGATATTCTGCCGATAGCCACGGACTGATTGACCACCACCTGTGACAAATTGTTGGGAAGGTAGCAAGCCGGTTGGTGCGAATTGTAAATCGGCTTGAACTATTAAAATATTATCTTGACCTAAGCGTTGCTGTCTTTGTGCTTGCAAGAACCAACTGAAAAAGCGTCCATCAGGCTTGGGTTCTGGGTTAAAGGTGGCGTCAAACCAGCCAACGCCTAAGTTAAATTGCGATCGCAGTCCCCAAACCCCCTGTGCATCTCGTCTCACATAATCTTGGGCAAATTTGAATGTGCGGGTGCGGCTGTTACCGTCTAAGTCAGGGCCAATACCAAAGGGGGTTGGCCCTGCAAAGGTAAATGTCTGACCATCTTGGACGGTGAAGCCTAAAGATAAAGCAAATTCTTCTTTCAAAGTTCGCACTAACGGCTGACGATAAGTAATTTCATACAGCAGTGACTCTCCGGCAATATCTAAAATGTCGAAAGGTGGCTGGATAACTTTGGTTTGGCTAAGTGCACCTCTGAACTGTACAGTCCCATTCATCGGATTCAGCGGCACCTGATAACTCAAGTCGTAAACTTTAGAACCTCCATCCTTAGTGGAAAAGTAATAAGATGCTGCCAGTTGATCGCCAAGACCTGTGAGGTTACGATTAATAACATTGATACCCAATCGTTCTGAACCGACGCTTGGGGGAGAATAGTTATCTATACTAAGTCTTATATCAAGTGGGTCAGCCTCTGTAACCCTCACCACGACTATACTTTTACCCTGTATACTTCCTGGGCGAATGCTGGCTTCTATTTTTGTAAACAAAGGGTCTGATTGCAGCAGCCTTAACTGTTCTTCTAGTTTAGTTTGGGAAAAAGGCTGGCCAATGCCCAAAGCAATCCGCGATCGCACATATTCAGACCTGACACCTCTCGTTGGTGGGTCAATCTTAATCTCTTCTACACTGCCTTCAATCACCTTAATGGGCACGATGCCATCTTTAATTGCTGACTCGTCCACAATCGCGATCGAGGTGATGTAGCCTTTCTGGAAATACCACCCAGTAATTTGGTCAGCAACTTTTCTCAGTTCTGCCAAAGATACTGTGCTTCCTTCCACTCTCTTAATAATCGGGTCAAGTTCCCTAGAGTTAGGAACACTACTGTTAATCAACTCAATTTTCTTCACCAATATTAGTGAGGAATCTTGTACTGGTGTAACTGGAGTAGATGGCTTCGGTGAATCTTGCGCTGCTGTAACTGAAGTAGATGGCTTCGGTGAATCTTGCGCTGCTGTAACTGAAGTAGATGGCTTCGGTGAATCTTGTGCTGCTGTAACTGGAGTAGATGGCTTCGGTGAATCTTGTGCTGCTGTAACTGGAGTAGATGGCTTAGAAAAATCTTGCGCTGGTGTAACTGGAGTAGATGGCTTAGAAAAATCTTGCGATTGTGTAACTGGAGTAGATGGCTTGGGAGAATCTTGCGCTGGTGTAACTGGAGTAGATGGCTTAGAAAAATCTTGCGATTGTGTAACTGGAGTAGATGGCTTGGGAGAATTTTGTAATTGTAAGAGTTTTGGTTTAGTTGTGCCTTGAGTGACGCAAGCAGGATCAACAGGACGGCGAATTGGTGACTCAGATAAAATTGACAGGGCTAGAGAGCAACTTCTTGTCGTCTCTCCTTCCTCCACAGTTTCTGACACTATATCTGATGGCAACTTAGTTTCAGCATAACTTGGGGAAGTATAAGCAACTAAGAGAATGCTAGGAATTAAAAATACACCCCTTCGGAAATAGCCCTGTAAGGTAAAGCACATAATTTATCAGATTAAACAAAGTATATACATCATGCGAAGAGCTTTAGCCACAGAAATACTTAATAAGTATACATAAGCCTTAATTAATTTAAGGGGTCTTTACCTAACAAAAATAATCACAAATCTATCCTAGTATATTTTCTGTATATAATCCACAAAGCCTTGTATGGTAATCTTTTTGACTACAGAATCTTTTCTGTAAACAAGTTTTGATGATATACTTTTATCAAAATGCTAAGTATGTTATCTTTTACTCACAGCCGTTGTATGTATAAGTTAAAGAAAAACTTTATTCTTTTTTAGGAGTATTTTAGATACCACTCAAGACTAGAACTTTTTCTGGGTTTGAGAGTCATAACTTATGCACACATCTGCCAGCAACCCGGTTCCTGTGAGTAAGTTTTAAGAGTCTTTGAATACTCTGCCTTTACCAGCTAATGAGGAAAATTGTAGGCTTTCAAACATTTGCTAGACGTAAGGCGAATTACCGGGATGTTTGCCAAAACTGAGTTTTCTACCCTAAGTTGTGGATTTAGAACCGCTTATGACCTCTTTAGCGCCAAAAATAAATTTACTGTTATTAGTTGCCAGTAATGCGATCGCCTTCGCCCCGCCATTCGCGATGGGCTACGCCGTGCTGTTCGCGATCGCCCCAGCCCAAGCGCAGTCTATCACCCCAGCGGCTGACGGCACAAATACAACAGTCACCCCCAACGGCAACCAACTCAACATTAGTGGCGGTTCTCTTTCTGGAGATGGCGCGAATCTCTTCCACAGCTTCCAAAAATTTGGTCTAAATGCCGACCAAATTGCCAATTTTCTCTCCAATCCCAATACCCAGAATATTTTAGGACGGGTAGTTGGCGGCGACCCCTCATTAGTAAACGGTTTAATTCAAGTTACAGGTGGGAACTCCAACCTATTTTTGATCAACCCTGCCGGCTTCATATTTGGCCCCAACGCCAGCTTAAACATACCAGCAGACTTCACCGCCACCACAGCCAACAGCATTGGTATTGGGAGCAATTGGTTTAACGCCATTGGAGACAACAACTATGCAGCTTTAGTAGGAACCCCAACTACCTTTAGTTTCAACACCTCTCAACCAGGAAGCATTCTCAACTTTGGCGACTTAGAAGTAACTACTGGTAATTTAAATTTACTCGCAGGTACAGTAGTTAGCACCGGAAAGCTAACAGCACCAGGAGGTAACATCACCATCGCCTCCGTACCCGGCGAAAATCTATTACGCATCAGCCAACCGGGAAACCTGGTGAGTTTAGAAATACCCACCAGCGCCGCAACATCCGGTAATATCACCATTCCCACCTTAGCTAAACTATTAACTGGCCCAGCTACAAGCAATAACAGCGGCTTAACAGTTAATAACGGACAGGTGCAACTAACAGGTTCCGGCATCCAGGTAAATCCTGGGGATGTAGTTGCCAAAGAGTTGACATCACAAACAGCAACCCTGACATCTGCAAACAATTTAACTTTGCCAGAAAGTCAACTGAAAACAACAGGCAATTTAAACCTGTTAGCTCAAAACACCGTACAGATACGCGATAGTGTAGCTAACCCATTTTTAGCCCAATCTGGGGAAAATCTCTACATCCAGGGTAATCAAAACATTGATATTCTCGCCCTGAACCACCCCCAGACCCCCTTTGTCAGTGGCGGAAATCTCAGTTTAATCAGCGATGGTATTGTTTCTGGTGATGCTCACTTTAGCAGCGGTGGACAGTTTTCGATTCTCAAGCTATCGGGTAGTGCAGGTAACTTTGTCAGTCTCTATGATCCGATTATTAAAGCAAATAGTGATGTTGAGTTTGGCAAATATGAAGGAATAGCGCTGAAAGTAGAGGCGACAGGAAGTATTAAGGGTGGAGATATCAAAATTACAGGTGCAGATCCTAGTGACCCAGAGTTGAGTAGTGGCCGCAATCTAGTATTACGTGCTGGCTTGGGTTCAGTTACTTCCCCTTCAACTTTGCCTACTTCTGGAGGTAGCACAAGCTTCACAAATCCAGCAAGCCCGTTATTGCCTAAAGGCGGAATTCAGGTAGGGAACATCACCACCTCAACTACACAAAATAATGAAAACGGTGGCACTATAACCCTATCGGCTACAGGTGGTATCAAGACAGGTGACTTAGACTCATCAGCCACTGGTAACAATACGAAGGGAGGTAATATCTCCCTGACAACCACAGGCGGCAACATTAACACAGGTAATAATATCACTACCTCTGGTAAGGTTGACGGCGGCAACGTTACATTCACAGGCCCCGTTGTCCTTAATAGTGGTGCTACTAGCATCACAACTGGTTCTGGGAAAGGTGATATCACCTTCAACAACACAGTAGACGGCAGTAGTGATTTAACCCTCACGGCTGGCACAGGTAAGATCAGCTTTCAAGGCGACGTTGGTAGTCCCACACCTCTCAAGCGCCTCAACATCACCAGCGCTACTGATACTAGTGTCGTCGGCAAGATTACTACCACAGGTGAGATCACCTTCAATAGTCCCGTCATCCTAAAAGATAATGGCACAAACACCTTCAACTCTGGTAATGGTGATATCAAGTTCAACAACACAGTAGATGGTGCAAAAGATTTAACTCTTACGGCTGGTACAGGTAAGATCAGCTTTCAAGGCGATGTTGGTAATCCCACACCTCTCAACAGCCTCAACATCACAAGCGCTGAAAATACTACTGTCGCCGGCAAGATTACGACTAAAGGAGATATCACTTTCGGTAGTGCCCTGATCCTGAAAGATAGTGGTGCAAACACCTTCGACTCTGGTGGAGGTGATATCAACTTCAAAAGCAATGTAGATGGCAGTGGTGATTTAGACCTCAAGGCTGGTGCCGGTACGATCAGCTTTCAAGGCGATGTTGGTAATCCCAAACCTCTCAACAGCCTCAACATTACAAGCGCTACAAATACTACTGTCGCCGGCAAGATTACGACTAAAGGAAATATCACTTTCGGTAGTGCCCTGATCCTGAAAGAGAATGGTATAAACACCTTCGACTCTGGTGGAGGTGATATCAACTTCAACAGCAATGTAGATGGCAGTGGTGATTTAGACCTCAAGGTTGGTACAGGTAAGATCAGCTTTCAAGGCGATGTTGGTAATCCCACACCTCTCAACAGCCTCAACATCACAAGCGCTGAAAATACTAGTGTTGCAGGCAAGATTACGACTACAGGAGATATCACTTTCGGTAGTGCCCTGATCCTGACAGGTACTGGTACAAACACCTTCAACTCTGGTAATGGCAAGATTAACTTCAACAGCAATGTGGATGGAGCCAAAGATTTAACTCTCGCGGCTGGTACAGGTACGATTAGCTTTCAAGGCGATGTTGGTAGTCCCGTAGCGCTGAAAAGCTTCAATATCACAAGCGCTACAAATACCAGTGTCGCAGGCAAGATTACGACTACAGGAGATATCACTTTCGGTAGTGCCCTGATCCTGAAAGATAATGGTATAAATACCTTCGACTCTGGTGGAGGTGATATCAACTTCAAAAGCAATGTAGATGGCAGTGGTAATTTAGACCTCAAGGCTGGTGCAGGTACGATTAGCTTTCAAGGCGATGTTGGTAGTCCCGTAGCACTGAAAAGCTTCAATATCACAAGCGCTGAAAATACTAGTGTTGCAGGCAAGATTACGACTACAGGAGATATCACTTTCGGTAGTGCCCTGATCCTGACAGGTAGTGGTACGAACACCTTCAACTCTGGTGGAGGTGATATCAAGTTCAACAACACAGTAGATGGTGCAAAAGATTTAACTCTCAATGCAGGTGCAGGGAACATTACCTTTAGTGGTGCAGTGGGTGGTGGGGGAACTCCCTTGAACAAGCTTGATATCACTGATGCTGCCAAGATTGATGTTGCCAGCAACATCAGCACCAAAAACGATCTCACATTGAGTAAGCCTGTAACCCTTACAGGCACTGGTCAAAAAGAATTTAGTTCTCAATTGGGCGCGATCGCCATTAATTCCAGTTTAGCCGCAGGTGATTCTGATTTAATCTTGACCGCCAATGAAATTAACTTGACCAACGCCAGTTCTTCAGTCACGAGTACTGGGGGAAGCTTGACACTTCAGCCGGTTACACCCGGACAAAATATTGCACTTGGCGGTGCTGCTGATACTGATGCAACCACTTTAGACTTGACCGCAATAGATTTAGCCGCCTTCAAAAATGGCTTCAGTGCCATTAATATTGGTCGTAGCAATGGCACTGGGAAAATTAATGTCAACGGCCCGGTCACCTTCAAATCCTCAGTCATCCTTGCTAATTCAACCAATCTCAAGGCTGACATCACCAACACCAACTCTATTACCTTCCAGAAACCAGTCTCTTTAGGCGAGAATGCAACTCTCAACTCTGGTGGTGGCGAGATCAAATTTGAGAATACGGTTGATGGTGCGAAAGATTTAACTCTCAATGCCGGTGCAGGGAACATTACCTTTAGTGGTGCAGTGGGTGGTGGGGGAAATCCCTTGAACAAACTTAATATTACTGGCGCATCCAATATCAATGTTGCCAGCAACATCACCACCACAAATGATCTCACCTTGGGTAAGCCTGTAACCCTTACAGGCACTAGTCAAAAAGAATTTAGTTCTCTATCGGGTGCGATCGCCATTAATTCCACTTTAGCAGCAGGTGATTCTGATTTAATCTTGACCGCAAATAAAATAGACTTGCTCACATCTAACTCAATCACAGGTGCTGGGAAGAATCTCACACTTCGACCATTTACAGCCAGTCAAAAAATTATCCTTGGCGGTGCTAGCAATACAGATGCCAACACTTTAGACTTGACAGCAACAGACCTAACTGCTTTAGCCGATGGTTTCAATTCCATTACTATCGGACGCACAGATAGCAGCGGTGTGATTGATGTTAACGCTGTCACCTTCAAAGACCCAGTAACAATTCAATCTCCTGCTGGTATCAACGTTAATGGGTCAATTACAGGAACAGATAACGCCTCTGTCACCCTCAATGGATCAACTGCTTTAAAGGCTAACATTATTACCGCTAATCAAAACATTAACTTTCTGAACAAAGTCTCCTTAGGCGAGAATGCAACTCTCAACTCTAATGGCGGCAAGATTAATTTTGATAACACGGTGGATGGTGCAAAAGATTTAACGCTGAATTCAGGTTCAGGGAATATTAGCTTTAACGGTGATGTGGGTGGGACATCTGCACTGAACAAACTTGACATTACCGGGGCATTCAATATCAATGTTGCTAGAAATATCACCACCACAAATGATCTCACCTTGAGTAAGCCTGTTAACCTGACTAATGGTGGTACACAAACATTCAAATCGAATGCTGGTAATGTCATTCTTGGTAACACAGTTAATGGGGCGAGTAATTTCACTGTAACGGCTGGTACTGGCAAGGAAGTCACCTTGAATGGTGCAGTTGGTGAGACAACAAACTTAACTAGGTTCACCAGCAACGCTACTAATACTAAGGTCGCTAATAACATCAGCGCGACAAGTGATATTCAATTTAATAGTCCATTAACCTTAACTGGCAGTGATATACAAGCCTTTAAATCAAGTACAGGCAATATCACTTTTACTGACAAGGTAACGGGAACTAGCGGTTTAACTTTGACTGCGGCTAACACCAATGTTGCTAATAATATCAGCACAGGTACTCTGGAATTTAATAGTCAAGTTAACTTGACTGGTGATGCTGCAAAAACCTTTACCTCTACAGGAGATATCACCTTTGGTAACAAAGTAACGGGAACTAGCGCTTTAAATCTCGCTGCCAACAATACCAATGTAGCTAATGACATCACCACCACAGGAGACCTCACCTTCAAGCAACTCACCCTAACAGGTAATGCGGTTGTGAATGCGGGAAAAGGCACAATTGCAGTTAATTCAGGTGTGACGGCGGGTGGTTTTGATTTAAATTTGACGGCTGATGAAATTAACTTGCTGACAACGGCTGACAAGGTAACAGGTACTGGAAATATTACACTTCAGCCATTTACACCAAATCAAAAGATTATAGTTAATGGTGCTAGCGATACTACAGATACTTTAGACCTGACCACAACAGACTTAGCAGCCATCAAAGATGGCTTCAACTTAATTACTATCGGTGGTAATAGTGGTGTGATAAATGTTAACACTGTCACCTTCCGAGACTCAGTTAAAATTCAATCTCCTACTGGGCGTATCAACCTTAATGGTTTAATTACAGGCAATAATGCTTCTGTGACTCTTGATGGTGCAACTAAGCTGAATGCTGGCGCTGGCGTCACCACTACCAACAACCAAGCTATCCGTTTTACTAACACGATTGATGCTGATGGGGCTAAAGATTTAACTCTGACTGCGGGTGGAGGGACTGTTCGTCTTGATGGTGCGGTGGGTGGAACATCTGCACTGAACAACCTTGAGATCACTGGCGCATCTAACATTACTGTTGCTAGCAATATCACCACCACCAACGATCTCACCTTAAGTAACCCTGTTACCCTGACTAATGGTGGTACACAAACCTTCAAATCGAATGCTGGTAATGTCAGTCTTGGTAACACAGTTGATGGGGCGGGTAATTTGACTTTAACTGCTGGTACTGGCAAGGAAGTCATCTTGAATGGTGCAGTCGGTGGGACAACTCGTTTAAATAGCTTCACCAGCAACGCTACTAATACTAAGGTGGCTAATGACATCAGCACGACAAACAATATTCAATTTAATAGTCCATTAACTTTAACTGGCAGTGGTACACAAGCCTTTAACTCAAGTGCAGGCGAGATCAGTTTCACTAACACAGTCACGGGAACTAGCGGTTTAACTTTAAATGCGGTTAACACCAATGTTGCTAACAATATCAACACAGGTACTCTGGAATTTAATAGTCAAGTTAACTTGACTGGTGGGGCCAAAACTTTTACCTCTACAGGAGATATCACCTTTGGTAACAAAGTAACGGGAACTGGTGCTTTAACTCTCGCTGCTACAAACACTAAAGTGGCTAATGACATCACCACTACAGGTAATCTCACGTTCAATCAACTCATTTTGAATGGTGATGCGGTTGTGAATGCGGGAACCGGCACAATTGCAGTTAATTCGGGTGTGACAGCGGGTGGTTTTAATTTAAATTTGACGGCTAATGAAATTAACTTGCCAACAACGGCTGACACAGTAATAGGTACTGGGAATCTTACACTTCAGCCATTTACAGAAAGTCAAAAGATTATAGTTAATGGTGATAACGATACTACAGGCACTTTAGACCTGACCAAAACTGACTTAGATGCCATAAATCCTGGCTTCAAGTTAATTACTATTGGTAACGAGGATGGTAGTGGGGAAATTAAAGTCAATACTGTCAACTTTGATGACCCTGTTTTAATTCAATCTCCCCTAGGTAGTATCAAAGTTGATGGCTTAATTACAGGAGAAGGTGCTGTTACCCTTAGCGCCAGTTCTGTTGATACTAGCGTAACCACTCTCAGTGCTGGCATTATAACTAAAAACAAACCCATTACCTTTAGAAACCAAGTTGTTTTGCTTGAAGGTGCGAATCTAGTCCTAGAGTCTGGTGGTGGGAACATCACCTTTGAGAAAACACTTGATGGTAATGGAATTTTATCTCTTCTTGCAGATACAGGTAATGTTAGCTTTAAAGGAGATGTCGGTGGTCAGACTCCACTAAGTAAACTGATTGTAGAGAGCGCCAACAATATTATTGTTGGCGGTAACATTACCGCTACTGGTGAGATCACCTTTAACAGTCCCGCTAACGTTCAGTTGATTAATAATATAATTTTGACGGCTGATGAAATTAACTTACCCACAACAGCCGACTCGGTGTCAGGCACTGGTAAGGTAGTACTTCAGCCATATACACCCAGTCTGGCGATTAAACTTAATGGTGTTAACGACACTGGTGTAAGCACTTTAGACTTGATTACAACTGACTTAAACGCCCTAAAAGATGGTTTCAGTTCGATTACTATCGGTCGGACAAATAGCAGTGGGGTGATTGATGTCGGTGCTGTCACAGATGACAGTGCTGTCACCTTCAAAGATGCAGTGATTTTGCGATCGCCAAATGGCAGTATTAACGTTAATAAATTAATTACATC
This sequence comes from Cylindrospermum stagnale PCC 7417, assembly GCF_000317535.1. Taxonomy (NCBI): domain Bacteria; kingdom Bacillati; phylum Cyanobacteriota; class Cyanophyceae; order Nostocales; family Nostocaceae; genus Cylindrospermum; species Cylindrospermum stagnale. The sequence goes on from NC_019757.1 coordinate 5,637,990, forward strand.
TACAGATGCTAGTTTAGCCACAGTTCCAGAGACTGCCGCCGTTACCTTTGATGCCAAGTTAACTACTCTCTTTGCTGGTATTACCACTGCTAACAAACCCATCACCTTCAATCAAGAAATCTTTTTGGGTGCGGGTGCTAATATACCTCTGACTACAGGCAATGGCGATATTAGCTTCTTTGATGCAATTAATGGCAGCGGTAATTTAACTCTCTCCGCTGGTACAGGTAACGTCACCTTGGGGGGTAATGTTGGTAGCACCACCCCTCTCGGTAGCTTGGTGATTGACAGCGCGAAGAGTACTGCTGTTGCTGGGGATATCACCACTACCAATGGTGTCATCAACTTTAACAACAGTATTGTCAATTTGACTGGTGGTGGTGAACAAACTTTTAATTCTGGCAATGGCAATATCAGCTTTAGCAACATAGTTGATGGAAAGAGTAATTTAACTCTCTCGGCGGGGACTGGAATTGTTACCTTTGATCAGGTTGTGGGTGGGAAAACAGCGCTGAGTGGTTTAACTAGCAATGCTGCGGAAACCAAAGTGGGGGCAAGCATTACCACCACAGGCAAAATCAATTTCAATGGTGCTGTTACTCTCACTGGTACTAATGCCAAAGTCTTCGACTCTGGCAATAATGACATCAGTTTTAGCAATGCTATTGATGGCAACAGTGAATTAACTCTCTCTGCGGGTACGGGGATTGTTACTTTAAATGGTGCTGTGGGTGACACAACAGTGCTGAGTGGTTTAATTAGCAACGCTGCTGAGACTAAAATCGGGTCAAATATCACCACCACAAGTAATCTCAACTTCGATAACCCGGTTACCTTAATCGGCACTGGTGCCAAAGTCTTCACCACTAACGATAACGACATTAGTTTTGGCAGCACATTGGATGGAACTGGGAATTTAACTTTGTTTGCTGGTGCGGGGAATATTAGCTTTAGCGATAATATTGGGGCGATCGCACCATTTGGGAAATTGAATATCGCCAGTGCTAAAACCACTACCGTTCCCGGCAGCATCACTACAGCTAATGGTGATATCAGTTTTTCTAGTCAAGTCATCTTGACTGACAATACTATTTTTAACGCTGGAACTGGGGCGATTGCCTTCGGCACGTCGGAGACGATCGCATTTAATAATGGTTTAACAGCAGGTAATTTTGATTTAACCTTGAGAGCCGACAACATCAACTTGCCCGCAACAGCTAACTCAGTGACTGGTAGCGGCAATCTACTACTACAGACTTTTACACCAGACCAAAATATCACTCTCGGCAGTACAGGGGCAAATACTTTAGACTTAACTGCAACCGATTTAGCCTCGTTGGAAGATGGCTTTAATTCGATTACTATCGGTCGCACCGATGGCAGTGGGACGGTTAATATCAACACCGCTGCCTTCAGTGACCCGGTGACAATTCAATCTCCTAATGGCGCAATTAGCGTTAATGGATTAATTACAGCTACAGACAACGCTACAGTCACCCTGGATGCCATTTTAACCACCCTCAAAGCTGGCATTAGCACCGATAACCAATTCCTGACCATCCCGAATAAAGTCTTCTTGGGTACAGATGCCAATGTGCCCCTGAGTACGGGTAATGGCGATATTAGCTTGGGTAGCACAGTGGACGGCGGTGGGAATTTAATTCTCTCTGCGGGTACAGGTAATATTACCCTTGGTGGTGATGTTGGTAGTACCACACCGCTGAGTAGCTTGGTAATCGACAGCGCTACCAGCGCAACTATTCCAGGCAGCATCATTACTAATGGAAATATTATCTTTAACATTCCCTTCACTTTGACTGGCAGCGGTAGTAAAGTGTTTAATGCTGGAACTGGAGCGATCGCCTTTAACGATGCTGTGACCTTAGGTAGTAACGACCTGAACTTAATTGGCGATGAAATTGATTTTCAAGGCAATGTCACAGGTACTGGCAATCTGCAACTGTTTCAGGGAACAGCAACTACTGGATTTATCCTCGGTGGTAGCAGTAATACCACTGCTGGAGTTGTGGATCTCACAGGCACAGAACTCGGATTGTTGCAAAATGGTTTCCAGTCAATTACTATCGGTCGCACCGATGGCAGTGGGACAATTACTATTCCTAGTGAGGGTGCAACATTCGCAGATCCATTGATCATTCAGTCTCCCAAAGGAATTCTACAAGGAACTGGCACGATTACTGGCACTGACAACGCGACAATTACCCTAAATGTCGGTAATATCACCTCTGGGAATATCATCACTAACAACCAAGATGTCAACCTCAACGGCAATGTTAACTTCATTGCTGACTCCAGCTTAAATACTGGCAGTGCTACTCTAAACATCAATGGGAATATAGGAGTGGGTAGTAACACCCTGACACTCACCGCAGATGAAATTAACTTGCTATCTACAGGAAGTGTCAGCGGTACTGGTAATTTATTTTTGCAACCTGCAACCCTAGGACAAAATATTAACCTTGCAGGCGATGCTGACAGCGGCAGCAATTCCTTAGACTTAACTATAAGTGAACTAGCTACCTTGAAAGATGGCTTTAACTTTATCACCATTGGGCGGAGTGATGGCAGCGGTGCGATCGCCATCAATCCCAATACATTCAACGATCCTGTAAAAATTCAGTCACCCAATGGTAGTATCACCGCCACGGGCACAATTACAGGCGCGGGGAATGCAGCAATTAATTTAACTGCCAACAACATCAGCATTGGCGACATTACCACCGAAAATCAAAACATTACTCTCGACGGTAATACCACTTTCACAGGGAACACGACGCTGGATGTCGGCACTGCCACAATTGACATTTTAGGCACTTTAGCCGCTGGTAGTAACAATCTGACTTTGACTGCCAATGAAATTAACTTGCCATTAACAGCTAATGTCGTTAGTGGGACAGCTAACTTAGTGCTACAGCCAACAACAGCAACACAAAATCTGGTAGTTGGTGGTGCTAGTGATAGTGGGGAAAATTCCTTAGACTTGACGGCAACAGATATCGCCTCCTTAACTAATGGCTTCAATAGCATTACTATTGGCAGTGCTGATAGCAGTGGGGCAGTCACGATTAATCCTATTAGCTTCTTTGACCCAGTCACGATTCAGTCTAGTTTTGGGTCTGGTGCAATCAGTGCCGTAGGGGCAATTACAGGCACAGATAATAGCTCAATTACACTGCGAGCAAATCAGAATATAACTACTAGCGATATCACTACAGAAGGCGGGAGTGTTGAGATTATCAGTCAAAATGGGGCGATCGCCACTGGTAATTTGAACTCCAATATTGATGGACAAGGTAATGCTGGCAACACTACACTTAATGCCCCTGGCAACGTGACCACAGGAAATATTTCTGCACGTACCGATGCTGGCAACGGTGGTAATGTTTCGCTCAATAGCACTGAAGGCGCGATCGCATCTGGAAATATCTTCGCTGATACTACTGCAGGAGTTGGGGGTGCAGTCACTCTTCTGGCTGAAAATGGCATCAATGCCGGAGTCATCAATTCCAATTCCAGCACTGAGAATGGTGGCGATGTGACCTTAAAAAACACCACCAATATTAGAGATGTCAACAATAATATTGTAGTGACATCCATCGATGCCCAGGGTGGCACTACTGGCACTGGCGGTAAGGTAAACATCACCACTAGACGCTACTTCCGCTCTACAGGCACTTTCACAGACCGGAATGGGATCAATGCCAGTATCTCTACCGCAGGGGGAGTTGATACCGGTCTTTCCCTCGGCGATGTGATCAAAGCCAGTATCTCTGGACAAGGGGAAACAGCCCCTGGTTCGATCACCATCGATCATGGCGGTAACAGTTCCGTACCCTTCATCGTCGGTCGGGCTGAAACCAATGGCACAGCAGGATCTCTCACCACTGGTATTGCTAATTCCATTTTACCCACGGAATCTTTCCCTAATAGCCGCACCCAAGGCAAAATTAGAATCGTTACTCAAGGACAGTTCTTAACCGCAAGCGACGAACTGCGACAAACACAACAGAGTATATCTCAGCTAGCAGGTAACAGCTCCTTGAGGTTGGAAACTAATGCCTCTGTTGACCAAGCAGAAGCACAAGCGACAGGACAGTTTAAAGACTTTGGGGCAGGCAACCGTTCAATCACTTCTGTCTCCCAGTCCCGCTCCTTGCTCGGTGAAGTTCAGAAACAAACAGGCGTCAAATCAGCAATTGTTTATATCAAATTTACGCCGCTCAACGGACTAGAATCGGCAAATCAAGATGACAAAGCCAAAGATAACTACCTACTGGATTTGATCTACGTCACGGCAGATAAAGAACCCGTCCGCCAGCTACTATTGGGTGTAACTAGAGCAGAAGTGCTGAAAGTAGTTCGCCGATTTAGAAGTGAAATTTCTGATCCGGGTAAAGCCGGTAGCACCACCTATTTAGCCCCAGCAAAGCAACTGTATGATTGGTTAATTGCACCCCAAGAAGCTGAACTGCAAAAGCAGGGCGTGAATAATCTGATGTTCGTCATGGATGAAGGTTTGCGATCGCTTCCTGTAGCCGCCCTCCATGATGGTAAACAATTTCTGATTGAAAAGTACAGCCTGGCACTACTCCCCAGTTTCAGCCTGACCGATACCACATATGTTGGGATTAAAAACTTGCCAATTTTGGCAATGGGAGCCGAAAAATTTACCCCAGACCAAAATCAATCAGAGTTACAGGCTGTACCTTTAGAGATTACCAACATTAGCCAAAAACTATCACAAAAGGTGACATCTATCCGCGACGAAAAGTTCACCCTAGAGAATCTGAAGAAACAAACAACTGAAACATCCTATAAAATAATTCACCTGGCAACCCACGCTGACTTTCCCAATCAACAAAGTGGCGGTCGCAGCAAATCATATATCCAGCTATACAACAGCAAACTGGGGTTAGATCAAATCCGCGACTTGAAATGGGATAACCCGCAAGTGGAGTTACTAGTCTTAAGTGCTTGTAAATCAGCCTTGGGGGATGGTGAGGCAGAATTAGGTTTTGCTGGATTAGCCATCCAAACTGGTGTGAAGTCAGCCGTCGCCAGTTTGTGGTATGTGTCAGATGCGGGCACCTTGGGGCTAATGACCGAATTTTATAGCAACTTAAATACTGCAAGCATTAAAGCCGAAGCACTGCGACAGGCACAATTGGGAATGATTCGGGGCAAAGTGCGAATAGAAAAAAATCAGTTTATTGGCTCTCAAGGTAGTACTCAACTAACACCTGAACAGGCTGAATATTTGCAAAGCAATATCCAAGGTAATCTCGGACATCCTTTTTATTGGGCAGCCTTTACCATCATTGGTAGCCCCTGGTAATGTTTAATTTTGTTCAAATACCCGCTCCTTCTGTCAATAGTTTTTTGCTATCCCGTTACTCCTTCAAAATAAACTGGAAAAAACCCCCACCTTCAAGGTGGGGGAGTGTCAATTTCAAGCTATTGATGCATGCATTTTACTTGTCTTGCTGAGATTTTAGCCAGTTTTGGAGCTAGAACCTGACAGAGTTTATTGATCTGAGTCTTCTGCTTCCCTGGCTAATTGTAAAGTTTGAACCACGGGACTAATCAGGTCTTAAGTTTCACTCACTTCACAATATCACCCGTTTAGTCGTCGTCAGACTCAGGCTTGTAAACAAGACCTTTCACGTAGAATGGAATCTTCTTGTACTTACCCTTGGATTTTTTGGACTTCTTTTCATCGTCGTCATCATCGTCGTCGCGTTTAGAGCAGTATCCTCCAGAAAGAAGCTCTTGTTGCTCTGTCGCTAAATCCTCAAGTAACTCAGGTTGCAGCAATTGAAATGACATAATTATTACCCTCATTTTGGTAAATAGGTCTGACCCTGATATGGGAAAACCTATACTTTGTTTCTAAACTAGATTTTCTAGATATTCAATTTTTCTAAAGTTAGAACATTAAAATTTTAAATGTCTAGCTTTGGGATTAAACAAAGTTTATCCCAAAGTTGAATGAAACTTTTTAACACCAGCATGAATACCCAAAAGATGGGTTATAAATGCTGTGTCATCTTAAAAATTCTTGCACCAACAACATATCTAAAAATCGATACTTTGACGCTAAAAATTGCTAATAATCGAAGATTGCCATTATTTAAAAAAATGTCAAACATGCTAAAACTAGCAAACATGCTGTATCAACAGATGCCAGCAAGAAAAACTTGATCGCACTTTTAAATAACTCGCTTGGTTTTTGCTGCATTATTTTGTCAGGCTTGATGCCTGATTACGGCAAATACTTTTGCACCACAATCCAACCAGTCAGGGACACCCAGGCAAAACCGATAAACAGCAGAATATTCGTACCAATGTGTAAAGGTCTGGCCCAGGGTCTTCTAGCGCTAATTTGCGTTGCACTGACAGCAGACAGCAAAACCATGACTACCACTATTAACCCAGCAACTAAATGTGACGAGTGCCCTAAAGAACCGAAGTGTCCCAAAGTACCAATGATGCCAATAGCCAACAGCAGCAGCACTAAACTGACCATGCTCAGTCCGATTGTATAATGGAGCGATCGCACTCCCCGATCAACACCCGTCAGTGAGGCGATGACAGGAGGTTGTCCCGAAGTTCTCATCCGAAACATCCAAACACCTGTGACTGCTAACAGCAAATATGCCAGCAGCGACAACCCCATAGACCAAGCGGCTATTTTCCATAACCAAATAAAAGAAGGTAGATGCATAAAACAGTTTTGTTCAGGAAAGTGATCTTTTGCGGCTCACAGGGGTGAAAACGAGTTCTAAAAGCCGCCTGCATAGCGTTGGAACCGCCAATTTTGTCCAGGTTTTTCCTCAGGAAAAATCGTGGTTTTGTCGGTTTTGTCTAGTTGTAAACTTCAACATCACACTGCTGATTTTATCTCTAGAAGGAGAAGATCACAGACTGATTACGCCCCTGTTGCTTGGCACAGTAGAGTGCCTGATCTGCTTGAGCAATCAGGATGGCTGGTGATATTTCGGAACTAGGAATCAAAGTGGCGATGCCAAGACTAATGGTGACCGTATTGCTCACTTCAGAGGCTTGGTGAGGAATGTTTAATGCTTGCATAGCAGCGTGAACTCTTTCCGCAACCGCTCCTGCCCCTTCAGCATCGGTATTGGGCAAAATGATCACAAATTCTTCCCCACCGTAACGAGCCACTAAATCCGCCGGACGCCACACCACCTGTTGCGCGGCTTGAGCAAGTTTGGTCAGGCAATCATCCCCCAGTTGATGACCGTAGAAATCGTTATAACGTTTAAAATAATCGACATCAAACAACAGCAGAGACAGAGGTTGCTGTTCCCGGCATAGCCGCAGCCATTCTTGCAATAAGCGATCATTAAAGCAGCGGCGATTGGCAATTTGAGTCAGCCCATCAATGTTAACTAGCTTTTCTAGGAGGCGAGTAGCACAAGCCAGTTCCTCGTTAGAGAATGCAAGTTGTTGGTTGCTCTCTCTCAGTCTGGCTTCTGCCTGTTCCCGTTCTGCTAATTCCTTCTGTGACTTTTGAAAAAGATCTGATTGCTGAATGGCGATCGTTAACTGGATAGCAATTTGTTTAATAAAGTCAATCTCAAGCTCTTGCCAATGTCGGGGAGCAGAACATTGATGAATACATAACAAGCCCCACAAATCTTCTCCAGCATTCAGCAAAGGCACAACGAGATTCGCTCGAATCTGCAATTTTGCTAGAATCCGGCGATGGCAGTCTGCAAGTCCAGCATTGTCGATATCATCTAAGGCTTGGATTCTGCCTTGCTGATAGTAGCTGGCGTACTGTTTGCCAAAGCAATGATCGTGAATTTTTCTCGCTAAGTGAGAATTAAATCCCTGAAGTACAGATTCGGCGACAAATTCGCCATCGTTATAGTGAGCGTCAGAATAGAATTTAAAGATCCCTACCCGATCAGCGTGAATTAACTCGCGGATTTTCTGAGAAGCAATCTCAAAAATGTTAGATAAATCGAGGGATTGATTGATCCGTTGGGTAATGTCTCGAAGTAATATAGCTCGTTCATACTGCTGCCGCAGAGCTATTTCCGCTTGCTTTTGGGCAAGGATAGCTACCTCCGCTTCTTTCTTTGCCTTGAGAATTTCGTCTTCGTACTGGATACGTTGGCGGATGGGTACGAAGATACAGTTGTTGACAAAGCTGCCTGCATTCTCCCGACGCACCGCGTTGACAAGCATGGGTATATCACTCCCCTGCCTTGGCCTCAATGAAAAGTAGATCTCCTCCGCCTTACCATGCAGCTTCAGCAGCGGGAAGAAATGGGTTTGATAAAAGATCCGGCTGGCAATTGGTAGAATTGATTCGATCTTTCGTCCCCGCAGTCCATCGAGTTCATGTCCGAGTAATTCTAACAGCGTGGCATTGACCATCACAATCGTGCCATCGTCAGTAAACGAGAGAAAGCCACAGGGCGCGGTGTTGAGTAGCTCGTCTATCTGGTAAGTCACTGATTGGTCACAAATCTTGTTGGCAATGGAACTCAAGTAATATGAGCGGCAATATACTCCTTAATCAGATGGATAGTCTCTTCTGGATGGCTCATGTGTGGACAATGTCCAGTAGCCTTCATCAGTTTCAACGTACTCTCTCTCAGGTGACGATGCAGGTAATGTCCCACCTCCGTGGGTGCGATCGCATCCTCCGCACATTGCAAAATGAGTGAAGGTACTGTCACCTTGGGTAAATCACTCCGGTTGTCAGAGTAAAAAGTGGCCTCGGCGAAGCGGCTGGCGATCACAGGATCGGTTGAGCAAAAGCTGCTCTCAAGCTCATGAGCTAGTTCAGGCCGATCCTCGTTTTTCATCACCATAGGAGCCAGAAAGCTCGCCCAACCAATGTAATTTTTCTCCATAATATCCAGCAGATCCTCAATGTCCTTTCGCTCAAACCCTCCCAAGTAATCGGGTAGATCATTGATGTAGCAGGGTGAAGGACAGATGAGAATCAGTCTCTGAAAGAGATGAGGAGCTTGGATACAGGACAGGATGCCAATAACACTGCTGACAGAATGCCCGACGAAAATCACATCCGTCAACGCTAAAGTTGCACAGATATCGAGGATATCCTGGACATAGCCATTGAGGTCGCCGTACCTTTGGGCACTGTAGGCGCTAATATCAGATTTTCCAGACCCTACATAGTCAAATAGGACGATCTTGTAGTCATTCTCGAAGGACGGGGTGACAAAACGCCACATATTCTGATCACACCCGAACCCATGAGCGAACAGCATGGTCTGTGTGCCTTGTCCAAACACGGTTACATTGTTCCGTAGCAGAATGTTTTGAGTCATTCCATAAACACGAGCATACTATATTTATTGTACGGCTGATACTAGTTCTAAATCGGTTGAGTAGAGTACTGATCCAAGGCCAACCCTAAAATTTTTCGATACCTGACGATAGAAGTATTTCTCTAGCAATATTGTTGAGTAGACAACACTGTAGAGATATTTCCTGACTTGTCTCTACAAAGGTTTGAATCTCTAGTATCTAAGGATATTTACTTAAAAAATTTGGTAAATCTATTTACCGCCTTGGTCAAAAATCTCGATTTATCCTCAAATTGAGCCACGCCTAATCCACTTTCCTAAATAAAAAAGGTTGCTGAATTCAGCAACCCTCAAATTGAGCAAAATTGTGTTTTTTAATCAACAGATGCTAATCCAGCAACTTGTAAGGGTTTTGTGATTTCTCCGGTTTTTGTATTAATTGAGGACATCATAGCCTTGGTATTTATAGGGTCTATTCCTGCTGATGAGTCTGTATCAAACTCATCAGTACTAGGTTCGTTGAGCGCCAGGCGATCGCACGGAATATTATCCGATAAAATTGCACTTGCCATCATACCCGTATGAATCTCCATATGAGCTTCTTTCGGGGCTTCAAAGACTAAGCGTTGCCCAGGAAAAACAACCCTTTCAAAGTACCAGTTAGGAATATTGGAAATGCGAGCCACCTGTATTTTGCTCGTGGCATTGACGTAGCAGCAGAGAACTTTCCCCGATTGCTCCGGTGGTAGAGGATCTAATATTTGAGCCATAACTGCTGAGGAGCTTTACGCCACAATTTTACATTACACCAGCCAAACTAGCACTGGCTGATCCCCAGTTGCTGTAACTCCGACTACCAACTACACTTTTCTGCATCATTTCTATCTAAAGATATGTCTAAATTATGGAATCTTTGCTTGTGTATGAAATTTTTCTATAATTATACACTACATCATAGATACTTTTGATATTTGTTCCCTGACAAATGACTGACAAATTTCTGAAGGCAGATCATTAGAGGATAGACACGGTGACGATCCCCTTGCATTTAACCTGGTAGAGGAGTGAGTTTTTCTATTTCATCTATCCCAGGGCTAACAGGCGAAAATCATCGCTTAATTAATAAAGTCAATGTTATGGTAAAGCTATATGAAAACTTTCTTCATAAAGCTTATTTTCTAGATGCCATGCATCTTTTACCCAGAGGAATTTTAATTTTTTCCCCAGTTGCTATCGTCTATCAAAAATTAGACCAAATGTCAAGCAAGATTGTGATAGAGACGAGCAACCAAAACAAACACACACTTTAAAACTGGATGTTTCTCTCGCTTTTTCCTTAAATTACAGCAAGATGGAAGTTAAACTCCCGATGATGGAAAATCGAATTCTCTACGTTCGCCTTCCCTGTAACCCCATCTTTCCCATTGGGGTTGTCTATCTTTCTGATCACGTCCACAAGCTATTTCCCAACATCGAACAGCGGATTTTTGATTTGGGCACAGTGCCACCTTTAGATTATGCTGCTGCCCTAGATAGCTGTATTGATGAATTTAAACCAACACTGCTAGTCTTTTCTTGGCGGGACATTCAAATATATGCCCCAGTCGGTGGACGCGGTGGTAACCCCCTGCAAAATTCCTTTGAGGTCTTTTACGCCAAAAATCCCTTGATTAGACTAAGGGGGGCCTTGGGTGGCTTGAAGTTACTCCTAAGTTACTATGGAGAACTTTGGCAAAATATAGGATTAATCAAACGCGGACTTAAACGCGCCCAGAAATACAATGCTGACACTCGCTTAGTTGTGGGTGGTGGTGCTGTCAGCGTGTTTTACGAACAGTTGGGTAAAAGCTTGCCCAAAGGGACAATTATCTCTGTGGGTGAAGGAGAAACCCTACTCACAAAAATCTTAAATGGTAGTGAGTTTCGGGATGAACGCTGCTATGTAGTCGGTGAAACTCAACCGCGAGAACGTCTCATCCACGAACAACCCACGCCACTGGAAAAAACCGCCTGTAACTACGACTATATCGAAACCATCTGGCCGGAATTTAATTATTACCTGCAAGAACAAGATTTTTACATCGGTGTGCAAACCAAGCGCGGTTGTCCCCACAACTGCTGTTATTGCGTCTACACCGTTGTCGAAGGTAAACAGGTACGCATTAACCCAGCTGATGAAGTCGTTGCCGAGATGCGCCAATTATACGATCGCGGCGTTCGCAATTTCTGGTTTACCGATGCCCAATTCATCCCCGCCCGGAAATTCATCGATGATGCTGTAGAACTCTTACAAAAAATCATTGATTCTGGAATGACAGACATCCACTGGGCAGCATACATCAGAGCCGACAACCTGACACCAGAATTGTGTGACTTGATGGCGAAAACCGGGATGAACTACTTTGAAATCGGTATTACCAGCGGTTCTCAAGAACTTGTGCGGAAAATGCGGATGGGATACAACCTGCGAACTGTCTTGCAAAACTGTCGCGATTTAAAAGCAGCTGGTTTCAACGACTTAGTTTCCGTCAACTACTCCTTTAACGTCATTGACGAACGCCCCGAAACCATTCGCCAAACCATCGCTTACCACCGCGAACTCGAAAAGATTTTTGGCGCTGACAAAGTCGAACCTGCCATCTTTTTTATTGGACTCCAACCTCATACCCACTTAGAAGAATTTGCCTTTAAAGAGGGTATCCTGAAACCAGGATACAATCCCATGAGCCACATGCCGTGGAATGCCAGAAAACTCCTGTGGAACCCCGAACCCCTTGGTTCCTTCTTCGGGGAAGTTTGTTTACAAGCTTGGCGACGCAACCCCAACGACTTCGGACGCGAAGTTATGAAAATCTTAGAAGAAAGATTGGGTTGTGCCTCCCTTGAAACAGCACTTACTGCACCAATAGAGCCGAAAGCGAAACAGTTAGCAGGCATATCATAGAAGACAAACTACAGTGCTTCCTTTTTGAGTTTTGAGTGGTAAGTTGTTAGTTATGACTTGTTTAGTTTTTAGTTTTTAGTTTTTATTCTTAACTCAGCACTCATCACTTAGCACTCATAAAGGAAGCACTCCTATAACCCCATGCTAGAAGGTTCAATTATCCAACAGCTGGAAACAGCCCACCGCCATAGCTCCCGGCCGATTCACTTTGGGGTGTACTACAAAAATACCCTAGTATCCCTCTGCCATGCCCTGGAAGACCACATCTTAACCGACGATGGTCAGCCCTTAGTAATCACCGCCTTTCAACAGGGCAAATGGTATCTGCAAGAAGCAAATCGATACGCAGATATCGCCCAGCGCAGCCGGGAAATTGCGATCATGGCTGCCCCTGACGGCGGATTTGGCGAACACCCCACCAGCCAGCTACCCAACGTCAACTTAGTGGACTTAGATCCAGCTGATCCAGTGGCTCAAGAGTGGCATTTGATTATCCTGTCGCCCAGTTACACAGCGATGGTACTTTGTCAAGAATTATCAGCAGATGATTATGGGGCGGCTGGACTACCGACATCGGATTTAGAGCGCAAGTTTTATGGCTTGTGGACATTTGAGCCAGAGTTAGTCCAAGAGACAGCAAAATTAGCGATCGCGCACATCCAACCATACAATCCAGAACTGGCAAACAAACTCACCGCCCATAAACAAGCAATTAAAACTGCGATTGCCCCACCAGCAAACCTCAGTGCCGTTGTCTCCCGCGTCGTAGATTACCTCCAGACTGGGCAAGAAAATCTAGCTATCCCCGCAGCGCAGCGCCAACTAGCCCTAGATCGCAACCTGGTTTCTAACGAAATCCAGGCATTTTTGCGGATGGCACAACTGATGGATCTAGCAGATATTAACAACCCCATGGCCGCCGCGGAAGTAGTCGCAATTTCCGAAACAATTGGGCAACTGTTAGATTTACCAGCATGGCAAACTAAACGATTGCGCCTTGCCGGTTTGCTACACCGCATAGATCCCCTACAGCAGGCAGAAAGTGTTCTCACTCCTGGTACATCCACACGCTATGAAGAAGATGTACTTAGTTGTCCCTTAACTTGTCCTCTAGTACCAGGGGCCCAAGTATTGCGGACAATGCCACGACTACGAGCAGTTGCCCAAATTATCACCCACCAAACCGAGTGGTGGGATGGCACAGGAGAACCAGCCGGTTTAGCTGGAGATGAAATCCCCCTAGAGTCGAGAATTTTGGCATTAGTGGCAGACTTTCAGCGGCGAGTCAATCAGCAACAATCCACTGATAAAAATCGGCAAGAAATAATTACTCAAGCTTTGGATGAGTGCAGACAACAACAATCGACCCGCTTTGACCCTAAACTTGTAGATACCCTAACTTTATTAGTGATGGGTTTGCAACAGGGACTCGAATTACCTGTGATGACACCAAAAGTCAGCAGCGGTATCTGGTTACTTAATTCCCGTTGGGATAGCCACAGCAAGACAAGTGAAGAGATTGGTACATACCCCCAATGAATATTGAAGCCATTAGATCAGGAACACTCAAACAAATTCCAGGGGCAGACTTAGAAGACGAGGAACTATCCCAACTAGATTTAAGCCGCGTCAATCTAGCCGGCGCCAGCCTTGTGGGTACTAATTTCTCTGGTTCTAAACTCGAAGGCGGGCATCTAGAGGGCGCAAACTTAATGGGGGCGAACCTCCAAGAAACCGACTTGCGGGCCAACCTGATGGGAGCAAACTTGATGCAAGCAGATTTAACAAGTGCTGACTTGCGGGGTAGCAATTTGCGCGGTGCTAACTTGATGGGTGCGACACTCAGCGATGTCACTTTGGCGGGTGCTTTCTTGAGTGGTGCCAATTTGATGAGTGTGAACTTGCAAGATGTTGACTTTCGCGATGCGGACTTACGAGGGGCAAATTTGACAGGGGCAAATCTCAAAGGTGCAGACTTGGGTCGCGCCGATTTGCGAGGCGCCTTATTAAGTGAAGCTAATCTCGAAGAAGCCGACTTGCGGAAGGCAAACTTAGCAGGGGCGAATTTGACAGGAGCGAATTTGCTCTGCGCTGAATTAGAAGGGGCAAATTTGCAAGGTGCTAATTTAGATAGAGCTTGTGTGGTGGGGACAATATTGGAAGTTTAATATTATTTATTTTTCTGCTATTACCGATGAATGAGATATCAAATCGTTGGCAAGAATGGCTGACTGTATTCGCCTATTTAGGGTTTACAGCTTTTATTATTTGGCGTGTGTTTGCGACACCGAATAAATAAACATAAAAAACTTCAATCGAGCAAAATTTAGTTTAATCGTAGGGGCACAGCAATGCTCATGAGTGTCAACTTAAGCTCAAACTGTTGTCCCACAGGCGTTTGACCCCTCCCCTCATGAGGGGAGGTTTTGCGCCAGCAAAACCGGGGTGGGGTTCTTCTGGATTGGTTGGTAATTGGGTAAATGTTGTTATACCGTCGTTACCAGGTTTTAACGTTAAGTTGACACGTATGAGCATTGCTGTGCCCCTGTATTGGCTTCTATCCGCTGCATCGAGGTTGTTATCCCTCTTTCCTCACTTTCGGATAAATTAACGATTTTTCGACGTTGCAGCCAACGAAAAATTAAGGTTTAACCCCCACTTTGACAGAAAAGGGATATACCGCGCTAGAAGCTGAGGTACAAAAATGATGCCCAAGCAACACCAATTGTAAGATCATCTCTTCCGATAAGCTTCAAGCTTTCCCAAAAGCCAATCCCCCACCGCAAAATCCGTCTACGGTCTACTGTCGCACATGACACACATGATACGCCAGAATAATGTCCTGATTCGATACTCCCCGCCCTATTAATTATTCACAGTATCTAACCAATCTCGCAAAGTCTCCACTGTTGAAAAATCTAAAAATGCTTCCCCTAAAACTTCGAGACGTTCAACATCTAACTCTCTAATCTGAGCTTCTAATTCAGCATCAATTCCGCCTAATTTGCGCTTGATTTGACGCACAACTAAATCTTTTTCTCGCTCAATGCCTTGCTCAATGCCTTGTCTCATCCAACTGGTGACAATTTGCATAACTTCCTCCTGTTCTTCTTGCCTGAATAAACCTAATTCTGTTTGAAATTCCTGCTCTTCTACTAGATTAAGCTTCAGATAAGTGTCAATAAAACCTGAGATTAATTGCATTTTAGCAGGATTTAATTTTAACGTCACTAACAACCTTAAACATTCAGCTTTAACTTTTGGCCTTTCTAAGGGAGCTATATCCATTTTAGACATTAAAGCCGAAGCGACTGGATTAGGAAATCTCAAAAAATCTCGCCAATTTAATTGATTGAGTTGAACAACTCGATAATTAAATCTTAAAACTTCAAAATCAGGAAAATCAATTTGATAATTACTAATTGCTAATTTTTTAGGTGAGGAATATGAGAAGATAACAATCGGATAAATGGGTAGGTCAAATTTTTCATGCAAACGGGCGAAATAGCGGAACATTCTTTTATTAAATTTCGGACGTGAACCGGATTCTGCTTCAAGATGAATCAGAAAATAAGAAGGCTCTCCTCGAAATCTCACTTGAGCAATCAAATCTGTTTCATACTTTTCTCCTGCGGTGACATCAGTAAACGTCTCTTTATCTATTAAGGTGACAGAATTAGGTTCAAGATAATTGATTACCTCTGGAAAAAAGAGTTCTATAAACTCAATAAAAAACGTTGAGAGTAATTCTTTGAACAAGCGATCATGATCAATATTTTCAGCCACGAATTTATATCCTGTTCTGAACCTTCATTATTCAATGTTTTTGGACAATCAATTGCCGATTGCACCCTAGGCAAACTTGAAATAGAAATAATTATTTATTAAAAAAACTGCAAATCATCTCACCAGGGCTGTTGTGTTCAAATTGCGAAACACTCCCATCTTTTCGCACCTTAAACCTACCCCGACAATTGTAAACTTCAACGGGTGTTTTCACTGCATCCACAGTCACAGATGCTCGATATTCCCAATATTTTTTGGCACTGCGTTTAATACTCAAAATACAAATCTCCTGCCCTTCATAATTACGGCAGGATTTGGCCATAGCCGGAAGCGTCACTGATAAAGAAAGTAGTAGTAACAGTACAAGGGCAACATATTTGATCATACTTAATTTTTTACAGTTCGCCCACGCATCCATAAAGCTAATCCACTCATAAACAGCACCCCTATCAAACCTTGCAACGGATTTTTATTCACACCAGTTACCCAATCAGGAACCTGTTGAGAATATGTGATTAATTCCCCAACATTAACTATGTAGTAACCCCAAACTAAACCACCATGTAAACCAATTGGTAAACCTAAACGTCCCCGCCGCCAGCGTTTACCCCATACCTGCGTTAACCCCAGCAACACTAAAGTCGGGAATTGTGGTAATGTGTGAATAATTGCTGCTAACGGTTTAATAAAGTGCGCTACAGCAAATAAAATCGCATCTATCCACTGTGCCACACCTGGACTATAGTCTCGCTGTAACTCATCCAGCAACCAGCCCCGGAAAAACAATTCTTCAGCAAACCCCACGCCTAAACTGACTAATAAACCTTCTAAAATTATTTTGAATAAGAAAACTTTAGGTTGTTGCCACACTAGCCAACCCAAATAACCTTCTACACCAAATAATATTAAAACGGTAATTGTCCCCATAGCCAAGCCGCGTAGCAAATCTACACCATTTTGCCGTGTAAATTCTAAGCCATAATGCTGCAATATCTGGGGTTGCTGGTAGACTTTCTTACCCCATATCCTCAAGAGAAATATAAACTCTGCATAGAGCAATACCATTGTCAAGATACTTACCAAATTGGCATCATTCACTAGTAAGTAAATTGGTGCAGCCAAGGGCAACCATAGCAGCAATAAACAGGAGATAAAACAACCCAGCCGGAAGGGGGCAGGGCGTTGGGCGAGTTGGGGTAGGTTTATTTTCATAGCACGTAAGTCAATAATCACTAGTCCACCATATATATTTCTGCTAATGACTAATGACTAATGACTAATGACTATTCCTCAGGTTCAATCGTGCTGATTAAACCATGACTTTTCAAGGTTTCGCAATAAAACTCAGCATGTTCCATCTCGCAGGTAATGACTAAGGCTAGCCCGTTAGTATGGGCTTCCATCATGATACTAACAGCCTGGGGCTGGGTGAGGTTCGGCACAGTGGTTATTAGTACTTGAACTACATACTCCATCGGGTTGTAGTCGTCGTTATGGAGCAAAACGCGATACCGAGGCGCGAGCTTGCGGGATGTGGAACGCTTCTCAATGGTTTCGACTGACACTGCTCTTTGCTCTTTTATCGTTGATTTACTACAGCAAGTTTTCTGTTTAGCATTTGCTTAACAGTTATTCACTAATTCTATAGCATTTCCGTCCAAATTCCACAGCAGCAAAAGTTTTTCCTGCTGTGGGGATGATTGCACAGGCGGAGGACTAGGACATTGCAAGTCCCTGAGACGGCTATAGGAATTTCCCTTCAGGATAGCGCATTCTCACTCTTAAAATTAAGAAAGCTGCAACACTATCTTTGCCCACGCCTCGTCTGCATAATTATGGACATTAGCCTCAACTTTCAACCGGGACAAATTGTGTCTTTAGAGCATGGCGACAGGAATCTCTATGCAGAAGTTATTCAAGTTGTAGTTTCCCGTCAGTTGTGCTGGGTGCGTCCGTTACTGCTGGTAGCTTTCACCCAAGAACCGCCGCTAGTCACTGATTTGCGAGATGCGTCTGACCTGTTTTGGCCTGTAAATTTATTTCGACCGGCTCTAGACACAGAAGTAATTACCCTATTGAGTCAGGTTTTGGCAAAGGAACCAAAAGCTGAACCTGACTCAGTTGCTAATCAGCAACTCAATCAGTTTATTCACCAACTGTGGCAAGCATATCAAAAGGGATTAGGTACTAGGGACTAGGGGTTTTGAAGATTTCCCAGTACCGAGTAACTATTACCCAGTATAGCGAATGCCGGCATCTTTCAGGCGTTGAATTCCGGCTCGCAACCGCTCTTCAGTGATAGTTAGAGCAATTCGGAAAAAGCCTTCTCCCCCTGCACCGTAACCATTGCCTGGCGCGACGATAATGCCACATTTGTCAAGGAGTAGGGTGACAAATTCTGCTGAAGAATATCCTGGAGGTACAGGTACCCAGATATAAAGGCTGGCTTTCGGAGGCTGAATTGGCCAACCTAAAGATTGTAGTCCTTGGATGATGATGTCGCGGCGATTTTGGTAAACTGACATTGCCGCTTGGTGTTTGGCTTCGCTGGTGCTAGAGTAAGCGGCGATCGCACAAGCTTGAATTGCCTTAAACACCCCAGAGTCAATATTACTTTTTACCTGGGTTAAGCCTTTAATGCCGATCGCATTACCAACCACAAAACCAATCCGCCAGCCTGCCATATTATAAGACTTAGACAAACTGTGAAACTCAATCGCAATATCTTTTGCTCCTGGAACTTGCAGTATACTCGGTGGCTTGTAAGCATCATAAGCTATTTCCGAGTAAGCATTGTCATGGCATAGTAAAATATTATACTCTTTGCCGAAAGCTACCAATTCTGTAAAAAACTCTGTAGTGGCGATCGCTCCAGTAGGATTATTAGGATAGTTAATCCACAACAGTTTTGCTTTCCTGGCCACTTCTTCAGGAATTGCACTCAAGTCAGGCAAAAAGTTATTTTCTGCCTTGAGAGGCATAGTAAAAAACTCACCACCAGCGAAAATAGTCGAAGTTTGATACACAGGATAACCAGGATCTGGTATCAGCGTATAATCTCCTGCTTCCACAAAGGCTAAAAAGGTATTATGAATTGCTTCTTTGGAACCAACAGAGGAAACAATCTCTGTATTTGGGTTCAAACCCGTCACCCCAAACCGCTGTTCCATCCACTTAGCCACTGCCTCCCGGAATTCTTGCGTACCTTGGTAGGGTGGATAGTTGTGGTTAGAAGCGTCGTCAATCGCTTCATGCATTACTTGGACGATATCAGCAGGCGTTGGTTTATCTGGATCGCCCACTCCCATATTAATGATGTCAACTCCCTTTGTCACGAGTTCATTCTGTTTACGGTTAATTTCAGCAAACAGATAGGGAGGAATTCTGTCTAAGCGTTTAGCAAACTGCATGACGATTTATTACTAATGCAAATGTGGATGCTCATTAGCACAGTTTACGCCACCCTAGGGAATTAAATAATCAACCCCACAGAAAAACACGCTCTGATAATCTTGCCTTTATAATCAGCGTTGCCTTAACGACTACTTTTTTACCTATTTGAAAGTTTGATTGCTATAGTCTTGAGCAAATTAACTTCGTATCGGGAAGCTGTCTCTTTTCCTGAATTAATTTTGCTGATTATCCCAGGGTAGGAACCAACTTAACTCGACCAGCATCCATCTCTGCCATTAACAATTCCAGGGCTTCGTAGTCAACGTCAGATATATAACCCAATTCCGTTAGTTCTGAGTTAATTTCGTTTTCTATTTCTGGCGTTAATTTTTTGATGTCCAGCGCTTTCTCTACCAATTGACGAATTACGTATCGTGTTCTCATAAGGAATAAACTAACTGTAATTGTTACTCATTATCCAAGATAAAGCTAGGTATAAAAGGTGATCCAAACACTTGTACTATGGTGATCTAGGTCACAACAAAATTTAGCTCTAGTTAGTTCTTCATCAACCCTGATTTCTGCTACTTAGAAAGGTAAAAATTAGAGCCTTTTTCCTAGGTCTGACTTTTGCTCAAATCCGCTTGATTTATAGATTCAGAAAGGTTTTTGAGCATAGTCGTAGATGACTAATCTGCATGAGGTTTGTCTATGTTGATTGTTTTTGAACTCAAACAAAAAAAATGTATATATAAATACATTTTATGGTGTACTTATGACAATCTTTAAACAGAGATGCAAAAGCAATAAAGATTCAGCAAAGAACCCTAAAATAGATAGTCAAAGTCATAAAAATTTGCAGATGAAGCTGAGTTGGTAGCAGCATAAGGTCATAGCGCTGCACGGGTTACTGGGAAATCTTGACAATAGATCATCTCTAAAATGCCCAATTTCCAGCCAGGGCTAAAATGAGATTTGTGTAACAGAGTTGTAAGTTGCAACGCTCAACTCAGTCGAAAGCACTAATCAATGCTAATGTTGGAAGTGAATAGCGGTAATTTAAGGTAGCTAGAAGATAGCACAGTGGCTGTTACAGTTGAACAATTAATCACATCGGATATTTTAAAACCTGCCCGTTACCTGGGTAACGAGCGATTAGCAGTGCATAAGCCTTGGGATGGGGCGACGATCCGCTGGGTCTTAACCTACCCGGAGATATATGAAGTTGGTGCATCTAATTTAGGGCATATCATCCTCTATAACATTTTGAATGCCCAACCGCGCCAGTTGTGCGATCGCGCTTATCTACCAGGATCAGACTTAGCGGACAAACTCCGCGCCACCAATACACCATTGTTTGCAGTAGAGTCTAAGCGCCCTCTCACAGATTTCGACATTTTAGGCTTTAGCCTGAGTTATGAACTGGGAGCAACCAACATCCTAGAAATGTTGGATTTAGCTGGAATTCCGCTCACATGGCTTGAACGGTTAGCGGGGAATTACCCTTTAATCTTTGCCGGCGGACAAACGGCAACATCGAATCCTGAACCTTACGCCGACTTCTTTGACTTTTTCGCCCTAGGAGATGGCGAGGAACTCTTGCCAGAAATTGGCTTGGTGTTGGCACAAGGTAAACAAACTGGATTAAGTCGAGAAGAATTATTACTGGATTTGGCACAGATCCCAGGCGTCTATGTCCCCCAGTTTTACGAAATGAACGCTCTTGGCGCAGTTTATCCTCTTGATCCAAAGGTCCCCAAACGAGTACTACGACGGGTGGCGACGCCGATTCCCGCTTATTCCATTGGCTTAGTACCCTATGTGGAAACCGTCCATGACCGCCTGACAATTGAAATTCGGCGCGGTTGTACTCGCGGTTGCCGTTTCTGCCAACCAGGAATGCTGACTCGACCGGCACGGGATGTAGAACCAGACAAGGTGGTAACAGCAATTGAAGAGGGAATGCGGGCAACTGGGTACAATGAGTTTTCCCTGTTATCTCTGAGTTGTTCCGATTATTTGTCCTTACCAGCAGTAGGGATGGAAATAAAAAATCGGTTAAAAGATGAAAATATCACCCTGACTTTACCCAGCCAAAGAGTAGATAGATTTGATGAAAATATTGCCAACATCCTGGGGGGTACGCGGCAAGGTGGGTTGACTTTTGCCCCAGAAGCCGGCACCCAGCGGATGCGGGATATTGTGAATAAGGGTTTGACAAACGAAGAATTGCTGCGGGGTGTGAAAACCGCTTGGGAACAAGGCTGGGATAAAATCAAGTTGTATTTCATGATTGGTTTACCGGGTGAAACCGATGCCGATGTGGTGGGCATTGCGGAAACGGTAAGCTGGTTACAGCGAGAATGTTGGGCAAAAGGCAGAAAACCGCTCAACTTTAACTTGACGATTTCTAACTTTACGCCCAAGCCCCATACACCGTTTCAATGGCACTCTGTTTCTACCGCTGAGTTTAAGCGCAAGCAAAGGCTACTGCGGCTAGAATTCCGCCGGAGTCGGGGAGTGAAGATTAATTTTACTGATGTCCGCATTTCGGCGATGGAGGACTTTATTGGCCGGGGCGATCGCACTTTGGGTAAGGTAGTGCGCCGTGCTTGGGAATTGGGCGCAGGCATGGATTCCTGGTATGAGAATATAGATCAGGCTTTTGGCGCTTGGTCCAGTGCGATCGCCGAAGCTGGTTTAGACTGGAAATACCGCCTAGTAGAAAACGGCGAATGGAATCTGTTTTATGCAGCAGAGCAGCAGAGTAGCGGGGATGGGCAGAATAGCCAAGAAACCACTCAGCAGTTACTTGACACTCCCTTACCTTGGGATCATATCGATACAGGCATTGATAAAAAGTGGCTCCAGCAAGACTTGCAACGCGCCCTAGAAGCGGCAATTGTCCCGGACTGCTCTTTTGAAGGTTGTTCCCATTGTGGCGTCTGTGGCACTGATTTTGGGCACAATGTTGTCATTGAACCGCCAGCTATTCCAGAATTCGCTGGTCAATTTGTCCCCAACACAACCAAGGCACAACGACTAAGGGTCTGGTTTGGTAAGCAGGGCGATATGACTTTGGTGAGTCACCTAGATTTAATGCGCCTGTTTGACCGAGTGATGCGGCGAGCCGGGTTGCCAGTGGCTTTCACAGGTGGGTTTCATCCGAGTCCGCGGATAATTCTAGCCAATGCCTTGTCGCTGGGTCTTTCAAGCAGCGGTGAAATTGTGGATTTTGAATTAACTGTGCCAGTATCCGTGAATAGTTTCCGGGAAAAACTGGTTCGGGAACTGCCCACAGACATACCCATATATGATGTGGTAGAGATAGATTTAAAGTCTCCAGCAGCTAGTCAACTGATAGCAGCGGCGGAGTATTTGCTGACTGTAGCTACGGTAGGGCAGGTGAGGCCGACACAATGGCAAGACTGGATTGACACTATTATTGCCAAAGAAGAAATCTGGTGGGAGCATACAACTAAGTCAGGCAAGAGCCAGTTAATAAATCTGCGCGATCGCTTATTTGAGTTGGAATTAGTAGAAACCCAAGCCAGCGAAGCAGACTCTACATCTGTCTTGCGTTATTTGGGTAGCTGTCGCCACGACGGTACGCTGTTGCGTCCAGAACAAATTCTGTCTATGCTGGAAATAGTGGCTGAAGTAGAATTTCATCTCCTGTACATCCACCGCAATCAACTAGTTTTAGAGATATAATCCCTGAAGGGCAACTTGCTAGTAGTTGTCCTGATGTAGCACATCATAGGAATTGATTTTTAGCAAGGTTGCGTTAGAATGGGATGAAGAGAAATTTTCTGGCGCTGCATTGAATGACCTGGTTCACTACCCTGGTACTCAGGGGGCGAAAGCAAAGATATTAGAGTGCAACTTCTAGGATTTTATCCCAGACAAACTGAGGCAGATTAAAGAACACACTCTCTCTATAGCTACCTTGTGAATCAGTCACTAACAACAGGCTCCGTCAGCTTCTCTAACTCTATGCTTTTTAAAACAACTGCTGAATGCCTAATCCACAGTAGTGCTGAGGAGCCAGTGCGAAGGTGAGATCAGTGCGTTTCTCTGGTTTTCAGAGTAATGTAATATCTTCCTGAGGGTGGCGAACCAAAGGGTAGCAACTAGCATTACTGAGTGTTGAGTATAACCCTTAGGATCAATCCGGGGAATGGAAAACAGAAGTAGTTTCTTTTTCTTCACGACTCCAGTCGATTGCTTTCAAATCAAGTGTCCTGATCAGGATGCTTACTCAGGAGTACCGGATTGCTCAAATTGAGGGAGTGCGGTGCTCTTCCTGGATTTGAGCCACCCTAGTGGGGAAACCTTTCGGTAGTTTTTCCTGGGGGAAACCCTTAAGCTCGGACTGCATGACCACGCCACTGGCACCTGGGGACTTTCAACTCAGGACTTCCTTGAGTGAAGGTATTGCACCAAAAATCAACCACGGACGGTTGATTTAACTACTTAAACAATATGCATGCAGCCGTTCTGGAAAAATCAGGCGTATAAACGCTCTTACCAGTGTCAACGGCTCCATAACGAAGAAGAGCAACTGAATTGCAATTTTAATTACCAATAGCGCCTTTTAGTGGCTCCTGTAGGGGTGAGAGGCATAACAGGAGAAGCTCTCTCCCCTAACCCCCGTTGGTGCTGCCAATTTTTGAGGAAATTGAATGCCAAAACAAATTATCATCGCGGAGCAGCATCAAATTGCTGCCGTCTTTTCTGAAGATCAAATACAAGAACTCGTTGTCGCCACTGGTCATCACCAAATTGGTGATATCTACTTAGGAGTAGTTGAAAATGTATTACCTGGGATAGATGCGGCTTTTGTCAATATCGGCGACCCAGAGCGCAACGGTTTTATTCATGTAACTGACCTGGGTCCATTAAAGCTCAAGCGCACCGCAGCAGCGATTACAGAATTGTTAGCACCACAGCAAAAAGTGTTGGTGCAAGTAATGAAAGAGCCAACGGGAACAAAAGGTCCGAGGCTGACGGGTAATATTACTTTACCTGGACGCTACGTTGTGCTGATGCCCTATGGCAGGGGTGTAAATTTGTCCCGGCGGATTAAGAGTGAAAGCGAGCGCAACCGCTTGCGGGCGCTAGCGATTTTGATCAAACCTGCGGGGATGGGTTTGCTGGTACGCACAGAAGCGGAAGGCAAGCCAGAGGAAGCGATTATTGAAGACTTAGAAGTGCTGCAAAAGCAATGGGAAGCTATTCAGCAGGAAGCACATTCCACCCGTGCGCCAGCACTGCTCAACCGAGACGATGACTTTATCCAGCGCGTGTTGCGAGATATGTACGGCGCGGACGTGAATCGGATTGTAGTCGATTCCAGTACTGGTTTGAAGCGGGTGAAGCAGTATTTGCAGAACTGGAGTGGGGGTCAGACACCGCAGGGATTATTGATTGACCATCATCGCGATCGCTCTCCGATTTTAGAATACTTCCGGATTAATGCCGCTATTCGCGAAGCCCTTAAACCCAGAGTAGACCTACCCTCTGGCGGTTACATCATTATCGAGCCGACTGAAGCATTAACGGTAATCGATGTCAACTCTGGTTCTTTTACGCGATCGGCAACAGCTAGAGAAACCGTGCTGTGGACGAACTGCGAAGCAGCGACAGAAATTGCCCGCCAGCTGCGTCTGCGGAATATTGCCGGCGTCATCGTCGTTGATTTCATTGATATGGAATCACGGCGCGACCAACTGCAAGTTCTAGAACACTTTAACAAAGCACTGAAAGCAGACAAAGCCCGTCCTCAGATTGCCCAACTCACTGAACTGGGTTTGGTAGAACTGACCCGCAAGCGTCAAGGACAAAACATTTACGAATTGTTTGGTGAAACTTGCCCCACCTGTGGCGGTTTAGGACATACGGTACGGTTACCTGGCGAAAACGAAAACCGAATGCCAACACCAGCAGCAGAAAACAGCGAGCGCTTTGTATCCTTGCCCCATAGAGAACCACGGCTGCCAGCTACTCGGATCACAGAATCACGGGAAACCTACGATGGATTTGGGGAAGCTTATGATGGTGACTCAGACTCAGGTGCCCTAAATCTGATCAATCATCCCAGCTATCAAGAACTGGGCGATAACAAGCGTCGTACCCGCACCCGGCGGAGTCGAATTGGGATCAATGGGGCAACGGTAAAAGATGAACCTACCAGGGTGGTTACCAATCCACTGGCTTTTGTCAATGAACCAGACTTAGACCTAGATACCGAAGTAGAACTAGTAACAACACCAGAAATTCCCTCACCCAGCCTTGGTAAACCCGGTTGGACGGAAAGAGCAGAACGCACGAAAATTACCAAGGCAGAACCGATCAAACCTGTGGTAGAACCACCGGAGATTAGGACTGTAGAAATGAGCCTACAGGAACAAGATGTTTTCGCTTTGATGGGAATTTCTCCCTTAGTCAAATTAGAGCGGGAGGTGAAAAATCCCAAGTCTGTAATTATTAACATTGTTCAACCTGGACAACTTCCGACCACACCAACTGAATCGACTCCAGAACCAACTGTCGTCGAAAAAGCGATCGCTGAAGTCGCCCCAGTCAAGATACCTGCACCACAAATTGAGATTGAAGAGAAATTCTTTCCCCAACCAATAATTGAGCCATTGGAATTTATGCCGCTCGCAGATGAAAGCGAAGCAAATAGCACCTCCACTGCCAGCCGTCGCCGCCGTCGTCGTTCTTCAGCACTGGATGCAGACACCTCCAACGGTGAGGAAAGTTAACTTACTTTATGTTAAAGACTGAGCCAACTGCCGCTGCTGTTTACTTTCCAGCATCTCCAGGCGAGACGAGTTGGCTGGAGTTGTCCAACTTTTTAGGTATACAAGGGTTTGTTGCGGGTGTTGATGAAGTGGGGCGAGGTGCTCTATTTGGTCCTGTAGTGGCTGCGGCAGTGATCCTACCAAACCATGCTTGGCCAGAACTGATAGCATCTGAAATTAAAGACAGTAAAAAGTTGTCTAGTTCTCGGCGAACTCAGCTAGCGCAGCAAATTGGTGCGCTGGCTATAGACTGGAAAATCGGTTTTGCGACCACTGCGGAAATTGACCAGATGAATATTTTGCAGGCAACGTTGTTAGCCATGAAGCGGGCTGTGCAGAAGTTGAAGGTACAGCCTAAACTCTGTTTGGTTGATGGCAATCAGTCAGTAAAAGATTTACTAGTGCCGCAACAAACAATAGTCAAAGGAGACGAGCGATCGCTTAATATTGCCTCTGCCAGCATTGTCGCTAAAGTTTGGCGTGACGATCTGGTGATGCGTCTGGCATCAAAGTACCCCCTGTACAACTTGGAGCGGAACAAAGGTTATGGCAGCCAGCAACATTTGCTGGCTCTGCAACAATACGGTCCCTCACCCCTACATCGCAAGTCTTTTCGTCCTTGTCAAATGAGTATGCTGAGGAACTAGTGCGTTGCTCATGGCGTGAATTGTCGCAACTGGTATTCCTTCCTCTCTGAGTGGTGAATGAATAGAAGATTACTCTATATTCAGAATTGGCAGTTCAGCACTGCCATCACCCAGTGCTTTGTCTGGCGTTTGTGATATTACCCAGTGGCGATAATCCATTAAAAGCTGATGTAGCAATCGTTGTTTAACCGTCAAGAGCACGCTCTTGAGCAAGCCATTGCCAGTGGCTTCTAAAATCGGCTTGGGAGTCAGGGAAAAAGGCAGTGGTAAATCCACCTGCACTTCCAAATCGGCTCTTCCTTGTAGGCGAGTGCCAGTACTTAGCTGGTAGGGAGACAAATAACCTTTCAAATTCAGAGCGAAGCGTTGGTTAATATACTCGAAACCAAGAATTTCACAACCGACCGAGCGCAAATAAATCATTCCATTGGCATCTGCCCAGACTCTCATGTCTACAGTTGGTTGAATACTCAGTGACATAAAAGCCAGAGGACGCATTTTCAAACGAAATACTTCCTCAGAAAGTTGCTGAATCCGGCTGTTGTCTACCAAAGCATTCACCAGCCGTTGAGGCTGGCGCAAGTAGTGATGAATAGGAATAGGCTGCTTTGGGACAGCGATTTCAACCGATTGGGAGGCAATAAACCGGATAGCCATGAGCGAGTTAAATGATCTGTTTTATAATTTTAATATTTTTTAATAAATTGGATTGATAGAGTATCAATCAAACTCATAACTAAAGGCGAAAAGTATGACTCTATCAATTGCACATTTAGGGCCTCCCGGCACTTACGCAGAACAAGCCGCTTTTTTTTACGTCAACTGGCTGAAAGAAAGTCAGGGTGTAGAAGCTATCTTATTCCCCTATCCCACCATCGCCCAGTCACTGCAAGCCGTTGCTCAAAGTCAAGCTCAGTTAGCAGTGGTGCCAGTGGAAAACTCCATTGAAGGAAGTGTGAGTATGACAATGGATACGCTGTGGCAGTTGGACAATTTGCAAATTCAGTTGGCTTTAGTCATGCCCATCACCCATACCTTAATTTCCTGCGCCACTAGTTTAGATAGTATTAAAACTGTTTATTCTCACCCGCAAGCTTTGGCACAATGTCAGGGATGGTTGGAGCGATTTCTGCCGACCGTACAGTTAATTCCCCGTAATTCCACAACTGAGGCACTACAGGGACTGGAGCAAGATTTGACAACTGCGGCAATTTCATCTAGCAGAGCTGCTCAACTTTACAACTTGCCCATATTAGCGAGTGGCATTAACGACTATCCAGAAAACTCGACCCGTTTTTGGGTGGTAAGTCAAAATCAAGCCCAGGCTGCTCACCATTTTTCTTCCACAAGTAACAGCCACACCTCCCTGGCTTTAAGTGTTCCTGCCAATGTCCCAGGCGCACTGCTCCAAATACTGCAAGTATTTGCTCAACTAGATATTAATCTGAGTCGGATAGAGTCTCGTCCGACGAAGCGCTCCCTAGGAGAATACTTGTTTTTTATTGACGCAGAAGCAGACCTAACTGCACTAAAAATGCAATCTGCTTTACCAGAGTTAAAAGCCGGCACAGAAGTCTTAAAAATATTCGGCAGCTATAATGTCTTGCCAGTTAGCCATCAAGGGTGACGCTGCGCTCAAATTCTTTGATTCAAAATGGAGCCGACTGCTCGCGTAAGGGATATAAAATTCAAAAAAAAGAAAAAGATACAGAGCCACTTGAACTTATTTATCAGGTTCTTAATTTTGAATTGATAATTTTGAATTTTGAATTCCCCCCTAGGGGGGTGACTCATTAACTTTGATTAAATGTATCTTTGAGAACAGCACGAGCTGCCAAATGGTTACGAGTAGAAGTCAAAATTTCTGCTTCCCGTCCCAGACGAGCGGATGTATCCTGTATTTCTAGTAACGCCTGTTGCTCTGCGGCGACGCCATAGAGGTTACTTGCCACCCAATAAGATAGCTCTGTGGGCAGATCAGGTAAATCTTCTGGCAGTTCGATATTTTGTTCAGTTAACTTGGCTGAGAGACGCACGACATCCCGCAGCAGTTGCTCTACCTCATTCGCCAAAGGTCGTAAATCCTTGGTCGGTGGTTGGTCTTCAATCCACTCCACCAAGCCTACGCGGTACGGTTTTTCGCGGACATACTCTAAGACACGAAACCTTTGTTGTCCCAAGGTTAACATTTTCATCCGATCATCTGGCATCCGCTGACAATGAATAATTTCTGCACAGCAGCCAACGTTTGCAATCGTGCCTGTGACTGGATCGACCATCAACACCCCAAACCTGCGATCGCTTTCCAAAATCGTATTCATCATGATTCTGTAGCGAAATTCAAAGATATGCAGGGGTAATGGCCTGGTAGGAAACAGAACCACTTCGGGTAACGGGAACAGAGGTAGTTCGCGAACTGCAATTTTAGAAGAGGATGTCATTGTTACCTTGGTATAAATTTAATTTTAAAAATTTATTCTTCTCTGCTTTTCCCGTACTTTCTTTACATTCTATCATTTGTTTTATAGCCTATAAAAAGCCCTGAGATAAATTTCTTCAGGGCCAGGCTAATATTTATACTCATGTCAACGGTCAGTTGTTTCTTCTTGACTACTAACAACTGACTACTGACCACTGACTAATTACAGTTTTACTTCGATGTCCACACCCGATGGTAAATCCAGTTTCATTAGAGCATCAATAGTTTTAGAAGAAGGTTGGTAAATGTCAATAATCCGGCGATGGGTACGGGTTTCAAAGTGTTCCCGTGAATCCTTGTCTACGTGGGGCGATCGCAGCACGCAGTAGATCCGCCGTTTTGTTGGTAAAGGTATTGGTCCTATAGCTGTAGCATTAGTGCGGTTAGCTGTGTCTACTATCTTCTCGCAAGATGTATCTAATAAGCGTCGGTCAAAAGCTTGTAAGCGAATTCTAATCTTCTGCTGCTGTAGAGTTGCCATCTTTAATTGTCCAGGTTCTGCATTATATTTGTGATTTTTCTACCATTTTTTTGGATGATTGCCAAAGAATTTTGCCAGGCTAAGACTAACTCATAGTCAGAGTTTCACAATCCAAAATCCCAAATGGTATTAGAGGGAAGCGAAAGGAGCAGAGAGGCATCATACCATCTCTGCTCCTTTGTTATGAGAGCAAAAAGGTGCTATTTCAGGATTTTAGAGACGACACCAGCACCAATGGTGCGACCACCTTCACGAATAGCGAAGCGCATCCCTTGCTCAATAGCGATCGCGTTGATCAGTTCTACTGTCACCTTAATGCGATCGCCTGGCATCACCATTTCTACATCTTTGCCATCATCGGAGGTGAAGGCTTTGATTGTGCCTGTTACATCAGTTGTCCGCACATAGAACTGGGGACGGTAGCCAGCAAAGAATGGAGTCTTGCGACCACCTTCTTTGTCTGTGAGAACGTACACTTCACCTTCAAATACAGTGTGAGGTGTAATTGAACCAGGTTTGGCTATCACCATACCGCGCTCGATGTCTTCTTTTTTGAGACCACGCAGTAGCACACCCGCATTATCCCCAGCCAGACCTTCATCGAGGCTCTTCTTGAACATCTCGATCCCAGTGACGGCGGTACTACGAGTGTCTTTCAGACCAATTAGCTCAACGGTATCGCCAACCTTAACTTTACCGCGTTCGATCCGTCCAGTAGCCACAGTACCACGACCTGTGATGGTGAACACGTCTTCTACAGCCATCAGGAAGGGCTTATCTATATCCCGCTCAGGAGTGGGGATATAGGAATCTACAGCATCCATTAGTTCGTAGATTTTGTCTACCCAGGGATTTTCACCCCGTTGGGTTTTAGGATTTTTGGTCATTGCTTCCAGAGCTTGGAGACCAGAGCCTTTGATGATGGGGATATCATCGCCGGGGAAGTCGTAGCTAGAGAGCAGTTCTCGCAGTTCTAGTTCCACCAGCTCCAAGAGTTCTGGGTCATCCATCAAGTCTTCCTTGTTCAAGAAGACAACCAGACTGGGAACGCCGACTTGTTTTGCCAACAGGATGTGTTCGCGGGTTTGGGGCATTGGTCCATCGGTAGCAGCAACTACGAGGATGCCTCCGTCCATTTGAGCAGCCCCGGTGATCATGTTTTTCACATAGTCAGCGTGTCCGGGGCAGTCTACGTGAGCATAATGCCGAACTCCGGTTTCATACTCAACGTGAGCGGTATTGATGGTAATACCCCGTGCCTTTTCTTCTGGTGCGTTATCGATTTGGTCGTAGCCCTTAGCTATAGCCTGACCATTAGCCGCCAAGGTCATAGTAATGGCTGCTGTTAACGTTGTTTTACCGTGGTCAACGTGGCCAACCGTACCGATATTTATGTGGGGTTTATTTCTTTCAAACTTTGCGCGTGCCATGAATGCTCATTTCCTTATTCTAATTAAGCGTTCCCTTTGCTTTTTGCAATGATAGTTTCAGCCACGCTGCGAGGCACCTCTTCGTAGTGGCTGAACTCCATCGTGAAGATACCCCGACCTTGGGTCTTAGACCGGATATCAGTGGCGTAGCCAAACATCGTCGCCAGTGGAACTTTGGATGTCACCTTAGCGAGTCCCTGTTCAGTGCTTTGGCTTTCAATCTGCCCCCGGCGGGCGATCAGGTCGCCAATCACGTTCCCGATAAAGTCTTCGGGAACTTCCACTTCAACTTTCATCATAGGCTCTAACAGTACTGGAGAAGCTTTCGATACCGCCTCTTTCATTGCCATTGAGCCAGCAATTTTGAAAGCCATTTCTGAAGAGTCTACATCGTGGTAAGAACCATCTATCAAAGTAGCTCTGACATCAATCAGTGGATATCCAGCGACAACACCGGATTCACAACATTCTTTCATTCCTTGTTCTGCTGGGCCAACGTACTCTTTGGGTACGGTACCACCAACAATCTTAGAAACGAATTCAAAACCTGTGCCTGGTTCTCCTGGCTCCAAATTGATGACAACGTGTCCGTATTGACCCTTACCACCGCTTTGGCGGATGAATTTACCTTCGATTTTGTTAACGGCTTTGCGAATCGTTTCGCGGTAAGCTACTTGCGGCGCACCGACATTCGCTTCCACTTTAAATTCGCGTAACATCCGGTCTACCAGAATTTCTAGGTGCAGTTCACCCATCCCAGCAATCACGGTCTGGTTGGTTTCCGGATCAACGCGGACGCGGAAGGTGGGGTCTTCTTCTGAGAGGGATTGCAGGGCCTTGGACAGTTTGTCCATGTCATTCTTGGTTTTGGGTTCAACCGCTACCGAGATTACAGGCTCAGGAATGAATAGGGATTCCAGAATTACTGGTGATCCTTCATCACATAAAGTGTCGCCTGTCAAGGTGTCCTTCAGTCCTAAAGCTGCTCCCAAATCACCCGCCCGCAGTTCGTCGACATCTTGGCGGTCATCTGCCTTCATCAAAACTAAGCGAGAAATCCGTTCCTTCTTGTCTTTACTGGCGTTGAGTACATAGCTACCCTTTTTCAACACACCAGAATAAACGCGAACGAAGGTAAGGCGACCATAAGGGTCAGCCATAATCTTAAATGCCAGAGCTGCTAGAGGTTCGTTGTCATCAGCCCGTCGTTCAACCGTGTCGCCATTTGGCAGAAGTCCTTGAATTGGCGGCACTTCAGTTGGTGCTGGTAGGTAATCGACAACTGCATCCAACATCAACTGCACGCCTTTGTTTTTGAATGCCGAACCACAAAGTACTGGCACAATCGTGCCCGCAGTTGTGCCTTTACGCAGGGCAGTCCGGATTTCCGCTTCTGTAAGTTCTTCACCGTCGAAGTACTTAGTCATCAGAGCATCATCGGTTTCTGATACCGCTTCTACCAACTTGGTGCGGTATTCGGTTGCTTGTTCTAGCAATTCTGGCGGGATTTCCGTTTCTTGAATATCGGTGCCTTGGTCGTTGGCGTAAATGTATGCACACATCCGCACCAGGTCAATAATCCCTAGAAAGTCATTTTCACTACCAATTGGCAGTTGAATGGCAATGGCATTAGCCCGCAAGCGATCGCGCATCTGCTCGTGAACCCGATAGAAGTTCGCTCCTGTGCGATCCATCTTGTTGATGAAGGCTATCCGGGGCACTTTATAGCGGTCTGCTTGCCGCCACACTGTTTCTGACTGCGGTTGTACACCACCTACAGAACAAAATACGGCGATTACACCATCCAACACACGCATGGAACGCTCAACTTCAATCGTGAAGTCAACGTGACCTGGGGTATCGATAATGTTAATTTGATGATCTTTCCAGCTGGTACTAATGGCAGCGGCGGTGATGGTAATTCCCCGTTCCCGCTCCTGCTCCATCCAGTCTGTGACGGCAGTTCCTTCATGAACTTCGCCAATCTTATGAATTATCCCAGAGTAAAACAATATTCTCTCTGTTGTCGTTGTTTTGCCCGCATCTATATGCGCCGCAATACCGATATTGCGTACTTTCTCTAGCGGGATCGTACGTGCCACAGCTGCCTCCTATAGTTTTTGCCTCATGATATCTTGTATATTACTCTTTGTTAAGATTCTATACTTTTACGGAAAACCGTCTTTTGGGAAAATCTACGATATACCGCGTTTGGTTCGGCGATATATCGTTTCTTTACTTAATAACGATAATGTGCAAATGCTTTATTTGCTTCCGCCATCCGGTGCGTTTCTTCCCGCTTGCGAATCGCACTTCCAGTTTCATTGGCAGCATCCATTAACTCATTTGCCAATTTGCTTGCCATTGTGCGGCCTGGTCTAGCTCTGGAATATTGCACCAGCCAACGCAGTGCTAGGGTAGTACCCCGTTCTGAACGCACTTCCATCGGTACTTGGTATGTTGCTCCGCCGACTCGGCGAGCTTTTACTTCTACTAAAGGCGTTGCATTTCGCACTGCTCTTTCAAAGGTTTCCAAGGCACCGCTACCAGTGCGTTCCTCAATAGTTTTCAAGGCATCATAAACAATCCGGGCGGCAAGTGATTTCTTGCCATGACGCATGATCCGCCTGATAATCATGCTCACAAGGCGACTGTTATAAACTGAATCAGACGGAACTGGGCGCCTTTGAATAACACCACGACGAGACATACTTCACCCTTAATTCGGATTTGGCAACGAAATTATATGCTATCAGACACTGGAAACTAAAAGCGGTGGTAGCCGCCCCTCGGACTTCCTTGATTTTTGCTCTACAGTTGCAGCAAGGCAGTCTTTAATTAACTTGCTACCTGATACTAGACACAAGGTAGCAACGTTGTAGACCTTAAGACCTAGCTTAAACTGCTGCTGTCACTCACCGGACTTTACTTAAAACATCCTACACTTGCTCGCAAAAGTGTAGGGTGTAACTTGATTGCTGGAAAAATTAAGCGCCGCTCGTTTTTTTATGATTCGGTTCGGTGCTTTTGGGGAAGGCGATTAATCGTGTTTGATGCGATTAATCACCTGTCCTATTTTTTCGCTGCTTTCGGGCGCTTGGTTCCATACTTGGAACGACCTTGCTTGCGGTCTTTGACTCCCGCTGTATCCAAGGTGCCACGGATAATGTGGTATCTGACGCCTGGTAAGTCCTTCACCCGACCACCACGGATCATCACAACAGAGTGTTCTTGCAAGTTATGACCGATTCCTGGAATGTAAGCGGTGACTTCAAATCCAGAAGTAAGTCTTACTCTTGCTACTTTGCGGAGAGCTGAGTTAGGCTTTTTAGGTGTGGTCGTGTATACTCTGGTACAGACACCCCGGCGTTGAGGGCATTGTTTCAGAGCTGGGGACTTGGTTTTCTGACGCGCTTTTTCGCGCTCATTACGTATTAGCTGCTGTATTGTTGGCATGAGTTACAGCGCGTAAAGCTGCTTATGGTCTAAGTTTTTACAAATCCTGATTATATCGTTTTTGACGGGTTTTTGTCAATTATCAATTGTCAGTTTTTTTTTGCTGCTGACCACTTAACTATTGACTAAGGCTGAAGGAATTGCCACAGCCACAGGTGGCGATCGCTAAAGGGTTGTGGAAACGAAAACCACCACCCATGAGATCCTCTGAATAATCCACCGTCAAACCGTTGATGTAATTTTGGCTTTCGGCGTCTATGACTACTTGAATCCCCTGCAATTCAAAAACCTGATCCCCAATTTTCACTACTTCATCGAAGTACATATCATAAAACCACCCAGAACAGCCACCAGGTTTTACTGTTAATCGAAACAAGACCTTTGGTTGTTGCTTGGACTTTAACCGTCCGATCTCACTTACCGCTGCTTGACTCAAATGAATCATGGAATTTTTTTTGGCGATTGAAAACCCCGGATTAATATTACAGAGGGGCTAATACTCCTACTCATTTTAGGTGCTGATTGACACTCGGCGGTCTGAAGACACGCAGATTCTCTAAGACTTAACTTAAAAGGGATAGTCAAATATCCCCCTAGACGCTCAAAACAACTACCAGCGCTCTTTGGTATTGCAATTGCGCTTACTTAGGATTCAATTAATGCTTTCGGAGTTCATCACGAGCCAGTTCGGTACGCTCCATGTTTTCCCGTTACTTGTTTACCCAGGGCTACAACTTGTGCAGGTACGAGGTAAATCAGGGGTCACTCCTGACAAAACACTTCAACACGTAGATGATTATTCCTACTCACAGTTTAATTAAATCATTTTTCCCGGTGGTTAAAACCACTCGTGGCGTGTTTCCTCCACTGCCTTAAGTCAAGTGGCTTCCACACGACCTGCGATATTTTTGTGAAAACCCTGTTAAAAAATTTTGTTTCCTGCTAATGCCCGATAAATTTTATTTTCTTTGGTAGAAAGTGTATATTTTTAGCTTTCTATCTGCAATTTGCATTTCCATACAGCTGCATATGCAGCCAGTAGATGCCATCTCTAGTATAGCACTGCTACGCTGTCGCCCCCACCGAGTGCCAAGCAGGAACTTGCAGCGTGCAGTAGTTCACAAGGAAGGTTTACACAAAAATCAACTCTTAGTGTGAGAGCAAAATCGTTAAAGCTTTAGTAGCCCTCTTTTGGGTTTAATTTGCTGTACGGGCATAGTCATCTTGATAGCGAATAATATCATCCTCTCCCAAGTATTCGCCATTTTGCACTTCAATTAACACTAAGGGTATTACTCCAGGATTCTCTAAACGATGAGTTGTGCACTGGGGTACATAAGTTGACTGGTTATTGCTTAACAACTCTTCTCGTGTGCCACAAACTACCCTAGCTGTACCAGAGACAACAATCCAGTGTTCGCTGCGATGATGGTGCATTTGCAGACTGAGGCGATGTCCGGGCTTCACTTCGATGCGTTTAATTTTGTAACCGCGCCCTTCTTCCAAAACTGTAAAAGAACCCCAAGGACGCAACTCAGTTGCAGCAACGCCTCTGGAAGTGATGGCTGGGGGTAGAGGCAGAGTGCTAGTTTGGGCGGTTTCCGGAAATTGAGCCATAGTTACCTCATGTGGAGACATAACAAACCGTAATTACTTTTAACAATTGATGAAAAAAATTGGCGCGATCTTGCAACTGCGAAAATTCAGTAATTTAATCCCATCTTGCTAAAGATAGCAAAATCAACCTTTATGGCGTAAAAGATAGCCACTGAACATATGGCATTTACACCAAGTCTTCATCAACGAAAATGCTGACTTGTTCTCAACTTCAAAAAGGGACTGGGAGAGCTGTAACTAGCTTCTATGACCAATGACCAATGACCAATGACCAATGACTAATGACCAATGACCAATTACCGTGGTTCCAAGAAAATACCAATACCGTTGTGAACACGAGCCGCAGTACTAGGGGAACGGTCGAGCAATTGTCCTCCCAAGTAAAGACTGGTAGAACTACCGCCGTCCAAATTTAGAGCATTCACACACCCCATCACCTGCATCAATTTGGCGTGTTCTGCCAAGGTAGCACCAGAACCGCCAGCGCGATTATGTACAGCGGTGATCATCAGGGTGCCTGCGGCAGTGGTGCAAATGCCGCTGCGAATAGCTTTTTCGGCAATAAAGGCATCACTGAATTTTTCGGCTTTGGCATCTAGGACAATTTGACGATTTTGAACTAACAATGGCCCTGCTCCCATAACGTAGGGGTAGCGGCTAAAATCAGCGGGAGTAGTGGCGCTGGCAATAGTGACTGCTGTGCCAATAGGTAACTGTGATGCCGCAGTGGCAGCGTTGCTGCGTAAGGTGAGGAGGTAGCCATCTTGAGGAATGGAAATGGCGGTTTCACCAGCTTTGCCACCTGATAACTGATTGGTAATTTTGTCTTTCTGGATAACTAGTAGGGTTTCGTTATCAGTCAGGGGGGTGTAAGTCGGACCCCAAACAGAAGTGTAACGGGCAATGCCGCTCTGGACGTAGCCACTGTTGAGGAAGAGAATTGGTAAGGGCTGGTTGTTGGGGCTAATTAAATTTTCTGTTAAGGTGAGGCGACCAAAGTAAAATTGACCTGAGTTATTCCAGGCGATCGCACCCCGGTTGAGAATTGGCCCTGACACCCACTGATGATCCCGACGAATTGCCCCCAAGGGAAATTTGTTATTGCGGTTAAAATAACCACCGTTAATCGCCGCTACTGCTAAGAAACGTTGTGCTGTTTGGATTAAAGGGGCAGTTCCCGCTAGAGTTTCGGAGTTTGCCCAGATGGGTTTCAGTTTTAGCCCAAAAGCACGGGGATTAATTTCTAACCAGGTGACGGGAAAGCGTTCTGCGTTTAAATTAACTAAACTCTGCCGCCAACGCAATCCCGGCGCCCAGGTAATGCTACGCGCGACTAAAGCATCGGGTCGAATATCGATGATCAAGCGATTGGGGTTAGCGGAGGAGCTAATTTGCAAAGACTGACCAAAGGGAACGCTCAGACGGATAATAGTTTGGTTATTGACCACCTCTACTTGTTGAATCGGTGGCTCAGAGATTGGTGGTGTTGGTGATAATTGTTTGAGCAGGTCTGGCGGTGATATTGGTAATGGCTCTGGTGGCTCTTGAGTATAGCGTTGGATCACGGTAGGATCTGCTATGCCATCGAGAGTAATTGTCCACTCTCTATTTGGTGGTGCGGCGGGTTTGGGGGTTGATGTGTTGGCGTCGGCGGGCTTGCTGATCGGTAAACCTTGTTTAACTTGCCAGGGAGTGGGGCGATCTAAATTGACAACAACGCGATCGCCTGTTCGCGTAGCGTCTCCAAGAGTTGGTTGTTGACTCTGAAGAATATCTGTCACTTTCGCTGGCTGCGTGGAAATTACCAAGATATTGCCATTAGCTTGCAGCTGCCATCCTGCTGTTTGGGCAAAATTAGTAATATCTAGATAGCGATATCCTCCCAGCAACTTGGTGTTGAGAGCTAGTGGTGCTGTAACTGGCGAAAACCACTGCACTGGTTGTCTAGCAGGATTGTTGCTATCTAATAAATCTACCCCGATCAATTGCCTCAGCACCCCATCACTGAGATAAGTTGTCACCTTACGGCCAGTTCCTGAACGCTGCAACCAAGCCCCTGGCAAAGTGCGACCATTGAGAGAAATTTGATTACCAGCGGGTGCAGATGACTGGGTAGTTGAGCTGGGTGTTGGTTTGGCATTTGTTGGCGACTGTTGGGCGCTAGTCGCGTGGGGATCTGTTAAGCAGAGTGCGATCGCCAGAATTGGCAACACAGTCACCTGAAAAAATCTGCTATTGCTAAGGGGGGCAAACTTACTGAAGTCTGCTTGTCGGCAACAATTTGGCATGTTTACGCTCATGTATGAAATACTTTCGCAAATTATCACCCTAGGTGCAGCCTAACCAATTATTTGAAAATCTTAAAAAATCATGACCTTGTTGTTAAATAAATGTGATAATGTATATGTTGGATTCTTATCTCTTATAGAAACCAGCAAGCAATTTCCCGCTAAGACCAATAGAAATAAGCGTTCTAAATGACACCATTTCCTATCAGACTATAATAGTAGTCTTAGTTATCAAAGTTGGATTAAAATATTCTCTCCTCACCGTTGGCTGCTGAGGTCTAGCTTTTGTCAGACAGGGGGCAATCGGTAAGTAGCAAAAATATAGACAACAACAGAGATATTTTAGGAATTGTCAAATGGGCATCTGGTGTACTACGCTGAATTTGTTACTGCATCAGGATAATTGCGGTGCTCAAAGCGGTTAACTGTTCAGTTTGAGTTTTGTTTCAGGTAAGCCAAGGCAGGTTCTACCTGAAAACTAGCCTTTATCTGGAAAAAGGGAATTGAGAAAATACTTAGCTTCACGATATAAATAAAAGACCGTCAGGGCAATCAGACTGCCCTGGACAAAGGTAGTATTTCTAACAGTGCATCAACACACAAAAAATAACGCGATTATTTTAACACGGGTGAGACAACAAGTTAACTCGAAGTTAAAATTTTTTTTCCCTAAATTTTGGTAATTTTGGATTTCTCCATTGCTAAAATTTAGAGATTTTTTCTCAGCAGTAGCGGCAAAATCCGTAACTCAACATCAGGAACAGGGTATGACGAATAAACCAATGAATCAGGGTCAGAACATCACATTATCGGATATTCATGCCAGGGATACCTACCCAGGACAAAGGTGGTTAGCAGAGGAAAGAGACGCCTGTGGTGTAGGTTTTATTGCCCAACGCCAAAATTATGCTAGCCACTCCATTGTCAACAAAGCCTTAGTCGCTTTGACCTGCTTAGAACACAGGGGGGGTTGTAGCGCTGACCAAGACTCTGGTGATGGTGCAGGAATATTGACAGCGATTCCTTGGGAATTGTTCCAACACAACTCTGCCCTGAGTTCTATTGATTTTTCCTCCACAAGTAGCTTGGCTGTGGGGATGATCTTTTTACCACAGGACCCCGAAGCAGCCCAAAAAGCGAAAGCAACAGTTGAGCAGTTAGCCGCTGAAGAAAAATTGACTGTACTGGGTTGGCGAGTAGTGCCAGTGCAGCCGGATTTGCTAGGGGTACAAGCCAGGGAAAATCAACCCCAGATAGAACAAGTTTTTCTGACTTCTGCTGATCAAAGCGGCGATGAACTGGAACGGAAACTGTATATTACCCGCAGCCGGATTATCAAAGCTGCCAAAAACATTTCGGAAGAATTTTATGTCTGCTCCTTGTCGAGTCGCACAATTGTCTACAAAGGGATGGTGCGTTCGGCTGTATTGGGAGAGTTTTACCTGGATTTAAAAAATCCTGCTTACAAGAGCGCTTTTGCAGTTTATCACCGCCGCTTTAGTACCAATACTATGCCCAAGTGGCCTTTGGCGCAACCGATGCGGTTGTTGGGTCACAATGGCGAAATCAATACGCTGTTGGGTAACATCAACTGGATGATGGCACGAGAAGCTAGCCTAAATCATCCAGTATGGGGCGATCGCATTAACGAACTCAAGCCATTGGTTCACATTGACAATAGTGACTCAGCCACCCTCGACAACGTGCTGGAGTTACTGGTGCGTTCTGGACGCAGCCCTCTGGAAGCCTTAATGATTATGGTGCCAGAAGCATACCAAAATCAACCATCTTTGGCTAATTATCCAGAAATAGTTGATTTTTACGAATATTACAGCGGGTTGCAAGAAGCTTGGGACGGGCCGGCACTTTTGGTATTTAGCGATGGGCAAAAAGTCGGGGCTACCCTAGACCGCAATGGCTTAAGACCAGCTCGCTATGTGATCACCAAAGATGACTACATCGTTGTCGCTTCCGAAGCTGGTGTCGTAGACTTCCCAGAAGCCAACATTCTGGAGAAAGGTAGACTCGGTCCAGGACAAATGATTGCTGTGGATTTAGCAACCAATGAAGTCCTGAAAAACTGG
Organism: Cylindrospermum stagnale PCC 7417; assembly: GCF_000317535.1. Classification (NCBI taxonomy): domain Bacteria; kingdom Bacillati; phylum Cyanobacteriota; class Cyanophyceae; order Nostocales; family Nostocaceae; genus Cylindrospermum; species Cylindrospermum stagnale. Next base: position 5,678,733 of record NC_019757.1, read on the forward strand.
CAGATTAAGCAGCGCATTGCCAAAAAGCATCCCTACGGGGAATGGTTGCAGCAGCATCGCCAAGAACTCAAACAATTGGTTAGAGGCGGGTCAGTTGTCAATGGCAATGGTAACGGCAATGGTAATGGTAACGGGCATTCTCCAACTGACAATGTAGAACTGACGACGGACAAAATCGATAAACACAGCTTACTCCAGCAGCAAACTGCCTTTGGCTACAACACAGAAGATGTAGAAATGGTGATTCAGCCGATGGCCAGCACAGGGTCAGAGGCGACTTTCTGCATGGGCGATGATATTCCTTTAGCAGTGTTGTCAGAAAAGCCGCATTTGCTGTATGACTATTTCAAACAGCGCTTTGCTCAGGTGACGAACCCAGCGATTGACCCGCTAAGGGAAAAGCTAGTGATGTCTTTGAAAGTCGAACTGGGTGAGCGGGGTAACTTATTAGAACCGAAGCCAGAATATGCCCGGAAACTGAAGCTAGAGTCGCCAGTGATCACTGAGGCAGAGTTGTCAGCAATTGCGCTGTCAGGATTTGCGACTGCTGAGTTGTCTACCTTGTTTGCTATTAGCGCCGGGCCTGAGGGATTAAAAGCCGCAGTCGAATCTTTACAAGCCCAAGCGGCAGAATCGGTGCGGGCTGGTGCGAAAATTTTGATTTTGAGCGATAGGGTAGGTGAGGGCATTGGTACAGAATACACCTATATTCCCCCTTTGTTAGCGGTGGGTGCTGTTCACCATCACCTGATTCGCGAAGGGTTGCGGATGAAAACATCCCTGATTGTCAAAACCGCCCAGTGCTGGAGTACTCATCACTTTGGTTGTCTTCTGGGCTATGGCGCTGGTGCCGTTTGCCCTTATCTGGCTTTAGAGACGGTGCGCGATTGGTGGTCTGACCCGAAGACACAACAGTTTATGGCGCGGGGGAAAATTACGGCTCTGACTCTAGAGCAAGCGATCGCTAATTATCGCCAAGCGGTAGAATCAGGATTACTGAAAATTCTCTCGAAAATGGGAATTTCTCTGCTCTCTAGCTATCAAGCCGCCCAAATCTTTGAAGCTATTGGCATTGGTGGAGATTTGTTAGCCCTGGGATTCCAAGGTACAACTTCCCGCCTCGGTGGTTTGAGTGTTAGCGAACTAGCTCAAGAAGTGCTTTCTTTCCATAGCAAGGCTTTCCCGGAACTGACAAGCAAGAAGTTAGAAAACTTGGGTTTTGTGCAATATCGTCCCGGTGGTGAGTACCACATGAACAGCCCGGAACTGGCAAAGGCGCTGCATAAGGCTGTTGATGGTAAGAAGTACGACCACTACGAAGTTTACAAACAACACCTAAAAGGCAGACCTGTAACGGCGTTGCGTGACTTGCTAGATTTTAGGGGCGATCGCCAATCGATTCCTTTAGAAGAGGTAGAGTCGGTAAGTGATATTGTCAAACGCTTCTGTACTGGCGGGATGTCTTTAGGGGCGCTGTCGCGAGAAGCACATGAAACTTTAGCGATCGCCATGAACCGCATTGGCGGTAAATCCAACTCTGGGGAAGGTGGCGAAGATCCAGTGCGCTACAAAGTCCTGAATGATGTAGATGAGTTTGGTCACTCACCCACCCTACCCCACTTAAAAGGGTTGCGGAATGGTGACACCGCCTCCAGTGCTATTAAGCAAGTCGCCTCAGGACGCTTTGGCGTGACACCCGGTTATCTAGCCAGCGCCCAACAAATTGAAATCAAAATCGCCCAGGGTGCAAAACCTGGGGAAGGCGGACAACTACCAGGTCCAAAGGTTAGCCCTTACATTGCGATGTTAAGGCGCTCTAAGCCTGGTGTCACCTTGATTTCACCGCCGCCGCACCATGATATCTATTCCATTGAAGACCTGGCGCAGTTGATTTTTGACTTGCATCAAATTAACCCCAAAGCACAGGTGTCAGTAAAGCTAGTTGCAGAAATTGGCATTGGCACAATTGCCGCTGGTGTAGCTAAAGCTAACGCCGATATCATCCAGATTTCTGGTCATGACGGCGGCACGGGAGCCTCACCGCTCAGTTCTATTAAACACGCAGGTTCTCCGTGGGAACTCGGTTTAAGCGAAGTGCATCGCGTGTTGATGGAAAACAGCTTGCGCGATCGCGTAATTTTGCGTGTAGATGGCGGTCTGAAGAGTGGCTGGGACGTATTGATCGCTGCCTTGATGGGCGGTGAAGAATTCGGTTTTGGCTCCATCGCCATGATTGCCGAAGGCTGTATTATGGCGCGGATTTGCCACACGAATAACTGTCCCGTGGGTGTCGCTTCCCAGAAGGAAGAACTGCGGAAGCGGTTTACAGGCATGCCAGAACACGTTGTCAACTTCTTCTACTTCATTGCTGAAGAAGTGCGGAGTTTGTTAGCGAGACTTGGCTACCGTTCGCTATCAGAAGTGATTGGCCGGGCTGATTTGTTAACAGTGCGCCAAGATGTACACCTCACCAAAACGCAATCACTCAACCTCGATTGCTTAATTCAGCTACCAAATTCTCAAGAAAACCGTAGCTGGTTGGTGCATGAAACAGTCCACAGCAACGGCCCAGTTTTGGATGACCAAATACTGGCTGATGCCGAAATTCAAGCCACGATTCGCAACCAGTCTACTGTTAGCAAGACCTTCCCCATTGTCAACACCGATAGAACAGTCGGCTCCAGATTAGCGGGTGCGATCGCATCCCACTACGGCGATAGCGGCTTTGAAGGGCAAATTAACCTCAACTTCCACGGCAGTGCAGGGCAAAGTTTTGGCGCTTTCAACCTCCCTGGACTGACGCTGACCCTAGTAGGTGAAGCCAATGATTATGTAGGTAAAGGGATGCACGGTGGTGAAATCATCATCAAGCCCCCAGCAGATGCCACATACAACCCTGCACAAAATGTGATAGTTGGCAATACCTGCCTCTACGGTGCTACTGGTGGCGTGTTGTTTGCCAATGGTTTAGCGGGAGAACGCTTTGCCGTGCGTAACTCCAAAGGTGTAGCTGTGATTGAAGGTGCTGGAGATCACTGCTGCGAATACATGACTGGCGGTGTGATTGTCGTTCTCGGCAAAGTAGGACGCAACGTCGCCGCCGGCATGACTGGTGGACTGGGATACTTTTTGGATGAAGATGGCTTATTTCCTGAGTTAGTCAACCGATCAATTGTCAAAACCCAGCGGGTAATAACAGAAGCAGGTTCCAAACAACTGTATGAGTTAATTAAAACTCATAGCGATCGCACTGGTTCACCAAAAGCGAAGCTAATTTTGCAAAACTGGCAAGAATTCTTGCCGAAGTTCTGGCAGTTAGTGCCGCCTTCTGAAGCTGAGAGTCCAGAAGCAAATCCCGAAGCTGAAACAGAAACAAAACTACTGAGTTCAGTTTAGTCATTAGTCATTAGTCATTAGTCATTAGTCATTAGTCATTAGTAGGTTAATAGTGACTAATGACTAATTCAGGGCTGACAGATATGAGTCAACCACCCATCACTAATCGGAGTACCGATATAGTCTGGGTCTCCTGGAAGGTTTAGATGAAAGTGGTTGATACTGAGCGTAGCGTCTAGTGCGTCTACGCTCAATTACTACTAATATCGGTTCTACCCTACATTTTTCCTCAAGCTTAACTACCAAAATTTCCCCGTTGCTATACAAAGGCGATCCTGGATTGGGTCGATTAACCTAGTTACACAATAGTCATTAGTGATTAGGGAATACCAAAAATTAAATTATCCAGTAATCATAGACTTGTAGGAACACAGCAATGCTGTGTCCCTAGCGATTGGATATTTTTTTAATTGGAAGTCCCTTAGCAACTTACTAACAACCAATGACTAATAACAATTACTTTTTGTTAGCGTTAGTTCTGGATGTGCCGGAGGCTATCAATTTTTGCTCTTTATCTTGCATTTCTAAAAGTTCTGGGATAGTGACAAACTTATAACCTTGCTTCCGAAATCTGCTAATAATTTCTGGTAAAGCCTGCACGGTTTGGGAACGATTACCGCCACCATCATGCATCAGCACAATACCACCAGGTTTTGCTTCCCTAAAGACGTTATTGATCAACTTTGGCACCGTAGGACGTGAGTAGTCTACGGAGTCAGATGACCACATAATGATGGCATACTTGCTGTTTCTAGCGTAAGCAACTACCCCATTGTTCATCATTCCTCCCGGTGGACGAAACAGACTTGTTTTTACGCCCGTTATTTTATAAATCAAGTTTGTTGTGTTTTCAATTTCATAGGCAGCCGTTTGTGGATTCATGTAATGATACCAGTGGTGCCAAGTATGGTTAGCAATGGTGTGACCATCAGTGACCACCCGCTTCACTAGGTCTGGATAATTCTTCGCGTTCTGCCCAACGACGAAAAATGTCCCTTTGATATTATTTTTTTTGAGAATATCTAATACTTGCGTGGTTGTCCCAGGCCAAGGGCCATCATCAAAGGTGAGAGCAATTATTTTCTGATCCGCAGAGAGTTTTGCTGCCTTAATCGTTGCCCCTTGAAAGCGTCGTGGCACATCATAGGCAATCCCTTTTGCTTGTGCTTCTTGCTGCCAACTTGTGAGCATTACCGCCTTCAATTCCTCAATCCGCTGCTGAGTTCCCCCGTTGGCAGCTATATCATTCACTTTTACATTCTGGTTACTTTGAGCATCAGAGACGTTTGGCTTTAACAGCATCATCAGTCCCAGGCTCAAACTACCAGTTAAGCCAACTAATATAATTAATATTCCCGGCGGCCAAAAAAACGACTTATTTTTCTCCACTGCATAGCTCCTTCAAGGGTCGAACCATCAGTTACGGTTCTGAGGGTAGGTTATAACACATTTCTTCTAGATATTAGATACCCAGTTGCATATGGGTCATCCTGAAAATTGAAATCCAAATTTACAGAAATCCCCAAATCAAGCAGATAAATTATACAGATTTACCTAAATCTTCGGATTACCAGGCTACCAATAGCCACTGCCAATCTCATAGTTATTGCTATTTAATGTCAACTATTTACTTACTGCTATCTGTAGGCATAAGCAACCAAGGTTAATTAACTGCACCTCAAAAAATTCTGTTACTAAGAGTCCGCAATTGACTCTTATTTCTCCCCACTAAGCAGATTGCCTACTCAACAGTTTCATCTGTACTACGTAGTTGCCTACTTTGTTTTGTGTATTTGTAAACAAGATGAGCTAGTGAATTATTTGATGCTCATACATAACTGCTCAACAAGGGCGGAGTATTTACCCAAAAAGAATTTAGTGAACTATTAGATTTATTACTAATAGCGTTTATTCTACTGCTTACGCCCATTGCTTCCTTTTTAAGAAAAAGTTAAATTTTTGACTGGCTGATGTTGTCTTTTGCCTTCTCTAGAAACAGATGAGACGAAAATCAACTCAATATAGTTTCTCATTCCCAAAGGGAACTTAGCCGTTAACCTAGATACTCTTCACCTATTTCCTTAAGCAGACTTGCACCAGGCGAGACGGCACGGCATACTTATCTGATTTGAAATAAGTCTCAGTGATGTCTACAAGTCGGGGAACCTTCCCAATACGTGCACTAATTATGACCTTGACTTTTGTACTGTGAGCAAGCCTGCTGTGGTTTACCAGTAAAAGGAATAAGTATTTTTTGTGACTTATTTTCGCCAAACTACTAAGATCACTCCTACCACAATCAAACTCAAGCCAGCTAAACGGATCAGGGAAATATGTTCCTTCAAAATTAAGTAACCCAGCAAGACAGAGAAAATATAACCTATGGATACGGCTGGAGCAGCAACACTCAAATTGACTCTGGTGAGCAGGAGGATATAAGCTACAGCACCAAGAGCGTAGCAGGTTAGTCCTACTATAAGTTCTGGTGTTGTCATGATGCTCAGAATGTGGTTAACCACATTCCCTGTATGTACTCTGCCTAACTTGAGTGCTCCTAATTTTAAAAAAAACTGCCCTGCTACACTGACGAGGACTGACATCAGCAGTAAGCTAAATTCTTGCAGAGTCACAGAAATTTCCTTGATGTTCCATAGCCGGATTTTGACGACATAGATTTATGCGAAGTTCGATAATTAGCCAACAGCAATAGAGGGTTTATTTGGCTTGTATTTCTGATGACTGAGCCAAACCTCCTATTTCCTTTAAAGTATAAATAGGACGACCCTTAACTTCTTCATATATTCGCCCAATATACTCGCCCAAAATTCCAATACAAATTAATTGGATAGATCCCAAAAAAAACATAGCAATTGTAATTAATGTGTAGCCTATTAAGGGAGAAATTGGGTCAACTAAGCGCCAATATAGCACTAATAAGATCATTAACATCGCTATGCCAGATGACAGCATTCCTATATAAGTTGCCAACCTTAAGGGAACTGTTGAAAAGGAAATAATGCCATCAACTGCTAATGCCCAAGATTTACCGAAGGTATACTTTACTTTGCCAGCAAAACGGGGATCACGTTCAAAGGGTATGGCTGTTTGCCGGAAACCTACCCAAGCTCGTAAGCCGCGAATGTAGCGGTTGCGCTCAGGCATGGCATTGAGAACATCTACCACCTGCCGATCCATCAAGCAGAAGTCTCCTGTATCGGCAGGTATATCTACTTTAGCTAGGCGGCGGAGAATGCGATAAAAGGCATAGGCAGTAAAGCGTTTTAACCAGGTTTCTTTTTTGCGAGATAACCGTTGAGCATAAACGACTTGGTAGCCCTGTTGCCATTTTTCGATCATCGTTAAAATTAGCTCTGGGGGATCTTGCAAATCGGCATCCATTACGATGATACTTTGGCCTTGAACAAAGTTCAGACCGGCTGTGACGGCGATTTGATGACCAAAATTCCGAGCAAAACTTAGGTAGCGCACCCGACTATCACGATGGTGGAGTTCGCGGATCATGCTCAAAGAGCGATCGCGACTACCATCATCAATCAAAATCAATTCCACTTCGCCGTCTACCTGTTCTATGACATTAATCAGACGACGATACATTTCGGTGATATTTTCTTCTTCGTTATAAATTGGGATTACTAGCGAGTAGATTGGCTTAGTCACAGTGATTATTTAAGTTATCTCACCTTCGATATTCAGAAAAATCTTGCTTTGTGTTACCAATATGTGGTGCTATTTTAGCTATATGTCTTTTTCCTCAAGATATATGAGGATTAAATCATTGTTGTTAACTTTAATATAAGTATATTTTTTTGGCAAATGAATAGAAAAAATTATATACAGTTAGGGAAATTAACTAGTTGTTGAAGGATTATCTTGATTTCAGATATGCGCCCATTCAAAGAAAAAGAATGGCTATTGAGCTTGCTTGTGGCATCTTTGGTTCTATGGCTGATATTTTTGGGAAATTCTCCCTTGCGAGACTGGGATGAAGGTACGGTGGCCCTGGTTGCCCGTTCCATTTGGCGATCGCCATTCGGGGAAATGCGTTGGCTTTACCCTACCTTGTCCGGCGCACCATATCATAATAAGCCACCCCTGATACACTTACTCATTGCTCTTTCTTACTCGATTGGCGGCGTGAATGAGTTGACAACACGCTTACCTAGTGCATTGTTAACTGCCTTGGGAGTGCCTTTGCTTTACTTAGTGGGGCGGTTACTTTTTAACCAAAGTTTACCAGCTTTATTTGCGGCTTTGGTTTACTTGACAATGTTGCCTGTGGTGCGTCATGGCAGACTGGCGATGCTAGATGGTACGATCACTACTTTTTTCTTGCTGTTGTTATTTTGTGGAGTGAAAGCACGTCAAAACCAAAGGTGGGCCTTAGGTGTGGGAATTTGTCTAGGGCTAATTACTCTCACCAAGGGGATGATCGTTTTGTTGCTGGGTGCGATCGCATTTTTATTCCTGCTTGCAAATCGACAATTAGCTTTGTGGAAAAATCCCTATTTATGGGTGGGAATGTTTTTCGGAACGGCTGCACCCCTGGCTTGGTATATCGCCCAATGGCAACATTACGGGGGTAATTTTTTACAAGTAAATTTTCAAGCCCAAACCTTTAACCGTCTGGTGCAATCTGTGGAAGGACATAGTGGCCCCCCCTGGTACTATTTAATCGAGTTGCTCAAATATGCTTTTCCCTGGCTATTATTTTTGCCAGGAGGGTTATATCTAGCTTGGAAAAAACGTCAGACTACTTGGGGTAGTCTCATTCTGAGCGGCACAATTGTTTACTTAGGGACGATCTCTTTAATGAAAACAAAACTGCCGTGGTATATCATGCCTGTGTATCCGTTTTTAGCTCTGGCAATTGGGGCAAATCTGAGTGAAATTTGGCAGCAACGCCATTTTAGGGCGCGAATTTGGGCGGTATGTTTGGCGGCGATCGCGATCGCTAGTTTAGGCGGTTGCGTTTACTTTGTAACTGTGGAGCCTCAGCCTGTATTAATTGCGATGAGTATTGTTTTGGCAATCAGTATGGGGATCGCGGCCTGGTTGGTGAAAAAACGCGATCGCCAGTTTATTCCTGTTTTATTTTCGGGAATGTATTTAATTTTAGTCATGTTTATGAGTTCCCAGTCCTGGATTTGGGAGTTAAATGAAGCCTTTCCAGTCAAGCCAGTTGCCGCTTTAATTAAAACATACGTCTCACCAGGAACACAAATTTACACTTCTTTTCGTTATGGTCGTCCTAGCTTAGACTTTTACTGTGATTGCCAAGTTATCTCCACAACCACCCCAGTTTTACAACAAATGTGGGCAAATAAATCTTATTTGTTATTAGACAATGCAACTTTACAGCAAATAAATTTACCTGGTAGTAAAGCTTTAGGTACGGCTGAGGGGTTGACGCTGATATCACCACAAATTAATTTAGATTAAGCCTCTAGACTACCCAAAGATTTTGGGCAAATCCCACAGACAAGCTTGCTAATAAGATGGCAAAAAAGCTGATAACTGGATATCTTGAGGATAACGGTCAAGTAATAACCCAAAAGCTATGGATAGCGACACAATCCCGTAAGCGTAGCTTTCAGCAGAAGCAGTAATTCCAGTGTGAAAAATTAAGGGTGAATTTTAGTAAGGGCTGAAATCCTCACTACCAACTTACTTAGTTGTAAATCAGGTTTTAACCAAGCCATTTATCTTGACCATAGTTAATCCATTGTTGAACTAGAGCAATTGCAGAAAATGAAATAAAGCAAAACAAGGTTTGATATTTTATTTTTCCGGGAAGGCAACGATATAAATATCCTAAAGCTACATAAAAGAAGGGAAGTGCAAATACATATCTGGACAAGCTATGTAGACGGTCTTGTGTCAAAAATATAATGATTGAGTGAGCGCTAGTAAAGTAAATCGAAAACCAAAAAATGTAGTTTTTAGATAGGTTTTTACTGTAGTTAGATAGAACAAATCTGTTTAAATCTGTTTGGAGTTTTATTTTTTTAAATCTAATCAAGTTAAAAACATATACACATATTAGCAAAGGTGGATATATATATAATATATTCCACCAAAATTTATATTGAGGAATAAATAGATTTTGTTGTTGTTTAATAACTTTTAAATAAACAAAAGTTAGTGATAAAAATAGAATAATTAAGGGAAAATAAAGTCCGAAAAGGTCAAATAGCATTGATTTGGGAAATAATAATAGTTCTAAATGTAGTCCCAAAGTCTTTCCCCACTGACTTTGATCATGGAAAGGCGCAAAAAAGTCACCTCTAGTTCTCAGACAAAAGCTTCCATAAATAGAGTAGCCTAATAATGCTGCTAACCAGATAGTTATAGTCATTTTTAGCTCATATTTATATTTTTGAATGCTGGCTAATAAATTCCTCCAAAAAGAATATCTTGGTTGCTGCAAAATTTCTAAGCTAATGATTGTGAATATGCTGGCTGTAGTTGCAAAAAATATTTGCACTAATACTGGTCGAGTTAAAGTCATCAAAAGTGTGATTGCGAATAATAAACAAAGTTTAATTTGTGCATTCAGCTTTAATTTTGGTAAGCAAAGCCAGATAAAAATAATACTAAATGTGGTGAATAAGCTCTCTGTGTAACCTATAACTCGGAAAATTGCCATTGGATTTACAGCATAAGCTAGAACTAATAAGAAGGTTAAATATAAACGTTGTAAACCTATTTTTAAAACCCAAAAAAGTAAAAAGTTAGAAATAAAAAATAGCGCAGTTGCTACGACTAAAAAGTAGTGTGCAGCTTGCTCTATGGTCTGGGGATGAAATATTTCACGGATGATTAAAGGCCAGAGGGGATAGAAGGCTTTACAACTGGGATTTATTGCCATTTCTGCATAGGCTTCTACATCCCAATAGTAACTTTTATGGGGTGCGATTGGGGGAATTTCACGAAATAATCGTGCTGGGGAAAAGAATTTGTGAAAAGCTTCAGGGTAAATCAGCATTCCTATAGCAGCACATAGAATAAATGCACTGCATATAATTAAAGGTAATATCAAGCTAATGATATATTTTTTTTGAGTCATTTAGGGGTATTTCCCGCGATTACGAGTTGATTAAATATCTATTTTTTGCTAAATAAATATACATCTTCTTGCTGATAGTTCAATTTAAATTCCTGATTGCTTTTCAGTTGATTTACCAGGCTGCTAGCAAATTCTGGAGTACTTAGCCAGCCTGGATGACGAACATTTAATAATACATAATCAAAAGTATTTACATTAGCTACTGGGTGATTAGCATCTGTAAATTTAATTAGTTGTCGGTGGCTTAAATGTGTTGAAATGGGTGCTGTGGTATAAACACTCCCTTGAGTGGGAATTTGAGCGATCGCTTGCTTTGTAGCTTGCCAATTATCCAGAGAATCTAAGTATTTAGCACTAAAATGGGTGAATTTTGCCAAACTCAAGAATGTCACTAATGACCACAAAATAATTGCGCGTTGATTTTTCAGCCATCCTTTACCTGCGGCGAGAGTGGCAATTACAGCTAACAACAAAAATGGTAGTGCTGGCACAGAGTAGTGATGCACCAAGTCTTTTTGCGGTTGGTAGTCAGCAATTAGGTTAAGCGCGACACAAGGAATAGCACCGATTAAAGGCTTTAACCCTTGAGGAGACAACCCCCAAATCACCGGGACTAGCAGCAGAATTAAATACCCTAAATTATCTGCTGAAAAAATCTTTCCTAAAATCAGTCCTGGACGAAAAAATAAATTTTGAGCAATGCCGAAAACTGAGTTACCTAAATAGCTGTAACGTCCTACGGCTCCTGCTTCTGCACCGCTGAAAAAAGGGATAATCATTTGAGTGGCGATGAGAAACCAGGCGACACCAGCACAAATTGCGATCGCACCAGATAACCGCTTTTTCTCAAAAAATAGTAGCCAAAACCCCATCGCTGCAACGGTTAGAGACAATACCGCTTTACATCCCAACACGAGAATGAGACTTAAACAAAACCACCCTAATTTTCCAAGACGCGCTGCTAAAACCGCTGCCAAAAGTCCTGGTATCGCTATCACTTCCGGGTGAAAATCAAATAAATTGACGTTGTACACCAAGGGATAGAGTAAATAGACAACTGCTACTGCTACTGCTTGACTTTCCTTTAGTCCCGCTTGATTGGCAAGATGCCATGTAGGCAAAGCACCTAAGGCCAAGGCAACTGCTTGTACAGCGAACAACCAGTAAACACTGGGGTAAATTTTGTAGAGCAAAGCTAAGGGATAAAATATCCAAGCGGCATGGTCACCGAGAATGTGAAAATCCATGAAAGAAGTAATCGGTGTTTGTCCCTGACTAATTAAGTAAACTGCCTGGTCAAAAATTCCTAAGTCAAAAGCGGTTGATTGAAACAACTCGTGTCGTAAGCTGCTGGAGGCGAATAAAATTAAGGCACTGATGATCATCATCCAACCAACAGTACCAATCTCAAGTTTTTTTCCCATACTATTTAATTTCAAATTGTGATTTAGAGGATGTTTGTAAAGATTATCTAAAGACGTTACACGCAACGTCTATACTCCCATTTAACTCACTTAAAATTATTTTTTATAAATAAATATACATGATTTTCTTGATATTCTAGCTTAAATTCTCGTTGGTTTTTTAGTTGATCTACCAAATTCATAGCTATCTCTTGATTTATTGAAAGTCCTGGTTTATGGGTGTTGAGTAATATATATTTAAATCTGCTAAAATTATATGGCAAAGAGTTACGATTGATTAAAAAAATATATTGTCGATGGCTCAAATGTGGGGCAAGTTCATCTGTAGTGAGTAGACTGTCTTGAGTTTGAATTTGGGCGATTGCTTGCCGTGTAACTTGCAAAGTATCTATAGACTTGAGATATTTGCCGCCAAAATAAGTAAACTTTGTCAGACTCAAAAATGCTACTAACGACCATAAAATAATTGCGCGTTGATTTTGTAGCCATCCCCTACCTGCGGCGAGGGTTTTGATTACAGCCAATAACAGAAATGGTAAAGCTGGTAAAGAGTACTGGTGCAGCAATTCTTTTTGCGGTTGGTAGTCAGCCATTAGATTAAGTGCCACACAAGGAACAGCAGCGATTAAAGGCGTCATACCTTGAGGTGAAAGTCCCCAAATCACAGGTGCTAATAGCAAAAGTAAATATCCTAAATTATCGGTCGAAAAAAGTTTTTCTAAGATCAGTCCTGGATGAAATACTAAATTTTTAGCAATGCCGAGAACTGAATTACCTAAATAGCTGTAACGTCCTATTGCTCCTACTTCTGCACCGCTGAAAAAAGGAATAATTACCTGAGTAGCTATGAGAAACCAAGCCAGACCACAAATAATTGCGATCGCTCCAGATAAGCGCTTTTTCTCAAACCACAGTAGCCAAAACCCTAACGCTGCAACGGTTAGAGACAATACTGCCTTACACCCCAACACTAAGAGGATGCTGGCACAAAACCACAAAATCTGTCCCCCTCTAGCTGCTAAAACTGCCGTTAAAAGCGCGGGTACAGCTAACACTTCTGGGTGAAAATCAAACAAATTGACATTAAAAACCAGCGGATAAAGTAGATATACAGCCGCCATTGCTACTGCTTGGCTTTCTTTTAATCCTGCTTGACGAGCCAGATACCAGGTAGGTAAAGCACCTATAGATAAAGCAACTGCCTGCAAGGCAAATAACCAGTAAACACTGGGGTAAATTTTGTAAAGTAAAGCCAATGGATAGAAAATAAAAGCGGCATGATCGCCGAGAATGTGAAAACCTATATAAGAAGAAATAGGTGGTTGTCCCTGACTAATTAAATAAATTGCTTGATCAAAAATTCCTAAGTCCCAAGCGAGTGATTGAAGTAGTTCATGCCTGAAGGTACTACACACAAATAAAATTAAGGTGCTGATGCCAATCATCCAAACAACAGCAGCAATTTCAGGTTTTTTGCTCATGCCATTTCATATCACTTTTTATTTATTTTGAGTTAGTTTTTAACAAATAAATACACATCGTCGCGCTGATATTTTAATTTAAATTCTGGCTCTTGATTAAGTTGATTGACCAAGCTGTTAGCAAATTCTGGAGTGCTGAAATGATGACGAGTATTTAGTAAGATATAATCAAATGCATTTAAATCCGCAGGTGGGTTACTGGCATCTGTTGATTTAATTAATGGTCTATGGGTTAAATGGGGAGCAATGTTGTATGTAGTCAGAACACTACCTGGAGTTTGGACTAGGGCAATCGCTTGTTTTGTAGCTTGCCAAGTATCTAAATATTTGAGATGTCGTGAGCCAAAAAAACCAAATTTAGCTAATGCCAAGAACCAGACTAACGACCACAAAATAATTGCTTGTTTTTGTTGTAGCCATGCTCTACCTGCTGCTAGGCTGGCAATTACTGCCAATATCAAGAATGGTATCGCTGGTAAAGAGTAATGGAAAACCAGATTTTTTTGAGATGGGTGGTCAGCGAGAAGATTGAGCGCTATACAAGGAATAGCACCGATTAAAGGTGTGATGTATTTAGGTTTCAGTCCCCAAATTACAGGTATTAACAACCAAAGTAAATATTCAAAGTTGGCTGATGAAAAAACCTTTGCCAAAATAATTCCTGGTTGGAACAGCAAAATTTGAGTCATTTCGGAAAAAGATTTTCCCAGATAGCTATAGCGATAAAGATGACGTTCTAGTAATGCTGCTTCGCTGCCAAAAAAGGGAATGATGCCGTTGTTAGCGATTAAATACCAGGAAATACCACTAAAAAGAGCGATCGCACCGTACAAACGTCGCTTTTCAAAAAAAAGTAACCAAACCCCCATTGCGGCAACTGTTAGGGATAAGACGGCTTTGCACCCCAATACGAGGAGAATGCTGGCACAAAACCACCCCAACCGACCTAACCGTGCTGCTAAAACTGCCGTCAAAATTGCTGGAACTGCGATCGCATCTGGGTGGAAATCAAACAGATTGGCATTATATACCAATGGGTAAAGTAGGTACACAGCCACCATTGCCACTGCTTGGCCTGCCTTCAACCCCGCTTGACGGGCGAGATACCATGTAGGCAAAGCACCTAAGGCCAAAGCACCAGATTGCACAGCAAATAACCAATAAACGCTGGGATAGATTTTATATAGCAAAGCCAAAGGATATAAAATCCCCGCCGCATGGTCAGCAAGAATATGGAAATTGAGAAAAGAAGAAATTGGCGGTAGTCCCTGACTAATTAAGTAAACCGCCTGGTCAAAAATGCCTAAATCCCAAGCACCGGAATTAAACAACTCGTGTCGCCAAATGCTGGAAATGAATAAAATTAAGGAACTAACGCCAATCATCCAACCAACAAAATCAACCTGATGCAGTTTTTTTCCCATGCCGAATCAGAGCAAGTTGCAATCAGGTATCTTATCAGATAAGCATGGGAATCAGGATATTTTGGGAGAAATCGAGGCGGCAAAATCACAAAATTTCCAAAAATTTTGGAAATTTTGCATGTTTTTGTTAACCTACCCAAAGTTCTTGGGCAAATCCGATAGCTAGCTTGACAAGTAATGTCACAAACAAGCCCAGGGCTAAATATCCCTGACGCGGATGACGAGATAGCAACACGCCGATGGCTACACTTAGAGGCACAATACCGTAAGCGAGACGACTCAAAGATATTGGATTGCCAGAGGCTAGCAGCAAACCGATACCACAAAAGCCATAGATTACAGTTACTGGGGTCAGATGGGAGCGAAAGTTCCATAAAATGTAGCCACCACCCAACACCATAAAAACGTTGAGCAAGTTATTGATCAACTCTGCATTTGCCAGGATCAACAAAAATAAGACTAAAGCATAAAAGCCATATATTACTTTCGCAGAACGCAAACGTTGACGGAAGTGCCATGAAGCATAAGCAATGGCGACAATGATGCTAAACAACAGGGGCTGGGTGAAATCTTTAATCCCACCATTGGGGCTGTGAACCCAACCATAATACCAATTGCTACCAAAGGGAATTTGCATCAGCATATTCAACCAACCCTGCCAATCAAAGCCTAGAGAGGGTCGCCATCCGCGCTGTGCGGCGATAAAAGCGAAAGGGTTGTGAAAATTAATTGCACAATACAAACTGAATAGTATGAGTCCGAGAGCAGTTGCTAAACCTGCAATGTAGGCAATGGGCGGTCTGCGTTCTTTCCAAGATGCGATCGCAAATGCCGGAATTAGCGCCATTCCCGTGGGACGTGTCGCCGTGGCCATCGCCCCCCACAGAGTAGTCCAGCCATATTGTTCTTGATCAAAAGCCCGCAAAGCTGCTGTACTCAAAAATAAATACAGCCCCTCTGTGTAAATTACGCCTGTAAACATCGACATTGGACACCAAGACACCACAGCAATCGCCCACTGCGCTGTACTGATGTCATAACGTTCTTTAACCCAAAAGTACAAACAGTAAAGCGCCGCCAAAAATGCCAGGTTGTTCACCAGGATGCCAGCCGCTTCAAATGGCAAACCCAGACGCATCAAAACCCAGATGCTTAAAGGGAACAGCGGGAAAAAAGCCAGGTTATGTTGTTTGCCGTCATCAATGAATTCATAACCGTTCGTTGCGATCGCTCGATAATGTACACTATCCCAGGCATCAAAAATACTCCAGCCAAAATGGGGCGCAATTCCCGCCACAGGTGACGGTAGCTTTGTTGCAATCAACAACATGCTAGACCAGATGATTATTCGGCTGAAAAGCCACATGACTGCGGGAAAGAAAAAATCACTTTTCCATAAAAATTTTGTTATAACTATCTGAGTTTTAGCCATAGGCTTGAGCGTTTCCAGTTACGCCTTTATGCATCCTCTTACTTATTCTTACGCCACAAGGGTGTGTCAGTAATATCCCGCAAATCCAATTTTACGGCAAATATACTAAAATGAGTAAGCAGATGAAGCACTCATAATCTAGTTAAAAATAACTATTTAGTAGTCATTCCTCCGCCTTTATCGCTAAATATTTAAGCATTTATAACTAAAAACATAGTACATATATACATTTTTCTCTGTACTCCAAGCAAATAGACCAACGCAATTACATCATGCCTGGTAGTCGTAGCGAGTGAATTTGATGAGTCTGAGAAATCTGGTTTCTAGCACCCGGCGATTTGCACTTGATGGATCACAAGATGCAATATTTCTTGGATAATAGCTGTTTACCGCTTATAAGACCGTAGTGATTATGGTGATTGCTGTGATGAATGAGTCCCAAGCAATTTATAGTTGGAATTATCTGTAAATCCTTAAGAAATTGTGAAAGCTATTACTCTTGTTGGTTCCACTGGCTCAATCGGTACTCAGACTTTAGATATTGTCGCTCACTACCCAGATCAGTTTCGGATAGTCGGATTGGCAGCTGGGAGCAATGTGGAGATGTTCGCATCTCAAATTCGGCAGTTTCGACCGCAAATAGCCGCGATTTTTGCCGCAGATAAATTACCAGCACTCAAAGAAGCAATCATTGACCTCGACCCCCAACCAATTTTATTGGCTGGTGTTACTGGAGTCATAGAAGTTGCCCGCTACGGCGATGCGGAAACCGTTGTTACGGGTATCGTTGGTTGTGCTGGGTTGCTACCCACAATCGCCGCTATTGAAGCTGGTAAAGATATTGCCTTAGCGAACAAAGAAACCCTGATCGCTGGGGGTCCAGTGGTTCTACCCCTAGTCGCCAAACATGGAGTCAAACTATTACCTGCTGATTCCGAGCATTCTGCTATATTTCAATGTCTCCAAGGTGTTCCTAAAGGCGGCTTACGGCGGATTTTGCTCACTGCCTCCGGTGGCGCTTTCCGAGATTGGGATGTAGAAAAATTAGCAGAAGTGACAGTTGCCGACGCTATCAAACATCCTAATTGGTCAATGGGGCGGAAAATCACAGTAGACTCTGCAACTTTAATGAATAAAGGACTGGAAGTGATTGAGGCTCACTACCTGTTTGGCTTAGATTATGACAATATCGATATTGTCATTCATCCCCAAAGCATTATTCACTCGCTGATTGAGTTGCAAGATACCTCCGTTTTAGCCCAACTCGGTTGGCCAGATATGCGCTTACCCCTACTTTATGCGATGTCTTGGCCTGATCGCATCTACACCAACTGGGAACGATTAGATTTGGTAAAAGCTGGAAATTTAACCTTCCGCGAACCAGATCACCAAAAATATCCTTGTATGCAGTTGGCTTATGCTGTGGGTAGGGCTGGTGGTTCGATGCCAGCCGTGTTAAATGCCGCTAATGAACAAGCTGTGGCATTATTTTTAGAAGAGAAAATTCAATTTTTAGATATTCCTCGCTGTATCGAATGGGTATGCGATCGCCATCAAAATGATAACCGCACCAATCCCTCTTTAGATGACATTTTGGCAGCAGATATATGGGCAAGACAAGAAGTTTTGACAGCAACTGAAAAGTTAGCAACTTCCTCACAACTCATCTCTTTGCACTAAAAATCAGCGTAATTGCAGAACAGGACAATAGTGATATATCCCTACACTTATCCCATCGGATACAGTGTAGGAATATGTTGGAGAATTAAATTAAAATAAAGTTTGTAGTAAGGACTTCAGTCCTTAAAATGCTTATTTGAGCGATAAATCACTCACTACAAACAGGATTTTTATTTAATATTTAATTCTGTCTACCTACTTATGTAATACTGTTTCAGCTTAATGTCAAAACAAATTATTACAAGAGGGAGATGGAACTGCATACAATGATTAATTTTCCTTAATAGCAAGTGCGAGTAAATAAAAAAGTCAATAATTATACATTAAGTAAATCAGTTATTTCTGAAAAAGTTATCAATATAACGAATTATCGTGAATTATTAGTTATAATGGGGGAGGGCGATTACAAAAAAAGCTTCTATTGAAAAATCTCAACAGTAGTAGTAAAGATCAATTGGGTGCATAGCTTTTGCAGCAGTAATTGTTACCAAAATAAAAGGTTACTTTTTTTCAAGAGCGATTCTCAAGTAATTGATATATGATTATTACCTTGATTGTAGCTTGGATCGTTTTCACAATAATGTGGAAAGTGCTGAAAACGACCATAAGCAATGCATTGACTGTTGCCGCTATTCTAATTTTATTAAATGTTGGTTTTGGAATTACACCACAAGATATTGTGCAGAAGATAACTCAGTTTGCTCAAACATTGTCGCAGATACGTGTGAGCAACTGAGAAAACTCAAATGTGAAGTGGCAAAAATTTCACCGCTTCATCTATTAGGTGATTGATGCTGAAATCTTTGCCAATGCATCCTGAAAACTCGCAGGTAGCTGGCGCATAATCTTGCCTCTTTCCCGATCTACTGCAACTAAAGTCACCAGGGCGGTAACATATAATTCTTGTCCATCATTTGAGACAATCGTATAGTCCCAATTAATGCGGACACCAGTCGCCTCAGTCATGCGTGTTCTTACCACCACTGCCTTACCTAATTGAATTGACCGATGATAGCGTACTGATAATTCTACAACTGGTAAATCACAGCCTAAGGCTACTAAATCAGCAAATTCAATACCTATTGATCTCAAGCATTCTACCCGTGCTTCTTCCATCCAAGCTATATAGGAACCATGCCAAACAATTCCTGCATAGTCGGTGTGGTGGGGTTGCACTCTGATAGGATATTCAAACCAGTTCTCAAACAAACGATTTGACGGACTGTCTAAGGCGCTGGTTGATGGTAGTTTTGGTTGGCTTGGTTTTTCTTCAGACATCTTAAATTTTCTTAGCAGCAGCTATGAATTTTCTATATCTGGAATACCACAAAATCTAGGTACGTTGTAAAATTTCTAATTTTCACAAGCATTTTAATCTGAGCGACAAGCTTGAGCTAGTAGCAGAAAACTTGTTAATAGCAACATTAATCGCTATAAACACACTCGATTTTTATGGGCAATTAATTTTATTCCTTGCCATCAGGTTTTGGCTGGGTCTGAAAAATCCGTGACAGCGCGGTAAGAGCTAATAACGGTAATGGTGAATAGGCAAAGAGCTAGCAAAAATCAAGCTACTATTGCCCATGACCAATTACCGACCATCACTTGCCTCTTAGCCATCGACCTTTAAACCTTAGTATTTCTTGGCAAGGGTTTTATTACCTGTAGAGGGTTGCATAGATTGCTTGATCAGATTAGCCAGTTCCTGTAACTGATTAATTGCCTCCGCTCCCTCTAACTTCATTAATTCGCGGTCATCCCGCATCTCGGTCCAAGTAATTCCATAATCGGATACTAAAAACCGAATCAGGTGATTGTCTCCCAAGCTAACCATAAACGAAGCACTATTCATTTGGTCGCCACAGGTATAACAGGAAGCAGGATAACCACGCCGCTCTAATACAACTGCCAAGGCTTGCAGGTTCATCACCAAGTCTTGGACAAATTGCCGATGTTGATGTGCTAGTCGCAGAAACACTTTTGTCCTCCAGACACCACAGTCATTTTAGTCTCTTTTATATTTTCTTTAGATTTTTGCATCCACTGGTATTGTAAACTATTCATTACAATTGTCAGACGGTCATGGAGTCATTCATTGACTACCTTGCTTAGGGTAGTAGATAACGGATTTATTTGCCGTATCAAAGTATTCAATTTACAAATTCAAAATATCAGACAGAATTACTAAATTTAACATTGTCTTTAGACATTTCTGTCAGGGTAGGTTCTGGCTGGCAGCGATTAGCTTTCAGCGTAACTCAAATTTAGCACTAGTCAAATACAGAAAAGCTACATACTGAACCATTATTGGTAATGTGCAGCCGAAACCATTGTGTTTAGAGACGCTAACGCGACTTCATGAGGTTTTAGAGTCTCCTGCAACTTTAGTTAAATTTTGCCTGATCTAAGATAGATTCGCGATCGCCCAAGCAGAGGGTACACTAGGCGAAATTCTCCAGGATATCCGGGTTTTGGCAGATCAAAAGAGCCAAGAAGAACTGATAACTGGGTAGATTGTGACTGCTTAAACAGTATATGTACTTGATCAACCAGGGACAATGTAAAACCAAAAAGCAGGAAACTTCATACTGAGAATAACTAAACGCGGGACTGTGGTGTTGCCGAATTGGCAACATTTTTGACTTTTCCCGAATTAACTAGAAAAAGTTTTGTTAAGATCCAAAAAATTTACTGCTTATTTGTCAGAACCAGTTGCATCGGATAGAAAAAATCTGAATTTGAGGGAAAGGTAAAAAAGTGCGGATGCATAGCGACGTGGCATGTCGGTACTGACGTCTCTGAAGAAATCGTTCTCAATTTGGGTGGAGGAACTGTTCCAAACAAGTTGAGCCGTGGAAAGAGAATACCCAAAGAGTGAGATTTTTAACCCCCCGCAGTCAAGGTAAGACCTTTTGCGGTGGGAGTCGGTCAAGCTACTACTTGCCACCAACCGAAAGCTGGGCCGATAAACCGGATGGTTATCCACACTGCAACCATTATGCCAATGCCTATCCAAGCACCGCGCGTAGTCCAGTCGACAAATTGTTCAGCTTGAGTTTTGGTGATCGGAACCCAGGATAAGATCCGGGTATCTTGACCTTGTTCTTGTCCTAGTGTGGTTTGACGACGCTTTGCTTCACCCATAATCAGAAATTCAAAATTTAATTTAGGCTCTCATTTTATATTGACAGACATCATGGCTACAGTCATTAGTCATTAGTCATTAGTCATTAGTCATTAGTCATTAGTCATTAGTCATTAGTCATTAGTCATTAGTCATTAGTCATTAGTCATTAGTCATTAGTCATTAGTCATTAGTCATTAGTCATTAGT
This sequence comes from Cylindrospermum stagnale PCC 7417, assembly GCF_000317535.1. NCBI lineage: Bacteria > Bacillati > Cyanobacteriota > Cyanophyceae > Nostocales > Nostocaceae > Cylindrospermum > Cylindrospermum stagnale. The sequence goes on from NC_019757.1 coordinate 5,699,990, forward strand.
CATTAGTCATTAGTCATTAGCAGCATCTTCCTGATTAGTTTGAGAAAATAGACTGGGATCGAGATAGTTAATGCGTGCTAGAGGACTCAGAGCTGCGAGAATTTGAGCGCCGTAGCTGCGGTTAACCACACGACTATCGAGCAAAGCGACGATTCCTTGACTTTCGCGCACGGGTGCGATCGCACGTTGTAATTCATTCAAAGCTGCTGGCAATAAATATAAACGAAACCAATCTTGATGCGATCGCTTATAGTGAGCTACCCTACCAGCCACCAGCGGATTTTCCAGAGATGGCAGAGGCAGGGTGGCAATGATTAACAACTGGGGCGCCGGCAAGACTGTTTGATGATCTCGCCAATATTCCCAACCGCTAATCAAAATACCATTTTCATCCAAACAAGTTTTTTCTACCTGCACCCGCGAACCAAACTCCGAGGCCAGAATTGCCCCTACTCGAGACTTAAGTGGTACATCCCCCACCAACACCACCGTCAATCCTGATGCGGTAGCACTCAGACACAGCAGAGTGCGGACTTTGTGAATAAATGCCGCTTGAAATTCTGGCGTATTCGGTAGAGGTAACTTATGAGGCAAGTAAAGTTGAATAGCTTCCCCTTGACTATCAGCAGAGAACCTCAGACAAGTTACGTCCTCCACACCCAGACGCTGACGGAATAGGGAAGCCTCTGTTTCCGGTTCTAAAGCACTACCAATTAACACCACCGGTTGGCGCTGCCAGATCGGGGAGAGAATTTTCCCTAATTCAATAGGAGCGTAGTGCAAAGAAAATAAACCTTGACGACGGTCAATAGTCGCCCAAAAGAGAGGAGGGGAGGTAGGAATGGGTCTATGGGGAGCAGAATTTTCATAGCTGTGATGGAATTGCTGCCAAAACTGCTTCCAGGAATCTGGGAGGCCAGTTTGATCTAAATCCAAATACAGACGGTTTAAAATCTCCGTTTCCGGCTGGGTAATCAAATAGCACTCGTAGGGATTCGCCGGATGCTGAAACATTTCCCGTGTCAGTTGCACCCGTGCTTCGCGAATAACCTCAGCTTGGTGGGGACAAGCTAGCATCAGTTGCTCCCAATCATAGGGTCGAATCTCTTGGGTAAGCTGATCACGCACCCAATCTTCCAAATCATCGACCCCATCAATAATTGTCGGAATGCCTTGGGGAAAACTATCGTTGCCAGCCAGTAGCCCTTTTAACCAAGCTTCCGGAGAGGTCAACAGTAATCCTCGGAACTCAGAACCGGGCCAAGCGTCACCTGTTCTGATCGGTTTGTTGGCTGGTAACCACTGCTGTAGCCGAGGAATTTCCACTCGCAGCAAGCGTTGCTGCACCGCTTCTGGGGCCACAATAGTTACAGGGCCGTGCCACATTAACGCTGATGCGACAAAACTAGTACGATACCGACCTTGATAGCCACAAACCGCCCCCACTTGAATTAAGGCGCTACGTCCTAGCCGCAAAGCGCGTGCTACCAACCGTGCCATCGTCAAATGATGGGGCCAGGAAGGGAACCCCGCCTGCGATCGCAAAAAGTTATGTAACGACAAATGAACTTCTGCCTCAATCACACGCTTTTAATCCCATACAAAGTGATTTTTACGTACAAAGCCCCATTTCTATTATGTTGTCTGTTGCTAGTTGTTAGTTGCCAGTTATTTTTTGCTGACTACTGACGACCGCTAACCCCTAATCACTGGCCACTAACCAATTACCCTAAATTATGCCAACTTACACAGGAATTTCCAGCGAAGCCTTCAGGCATCCACTGGATCGCCAAGCCGAGCAAGCTTTACGAAACTTACCAGGATTTGATTTAATCGCCCGTAAATTCGTGGAATTTGTCTACGAACGCCCTCAGTTAGTCTATCTAATGGGCAACACCATCCAAGTCGGGCCGCGCCAATACTCCACTATTTACCAGATATTTCGGGAATGTATGCGGGATTTGGACATTTACCCAGAACCTGCGCTGTTTGTCTCACAAAATCCCCAAGCGAACAGCTATGCACTGGGCCAAGAGAATCCTTACATAGTCATCAATACAGGGTTAATAGACTTACTAGACGAAGCCGAGATTCGGACTGTGCTAGCCCATGAACTGGGGCATATTAAATGTGGTCATACTATTTTAATTCAAATGGCGATGTGGGCCATGAGTGCTGCTTCCGCCCTAGGAGAATTGACCTTTGGTATCGGCAATTTTGTTAGTCAAGCCCTGATATATGCCTTTTTTGAATGGCGACGAAAAGCCGAGTTAACCGCAGATCGCGCCGCATTACTGGTAATGGATGACTTAAACCCAGTGATGTTAACAATGATGAAACTCTCTGGCGGTAGTATCAAATATGCCAACGAATGCAGTTTACAGGAATTTATCCGCCAGTCAGAGAATTATCAGGCACTGGATGAAGATGGACTCAATCAAGTATATAAATTCCTGATGTACAACGGCGCTCAAGGCATGATGCTCAGTCATCCTTTCCCTGTAGAGCGCTTGCATTATCTACGAGAATGGGCAGTATCAGAAGAGTATCAGCAAATTCGCCGGGGAAATTATCAGCGATCGCCTGCTTCCGGATCAGTAAATGTATCAGTTGAAACCGCCGCCAGTGAAGCAGAGAATTTGCGCCGTCAAGTTGAAGAATTGCAACAAGAAATTAACAGAATGAAAAGATCAGGGTAAATCCCCCAAACCTCCTCGTAAACGACGTTACCGTGTACACACAAGTTATACGATTACCCAAATTCCTCCACAACCTCACCCTGTCCTAACAAACATCCCTCTCCTTACCAAGGAGAGGGAAAAGTAAAGCGATAGCAGAACCAGGGTGAGGTTCTTTCAACTTTCCGTTTCGCAATCGGGAACACCTTCTTGGAAAACTCGACTAGCGAGAATATCTTCAGCCTCAATCGTAATTAAATCTTGCTTTGTTAAACGTTTACCACTGCCTAATAACCGATTAGCCTGACGCAATCGCGCCCTATCTATCGCATTACGAACACTGCGAGCATTAGCAAAATGGGGCATAGTCTTCCGTCTAATTAGATACTCACCGAAGGCTTTTTCTGCATTGGGGCTAAAACTATAATGCTGCGCCTTTAATATCCCTTGGGCGATAATCATCAAATTTTCCACAGAATAATCGTTAAATTCAATGTGTAAACCGATGCGGGAATTCATGCCAGGATTACTGTGGAAAAAACGCTCCATCTGGTCTTTGTAACCTGCCAGAATCACAACTAAATCATCGCGCTGGTTTTCCATCAGCTGCATTAAAATTTCTATCGCCTCCAGACCAAAATCCCCTGGATTATCTGGGCGAAACAACGTATAAGCCTCATCAACCAACAACACGCCACCCATCGCATTTTTTAATACTTCCCTAGTTTTGGGTGCTGTTTGACCAATCCCTTGCCCAACTAAATCATCTCGCGTCACTAACATGACGTTTTCTTTGCGGATATATTCCAGACGATAGAGAATTTCTGCCATCCGCATCGCCACCGTAGTTTTACCCATGCCAGGGTTGCCTAAAAATGTCATGTGCAAGCTAGGGGGCCCCGCAGTCAAACCAAGACTTTTGCGGATGCGGTCAACCAACAACAAGGCAGCCATTTCTTTAATCTTGTTTTTAACTGACTTCAAGCCGACTAACTCTTGGTCTAACTGATCCAAAATTTCCTGTACATGGGATTCCTGAAAAGCCGCCTCTAAATCAATTACGGCATCTTCTGATCCAGTTTCAATAACTACGGTTTCCAATTCTTGAGTACTCATGTTCATCACCGCTAGTAATGATTTTGATGATAGCTGTGAGTCCAGAAATATAAAAGATTGTAATTCTAATAGGAGTTATATATTTTTCTTTATTATCAATAACTTAAGGTAACCATAGAGACAACCCAATCATGTTGATCTCACACCCAACCTCTCTTTGCAAACGAGAGGGAATTTTTTTGTGTTACCAGGCAGAAAACAGTGCATAATTTACTTTTTAGTATTACCTCAGCCTGGATAATACTTTTTAGAGGATGTTTGAAAAGTTATTTGTGATAAATCAAACACTCGTAGATCCCCCCAACCCCCCTTAAAAAGGGGGCAAAAACTTCTCAAAGTCCCCCTTGGAAAGGGGGATTTAGGGGGATCTCGATCAATGTTGATACGAATCAGACATTCTCTTAGGTGGGTTAGCACTTTCTGAAATCAAGAATTGCTTGACTATATCTCAGCCTTGCATCTAAATTTAGGGATTTATTAAAAATGAAAATTAACTTGACAAAGTGCTTCTCTGTGTTACTGAGTATTCTGGCTTTTTTTATCTTGTTACCAGGAATTGCTTTAGCTGCACCAGTCCAAATCCATGCTAACGCTGGGATGATTATTGCCCAATCTACCAACAAATCTGCTTCAGCTTCTGAGCTTAATTTAACTCCTCAACATCGCCAACAACTCCAGGCTGTACGTCACAGAAGAGACAAAGAAATTCAGGCGGTTTTAACATCATTGCAACGTAGTAATTTTGCCCATAATTTGAAGGCGGGTAAAAACTATTATCAAGCTTTGGAAGCACTGGATTTAAAACCAGAGCAGCGAGATTTGATAAAATCAATCATGCAATTTACTAACTTGAAATTGAAAGCAGTTTCATCTCGATTTGTGATTCATTAAGGCAGGGATATATAATTCTCTTTGCCCTAACGACTGGAAGTCGCGGCTACAAAAACAAAGTCCGCCTGCGCGGACTAAATACATATAAATTATTGTAGGTTTACAAAGAAACAAATGGTTACGCTGTTTTAGCATAAATGCTTTAAAAGCTAAATTTATTCACAATATTTTACTTAAAAAAGCTAGTAATTAATCGTAAAATACCTGAGATAAACTAAATTTTTCAGGAATTATTTTTTGCAAGCAGAGAATATTGAATCAACAATAAAATCACTGATTGATAAAGCTGTTACTATAGACCCCAATTTAGCGAAAAGGTTAGACGACATACGCCGCTGGGTTAAAGGTGTAAAGCCTGGTTCTCTAAAAGCTAAACCTTATCTAATGTTGTTTTTGCGCCAAGTAATCAGCGATGCTGACGTTTGGCTAAAACTCAAGTCTCTAGCTTCTGAAGAAGAGCAACAATCAGCTTTAGACGCACTGAAACCAGCGTTAAAATATTGGTATGGTTACTTATTCCCCAAATGGTGGAGTGAAAACGACCCCAAATTTTATATTTGGAGACGAGAATTAATGGCGGGGGAGTTCAACCAGGAAGATGCAACGCTAATTAACTCTATTATCAATATTATTAAACAAAGTGGCGGTACTGTTGTGCAACGCTATATTGTTGACCTGTCTATGGCAACTGATATAATTGTCAGTAGTACTCAAGAGCAGCCGCTTTGCGTTCAACTCACTAGCCTTTCTCAAGAAATTTATTTAGAAAAATCTATTAAGTGGGAAAATACGCTGCTTTTTTGGGGAATGGAAAGAGGATTATTTTTAAGTTACAATCCTGGTACGACTGATTATGTAAATCAGATAGTCAATTTAGCACTAGATAGCAGCGATCATATCCAAACAGGCATTTATCTAAAATTAAATTTATAGTCATCGGTAATATTGATTTACTGGGTTTGTATAGCAACATTTTTTAACAAGGTGATTAATCATGGTTAAAGAGAAATTAACTGACCGTGAACAAAGATTAGAAGATTTTCTGCAAGCTGTGGAAGCGGCTCAAAAATTACAGGATGACATCATGGAATATGGGCTTGATGCAGCCTATTTATATTGTGATGATATTGATGGTGATTGGCTGGAAAGATGGGGAGAGGACGATGATGAACCTGGTTATATAGAATTAATGACGAATTTTTTGGAAAGTGATGATTCGGTAGCGGTGAAGGTACGCCAGCAGCTACAGGATAAAGCGATTTCAGAAATTATTGAAGATTTGGAATTATGTCTGAGTGAACTGAAAGAATCAGACCGGATTTTTGCTATGAAGAATTTGTTAGTTGGTGGTGTTGCGAGTTCAGGAAGTAACCGCGATTCTGGTGATGATATTAATGAAATTGAGTTTTTGGATTTAGCTGAGAGTTTGCTGGATAAGTTGACAGAGATTTTGGGGTAAATTACGGCGATAGATGTAGAATTGTGTCATTTGGCGTCTTGATAAACTATTACTTATTTGAAAACACTGCTAAATAATCGTAAAATACCTGAAATTAACTAAATTTATCAGGTGTATTTTTTTGCAAGCAAAGAATATTAAAGAGAGACTAAAGTCACTCATCGAGAAAGCATCTGCAATAGACCCCAGTTTAGTGAAAAGGTTAAACCAGATATACCGCTGGGTTAAAGACGTAAAGCCTGGTTCACTGAATGCTAAACCTTATGTAATTTTGTTTTTGCGACAACTAATCAATGATGCTGAAACTAGGCTTGATATCAAAGGTTCAGCTTCTGAAGAAGAACAGCAAGCTTATTTTGCAGCAATGACACCTACCGAAAAATATTGGTATGGTGAGTTATTCCCCAAGTGGTTAACCGAGAATGACCCCAATTTTTTGACTTGGAGAAGAAAATTGATGGCGGGTGATTTCAGCCAGGAGGATGCAACGCTAATAAATTCTATTACCAAGTTTACCAAGCAGCGTGGCGGTACAGTTGTCCAACGCTATGTTGCAGACCTTGCTATGGCAACTGATATAATTGTCAGTAGTAGGCAAGAGCAGCCGCTGTGCATTCAACTAACTAGCTTGTCTCAGGAATTTTCTCTAGAAAAATCTATTGAGTGGGAAGAAAAGCTGGTTTTTTGGGGAATTGAAAGAGGATTATTTTTAAGTTACAATCCCGGTACGACTGATTTTGTAAATCAGATAGTCAATTTAGCGCTAGATAATAGCGATAATATCCAAACAGGCATTTATCTAAAATTAAATTTATAGTTGTCGATAAAATTGATTTACTGGGTTTGTATAACAACATTAATTAACAAAGTGAGTAATCATGGTTAAGGAAAAACTAACTGACAGTCAACAGAGATTAGAACAATTTTTGCAACATTTAGAAGAAGGTAGAAAGTTGCAAGATGACATCATGGAATATGGGCTTGATGCAGCCTATTTATATTGTGATGATGTTGATGGTGATTGGCTGGAAAGATGGGGAGATGATGATGATGAACCTGGTTATATAGAATTAATGACGAATTTTCTGGAAAGTGATGATTCGGTAGCGGTGAAGGTACGCAAGCAGCTACAGGATAAATCGATTTCAGAAATTATTGAAGGGTTGGAATTATGTCTGAGTGAATTAAAAGAATCAGACCGGATTTTTGCTATGAAGAATTTGTTAGTTGGTGGTGTTGCGAGTTCAGGAAGTAACCGCGATTCTGGTGATGATATTGATGAAATTGAGTTTTTGGATTTAGCTGAGACTTTGCTGGAGAAGTTGACAGAGATTTTGGGGTAAGTATTATTTAGGGTCACTAGAATAAATATGGCTAAGGGATTTGGAAATTTGAAAACTTTCCACAAAATAAATATAGAATAAACCCGTCATTTACAAGTTTTAAATGAATGAAATACATTGTTTAATACATATTCCTCGTAGGGGCACAGCAATGCTGTGCCCCTACAGTTTGTTAGTTATCCCGCTCTTTTTGGAGTACTTTCAACATGAAGAAGCACAACTTGAGTAAAGGAACCGTCCAAGTTGCATTTACTGGGTCAACCAATGGTACAAAGGTGATAATAGCCGCTTCAATAATTTGAAGTAGCGCATTATTTGGTTTGGGTTTAACTGCAAGTTGCGAGGGCTGATTTGATTTTGACTGTACCCAGACTAAAGCAATAATTTCTGGATGTTGAATAGCAATTTTTAGCAGGATTTGGTTATTCATAATTTGCTCTTAAAGCCGATTAGTGGTAATGATTTAACTTTAAGAGTTGCTAAATAGAAAGAAAATTGGTTATAAATAGACTTAAATAGAATTAAATCAAAAACAGGTTTTTTCTGTGAATTTCTCAGCTAATAGTTCAGAACAGCAGCGCCAGTTTTTAGAAGAAATGGCGACAAAGTACGGTTTCATGGGCGATACCTGTACCGTGTTCCTCTGTCGCTTTCGTCCGAAAAACAAAAATAAAGAGACTGTTAAGCTTGCAGAAGCCATTGAATTGAATAGAGAGCCTGATTTTAAATCATCAGCCTTCGGATATAACTTGAAGACAATCTATAACTATTTAGAAAAAGATGGGTGTCCGTTAGGGGATAGAGGACGAGGAAAAAATCTTTATGAAAAGGCTTATAAATGGTTGTGGGAAATCAAATTCCCAGAATGGCGGAAGACACAAAATATTGTTATTCCTGATGAACAGGCGCAAAAAGAAGTTGTTTGTAGGTTTTTGGAACAGATTACAAACGACTTTCAGCACATCCAGCTATTCCACACATTGTAACCTATTCTTATCAAAGACCAATACATTCCTATTCAGGTAACGTTAGAGAGAAAATACAAGCACACAGTTGAAACTACTTGGAGTTATGCTGAGTCAGAAGACGAACTCAAACGTGCTTACTCTCTCAAGCATTTGGAAGAAACACAGCGAACTCAAGTAGACTGGACAGAAGCAAAGAAACAGCATCGATGTATGATGGTGTTGGCAGATCCTGGGATGGGGAAAACCACGTTATTAAAAAGAGAAGCTTATTTAATTGCCCAAGAACAACGGCAGAGTTTAGAAGATAATAATATAAAACTTGAAAATGTAGTTATTCCCATATTTATCAGACTTTCTGAAATAGCAGAATTAACTAAGGAAGTCACGGCAAAAGTAATTGATGCTATTTTGAAGTTGCTTGAAGTAAAGTATGAAAAATACTTTCCAGAAATTAAGACTTTTTTAGAAGAAAAATTAAAAGCGGGTAAATGTCTTTTGCTATTAGATGCGCTAGATGAAGTACCCAAAGAGAATAGAAAGCGTCTGTCTGATAGATTAAATGATTTTTACCGCAATTATTCTTGCTCTATCATCTGCACATCTCGCATAGTTGGCTATGATGGAGCATTTTTAACAGGTGTGAAAGATGTAGAAATTGTTCCTTTCACTCAAAAACAGATAAAACAGTATATTGAAATTTGGTTTGAGAATGCGGCTGAAAATCTAAATAATGATTCTGTTTCTGCTTCATCCTTAATTCGAGAATTGCAGAATAAACCCCAGATTCGGGGGTTAGTGCAGAATCCTTTGTTATTGTCTTTGATTTGCAGTCTTTATCAAGAAAAAGGTTTGGCGCTACCAGCACGACGCTGTGAGGTTTATAAGCAAGCATTACACTGTATGTTGGGCAGATGGAGTCAAAACCGTCAGCCACAATCTGAGGGAAGAATTAAAGCGAAAATTCGATTTTTAGAACACCTTGCTTATAATTTTACCTGTGCAGGTAAAGAGATTTTTTCTTCAGATCAACTCTATGATCAGGTTGAGGATTATTTGCAAAGTACGAAAGTCGCAACTGTTTTTAGAGATGCTGATACAGATAAGTTAATTAGAGAACTGTCTGAACAGGATGGCATTTTGCAAAAGTTGCATGAAAATGGCGACCAATACCTATTTTTACACCGGACTTTTCAAGAGTATTTAACTGCTTGTTATTTGCAACGTTACCCAAATTGCGTTGAATTGGCAAAGGCGCATTTTTGGGATTATGAATGGCATGAAATATTAAGTTTATTGGCGGGATTAATGGAAAATCCTGTTTCTTTGCTTGAGGAGATTATGGGGGAAAAGGATGATATTTTCTCAACGCTCTTGTTATTAGGAGGGCTTTGTCTTGCTGAGTGTCAAGGTATTTATCACCAGTTAGTTGGGGAAATAATTGATAATATTTATGATTTTTTGTCTCGCTACCCCAATAATACTGATTTTATTGAATCGGTCTTGGTGACACTGGGTAAAACGCATTCACAAATGTTTGATAAGTTGCAAACAACATTAAATAATGATAATAAAAAGAGCTTAAAACCAAGAGCTATATCTGCTTTAGGTAAAATTGGTAGTCCTAAAATAATTCCTTGTTTAATCAAAATTATCACAAGTGACGAGGATTTTTTTGTGAGATTAATGGCAGCAGGCGCTTTAGGCGATATAGGTCATCCTGAAGCAATTCCTACCCTTATCAGAGTATCAAATGATGATAGTTGTTATTTTGTTAGACAAAGTGCTAAATATTCTTTAAAGCAACTTGACTTTCCCTTAACAAGTATTAACTCTACCACAAAAAATGAGGAAAATACAACAGAGGTTTCAGATGATATAACTAATATTAAGTTAAGCGATGTTTTAAATATAATACGTCTTTTTGTCTGTTCTAAAGATAAAAAAATAAGATGGAGTGTAGCGCATCATTTAGGAAGGATTGGTAATCCCATAGCAGTTAGTGCTCTCATCTCAGGACTCGAAGATGAGGACGAAAAAGTTATAAAGGCTGTTGTATCGGCTTTAGGGAAGATTGGTAATAGAGAAGCATTAAATGCCTTGATTCAATCCCTTAACCACCCAAATTCTGAAGTTAGAAAAAATGTTGTATGTGCTTTAGGTACAATTGGTACTGTAGAAGCAGTAAATGCCTTAATTCAAGCCCTAAAACATTTAGATTCTAACGTTAGACAAGCAGCAGCATTTATTTTAGGTTACATTAATAGTCATGAATCAGTTGATGAGTTAATTAAAGTCCTTAGCAATATTAATGAGGATTCATCAGTGCGCGAATATTCGGCTAGAGCGTTAGGTGAAATTGGTGATTGTAAAGCCATCCCTGTCTTAGTTACTGCTATCACAGAAAAGAACTTATCCGTTAGAAGAAACGCAGCAGAGGCTTTGGTTAGGGTTGGCACATCAGATACTCTAGCAAAGCTAATCCAAAACCCTAACATTGACATCTATGACCTTGATATATTTCTCTTAGCCAGAAAATTAGCCGTTAAGTTCAGCAAAGAGCAAGTCCCATTTATTCCCGTTTATCCAGAGTTGCTGGGGAAAAGCTTGGAGTCATAAGTCCTGACTAACATAAATTTAGGGTGCATCAGGGAAACACCCAATGCACCCTAATGATAATGTGAGGGCGGGGAGACACCGCCGTTACGCGGCGACTTCGGCTAACTCGATGATGCGCCCTTCGTAGTCTTTGACTAAAAAATTCAGGGGCTTTTGGTTGCGAATTTTAAATTTTAAACCGCGTGTTTCCACTCGCATTAAAATCATTTCTAGGCAGTCGCGGTCGAAGCAGACGTGGCGCTGCTGATTTTTTTTGCCTAAACTAGCACCAGTAATGACGTGCAGTTGCGTATTTTTCTTTAATTGATACCACAGCCCATCGTTGGCATTATTCATTGTTTTGCTAGACCAACTGGGACTGGTGGACATATAAAGCGGGTCTATCCCTGTTGCGCCGATGGTTTGTTCGTAGTTGTAGTAATAGTGCAGGGGTACTTCTGCTGCTGGCAAATCTAGCAGCCCTTCATACAACTGTCGGGCAATTTCCAAGTCCGACACCATTACAGTATGTACTTTTGGGGCACTGGTGAGAAACAGCCACATAGCGCCGGCATAAGCTGCCAGCAACATTACCATGATGCCTTGGGTAGAGAATAGGCTATCCAAGGGCAAGGAAGGTAAAAAAGAGCCTAAAGTAAAAGGACTAAACAGGAACGGTATCAAACTTGCTGCTATAACCATGAACAAATCAAAGATTGTATAAGGGAGCGGCTTTTAGTATTGTCGATAAAGACTAACATTAAGTCCTTGTTTCTAGTTTATCAATACTCTAGTAGTCTGAGTCTCAACTACGAAGCAAGCAACATCAAGATATTGTGTGATTAATTCCCAGACGGCAAATTTTAAGTATATTTTAACACTAAAAAGCTGAGATTTTATGCAAATTCCTCATTTTCCGGAAGCTAATCACCCACTGGTAAAGTCGCTGTTTCATCATAGTGATCATGAATTGCTGAGTCTGTTTCAGCGTTATTCAGATACTGGAAAGTACTTTATTGTGATTTTTTGCCGCTATAGCCCGATAGTATACACTTTGATTCAGCATTCGGCGCGATCGCCTGTGCAAGCAGATTATCTCTTTGCTCTCACCTGGCGGCACATCTATTATGAACTCGGTGGACTCAATTTAACTGACTCTCAACCAGGCCAGGAACCCTTAACCCTGCAAAACTGGTTGATCAACATGACAGCTTACTGCATTAACGAGATTCCAGTGCCCCCAACGGAAGCAATCCATTATTCTCTCCAAGCAACTTCACCGCCGTTATGGTGCTATGTAGAACAGGCATTAGACCAACTACCACCAGTTTTGCGCTTGATGGTCTTGATGGCGCAAACTTTCCACTGGAGCGAAACGAGAATTGCTGCCTATCTGCAAGCTGAAGGAGAAAAGATTGCCCCTGTTGAAGTAGCAAATTTTCTCCAAGAAGGCTATCGTATGCTAGAAGATAAATTACCTGCGGATATTCGCGCTATTTACTTAGGTGAAGATTAGCCTTTGTCGTAGCTTAAGTATAAATTTGGATATAGCTATTCTTCAATTAAAAAATTAAACTTCTTCTTAGACCGTTCTACTTAAACCCGCAACTTCACGGGGAAGCGTTATGAAACAGCGGCATTTCTTGCCTGAGCATACCAATTTAGATTTAGACCCCAGCCGGCGCTCACAGGTTGACAAATTCAGGTTTGGCACTTTTTCGGTTTTACTGTGTACTTTTTTACTGAGTCCTGTAGCGGCTGGTGCTGCTGACATTACAGAACAACTGCACCGTCCTTTAAGTAGTTCATCTGGGCGACAATTGAGGGAGGAAGGAGACAGGTTACTGAGGCTGGCTGAACAACAACATGCCTCAGGATTTGCTGAGAAAACAGTTACATCTAGCTTACGGGCACTGGAGATTTATCACTCAATTGGTGACCTTAAGGCACAGGGTTTGACTTACGATTTGTTGGCAAAGGCTTATCTCCAGCTAGGTGATTTTAAAGCAGCGGAAGATCCTTTGCGCCGACGATTAGCGATCGCACGCGATACTCAAGACTATCAAGCTCAGATTTACGCCTTGAATAATGTCGGCAGCCTTTTGTTACAAAAAGGCGAAGCCAAAGCCGCAGGGGCAGCTATTCAAGAGGCGTTGGGAATTGCTTACAACTTCAAAAATATTGAAGGTCAAGGGCTGTCTTTAAGCAATTTGGGTCTGGTAGCCGCCAGGTTGGGAGATTACAATCAGGCTGTTAAATTCTCTGAAAACGCCTTAAATTTCCGCCGTCAAACTGGGAACGCCATTGGTGAAGCAAACACCCTGAATAATTTAGGCGATGCCTACCTAGCATTAAAAGATTATCAGAATACCATTGGCAATTATGGGGCAGCACTGCGGTTAGCGAAAAACATTTTTGACCGTCCTAACCAATTACGGGCAATTGATGGTTTAGTTACTGCCCACAGTGCTGTAGGCCGCTATGCGCGTGCTTTGGAATTATTAGAACAGCGTTTAGCGCTGGCTCAACAATTACAAAGTCCCCCAGAAGAATTGAAATCTTTTACTTCTTATGGTCAGTTGTACGAGCAATTAGGCGATTATTCAACGGCTCGTAACTTCTACGAAAGGGCGATTACACTAGCACGAAGATTGGAAGATAACAAACAGGAAGCGCAGTTGCTCAATAGACTCGGTAACATAGCAAAGCGCATCCATAAACCATAGTCAGTTGCTTCGCTCCAATTCAAAATTCTTTCATTCAAAATTCAAAAATCATTAAATAATTTTAGATTACCCAAATTCTGAATTAATGGTTTGGATTGGAGCCACACTTGAGAGCAATTAAAAGGGGGGTTGACTAATTCAAGAACACTGAACCATTGTTTTGAATTCTCATTGCTCTTCTATCTTGAGCGACGTCGGTTGTTTCCTTGAATGTCACTTCCAACATTCCAGATTGGGAAGATGGTTGAGGAGTTACCGTCAGTAGTCCGCCATCTTCCCGGCGGAATGTCACGGTTGTTGGTGTGCTTAAGCCTTGCAGCGTCACATCTGAGTTACCTTCTAGCGATCGCTCTGGCGTGTCGCCAATCACTTGGTAAGTCACATTCGCTCCTGTGTCATTCACCAACTTGATATTCACTCTCCCATTCGCTAGTGCGATCGTGGCGACGGGGGCTTGTAGTTGTTCTGGTGCTGGTGGTTGAATCGTCGATGCTGGGGGGCGAGTAGGGATTGTTGACTCCCCTGGAAGGGGTACGAGTGTCTGCTCTCCAGGGACTGGCGCTGTGGGAACCATCGAGCCGTCAGGCTGCAAAGTGCCTTGAGAGCGATTATAGGGCGGTTCGTTCAAAATGGCAGGATTGGGATTAAGTGCTGAAGGTGCTTCACCGCCAGTACCCAATCTTGTCTGATCTGGTGATGGCGTACCAGGAGTTAATCCTTGTGCTGCCATTGTTCGAGTCAGAGCATTCGGTGGGCATCCCTGGGGAACCATAACCCGATTGTTATGTGGTTCTTCGTAGAAAATTCTGGGACAAGGGTTAACCTTGGGGGTAGTCTGCTGTGCTAGTGCTGCTAGAGGAATAACTGGCAAACTAATCAGTACTCCTCCACAAATACTCCCTAGCAACTGAGCGTATTTGCGAATATTTTGAGAACTTCTATTCATTTTTACTCCTAGTAAAATCTCGCTCGATTTTTGGTTCTGGGAAATTTTCTAAATTCTCTCGCTGTAGATTCAAGAGAAAATTGCAAACAACGCCCATTGTCAGCTTATTTCTTTGTCATAAGCTGTCAGTTAATCAACAGTTATAACTTAACCAATTTTTCTGATTTTTGTATCTAACTATAGTCTCGAGAATTAGACTAAATTATCTTTCTTAAGGATGAAAACAATCAAATATAATTAAAAAAGCAGATGTTCAGTATCCTCTGATAGATATGTGTAAAGATTTTATATTTAGATTTTGGATGAGTTATGAATTGGTTGAAAGTTAGAATTCATAACTCAAAAACTTAATTGAAATTAATCATTACCGTTAAGCTTCTTCCCATATTTGGCGGATTTTATCCGGCAAAAACTGAGAGACTTCTTGGATTCTCTGTTCAGATAATTCGTCTTTAGTTGCCGAAAATACAGCTTTGACAACCAGTTCTACATCTAAATTTGTTTTCAAACTGGCTTCTTGAGAGATGCGGAAGAGAAAAGTATTTGATTTGATAATTAAAGGTGGCCTAACCCGGCTTAAAAACGCAACTATGGGATTGGTATCTTTCCAAAGGTCGGCAATTTCGTTTTGCAGCGCTTTATCATCAGTTATCTCGGCTGGTTTGTGCAATTCTTCAGCAACGTGATCGGCTGCTTCGTTGGTCATCATGTCCCGCATAGTCCGAAACACTACTTCACTCACATCCCTAGCGTCGAAAATATCTTCTAAACCCGCTTGCAGCTTCACTTTTTCCAAAAAAGGCAGATCTTTTGTAGCGATCGCCACTGATGGATTTTTCTTTAAAGCTTTTGGTGGATTTGACTCCAACCTCTTGAGCATTTCCCGTCCTTTTTCTGTCATTTCTGCCTGTTTAAACGTAATTAAGTGAGGTAAGGGCCCGTCCGGTGCGCCATAAGTATTGGCAATTCTCAAGTCAAATTCTTGCGGATTAATCAAATCGGGAACATCTTCTTGGTTGGCGTAAGCATTACCTGTAAACTCTGCATTAATATAATGCTGTTGATTCAAGTAATCTAAATGTCCCAAAAAATCAGCGGTTGTGATTTCTCGTCCGGCAAAGTCAGCTTCAGTAAAATCAACTTTGTGCATTCCCCGCCCGGTGTCGTTAATCTTTTTGAGTAAAATGTAAGCTACATCTTCTCTGATAGTGATTGGCATCTAATTCTCCCAAAATAAATTTTGTGGTTAATGCTTGGAGTCAAGTGAAGACTTGCAGTTTATCTAACTAATCAAAGGATGTCTCAAGAGGAGAAATATTAAACTGCTGGCATTTCGATTGAGCGCTGAATAATACAAGCATTGATCTAAAATTTAGTTGGTGAAGTCATGGCACTTCATCTACCACAGGAAACAATTTATGATGAAAAAATTAAGACTCAAGAGTTATTGGTAAAATGACGGTGAAGGTGGTGCCTTTACCAATAGTGCTTTCAACTTGAATCTGACCTTGGTGGTGTTCAACGATTGCCCAAGCGATCGCTAATCCCAATCCTGAACCAGTAGTCTTTTCTGTAGTGGTCTTCAAAGTTTTATGGGTACGCGCCGGATCTACGCGATAAAAGCGGTCAAACAATCGTGGTAGCGCCTCTGGGGGAATTCCCATCCCGCTATCACTCACCTTAATTTGTAACTGGGCGCTAGTGTAACGTAGTCCAGAAACGCGATTTATGCCCTCAAGCCGCACCAACTCCACATTTACCCCGCCACCAGAAGGTGTGTACTGCAAGGCATTACCAATTAAATTTGTGAATAACCGCACTAATTGATCCCAGTTGCCCACAAGTGTAAACCAATTGTCAAGTAATTCTGGGCTGCAAACCCCAGGTGGAGGATCAACTAAGTTTAGAGACAGGGTGATTTCTTTTTCAGCAGCTAACAGTTGTTGTTCTTCCACCACTTCCATCAGCAAAGCGTCTAGAGGACAAGGTGAAAAGATATCTTTGCTAATACCGCTATCCTGTCGTGCCAGAAAAAGCAAGTCATTGACTAACTTGCCCAAGCGCTGGGTTAGCCGTTCCACCACCTTTAACTGTTGTCGATAGTGTAAAGCACTTTTTTCTTCTACCTCAGCTAACTCCAAATCAGCCAGGGCGACTTGCACGTTAGTTTGAATTAAAGTAATCGGACTTCTCAATTCGTGAGAAGCGTCTGCGGTAAACTGTTTGAGGCGTTGGTAAGACTCGTCTACAGGTTCCATTGCCTTACCGGAAAGAAACCAACCACTGGCAGCTACAGAAAGCACCATCAACCCAGTACCCAGTGCTAAATCTAAAATCAACTGGCGGCTGGGTTTGGTAACTTCAAACCAGGGATGACTAACGCGCAGATACCCTAAAACTTGCCGTCCTCGTTCTACTCGTTGTGTAACTTGTCGCAATAAGAGTGCTGAGTCCTGAGTCCTAAGTCTTGAGAAAGGTGAGGTATTCTCCCTCTCTTTTTTAATCACATGCACAGTTTCGCCAGTGCGGTTGCCATGAATGGGAATATTTAGGGGTTCGGAGAGAGTTGACCAAAGTAATTCGCCCTGGGAGCTAAACCACTCTAGGTCAATGTGGTCATCTTCTACAGTGTCGGCATTGTCGCGAAAACTGGCTTCTACGTTAACGCGGAATTGATCAGCTTCAGAGTTAACTGACTCAATGACTAGCGATCGCTCGACTACTTCCACCACATGATTCAAAGTATCATCAATCCGCTCAACCAGCGTACTGCGGACGTACAGATACACGCCACTGGCAAAGAGTAGGAGTAATACAGCAGTTACGGCAGTGTACCAGAGGGCAAGACGGCGACGAGTAGCTTGAAACATTCTTCAACTCCGAAAATTACCCTCGAAAAGTAGGCAAATTCAGCAATACGGGAACAGGCATTGTATCACCAATTAGTTCCCCCTTTAGACCTGTCAAAAGGATATGGTCTTAGAGCCGATGGCGATCGCTTTGCGCCATCGCGCGAGCGGGTGCCCATCGCATCTTGTAACTAACCTTAATTGATATTGGTTGTAGCTGCTCACTCTGCCTGTTAGATAGTAAAGATCATATAAAGTTTTCGATTTATTGATAAAGTACTTAGTGACATTACTTAAGTACGGCAATTATTTTTTTATATAGCTTTACGTGATATTATTTATAATGCCTAATATTAGCTTTAAAATTTTCCGTATTATTACGGTGGGCGTCCGTTTTACATAGGAGTTAGATTCTATTTGTGGTCAAATTGAAAGGAGATATACAGAAAAATACAGAAGGAACAGATAACGCCTTACTTAGATTGGTAAAAGCTCCCATCACTCTCTAACGAAATTACATAAGATGTCAGAAAAAGTTTGAGATGCTTTGGATAGCTATTAACTAGTCAACCCGTAAACGAAGGTTCCCAAAAATTCAACTAACTTTACGGAACAATGAGAAACTTTCAGGACTAAGCAGTGCATTTCGCAACGACCCATCAGATCAAGTCTTGAAAGTTAACTTTTGACATCACAGTGCGACTACAGTGCGATAACAGCGCAACAAATATGAATCATTTTGTTGCTACCTGGTACTGCTTTACAACCTACTTTTAGCTCATGCTAAAACCAAAGGTTTAGAATATTTCGGCATCTACTCTGCATCTACGAAAACACCACAAGTATTTCCAGTAACTACAGCTACAAGTGCGCTTCTGAGAGAGTTGCATCTTCAGGATATAGGCTAGAAATTTGCCAGAAGTAGCATAAATCTGTAGTTGATTAACAGGAATTAACTTGTGTTGCGTAGCTAACGAATAAATTGCAGTCAGTAGTAGGTGTTAGAGTCTTCTGGAGAAAAACAGTATTTAGTGAAAGATATTCTGGGTGATAGCGGCCCTAAAAACAGTATTACCAATAGTCCCGTCAATTACATTAGCACCCTATATTTTGCGGCTTCTGATGATAGCAACGCAACAATAGGGAGTTGTGGGACAGTGACGGCACAGCTTTAGGTACGAGCAAGATTAGCAAGATTAAATGCCACAGGCAATGCTAAAAAAGCCAAGCTTACTGTCGTTGGTAGAAAGCTGTTCTTCAACGCTATGAACGGGACTAGCGGGACCGAGTTGTACCTGATTTAAACAGGAGGTAATTGTTTAGAAAACTGCCGTAAAGAATCAACAAAATTGAACTGGTTGCAGATTTACTTAAAATCTAATACCTCTCAGGCAAAGCAAAGAGCCAATTTGTTTGCCCAATTACGACTACTAGATTTGATAACGTTCAACACAACAAAAGAGATTTTACCACAATGAAGAACAGATTTTTAGCAATTGCCGCCGCTAGCACCGCCGTTTTGGGTAGCGCCATTATTTCAGCACCTGCCCACGCCCAGTTTGTGAATACTCCGCCCAACACTGTCAACGTTAATTTGGAAGTGCCGGAAGTACTCTATTTGAAAACTGTCAGCGACATCAATTTGAGCGTTGCACCTCCAGAATTAGTCAATGGTTCATACACTCAATTCGGAAGCAAGTATTTTGGTTCCAGCACAAGTGGTGTAATCAATGCTGATGGCAGTGGTGGCGTTGATACCACCTCTCCATTCTCAGGAACAGTCGCCACAGGAACAGTCTCTAAGTCCGTCAACAATGTTTACGCCGTATGGTCTAATAGCCCCCGTGCTGGAGGGGTTAAGATCACAATTTCTAGCGCTAGTGGCGATCTTTCTGGCCCCAATGGTTCATTTGCAAATCTTACTAATGTTACTGGTTCAGTAGCAAGTACTCCTGCCCTTGGTTTAGGCACTCCTATTACCACTAACGTAACTGGCGTCCCCGTTGGTTTTACAATTCAATTAGGTGGGAAGCAGTCAGCAGGTCAATACACCGGAGCAAAAATTAACGTCCAAGCAGAAGCTCCTTAATTAAGATCGAGGCTCTTTAACTATTGGCAATAACCTGTAAAATCTTTTGCCAATTTAGCTTTTTACTAAGCCTTTAGTCCTAATTTTTCTGGCATTGGGAGAGGGGATTTGCCTCAAACATCTCAAGCAGAGAGCATAATCTCCTCTTCCCAGTTCTAGGAGTTTGTCATATCAGATAACGAATTTCTCCTTGTTGCCAAGCATCTGTTGTGTAAAACACTCAACATACACAACGGTAATGTCAATAATTCAGTAATATGCCCCGGAATAAAACCATTAGCTGCCAACATCACCTTTTCAAATCTTTGGGTATAACCATAGCATTGCTAGGCTTACAACAGCCCAGTACTTTAGCACAATCGCTATTTGGAAACCCTGAGCCTACAGAGATTAATCAGTTATCAACTCCGCAAAGCTTGGATATTCCTCCCATAGCCCAAACAGAAATTTCACCTACCAGGAATGAGTCTGTTACAAATGAGCAAGACTTGCTAGCTCCCCCCCAATTTAATATCGTTATTACCCGTGACTTTTCATCTATCTGGCAAATGCGGGTGCCTATAGACCAAGTGAATTCTCTCTATGCTACCTATGCACTTAAGGCTGGAAATGGACAAAACGGTGTATTTAGCAGCCAGCAAAATTCCAACTCCACAGTTCAAGTTTCTCTAGAACCATTGGCTATCACCGAGGTTTCCCGCGATCAGAATAGTAACACAGCGCTGGTGCAGGGGGGCGTCCGATTGAGAATGAATCTCGCGAAGGCTCAATTAGCGGGTGCCTATGCTGGGCAACTGACGGTAACAGTAAATAGTAAGTAATCAACCAGACTTTTCGGCTTTTGGTGTTAGAAATAGCTGCTTTGTGCTGTGTACTAAATTAAAACTTTTCATCCAGATGTTTCAAAAATCTAAAAATATCGCCTTAAGTTTAATTGGGCTATTAGCCCTAGGCATACCTCCAGCTCAAGCAATTAATATTGGCGTCAGCCCCTCCAGGGTTGAAATGGAAATTAATAGCAGCAAAACCCGCTCTCAATCTATTCGTGTTTTGAATCTTTCCTCAGAGCCGGTTGTAGTCAGAGCTATTGTCCGTTCTTGGGTAATGAGTGAAGATAGTAAATTGCAAGTGGTTGCTCCCAGCGAGCAATCTTTAGATCAGTGGATTGTTTACACCCCGAATCAATTTACAATTCCAGCGCGTGGCGCTCAAACTATCCGGTTTGTCATTCGTCCCAGAGTCCAGCCCCAACCAGGTGAACACCGGGCTGTGCTTTATCTCGAAGAAGTTCCACCGATGGATGCACCATCTAAAGGTGTGAGAGTAATTGGTCGTTTAGGCGTTGTGATTTACGGCTATGTAGGAGATGTTAAGAGAGTTGGCGTACTTAATTCTGTTACTGTAGACACCAAACCAAATGCTATTAATGCAGTTTTTGATATTTCTAGTCAAGGTAATGCCTATGTGCGGCTAAATGGGCAATATGCCATTTGGCCTGCTGCTAAATATCCTGGTTCTGAGGTTACTAAACCCTTGCCTAATCTGGGTAGTCCAGAAACAAAGATTCCAGATGTTTTATTAGATGCTGGAGCATTACCTTCATCACCAGTATTACCTAATAATCGTCGTCAACTTCTGCTACCAATTACTAAAACTTTACCACCTGGAAATTACGTATTAGATATCGACGGTAATTTGAGTGGTTCGCCGATTCAAAAAGGCATTCCGTTCACAGTTCCAAATGTTAATAAATAAAGCCTACTTCTAGTAATTTCATAAATTCCCTTAGCCACAAATAGCTTTTGTCTATGCAAAGGCTTAATTTCTCCTGAGTTAAATTCCCCTCTTACCCAAATTAATTCGCAGCCCGAAATTTGTTTGGGCTGCCTATTACAAAGATATTAAATCCAGTATGTTCTCCCAAGCTGCATCCCTTCCACCAACAGTCACAATTCTACAGCCAGATAATATCTCTCAGGCAACACCTCAGGATATTAGTACTAGAAAAATAGCAAAGGCTAGCCCACAAGAGTTAGCTATTCCTTCACCGCCAGAGACCTTTCCCTCTCAATTTTCTTCAAATGGTTTGGCGCAAGTTTCTCCCAAGAAAAAACTTGGTAGAAAGGTAGTTTCCCAAAGCCTTGCAGCCCCAAAAGCCTCCCTAATATCTACCATCAATAATCAACGGGAAGTCAGTAGCTTAGATGTTCTGCGAAAAGAAAAAACTTTATTAATCCCACTATTAGATTTTGCAGAAATTGCTGGTTTTACCGTTGAAACTAATACCGAAACGATGCTACTTAAGACACCTGTAAGGGTGATTAGTTTCACAGCGAACGAGATTAAAAAAATCAACGGCATCACCTATGTAGATAATGTCGTATTACAAGAAAAATTAACTGCAAGTAAAGAAGAAATTCCTCAAAATGTAGTTATCCCAACCCCAACAATTTCAGCTTCTTCTCAAGAATCTAGCACCAGTGAGCCTGCCAAAACATCAGCAGACGCGGTAGACAAAAATAATAGTTCACCAAGTACTACTCCTGAAACTACTCTAGCAGAAGCAAAAAAATTATTACTTGGGATAATCATCAATCAACGGGAAGTTGGGAGCTTAGAGGTGCTGCGAGAAGATAAGACCTTATTACTTCCACTATTAGATTTTGCAGAAATCGCTGGGTTTACTGTTGAAGCAACTGATGAAAAGACATTAATTAAGACGCCTCTAGGGGTAATTGTACTCAATGCAGGTGAACTTAAGAAAATCAACGGTATCGCATATATCAGCGATGCTTTATTGCTAGAAAGGTTATCTACAAGTATTGAGTTAAAAACCTCAGATTTAACTTTAATTGTTGACTTACCTTGGCGCAGAAATAGCGGGCAATCTAACTCTCCGGTAGCTGCACTTCAGCCAGAAGTTAGACCTCCTAGTAATGGATTATCAAGTCTCAGACAAGAGTTAGAGTTTTACAACAGTTCTGGAAATACAAACTGGCGGAGTTCTTCTCTTTTGGGAGGACGTTTAGGAGGTGGTATATGGCGTCTGCGTCTAGATAACAATTTTGTTAACCAGCCGGATTTGACTGAATACTTTTTCTTTAACCGCACAGGTAAATTTCTCTATCAAATAGGTCGGCAACAAATTGGATTGCATCCCCTACTGACAGGCGTTAATTTGACTGGAGCGCAAGTTGGTTATACCAATTTGCCTGCAAATCAATTTAATGCAAGTTACGGTGCCAATGAGCTTTTACCCAGACGTTCCCAACCGATACAAACATTTCGGGGTGAAGCGCCTCCGGCAAGTTTTGTCCAGTTAAGAGTTGGTGGTGTGGTTATTGCCCAACAGCAGGTGGGATTGGGTGGGGAATACGAATTTATTGATGTCAATTTGCCTCCTAGTTCAACCAGTGAAATTGAACTCTTGGTTTTTGACCGCAACAACCTGAATACACCAATAGAAATTCGTTCTTTAAGACTGAATGTTTCTGACTTATTGCTGCCATCTGGTGGAAATGTTCAGCTAGCAGGTGTGGGATTGAGTGGGAACTCTATCCAAAATGCTTTATTTGAAGACTATAACTCAGGTGAGACAGGCAAGCCTGTGGCATTTTATCAGGTGCGTCAAGGGGTTTCTAAAAATTTAACTTTTGAAGGGGCAGTGCAAGTACTACCTGACACAACGCAAGCGCAAGCGGGTTTCGTTTGGCGCTTGGCTAATCCTTTGATTATATCTACTAGTGTTGGTAGTTCTCGTGGTGGATTTGGTTATACAACAAATTTAGATTTCCAGTTAGATCGCTTACAAATTCTTGGGAATTCTGAATTATATCCATCTGGATATTTTTACAGCAGTCAATCACGCGATCGCTTTAACCATAGTCTGGAAGCTAAATATAGGTTTAGCAACAATTTTAATTTGGGAGTTATTGCCCGCAGTCGCCAAGATGAGAGTGATGGGGCTAATTACATTTTGCCTACTTTTTCGTTAACTCCTTTTGCTGGCTTGTCTCTGGGTGGTAGACCTGATTTTATCGGACGCTATTTATTTAATGTTTTTTATCAACCAAATCAGCAGACCAGACTGTCTTTAAATACCTTCGGTGATACATATTCATCAGATTTTAGCTATAACTTCACTCGTAATTATCTCCTATCTTTAGGAACTGAATCTGGTGGTGATTTGGCTACTCGTTACACTGTGACACTCAATCATAATGCCCGTAACCTGAGTGGACTGAGTTGGCGGTTAGGAATGGGATATCGGGATGGAGAAGTTGGTGCAATTGTCGGCGCTAGTATGCAGGTGCTACCAGGTTTATTAGCGAGAGTGGAATATCAAGGCATCCCCTCTAGAAATAAAAGCGTTTTTGGTGGCTTTGGTGACGATCGCCTAGCGGTGTCACTGATATCCGATTTATCTTTTGCTGGTGGGAGATTAGCGCCGTCTAACTATAGCTCTATCGGTAAAGAGAAGGGCGCGATCTCTGGACGGATTATCTTAAAAGGAGCAAAGAAAAACTTTAACTTAAGTGGTTCGACTGTGCAGGTGTTAAATAGCTACAACCAAAGCGTCGGTGGAGCTAGAACCGATGCCCAAGGTAACTTCTTTGTCGGCAATTTGCCAGAAGGTGTCTATATAGTTGAACTTGACCCAGAACAGCTACCGGTGGAACTTGCCCTATCGAAAAGTACTGTAGTCGCAGAGGTCGCAAACTCTGCGATCACTCGGTTAGATTTCCCTGTGCAAGTAGAATATGGTGTAGCTGGACGAGTCACAGATGCCGCAGGTAAGGCGATCGCGCAAATGCAAGTAGAATTAATCAATGCTGAGGGCAAACGCGTCTCTACATCTGTAACTGACGAATTTGGTCTTTATCGTCTAGATGGAGTTCCTGTTGGTAAGTACATATTGCAGGTTCCTCGCCAAGATGGCATCACTAGCAGCGATAACCTGCCTAAACGAGACGTAACGATTGACGATAATTTCATCTACGACCAAAATCTGCAATTACCTATTTCCCCAGTGGTTCAGGAAACTAAAGAACCTGCTCTTGCTCCCAAATAGCAGCGATGCCTGAAGCGTCTACGCACCATTTAACTTAAGATATTTAATATACTGCTGTTGAATGGGCGATATCTGCTGGCCCCTTAGGTGATCATGCCGAAATCAAAGAAGAGCAACCCTTCCATCAATCTAAATGATCCACAATACTTTCTCAACCGCGAATTAAGCTGGTTAGAGTTTAATAGTAGGGTGCTGCATGAAGCCTGCGACCCACGAACGCCCCTCCTGGAACGGCTCAAGTTTTTGGCAATTTTTAGCTCCAACTTGGATGAGTTCTTCATGGTGCGGGTTGCAGGCTTAAAGCAACAGGTAGAAGCGAAAGTCAGCCCATTAACTCCTGATGGCCGCACACCGCAACAACAGCTAGACGATATTCGGTTGACTCTCAATCCCCAAATAACGAAACAGCACCAGCATTTTGAGCAAGCACTCAGGCCCCTGCTAGAAAATCACAGTATCCATATTCTGGATTACATCGATTTGAATCAGAAACAGCGGACTTATCTGGATAACTACTTTGAAGAACAAGTTTTTCCAGTGCTGACTCCCCTGGCTGTTGACCCCAGCCATCCCTTTCCCTTCATTTCCAGTCTCAGCCTGAATCTGGCAGTTGTGGTGAAAAACCCAGACACTGAAGAAGAATTTTTTGCCAGAGTCAAAGTCCCGAAAGTCCTACCGCGATTTTTGCCTTTACCGCCAGAGTTGGGAATTCAGCACAGTGGACAACCTGCCCATTGGACAGGGGTACCCTTAGAACAAGCGATCGCACATAACTTGGAATCTCTCTTTCCGGGAATGAATATTCAGGAGTATCACCCGTTCCGCATTACCCGTGATGCCGATTTGGAACTAGAGGAAGATGATGCAGATGACCTGTTATTGGCAATTGAACAGGAACTCCGCAAACGGCGCATGGGTGGGACAACGGTACGGCTAGAAATTCAATCCCAAACTCCGGAAGCAGTGCGCTGCCGGTTATTGCAAGATTTGGACTTGACCGAAAGCGATGTTTACGAAGTAGATGGTCTTTTGGGACTGCGGGATTTGATGTATTTTATGGCCTTGCCACTACCAGAACTCAAGGAACCTCCACGACAGTCTGTAGTGCCACTGCGCCTGCAACGCCTCAGAGAACCAAGTGTGAATTCAGACGGGACAGAAGTCGAGGAAGGAAAAGACTTTTTTGCGGTGATTCGGGAAAAGGATTTGTTAGTACACCATCCCTATCAATCCTTTTCGGCCACGGTGGAACGCTTTATTACCCATGCTGCCCATGACCCGAATGTGCTGGCAATCAAAATGACCCTTTACCGGACTTCTGGTGACTCGCCGATAGTCAATGCCTTAATTGCCGCCGCTGAAAATGGCAAGCAAGTGTCTGTGTTGGTGGAATTAAAGGCGCGGTTTGATGAAGAAAATAATATTTACTGGGCAAGACGCCTGGAAAGAGTCGGAGTTCATGTAGTCTATGGTTTGGTGGGACTAAAAACCCATAGCAAAATTGTGATGGTAGTGCGACGCGAAAAAGACCGGATGCGTCGCTATGTGCATATTGGGACTGGGAACTATAACCCGAAAACGGCACGACTTTATACAGATTTGGGACTGTTTAGTTGCCGTGAAGAATTGGGTGCTGATTTGACGGATTTGTTTAATTTCTTGACAGGTTACTCTCGGCAAAAGTCTTATCGAGAGGTGTTGGTTGCCCCGGTGAATATGCGCGATCGCTTTCTGGCACTAATTCACCGCGAAATCAAAAATGTGGAAAATGGATTTTCTGGGCGGATTGTTGCCAAAATGAATGCCTTGGTTGATCCGCAAATTATCACCACTTTATATGAAGCTTCCCGCGCCGGCGTGCAAATAGACCTGATTATCCGGGGCGTTTGCTGTTTGCGTCCAGGACTGAAAAACATCAGTGAAAATATTCGCATCATCAGCATTATTGGTCGCTTTTTAGAGCACTCCCGCATTTTCTACTTCTATAACAATGGTCAAGAGGAAATTTATATTGGTAGTGCTGACTGGATGCGGCGCAATCTAGATCGACGGGTGGAAGTAATTACCCCGATCAGAGACCAAGATATTGCTAAAGATTTGCAAGAAATTCTGGGAATTATGTTGGCAGATAACCGTCAAGCTTGGGATTTACAACCTGATGGCAGTTATATCCAAAGGCGTCCCTGTGATGATTGTCCAGAAGCAAATTCACAAAAGACTCTCATGTCTATGGTATTACGCTCAATTGGCATGGCCTCAAATCTGATTGATTCAAAAAAGAGTTCCTCTTATCTGGAAAACTAGGTCAACTTAGTTTTTTTGAGAAAAGTTTTATTTCTTGCTAAGTTTTAGCATCAATTTTCAGATCTACAGATGAATTATTCAACCATTGGATAGATTAATTACTGGCACTTGTTACCATAAACTAGAGAAATTACTGCACCTAGTTTTTTCTTTTCCTGGAATGTTAATGTTGTCCTGTGAGTCTTCTACCTTGCGCGTTCTAGTGGTTGATGATCACGAACTGACTCGTTTAACCCTAAAATTGGCTTTTTCTTGCCAAGAGAATATTTTAGTAGTTGGTTTAGCCAGTAATGGTCAAGAAGCTATAGAAATGGTTAAATGTTGTTCCCCTGACGTGATTGTTCTGGATTTGCAAATGCCGGTTATGGATGGTTGGAGTGCATCTGGTTATATTAAAGCGATCGCTCCCAATACTCAAATCCTTGCTTACTCCTCAGTGGAAGATACTCACATTCAGGAGACAAAGGCAATGCCTAGCTTCGATGATGTTTGCAAAAAAGATGTACCGACGAGCGAACTCATTGCTTTGGTTAGGCAGTTAGGCCAGCGTGCAGGAGGTTTAGTCTGAGCAGAGAAATAGTACTGATCCTGGAGCAATTCTCAGTTAGCGACTTGTCGGAATTTCCATGAGAAATTCTGAGCCTCCTTCAGGACAGGTATGGTAAAGCAAACTACCTTTGTGAAGCTCAGTGATGATTTGGTAGCTAGTAAATAAACCTAAGCCAACACCTGTGACAACTGATTTAGTAGTAAAAAATGGCTCAAATAAACGAGCTTGATTTTCTTCGGAAATTCCTAGACCATTGTCTTTAATACTGATTCTTATTTTCTTTTGCTTTGTAGTGTGTGTATTGATCCAGATTGTCGGTTTGAATGAACTATCAATAACTGAATTTACTTTTAACTCAAGTGCATCAATAGCATTTTGCAAAAGATTGAGCAGGGCTTGATTTAATGGATGTGCATGACCTAAAAATACTGGCATATCTTCATAATTTTTGACAACAGAAATGCTGACTGCTCCATTCTTCAACGCCAGTTGATAACTTAGTATCATGAGGACGCTCTCGATACTTTCATGCACATTAATCGGTTTAATGCCTGACTCATCAAGACGAGAGAAAATATGCAGTGCCAGCACAACTGAACGAATACGTTCTGCTCCTGTGCGGATAGAATGAATAATTCTCGTGAAATCTGGAACCAGGAAATCTAGTTCAATCTCTTCGATAAAATTTCTAATTTCTGGAGTGGCATCGGGAAATTGTTTTTGATAAAGCTGAATTAGACTAATCAGCTTTTGGCTATATTCACAGGCAGGATTAATGTTGCCCAGAATAAAACTCAGAGGGTTGTTAATTTCATGGGAAATTCCTGCTGAAATTCGACCTGCGTTCACCAGCTTTTCTTTTTGAATCAGTTCAGATTGAGTTCTTTGTAATTCTATGAGAGTATTTTGTAGTTGCTCATTCTTAGTTTTTAGCTGCTTCTGTAAGTGTTGCAACTTTAACTGGGTTTGAACTCTCGCTAGAACTTCTTCTAACTGAAATGGTTTAGTAATATAGTCAATACCTCCAACTTGAAATGCTCGAACTTTATCAGTAATCTCATTACCAGCACTCAAGAAAATCACAGGAATTGAAGCTGTTTTTGGGTCATTTTTCAAGTGTTCGCAGACTTCATACCCGCCCATCCCCGGCATATTAATGTCTAGCAAAATCAAATCAGGTGGCAGTGTATTAACAGCCCTTAATGCTGCCTGTCCGTTGATTGCTTTGCGAATTTGATAATTTTGTTTTGAGAAGAAATCAGATAAAAAACGAATATTTTCTAGTTTATCGTCAACAATCAGAATGTCCGCTATGAATGCGTTATTTTCCACACATATATCCATTGGATTGCTTCTTAGTCAATAAGGTTTTATGGTGATTATTTATAATTAGAACTTAACTATTGACAGAAACAAGAAAATGTGTATGCAGACTTTTCAGGAATAAGCTTGATATTCACACGATTAGGGAGTGAGCTTCATCTATCTAAGGATAGTTGACAAAAATCTAAAATTGCTGAATATCCTTAAAACATTTTACGGTGAATGTGTACAGTGCGTAAGCTCTAACAAGTATGTGATTTGCTTTTTTTGAGAAATAGCAGAGATAAAATTGCCCATAGATTTTCTTTAAACATCTTCTGACTGTGTTGGTTGAGTGAGCGCCATCAGTTGGTCAAATTGATAAGTTTCAATCAATTTGGTTAAAGCTTGTATTAGTGAAGTGTGCTCAGAGGGGATTTGAGCAACAAGGTTGAAACTGGTGGCATCATTGCCTTGTGCTGCGGCGAAGTGTAATTGAGCAATCCAATCGACTGGCATGATAGCTAAGGCAGCCGAATTAAGAACGTAGTCGGGTTGGCGAAGCAGTGAGTTGGCGGTAATTGCCTCGGTTGAAGTTGCTGCATACAGGTATTGCACCCCTAAATGCAGAGCTAGAGTTTCCAGAATTTCTTCCCAACGGAATGGTTTGCTGACAAAATCATCGCAGCCTGCATCCAAACTTTCTTGGCGCTGGTCTGCAAAGGCACTTGCTGTCAGGGCAATGATTTTTGTCGGGGTGAAAATTTGCTCATCGGCTAATTTTTGTTCCCAATTACGAATTTGCCGAGCAGCTTCATAGCCATCGATAATTGGCATATACATGTCCATAAAGATCAGGTGAGGTCGCCACTGCTGCCAGAGAGCGATCGCCATTTGCCCATTTTCAGCTTCCTGGACTTCAAAACCTAAACGGCTCAAGATCGTGTTCAGTAACAAACGGTTGGCAGGATGATCTTCGACAATGAGAATGCGATAGGACGGCTGCCCTGGAGCAATACTGACTGCATTGTGAGTGGGGGATGAGCTGTTCAAGGAGACTGTCTCAGCCGAACCTGCCTGAATATAAAAGGCGAAACAACTACCTTTACCCGGTTCGCTAGAGACAGTAATTTCTCCACCCATCAATTGTGCAAACTTCTGACTAATCCGCAACCCTAAACCTGTTCCTTCTTTGGATTGCTGTCCGGCCCGTGTTTGCTGAAATGCCTGAAACAAATTACCAAGCTCTTCAGGGGCAATACCAGGCCCAGTATCTTCGACTTCAAACAAGAGAGTATGGGGAGTGCTTTCTAACTCCCTCTTGTGGAACTGAGATGACTCCTGATTCCTAATTCGCAGAGTGACGCTTCCTTGCTGAGTAAACTTGATGGCGTTTCCCAGCAGGTTGATTAGTACCTGACGTAGTTTGTTTTCATCGGTTTTAATGCATTGGGGCACGGTAGCGTCATAGTCAAAACTCAGTTGCAAGCCTTTGGATAAGGCTTTCAATTGCAGCATGGCGAACAAACTATTGAGCAATTTGTGCAGATCAAATTCTATTTCCGATAGGGTAATCCTGCCGGCTTCGATCTTGGACATCTCTAGCACATCGTTGATCAGTCCCAGCAGATGTTCACCACTTTGATTGATGATTTCTGTATAGCGTTGATGCTCAGAGGTCAAGGATTGATCTTGCTGCATTAACTGGGTAAAACCGAGAATGGCGTTGAGTGGGGTACGAAGTTCATGGCTCATATTGGCCAGAAACTCACTTTTTGCGAGATTAGCAGCATCGGCGGCTTCTTTTGCCAGTTTCAGATCCTCTGCCTGTTGCTGGGTTTGGGCAAATAGTTCGGCCTGCTGCACCGCCACCCCAAGCTGATTGCCAATTTGGGTGACAATCTGAATCTCTGCGTTTTGCCATTTTCGGGGACTGCCATTTTGGTAAACTGCTAACAGTCCCCAGAGTTTATTGCCGCTGAAAATGGGAGCGATAATGTAAGCTCGTGCCTGCAATTGCTCTAGAAGATTGAGATAACAGGAATCGAATCCCGCTTGGTAAATGTCGGCAACACAGTAATAGCTATGTTTTTGCTGATAAAGACCGCCTTGGTTATCTTGCAAATAGGTATCGCGGATCAAGGCCTCGGAACTGCCAAGCATACAGTTTTGCTGATCGATAGCAACCTTGGTGAGTTCGTGTTCGCGAACAGCGGGGCGTAGCCCATCGCTTCCCAGTGTGGGAAGTAAGGCATTCCAAGCATCAGCGACCGATTCGGCAACCAATTCACCACTCCAATCTGGTTGAAAGCGATAGATGAGGACGCGATCGCACGCCACAGCAGATCGTAATTCCCCAGTTGTGGCTTTGAAAATCGTTTCCAGGTTCAGGCTTTGACGCATTTGCTGAATGACGTGGCTGGTTGCCTTTTCCCGCTCTGCCATCACCCTCATTGCCGCTGACGCAGCGATTCTTTCTCTAATTTCAACTTCCAGGGAGGTGTTAGCAGCTACAAGTTCAGCAGTGCGCGCATCTACCCGAAATTCCAGGTCTTGATAAGCGCGGCGTTTGTCTTCTTCTGCCCATTTGCGTTGCAGTTCAGCAGAAGCCCGTGCAGCAAAAACCCTGAGCAGCGTTTTGGTGCGATCGTCTGCCACAAAGGGTTTAACATCGATAATACAGAGATTGCCAATCACATTTTGATTGATATCGACCAAGGGGACGCCTACGTAGCTTTCTGCTGCGATACATTCGAGCAACGGAGCATCGGGAAAAAGCGGCTGTAAATCTTTTGGATAAGAACGCAATAGCTTTTCTTCAACAACTATCTTGCAGGGAGTGCCCACTAATTCATATTCTATGTTTTCTGCTAGATGATCGATAGACCAAATGGCAAGGCTACGCAGGGTTTGCAGGGAATTTCCAACCGTCTCCAGCACCATCACGTAGGCAACATCTAATGCTGTTGCGAGATTTTGCGCCAGCACCGGAAAAAAATCGTTTCCAGTTACAGAAGCAGTGCCGGCAACAATCATTTGCAGAGTTTCTTCAGTTCGTTGCCGTTCCGCTACTTGTTTTTCTAATTCCTGGTTGATATTTTCTAGCTGCTGGGGCGATCGCAATTCCAGAAATTGCGGCAGGAGTTCCACCAGTTGTAAAGCGGTATAACAAGAAACTAAAGCCGTGATGGCTCGTTCAATGCCTGACAGCCAGTAATCTGGATGCCAAAGTGTCCAAATATCGAGCAGGTGTCCCGTACCGCACAGGATAATAAAGGCGCCAAATAAGACAAAGACTTTAGAAAAGGGAATATCACTTCGCTTGTTCACGAAGTAAATCAGCATGATTGGAATTGAGAAATAGGCGATCGCAATCAGTGCATCGCTCACCAAATGCAACCCCACCAGGGGAGTTTGCCAGAGATAGCACTGCCCGTGGGGCATATAGTAATTAGTCGATAAAAAATTCTGAAATAATTCCCAAACTGCTTGCATAGTTGCACCATGTCGTCCTCAAACCAGTAACCAAAACTAGTAGAACTGAGGCAGGTTAAGGCTGCTATAATTTTCTCTAGCCGCAAAAAATTATTGCTACTGAATTCAATTGTTGCACTGGAAACCCTAAACCGCCATCCAAGATGGAACTTTAAGCTGGCAACTTAACAAAGTATTAAGGAATCTTACTTTAGATGGATGTATTTT
The DNA here is from genome assembly GCF_000317535.1 of Cylindrospermum stagnale PCC 7417. Classification (NCBI taxonomy): domain Bacteria; kingdom Bacillati; phylum Cyanobacteriota; class Cyanophyceae; order Nostocales; family Nostocaceae; genus Cylindrospermum; species Cylindrospermum stagnale. The sequence goes on from NC_019757.1 coordinate 5,732,579, forward strand.
TTGTAAAATTGGTGTAAATAATTTCCTATACATAAGGCTCTCTGTATATTGCATGTGATTTCCCATGACGACATCTCCGAACAATCCCCATCTCAAAAACGTAGAAGAGGCATTATTCTCAGTTCTCAAGGCTGGCAACGGCTGAATGCGGCTGAATACCTGTCAGCAGCACGGGATAATGGGGGCAGCCCTTATACATTAGAGCAGTTGAGCGATGTCTACGACGGGCTACGCCTACGCACCAGACTCAGCACAAAAACGCTCACCAAAGTACGTCGGCGACAGAGCCAAATAACATTTTTAATCCTCACCTAAGGCAACAGTTGGGATATTTGGAGCAGCATCCGCAACTGAAGGCGGCAATGCAGCAAGTGGTTATATCTCCCAACGGAATTGAACTGCATCCAAATCAATCATTTAAGCTTCAAGGCGTGGGATTGATCCGGTTTCACAATCAATTCGCAGTTTCCAGTTGTGAGTTATATCAACAATACTTTGCTCAGGTATTGGATCATTGATCCGTATAAATAGGGAATAATATCATAAATAATATATGTATTATGTTACATTTAAAACTGTAAGTTACACAACTCAGTAAGTTAAGGAGCCAAAAATGACAACAAATATCAAACAAGAAGAGCCTAAATTAGGCACTTTTTGGTTATTTAAAGAAAAGTTTGGTTTTAACCAGATTCCATTAGATATAGCTTATGAAGCTTACTATAAATCGCTTCTTATTTGTGCTAATGGTGATGGGACACTAGCAGATGAAGAAAGAGATTGGGTGATTGGATATGCCTATGCCTATAATTGCGACCCCGCAATTATTGAAAAACTCAAAGTTTACAAAGCTGATGAAGAAATAGAGACAGTAATTACTCAACATAATTCAGTAAGTGAATCACGACCGAGTCTAATTTTTGATGCGATACAAGCTTGCTGTGCTGATGGCGAATACAGCGACAAAGAACGGTCTGTAGTACTCAGAGGAGCAAAGAAACTCAATATTTCTGAAGACGAGTTTAATAAAATTGAAGAACTCTATTTAGAGACAGTCAAACTCCGTGAAAAACGTCTAGCAGTGTTTTATCCCAACGGTTCACCGTTATAAATCAACACTTCTCTTACAAGATAGAAATTTAGTTAGTTAATTGTGGTTCTCTCAGTTAGTAGACTGTTTCATTAATTTTTCTGGGCTACTCTATCCCCAACTTATTCAATAAGTCGGGGATATAAGTTTTTACACTCAATCAGGAATTAGGCACTATAACGGTTTGACAAGGGTTTGAGACTGATTTATTCAAAACTGTTTAAGTGATCTTATCTAAAATTCTTTTTCACATAATTATTTAAAATAAAGTAAATAAAAATTATAATTAATTTATATAGATTATAACTTATCTTAAGTTTCTTACTTAACAGTCTCAACTGTCCTTGCATTCCTATAAAAAATCTGAGACACTAATGAAGAGCAAAAAGCCGTAAAAAGAGCAGCCAAACTGCTGGAAGTTGAAGATGATATTGCGCTTGCTCTCAATAGGTTGATAGAAACAGAAGAAGCAGTTACTGCATTACGCAAAGCGCTACTACAAACTGAGGTTTTAGCTTAATACCTGCGCCAATTTTTTAGCCCGCTCACAGAATCAAGGTTACGGTCTATGGAAAAACTGATTTAAAAGCCTGAAACCATCACTGTCTAAAGGATTTAGCTTTTTTATCTAGTTATAATTCTTTAACTTTGGCTTTAGCAAAGGTCTTGAACCGCTAATAAAGTATTTTTCTCGGCTAGTAGTTTCATTAATTTCTCTGTGCTAAAGTATCCCCGGCTACTTAAAGTAGTCGGGGATATAACCACTTTCTTTCATATATTTATAATCAAAAGATGAACATACTAATTATCCTGGGTGAAGTCATATTTTTAATAGTCATTTTCTCGCTATTTAACTTGCTGATAGGCTTAATGTTTAAGCAGTTCGCTAAACTTTCTTGGCTGCAAGGAAGAACTGGAGATATCACCTTCATGCGCCGGAGTATCAGCAGACTTTTAATTTTAATTTCTGTGCTTCTGTGTCTGGCGCTGATTGGTGTGAATGGGATGGTGATTTATCGAGGTGGAAACATCCAGGAATTTCAACTTAATCTTATTCGCAGTCTTCCTACTGAATTTTGGATTAATATCTTCACAGCGAGCTTAAAAAGTGTGAGTTTGCTAATGCTAGTTAAATTGAGCATAGCACCTTTAAACATTAGTATAGACTGGGCTTGTGATTACGCCAAAAAAGCTGATCAAATCAAGGCTAATGATGCGAGTATCGAGGCTTTTTTTAGAGTCTTAAAAAGAATCATTATTCATTGTGTCTGGATATCTTCTATTATCATCTGTGCTAAATTTCTTTATCTCCCACAAGTCGTTTCTAAATATCTTTTCATTACCTTAAAAATATACATTACTATCACAGTTGGTTTACTCATTGTCAAAGCCGTTGCTACTATCGTTGATACTCTTGACGCACTGAGTCTTAAATACTCTAGTTCTAACGATATACTGCGTTTATACGAGCGTTTACGCCACTTAATCCCCCTCTTCAAAAAATCTTTAGAATACGTCCTCTATATCGGCATAGTAAATCTTGTTGTTCCAGAAATAGAACCTATCGCTTGGATAAGTGCTTATACCCCTAGAATTGTGCAGATTATTGGGGTTTATTTTATTAGCAATGTTTTGATTGAAATCACTTACTTCATTCTTGATGAGTTCTACTTAAAAACTACAAATCTAAATGACTCACAGCAACAAAAACGGCTGACGCTGATTCCTTTAATCCGGAGTTTCGCCAAATATTTCATTTACTTTACTGGCGGAGTGACTATACTCAAGCTGATTGGTATCGATCCTGCGCCGATCTTAGCAGGTGCAGGAATTGTGGGTATAGCAGTTGGTCTTGGGGCGCAAAACCTGATTAATGATGTTGTTTGTGGATTTTTGATTTTGTTTGAGAACTATTACTTGGTAGGTGATTATGTTGAAGTTGGGAAAGTGGAAGAGAGGAATATTGAGGGGATTGTAGAGGCGATTGAACTGCGGACCACTCACGTCCGCCATCCTGATGGTCAATTGCAGATTGTTCGGAATGGGGATATTGGATCAATTATCAATTTCTCCAAGCAGTATATATATGCAAGGGTGGAAGTTAGCGTTTCCTATGACTCCAATTTAGACCATGTGTATAGGGTGGTTGAGAAGGTAGGACAGCAGTTAAAGATAGATGAAGAGGATGTTCTAGAACCCACGCGAGTAGCCGGACTAGAACATTTTGGTGAGAATAATTTATTGCTGCTGACGCTGACAAAAGTCAAGCCTGGAAAACACCTTCATATTCAGCGTGTTCTCCGCAAGATATTGAAGGATACTTTTAGCCAAGAAGAAATTGAAATTTGCGGTTTTTCCAAGAATTGATACTAAACTCAAATCAAATTAGCACAAGCTTCTTAGTATTAGTTAAATAGTGTATTTCAATATAGAAACACACTATTCAGATATGTTAAGCAGGCAAAATAGAGATAACAACTTCTCCAACGTTATCTTTCACATTTGTATCAAAGAAAAAAGCCGAAACAGTGGTTGTTTCTAATATTTTTAGAGTTAAAGTATCGTCATAGCCATTTAAAGTTGACCAAGTGGCAGGAACTTCGACATTTGTTTTCAGATTGATAAACTTGCCATGAATCCATAAAACTACAAGCGGTTCACTTGGTTTGTTAGCATCTCCCCAATAATTAAATGAACCACTTTTAATTCTGATAACGTAGAGACCTGGATTTAACTCTGTTGATGCAGCAGTCTGCTCTAATTTGTGCAATACTTCTGGTTCAAGTAAAAAGCTATTTTTTTGAGTGTCAACTATGATGTCTGTCATTTTGATTTTGTTTTTTCAAAAGCGATGAATTTAGTTTGTCACGCAATCTGATTTCAGCCATGTTTGAAAAACTGCTGGCAGGTTTCCTGTTTGGCAAAACCTTTAGTTTAAGTTATCTTAAATTATTGCGTATTTACATACTCTTGCTTATGTAGCAAAAATGCAAGGAAAGATAAGACATTTAATCAGGAAAGATAAGACAGTTAAAAGGAAAAAAAACAAGATTTTAATAATTAGTAATTATCAGCAATAATAACTTATATAGATTGATAAACTGTTTATCAAAAGAAGACGAAATTTAAATTTTTTCCTTGTCAAAAAACTCATTTTATGCTCACCTTACCTAGCCCTAATCCATCCTATCAAGTTGGTGGTAGTCTGCCCTTTAATGCTTCTACCTATGTCAGAAGACAGGCAGATGAGGTGCTATTTCAGGGATTGTTGCGTGGTGAGTTTTGCTACGTGTTTAATTCTCGGCAAATGGGTAAATCTAGCTTGCGGGTACAGAGCACTCACCGCCTGCAAGCAGAAGGAGTCCGCTGTGGTGTAATTGATATCACTGCTATTGGCACGCGGGAGGTGACACCAGAACAGTGGTATGCTTCCATTTTGGGGCTTTTGGTCAAGACTTTTAAGCTAGATGTAAATTTGCTGAGTTGGTGGCGCGATCGCACTCATCTATCCTTTGTTAATCGGTTGAGTGACTTTTTTGATAGCGTTCTGCTGACGCAAATCTCAGCACCCATCGTGATTTTCATTGATGAGATTGATAGCGTCCTCAGTCTGAAATTTTCCACGGACGACTTTTTTGCCCTGATTCGTGCTTGTTATAATCGACGAGCCGAACAGCCTGAGTATCACCGGCTCACTTTTGCTTTATTTGGTGTAGCCACTCCTGGAGACTTGATTTCCGACGCCACCCGAACTCCGTTTAACGTTGGACAAGCGATCGAATTACGGGGTTTTCAACTCACCGAAGCAACTCCGCTCATGGCTGGATTGACGTGGGTTATCCCTGATGCCGATTTCACCCTGCAACGCATTCTCTACTGGACAGGGGGACAGCCATTTTTGACGCAAAAGTTGTGTCAGATGCTGGTACACAGGTGTGCTGAGTTAAAGCCAACTACTAAAGATTTTATTGACTCTTTCGTCCAGACTCATATTCTCCGCAATTGGGAAAGCCAAGATCAGCCAGAGCATTTGAAAACAATTCGCGATCGCCTACTTTATAGCGAACAACGAGTTGGACGATTGCTAGGCATTTATCAGCAAATTTTGCAAGGTGTGGAAATACCCGCTCTGGAGTGCCGAGAACAGCGCGAACTTTTGCTATCGGGATTAGTTTTCAAACAAGCAGGATTGCTTCAGGTAAAAAACCGCATTTATCAAGAAGTGTTTAATGCCGAATGGGTAGAAAAGCAACTGAGTGCCTTGCGTCCTTATTCCCAAGCCTTTGACGCTTGGACTAATTCCCAGAAAACCGATGAATCTCGGCTATTACGGGGGCAGGCGCTAAAAGATGCTCAACTCTGGTCTCAGGGCAAAAGTTTAAGTGATATAGATTATCAGTTTTTAGCAGCGAGTCAAGAATGCGATGGCGCGGAGCGCCCGCTGGAAGCGATCGCAAAGAAGTCCAACTTGCTTTAGAAGCAGCACGCGCTCAATTCGTAGAAGCACGACTGATTGGCGAGGAAAAAACCGCTAAACTGCAAAGATTTTTGTTAGTTGCAGTGGGTATGGGATTGCTCATCTCTACCGGATTGGGTATAGAAACTTTTGTTCAGTACCGCCAAACACTCAAGAGCGAACGTCTGGCCAGAATCAGCGAAGTTCAGGCGTTGGTGTCCTCTTCTGAGGGACTGTTTGCTTCACATCGCCGCTTGGATGCACTGATAGAAGCTATTAAAGCTCAACAAAAACTGCTGCTTCTCGGTGAGGCAGATACAAAGACCGAGCATCAAGTTGAAAATATCCTGCGGCAAGCCGTTTATCAAGCAGATGAATACAATCGGTTATCAGGGCATCAAGCCGCTGTTATGGCAGTGGATATCAGTCCTGATAGTAAGCTCATTGCCTCAGCGAGTGTAGATAAAACAGTTAAACTATGGCTGCGGGATGGTACAGAGGTGGCAACTTTCAAAGGTCATCAGGCGATCATTAGAGCAGTTAAATTTAGCCCTGACGGTCAGTTGATTGCTTCGGGTGGTGATGATGGGACGATGAAACTTTGGCAGCGCAACGGCACTTTGTTGAAAAATTTTCAGGGTCACAGTGCTGGCATCTGGGGAGTTGCCTTTAGCCCTGACGGTCAAATTATTGCCACCGCCAGTATAGACAAAACTGTAAAACTTTGGCACAAAGACGGTAGCCTGCTAAGAACGCTCCAAGGTCATCATGCTGGGGTAGCCGCAGTAGCTTTTAGTTCGGATAGTCAGATAATTGCTTCGGCAAGTGGAGATAAAACGGTCAAACTCTGGAACAAAGACGGCAGTTTGCTGAAAACCCTAGACGGTCATACTTCTGTGGTCTCCGCAGTCGTGTTTAGTCCAGACGGTCAGATTATTGCTTCGTCCGGTGGAGACAAAACGGTCAAACTCTGGAAAAGGGACGGCAGTTTGCTGAGAACCCTAGAAGGTCATACTTCTGTGGTCTCCGCAGTCGTGTTTAGTCCAGACGGTCAGAGGGTTGCCTCTGCAAGTCGAGATCAAACTGTAAAACTTTGGAACCTTGACGGCACAGAACTGACAACGTTTAGAGGTCACAGTGCTGGAATTTGGGGGATAGCTTGGAGTCCCGACGGCAGTTTTATTGCTTCGGCGGGTGCAGAAAACACCGTCAGACTGTGGCAGAGTCAAAACCCATTGCGGACAACAGTTACTGCACATAAAGCTGCGATTTGGGCGATCGCGCTGAGTTCTGATAGTTCTACCATCGCTACAGGCAGCGAGGACGGTACAACTAAGCTTTGGAGTCGTCAAGGCAAATTGCTCATGACTTTGACTGAACAAAATGCAGTGATTTATGCTGTTGCTCTGAGTCGGGATGGCAAGTTAATGGCTTCTGGCAGAAACGATAATACAGTGAACGTCTGGAATCGCAACGGTGGGGCGGTAAGCGCAGCTATGCCCGGAAGGCTGATCGCCACTTTGGTAGGTCATAAGGCTACGGTTTTTGCATTAGCTTTCAGTCCTGATGGTCAAACCCTTGCTTCCGGAAGTCAAGATAACACTCTCAAGCTTTGGCGACGCGACGGCAGATTACTGCATACCCTCACAGAAAATCATGCTCCTGTTTGGCAGGTGGTGTTTAGCCCTGACGGTCAGCTTGTTGCCTCCGCTGGGGGGGATGGTACTGTGAAGTTGTGGCAGCTTGATGGTACGTTGGTGAGAACTTTCCGAGGTCATACTGCTGTGGTCTGGAGAGTTGCTTTTAGCCTTGACGGTAAGATGGTCGCTTCTGGCAGTGGGGATAATACGGTTAAGCTTTGGACAGTCGATGGTAAGTTGGTGAGAACTTTCCGAGGTCATGCGGCTGCGGTGTGGGGAGTTGCCTTTAGCCCTGACGGTCAAATTATCGCTTCTGGGAGTGTGGACAACACGGTGAAGCTTTGGAAGCTTGATGGCACAGAATTAACGACTCTTAGAGGCCACAGTGCGGCGATTAGGGGAGTAGTCTATGGCAGCGATGGAACGTTTGTGGCAACTGTCAGTGAGGATAATACGCTAATTATGTGGAATGTGCAGCGAATTCTGAATTTGGATTTACTGGGTTATGGTTGCGATCGCGTGCGGGATTACTTGCAAACGAATCGGTCGGTAGAAGATAGCGATCGCCATTTGTGCGATCGCTATGCCTCTAATCACTAATTTATTTGATCTTTTCTCAGACGTAATTCGGCTTAATTATTTCCCGCTTGTGGAACGGTGCGCCTAAATTCATCAATTAAATCATCCAGTTCTTCCAAAGCCTGATTGACATCAACTCTCAAAGTTCCCAGATTTGGTTGCTCCAGTAGACTCAGCAAGTACTCACGCTTACTTTGAACTGCGGTAATGCGTTCTTTTATCGTCTGTAAATCCATTATTTTCTGCCAATCCTTAACTATCCTCAAGTTAAAGTTAACGCAAAAAGCTGTAAGACTTGGGCTAATCTAGCCCACTTCCTGGATAAATCAAGCTTTTAACAGGCGCACCCTCATGCTCACTCCTAGCAACAGTTTAGAATCCCCGCGCTTTTAAGCCAGGGAGAGGTCAATTATGGCCGATGATAGTAAGACAGATGGATTAAGAATTTATACTATCCGCAAATTATGCTCGGCAAAATTTCTTTGGGAACACTCGGTTTAACCATCGGTGGCATATTAATCATCACGGGCTTCATTGCCTACGCTGCTGATAATGCCACTCTCAATCTTGTAGGATTTTTTTACGGCTTTCCTCTATTTCTGGGAGGACTGGCGCTCAAAGCCAATGAACTCAAGCCTATACCCTTTAGTCAAGCTACCACACCGTCAGTGTTGAGCCTGCGATCGCAGCAAGCCACTGTGACTCAAAATAGAATTCGCACAGACATCACGCGATTTTGCTACGGTCAAAAAGGTCATCTTGATCGGGCCCTCGACTACCTGGGTCTGAGTCCCACTGATGAAGAACGACCAATAGTCACTGGTTTACGAGAAACAGAAATCGATGGGGCTTATGCCTTAACTGTAGAGTTTGATTCACCACTGATTCCAATGAATATTTGGCAGCAAAAGCAGGAGAAAATGACCAAATATTTTGCTCCTGGAGTCGAGGTTAAAATTACACAGCCAGATGAAGATAGAATTGAACTGACGCTGATTACTACTCAAGCAGCATGATTAATCATTAGTCAATAGTCCTGTAATCATAACTATTGACTAATGACTAAAAAGTTACTTTTCTAAGCGCACTGCATACCATTGCAAGTATTGCCCTGGTCCAATATCCAACTCACAACTAGTGTCGATTAAATATTGTGCTTGAGCTGCCACTGTCGTCAATTTTTGCACATCGGGCGGTAAATCCTGAAGCTTGAGTTCTTCTAGAGCTTTGGTGAGCTTTTCTAATAACTCTGGTGCCGTGAGAAATTGTTCCGGTCGGTTTGTTTCTAGAAGAACAAAAGTATCCTGCTGATACATTAATGGGTCTGGCATTTATTAATCTGGTAAATGTAAATAGCTTTTGATTCGCCGACTGCTTGTTGTGTGGTAACACCGCAGTTTGGTATTCTACTTGCCAAGGAATGATAAGTTTTAGCTGTCAAGCAGACTGCTATTAATTTAGCATTCTTATTGTTATCAGATTTTAGCTAGCAAACCAGTATTTCTCCGAAAAAATTCCCGATCTTTTTGATCATAGATAGACATCCTAGGTTAAATGTAGGGATTTCCACTTAACTTGTTAGCTTAGAAGCATCTAGAAAATCAAGGTTTGCACAATATTTTGCGCTTCAGCCTATGTAATTATCCAGAAAGTCAGTAATAGTTACAAACTCGGCTAACTTGGTTCAATTTAAGTTATACCAGGATTTAGCATTAGCAATTTATAGTTTGCCATGTAATCTCCGCCTCCTTCGCAAGTGTCAAAATTAACTTTTTAGTTCAAAAGTTAAGATATACATTTGACGTTTTCCGTAAAGTTGTAATTTCGCTTCACGAATAGGGAAATATATAAGTAACATTTCCTACTCTTACTGTAGCTGGACAAAAAGCTAACAATTGCCTTTGCGTTCTCAATAGATTGTCTATGCAACCTAGTCATTTACCGCTTATTTGGCTCAAAATAATTGAGCAGTCTCTTGTCAGAAAACAATTGATTGTGAAGGAAGATACACCTTTGCGGCAATTTCTGGTATTTGTGAGGGAGCGATTGCCTTTATGCAACGGCGCCAGGGCCAACCTAGGCGAATGCTCGTATGTGTCCCAGAACCGCCGGTTTCAGGATCGCCGCACTGTTTTTTGTCAGCAAACTCCCAACAATCGCTACTCAAACCAATTGTACAGCCACAGATTCGTGCCACCAGACACTAAACAAACCAGTGAGTCAGAAAGCGGTATCTCCCCGATATTCTCTTTTTCTGTGGAACGCAACTCATGTCAGGCATAAGCCCATTTTCTCTAGGACAGCAACCCCCTTTGGTTTTGGTGGCTGATGATGACAAGATAATGCGATCGCTATTGCGTGAAGCTATGGAACAAGAAGGCTATCGCGTAGTCGAGGTCACTGATGGTAAGCAGTGTTTAGATGCTTTCATGACTGTCAAACCGGACATAGTTTTGCTAGATGCGGTGATGCCTGTAATGGATGGCTTTACCTGCTGTAAGCACTTACTCCAGATTGCCAGAAATAATTTGATGTCGGCATTGGCAACCTTTGATACTGATTCTGCCCTAGGGAATACGGTGATATCTAAACTATGGGGACGCACCCCCATTGTGATGATCACCAGCTTGAATGATGAATCTTCTGTAGACCTAGCCTTTGAAGCAGGGGCAACTGATTACGTGACTAAGCCAATCCACTGGCCGGTGTTGCGTCAGAGGTTACGACGGCTGCTGCAACAAGCACAAGTTTACAAACAGTTGGAGGCGGCAAATCAAGCTTTGCAGCAGCTAGCCAATGTGGATGCTTTAACTAATTTGGCTAATCGTCGACGCTTTGACGATTATCTCAAGGCTCAGTGGATTAATTTAGCACAGGATAAATTGCCCCTGTCACTAATTCTTTGTGATATAGACTTTTTTAAATTTTACAACGATCAATATGGTCATCCGGCTGGGGATGTCTGCTTACACAAGGTGGGTGCTGTTTTAAGTAGTAAGGCACAGAAAACCCAGGATTTAGTAGCCCGTTATGGGGGTGAAGAGTTTGCTGTGATTATGCCCAACACTAAAGCATTTGGGGCATTTTACGTTGCCGAAGCCATGCAAGCAGGAGTGAGGGATTTGCAAATTGTTCATCAGCGGTCTCCTGTGAGTAAGTACGTCACCCTAAGTATGGGGGTGGCAACTACTGTACCTACTTGGGAAGTTTCACCAATAGATTTGATTGTGGCGGCAGATAAGGCACTGTATCAAGCAAAAGCACAGGGGCGCGATCAGATTTTCCCCAAACAAGCAAGTAGGTAGGCGTAAATATTTGTCGTTGGGATTAGGTAATAGGTAATAGGTAATAGGGTTTTCGACTATATCAATTTTTTTTCCACAGTGATTTTTATTTATGTCTTTCTACTTAGTTATTAGTAGTCAAAGAATTAATGACTAATGACTAATGACTAATGACCAATAACTAAGACGGATAAACTGGTAACGTGAAGTGGAACCAGGCTCCACCATTAGGGGCTGAGTCTACCCAAATTTGACCATAATGTGCCCGGACAATGCGTTGGCATAAACAAAGACCAATGCCGTAACCGTCCGTACCTTCATCACGTTGTAGACGGAAGTGATTTTCAAAGATGCGATCGCGATTTTCTTGGGGAATGCCAGGGCCAGTGTCACCAATACTGAACTGAATTTTTTGGGTAGTACGGTGCAGTCCAGCAACGCTGATTGTGCCACCAGCAGGAGTATATTTAATGGCATTATCCAGCAGATTTACTAGCACTTGGCGCATCCGTTCAGGATCGGCATACACACAGGGTAAGTCGTTGGGGATATCTGTTTCCAGCTTTTGGGATTTGCTGGTGTAGCGATCGCGCAATTGCTCGATTACATCCAGGCAGAGTTGCCCTAATTCCATCTTTTGCGGTGTAATCGGTAGTTCTGTATCTTGACCACGACCCACTTGCAAAAGGTCAGCAATCATCCGATCAATCGTCCGGGTTTGGCTGCGGGCTTGTTTTAATAAATGCGCCGTCATGCCTGGTTTGAGTCGCTGAAACTCACCCGTATCTACATTGTAGTTAGTTTGGAGAGTTTCAATCGCGATCGCCGCAGCCGTTAAAGGATTGCGGAGGTCATGTGCTAGCATCGCAATCACTCGGTCTTTAAACTGTAGCTGTTCCTGAAGTTTCTCTTTTTCCTGCTTCAAGCGAAAAATTTCGTCTGATAGTCTGATCAGTTCGGCAGAAGCAGCCACTGAGCGAATTGTCGATTTGGGTGATGCTACCCAAGTATTTTCATCTATACGTTCTTGTAAGTCTTCTTGCATTTTCAAGAAGGTGTCTACGGCAGATTGCCAGCGAGGCCACCAGGTTTTCAATTGGGCAATAATATTACTCCCGGCTAGTACCTGCCGGGGTTCCGGGTGGATTTTAATCAAAGCGGGCGTTGCTACCAATTTAAAGTGTTCCGCCAAATGGGGTTGTTGCCCGACATCGATGATTTGAAGTTCAAAGCTATATTCAGCCTCTAATTCCTTCAGATGGGCGCGTAGTCGCTGAACCTGCTGTCGGGACTTTGGGCGTCCATCAATAAACAGCAACAGCTGGAGTGGAGCCTCAGAATAGATCGGCTGATCCTGGGAAACTTGCATGTAATCGTGTTTCAGCACTGGTAACAACCCGGCGACGCTTTACAGAAAGTAATATGAACTGAGGAATGTCACTAGTCTTATATTTTTTTATTTCAATTTAATATCTATTTTATATTTTAGATTTTTCCTACTCCTATCCGCTCTACGTTTTTGACATGAGACAAATCTTTTTGGAACTTTTACTTTCTTTTTCGCTAACTTCTCCGGACATTCGCCTTGTCCAGGAACATCGCACCCCATCTGACCTGAATTACAATCTGGCAACAGAGGCAGTAGGTGAGGACTTTTATACCACAGCAAGTCGCTTAGTGCAGCAGCAGATATATTTGATTGCTCGCCTTGAGCAAGCGCTGACTGAACCAGATCCCAATAGAATGCGATCTGTCCGGGGGCAATTAACTATTCAGACCAAGTCTGTAGAAGGTTTTCTCCGACGCCAGTACTCAAGTCCCAAAACTTTGTGTACCCCACCAAGAGCGGATTCCTCAATCAACTTGTCCCCCGAACCTGTTCAGTTGACTGAGTCACAAGCACAAATTTACTGCTCTTTGTATGCTTCTAGCCAGGAATTGTTAAAACTTTCCCCAGTCATCGATCAGTTATTGTCTCGCCGGGGTGAATTAGCCTTAGTCAGACAGCTACCCCTAGTTACTGGAGAGCGGCAATTTGACCCAGTGCTTCCCCTAGCGCCAGTCCAGCGTCCCAATCTCGGAAAGCCAGCAACACCTTTCTCTACAAGGGAACCGGATTTAACTCCATCCCCATTGCCGATTGTTGGTAGGGATACAAAGACAGCTATCGCTAACTATCAACCGCCCATACAACCTGCGATCGCACCGTTAGCGGAAGCGCTCACTACTCTCAAAGCTGCCAGTAAACTCTTGAAGGCAGCACGAGGGGCATTTTCAAGAGAAACTCAATTTATAGATCCTCAGGAAACTGCTGCGACACTTGACCGCTTTGCTTACGACATCGATCCCCAAGAACCGCAAACCTACGCTAAACTTCTGGAGTTGTCTAACACGGGCATTTTCCGAGTTTTACCTGATTCAGCTTACCGTCGTCAGCTGAATACTCTCCAGAATCGATTACAAGCCAGCGTTAGCCAACGCTACCCTTTCCCTTCTTTGGGTGAAAATAAAGAAGGGTTTAGTCCCAGTCTAGCACTTCAGATGGATGGTGATAACTTTCATTTAGTGCACCAAGGAGTAGATTACGGCTTTATGGTAGATGTGGGCGACATCCCTCTGGAAAAATTGGATGGAAGACTACAAGCTATTTCGTCACCAACGCGAGAATTTTTCCTCAACTACCAACCTCCCCAGCAGTTAGAAGCCTTACAAGCAGACAGGCAGCGGTTCTTGACTGGCAAAAACCAGAATTGGCAACAAAGTCAGGTGATTTTGGCCGATGCGAAAGCCGAATTAAACCATACTTATGTTGTGCGATCGCTACAATTCCAACTACCAGAGATCATTTTAAGCCGTCAACTCATTCAAGAGCAAAATAGCCGCTCTAGAGCGCAATTAGGACAACTGCAAAGCAGTGATCTCATCCTCGCCTTCCGGCCAGTTCGTCGCCGCAAAGATGGCAGCTATACCGTTATTTGGCGAGTTCTCAATCGATTACCTGCTCCAACCGTTGAAGATTTAGCAAACTATCTGAAATAGGATTCCAGTGCAAACTGCTCCAGCAGGAAATAAAACCAAAATTTCGGAATTTTTCTCAAAGTCATCTTTGCGCCGATAGTAGACAGTCTGCGTTAGGGTAGGAATCGTCACCCGATTTGTGATTTCCTGTGTTGCCTTGTAAATCTCCATCTGTCTTTCTGAGTTTGGCTGTTTTACTGTCTTCCTTAACAGCCTGTGCTAACGGCCCAGTCGCCAAAAACCTGGAGCAGTCCTTGGCGGCAGATCCCAGGCTGCAAGACAACTCTGTTGTTTTTGGGGAAGCTCAAGGTAAAAAACCGCTCTTACAACCAACTGAATCAACAGTTCAATTACCAGCTGATTTTCCCAAAGATATCCCCATATATCCCAATGCCAAACTTGAGGAAGTTAAAAAAGCAACTGACTCAGAAAATAGAGTCTTAACTCGTTGGCAAAGTTCTGACCCTAGCAATTTTATAGCCAGCTTTTATCGCAACCAATTTCAGGCAAACAACTGGCAAATTTTGCGACAACCGACAGAAGAAGGGAGCGGTACTTTTGAAGCGCGGCGTCAAAATTTGCTGTTGAAGGTTGCAGTTGCGCCGAAATCTGTCACAACAGCCACAGCCAATCAACCACAAACATCGACTGAACTATTGATTGAGTACGTACCTAATAGTACTGCCACCACTCAACCTAACCCAACTCAAAATTCTCAGCTTCCCCAACCAGGTGATGCACAGTTTATTGGCCCAGTACTACCCGATACCAATTTGGCAACACAACCAACCACCACACCTGACAACCAAACAACCCCAACGGCTACATCAGAATCTCCAGAATTCAATGATTTAAACAAAGTGCCGCCAGAATGGCGTCAACACATCCAAGACTTGGCAGCATTAGGGATTTTCTCTCAAGATTCAAAGGCAACTAAAAACAACTTTGAACCGGGTAAAATCATCACCCACCGGGAATATGCTCATTGGCTAGTTGCTGCTAATAATGCGATGAATGCTAACAATCCAGCCAAACAAATTCGCTTGGCATCAGAAACTGCTCAACCAGCTTTTAGTGATGTGTCCGCAAAAGACCCTGATTTTGCCGCTATTCAGGGGTTAGCTGAAGCTGGGTTAATTCCTAGTGCTTTGTCTGGAGATTCCACAGCCGTTTTGTTTCGTCCTGATGCACCCCTAACGCGGGAGCAGTTGCTACTGTGGAAAATACCCCTCGATACTCGCCAAGCCTTACCCGCTGCCAACTTAGATGCAGTTAAGCAAACTTGGGGTTTTCAAGATGTAGGAAAAATTGACCCCAAGGCATTACGCGCTGTGTTGGCTGATTTCCAGAATGGTGAACAATCGAATATTCGCCGGGTATTTGGCTATACGACCCTGTTTCAACCCAAAAAACCAGTGACTCGCGGTGAGGCGGCTGCTGCTTTGTGGTACTTCGGTACTCAGGGTGAGGGGATATCGGCTGCTGAGGCTCTGAAGTTAAAGCGATAGCCTATTGCCTCTAATTCATCGATAGTGGTGGGAGGGGCTGTTTGCCTACCCAATATATATTTATCTGCCATCTGCTAGCTTTATCATTCCTTTGTAATACACCAGTCAATTATCAAGACTGAGTAAATATACGTTATTTTATTCGATTTATCTTACACATAACTGTTTAATATTTTCCTAGAGAATAAATAAAATTACGTAAATAAACTTAATAAGCTGTACTTGTTTTGGCAATAACTACAAAACAACCTAGAGGTTTATCTCCGTTCTCAATATTTATGATCTGTGAGACACAGCGCAAAAATACTGAAAATTCAATAAACATGAAAAACCAAGTTGTAGCGGCAGGATTTGTCATCTTTTCTTTCATGTTGCCCCTGAAAGCGAATGCGGCAACTTTTAGTCAAATTTACGCTTTTGGCGACAGCCTGGTTGATAATGGCAATGCCTACCAGTTAACAGGCGGGGCTATTCCCCCAGAGCCATTCTACGATAACGGGCGTTTTTCTAATGGCCCAGTTTGGGTGGAGTATCTCGCAAATGCTCTAGGAATACAGGAAACCAACTACGCAGTGGGTGGTGCGAATACAAATACCTCTAACACCTTGATTCCTAACAACCCCCTGAATTTGCCAGGGTTGACGCAACAAATCCAGACCTTTGTGGCAAGTTATCCCCAAGCTGACGAGAACGCCCTGTATGTAGTCTGGGCTGGTGCTAATGATTACCTTGGTGCTGGGGTGACAAATCCTCTGCTACCAGTGAATAATTTGGCAAGTACAGTGGCAACACTTGCCTCCGTCGGCGCTAAAAATTTCTTGGTGGTTAATTTGCCTGATTTAGGTAAGCTTCCCGGCACTAAAGGGAGTCCTTTTTCTGGTGGACTTAACTACTTAACTGGACTTCATAATTCTGCTTTAAGTCAAACTCTCAATGGTTTGAATCAGCAGCAACCAAACATCAACATCACTCTTCTCGATATTAATTCTTTAATTAATCAAGCGATCGCATCTCCAGGCAAATTTGGTTTCACTAATGTTACTGACCCTTGCTTAAACCTGGATGCTCAAACAATCTGTGCTAACCCAGATGAGTATTTGTTTTGGGACGCGATTCATCCCACAACCTCCACTCATAAAATTGTCGCAGGAGCCGCATTGGTGGCAGTTCCCGAATCTTCGCCTGTGTTGGGGATGTTGGCTTTAGGGGCTTTGGGTGCAACAGCATTGCTCAAGCGCAAACAAAAAAAGTCACCGCTTACTCCAGCAAGTCGGGTTCTTGCCGCACAATCAAGTCATATAAAGGTTGAAAACTAAACCAACCCAATTCATGTGTTCCCACTTGGCTGTGAGCCACACTAGCAGACTCAGCTTTGATGGGGCTGGGTTTGCCAGCAGCTTCTGCCAATAATTGAGCTTGACAAGAACGCTCCATTGTGGTAAACCACCAGGCAGCCTCATCAACAGAATGACCCACTGTCAGCAAGCCGTGGTTTTTGAGGATAATCGCTTTATTGTTGCCTAAAGTTTGGGCAATCCGCTGTCCTTCTTTTGGGTCGAGCACAACGCCTGTGTAATCTTCAAACAGGCTATGATCTTGGTAAAAAGAACAGGCATCTTGGGTGAGGGGGTCGAGGAGGCGTCCAAGGCTAGACCAGCTTTTGCCATAGATAGAATGGGCATGAGCCGCCGCTACTACATCGGGACGAGCCGCATGAACTTGAGAATGAATGGCAAAAGCTGCCCGATTCACCGGGCGATCGCCTAAAATTACCTCACCCTCTTGGTTTACTAAAATGAGGTCACTCACTCGAATCATACCGAAGTGCATCCCGAAAGGGTTAACCCAAAAGTGTTCTGGGTGTTCCGGGTCCCGTGCAGTGATATGTCCGGCTATACCTTCACTAAACCCAAACCGCGAAAATAGGCGGAATGCTGCTGCTAGGCGTTGCTGGCGGTGCAGTCGTTCATCGGCAATAGATGTAAAAGTTGGTGGTTGAGGGATATTCGGCCTTTCGTTAGAGATAACTTGCATATTGCCCCCTGAATCGGTGATTTTAAGTAAAATTATCTATATTTACTTTCCAAAGTAATACACTTTTTTTGATGTGGAACTACGAAGAGTTATTTAATATTATTCAAGAATTGGTCATGCACCATTCTCCTAGTGGTTTAGAGGCGGAGATTAACCAGTTGCTGTTACAGCGATTTGCAGCGCTGGGTGTGGAAGTTTGGTGCGATCGCGCCGATAATATTATTGCCAAGATTCCTGGCAAAAATCCTGAACGCGCAATTGCCATCACCGCCCACAAAGACGAAATTGGCGCAATTGTCAAGACTGTAGGTGAAGCAGGCAAAGTTGAAGTCCGCAAGCTTGGCGGTTCTTACCCCTGGATTTACGGCGAAGGTGTTGTTGATTTACTCGGAGACAATGAAACTATCAGCGGCATTCTCAGCTTTGGTTCTCGCCATGTTTCCCACGAATCACCGCAAAAAGCCCAGCAAGAAGATACCGTTGTCAAGTGGGAAAATGCCTGGATTGAGACCAAGCTGACTACCGAGGAACTTGAAGCTGCTGGCATTCGACCGGGAACGAGAATGGTAATCGGCAAGCATCGCAAGCAGCCAGTCAGATTAAAGGATCATATTGCCAGCTATACCCTGGATAATAAAGCCTCTGTGGCGATTCTGCTGGCATTAGCTCAAACTTTAAAACAGCCTGTTGTCGATGTATATTTAGTGGCGTCAGCAAAAGAAGAAGTTGGCGCTATTGGGGCGTTATTTTTTACTCAAAACCAGCGTTTGGATGCTTTGATCGCTTTAGAAATTTGTCCGCTTTCCAGTGAATACCCAGTTAAGGATGGAAAAGATCCGGTTATTTTGGTTCAGGATGGCTATGGGATTTATGATGAAACCTTAAACGGACAACTGCGCCAAAGTGCCAAGCAACTAGATATGCCTGTGCAACTAACAACCCTGAGTGGGTTTGGTAGCGATGCCTCAATTGCGATGAAATTCGGTCATGTTTCCCGCGCGGCTTGCTTGGCATTCCCCACAGAGAACACCCACGGCTATGAAATTGCTCATTTAGGTGCGATCGCAAATTGCATCGATTTATTAAAAGCCTACTGCGAAACCGACTTTGATTAATCTACATTTGCAGAAATGCCAGAACGTCAGCAGTCAATCAAGTTGTGCCCTTAAGATAATCTGTACCTCACCAAGTTGCAATCTGCCGTAGGATATCGAGTGCGATCGCTTGATTTTTACTAAACCCAAATTTTTCGCCCTTATTGGTGATGTTTATCTACTATATCTTTTGAAATAACTTTATAGGATTTACGCAAAATGTCACTAAAAGCCCTATCTTCCCGTAGCGGTAATTCATGAATTACCGCTACTTTCCTTTTGTTTTGCGTAAGTCCTGCTTTACTAATTTGGTTCACAATTCCCCTTTAAATGCTTTATCGAGAATTGCCGGTAAAAGGGCATCAAGTTCTTTTATTGCTTCTTCTCTGTGTTGCTTCATTGTGTCTACTTTGGTTTGGAGTTCATCGAGGTAGGCAACTATGCGACGTTGTTCCGGGATGGATAAATCCGACGGAAAAGGAATATTCATCACCACGTCCTGAGAAATCTTTTTCATCGTGGGACTTGTTCCTTTTGCTTTACCCTTGATGTAGTTACGCACTAATGTACAAGCCAGCCAATGATGTACAAATTGTTTATCTGTCTTAGATTCATCAGTTTCTAGGCGCATCATCAAGTCAGGATAGATACATGGATAGGGAGAACCATTGTAAATTGCAGCGTGTCCTACTAACTCAGGAGTGTTGCTTCTGGTAATAAGTAAATCACCAGGTTTCAGCCAGTAATGTGCATATATTGAAACAGGTTCTGATGTTCTTTTAAATTCAGTTTGTCGGTAGGAAAATCCTGTCACAGCACCAAGTGACAAAATAGGAGTACCTTCTGGCATATTATTGCATCTTGCTGACCAACCATTTCTGGGTTTTTCAAGCAAAACATCGGATAATTGACCTTTAACGAGCGTCTTGGCTAATAATTTTGTTGATTCAACAGCAAGAAGCACGTCTGTTTCTTCAAGTGCTTTTTGACGTAGCGATCGCACTTCCTCAATTTTCCCCACCAATTCCTCAACCCGCAACACTATCCGCCGTTGTTCCTCTAGCGGTGGTAGGGGGATTTTCATCAAGAGAAATTTGTCTTCTTTTAGCCTAACCCTATTTGTAGTTCCTTCACTAGCAGCTTTACAAAGTTCTATAAAATCCTTTGTTTTACTTATCCAGTCAAGAAATTGTGGCACAATTTTTTGATTGTTAAGCGTAAAAACAGGAAAATCATTAGTAACAACAGCACCATGACGCGCATCAATTCTAGACAAAATAAATTGCCCATAACGTACTTTTAATCTTTTAGTAGCCGCTATTTCTGCTCCGCTTACTTCATTACGTTCTATAACACCTTTGCCCCAGATTTTGACAGTTACTTGTTTATATTTTTCTGTTGGGTTAATATCTATCCATTCTTCAGATTTAATAAGTAATTCACCTAATGGCACTAAAGGATAAACTTCATTCATAATTATTTGTATATATTTGTAGGGGCAATTCACGAATTGCCCCGACGAATGCTTTCACGAAAATTTAAAATTAAATCTTTTGGTTTTTCACCAGACAAAACCAAACTTGCTAACAAAGCTAAATCTAAATCTGGTAAAAATTCACTTTTTGATATTTTCTCATACTTATCACCACGCAGATAATATAAAAAAAATTGATTATTCCGCCAAAACCAAACTTCCGGTACACCCAAACCTTGATAAATTAATAAATCATCAATTCCCCCACTCGTCACAACCACCTCAATAGCCAAATCAGGAACAGATTTTTCAGAATCAAAACAATAACATTCATCTGGTTCAATACCTCTAGCGGCCGCTTCCCTTCTAAAAGTAGTTGAACCTAAAGGATAAAAATCAATATCTTTTTCAATAAAATAGGTTTCTAATAATACAGCAATAATCTTTTTATCAAACTCATGGCGACGACTAGGAGACATTATTTCTAAAGTACCTTCTAAATATTTAAAGCGATAATGAGAAGTATTTTCAAATCGCTGTAACAGAATCTCATATATATTCCAGTTAATCCCATTCATCAGTAAAATTTGGTCAGAATCAACATTATCTAATGCTGATTGACTCGTTAATTCTTCCCAGAGACTAAACTTTTCTAGTAAACCTAACATTGGCACTGCTCCAAAATACATTTAATCTCAGTAGGGGCAATTCACGAATTGCCCCTACACCGGATAATTCATGAATTACCCCTACATGAATTATCTCTAACCCAAAATTGCTTTAATTTCAGACATAATTTCAGCAACTCGCCGATCCTTCTCTAATATATCATTTACCAATTGCTCAGGCGGTAAATGTTCAAAATCCGTCTGATTATTCGGGTTTTTCCGGTCAAGATTATAAATTGCCCAGTAAATAGCATCACCTTTCCCTTTCTCAACCTTAGCAATCTCGCGCTGATTTTGCTCCTCAATTTGAGACTGTTTTACCTCATCCTTAACTGTTTGAATCTGCTGTTTAATTTTGACAACTTCTTGAGGTAGCGAAAAATCCAAAATAGAATTTTCTAAACCTTTGATTTTCTCAGTTAATTGTTTTACCTTCTTAGTAAGCTCATTAGCAATTTCCTCCGCTTGATTACCAGCATCCCAATAAGGTTTTGCATCTTTTATCGCCTGATGATAAACTTCCCTAAAGTTATATTTCCAAGCATATTGATTTTCTTCCCTATTCTGCCACCATGCCACACATTCAGCAAAATCTTCATCCTGTATCGGCTTAGTTTTTGTGTAAGTTTTTCGTCCTTCTGGTAACGGAATTTCATAAAACCAAATTTCATCCGTTTGTCCAGAACGGTCAAAAAATAACAAATTTGTCGGAATGCCAGTATATGGTGCAAAAACCCCATTAGGAAGACGAACAATCGTATGCAAATTAAAATCCTTCAGCAAATCTTCCTTAATTTTGGCGCACATACCATCCCCAAACAGCACCCCATTAGGAAACACTACAGCAGCGCGTCCTGTTTGTAGAGACAATTCATGTAGGGGTAATTCATGAATTACCCCTACGCGGGGTTTCGGTCTTTGTCGAAGACGACGCATAATTAACTGAAGGAATAAAAACGCCGTTTCCTTAGTTTGTCTATCTGGTGGAAAATTCTTTTTAATTCTGTCTTCTTCCTCACCCCCAAACGGTGGGTTAGTGAGAATTATATCCACCCAATCTTTTTCACCCATTTCTGACAGAGTAAACCGCAGACTATTACCATCATCAATATCGGGATATTCAAACCCATGTAATAGCAAACTCATGTGCGCTAACATTAAAGGCAAGGATTTCGCCTCAGCACCTATCAAGCTTTTTTGTAATATCTGCCAATCTTGGGCGCTACAATTCTGTTTCAGGTATTCATAAGCCTCAACCAAAAAACCACCCGTTCCGCAAGCAGGGTCAAAAATCGTTTCCCCCACCTTCGGTGCTATTACCTGCACCATAAACCGCACTACCGGACGGGGGGTGTAAAATTCTCCCGAATCTCCCGCAGCGTCCCGCATTTCCTTTAGCATCGACTCATACAACGTGCTGAGGAGGTTCACTTCTTCTGATTTATCAAAGTGAATTTCATTTACCTTATTCAGCACATCCCACAGCAAAGTTCCGCTAATCATGCGGTTATTGACATCTTTGAAAACCTTAGCGATAACATCAGCGCGTTTATTACCGGTTTTGCTTTTGAGATTCCGCAAATAAGCCAGTAACCCTGCACCTTTCGTGTCATCTGGTAAAATCGCCTCATCATTATTGATGAAACTTTTTAATCTGTCTCCTGTAAAATTTTCATTAGCAGCCCAATCACGCCAGCGATAAGGCGTTTGAATCGTTGGTTTATAAGAAATTCCCTCTAATTCTGCTTCCGCTTCATGCAGTTTCTCCGAATCATCCAACAGTTTCAAGAACATAATCCAAGTCAACTGGGGAAGCCGGTCTAATTCTCCATTTAGACCTTTATCAGTCCGCATAGTATCACGCGCTGATTTAACCACACTTCCCAGTTTTTGGGCTGTAGTTATAACTTTATCGTTTTGTTTAGTAGTGCGTTTTCCCATTTATGCCTCTATTGTCGGGATAATTCACGAATTACCCCTAAATCCTGTTAATTTCACTGTAGAGACAATTCACGAATTGTCTCGATTAAATCCTGTTAATTTTACTGTAGAGACAATTCACGAATTGTCTCCATCAATTATTTATAAATCTTTACGACCGAAATCGCGCCAAAATAGTAATTCTTCCTGATCAGGTTTACCATCAGGATTATCACAATCTAGCGCCCATTTTAGCGGATTATTAACAATATATTGCCTAATTCGCTCTAATTCAGATTCATTACGGACAATATGCTCATAATAATTTCCCTGCCAAAGTGATGTACCTGAAGCTGAAATTTTCTGATTAATAGCTTTAGCCGCATTCATCTTGAAATAACCAATGACTTTAGGTAAAAGTATATTCCGGCGTTCACGTAGGGACAATTCATGAATTGTCCCTACATTAGTTAATTGTTGTGAATGCGATTTATAAATTGTCTCTAAATCTGTAATTACAATAATTCCATGTAGATGATTAGGCATAATAATGAATTCATCTAACTCGATATTTGGATATTTACTAGGCAATGAATACCAGAAATCTAATACTATATTTCCTAATTCATTAAGATTGACCTCGTTATTAGCGATATTCCCAAATAAACACTTTCTTTTATTTGTACAAATAGTAATAAAGTAAGCACCAGCCTGAGAATAATCATACCCACGTAAACGAAGAGAACGACGATAAAAACTCTTAGTGTGGTTTTCCATGTTATCAAATTTATATATTATTTGTAGGGGGAGATTCATGAATTCCTGTTTTATATATTATTTGTAGGTGCAATTCATGAATTGCCCTACGCCGAATACAATAAAACTTGCAAATAATTTACCGCTTCCCTAAGTTGCTGAACACCCCCAAATCGTTGAGCAATTTCAACCGCATTACCATAATTATCAAACTCACGATTAGCTTTAAAAGTCGTCGGAATATTAAACTCCTCAACCCCCTTCTGTGCATACTTATCCAAAATAATCTCTAAAATTGCCCTCGCATCCTCCCCATATTGCCCAAAAAAGTTAGCTTGACGACGACGCAACCTTTCAGCCCGTTGCTTGCAAGTCAACACCGGAGCATCAAACGCAATATGACATAATAAATCAAAAGGATCAGCTTCAGGAAAATTTGTAACTTCTTTTAACTCATCAAAATCAATTCCCTTATCTGCCAGCAAATCAATAATTTCTGCACGTTCTTCAGGAACAGCCCAGCGTTGTTGTATTTCTATAGTAGAACGATAGAGAATCCTAACTTGCTCTCTCGTGTAGTCAATTAATTTAGACAAACGCAGTTGATTATCTGCATCTAAATCATAAATTCCTTCTTCAACAATTTCCTCACTACCACCATCAACGTAATATTTATGAGGTGGTGCATCATCATCATCTGGTATAACTAATTCATCAATTACCCCTACATCTTCTTCCCGTAGGGACAATTCATGAATTGTCCCTACAAATTCATGAATTGTCTCTACGAGAATTTGCCCTTGTTCATCAATTTCTGATTCATTAATTAAATTAGGTTCACCATCAAAATCTTTATCTTGAAATAGTACAGTGCAATTAGTATAATCAACTATATTAAAATACATTTTGCCCTGTTCTTGTCTTACACGAGTTCCCCGTCCAATGATTTGTTTAAAATCTGTCATTGAGCGAATAACACGGGCAAGAATAACATTTTTACAGGTAGGAATATCCACCCCAGTTGTTAGCAGTTTCGCAGTTACAGCAATGATATGAGTTTCATTTAAAACATCTTTAAATTTATAGAGATGTCCTTTCCCCACATCACCAGCATCAGAAGTAATGCGCGTTATGTAATCAGGATTTGTTTTTGTAATATCAGTATTGAGGTTGCGTAACTCCTTTACCATTGCCTTAACGTGATCTTCATCCACACAAAAAACAATTGTTTTGGCATAACGATCTGTATGTTTGAGAAAATCGGTAATGTGTTTAGCAATAGCTTTTGTTCGCGCTTCTCTAACTAATTTCTTCTCAAAGTCTGGAGTTTGATAAACATCATCAGGAATCCTTCTACCATAACGATCAATTTGTCCAGTACTAGGCCGCCATCCTTCCTTATCAGAACGGGTAGTAACCCGATAAACTCGATATGGTGCTAAGAAACCATCATCAATCCCTTGTTTGAGAGAATAAGTATAAAGAGGATTACCAAAATAGTGATAAGTATCTACGTTATCATCTCGTAACGGTGTCGCCGTCAATCCCAATTGATAAGCAGGTGCAAAATATTCTAAAATTTGTCGCCAGTTACTTTCATCTCTGGCGCTACCTCGATGACACTCATCAACAATAATCAAATCAAAATAATCAGGACTATATTCTCTATATAGCCCTAAACTATTCTGGTTATCACTAATTGCCTGATAAATAGCAAAATACAAATCACGTCCTTTTTTTGCTTCACCCTGAATTTTGTAGATTTTATCCTTATCAAAAGCAGAAAAATCTTTATTCATCGGGTCATCTACTAATATATTCCGGTCTGCCAAAAATAAAATTCTTGGTGAACGAAAATAACCCGATGTATTCCATTCTATTCTTGACAGTTTCCAGGCGATTTGAAAAGATACCGTCGTTTTACCCGTTCCTGTTGCCATTGTCAACAATAACCGCTTTTGCCCTTTAAAAATTGCTGCCAGTGCTGCATTAATAGCATTTCTTTGATAGTAACGTACAGGTTTATCTGGAATTGGATAAACAGGAGTTAACAATTTATCAGCAATATCTTCTCTAATTTGCTCCTTCGATTCCCCTTTTAACCTGCGCCAAAGTTCATCAGCACTAGGAAATGAGTCCATCACATCGGACTGTTTACCCGTGATGAAATCAAACTCAACAATTCCCTGTCCATTAGTGGAGTAAGCAAACTTTACTCCTAGAATATTGGCATAGTCTCTAGCTTGTTCTAGTCCCTCATCAGGGGTTTTGCGTTTCCGCTTCGCTTCTACCACTGCTAAGGGAAAATCCCCTTTTAAGAGTAAATAATCGGCAAATTTTCTTTTACCACGTGGTTGACGCTGATTTTTCGGTCTAATCTTACCATCAGTAAAATAATACTGCTCTAGGTAACTATAAGGCTCCGTATCCCAACCTGCTTGATTTAATTTTGGTTCTACATACTTACGACAGGTATTAGCTTCATTACTCATGACTACTAAGTTCACTGGTTACTTTTCTAACTTAACCCCTAACCGTTGATAAATAATTAGGACTTACGCATCAAGTAACAAATGTAGGGGCAATTCATGAATTGCCCCTACGGTAAATCAAGGGTTCCACACCAGTTTTGAGTAAGTCCAAATAAGAGATGAACCAAATTACTGTTCATTGTTGTTTAATAGACAGTGAATCTACCCAACAACGGCAAGACTTACACTTTCTACACACTAAAGCCGATGATGGGATTTGAACCCACGGCCTGCTGATTACGAATCAGCTGCTCTACCCCTGAGCCACATCGGCGCATACAATCTAGCAGTATAGCACTATTTACCTATGGTAGACCAAAATCCTAAAAATCGCCTTAACTCTAAACAATATGAACGCTTGAAAGCAGAAGCAGCAGCCCCTTATCGCGGTTTACGGCAATTGGTCTATATTGGTTTTGGCGCTTCTGGCTTTATCGGCGCATTTGTATTTTTTTTCCAATTGCTTGCAGGTCGCAATCTTGACAGCGCTTTACCCAACTTCGCCCTTCAGATGGGAGTCGTTGCCCTAATGGTCTTTCTCTGGCGCTGGGATAGGAGTAAGGACACCGACAAGACTTAGAAATGCTTTGTACGTCTGGACAGGTTCTACCTGGAAACGAAATTTTCAAGGGCGGTTAGAAACCGCAACTACACAGACAAAACCCGCCTGCGCGGGTTTCAAAACATTGATTTTTCTTAATCCGCGCAGGCGGACTTCGCTTGTGTAGCCGCGAATTCCATTCGCCCTGGCTGGAAACGAGACGAGATTTTCAAGGGCGGTTAGAAACCGCAACTACACAGGCAAAACCCGCCTGCGCGGGTTTCAAAACATTAATTTTTCTTAGTCCGCGCAGGCGGACTATCCCTACGGGACGCTACGCGAACGTTTGTGTAGCCGCGAATTCTATTCGCTGTACCGTACCTACGGCGTATTACTTTACCCCTACCGCGTGTTACTGCGCTGTTACCAAATAAGCAGAGGGAATTGCCGGCGCACGTCCAGCACTAACCAGCGCTTGGTAAACAAAAGCCGCAACTTCTGCCCTCGTCGCATCGCGATTTGGTTCAAGTTGCTTAACTGTGGGATAGTTAATCACCAATTGCCTTGTAGTAGCTGCTGCAACTGGGCCAACCGCATAACTAGGAATCAGGGCAACATCAGAGTAAAACGAAATGATATTTTGATCATTAGCAGTAAAACCCAAACCATTAGCTAAAGCAACTAACGCCTGCACTCTCGGAATTTGCTGCTGTGGCTTAAAAGTACCATCGGGATAACCAGCTACAAATTGACTCTGGTAAGCCGATTGAATCGCCGCATAAGCCCAAAAATTGCTTTGCACATCCCGAAAATTAATCGCTGTACGTTTAGGGGTTGGTGTCAAAGCTTTAGTGATAATAGTGGCAAATTGGGCGCGGGTTACAGGTTCATTTGGTTTGAAACTGCCATCAGGAAACCCAGCAATAATATTTGTAGATGCTAAAGCTTCAATATAAGCCTTTGCCCAGTAACCTGTAGGCACATCCTTAAATGCAGTACCTTGACCAGATGGTTGGTCAACAGTTGCGGCAACAAAATCCACCGAACCAAAAATCCGCTTTTGATCAATATCGTTGCCAACAGCAATAATTCTATTAGTTTTGGTGGCATTATTCAGATCATAACGAGTGTTATTGCGAATGAGATTACCACCAGGATTTTCATTTGTGCCCAAGTCGGGGAGAGCATCGACGGTTGCCACTATCCCATCTTGCGTATTTTTCTGAATTACATTGTTACGCAGTACAGGTTTAGCTGATTCTGAGATATAAATACCAGCTTTGTTTTGGACGATTTGGTTTTCTGCCACTAGGGGTGTGGAAGTACCACCAATGGCCAGACCAAAACCAGTATCTTGAAATAGGTTATTGCGAATCTCTCCTTGGGCAGATTTAGCTACAGAAACTCCGTTGCCCTTGTTTTGCACAAAGACGTTATTGAGTATTTTGGGATTTCCTGTACCCGTGACAAACACACCCTCTCTGGCACTGTTAGCAAAAGTACTATTTTGGATAATAGGATTAGTCGATTCAACCCACACAGCAGTACCGCGCTGATTTGAGTTAGTGACACTAACACCTGTGATAGTAGTTCCGTTGTTAGCCAAGATTGTCACGTCTTGTCTAGCAAAAGTCCGACTGGTGTAAAAACCACCGCCAGTAATCAAGATTGCTTGACCTTTGCTGGCATCATCACCCCGTAGCGTCACCCCTTCTTTGAGCAGAAGTGGAAAAGTTTCTCCACTGTTCTTGTCATAGCTTCCAGCAGCTAGCTGAATAATTGTACCGGATGTGGCTTGATTGAGGGCAAAGGTGATGGTTTTGTAGGGGGCTGCTGCCGTTACACCAACACCAGCTTTATCTGCACCAGTTGCTGGATTAACGTAAATGACTGTTGCATTTACCGGAACTTGGGCTGTTAAAGTTGGCGTAGCACCAGCATTTACCTCACTAGGCAATAGCATGGAACTACCAGAAACAACCAACAAAGCCGCGAACCCGGCTCGCAAGGGTAAGGTAGAGATATTAAAACCCCGGTATTTCATTTTTTTGTCTTGAATGTGCTGAACTTGCAGTTAAAGTCAAAGTTAACAGAACTATACCGGATGATCAGCACTTGTTCAGCCAAATTTCTGGATTAACGACCTAGACTTACTTTATTCAGCACTGTGCTTCTACAACTGTTTGCACAGACCAAAATCGGCTTGGTCTGTCAGCAGCAACTAATTGTGTGGGAATATCGTCACAGAAACAGTACGCTTTGGCAATGAGGGGAAATGCGCCGCCAATTTTTGTCCCTGCATCGCGCCTTGTTCTTCGTAATCAGTGGTTATCTTATCATCTCCAGCATTCCTGCCTTTGCTGCTGAACGAGTGGTGCTGAAGTACCGCATCTTCCGTGAATCGCTTTCTGTGGAAGAACTCTCAACTTTTGCCCAAACTGGTAAACTCTCAACTGGGCTAAAAATCGATTTGGCTTTGGCACAACAAAACCCCAAAGCAATTCGTCAGTCTTTGATAGCACCTGTGAAAGTCAACCCCATAATTTTAGATCGGGTGTTGAATAGCCCAGTTGGTAACGTTATATTGGATGAACTCAGTCAAGTGATTCATAGCCCGTCGCGTAAAGCTGATCGGCAAGCTTGGCGCTCGGCTTTAGCGATTTCTGCTAGTGACGATGGACAGATAACACTGCTAGAAATTATGCAAAATTATCCGACTGCGGAAATTGAAGTTGACGGTGAGCGCTTAGAAAGTGCCTACCGTCAACTTCGCCGTTTGCAAGTAAGTTTCCAAGATTTACTTGGTATTTAGTAAGCTAAAGTTTCTAAAGTTTCTCGTAAATACCGCTGTACTTGCTGTTCTAAGCGCAGCCCATGTAATTGAGCATCGCGTTCTAGCTGCCAGCGTTGGAAACCGGAGCTAGCAGAAATCGCGTATTTGAGGTTGTGCCAAATTTTAGGATCACGAGAGAATTGGCGATCGCCTTTTAGGGCGCTACGCTCTGCGGAATCGCTAGAAGCTGGAATTTGAGCCATAGTTCCTCATTCCTCAGTTTTAACTTCCAGAGTTAGCTCGGGGCCAGATGTGATTAACCCGTACCCCTAAGATTGTGAAATTCTGCTTAATCTTTTCTAAAGGTAATGGTTCTATAGCAGCAAAATCTGTGTCATTGGTCACTAAAACTTGCGCTACACTCAGGGGAATTTGCAAAAATAAATTGCTTGCTAAAAAAGCTAAGGCAGCAAACAGCAGTCCCAGACTACGGTATTGGGGTAAAAACTTGGCAATATTGGCTATCAGTGGCACCACTTGGTAGAGTTGCCATAGCACCCCTATTAATAATATTGCAGCCGCCAGGGCTAATACACGATTTAACTTTGTATTAATTAAACAGAGAATTTTTCGTTGCTGCTCAGTCAGATTTTCTGGCTTGAGCGCTACTCCTAGAATAGCAAATATGTAAAAAGGGCGACGCAGTTGCATCCACAGTAATGGGAGAACGCCAAAGAGTGTGATGAGGAATAACTCTATCCACACTGGTAAAAGTGGTTCACCCACAGACAGAAACAATAAACACAGAATTAAAAAAATCGGCAGTGTCGCTAATCCAGCGACGTGAATCCACAAGATAGGTTCAGAGCGAAATGAGGTCATATTAAAACTTTGAATGCTGAGGTTTGAGTGCTGAGGTTTAAGTTGTGAGGTTTAAGTTGTGAGTTTTGAACTAAAAACGTTCTTCTACTCAATACTCAAAACTCAAAACTCATAAATTTTACTCAGCACTTAGCACTCAGCACTCTGCACTCCACACTACTTAGTCAAGGTGAGAGTACGGCGCTTGGTGACCATTTGGTAGGCTTCGATGATGTCACCTTCAACCCAGTCATGGAATTTATCAACGCCGATGCCGCATTCATAACCAGCATTGACTTCACGGGCATCTTCTTTCATCCGTTTCAGGGAGTCAAGAACACCTTCATAAACCACCTTGTTGAAGCGACGCACGCGCACTTTGCAGTTGCGAACTAGCTTGCCAGATTGAACATAGCAACCGGCAACCGCACCACGACCGACAGGGAAGACGGCACGGACTTCTGTTTGACCAAGGGTTTCTTCCACCAACTCTGGTTCCAGTAGACCTTCCAAGGCACCTTGGATGTCTTCTAGGAGTTTGTAGATGATGTTGTATTCCCGCACATCCACACCAGCCTCATCGGCGGCTTGTCTAGCGCCACTAGCAAAGGTGGTGTTGAAACCAATGATGACAGCGTTACTAGCAGCAGCTAAGTCGATATCTGTCTCGGTGATTTCTCCAGCAGTAGCCAACAGCATCCGGATTTGGACTTCGTTTTGCGGGATTTGCTTGAGCGCTCCCACAATGGCTTCTACGGAACCTTGAACGTCTCCCTTTAAGATCAAGTTGAGTTCTTTCAACTCGCCCTCTTGTGCTTGGGCTGAGAGGGTTGTTAGGGTGACACGTCCCTGTAAGAGACGGGATAGACGTTGTTTGTCTGCGCGATCGCCTGCTAGCGCTCGTGCTTCTTTTTCGTTCGCGAAGACCTCGAAGTCATCACCTGCTGCTGGTACATCGCTTAAACCCAGCACCTCGACAGCAAAAGAAGGACTAGCAATATCCACTCTTTTGCCTCTGTCATCGACCATCGCCCGGACTTTACCAAATGCCGAGCCAGCTACTAGCATATCCCCGACATGCAGGGTGCCATTCTGAATCAGCAGGGTAGCAACTGCTCCCTTAGCCTTATCCAAATGCGCTTCAATCACAGTTCCTTTAGCAGAACGATCTGGGTTGGCAGATAGTTCGCCGATTTCTGCTACCAGCAAAATCATTTCTAAGAGTGTATCCAGGTTTTCGCCTTTGATAGCGCTCACGGGAACCATGATCGTCTCACCGCCCCAGTCTTCTGCGGTCAAACCATAATTGGTCAATTCTTGTTTGACGCGCTCTGGCTGTGCACCTTCTTTGTCGATCTTGTTGATGGCGACAACAATTGGTACTCCAGCGGCTTGAGCATGGCTAATAGCTTCGATAGTTTGGGGACGGACGCCATCATCCGCAGCCACTACCAAAACGGCAATGTCTGTTACCCTAGCTCCTCGTGCCCGCATAGCGGTGAAGGCTTCGTGACCGGGGGTATCTAGGAAGACGATTTGCTGTTGCTTGCCCTCATGTTCCACATCCACATGGTATGCACCAATGTGTTGGGTGATCCCGCCAGCTTCGCCAGCAGCCACTTTGGTTTTGCGAATTGAGTCGAGCAGGGTAGTTTTACCGTGGTCTACGTGACCCATAATCGTCACAACTGGCGGACGTCGAATCAGGAATTCCAAATCTGCCACGTCGATCATTTCTGTGATCTTGCGGGCTTCTGCTTCTGGTTCGGCGGTTTCGACTTCTATTTCTAGCTCTTTGCCTACCAGAGTAATTGTCGGAATATCCAGATTTTGGGTGATACTCACCGCCATGCCTTTCATGAACAGGATTTTCACAATCTCTGTATCGGCTACACCCAAAACTTCTGCCAGTTCTTGCACTGTCAGGGGCCCAGTGATGGTGACTGTTTCCGGACGCTCACGCTTTTGCTCTACTTCTTGTTGTTGGCGACGGTTGTGGTCGCGATCGCGGCTGGAACTACCAGATTTTTTACCTCGCGCCGTTGGGGCGGAAGTAACTAATGCTGGTTGCTGTGCAGGGCGAGCAGCTTTCGGTTTAGGAGGACGGGCAATGCTCAGGCTGACTTGGACAGTCGCTGGAATTTCCAGACCGTCTTCATCGAGTAAATCGTCTTCTTCAAAGTCGTCATCGAGGATCGGTTTGACCCGCTTGCCTTTGACGCCAACCTTAGCCTTCTCTTTAATCTCGTCAATTATTTCCTCTTCCTGCCATTTCTTACCACCTTTGGCTAGACGGGGCGGTGTTGGGCGTTTTAAGTCGAGGATATCCGGTGTGACTGGTTCGTCATCCATCGCCTCTTTCTTCGCCCCACCTGACATTGGTCTTGGTGGAGTAGCGATTGGCATGGCGGCGACTGATTCACCAGGACGTGCAGGTCTGGGCCGTTGCACATCTGTTAATGAACCTGGTGCAGATGGTCTGCTCCCCCTGTGTTCCGGTTTCACTGGTGGAGTCGGACGAGCCTGTCTTTGTGGTGCTGCCTGTGGTGCCCCTTCAGTGGTTAGCTTGGCGACTTTTGGCTTGATTTGCTCGCGATCGTCTTCGACGCGCCGTTGGCGTTTGAGGACGGGCTTATCTGCTGGAGCTAGCTGTTCAGGCGCAGTCCCTATTTCGTCTACAGGTCTTGTCGGTGGAGCAACCAGTTGCGGTTTTTGGGGTTTTTCCGGTTTGGTTCTGGATGGAACTGTTTTCTCCGGTTTTTCCGCAGCTATTTTTTCCGGTGCCGGATTGGGATTGGGCGTTTGCTCCGGTTCGGCGACAGTAGGTTGCTGTGCGGTCTCAGAGTGATTCCGGGGTACAGGTCGAGTTGGTGCCGTCGGCTTCATGGGTGAGACTGGTGTAGCGAAGGGCCTTGGAGGTGAGGGAAGATTGACTTCAGACTGATCTACTTGGTTAGTAGCAACTGACGCCTCTGGGGCGTTGGAGGTAGTGTTTCTCAATATTTTGGGTTTGCGAATTTCCAAAATTTGCTGTTTGTGGGGTGCAGCAGGTCGGTTACGTCCGCCAGACTGGGGTGAATTTGGTTTATGGCTGGTTGTACCAAGTTCCTTTTTGGGCATTACACTCGTAGCTGCGAGTTTTTCCGCAGCTGTGCGGATGTGTTCTGCCTCAGATTCTGAAATCGTGCTGCTATGACTTTTGACCGCGATGTTGAGCTGGTCGCAAATTGCTAATAGCTCTTTGTTATCCAAATTCAATTCCTTTGATAATTCGTAGATTCTAACTTTGCCGTTGTTCATCCACTCTTTCCCCTTTAATTTACAGTTTTAGCGGATGGTTGCCTGGTTTGTGACATCTCCATCCTTTGATCACTGTTTTTAGGTTGCCCTTGGTGATTTTGCCGGTGCCTCCAATCAGGAAAGAGAGATGTTTCGGTTTAATACTGGCATCTCCACCAGGAATGATGGTTGACGCCGAACTGCGCTTGAGCGCTACCAGGTTGCCATTCTGTAGGTTCTTGTTTTGCTGATTCTGAGTCTTCCACAACACAAGGAGAGTAAAACTTGTTGGGAGTATTGCTTTGTCCCTCTAAATTTTGGAGAGCCACATGCCTTTTACACCCATTTACTATTCTGGCACTAACCCAAGCGATTAAGAGAAGGTGTGATCAAAGCACGAATAGTTCGGCTTTCTACACAATTCCTCGCTTGCATTACCGCCACAAGGTTCCATTAAATTTGGTTTTGGGGATTACTTTGGGCTAGACGCTGCCACAATGTCTGATACAGTGCTTCTGGCACTGCTGCATGTAGCGATCGCCCTAGTCTATTTTTTTTTTGAGCCGCTTGTAGGCAGTTCACTTGCGGACAAATATAGGCAGAACGCCCCATGCCCTCATTTAATTGTACCTTTCCCGATGGAAAGACGCGGACAATCCGCCAAAACTCTTCTTTAAAGCCTACTCTGCGGCAACTAATACAACGCCGATAATTTGGTTTCATCAGCTTTGGTGCTACATCAGGTCAGCAGTATGTTTGTCAAAAAATTTGCTAATTTTCTATTTTTACATAACTTAACTTAAGCGCTAGTTGACGGTTAACAGCTAACAGTGGACTGTTAACAACGAAACAGAGGCTAATCAGTTATTGTCATGTAACCGGGTATTAATCGTCCTCGCTATTGTCAAAAGTGTCATCCTCTAATTCTAGTTCTTCCTGATTTTCATCCTCTAGTTCCTCCTCTTCAAAATCATCTTCCTCCGGTTGATATTTGGCTCGCGCGGCGGCAAACTTAGCATCTTCTCCTGCATAGTCGTACTTGGCTTTATCTTTGATGTCAATTTTCCAACCAGTCAGGCGAGCTGCTAATCGGACGTTTTGCCCTTCTTTCCCAATAGCTAAACTTAGTTGATCTTCAGCTACTAGTACATGAGTTTGCCGAGTTTCCGGTTCCATGAGGCGGACTTCATCCACCCGTGCTGGACTCAAGGCATTGGCAATGTAGGTTGCTGGGTCTGGAGACCAGCGAATCACATCAATTTTTTCACCGCGCAATTCATTGACTACCACTTGAATGCGCGATCCCCGCGCCCCAATACAAGCACCAACTGGGTCTACATCGCGATCTAAGGTATCAACTGCTATTTTAGTCCGAGGGCCTACGTAACGGGAAGGGGGATTGGCTTCCCGTGCTACGGCTACAATCCGTACCACTTCATCCTCGATTTCCGGCACTTCGTTGGCAAACAGATAAACCACCAAGCCAGCATCGGCGCGAGACACTAACAACTGTGGTCCCCGTTGCTGACCTTGGGAAACTTTTTTGAGATATACCTTAAAGGTGGCATTTGCCCGATAATTATCGTTGGGCAACTGTTCCCTTTTCGGTAATTCAGCTTCCACTTCTGGCTGACCAAAGCCACTGGTAACTGCCAGAATTACAGATTGCCTCTCAAACCGCAGTACTCTAGCTTGTAGAACAGTTCCTTCTAAGTCTTGGAACTCTTCTTGCACCATCTGGCGTTGTTGATCTCGGAGCTTTTGTGCCAGTACTTGCTTGGTTTGCATCGCCGCCATGCGACCAAATTCCCCTTGATCTGGAGTGACATCCAGTACCACAGAGTCCCCCAATTGGGCTTCAGAAGCTACTTGTTGAACTTCTTCTAGGGAAATTTGATGGTCGGAATTGCTAACTTCTTCGACGATGGTTTTAGTGGAGAGAACGCGAAATCCTTCTCCTTCAATATCGAGTTCTACTTCAAAATTATCAAAATAATCTTCATCAAACTGTTTGCGCTCCAAATTTTGGGCACGACGATAACGTTCGTAACCTTTGAGCAATGCTTCTCTTATAGCTGATTGAACTGCCAGACGTGGTAAATTTCTTTCCCGACTTATACTTTCAATTAATTCTTTTAATCCGGGTAAACTAACCATTGACATAAGCAATCTCCTTTAGTTTTATGTAAGCACCCAAGACGATTTTGGATTTTAAATTTTGGATTTTAGATTAGAGATGCAGAATTGGTGATGAGTAACTGGTAATTGTGGCTGGTATTCCCATTACCCATTACCTAGTTTGCTCTCACCAGTCCCGAATGACGGGCGAACCGCCCCTCGTCACCAGTCTAAAATCTAAAATCTCAAATCTAAAATCGGCTAGCGGCGCTCATCCAGCTGCACCCTGGTAATCAGGGCGCGCTCAATTTCGACTACACGACCTTTTTGGTTTAAGTAAACTGTTGTCTCATCCCGGCGAATCAACTGACCAGTCCACTCTTGCTGTCCCTCGTAGGGTGGGGAAGTGGAGATAATTACAGGAAATCCTTTAAAGGAAATAAACTCCCTGTCGGTAACCAGTTGCCGCGAAATACCAGGACTGGATACTTCTAACACATAAGCATCTGGAATTATCTCCGACGCATCTAATTCGGCTTCTAACGAACGACTCATCCGCTCGCAATCATCCAAACCAGTGTCCTGCTGAAGATTACGGATGTCTACCCGCAACACCGGCGGACGTTGGTTAGTGTGAAAAACTATGCCGACGACTTCCAATCCCAGCTCTTCTGCCACTGGTGTTGCCAAGTCAATAATTTGTGGTATTAAGGGATGAGTCATGCGAGAATTCAATAAAAAAAGTGGGCACTAACCCACTTCCTGCGATAGGGATATCTTCCAAGAAGCTTTGTGACGAACCAGCATTGGTTCGCCCCTAAAATGAGTTTAGCGCATTTCTTTGAGGGGAGATGCGAGAAATTAACAATAGTCAATTGTCAGTTGTTGTTAATTATTCTTTCCCTGGATTCAGTTCCCTGTCCCCTGTGCCCCATCTACCTTTCCCTGGATTCTGGGAGAGCAGTGCCTTTGTCTACCATTGGCTTAACTGATGCTTGTGTTCGCATCTGCCTAGTTTGCTCGATAATTTGGTCGATATCCTCTTGGGATAAGCGCTGGACGTAATTAATCTTGACTTCTTCCAAGAAGTCAGAAAGTAAGCTTTGAAGTTGTGAAACTACGTGTTTTTTCTGGATTTCCGCTCCCATGGCGGTGGTAAACTTCTCTACCAGTCGAGCAGATAGTTTGGCCCCAACGGGGTCTTTAACGGCGGACAAGATTGCATTGTAAAGGTTTGTTGTAATTTGGGTCGCTAGTTGCTCACTTAGCTGGGTTTGTGCTTGTCCCGCTCCTGGCAACATTAGTAGATTGCGGTAGATGGGGACTTGTTGAAAGATAGTTTCGATATTGTGGCGCAAGATAGCAATGATCTCTGGTTGGATTTGGGGTAGTACTTGATAGACGACTGTTTGTACCAACAGAAGAGCGATCGCTTCCACCTCATTTATATTATTAATATCTATGTAGGGGCGCAGGTTCTCTTGTTGTAACAGCCAGCGTGTTACTTCTCCCCGCTGAATTGAACCCTGAACCTGGTTAATTACCCTTACCACCACAATTTCTGTGATTTCCTCGGCAAAATTTGCTACAATCCCTTGATTCAATTGCCGCTGCACTAGATGGAAATCCAATAACCGCGCTTGATCGAGGCGGACTAATACGGGTATTATTCTTAAAAATCGCCAAAATGGAAGTAGCAAAAATAGGTCATACCAACGCCATAAAATGGCTTCAAACGGACTTAAGTGGGGATGTTGACGTTTGATGTAGAAGGTACGCCCCAGCAATTCTATGCCAAATAAAATCACAAAGGGTAAGTCAATTATCCAGAAATCATCCAGAAATTCGCCATTTTCCCCAATTTTGCGGTAGTAGTTACTGGCAATCGAAGGTCGAATTTTCTGGTTGAAAAAATTAATTTCTTGGCTCCAACCATGTTGAGATAAATACTCCTGACTCCAAAAAGTGGCAAAAGCGCTTTTTGCAGATTCTTGGCGGGTGCGTTCCCGCATCCGGTTTTTGATCTTTTCTAGTGCCCCACTCTTATCGGCTGCCGCAAAAGGATTGCTGTTAATCATCTCGATGCTGAGATTACTGAGTTGCTCTAGCTGGGCTTTTGCCTGAGGAGAGTTTAACCCTGTCTGGCTTACCTGTTCTTCTAATGCGGCTACTGCTTCCAGATAGTCTTTCGTATCCCGATGGGGTTCAATACCTTTAATGGGATCATAAATCTGGGTAACTTGGGGAAGTCTTCGGAAGTAGAAATCTCGCCAAGGTACGTAAGTTAAATCAAATAACACTAAACCTAAGTTAACAGTGGCGGTAATTGCCATCAGTCTCTCAAACCAAAGGTTCCGCTGCTTTGGGGATTTTGATTTAATCATTACTTATCGTTTATTATACAAAGTATTTAGGGAATTTATCTTAATATAGTTTCCGGTCTTTGTAGAAGATTACCACTGCTAATACAAGATAAGTCTATTGGGGGAAGATAAAAATAAATTTTTAATATTAGTTAAATATAATCAATCGCGCTCAAGTTAATCAACAATGATTAATAATCGAAAAAAACAGGTGAAACAACTTAAAATGCACCTGTTAACCTTTCTATTCTGCTGATTTAAACCAAAGGAGCTTTAACTATGTGGTGTGGGTTTGGGAAATCAAGCACAACCATTGCTATTACTTGCCTGATGGCTGCTAGCGTGGTGATTTCAGATACAGCTTTTGCTGCCCGACAGCGTAACTATACACCGGAGGAATTCCGGGCTGTATTGCGGGGATTAGGCTATAACGTCAAGGTAACAAATACGCCCTTGACGGATGAAGAAACTAAAAAGGCAATCAGTGAATTTCAAAAGGGTTACAAGCTGACTGTTGATGGGAAAGCAGGCCCAAAAACCCAAGATTTTGCCGCCAATATCATTCAAATATTGCAAGGAAATTTGAATGCGGTGCTTAAGCCTAATCCTCCTCTCCCCCGCGATCAATTTTACAGTTCCCGGACTGAAGAGTTGGTGAAGGAGTTTCAGAAAAATAATCAACTGCAAGAAACCGGAATTGCTAATTTAGCAGTCCGCCAGAAGTTGAATGAAGCGGCTAAGGCAATTATTGGCCAGCCAACAGCGACGCCAAAACCAACAGCGACGCCAAAACCAACAGCGACGCCAAAACCAACAGCGACACCAACACCAACAGCGACGCCAAAACCAACAGTTACGCCAAAACCAACAGCGACACCAACACCAACAGCGACGCCAAAACCAACACCAACACCAACAGCGACGCCAAAACCAACAGCGACGCCAACGCCAACAGCTACACCAACACCAACAGCTACACCAACACCAACAGCTACACCAACACCAACACCCTAAATACAGGATTTCATAAGTCTGTAACGAATAAAGTTAGGAAAGAGGCTGCGTCCACGAGTATCAACTTAAGGTGAAACCCTTGTAATCAGGTTATATCGAATCTGCTCAATTACAAATCACTTTCTCGGAACCCCACCCCGGTTTTGCTGACGCAAAACCTCCCCTCCCCCGCAACAAAAGTTTTTCCTTTCCCCTCTCCTCTTAGGAGAGGGCTAGGGAGAGGTGGAGAGGGGATTGAGGAGTGGGGTCGAACGTATGTGGGACAACAGTTTAAGCTTAAGTTGATACCAATACTCTACGTCCTGCTGCGCTTGCTCCCTGTTCTTCTGCGTTTAAAAACGCTACGATTTTACGCAAAGCCTTACTAGGCGTCACCCCAAAGTTTTAAATTCTCGGATTTGCTTCTTCTAAAGGTCTGCCCTTGGGGGTGGGTAGAATGGGACGGCGGTCATCGTCAGGCATAGGAATATACTGAACGCTGGGACGCCCCCCCTGTGGTTGGGGGTATAAATCCATGAGTTGGTAAATAGAATGGGGCAGTCCGACAGTTATGGGCAGCCCCATTTCTGTTGCTTCTTCGACGGTGACGGGATAGTCGTGGGTAACGCGCCCAGTTGTCAAGGCTTCGATAATCGGTTCGATATTTATTGGTTCAACTTTTTGTTTGGGAATACTGTCTTTAAGCAGAGTCCGCACAAAACGCTGCACCTGCTGAATTGCTTTGCGTGACAGGTCTGCCATTATTAGGGTTTGGTCGTCGATTTCACTGATGGGTTTATCTTCAACCACTTTTAGGATACTCGCTGCTGGGTAGTTACCGAGTTGGGGATCAACTGGCCCTAAGACTGCGTTGGCATCCATAATAATTTCATCAGCTGCGAGGGCTAGCATTGTGCCGCCACTCATGGCGTAGTGGGGTATGAAGACGGTGACTTTTGCCTGGTGGCGAATTAATGCTCTAGCAATTTGTTCGGTAGCTAAAACTAAACCCCCAGGAGTATGCAAAATTAAGTCAATGGGGACATCTGGCGGGGTGAGGCGAATTGCTCGCAGTATTTGTTCTGAGTCTTCGATAGTAATGTAGCGCGATATCGGAATTCCCAGTAAGCTGATGGACTCTTGGCGGTGAATGAGCAAAATCACGCGGCTGTTGCGATCGCGCTGGAATTCTTGTAAAGTCCGAAAGCGGCGATATTCGATTTGGCGTTTTTGCCAAAGTGGTTGCAGGGAGGAGAGGAGGAGGAATATCCAGAATAAGTCACCGATACCAAAGCCCATAGGATTGATGGTTGAGAAACGACATCGCTATTTTTTTATATGGTGACAATTTTTAGGCGATCGCATTTCTATCTAAAGGGCTATAAGGTAATTAATCTACCTCATCGGGATTTACGCCTAACTGACGCAGCCGTTCTGCTAGTTGTTCGGCTTTTCTTTTTGCTTGAATAGCATCCTGTTCAGCAATAATAGCGCGTTCAGTAGCAGCAGCAGTTTC
Source organism: Cylindrospermum stagnale PCC 7417 (assembly GCF_000317535.1). Taxonomy (NCBI): domain Bacteria; kingdom Bacillati; phylum Cyanobacteriota; class Cyanophyceae; order Nostocales; family Nostocaceae; genus Cylindrospermum; species Cylindrospermum stagnale. The sequence goes on from NC_019757.1 coordinate 5,773,075, forward strand.
CTCTGTCGGTTCAAGAATTAATTCTCCTGCCAAAGTGAACCACCTTAACCACAACTTGGGAATATCTCTAAATGTCCCCTGCCATAATCCCAAACTTAAACCCAATTCTGGCATTGGTAAGCGTCCCTCAGTTAAATTCATCGGTTCATAGTGTCCACCGACTAACTGAAATGCCCGGAGTTCATTAGTATAGCGACTAAAGACAATATAGTAGGGAACCCGCAAAATTCGTTCATAAACTTCCCATTTACTAGGAGGTTTATCTATTTTTCTTTCCTTCTGACCTAAATCTTCTTCTTCTGTACCGGGAGATAATAACTCGACAACTACAAAGGGATTTGCCGGTTCTTGCCAAGTTACATAACTTAAACGTAAATCTTGCCCTTGATATAGCTTGCTTACTCCAACTACACCAAACCAATCTGGGCGTTTATACCATAAAGGATGCTGAATATCGTAGTAAAGATTGAGGTCAGCAGCACTGTAAACAAGTTCTGGACTCCAGGTATTTGGCTGAAATGTTAAGTATAAAAGTAAAGGTTGTAAAAAATGAAAATCGTCTGGCAAGCCTGGTTCCTCCGGGTTTTCACTTGGTAAATCATACATTGTTGGTAATGTTTCCCAAGGGGGAAGGGGGGGGTCTGGTTGAAGAATCAGGGGAGGAGAAGAAGTCATAGATAATTGAAATGACTGAATTTTGTCTGCCATTAATAAATTAATCTGCCTGAAAATTTATTCATAGATTGAATTTAACTTTGGAAATTTTGGTAATTAATATAGCTGATACCAACCTTAAGAATTAGTTTTTACAAAATTCGCTACATTCCATTAATTATTCAATTAGATTAAACCATCGAATTTCTCTTCTAGAAAGAATTTCCAAGTTAATTTCTATTCATTCATAAGCTCAACAAATAAATTACCTAGTTCAGAAATACGAACTCCTATATAAATCACATTATCTCCAAAGCCAGACATGGCAGGTACTCCACTTGAAGATACTGCTGACAATCCAGAGCGAACTAAATTAGTTAAACATTGATTATCACGAGGATTTATGATTAAACCTTTTATATCTTCTATAAAAGCAATATCAATGGCAGACGCCAACCTTCTAAAAGTCTCTAAATCTATATTGCTTTTGACATATTTTAGAAATAATTGAGCTAATATGTCTGTTTTTTCCATATCATCAAGTCTGTTAATTATTAAAACTAGACATTCACCAACTTTTGATTTAATCTCCGGTTTAGAATCTAAATTTCTAAGAAAGTTTTCTTTTTCTTTTTCTGATAGATTTTCTATTCCTCTTAGAAACCTTTGTATTTTAGATAAAAATATTTGATTTGGAATATCCTTTGTTATAGTAGCCAATTTCACAAAACTACCTAGAATAGGTATATCTTTTAACAATCCCTCTTTAAATAATAAATCTAAAGCAACTTCCCCTAAATCGGCTGAAAGCTCAAATGATTGTGAAGTAAGTTCTGAATCTTTCATTTACTATCACCTGATAGATTAGTTAAGTGGACAACAATAAATATGGTTTGTTCTTTAAGGGTTTTAATTACCCGCAGTTGACTAATTTTGATTTGTTTCATATCTTGTTCGCTTGCTTAAAAAAGCAGATAGTGGGTTAGCGATAGCGTAACCCACCCTACTTTTAATTATCCGGCTCAATCCCCGCTGCTCGCAATTGTGCTGCTAGTCTTTCAGCACGTTGTTTTTCTTGTTCCGCGCGTTGTTTTTCCTGTTCAGCGCGTTGTCGTTCTTGTTCGGCTAGTTCTGAACCCCAGAGTAATAGGTTTCCTTGTTCATCCCACCACCGCAACCATTTTCCTGTGCGGTTTTCACGAGAACCTAACCAGACACCAAGGTAAAGATTCATTTCTGCTATCAAGTAACGCTGGTTGTCGTTGGCGGTTTGGACAATGTACCTGCCTGTATTATTGTCTAGGCGATAAACTTCTAGGTTGCCGCTATCGGGTTCAAAGATAGCGTAATTAGGGACTTTTAAGACATTTTCATAAAAAAACCATTTACCTGGTGGGTAGGTGGGTTTGATGGAATATTCCCCGCCTTCGGTGTCAGAAAGGAATTCCATGACTATTACGGGGATGTCTCCTTGTAGCTGGGGGGTGTAACTGCGCTTGACTTCTTCTCTATCGACGCTGATTTTGGGGATATACGCCCAATCAGGTGCTTTAACGACAATTTTGCTGTTAAAGGTGGCGCAGATGCCGTAATTGGTCGGTGTGAGGGCGTTGGCTGGAAGTTTGCCGGCTATTTGTAGGCTTTCTGTGAGGGCTGCGGCTAAGGCTGGTTGGTTGATGTTGTCCACTGGTTCATCTGGGAGGATGTAATCATCGGGTAGTTTTTCCCAAGTGATTTGTTGGTCTTGGGTAACTGTCATGGTGGGTTTTCCTCTGGTGTGGTTGGAGATCCCCCCAACCCCCCTTGTTCAGGGGGGCTATGAGTCGTTAAAAAGGGGGGCTATGAGTGAAGGTGTGATTAATCATCGTCGTCGTCGGGTTCTAAGTCTTCTTCTGTCAGTTCCTGATGGGGGATGGCGGCGATAATCGCATCTATGACTTTGGAGACTGGTAAAATTTCGATGTTTAGGTCGGGGAATTTTGTTCCTTTGGGAACGATCGCTCTTTTGAATCCTAATTTGGCTGCTTCTTTCAACCGCAGTTCCATTTGGGAAACCGATCGCACTTGTCCCCCTAAGCCAACTTCCCCAATTAACACGGTACCGGGATCGACGATGCGATCGCGAAAACTGGCAACAATGGCGATCGCTATTCCTAAATCTACCGCTGGTTCTTCTACATTCAAACCCCCAGCGGAAGCAACGTAAGAATCCAATTTCGACATGGGTATTCCCACCCGTTTTTCTAACACGGCGAGAATTTGCACCAAGCGGTTATAATCCACGCCAGTACCCGCACGACGGGGAGAAGGGTAACTGGTGGGACTTACTAAAGCTTGTAACTCCACAACAATCGGGCGAGTACCTTCGCAAGCCACTACAATGGCGGTACCAGGGGCGGGATCATCGCGGTTGCCTAAAAATAACTCTGAAGGGTTGGCAACTTCCCGCAGTCCCTCGGTGACCATTTCAAAGATGCCGATTTCGTGGGTTGCCCCAAAGCGGTTTTTGACTGTTCTTAATAAACGATGGGAGGCAAAGCGATCGCCTTCAAAATACAATACTGTGTCCACAAGGTGTTCTAAAACTTTCGGACCAGCGATCGCACCTTCTTTGGTGACATGTCCGACAATTAGCATGGTGACATCTTCGTGTTTTGCCACCTTCATCAAGGCTGCTGTACATTCCCGTACTTGCGCTACCGAACCTGGTGCAGATGTCAACGCCGGAAAAAACACGGTTTGGATACTATCAATCACTGCCACGTTCGGCTTTAGCGAGTCTATTTCCCGCAAAATTTCTTCTAAATCAGTTTCTGGTAATACATACAAATCTGCGCCTATACTGTCAGGGTCTACAGGAATTGTGGCATCAACCGCTACTGTTTCATCTCCTTCACCAACTACATTTACGGGTTTTGATACTCCCAAACGAGAAGCGCGTAATTTTACCTGTTGTCCTGATTCTTCTCCAGTGACGTAAAGGATACGGTATCTTTGCGCCAGTTGATTTGATACTTGTAACAACAGGGTAGATTTACCAATTCCCGGATCACCGCCAATTAGTACCATAGAACCGGGGACAACCCCACCGCCCAACACCCGATCTAATTCTCCATAACCAGATTCCCAACGGGCAATTTGGCGATCGCTAATTTGATCGAAAGTCAAAGAAGCCCTTGCTTTAGCTGGTTTACTTGATGATTTGGCATTAGTTTGGGCAGCGTGCCAGCTACCCACCCCCCCACGACCGGGTGTATCTACAGCATAAGGAGGAGGCGTTTGCTCTATTAAAGAGCCGTAAGTGCCACATTCTGAACACTTACCAACCCATTGGGCAAAATCTGCCCCACAATCGTTACAAATGAAAATAGTTTTAGATTTTGCCATTCTTAAATCTTGTTAAATAAACTTAATCTTTGATTATTTTCCGGAAAAGACTAAAATCTAATAATAGTAATAGTTGCAGCCTTTTCCAAATTGATAGATGGAATGATATCTTAATATTATGGTATTAAAAATTAATCATGAAAAATTTTAGTTAAGGAGCGTTGAAAAACTTGGAAAGCCATAAAGAAAAAATCCTGGTGGTAGACGACGAAGCCAGCATTCGCCGGATTTTGGAAACGCGCCTTTCCATGATTGGCTACGATGTAGTGACGGCTGGCGACGGGGAAGAAGCTTTGGAAACTTTTCGCAAAACAGAACCTGATTTAGTGGTTTTGGATGTGATGATGCCAAAGCTAGATGGCTACGGTGTCTGTCAAGAATTACGCAAAGAATCAGATGTCCCCATCATCATGCTAACAGCCTTGGGTGATGTAGCCGATCGCATCACTGGGTTGGAATTGGGCGCTGACGACTATGTAGTTAAACCATTCTCCCCCAAAGAGCTAGAAGCCCGTATTCGCTCGGTATTGCGACGGGTAGACAAAACCGGTGCTTCCGGTATCCCCAGTTCAGGGGTGATTCATGTCGGTAATATCAAAATCGATACGAATAAGCGACAAGTCTACAAAGGCGATGAGCGCATTCGCCTGACGGGCATGGAGTTTAGCTTGCTAGAGTTATTAGTGAGCCGTTCTGGAGAAGCTTTTTCCCGTTCGGAAATTTTGCAAGAAGTCTGGGGCTACACACCAGAACGCCATGTGGATACCCGCGTTGTAGACGTGCATATCTCTCGTTTACGGGCAAAATTGGAAGATGACCCTAGCAATCCTGAATTGATTCTCACCGCTAGAGGTACTGGTTATCTGTTTCAACGGATAATTGAACCAGGCGAGGAATAATAGCAGTATACAAAAGTCAATAGTCTTAGACTGATGACTAATGACTAATGACTAATGACTAATGACTAAACCTGATCCGAATCGAGTTTTGCGGCGTCTACCCCTAGTAGTCGGTGGGTTAGGCGCTGTATTGTTGCTGATCAACCGTTTATTAACACCGGAACTTACAGAATCCCAAGCACGGGGGGATGTACTTGGTGTGATTTTGAGTGCGGTGTTAATTTTGACTGGTTTAATTTGGCAGCAAGTACAACCGCGATCGCCTGATACTGTAGAACTGATCGGAGAAGAAGGTTTTGTCCTAGCGCCAGATTTACCAGAAGCCGTGAAAACAGAACTAGCCTGGGCATCGCATTTATTATTGACTAATACAGTCACGCGATCGCTGATAGTTTACTATCAAGGCAAAGTTTTGTTGCGTCGCGGTATTCTGGCTAATAAATCAGAAGTTGTACCAGGAGCGATCTTAAAACGGGTACTGGAAACACATCAGCCGATTTATTTAGTAGCTCTGAAAGTGTATCCCGGTGCGATTGAGTTTGATTACTTGCCAGAAAACACTCAAGGTGTAATTTGTCAACCCATTGGCGACCAAGGTGTGCTAATTTTGGCAGCAAATGCGCCTCGCAGTTACACCAAACAAGATGAAAAATGGATTGCGGGAATTGCTGATAAATTAGCTGTGACTCTCAGTTGCAATATGCTATGACTTGGAAACTTAAAACTTTATGCAAATTATCTATTGGCTACTGATTTCCCTGATGGTTGTGGGTATTATCGGTGCTGTAGTTCCGGCTATCCCTGGCAGCAGTTTAATTTTAATTGCCATTATCATCTGGGGAATCGTCAGTAGTTCCTTCGCAGCTATCAAGACACCCCTAATTGTGACAATTATTGTCTTACTCCTGAGTATGGCAGTTGATTTCTTAGCTGGGTATTTGGGAGCAAAACAGGCAGGTGCTAGCAAGTGGGGACAAATTGGCGCTTTTGTCGGTTTGCTCCTCGGATTTTTTGGATTATTGCCAACGCTGCCTTTTGGCGGCCCTTTGTTAGGAATTTTATTCGGCCCGCTTTTAGGAGCAATTATTGGTGAGTTCCTTTACCGGCGTGATTTAGGGGCAGCCGTGAAAGCAGGAATCGGAATTACAGTCGGAACAGCGGTAGGGAATTTATTTCAAGGGATTTTAGCATTTGCCGCAGTTGCAGTTTTTATCACCACAACTTGGTCGCAGGTTTATGGCGGTTAAAATTTAGAAAATTCCTCTTTCCTCTGCGTTTTCTGCGACTCTGCGGTTAAATAAATGTCTTTTAAACCTCAGAGACACAGATCCATCTTAAGCTGACTGCAAATATTTTTTCGCTTCATTAGCGATCGCTTCTTTTTCGTCATTAGCCAGAGTTTCTAAGATAGATTTGGCATCAGCACCACCCAAACGAGTCAAAGCTTGGACAACTCTGTAACGGACTTGCCAATCTGGATTAGTCGCATAGGGAATTAACAGGGGAATCGCTTGTAAATCTCCTAATTCTCCCAAAGAACTAATAGCAGCAGTTTGGATTAACTCATTATCTGAAGAAAGCGCTAGTTTTAGAAGTTCAAAGCCTCGCGGATCGCCCAACTCTCCTAATGTGGCGATAATACTGAATTGGACTAGCCACTCAGGGGTTGCGTGGTAAAGCTGCTGCAAGTCTTCAAAAGCTGCATGTAATTTCAGCGCCCCCAAACAGTCTGCTGCTGCTGCTTGGACATCAGGTTCAGGATCTTTGAGCAAATCGCGCAATATATTCAACGATAAATCTAAATCCTGGGTTCCCAGTGTATCCATTTGACTGACTGCTGAGTAGCGAACGCGTGCATTGCGATCGCCAATGGCACTTTGAAGCAATTCAAAAGCGATCGCACTTTCCAATTCGCGGATTTGATTTACCGCACGCAAGCGATCGCCCAAATCCTCAGAACTCAGCAATTGCTTCACAGACTCAGGAGTAATACTCATTTAGCTATCCTAATTTCCTAAAAACTGTCAGTTGTCAGTTGGTGATTTTTTTACCACTGGCCAATCTAGGCGGTCTCCCCACCCTAATCTGCTGCCATTGAGCGAATAATATCACCACGGGTAAGAATACCAATTACCTGACCCGCGCTGTCAAGCACCGGTAAACGGTGAATACTGCGATCGTGCATCAGCTTGGCTGCTTCTCTTAAAGTTTTATCAGGGGAAATAGTAATCGGATTTTTACTCATGACTTCCCCAACAGTTTGCCCCAGAGCCTTATGCAAGTCACGTTCATAAGTAGCGGGATTTTGTAAATAGATCACACTATCCAAAAACATGATGTATGCCGGCGGAGTCACACCAGTTTCTTGCCACATCAAGTCTGTTTCTGATATAATGCCAACTAATTTCTCAACATCATCGACAACAGGCAACCCGCTGATGCGTTTTTCTGCAAGGGTTTGGATAGCTTCTTTCAGCGGAGTTTCACGCCGGACGACAATCGGGTCACAAGTCATCACGTCGGCAACGGTTTTAGACATTTGTTTCCTGACACTCTTGATCTAAGTCTCTGGGATCATTGTAGAAAATTGCGGGTCACAACCTAATGCCGTTAATACATCGTTACTTGTAGACTAGCCAAAAAAATTACTCCCCTTCACCTCTTTACTCTGCCTCAAAGCTGCAATAATTTGAAAATTCGCCTTGGGGAAAGCAAACTGATCCAGTTCTTCCAAGTTTACCCAGCGAATTTCGTCACATTCCAGCGCTTGGGGAACACCTGTCAGATGTCGGCACTGATGCACTGTCAGGGTAACGCGCAAGTGTGTATAGGTATGATCAATAGTGATTAGATGTTCTCCCACTTCAATCTCTATCCCCAGTTCTTCATCAATTTCTCGCAGAATACACTCTGGAATGGTTTCACCAGACTCGATTTTTCCCCCAGGAAATTCCCACAAACCCCCCATTGAGCCTTCTGGACGACGGCGATCAATTAAAATTTGTTCTTGGTCATTCCAAATTACGGCAACGCCAATGATTTTATGGGGTAGGAGAGAACTGGTTTGGCTCATAGTTTATTGAAGAAGAGGAAAAATAATTAATCATAAATAATTAATAACAAAACTCGGCAGGCTTGATCTCTACCGAGTTTGTACTTGCTACCAATTTTATCAACCCAAGCTCACAGAGTTGGGTATTCTGAAAATAGTTCTTCATAAATTCAGGGCTGGCATTGACTTTCGTAGTTGCGCCCTCTTCGCCCAAGCACAACTACAATCGATAAATTTCGTAGTTTTGGACGTTTTTCTGAAAACTTGGTGAATGCCTAGCTGGCAATCAGGGACTGATTTCAGGTAGAGTGCGAGGATGGTGCGGAGGAGTATTTTTGAATGGCGCCGCCGCGATTCCTAAATTTCACACTATTATTCACTTTCGCTATTGTTAGCTTCAGTCCCTTGTAAGGCAATGTCAAAGGTCATTCTCTGTTCAGCATTACGCAAGAAATAACCACTAATCATCGCTGAAGCCAGCATCCGGCCTAAACTTTCCCGACTGGTGGTAATGGTAACGCCAAAGTGTTCTGGAGGCAGGTTGCCCAATAGTCCCATGATATTCCGTTCCATTACCTGAAAAACTTCACTAGAAGTGGGTTTAGATAGTTGGGTGACTGTCTCTGGACTTAAGGATTTAACGTAATGCCAAAGTAAATTGCCAGTTTCGGACTCACTATTAAAAAATTCTGAGACTCGATTGGATGGGTTACTCACGTTTTGCCTCCTGTACTACCACCGCTGACTGTGGTGTTTGCGACTAAAATTATCAACACCTATTTAGTATTTAGCTTTGTTGACTAATAGGCGTCTATGTCAACTAATGTAACAGGCTATTTCTTTCCTAGTAGTCGGTGTAACCGTACCAAAATCAGGGTATTTTCTCACCTAATTAGTCATTAGTCATTAGTCATTAGTCATTAGTCATTAGTCATTAGTCATTAGTCATTAGTAGCCAATGACTAGGGACTTTTGACTAACTGGCCAAGTATTCATCCATGTTGGCTTTAGATTTGCGAAGTTTGGTTAAGGCTTCCCGCTCGATTTGCCGGACTCGCTCGCGGCTGATGTTGAGAATTTCACCAATTTTGGCGAGAGTCAAAGCTTGACCATCGATTAACCCAAAGCGCAGGGTAATCACTTCCTTCTGTTGTGGAGTGAGTTCTGCTATTAGGCGTTCTAAGTCATAAGATAGGGAAGATTGCATGACAAACTCTTCTGGAGAAGCGCCTGGGTCTTCTAACATTTCTCCAAGTTCGGTGTCGTAGTTGTCTCCGAGCCGCAAATCTAGGGAGAGGGGCAGCCGTGCCTTTTCTAAATACTCTCGCACTTGCTTCGGGGTCAGTTCTAATTCTTGAGCTAGTTCCGCAGCTGTTGGGGCGCGTCCCAGTTGTTGGGACAATTGGCGCTGCGCCTTTTTAATTTTATTTAATTTTTCGGTAATATGAATAGGTAGCCGAATGGTGCGAGCTTTTTCGGCGATCGCACGGGTGATAGCTTGGCGAATCCACCAGTAGGCATAAGTAGAAAACCGATAACCTTTTGTGGGGTCAAACTTTTCCACGCCCCGTTGCATCCCAATGCTACCTTCTTGGATCAAGTCGAGTAAATCGACATTGCGCTTAATGTATTTTTTGGCAACGGATACCACCAGTCGCAAATTAGCTTCTACCATTTTGCGCTTGGCGATTTCCCCATCAGCGATCGCTTCGTTCAACGCTGTTGTTTCTAGCTTTGTCGCTGCTGCCCACTCTTCTAGGTTCGGTTGACGACCTAACTGGGTAGCAAGAAATTCCCTTACCTCGTGCAATGCTGTGGCTCGTTGCACTTGTTTACCATAAAAAATTTCCTCTTCATGGGTTAGAAGTGGCACACGGCCAATCTCACGCAGATAAGTCCGCACGAGGTCTGTGGCTGTCTGAGCGGTCTTCATGGCGCTACTCTTGGGTAATGTTGGTTTTTCTAGTAGGGTCATTAACTGATAAATCCCTTGGGAGGGTGCTACCCAGTCTGACTGGGAACCCATAGTATGGTTTGCAACTTACGCGCCCGAGCAACTCGGCTGCTCATCATAAATCAAGTTAGGCTACTTAACTGCTAGACGTTACAGTTATTTCTCCGTTTTCACAAGTATCTACAGTTAGATAAAAGGTAGTGTAAGTAACATTTTGTGTATTTCTCTTTCATTAATAATTGTAACATTTATGAGAATAATTTGACTACCAGTCAGCTAGAGATTTTGCGCCTCTTTTCAGTCGTACAATGCGGCTACTTTACTCAAGACTGTCTGGAAGCCAGTTTTATAAATTCTCTGGTGAGGAAATAATCTTCCTCATATTTGTTAAAATATCTCAATGATAACTATAATGATTCTCTTATAACAATTGCTTAATTTTTGCTGGGGACTGGGGACTGGGGACTGGGGACTGGGGACTGGGGAGAAGAGGCAAAGGAGAGGAATTTATTGCCTACTGCCTATTCCCCCCTATTGCCTACTGCCTATTCCCCACTAAAGAGTTTTGCCGTAATCTTGGATGGCTTTGACGTCCAAAGTCGTACTTTGCAGAGAACGGATAGCGGCGACCGTGGCTTTTGCCCCAGCGATGGTAGTAATGATGGGAAGTTTGTAAGCTAAGGCTGTGCGGCGGATTAACCTGGCATCAGTCTGAGCTTCTTCCCCAGAAGGTGTGTTGATGATCAGTTGGATTTTTTGGTTTTTGATGGCATCGATGACATTGGGGCGGCCTTCATGCAGTTTTAGTACTGACTCAATGTTTAGCCCCTGTTCCTGAAGGACAAGGCGTGTACCAACAGTAGCCATTACGGTAAAGCCTAAATCGATAAACTCCCTGACGACATCGACCGCAGCCGTTTTGTCGCGATCGCTCATTGAGACAAACACTGTGCCTTGGAGGGGTAAAAGCTCTCCAGCACCCAATTCTGCCTTGGCGAAGGCGCGGCCGAAGTCGCTGTCAATCCCCATCACTTCGCCAGTAGAGCGCATTTCCGGGCCGAGAATCGTATCGGTACCGGGGAATTTATTAAAAGGCAATACTGCTTCTTTGACAGCAATGTGAGTGGGGATAACTTCTTCAGTAAAGTTCAATTCCTCTAAAGTTTTACCCGACATCACTAAAGATGCTAGTTTCGCCAGTTGTACACCCGTGGCTTTAGAAACAAAAGGTACAGTGCGGGAGGCGCGGGGGTTAGCTTCCAAGATGTAAACTTGGGGTGAATAGCTGCTAGCACCAATCACGGCAAATTGAATATTCATCAACCCGACAACTGATAAAGACTGGGCTAGCTGCACTGTCCAAGTCCGAATTTGATTGAGAACTGCTGGTGGCAGGGAAATCGACGGTAAAGAGCAAGCAGAGTCTCCCGAATGAATTCCGGCTTGTTCTATGTGTTCCATAATACCACCAATCACCACCCTGCCAGTGTGGTCAGCGATCGCATCTACATCGACTTCAATGGCATTTTCCAAAAACTTATCGATCAGAATTGGATGATCTGGTTCTACCAGCACGGCAAAGGTCATGTAGCGTTCTAACTCAGCATCAGAATAGACGATTTCCATCGCCCTTCCCCCCAACACATAGCTAGGACGCACCACCACCGGATAACCAATGCGTTTGGCGACAATGAGCGAATCTTCGTAACTCCGAGCCATCCCATTCGGCGGTTGGGAAATATTTAACTGTTTGAGAATCTTTTCAAACCGTTCCCGGTTTTCTGCCATATCGATAGAATCTGGCGAAGTTCCCCAAATTTGAGTTTGGAGTCCTAATTTCTGAGTTGTGAGAAACTCCTGAAGCGGAATCGCCAATTTTAATGGTGTTTGTCCGCCAAACTGGACAATTATGCCGACAGGATTTTCGGCTTCGATGATGTTGAGGACATCTTCTTTTGTCAACGGCTCAAAGTAAAGGCGATCGCTAGTATCGTAATCTGTTGAGACTGTCTCCGGGTTGGAGTTGACCATAATCGTCTCATACCCCGCTTCCTTCAAGGCATAAGCGGCGTGACAACAACAGTAATCAAACTCAATTCCCTGGCCGATACGGTTGGGTCCACCACCCAAAATCATCACCTTCGGCTTGGTTGTGGGCAAAACTTCTGTTTCTGCTTCGTAGGTGGAATAGTAATAAGGTGTAAACGCCTCAAATTCAGCAGCGCAGGTGTCTACAGTTTTGTAAACCGGGATGACTTCTAGCTGTTTGCGGTAGGCTCTAACTTCGTCTTCGGTGGTTTTGGTTGCATAAGCAATTTGGCGATCGCTATAACCATCTCGCTTAACATCATACATTTGCTCTTTTGTTAACTGCTTTAAAGGCGTCCGTTTCAGGAACTTCTCCACCTCCAGCAGATGCTGCAATTTATCTAAAAACCAACGGTCAATGGCAGTGAGTTCGTAGATTTCCTCAATGCTGATGCCGCTTTGCATCGCGTGACGCACAGCAAAAATGCGATCGGGATTAGGTGTCCGCAACTGGGCGCGAATTTGTTCACCACTGGGTAATTTTTCGGCTTTGTCGCAACCCCAGCCAGCGCGGCCAGTTTCCAAAGAACGCAGCGCCTTTTGGAAGGATTCGTTAAATGTCCGTCCAATAGCCATCGCTTCCCCGACTGACTTCATTTGCGTTGTCAGCACTGCTTCAGAACCAGGGAACTTTTCAAAAGCAAAGCGGGGAATTTTTGTCACCACATAGTCAATTGTCGGCTCAAAGGATGCCGGAGTTTGCTTGGTGATGTCATTTTGCAGTTCATTCAAGGTGTAACCCACAGCTAACTTAGCTGCTATCTTGGCGATGGGGAAACCCGTGGCTTTAGAAGACAAAGCCGAACTGCGAGAAACACGGGGGTTCATTTCAATGACAACCACATCCCCATTAACGGGATTAACGGCAAACTGGATATTAGAACCGCCAGTTTCCACGCCAATCTCGCGGATGATTTTAATTGCCATATCCCGCAGCCGCTGGTATTCCTTGTCGGTAAGGGTTTGAGCGGGAGCGACGGTGATCGAATCGCCGGTATGGATGCCCATCGGGTCAATGTTTTCGATGGAGCAGATAATCACAACGTTATCTGCCAAGTCGCGCATCACTTCCAACTCGTATTCTTTCCAACCGAGTAGGGATTGGTCGATGAGAATTTGAGAAACAGGACTAGCATCGATACCTACCTGGGCCATTTCTTCAAATTCTTCTTGGTTATAGGCAATACCACCGCCAGTGCCCCCCATAGTGAAGGCTGGACGGATAATTAGGGGATATGTGCCAATTTGGCGAGCGATCGCTTTTGATTCTTCTAAGGTTGAGGCTGTGCCACTAGGACACACCGCTACCCCAATCTTTGCCATCGCTTCGTTAAACAGTTTTCTGTCTTCAGCTTTTTCAATCGCCGGCAGTTTAGCGCCAATTAACTCGACGTTGTATTTATCTAAAACACCATTTTTTGCTAAAGCTACAGCGAGGTTGAGGGCGGTTTGCCCTCCCATCGTTGGTAATAAGGCGTCAGGCCGTTCTTTGGCGATCACTTTTTCGACCAGTTCCGGGATTAACGGCTCAATATAAGTGCGATCAGCCGTTTCCGGGTCAGTCATAATAGTCGCAGGATTGGAGTTAACCAACACTACTTCATAGCCTTCTTCTCGCAGCGCTTTACAGGCTTGGGTGCCAGAGTAGTCAAACTCACAGGCTTGTCCGATCACAATTGGACCAGAGCCTAACAGCAGAATCTTCCGGAGGTCATCACGGCGGGGCATAGTCGTTGCCTTGGAGTAGGAGAATACAAATCCTGATCATTTTAAGGGTCTTTATCCCTTGTCATTCTCTTTATTATCAAGTTTTCCAGGTTTTGATGAGCGAGACGTGAAAAGAGGATATGGGGGAAACTGGGCAATTGGCAGCTTGGGTTATAGAAGTAATTTGGGATTGCCTATTGATTTTTGGCTTACCAATTTTATTTAATTGGCGATTGTGCAATTTTAAAAAATTTGGTGATTATTGTGATTTAATTGCTAGTTTTTTGCCACAATAGCTAATTTGTATGTTCCACATCTATCTATTCATCTAAGGAATATGGATTTTAATAAACATATTTTCAACCGACTAATTAATAATTTCTTTCAATAAAATCTGATCAGACTATGTATATATGCGTTAAAAATGGCAGAAAAGGTATGAATACCAGTTTCTGCCATTGATTCTTTAAGAGCTATTGCCCAACTTTCTCTTCAGTCTAGATTAGATAAATTTAGATTATGAGAAAATTAGTTCTGAGCCGGTTGGACAAATCCCAAGGTTAAGCTATCTTTGGCAAGGAAGTGAGCCAAATGGTAAGCCCGCTCCTCAGTTTTTAACAGAATTTTTTCGTAGAGATAGCGTGTACCTCTGTCGCCCAAACTCTCTGCCTGAGCGGCTTGACGACGAATTACACCAATTAAAGCTTGTTCTGCTACCAGGTCATTTTCTACCATCTTGCGGGAAGAATATGCACCATCAGCTTCTGGTTCAAAACAGGTTAATTCTGCTAATTTGCTGAAGGTAGCTGCTGGCACACCACCCAGTCCATTTAAACGCTCTCCAATATCATGGATGTGACCTTGGACTTCTTCGTAGCTTTCGTTAAAAAACTTATGCAGAGAGTAAAATTCTGCACCTTCAACTACAAAATGATGCTTTTGGTACTGCAAGTACAGTGCCTGAAAACTGGCTAGTACGACATTAAATCCTTCGATAACTGGGGCAGTTACGCTGTGATCGAGCAATACAGGATTGTCATAAACCTGACCGAAGTTTTGTAATAAAGTTTGAGTATCAGACATTGTTCCCCTCGCTTTTTAGCAGTTATAGATTTTAACTGCTTAGTTCCTATATATTAACATTTAAAAAATGAAAGCCAGCCGATTTAACATTACATATTTTGGATTTTTTGACGGCGGCAATTTTCAACTTTACTCCAGCTTAGGATGATGAAACCTAGACCCAGCAGCGTGTAGCTACTACTATCCTTGACATATAAGCACAAACACGCATACCTCATAAGGAGGAGATCAAAAGATAGAGTAGTTGCCAAAATTAAATTTTTTTTGCTAACTTATTGATAATAATTTGCACTTAATGTATCTTGATTGAAGAGGCTAAACTCCCACAAGTTTCTAAAAATAGGGTGTCAAAGCGTGGTACTTACTGCAAATTTGTTGCACTTTGAGGGCAATTCTCTTGAAATCGTTTAGTTCAGAAACAGAAATAAAGCAAATTGTTGAAGTGAACTGGGCAGACCGCTGGCAAGTCTATCAACGCCTACAGGAGCTAGATATTCCCTGTTGGTGTGAAGCTAACCAGCCATTGCGGGTAGAAATTGGCAATCCGATGGCAGCTGTTCAACTTTGGAGTGTGATGCGGCAATTCACAGCCCCTCGTCAAGACCTAATTGGCACTCTTGAGCACAGCTGGCGGAGTCGCTACCGAAAGTTATAGTTAGTAACTAATAATACTTACATCCTCTCTCTTGATAACTTGAATCAATCAAAAGTAGGTCAAAAAACATGAGTACATCCCACATAAATGAAGTAGCAGATTTTTGCATTGAGGGCAGATTTCTCGATTTTGTGATCAAAGACGGCTATAAGCTCAAAGGCTTGCTGTTAGGAACCTCTGAAGGTGAATGTTATGTTAAATTAGCTAAACATTTACGAGCTGCTTTTGATTTGCGCTTACCACTAGGTACTTGGCTGCAAGTCGTAGGTACAAAAAAGTATGACTTGCAAAGCGGCAAAGTCACACTGAAGGCTGAACGTGTAATGGCGGCACGGAGAGATTGGGAAGGTGGGAGAGTGGGAGAGTGGGAGAGTCGGAAACTTTCACCCCAGTATCCAAACCCGATGACGCCTTCACAGGAAGCTTCATCAGTCAATGATGTTAAGCCAAAGTCAGCTAAGACTAAAGCTAGTATTTTGGTCTGTCAAAAGTCAGATTGTATGAAACGCGGTGGTAAAGCGGTTTGTCAGGCTTTAGAGGCGGCTTTAAGCGATCGCGGTTTGGAAGATCAAGTCACCATCAAAGGCACTGGCTGCATGAAAAACTGCAAAGCAGGGCCTAACTTAGTCATGCCAGACAAAACCCGCTACAGCCGGATTCAAGCGCCACAAGTCTCGGCAATTATGGATAAGCACTTTGCTGACAAGAGTCAGGACGTAGCAATAAATATGGCAACTTTAGCCGAAACTACTAGTTGAATTTTGAGTATTTAATGAGAATAATTAGCTCAGAAATTTATCAGTCGATTCTTTCAATACACGATCTAAGCTCTTGCAATCTATTTGCAAGAGTTTTAATTAGATCTGAATTGAATTAATGTAAATTTTCTTATAGTCTCTCCTCCAAATGTAGAGACTTATCATGCTTAGTCTCTACACTCCCTTTAGAGATTATCTAAGGGGTTCGGGGTTCGGTCTGTTTTGGACTCAACTGCAAACTGCTGTATAGCAATCCTATTTGAGTTGTGAACGGTATTTTTTTTAACGAACCGCAGAGACGCAGAGAGCGCAGAGGAAGATAAAAAAGAGATGTTCACATCTTATTTAGGATCGCTATATAGTGCTTTTTTAGGGGGTGGAATACATATAGTTAAGTTTTTATAATTCACCTGACTCTAATTCATCAAGATATATAAACTCAGGAGCCTTAACTCCCGCTTCTGCTCTAATTCTCACCAGTTCAGGCGACTCAAAAAATGCTCTGGCATCTACGATTGATGTCCAAGCCGAGAAATGAACTATTTTATTTGGTTCATTTTCATACTTTAAGACCTGATAGATTCTCTCACCAGCTTTTTTTCGGATGCTGGCAGCATGATCAAACACTTTTTTCCAAGCTTCATAATCTGCAACTTCGTGAATTATGAGCACATATTGCATTTTTACACCCATACTACATAGAATCGAGGCGACGACGTAATTGGCTACTGAAGGCATCAATTACCGTCACGACTACCAACAGAACCAGCATCATGGTTGTAGCTTTAGTATATTCAAAACCATCTATATAACTTTTCAACTGAAAGCCGATACCACCGGCTCCGACTACACCCAGCACAGAAGCAGCACGGATATTGTACTCAAACATCCACAAGGTATAACCCAATCCCAGGGGTAGAACTTGGGGGACAATGCCGTATTGGGCAATTTGTAACGGGGATGCACCGATAACTTTTAAAGATTCCAGAGAACGCGGTTCAACGGCTTCAATTGCTTGTTGATAAAATTTAGCCAGGTAGCCAATGGTGTAGATTCCCAAGGCTAAGGTGCCGGCGGGTGCGCCTAAACCGGTGGCGGCGACGAAAATTAGTCCTAAAATAATTGAGGGGACAGAGCGCACGGTGTTTTGCAGCAGATTTGCCAGCCATTGCAACCAACGGGGTGCAACATTATTGGCGCTAGCAACGGCAATGGGGAGAGAAATAATTGCGCCGATGGTGGTTCCCCACAGAGACATCTGCACGGTTTCAATTAATGCCTTAATGGCTATATCTAAAACTGTTAAATCCGGGGGGAATAACCGGGAGATAAAGTCGGTGATGTAAGGCCAGCTAGAACGAAGCACTTCAAAATCGACTTGTAACCCTTGTATTGCCCAAATATAAACCCCAACAATAATTAAGAAGATGAGTAGAGGTATCACCCAAGGGTAACGGCGTAGGCGTGGGGAATTTAAAAAGTAACTCATGATTCTTGTTTAATGGGGATTTTTTCCTGTGACATACTCCCACACTTCAGCAAGCTGTAGGTGTGGGCTTCTCAGCGACTCCCGGTATCCCGTCGGACATTAACTGAGCTTTGTTTATACTGCACGAGATGCCCCGACGCACAGTTGAACAAGTACAAAAATTGTTCTAGCCTTTGTACTGTCAGAGTTTTACCTACCCACAGAAGTGTCTGTTACTGGGTAGAACCCCATACTCTGAGTTGTCAAGGTACAGCTTAGAGATGACCAGCATTCATGCCTACGGCACGCTCCGCGAACGGCTTTGCCATCTACTATTATTGTAATGGAAATATCATTACAATGCAAATGGTAAAAGTAAATTTAAATGTCCGCCTAGAGCAATTGGAGATGGAAATATTAGAGCAATACGCAAAACAAACAGGAAGAACCAAAACAGATATTATTCGTGAATATATTAGGAATTTAAATGTTCATTCCTCATCGCCCAACAACACTGATTAAGCTGCGCTTAATGAAAGCTCGTTGGGCAATTCTTCACTCACGCGTATTCATCTCATCACCTCCCTATCGGGTAGGTGAGAGGCTTCTACTGTTTAAGCTAAACTCAAAATTTGGGCAAATTGGGATTGCAGGTTTTCACACTTTCCGTCATAAACGATGCGTCCGGCATCTAAGACGATCGCACGTTGGGCATATTCGGCGGCTATTCCCAAATCGTGCAAAACTGCGACTATGGTTAAGCCTTGCTGGGTGTTGAGTGAGGCTAAAGTCTGCATCACTTGTTGGGAAGCGACGACATCTAAACCGGTGATGGGTTCATCGGCTAAGAGAATTTGCGGTGATTGAATTAAAGCACGTGCGATCGCTACTCGTTGTTGTTGTCCACCGCTGAGTTGACTGGTTTTTTGATGCGCTTGCTCTTTTAAACCCAAATCTTCTAGTAACTTTAGTGCTAAGAGGCGATCGCGTTGCGGAAATCCAAACAGCGTTTGTCTAGTTGTTCTGACACCCAAACGACCACATAAAACGTTATCCAGGGCTGATAATTGGCGAATTAGTCCGCCTCCCTGAAATAACATGCCAATTTCTCGGCGAATTTGCGGTAACGTTTGGGGAGACAGCTTCAAATTATTGATCTGAATCTCTCCCTTCACCAGTGGCACCAATCCAACAAGCGATCGCAGCAAGGTAGACTTACCCGCACCATTGAGTCCCAGCAAAACAACAAACTCACCTGAATTAATCTGGCAATTAATCTCCTTGAGGATGGGACGATTTAGAGATGCAACATAAGCTGTCTCTAAGTTGTGACATTCAATCTGTTTCACGCACTTAATTGGGAATTGGGGAATTTGTAAAGAGCCAAGGCGAATAGAATTCGCAGCTACACAGGCAAAGTCCACCTTCGTGGACTAAGAGTGGACTAAGAGTAATCAAAGGTTTGAATCGTCAGGTGCAAGAATCAGCCATAACAAATAACTCAGCACTCAATTATGGATCGATGCCGGCACGTTTGAGGGCGTCGCGGACTGGTGCTAGATGACGTGTATGATCTACTCTCACCAATTCTGTGGAGTTATATAAGTTGCGTAGTAGTTGATTGTTTTGCGACTGATTTAACTTGAGTAGGGCGTTAATAATTCTTTCCCGGTCAACCACTGGCACATCGTCATCAATCGCGATACCGTGAGCGGGGACACCAGAGATTTTATGCAGAATCCGTAACTGACTCTTTTCTTCAGCCGTAATGTAGGGGGAGAAAAGAGCATATTCTGAGACTACAGCCACATCTGCCTGACCGCGCACCACTGCTTGCAAGGCTTTGCTGTAATTTCCACCATAGGAAATTTGACTAAAGAAACCTTCCAAGCGATCGCGATTCGGAACAAATCCCTGTTTTACCAATTCACTAATGGGGAAAATAAACCCTGAACCAGATGTCGGGGAAGTGAAAGCCATTCTTTTGCCCCGCAGTTGTTCGAGGGTGGCTTTGGCTGTATTTCTAGTTTTCAGGTTGCTCTTGTTGGGAACAACAAAGACTGAGTTATAAGTATATCTACCAGAGTAATTTTCCCGGACTTCAGCTAGATACAAGCGAGCGTTTGCCAATTGTTCAGCTTTCAAAGCCGGACGGCTGCTCAAAAAAGCCACATCAGCCCGATTTGCTCTCAAAGCTTCTACAGCAGCGGTGTCATCACCTATTTGTGCTTTAACTGGCATTCCCAATTCTTTCGACAAAAGTCTGCCTATAGCATTGGCTTTATTTTGCACATCTGTAGAATCAGCGCGACTAGGAAAAACTATTGTTAAGGTTTTTAACCTTTGGGCAAGTAAGCGTGGTGCCTGTTGATTGACATTAGGATTTGCAATCGCGCCTGGAATTCCCCCCAACGTGCTGATAGCTAAACCCGTAAGCGCCACCAATGCCGCGCCAGCACCCAACAAGCCTTTTTTACTCACACTCATTTGTCGGTCTCCATTAGGAACTATTATCAATATTTTTGCAAATAACTTGCAACTAGTTCGATAAATGAATCTAGACCTTTTAGGTACAAAAGTCAATATTATGTGTGTTATTGCTCCCTCTAACCCCCTGAAGAAAATGGGAAATGAATCAACTTTTGCCCCGTTTGTGAAGGCTACGGTGCACACACAAGTCTCTCTCAATGCAATTTATGGTTGAAATAACCGAGGAAACAAAACCTCACCCTGGTTCTGCTACGCACAACCTGTCCCTCTCCTTGTGAAGGAGAGGGATGTCTGTTAGGACAGGGTGAGGTTTTTCAAGATTTTTGGGTAATTGGATAACTTGTGTGTACACGGTAGCTTTTTAAGGGGGATTGGGGGTATCTGCTTTTTTGCAGTATTGGGTTAAATATGCTTCACCGAAACCTGTTGGCTAAACTAGGAATTATGCGATCGCTGGAGAGCGGGGCGTAGCCCATCGCATCCCGCAGGTGCTTTGTGCGATCGCTTCCAACGGGCAAAAATTCCCTGACTGGAACGAAACCCAACATTTCAGCGACTTTGTTGGGTTAAGGGGACACTTATAACGAAGATTTAGTTGATGTTAAAACAGCTATTTGATGCCATATAGCGGTTCTCGTTTTTATACAATACACTTTGACCTCTCTCCAAACCTCTCCCCTGCAAGGGGAGAGGCTTTGAGGTTTGCTCCCATTCCCTCTTAGGGAAGGGGTTGGGGGTTAGGTCTGTATTAGATTCAACTGCAAAACATAGCGGTTCTCGTTTTGATGCAATACGTTTTGACCTCTCTCCAAACCTCTCCCCTGCAAGGGGAGAGGCTTTGAGGTTTGCTCCCATTCCCTCTTAGGGAAGGGGTTGGGGGTTAGGTCTGTATTAGATTCAACTGCAAACCGCTCGCTATATGAAATATTTGGTAAAGAGGTTTTAAAAGATAAACCACCGATTTTAGAAGCTTTTGTGGTTGAAGCTGAGGTGACTATCTAATGTCTCGATTCCCGGTAGATGCCCCGAAACCAAAAGTTATCAGAATATTAGAAATTAAGGCTGAGGGGGGTTATCACTTGAGTCTGCTTCTTCAGGCTCGAAATGATCCGGTAAAAGCTTTGGCCATTCAACATCCGCCCCTACAAGATTCACCCCTACAAGATTCACCCCTACAAGATTCGCCTCTACAAGATTCGCCCCTTCAAGATTCGCCCCTACAAGATTCGCCCCTACAAGATTCGCCCCTACAAGATTCACCCCTTCAAGATCCGCCCCTTCAAGATTCACCCCTACAAGATACGCCCCTTCAAGATTCGCCCCTACAAGATACGCCCGTACAAGATTCGCCCCTACAAGATTCGCCCCTTCAAGATCCGCCCCTCCAAGATCCGCCCGTACAAGATACGCCCCTCCAAGATCCGCCCGTACAAGATACGCCTGTTGAAGATCCGCCCAAGCAAGTTGCACCTCTACAAGATTAGCCCGCTCAAGATTTACATGGTCAAAATCTTTGCCGATTAGATTACAGTTTTGCAAATCTAAAAAACTCAAGCAATTTAAGCAAAAAACTTCATTAGCGTAATTCACTCTTTGCCCATGAAGCCTAGAAATCCACACACCGAAAGCTTCAGGAGAATGCCATTTTATTTCTGAAACTTTGTTTGTCAGCCTAGCACAAGCATTTAAAACAGCTAACAAAGCCTCTTCCGCATTACGAGCTTGGCGATTTGCTTCTTGAAAAGTACCAATCCCTAATCTTTCCATTGGCATTCCCTGTTTCAGCATATAGCTAATCAGGTTACACAGTGTTTGTTGCCATGCACCAACATCAACCTTATATTTATCTTGCTGCAAACGAATTTCATTGACAACAAACTCAAAAATATATTTATCCATCGCAGTTAAACCACAGATTTTTGCCCACCATTCTAAAGCTTGTTTTTTATCCAACCCAATATCTGAATCTTCTTTCCGTTTTAGCTCTTGATGAATCAGATTTAACTGTCGTACAATTTCCCTAGCTGCTAAATACTCACCAAAGCTTTTGTGAGTAAATTCAAAAGTTTCTTCCCGATTTTTTACTCCACGCTGACGAAAATAAAAAGCAGTAAGCAAGCGAGTGAAACTAGCTCTTTTATCTTCTTTGAAAATCTTTAATATTCGGTCGATGATATGACTATCACAATAGTTTTCTATTTCTGAAACTGTTGTGACTCTAATATCACCACCATGCCAAGCAGCAATGGCAATTCCCTCCAACATCCTAATAAAATCTTTTTCTTCAATTCCCTTAATATGTGGATTCTGATTATTTCCCCAGGCTCGCTGATAAACTTTTGTGAGTAAATGTGCATAAATTTCATTCAGGTTGCTGTTTTCGGTGAAATTTACTTCTTTGCTTTCATAGCTTAAAGCCACTAAGTAATTGAGCAATGGTTGAGCAGTAATTTCTCTTAAATTACCTTGATCTAGCTCTGTTGGTAGTTCACTATAGCCAAGACCGCTAGCTTGACCATAATTTTGCCACCAAATTTGTCTTTGGTCTGTTTCTAATAATTTATTTACATCAATATAGTTATTGTCCTTTATCTGTTGTTGATCTATAAAATAGGGAATAACATTTAGAACTTGTTTGGATTTGCGAAATTCACTTTGATTTTTTTGTACAACTATTTCCCGACCACTAATTAAAACTAGCAACCGAGTTTGAACTGCATTAAATGAATCAACTTGTCTTCTCACTTCACTAATAAAGCTTTGGGCAACTCCCTCAGCAATTTTGCCCTGCTTCGCTAATTCATCCAAACCATCAAAAATAATCAGTAAGCGGTCTACAAAGTTTTCTTTTTTCAGGGGATTAGGTGGCAGAGGAATATCCCGCATTGACTCGATAAATTTACCAATGGCTTCAACTAAATCAGCTTCTGGATCAAAAAGATCCAACTGAATAAATAAAACTGGTATTTTCCCTTTTACTTTTTCTGCCTGTGTAGCTGCAAATATTTTCGCAAAGGAAGATTTACCACTACCAGGGCCACCACTAATTATCCGAATAGCATCACTTTTATCAGCTTGCTCTAGCCATGTTTGTAATTCCTCTTCTAATTTAACTACAATCCGCTTAACTTTATTATCTTCTCGTTGATGATTTCTGGAGCTACTATCAGAGTAGTGATCATCTTGACTTTCTATTTTCTCCTCATAATAAGCCCGTAAAGGAACATAAACCTGTCTTAAACCAAATGCTTCATCAAACATCCTTTCTTCAACCTGTTTTTGCAGCCATGCAGAATAACGCCGCCATGAAAGTTCCTGTTTAGCTTTTTGTTCAGCAGGTTTACTAAAAAGATTGTCTAGCTCTGTTTGTAACTTGGCATATTTATCAGGATGCTTTGCCGACTCTGCATATAGAGCATCTATAAATTCATAAGGCAACCGATTACTAATTGCTTCGGCTGGCGCTGGTTTGAGATTAAATTCTGTTTGCAACCACTGAGCAAAAGGGGTTTTGATTTCTGCAATAACAGCAAAGTCTTGAGGACGTTCAAAAAAATCATGATAAATAGTTATTTCTCCTTGTTCCAGTTTTTCTAAACATTGGTTGAGGCGATTTTCAGAAATTATCTGAAGGTCATCTTGCTTTACTTTGTTTCCTAGATTTGCTAGTTGTACTAAATCTTTATTATCTTCCACCAAGTTAACCATTGCCTGTGTCAGAGCAGAAAAAATCAGCAACCAAGCAATTTCGCCCGGTTCTTGTGTTAATCCAAGCGCTGCCCCAATATCTATAATATTTTCTGGCACATTACCCAAATTACCAGTAGCTGCATTTGCTAAAGCTTTGAGCATTCCTATAAAA
Organism: Cylindrospermum stagnale PCC 7417; assembly: GCF_000317535.1. Lineage (NCBI taxonomy): Bacteria > Bacillati > Cyanobacteriota > Cyanophyceae > Nostocales > Nostocaceae > Cylindrospermum > Cylindrospermum stagnale. The sequence goes on from NC_019757.1 coordinate 5,797,132, forward strand.
AGACTCCGCCCATCGACTTGAATATTTCTGTTGATGAGAGCAACGGGTTTAGTGAGGAGGATACCAGGTCTGTTATTCATAGCTGTTGTGTTGATTTCAGTGCTTATGTATTTTATTTAACTCATATATATCTTGTAGCATTTCTCGTTATTTTGTACTATTTGCATCAGGCTGCGAATGCGCGACCTTAGAGCTTGAAACTTCTACCCTAAACCTCGGAACTTCCACCCTAAAGCTCGAAACTTCCACCCTAAAGCTTGGAACTTGCAGCCTAAAGCTTGGAACTTTGAGCCTAAAGCTGGAAACTTTGACCTCAAAGGCTCGAAACTTGCAGCCTAAAGCTGGAAATTTGGAGCCTAAAGCTTGAAACTTCGAGCTTAAAGCTGGAAACTTTGACCTCAAAGGCTCGGAACTTTCACCCTAAAGCTTGGAACTTTGAGCCTAAAGCATAAAACTTTGAGCTTGAAGCTCGAAAAATGAAGCTTTGAGTTTGGGATGTCGAGCTTTTACCTTCAACATTTAAGCTCAAAGCTATAAATTTCCATCTTTTAGGCTAATTAATGGGGGTTCTCAGAAGGGTGAGGTACAGACTATAGCGGTTCTCGGTTGCCTACAATACACAATGTAGAGACGTTACATGTAACGTCTCTACATTCTTAGCAGGATTTATGGGGCTGGAGCCTCTGGTTTCTTGGTTTTACGGGCAAATCTGCGCCCTAATTCATCAAGCGCAGCGTCTAAACCTTGGGTGTTACCGCTGACTTTGGCGTAGTTATAAACAGTTAGTGCAGCGACATAAGCTTCACTACCAGCAGCTAAACAAGTATCATCAATTAATGCTTGTAGCTGGGAGAGTGATAGCACTATGGGATATAAAGCCTCAAAAAGTTCCACATCCCGACGCATTTCGTCAACATCGAAATATCTAGGTAAAATATCTGGGTTTTGTGTGGCTACTTCCAAGGCTTTAACCACAAACGCCCGACTCTTATCACCTAGCTTGGGTAAAGCAATGCGCTCGTCTTTTGACAGGTCGATTAAAAACGGTAACTTTTCCTTGATGGTAGCTACAGCCTTTAATACCGCTTCTCGGTCTGCGGGGGAAAGAGTAGCATTAATGCGATTTTCAGCCATGTTGGTAAATCCTGGTAAGTCATTAATACTCAGTGTTCCCAAAGCAGGAATAGCGATCGCCTCTCAACCCACCCCAATATTTGATCCCCCCACCTACGGCGACCCCCTTCCCAAGGGGGTTAAAGAAATTAAGCCCCCCCTGTTGAAAATTAAGCCCCCCTTTTTAAGGGGGGTTGGGGGGATCTTCGAGAGATATTGATCACTAACCAGCAATCACCGCAATACAATCAATCTCCACCAGCACATTTTTCGGCAACCGCGACACCTGAACACAAGCACGCGCAGGGGCGGTATCTTCCGAGAAATATTTACCATAAACCGCATTCACAGCGGCGAAATCATTCATATCAGCTAAAAATACAGTAGTTTTCACTACATCTTCAAAGGTTGCACCGGCTTCCTTCAGGATGGCTTCAAGATTAGCCATTACTTGCTCAGTTTGCTTAATCACATCATCAGTGTAGAGAACATCGCCCAACCGGGGATCGATGGCAATTTGCCCAGCCACAAATAACATTTGACCAGAAGCCAGAATGGCTTGATTATATGGCCCCACTGGTGCAGGTGCTTTATCAGTACGTATTACTTTATTAGTCATAGATATCACTTTGTCTAACAGTGCTGCTTGCTGATTGAATTCCCAAGAGGTAGAAGTCAGTTTATAAACTTCTCCATCAGGCATTATCGCACCAGTCAGGTCAGCATTTTCAAAGGTTGCACCATAGATATTTGCACCAGTTAAATTTGCCTTTCTCAAATTGGCGTCATTTAGATTTGCTCCCATGAGATTTGCAAATCGTAGTTTAGCTCTTTCTAAATTTGCCCCTTGAAGAAATGATTTTGCCAGGTCTGTAACTTGTAAATTTGCTTCTGTAAAATCTAAATTAGCTAAATTCATCCCTGACAAATCAACTTGAGATAGATTTGCTCTATGAAATTTAGTTCCTTGAATTTTGGCGTTTTGCAGCTTGGCTTCAGTTAAGTTTGCCAGAGTAAAATTAGATCCGATTAAGTAAGTTTCATCCAAATTTGCCTTGGTTAAGTTAGCTTTACATAGATTCACATCAGCCAATGAAGCTACAGTTAGGTCTGCACTACTAAGATTTGCTACACTCAAATTAGCCTTATCTAGGTTTGCCGATACTAATGTTGCATTGCTTAAATTTACCCCTATCAGAGTTGCCTGTTCTAAGTTTGCATAATTAAAGTTAGCGCTACTCAGATTTGACCAACTTAAATCAGCACCATTGAGGTCTGCCCAATAAAATATTGCTGAAGAACCACTTACTGAATTTAATTTTGTATCTGTTAGAGATGCTTTAGTTAGATTTGCACTATTCAGATTTGCTTTGGTTAGGTTTGCCCCACTTAAATCGGCTCCAGTCAAATTTGAATTATATAAGTCTATTTCACTTAGGTCAGCACCTTGGAGATTTACTTCACTTAGATTTACGGAATGAAACTTCCGTCCCCCTGCGGCGTATTTCTCCAAAAGTTCCTCAGCGTCCATAATGCACCATTAAATACCCTTAACGCAGTATAAACCCAGATTTCGCGCCACAGGTATTCTTCTGTTAATTAACCCTTCCTTCTCTTCCCCTCTTCCTTCGCGCTCTTTGCGTCCTTCGCGGTTCGTTTCTCTACCCCAACCTCGGACGAATCCCATAATGCCGATATCGCCAATAATCGCGCAAAATGCGATCGTGGTCAAAACACAAATTACCAGGAACACACCAAGACTCAAAAATCCCCACACCCTTAGCATCATCCCCCGCTAAAGGCTCACCCGTAGCTGTAGCCAAAAACACAATGCTAATTGTATGCTGCCTGCGATCGCGATTTGGGTCAGAATACACCAACAACTGTTCAACCAACTCCACCTGCAAACCCGTTTCTTCCGCAGCTTCTCGCCGTGCAGCCACCTCTACCGCTTCGCCATAATCCACAAAACCACCGGGAATTGCCCAACCCAACGGTTCATTGTGTCGCTCAATTAACACTATTGGTCGATGTGGTCTGTCAACTAATTCGATGATGATATCAACCGTCGGCGCAGGATTTCTGTAAGTCATAGTTATTAGTCATTAGTCATTGGTCATTGGTGAGGAATTTTTCACCCCGTCACCCCCTCTACCCATCACCCCTTTACCCTCTCACCCTTTGGACAAGTTTCAAAGCTGCCCTTACCATGATAAATTCGATGGGATCGCTTCTTGTTAGAGTTCAGGTTATTTATGCCCTTTCCCCGATCCAGTGGCATTCTGCTACATCCAAGCTCCTTTCCCAGTCGATTTGGCATTGGTGATTTAGGTTTAGAAGCTTATAGTTTTATTGATTTTCTTAAGGAAAGTTACCAGCAATATTGGCAAGTTTTACCCTTAGGCCCCACTGGGTACGGAAATTCGCCTTATATGTGCTACTCAGCAATGGCAGGAAATCCCCTGTTGATTAGCCCAGAAAAACTGCTAGATGAAGGTTTACTAGCTGAAGAAGACTTTGCTCATTTGCCTGGATTTTGGGCAGATAAAGTAGATTTTGAGCAAGTGGTACCAATTAAGATTAATCTGCTAAAAAAAGCTAGCGAGAAGTTTAAAACTCAGGCGACACCTATTCAGCAGAAACAGTTTGAGGGTTTTTGTGATAGCAAAGCCTATTGGCTAGATAATTATGCCTTGTTTATGGCGCTTAAAGATGCCCACAACGGTGCTAGCTGGCATACATGGAAGCCAGAACTGGCCAAGCGCAAACCAGCGGCATTAGATTTGGCACAACAACAGCTATCAGACCAGATTTTTTATTACAAGTTCGTCCAGTATGAGTTTTTCCGCCAGTGGTCAGCACTTAAGAGCTATGCCAATATGCGCGGTATAGAAATTATTGGCGATATACCTATTTACGTAGCTCATGATAGCGCTGATGTTTGGGCCAATCCCGATATTTTTTGTCTAGATGAAGAGACGGGAGAAGCTGCCCAAATGGCGGGTGTGCCACCAGATTACTTTAGCGCCACCGGTCAATTGTGGGGCAACCCGGTTTATAACTGGGAGAAATTGCAAAAACAAGACTTTAAATGGTGGGTGCAACGCTTTGAAGCGATGCTGGATTATGTAGATATTATTCGCATTGACCACTTCCGGGGATTTGAGGCTTATTGGTCTGTACCCCAAGGGGAAGAAACGGCGATGAATGGCGAATGGATTGAAGCACCTGGGGATGCTTTTTTTGAAGTTATTAAACAGAAATTGGGCAAACTACCGATTTTGGCGGAAGATTTAGGGGTGATTACCCCTGAGGTAGAAGCGCTGCGAGATAAGTTTGAATTTCCGGGGATGAAAGTTTTGCAGTTTGCTTTTGGTTCTGATCCCGGTAATCCATTTTTACCCTTCAACTACTCGCGCAATGCTGTAGTTTATACTGGCACTCACGATAATGACACCACCGTGGGCTGGTACAACACAGCGAGTGATTGGGAAAAGCGAAATTTATGGCTTTATTTGGGTTGTATCAGTCCTCAAGGCATCAACTGGGATTTAATTCGACTAGCGTTGAGTTCTATAGCCAATCAGGCAATTATTCCTTTACAAGATGTGTTGGGATTAGGGAACGAAGCGCGAATGAATTTTCCCGGTACCGCTGTGGGGAACTGGGGCTGGCGCTATCAAGCGGCAGTTTTGACCGAGGAATTAGGCGATCGCTTAAAAGTTCTCACCACCCTCTGTGGACGCGCCCCTAGACAGTCCTGAGTAACTTTCCTGAGTAACGAGTCCTGAGTTCTAAGTCTCAAAAGGAATTCCTTCTTAGCACTCAGTACTCCATACTCCATACTCCATACTCAGCATGGGCTACGCCCCGCACTGACTACAGCACTCTTCAAGACTTGGGTTTGGCAGCAATCCTGACTTCTTCAACTTTCCCAGGCTCTCCCATTTCCTTTGCTTCCTGCTGATTGACGCTCATCAGCACACCACCAGCATTATCCGTTTTCACAGTGAGTTGCTGAGTGGCTTGCCAAGTGCGGCGAGATCCTTCTGGCAGAATCCCCTCAAACTCGGTTTTGCCGTCGGCGATTACACGAATCCAAGATGACGATTTCAAAGTCACACCAATCTGTACTGACTGACTTTGTTTCTTGCTACTAACAGGTTGAAGTTCTGGTGAATTATTTGGTTGGTTTATTTCTGGTGGTAAAAGCGATTCTTTTTGTGGACTTGGAGGAATTTGGCTATTATTCGCTTGTAATGCGGCATTATTCAATAAGTTAGACAAGCCATTTACAGAAAATAGAATCAGGAAGATGTAAAGCAGGTAAAGATGAATCGGACGTAATTGTGCAATGGTGGGTGTATTGTTCCAAGTCGGTTGGGGCATCACACGTTGAGAACCGATAGGAAAAGTACTGGCAAATTCTGCTCCATTAAAATCCAAGGCATCAGCAAATTGTCTGATCAAACCTTGAATATAAATGGGTTCTGGCAAATCTTCTAAATTACCTTCTTCAATCGCCTGCAACAACCGCCGAGGAATTCTGGTCAATGCAACCATTTCCTCTAAAGATAAACCCTTTTCCTGACGAGATGCCCAAAGTTGCGATCCCAGTTCTGCCAACTTGGAAGATCGTTGTTGTTCTATAGAAGGTGTCGTCTGTTGATCATCCTTCCTTCTTAGCCATTTCATGCTGTTTCTACACTCCTTAACTTAGCTGAATCTTTCATAGGTATTAGGCGTTAATTGCTTTTGTAAAAAGCTAATCTCATCTTTTGTCAGGGAACGATAGTCACCCTCCTGTAAAAAGGGTGCTTTTGGCGTTTGTAATTGAATTGAACCGAGAGCAGTCCGATGCAGCTTGATTACTGGATATCCTAACTGTTGAGCTACACGGCGAATCTGGCGATTTCTTCCCTCCTGCAAAATAATTTCTAAACAGCTTTGCTCGGCATCACGTTCAATCAGGGACACGCCTGCAATGCGTGTTTTTCTCCCTTCTAATACCACACCCTGACGCCATTTCTCCAGTACTGCTTCTGGCGGATGTCCTTTAACCAAAACATGGTACGTCTTAGAGATGCTATGGCTGGGATGGGTGAGTCCAAAGGTGAGATCTCCGTCATTGGTCAGAATTAATGCTCCTGTAGAGTTGGCGTCTAAACGCCCAACAGGATGAATACCTGAACCCTGTTGTAATTCTTTCGGTAGTAGATCCAAAACTGTCGGTCTTCCCTGGGGATCGTAGCAGGTGGAAACCACTCCCGCTGGTTTATGCAGCAACAGATATATTAAAGCCGGACGGGGCTTTTCAGACACCGGTTTACCATCGACGGCGATCGTATCTCTTTGGGGATCAACTTTTTGACCTAAATTTGCCAATACTCCATTGATCCGCACCCGTGATTGCCTAATCATTTCTTCGGCTTCACGACGTGAGGCAATGCCCCATTGAGCAAGAATTTTTTGTAACCGTGCCTCCATGTAGAAATTGCTTATTTTTTGGTTAATAGATAAATCATAAGATTTGCATTTTGTAGTTAATGGGCATAAGTGTTACATTTAAGGCTTGTTTTAGTTCTGTCAGTTGTTGGGCAAATACCGATAAACAGAGTGGTTAAATGCTAGAGCCAGATTCCCAAGCAGCAAGTGGAAAGAAAATTCGGGTTATTACGCAAGTTCTGACAACTGCGCTCAAGCTATGGCTAAGAGCACAAGTAAGCCAAGTATCCCAGATTGAGGTGGAGATTAGAGCAAGCGATCGCCAAATTCTTTCTGGGCGTATCCCCTGGGTATCGATTTTTGCCAGTCACGCAGTATATCAAGGTCTCCATGTTACACAAATTCAACTAGAGGCAGAAAATATTCGGTTAAACGTTGGCTCAGTACTCAAGGGACAGCCTCTGCGACTGCTAGAAACAGTACCAGTAAGTGGTGAGATGATCGTTGCAGAAAAGGATCTCAATGATTCCCTCTCTTCTGAATTATTATCGACTGCTTTAAATGATGTACTGGTTAAACTTTTACCAGAACACTGCCCAAAATCCAAGCCAATTACTTGGCAAAAGATTATCCTTGACCATAAGCGAATCATACTGCATGGCATCCCAGCATCTGACAGCGAACTCACATTTTTAGAAATCTTTCTCGGCCTAGAGCTACTCAACTCTCAAGTATTGCAACTAGCGCAAATCCAGATCCAGCGCCAAAAGGAGGCGCTATTAGAAGATAATTATGGCTACAGTCTGGATCTTGGGTCTGATGTCAATATTCAAGAACTAACGCTGATCCCCGGCCAGCTCGTCTGTCGTGGGCGGATTAACGTTAACCCCTAATCATTAAAAATAGAAAATTAATAATCCTGACTCTTTATCTTAAATTATAGTTTTCACCACATCCGATGTGGTTCGAGAGCAAAAACTATTTTAGCCAATTCCGCCAATATACCCACGCTGCCAAAGCCAGCGAATATCACACTTAGTGCTTCTAACGTGGTTTTTTCCGGAATTCTTGTCTAATATTCCTGGTCTGGGCGGGGAATATCCGGAAATACTGCCAGAAAAAATAATTAAGTCAACGTCAAAGTCAAAAAATAGGGGTTGCAGGTTGTCAGGGTGTAGGGGAAACCCCATCAATTTAATCAGGACGCTATCAACAAAAGTGCCATCTGTCTCGGCTGATATCAACGATATTTTCTATTCATCAATTAATTGGTTCTAGATTCTGTACTGCAACCCTACGCCCTAAGACCCCTTCAATCTCATAGTTAATTATCTGCTAGCAACGGCAACAGGAGGGTGACGAAATAGTAAACCAAAGGAGCTGTGAAAATATAACTGTCAGTACGGTCTAAAATGCCACCGTGACCAGGAATTAACTGTCCTGAGTCTTTTACCCCTGCATCGCGTTTGAGCATAGACTCGGTGAGGTCACCTAAAAGACTAGCAATGCCAATCAGTAAGCCTAATGCTACACCAGTGAAAGGGTATCTGGGCAAGTGAAGATAATAAGCTCCTGCTAAGGCGACTGCAACGCTGGCTGTGATCCCAAAAACTGCGCCTTCGACAGTTTTTTTGGGGCTGATATCAGACAGACGGGTTTTGCCAAAGAATTTACCAATAATGTAAGCGCCAATATCAGCTGCCCAAATGCACAGAAAAGTTAGCACTGTGACTGTTAAACCTTGCGGTAGAGAGGCGAAATTTGCTGTGTTGAGAAAATCGTTCCAGGCTAGGGGCCAGTAACCACCTAATGGAAGATTGCTGATAGCTGCACTATCGAGATCCCGCAACCGCACCCAATAGCTTGGCAAGTAACCGACATAAAATAGCCCCATAATCGAAGCGGAAACATCGGCAATTGTGGCAAATTGGGGTTGAAACAGTAGGTAAAAACAAATAAGTGTGCCAGCTATCGGCATCACAGCATCAGCTAAATTACCATCAAGGGTACAAATGGTTAATAAGACTTGGCTGACAAACATGGTAGTTTTAGCGGCTGGAGCTATGCCTCTGGCTCGCACCAAATTAAAATATTCCTGTTGACCTAAAAAGACGACGATCGCGATCGCAATCGTAAAGTACCAGCCCCCCAGCAGGGTTGACAACAGTGCAAGCGCGATCGCAATAATTCCACTAATAATTCGAGACCAAGGCATAAGCAATTAAAAATTAAAAAGGCATTCATTAAAAATGAGGAAATGCAGTTACAGCCTAAATCCTGACTGCCAATACAATACCAATTGACCAAGTCACAGATCCCCAGAGAATTTTGACCCAAATCCCAAATCAAAAATTACTAATCTCAAATTAAGGGGAAGCAGAGGCAGAAAAAGCCCAAAAGCCTAGGAGAGAAGATTTCTCCTGATACTCTATCCCTATGCCCCATGCCCAAACCATAATTTTTAATTTTTAATTTTTAATTTTTAATTGTTTAGTCTAGTTTCTCACCACTGAGAATAAAAATGGGATCGGCGGCGACAAAGGTTTGAGAAATGCCTCGTGTCTCTAAGCGGTTGACCGCAGATTGGACAACTTCGATATTTCTGGCTCTTAACTGAGAAAAGCTCTGGGATATAGCATACAGACTTTCTAGATTAACAGCTGTGGCGACTACTCGACCTGATGGTGGCAAATAATGCCATACGGTTTGCAAAATATCCTGGATGGGTCTTCCTCCCTCAATACAGACGCGGTGAGGAGCAAGCTTGAGGTCATGCAAACACTCTGGGGCGCTGCCTTCAATTACTTCCACATTTTTGACATCAAAGCGATCGCAGTTGCGTTTGATCAAGTTAGCCACTTCTTCATCCCGTTCTACAGCTAGAATCCGGCCGCTGGGACACAACAATCCCACTTCTACCGGAATTGTCCCCGTACCCGCACCAATGTCCCACAACACTGAATCGGGTTTTAGCCGCAATTGGGAAATCAACAGCAATCGCACTTCTCGCCCGCTTAAGGGAATTCCTGGTAAATGCTCAAACAATTCATCGGGAATACCAGGAGTAATGTAAGGCCAAAGTTTGGAGGGCATAGAACCACACAATTATACTAGGGATATCGGCTTGACTCATTTGACAAGCCATAAGCTATAAAACTTTTTCCACGTAGCGCGATAATTAATCATCATGATTGGGGAAATATTAGGTAATCGCTACGAAGTTCGGCAGCAGTTGGGAAAAAAGGCAGGGCGGAGGACGCTATTAGCTGGCGATCTGAAAAATGGTGAATTAGTGGTGGTCAAGTTACTCTCTTTTGGCAGTGATTTTGAGTGGGATTCACTCAAACTATTTGAGCGAGAAGCCGAAACCTTAAAATCTTTGTCACACCCTGCTATTCCTCGCTATTTAGACTATTTTGAGGTAAATTCCCCAAGCATCAAAGGATTTGCCTTAGTACAAACTTATATTCCTGCCCAAACTTTAGCGCAATACTTACAAACTGGGCGGACTTTTACAGAAGCTGAAGTTAAAGCGATCGCCTTTGCACTATTAGAAATTCTGATTTACCTACATGGGCTACATCCGCCTGTGATTCACCGTGATCTTAAGCCTAGCAATATTTTATTAAGCGATCGCTCTGGCAATAGTATCGGTCAAGTTTATTTAGTAGATTTTGGCTCAGTACAAACCGTCTTGGCCACAGAAGGCGCAACTCGGACTGTGGTAGGTACTTATGGCTATATGCCACCAGAGCAATTTGGCGGACGCACGGTGGCGGCATCTGACCTTTATAGTTTAGGTGCAACTTTAATTTATTTGGTAACGGGTATCCATCCTGCGGATTTACCCCAAAAGGATTTTCGGATTCAGTTTGAGCAAGTTGCGGGTGTTAGTCCCAGCTTTACCCGCTGGTTGCAGTGGATGACTCAACCGAGTTTAGAAAGGCGGTTAAGTTCTGCCACTGTTGCAATTAAAGCAATCGAACAATCGCAGTTACCCAGCAGCACTGCTTTAACTGTAGGTAAACCGGCTGGTAGCAAAATTCAACTTACCAAAGAGGAAGATGCTCTCTTAATAGAGATTCCGCCGGTTGGGTTCCAAGCCTCGATGGTGTCTCTCGGTTTATTTGCGATCGCCTGGAATTCCTTTATTCTATTTTGGACTATTGGCGCTCTCTCGGCACCAATTCCAATCAACATCCCCTTTGCTTTGTTCTCCCTTCCCTTTTGGGGTGCTGGCGCCTCGATGCTGTACACCCTATTGTCTGGCTTATTTGGCAGGATACGACTACGTATAGATAGCCAGCAAATTGCCTTCACCTACGAGTTATTAAAATTTAAATTCCATCGTCCCCGGCCATCTCCCAGAGAAAGTATCAGCAAGCTAGTTTACATTCCCACACACTTTACTAAAGATTCTGAGGGAAACCAAACTCAAGTACCAGCACAATTGGATATTTGGGCAGGAGTACAAAAGTATCATCTTGATGTTTCTGCTAGCGGAATTAAATCTGAAGCGGAACTGGAATGGCTAGCTGAGGAATTGAAGTATTGGTTAGGTATGGAGATAACGAGAGAGAAAATCTAGCTAAACTTACATCTATCTCCAGATGAAACTATCCAAAAAACTCTAAAAAATCTTAGCTATGATTGGGGAAATATTCGCGAATCGCTACGAAATTCAGCAAAATTTGGGGAAAAAGGCAGGGCGGCGGACGCTACTAGCCCGTAACTTAGAAACTCAGCAACCAGCCATCATCAAGTTACTCAGCTTTGGCGGTGATTTTGAGTGGGATGACCTTAAACTGTTTGAACGAGAAGCCGAAACCTTAAAATCTTTATCACATCCCGCTATTCCTCGCTATTTAGACTATTTTGAGGTAAATTCCCCAAGCATCAAAGGATTTGCCTTAGTACAAACTTATATCCCCGCCCAGACTTTAGAGCAATACTTACAAACTGGGCGGACTTTTACCGAAGCTGAAGTCAAAAAAATAGCCAAAGCGCTTTTAGAAATTCTGATTTACCTACATGGGCTACATCCGCCTGTAATCCACCGTGATATTAAGCCTAGCAATATTTTATTAGGCGATCGCTCTGGCAATAGTATCGGTCAAGTTTATTTAGTAGATTTTGGCTCAGTGCAAACTGTTCTAGCCACAGAAGGCGCAACTCGGACTGTGGTAGGTACTTATGGCTATATGCCACAGGAGCAATTTGGCGGACGCACGGTAGCAGCATCTGACCTTTATAGTTTAGGTGCAACGTTGATTTATTTGGTGACGGGTACTCAGCCAGCAGATTTACCCCAAAAAGATTTTCGGATTCAGTTTGAGCAAGTTGCTAATATCAGCCCTAGCTTTAGCCATTGGTTAAAGTGGATGACAGAACCGAGTTTAGAAAAGCGTTTGAGTTCGGCAAATGAAGCACTTCAAGCTTTAAATAAGCCAAAGGTTCAAAGTACAGATACTTTAACCGTAATAAAACCCGTTGATAGTAAAATTAAACTGACAAAAAATAGAGATTCTCTAGAAATTATTATTCCGCCGATTGGCTTTGGTCTGTCCACAATGCCCACAGGTATAGCTATTATATGCATTAACGTATTTTTTCTAGGTTCTTCAGTTATATCGTTCCAGACACCTTTGGCTGGCAGTCTATTTTTATTTTACTATTTTCTTTTAGTTTCTGGTATCAGCTTATTTTTACTGTATAACTTTCTGTTCGGTTTGTTTGGACATATCCGGCTGTCTCTGAATCAACAGAAAATTTCCTTAACCCGCGAAATATTTGGACTTAAATTCAATTTTCCTCAACCAGCACAACGCCAGGACATTTGTATGCTCCAACGGATCAGAAAATATGTGCAAAAAGATTTTGGGAGTAGTTCATATCAGGTCAAAGCGCAGATTATTATTTGGGCTGGAAAACGGATAAAATATCAAATAGGAGGTAACGATGAGTTAATTACTGAACCAGAACTCGACTGGCTTGCTCATGAATTGAGCGACTGGTTAGGTATACCGATTAGAAAGGAATAACCATTATCAGCAACTTAATGTTCCATCAGTTTCCAGCAGTTGGATCATAGAAAATTCTGTGAAATCGGTATAGTTCTATAGTTAATTACAGAAGCTTTAGAGGAAAATTATATGTTTGGACTAGGATTACCAGAAATAAGTATAATTGCTATTGTTGCTTTGCTGATTTTTGGCCCAAAAAAAATTCCCGAATTGGGAAGCGCATTGGGTAAAAGCCTCAGAGGTTTTAAAGAAGGACTGAAAAATGCCAATGACGAAACCAATCCAGAAGAATAACCAAAATAATCAATAGTAGAGACGGCTGAATTGCGTCTCCACTATGTGACTATAAAAGCGTATTGACAACAGAAGAAGGTGTAGTCCCATTTTGAGAATCAACGATCGCTGTTGTCGAGTTTTGCGGCTGGATCTCCTCATTGACTACACCACGCAGCTTAATTAACTTAATTGCGCGGTTGACGCTTTCTGGCAAAATTACTACCAAACTGTTATCAGGAGCCATATCCAAGGCTTTGTTAATAGCTTGGGTTTCGTCCAAAATTGATTCAAAGCGGCAATCAGGCTTGACTTGGGTGATGCCTTGAGAAATCAAAGTAGCGGCTGAACCCCGTGGGCGTCCCCTGGTGTCATCATCTTCTTTAACGATGATGTAGTCAAAAATATCTGCTGATAGTTTGCCCAAAGTGATAAAATCTTCGTCGCGGCGATCGCCAGGGCCTCCAAGTACGCCAATCCGCTGTCCTGTAGTCCAGTTGCGGACGAAAGCACCTAAAGCTTCGTAACTAGCGGGGTTGTGAGCGTAGTCAACTAAAGCGTGGTATTTTCCCAAATTAAATAGATTCATCCGCCCCGGCGTTTGACTAACTGAAGCGCGGAAAGTCCTTAAGCCAGCACGAATTTGCTCTATGGTGACGTTTTGCACGAAGGCCGCCAAACTTGCTGCTAAAGCGTTGGCGATCATAAATGGCGCACGTCCGCCCATTGTTAAGGGGATATTTTCTGCTCTTTCTATCCGGTGTGTCCAATCACCTTTAACAATTGACAGATAGCCATTTTCATAAACTGCGGCCACACCTCCCTTTTGGATATGTTTTCGCACTAATTCTGAATCTGGGTTCATGGTGAAGTAGGCAATATTCGCTTTAGTCTTCTCTGACATAGCTGCTACACGGCGATCATCGGCATTGAGTACCGCATAACCATCAGGGAATACAGCTTCTGCTACGACACTCTTCAGGTTAGCTAACTGATCGATGGTATCTATATCACCGATTCCTAGATGATCAGCAGCTACGTTCAACACCACACCCACATTAGCAGCTTCAAAGCCCAGTCCAGAGCGGAGAATGCCACCACGTGCCGACTCTAGTACCGCTACTTCCACCGTCGGATCTTGCAGGATAACATGGGCACTTTGGGGGCCAGTGTTATCTCCGGCTTCAACTAAATAATCACCGATGTAAGTCCCATCGGTTGTTGTATAGCCAACTACTTTACCTGTTTGTTTGTAAATATGTGCTAACAGGCGGGTAGTGGTGGTTTTACCATTTGTGCCCGTGACGCTGAGGATGGGAATTTGGCTGGATTGTTCGTTGGGAAACAGCATATCCATCACTGCGCCGGCGACGTTGCGAGGGATGCCAATGCTGGGGGCAACGTGCATCCGGAAGCCGGGGGCAGCGTTAACTTCGACAATCACGCCATCCACATCCCGTAGGGGGCGGCTAATATCTGTAGTGACGATATCCAATCCGGCAATATCCAAACCGATAATCTTCACTACCCGTTGTGCTAGCCAAACGTTTTCGGGGTGGATTTCGTCGGTGCGGTCTACAGCACTACCACCTGTACTCAAGTTGGCCGTTGCTCGCAGAAAACAAATTGTTCCCTTGGGCGGCACACTGTTGAGGGTGTAGCCTTGTCTTTCTAATAACTGGTAGCTGCTGCGGTCTAGTTCAATTTTGGTGAGGACGTTATCATGTCCTTCACCGCGATTGGGGTCAAGGTTTGTTTCCTCTATCAGTTCAGCGATGGAGGATCTGCCATTGCCAATCACATGAGCTGGCACACGTTCGGCTACTGCCACTACCTTGCCATCTACCACCAGTACCCTATGGTCGCGCCCGACGTAATACCGCTCGACAATGATAGATCGGGAAACTTGTCTGGCGGCTTCATAGCCTGCCTCAGCTTCTTCCCAAGTTCTGATATCGATAGTGATACCGCGTCCATGATTGCCATCCACTGGCTTGATGACGATGGGATAACCGCCAACGTGTTCAATGGCTTCTTCCAAATCGTCCAAGAAGTTGATCACTGTACCTCTGGGTACTGGCACGCCAGTGGCAGCTAGGATGCGTTTGGTGGCTTCTTTGTCGCAAGCTAGTTCTACCCCCAGAATACCGGTGTTATCGGTCATTGTGGCCTGCATCCGCTTTTGATTGACGCCGTAGCCCAGCTGAATCAAAAAGCGTGCAGGAAGGGACATCCAAGGAATGCCTCTTTTTTCTGCTTCTTTGACAATCGCTTCTGTAGACGGACCTAAGGAAGCATCACGCCAGAAATCTTTGAGATCTTGGATGTCTTGCTCTAGTTCTGCCTTGGGATAACGACCTCGATCAACAATACTTTGGCACAGCCGGACTGCTGCACGTCCAGCGTAGCGTCCCGCTTCCTCATTCAGGTACTCGATCACTACCTGGTAAATCCCAGGTGTGGCGGTTTCGCGGGTGCGACCAAAACCTACGTGCATACCTGCTAATTCCTGGAGTTCTAAGGCTACGTGTTCCACGATATGGCCCATCATGGTGCCTTCTTTCACCCGCATCAAAAAACCACCACGACAGCCAGGGGAGCAATAGTGACCCTCCAGACTTGGCAGCGCCTCAACTAATCCTTCATAAAAGCCAGGGATTTCATTCGAGGGCGTCTCGGCAAGGTTTTCTAGATCGAGGCGCATGACGATCAGCTTGTGGCGTCGAATGCTCCAGTAGTTTGGGCCGCGTAAGGTCTGGATCTTGAGGATTCTCATGGGAATAGGTAGATGGAGATTCGGAACCAAAATTCTAGTTTCTTACTGGAATTGACCGCTAAACTGTTCATTACAAACAGTTTTTTCTATTTACATGGTATTCTGCTGATTTTTCTACAGCAAGAAATAAATGCACGGTCAAATCAGTGTAACCTCAGATACTCTATCCCCTCAGCTGGAGAGCCGATGCACGGCGGGTAAAACAGTGCGCTGGTAAAGATGGAATCGATCTCCGTAGCTGAGGATGTGCAGACGTAAATTATGCACTGTAAGGGGTTCGTTGGCACTGACATGGGGTTCATTTGTATGGGTAATTTCTGTGGGATCAACGATTGTCACGCTGCCTTTCCCCATGACTTGCAACCAACCATCGCGTTCAAACACAGCACAAGTATCTTCATCAATGCCAATGCCTAGGCGGTCAGGATGAGCGGCGATCGCACTGACTAGGCGTCCCATGCGATTCCGGTTGTGAAAGTGTTGGTCTACAATCACTTCGGGAATAAATCCCAAGCCCGTTGCCATATCTACTAAGGAACGATTTGGTGATTCACCACTACCACCACCAGCAATCATATGATGCCCCATCACTGCTGCCCCCGCACTAGTGCCAGCTAAAGTCAGTTGTCCCGCCCTCACTCGCTGCCGGATAATTTCCATTGCTGGTGTGTCTGACAGGACTCCACAAAGACGCAGTTGGTCTCCTCCTGTCAAAAATACCCCGGTACAGGCTTCTAGGGATGCTTTGATCTGGGGGTTTTCACACTGTTCTCGTTCGCGAATGTCTAAAATCTCAACCTTGTTAGCACCCATTTCTTCAAAAATGCGAATGTACCTACCACCGATGATGGCAGGTTCGCGGGAGGCTGATGGAATTATTGTAATATACGCCTTACTAGCACCAGCACGACCAAAAAAAGTTCTCAGGATTTCGCGTCCATGAACTTTGTCTTCTGCGCCTCCGATCACCAGAACGGCGGTTTTAGTAGCTTGGGGTGTCCTCATTTCCAGCGATTTAGCTTCTAATTGCGGCATTGTGTTTTTCCTGTCAACAACTTCAGGTGAATTTAACAAGGTTTAGTAGCCTGTTTATTTTCGCCCTTTGCTTCTTTGAGAGGACACTGCTTGACGCGCACGACGCCTCAGTTTTCATGTGTCCGTTGCCGTTCCTCAAAGCCAGCGCCCTGTTTTTCACCTATCCACTTTTTATAGCCTGTCAAAATAGTGCTTAGGGGGGTAGGGGAGGACATTTGTGTGTGCGGGGGGAAACTGCCCATGTGGCTTCCGTTGTCGATGCCCTCCGGGTGGCTTCCCTAACGATGATTGTGTCCGTTTCCCCTCTGGGCTTGGGGTTAGGGTTTCCCTCTGGGCTTGGGGGCGAGCAGGTCTTGACACGCTTTTTTCTGAGGCTGGCTCGATGCATCCTGGAAGTTGTTAACTTTGGTCAGATTATTAAATTAAATGTAGTTGTGACAATATTTAAACATAAATTAAGTAATTAGAAAAACTTTTGCTCCCACCAAAAAACTAAGACTTCTGGTACCTTTAGATACTATTGATGAAATTCATCTGTAGTTTTACCTGACCTTGGCTTCTTGTGTTTGCTAGATATTTAAATCTAAGATTAGTGTCCTCGAATACGAATTACTGTGCGCTTTGATATAGTTACGCTTTTTCCTGACTGTTTTACCTCGGTTCTTAGTTCTGGTCTACTTGCTAAAGCCTTAGCTAAACAGATTGCCCAAGTGCATCTGGTGAATCCCAGAGACTTTACTACCGATAAGCACCGGAAGGTAGATGATGAACCCTACGGCGGTGGCGTGGGGATGCTGATGAAGCCTGAACCGATTTTTGCTGCTGTGGAGTCGTTGCCGATTTTACCTCGAAGAGAGATCATTTTGATGAGTCCCCAAGGTCAAACCATAAATCAACCCCTGTTGCGAGAATTGGCAACCAACTATGACCAGTTAGTTGTCATTTGCGGGCATTACGAAGGGGTGGATGAGAGGGTTTTGCATTTAGTTACCCGTGAGGTGTCTTTGGGTGATTTTATTTTAACTGGTGGAGAAATTCCGGCAATGGCGCTGATTAATGGTGTGGTGCGCCTCCTACCAGGAACTGTAGGCAAAGTAGAGTCCCTGAAAGCAGAAAGTTTTGAGGAGGGTTTGTTGGACTTTCCCCAGTACACTCGTCCAGCCAATTTTCGCGGGTGGAAAGTGCCTGAAGTTTTGCTGAGTGGAAATCATGCGGAAATTTCCCGGTGGCGCTACGAACAACAAATCAAAAGAACAGGCTCGCGCCGTCCCGATTTACTGGAGCAATGGGAGATAGACAAGCAGGGGGAAAAGCAGAAGCCAGAGGAACAGGGGGAGCAGGGGCAGTAGAGGAGATAATAAAGCACAAATGACAAATAACTGACAACGAAATGAATATTCGGATTGGTAACGGCTACGATATCCATCGACTGGTGAGCGATCGCCATTTAATTTTAGGCGGAATCCACATTCCCCACGAATTAGGTTTATTGGGGCATAGTGACGCTGATGTGCTCACCCACGCCATTATGGACGCCATGCTGGGGGCTTTATCCTTGGGGGATATAGGCCATTATTTTCCCCCCAGTGATCCCCAATGGGCTGGAGCAGATAGTTTGGTGCTATTAACTCAAGTACACCAGCTAATTCGCGCTCAAGGTTGGCAAATTGGCAATATTGATTCGGTAGTAGTTGCCGAACGTCCCAAATTAAAACCCCATATTTCCCAAATGCGCGATAAGTTAGCGACGGTTTTGGGAGTAGAACCAAATCAAATTGGCATTAAAGCTACCACCAACGAAAAACTCGGCCCCACCGGAAGAGAAGAAGGTATATGTGCTTATGCTGTCGTTTTGTTGGTAGCTGCTGATTAACTCACAAATTAGAAAATGGCTAGCATAGAGATAAACGAGAAACCCTCAACTACTTGGGAGTAATAGAACAATGGAAGCTATAAAATCTCTAATTTCTAATTATCAAGCTGATGCTGATATTGTCGGTGATGATGGGCAAACTTACTTATTCGTTCAATTCAAGGCTAAGAAACTCGAACATGGATTAAGACTAAATGCTATTTCAGAATTAGAGAATTCCTTCCTAAGAATTAATTTTCGTTTTGCCATGCTAGTAGACCTAGAAAAAATAGAGATTTTCAAAGTAAGTGATGACAGTAATATCAGAGCTGAAATCTTACTAAAAAGGGCTGATATATTAAGCCATATTGAAGCAAAAATCTCACTAGAAAGTGATGACATATTAAGCCATTACGATCCAGAATTCAGCAAAAAGCGAATATTCGATTTTCACCTTCAAACACTTGTAAAATCTTGGTTAAGAGACTTAGCATATCACTGGAAATCAGAAACGCCTCCAGCATCCAGAGAGTTGACAGAAATAGGCTTGTTGCAACTATTAGAAGGTGGGCAGGTGGTCGTAATTACTCAGGCTAATCTAGATGCTGATACTTTACGTTGAAACTAATTTCTTGATGTCCATTGCGAAGGGACAGGATTTAGAGGCACAAAAATTACTGCTTAATCCTCTTACATCGCTCCGCATAGCCATACCAGATATTTGTTATGTTGAAGCTATTAATACCTACAAAATAGTTCAGAAAAACCGCTTGCAATTTCAAGCAGACATGGACAAGCAAATTAATGAGTCAATGCGAGATCAAACTTCTGTTCATGCTAAAACATTTCTGGGACACTTACAACAGGCAGCTATTGAAAATACATCATTACTTAATGATATTCAAAATCGCCTGTATGAAACTATTAATTTGCTGCTTACAAATGCAGAATTAATAAATTTGGATAGGACTGTAATTCAGGAGATTTCCAATCAAAGTCTCATAGAAATAGAAACAGCGCTCATTAAAAATGACATAATCGATAACTTGATTTTACAGTGTATTCTTGCCCATGCAAATTTGCATCCCGCTGAAAAAAAAGTATTCCTGAGCGGTAATAATAATGATTTTGGGAAACCTGAAGTTCAAGAAGCTTTACGTAAGGCTGGCATAAATAAGTATTTTGCCAGCACCAAAAATTTTATAGGATGGCTAAATTCTCAGCAAATTTAAATTTATTATTCACTTATTAAAGTTTATGAAATTCCCTAGTAAATTCCTCACAACGAAGCGTTTTTGGATTATCATAATTCTGGCTTCATTAACAGCAAGTATCATTGCAGCTTGCAACCCCACGAACTTTAAAAGTGCTGCTGCTCAAGTACCGCAATTAGTAATGAGCATTCTGAGTGATCCCAAAACCTTTAACTACGCTCTCAGTTCGGAATCTCCAAATATTTTTGGATTTACCTATGAGGGCTTAATCACCGAAAACTATGAGACTGGTAAAGTTGAGCCAGCTTTAGCAGAATCCTGGAAAATTTCTGATGATAAATTAAAGATTGTTTTTACTCTGCGCGAGAATTTGAAATGGTCTGATGGGGAACCACTGACAGTAGATGATGTGGTGTTTACCTACAACGATATTTACCTGAATACAGAAATTCCTACAGACACCAGAGATGTGATGAGGATTGGTGAAAGTCGTAAACTGCCAATTGTGAAAAAAGTCGATAATCGCCGGGTTGAGTTTACCGTCCCAGAACCATTTGCGCCATTTTTGCGTAGCACTACAGGAGCACCAATTTTACCTGCTCATGCATTGCGAAAATCGGTAAAAACAAAAGACCAAGATGGAAAACCGCAGTTTCTCACAAAGTGGAGTGTTGATACTCCACCGGATCAACTAATCGTTAATGGGCCTTATAAACTAGAGCGCTACGATACCAGTCAACGTGTAATTTTCCGGCGTAACCCCTATTACTGGCGCAAGGATGCTCAAGGCAATTCCCAGCCTTATATTGAACGAATTATTTGGCAAATTGTGGAATCAACAGATACCGCTCTGCTGCAATTTCGTTCTGCGGGATTAGATACCGTGGGGGTGTCACCAGATTATTTTTCTTTGCTAAAAAAGCAAGAAAAACAGGGTAATTTCAAAATCTATAATGGTGGTCCAGCCGCTGGTACATCATTTGTTTTATTTAATCTAAATAAAGGCAAAAGAGACGGTAAGCCTCTGGTCGATCCCATCAAGTCGCGTTGGTTTAATAATGTAGAATTTCGGCAGGCGGTAGCCTATGGCATTGACCGACTAACGATGATTAACAACACTTATCGTGGCTTAGGTAAACCGCAAGATTCACCCATTTCTGTGCAAAGTCCCTATTATCTATCGCCGCAGGAAGGATTAAAAACATATAATTATGATCCAGTAAAGGCAAAGCAACTGCTAAAAAAAGCTGGATTTAAGTACAACGATAAAGAACAGCTAGAAGATGCCGAAGGTAACCTTGTTCGCTTTACTTTGCTGACGAATTCTGGTAATAAGATTCGCGAGGCGATGGGAGCGCAAATTAAACAAGACCTGAGTAAAATCGGTATTCAAGTCGATTTCACTCCCTTGGCGTGGAATACTTATACAGACAAGCTGTCTAACTCCCTAGACTGGGAAGCTTCTTTGCTGGGTTTGACTGGCGGTCTAGAACCAAATGACGGGGCTAATGTTTGGTCTGCCGAAGGTGGATTACATATGTTTAATCAAAAGCCTCAAGCAGGACAAAAGGCAATTGAGGGGTGGGAAGTATCTCCTTGGGAAAGGAAAATTGGAGAACTTTATATTCAAGGGGCAAGGGAATTAGATGAGGCGAAGCGGAAAAAAATTTATGGCGAAACCCAACAGATTACTCAGGAAAACTTGCCGTTTATTTACTTAGTTAACGCTTATTCATTGTCTGCGGTGCGTAATCGCTTTGAAGGCATAAAATTTTCGGCTCTTGGTGGCGCATTCTGGAACATTCATGAAATCAAAATTACCAAGTAGAAAATAGGTGACAGGTGACAGGAAAAGTGAGGGAGATGCAGAATATATTATTTCCCTCATCGCCTTCATCACCTCTTACCCAATTACCAATTACCAATTACCAATTACCAATTACCAAAAATTGCTGTGACTCAACCCGAAGCTTTGCGATCGCTCTTAGAAGCGGTGAAAAATGGTAACGTTACCCCAGATATGGCGCTAGACACACTCAAAAACTTGGCTTATGAAAAAGTGGGTGAGTTTGCCAAAATTGACCACCAGCGCACCCTGAGAACGGGGTTTCCAGAGGTAATTTGGGGGCCAGGTAAGACACCAGATCAGATTGCTCAAATTATGCAGGTGATGCGCGATCGCAATCCCTTGGTGATGGCCACCCGGATCGAACCAGCAGTTTATGCTGTACTGCAACCGAAAGTCAGCGGTTTGCGATACTACGAGTTGGCGCGAATTTGTGCCATTGCTCCCCCGAATCTCGAACCAAAGTTTGGGGGTTTAATCACCATTCTTTCGGCTGGTACCGCTGATTTACCCGTTGCCGAAGAAGCAGCGGTAACGGCCGAACTTTCTGGTTTCAGCGTCCAGCGCCTTTGGGATGTTGGTGTGGCAGGGATTCACCGCTTGCTGAGTAACCGTCACCTGATCGAGTCGGCATCAGTATTAATTGTTGTGGCGGGGATGGAAGGCGCTTTACCCAGCGTCGTTGCCGGTTTGGCCGATTGTCCAGTGATTGCCGTTCCGACTAGTATCGGTTATGGCGCAAGTTTTGGCGGTTTAGCACCGCTGTTAACAATGCTCAACTCTTGTGCTGCTGGTGTAGGTGTAGTAAATATCGATAATGGCTTTGGTGCAGCAGTTTTAGCAGGGCAAGTTTTGCGGACAGCCGAGAAATTGCGCTTGGCCTCGGCTACGTCGTAAGGTAATGACAGTGAAGGACTCGCCATAAGAGTTCTTCATCTCTGAGTAAAGAAAGTAGTAATTACACTCAGCACAATAAGGTCTCTAACCCATAAACCTTTAATTACCAAGCATGAACTACTTTAGTCATTCGATATCTCAGTTACTTTGGCAACTGCCAGTGAATGCGACTGTGCTAGCTCAAAACATCAGCGATCCTGATCTTATGGGTCAAATCCAGAAAGCTTGGGCACACTTTGTACAGACAGGTCAAATTTGGGCACTGTTTATAGGTTTGGTTATTGGCTATATTCTTCGGAATTTAACTAGTTACAGTTAAAGTGAATTTAGATTTTAGATTTTGGATTGATGATTAATCTTCAGTCCAAAATCTAAAATTGATTTTCCTTTCTTTCTTCAGATTGTATGACCGAAAAACAAACTTGGAGCCAGCGGTTTGAATCAGCGCTGCATCCGGCGATTGCCCGTTTCAATGCAAGTATAGGTTTTGACATTGAATTAATAGAATATGACCTGACTGGTTCCCAAGCTCATGCCAAAATGCTGGCGCACACGGGTATTATTTCCCCAGAAGAAGGAGAGCAACTAGTTGCAGGTTTAGAACAAATTCGCCAGGAATACCGCCAAGGCAAATTTCACCCTGGTATCGATGCCGAAGACGTACATTTTGCCGCTGAACACCGACTGACAGAAATTGTCGGCGATGTGGGTAAAAAGCTGCACACGGCGCGATCGCGTAATGACCAAGTAGGCACCGACACTAGACTTTATCTCCGCGACCAAATCCAACAAATTCGCCAGCAATTGCGGGAATTTCAAAGGGTCTTACTGGATATAGCTGAAAAAAACGTTGAAACCCTGATTCCAGGTTATACCCACCTGCAACGCGCCCAGCCTGTGAGTTTAGCTCATCACCTCCTGGCCTACTATCAGATGGCGCAACGCGACTGGGAACGCTTGGCAGATGTTTCTCGCCGGGTGAATATCTCACCTTTGGGGTGCGGTGCTTTGGCGGGAACTACTTTCCCCATTGACCGCCATTACACAGCCAAACTCTTGGATTTTGACAGTATTTATGCTAACAGCTTGGATGGAGTGAGCGATCGCGATTTTGCCATCGAATTTTTATCTGCGGCCAGTCTGATTATGGTTCACCTCAGCCGCCTCTCAGAAGAAGTGATCCTGTGGTCAACCGAAGAATTTCGCTTTGTCATCCTCAAAGATAGCTGCGCCACCGGTTCCAGCATTATGCCCCAAAAGAAAAACCCCGACGTGCCAGAATTGGTGCGGGGGAAAACGGGACGTGTATTTGGTCATCTCCAAGCCATGTTAGTCATGATGAAAGGGCTACCCCTGGCATATAACAAAGACCTGCAAGAAGATAAAGAAGCTATCTTTGACAGCGTCAACACAGTCAAAGCCTGCCTGGAAGCCACAACAATTTTGCTGCAATTTGGTTTAGAATTTCGCACCCAACGCTTGGCAGCAGCCGTGACAGAAGACTTTTCTAATGCTACTGACGTAGCAGATTATCTAGCTGCGCGGGGCGTCCCCTTCCGGGAAGCTTACAACCTTGTGGGTAAAGTGGTGAAAACCAGTATCGCCGCAGGTAAACTGCTGAAAGATTTGCAATTGGAAGAATGGCAACAACTGCATCCAGCATTTGCCGCAGATATTTATGAAGCAATATCCCCTCGTCAAGTTGTTGCCGCCCGTAACAGTTACGGTGGCACCGGCTTTACACAAGTAAATCAAGCAATCCTTGCCGCCCGCGCTCAAATCGCTGCTAAATGAACAGCGCTGAGTCCTGAGTAATCATAAAATTCTGAGTCCTGAGTGAGAATACTACACCCAGGACTCAATAGATAAGGGCGTACAAAATTACACCCTAAATATTATAAAGACTCAAAGAGCTGAAATTTTATCAGGCAGCTTATTCAGCATCAACTGCTGCTGCGCCTTCATCTTCATCACTCTTAGGTGGTCTTTGTTGGAACCTTCTCTGCATTCTTCCTGTCGTAGTCCGTTTACGAAACTTTCTGGCATAAGCCTGGTTCCGTAGCGCCTTTTCTTTTTTCGGATTGCGGCGCTTAGCCATGTTCACCTCATGAATAAACAACAAAAAATTTGCACTTAGGCATCACCTAGGCAATATTCAGCTACCGATGTTACTGATATACTTTTAGCCTAGTGCAGTTAGCAAGATACTTTAAACAGTATACTAGCCTACCGTATTCCACTATCTTATGTCAAGATAATATTATGATCATTTCCTCATCAGCCAGGGGGCGTGAGCAGATAACCAACGAACCGATATTATATGCCAGTCAATTGTAATTGGGAAATAGTAGATATTGAAAATCAATCATCAAATCCCAGGAATTTATTTATGTAAACAATATGTTTAACGAATTTAGATTCTCAGATTAATTTCCTGAATATGTATTGCCAAGCCAGCATTAATTACTGGTTTCAGCCAAACCAAGGCTAGCTATCAACTGAAAAAATTTAGTAATTAATGAAAAGTTTATCTTGACCAAGACAATGCCTTTATTAAAATCAGATGTTAAGATTGGCTTATTCTACGTAAATCGTTAGGATAAAACCCAATCACAAAAGTCTTTGTATAAAACAAAACTCAACCAAAATTTGATAAGTTGAGTTTATGTAAGTGGTTGGGAAATATATAGTACAACATAGAAGTTTTGAAGATTGAACATTCATGCTTTCTTTCCGGCAGTGATCAAGTCCACACGTAGCTTATGGCGCATTGGACAAGCGATACTAGGTATCATTTTCCGTCATCCCATTACTGGCACTAGTATCATCCCGATTTTACCCGATGGTCGGATTGTTTTGATCCGGAGGAGCGACGATGGTCGCTGGGCATTGCCTGGCGGTATGGTGGACTGGGGAGAGGATGTTCCGAGTGCAGTTCGTCGGGAGTTGATGGAAGAAACTGGATTAGAGTTAGTGAAAATTCGGCGTTTGGTTGGAGTTTACTCTGCACCAGACCGTGATCCCCGAATTCATTCAATTTGTATTGTGGTTGAAGCCGATGTGCAGGGAGCAATGGAGATTCTAGATACTTTGGAAGTTACGGAAATCCAGGCTTTCTCTGCTAACTCCTTACCTAAACCACAGATGTCTCATGACCACAATCGGCAGTTACAAGACTACTTAAATGGCTTGACAACACTGGCATAATAATATTCTGAATTATAGATTTTGGATTGGGGATTTGATCTAAAATCTATAATTTAGAATCTAAAATCTGTTAATAGTTAACTACTAAATTAAAATGCATACGTTATTTCGTAACTCCCGGAGAAAACTTTCTCAAGGGCTATTGTTCTGGCGTGAAGTCGGTGAAGGGACTCCTGTAATTTTCTTACATGGCGCTTGGAACGATAGCAGTCAATGGGTATCGGTGATGGATTCGCTTTCCCACGATTTCCATTGCTTTGCACCAGATTTATTAGGGTTTGGTGAATCGGAAAATCCGAATATTCACCATTCGATTGATTTGCAAGTGGAGTGTCTAGCTGAGTTTTTCTATGCTTTGAGGCTAGAAAAGGTGTATTTAGTAGGACATTCACTAGGGGGTTGGATTGCTGCTAGCTATGCTTTAAAGTATCCAGAGCGAGTTTATGGTGTGGTACTGCTAGCGCCAGAAGGTGTAAAGATTGAAGGACAAGAAAAGTATTGGCGGAAAATGCGGCGATTAATCAATTTTTCACCACTATTAATTAAACTGTTACGCTTCCTAAGTCCTGTAACTAAAATTCTTGGTTGGCAAGAAAAAATTGCTCAAGACTTGCAACTACGCCAGGAACTGTTGCAATATCCGATAGGCTGTCACCTACTATTTAAACGGCAGCAGCCAGAAATTGAGGCGGAATTACTGCAAAACCGTTTGTACTTAATCGAAGTTCCATTTTTGATTTTACAAGGTGGCAATGATACACCAAGCGCCTTGGCAATGAGTAAGACTTTTGCTCAACTGACTCCAAATGTCGAATTTAAATTGATTGCTCATGGAGAAAATGATTTACCAGAATCTTGTGCTGGAGTTGTGGCGGTCGATATTCTGGATTTTATTAAAGGTAATGGGTAATTGGTAATGGGTAATTGGTAATCAGCGAATTAAACGACATTATCAAGAGTTTGCTGCCAATCTGCCACCGATATTCCTTCGCTTTCAAACCGTGATATGTGTTTTAAGTTTGTTGTCACGACTATGACTTCATCAAAAGTATTTAATTGAAGAATTGCCTGAGCAGCAAGAATTACATCACCATCTAAGCTGTCATTACTTGCTGTAGGCTTTCCCTGATTTCTTACCCATGCTCATAACTCGGCTGCTTTTCGCATTGTTTCAGGAGTTATTGGGATGAGACAAATTTTGCTTAGTTGGTTTAGGTGTTCTATACTTTTGTGTTTTCTTTCTCTCAGGAGTTCCCGCCGAAGCTCATAATCTGCTATTTCTGGTACACGGATAAAAGTTTTAGTATCTCGTAAAGATTTCAACCACTGTTGGACTTTTGGATCTATTTTTGGATGCGTTACTTTACTTAGGGGATTAGTATCTAGCAAAATGACTCTACTCATGTTTGCTACTATATTGATAGCCGATTCTGAGTTAAAGCTGCTTCAATTTGAGGATATGTTTCTTCATCATATCCAGATTCATCAGCCATCCATTCATCAACTAGTTGTATAACCTGTTCTAAGGAATCATCCTCTGCTTTTGTTCCATGTCCAGAAGGCATCATATTGTAACCTGCCCCCACAATCATATTAACTTGATGTGATATTTCTGCTAGCTGGGCAAGAGATTGTGAAGATTTACCATAAATCATATTAACTTGATGTGATATTTCCGCTAGTTGGGCAAAAGATGGTGATGATTTTCCATAAATCAACGCATCGATTTTTGCCCTCACGGCTAGTAGTTCCTCTATGGAAAGAGCATCTATTTGCTGCATAATTACATCTAGCTGCGAAGTTTTGGGCATAGCATCAATAGGGGTAAACTTATCTCTTCATTCTATTTTATTCGAGTCTGGGTCTGTCTACTCACCTTAAGACTTGCTGTGAAAATTTACTCAATCTCAATTACTATTTTTTCCATTCCCCAAAAAATTAGATTTTGTTCTACGATTAACCGCGCGGCTATTTCTGGAAACTGTATTTGGAGAGAGTTTTTTAATAAAATGCGATCGCCTCCGGTAATGGCAATTTTACTTTCAGGAAATAAAAACAACCACGCCTCAATAAAATCTTTGATTCCCGCTAACAAGGTGTAAATCACGCCGCTTTGAATGGCTTCTGGTGTATTTAAAGCAAACCGTGGGGGTAGAGAGTTAATTAATTGCGCTTCAAGTAACGGTAATTGTCCGGTTTTTTGTCCTAGAGTCGCAAACTGCAAACCTAACCCTGGTAAAATTGCCCCCCCAACTAAACACTGGTTATCATCTGCACCTGTAAAAGTCAGTGCTGTGCCGCTATCTATTACCAGTATGGGAAATCCCCAAGTCTTTCCTGCACCCCACAAAGCTAAGGCACGATCAATTCCGAGTGTGGGATATACACCGAACAGAGGTATTTGGGCTAAGGTAATAATGCGAACATTTGGTAAAGTTTGCCAGATTGCTGTTTGACTAGGAACTACGGAAGCTAGAGAAATTGGGTAGGGGCCTGACAATGCCGTGTCCCTACGAATGGTGTTTAGTTGGGAAATTACCCTGTCTGTGAACTTTTCGGGTGTTTGAGCTTGAGCGAATTGCTGTATAACAGACTCAGGTAGATAATCTGTATCCCAAGCTGAGTCTAGGGTTTCACCGCTGAACAATGCCCAATGTAAGCGGGAATTGCCAATCATTAATCCTAACCAAGGATTTTCTCTATATATATGATTGTGAAGGTTCACAGTTTTAACTTTTTTAAGTCATCCATAGGTTTTTTAATAAAATTTAACATTCAAGCCGTGGCACAATAAAACCAGAGGAATAAATACTCATTTTGTCAAGGAGGGGGTTATGGTAGCGCTCACCGAAAGAATTGAAAAAAGGCTGACAATAGAGACGGTGGAAATTGCTGAAGATACTACGGCAATTCGCTCTCTGGATTGGGATCGCGATCGCTTCGATATTGAGTTTGGTCTGCAAAACGGCACAACCTACAACTCATTTCTGATTCGCGGTGAGCAGACTGCTTTAGTTGATACCTCCCACGAAAAGTTTCGCCAGCTATATTTTGATACACTCACGGGTCTAATTAACCCAGCGGAGATTGATTATTTAATTGTTAGCCACACGGAACCAGACCACAGCGGCTTAATTAAAGATTTGTTGCAAATTGCTCCAGAAATCACCGTTGTGGGTTCTAAGGTGGCGATTCAGTTTCTAGAGGATTTGGTGCATTGGCCGTTTAAGCGGCGGATTGTGAAAAATGGCGATCGCTTGGACTTGGGTAACGGACATGAATTTGAATTCGTCATTGCCCCAAATTTACACTGGCCTGATACCATTTTCAGCTTCGACCACAAAACCAAAACTCTCTATACCTGCGATGCTTTTGGGTTGCATTATTGCTCAAATAGCACCTTTGACGAAGACTTGCCAGCTATTGAAGCAGATTATCAATATTATTACGACTGCTTGATGGGGCCAAATGCCCGTTCTGTATTATCTGCTCTCAAGCGGATGGCGGAACTCAAAACCATCAAGATGATTGCCACCGGGCACGGGCCGCTATTATACCATAACGTGGAAGAATTGACTGGTCGTTATCGCACTTGGAGCCAAAGTCAGACCAAAGCAGAAGCAGCAGTTGGGATATTTTATGTTGCTGATTATGGATATAGCGATCGCCTCGTACAAGCGATCGCCAACGGGATCAGCAAAACTGGTGTAGCGGTGGAATTGGTAGACTTGAAAGCCGCAGTTGATTTACAAGAAATCCGGGAATTAGTGGGACGCTGTGCGGGTTTGGTGGTTGGGATGCCGCCAGCATCTGATATTGCTAGCATTCAAGCAGCACTCAGCACCGTTTTAGGTTCCGCCAAAGATAAACAAGCGATTGGGATTTTTGAAACTGGTGGGGGTGATGATGAACCAACTTATCCCTTATTAAACAAATTCCGTGCTTTAGGCTTGCACGTAGCCTTTCCCGTAATTGAACTCCGCGACACATTCACAGAAAACACTTACAAGCTGTGTGAAGAAGCGGGAACAGACTTAGGACAATGGGTAACACGCGATCGCAGCATCAAAGCGATGAAATCCCTGAGTGCTGACCTAGATAAAGCTTTAGGCAGAATCAGCGGCGGATTATACATCATCACAGCCAAAAAAGGCGATGTTTCCAGCGCCATGTTAGCTTCTTGGGTGAGTCAAGCCAGCTTCAAACCATTGGGATTCTCAATTGCAGTAGCCAAAGACCGCGCCATAGAATCATTGATGCAAGTTGGCGATCGCTTTGTTCTCAACGTCTTAGAAGAAGGAAACTACCAAAAACTGATGAAACACTTTTTGAAACGATTCGCCCCCGGTGCAGATCGCTTTGAAGGTGTAAAAACCCAAGCCGCCGAAAACGGTGCCCCCATCCTCACCGACGCCCTCGCTTACATGGAGTGTGAAGTCACCAGCCGGATGGACTGCGGCGACCATTGGGCAGTATACAGCACCGTCTACGCGGGACGAGTGTCAAATCCAGATTCACTAACAGCAGTCCACCACCGCAAAGTCGGAAACCACTATTAATCTCATGAATTTTCAAAGCCTCTCTCCGTTGCGGGGAGAGGTTTGGAGAGAAGTCAAATCAACTCGTCGGAAACCACTATTAATCTCATGAATTTTCAAAGCCTCTCTCCGTTGCGGGGAGAGGTTTGGAGAGAAGTCAAATCAACTCGTCGGAAACCACCATTAATCTCATGAATTTTCAAAGCCTCTCTCCGTTGCGGGGAGAGGTTTGGAGAGGGGTCAAATCAACTTGTCGGAAACCACCATTAATCAGCAGCTTTCAAAGCCTCTCTCCGTTGCGGGGAGAGGTTTGGAGAGAAGTCAAAATTCCTTATTCTTCACATTTATAAAGCTATGACATCAACAAAACCCCGTGACGTTCAGATACTCCCCATCGGTACAAATACAACAGTCATGCGATCGCGCAGTTGGGCCAGGCTAAGATTTGAAATAGAATATGCTCTAGCCAAAGGTACAACCGCTAACACTTACATAATTCAAGGGCATAAAATAGCCATCATCGACCCCCCAGGGGAAACCTTCACAGAAATTTATCTCCAAGCCTTACAGCAGCGGTTTGATGTCAAAGCCATTGATTACGTAATTCTCGGTCACGTCAACCCCAACCGCGCCGCTACATTAAAAGCATTACTGGAACTTGCGCCACAAATCACCTTCGTCTGTTCTAATCCAGGGGCGATAAATTTACGCGGCGCTTTAGAAAATCCAGACTTGCAAATTCTCGTGATGCGGGGAGAAGAAACCCTAGATTTAGGTAAAGGGCATAATTTGCAATTTATTCCCACACCCAACCCCCGCTATGCAGATGAACTCTGTACCTTTGACCCCCAAACAGAAATTTTGTTCTCCGATAAATTATTTGGGGCACATATTTGTGGAGATCAGGTATTTGATGAAGGCTGGGAAATTTTTAACGAAGACCGGCGTTATTATTTTGATTGTTTAATGGCACCCCACGCCCGTCAAGTGGAAACGGCTTTAGATAAATTATCAGATTTGCCGGTGAGATTGTACGCCACTGGACACGGGCCTTTGGTGCGCTATGCCTTAATTGAACTTACCAAAGCTTATCGGGAATGGAGTCAGTTGCAAACCTCCGCCGATACGACGGTAGCGTTGATTTATGCGTCGGCTTATGGCAATACAACTACCTTAGCTCAAGCGATCGCACGGGGAATCACCAAAGCCGGCGTTAGTGTAGAATCAATTAACTGTGAATTTGCCGACCCAGAAGAAATCCGCGCCGCCGTAGAAAAAGCAGCAGGCTTCGTAATTGGATCACCAACCCTTGGCGGCCATGCACCCACACCCGTAGAAACAGCATTAGGAATTGTCCTCTCCACCGCCACCAACAATAAACTCGCCGGTGTCTTTGGTTCCTTTGGTTGGAGTGGGGAAGCCGTTGATTTAATTGAAGGTAAACTCAAAGATGCCGGTTACAGATTTGGTTTTGAACCCATCCGCGTCAAATTCAAACCCAACGATGTCACCTTGCAAACTTGCGAAGAAGCCGGTACAGATTTTGCCCAAGCGTTAAAAAGAGCAAAAAGAAAAGTTGTAGCCAGACAACCCGCTACCACCGTAGAACAAGCTGTCGGGCGGATTATTGGTTCTCTTTGTGTAGTTACAGCCAAGCAAGGCGATGTCACCAGCGGCATGTTAGCTTCTTGGGTAACACAAGCTAGTTTTAGTCCTCCCGGTTTAACAATTGCAGTAGCCAAAGATCGGGCGATGGAACCGCTTTCCCATTCAGGAAACCAATTTGTAGTCAATATTTTGGCTGAAGGAAAGGAACTCAGAAAGCAGTTTATGAAGACTTTCACCCCAGGACAAGACCGATTTGCCGGCTTGAAAACTGAGGAAGCTAGTAACGGTTGTCCCATACTCACTGATGCCCTAGCATACTTAGAATGTACCGTGCAATCCCGGATGGAAGCCGGCGATCACTGGCTCGTTTATGCATCTGTGGATAATGGGAAGGTGTTAAATCAAGATGGTGTAACAGCCGTCCATCATCGCAAGTCGGCGAATTATTATTAAGAACCCCAAAAAACGGAGAGGGTGGGGTGCTTCAATTATATTCCCAAGGATTAATAATAGAAATACCGCACCCTTCAAAGTCAGAGACATTACGCGTTGCTATAGTTGCTCCATGAGTGTAACAAATGGCAGCAATCTGAGCATCGGCTTGGGAAATAGGAGTACCATTGCGTCGTCTTTGGGATGCAATATTAGCAAAAGCTACAGCAGCGGCTTGATCAAAAGGAAGAACACGCCCAGCGAAATCTTCAGAAAACATCAGTTTTGCTGCTTGACTGAGTTCATCTCGCCGTTTTCCCCCAGGAAGTAAAGCGATACCATAAAGAATTTCTGCTTGTGTAATTGTTGTGCTAAAAAGACTCATTAAAGATTGCTGAACTGCCCAATTGAAAACTGTTTCAGCCCTTTTAGGTTTCATTAATTCTGACAATACGTTTGTATCAAGAATTATCATTCTTCAAATGTTGACACGGTGCGGATAGGTTCTCTAGTAATTTCTGGTAATTCAAAGTCTCCAAAATTCGCAAAACGCCGCTCAATTATAGTAGCTAGGTTTAATGGCTGTTCGTTATTTTCTGTTAAAGTAAGGCGGAGAATTTCTCTAGCTTCTTCTTCAAGGGAACGACCATGTTTTTCGGCTCGTTTTTGCAACCGAGATTTGATGTCATCATCAAGGTTAGAGATAGTGATATTGGTCATAACCAATTTATAGAGTTTTTCTGAATTTATTATATTATGAGCAATTATCAGTAGTAATGTATCAAATAATCCAAGTCTAATCCCCAAAAGCCTGAAACGACCGAATTTACTTATGCATAAAATAGTAAATTTGTAAAGTAAGTTGGGAGCGATCAATCTGTTATAACTTCAAGTTAAAACAAGCAGTTACTATTCTACGTAGGTTGGGGAGCCACTGCGTTGGGCGGGTTTCCCGACTTAAAGCAAGTGGCGTTTGAGGAACAAAACCCAACATTTCCCGGAGTTTGTTGCGTTCTCACGTGGTAAGCCCAATCTTGTATCTTAGAGGAAGTAGTAGACCGTCCCAACCTGGGAACGAGCAACAGCTTATCATTGGGATAAAGCTGATTGTAAATCATAGGGATAAATCATGAACATTGAGCTAAAACCTGAACATGAGCAATTTATCCAAGCTCAAATTGCCAATGGTAGATTTACAAATGCAGATGAAGTAATTGATACAGCATTTCAACTGCTAGAAAACTTAAATACTGATTATATTCATTGGGTGGAAGCAACTCGGCAAAAAGTTGATGTCGCCATTGCAGAACTTGAACGAGGCGAAGGTTTGGACGGTGAAACCGTTGTCATGCCAATCTTAGAAAGATTCAAAAAAGCTCGTGAGGCTTAGAAATGAGTCGCTACATCATCGCACCATCTGCAAGCCGCGATTTAAATGCAATTGCTGATTATTTTCTCGTGCAAAACATGGAAGCAGGAGAAAAACTATTTAGACAATTCAACAATAAATGCCAAAATTTAGCGAAATTTCCGAATATATGACGCAGTTATGCTCATATTAGACCTTTATTGCGTGGCTTGCTGCCAGATAGGTGATTTTACCTGGTAAATCAAAAATGAACGTTTTCAGAAACCAGGTTACCTGGTAATATCGTTTCCCTCGTTCCCAGTCGGAGACTGGGAATGCTCTCTAGGAGGTTCCACCTCCCGTCCCAAAAAAAACGACATCTTACCCGACTTTGTGATCACAGTTGAGGCAGAGCCTCACTGATTGCATTCCCAGGTAGAACCTGGGAACGAGCAATTAAACCGTAACTAAAAAAACTATTTAGAGAGTTCAAAAAATCCTGTCTGGTCTATTATCGAATCCTGTCTGGTCTATTATCGGGTCTATTATCGAATCTTGTCTGGTCTATTATCGAATCCTGTCTGGTCTATTATCGGGTCTATTATCGAGTATTGTCTGGTCTATTATCGAATCTTGTCTGGTCTATTATCGGGTCTATTATCGAGTCTTGTCTGGTCTATTATCGAATCTTGTCTGGTACATTTGGTACGTAACAGAATTCAATATGATATGATATAAAAAAGCCCGCGAACTAGTAATTCACGAGCTTGATGGGTTAAGCAAACAAAAAAGTTATTTGCGGTAACTTCGTGTTCTGCTTAGATTATAGTAGTCGTCTATCTGCTATTTGATTCGGTCAATTATAGCCAATATCTTACTGGCTAAAGAATCTACTGTTGGTAAGCTGTAAGCTAGGACAAGTAGCAACAGCAAACTTAACAACAGAGTCAAGTTCATTTGGTTCATTTTTCTTTCCTGTTTTATAGTCAATACACATTCCATAAACTAGACCAGCGCCCCGATTTTTATCAGGGTGCAATCTTTGCTTTTTATGCGTACTTGTTAGATTTTAGCATTCCTAATATAAAAACGCGTAAATAAATTTAATTTCTCGACACCAGCGCGTAAATAGCTAACTGTTTCTCGCAATACTCTCAGATTTAAACCAAATCTCAGTCTGATGAATACCGTTGTCCTGAATCTAGCGCCAGTTATCCGCCTTACAGATGAGCAATTTTATCAACTGTGCATGGCGAATAAAGATTTAAGCCTAGAACTAAGCGCAACAGGACAATTGATAATTCTCCCAGGTGCGGGAGGAGAAAAAGGTATTCAGGAAGCTGACCTAATTACTGATTTAGGTATTTGGAATGAGCAAACAGAATTAGGAATAGTCTTCAGTTCCTCTACAATCTTCAGACTTCCTAATGGTGCAAAGCGTTCTCCTGATGCTGCGTGGATAAAATTAGAACGATGGGAAGCGCTAACTGCTGAAGAACGCCAAAAATTTCCACCACTAACACCAGATTTTATTATTGAACTTAGATCGGAAACAGACCGATTAAAAACCCTGCAAGAAAAGATGCAGGAATATATAGAAAACGGTTTGCGTTTGGGTTGGTTAATAAATCCTCAAGCGCAGCAAGTAGAAATTTATCGACCAGAAAAACCTGTAGAAATCGTGCAACTTCCCGCGCTACTTTCTGGGGAAGAGGTTTTACCTGGCTTTGAATTACAGCTTTAATATAAGAGACCTAACCCCCAACCCCCTTCCCACCTCTCCCTAACCCTCCCCTACGAGGGGAGGGGAAAGGAAAAGCTTTTATTGCTGGGAATGGGGCTACGGATGTTTAGGGTCTTTCGAGAAATAAATTATACAATTTGTGGAGTGGGCTGTTAGCCCAACCAGAATATGGGACAGGTGGGGACACTCATCCCACAAGAAAATTTGGGATGTTTTTTTTATTTGAAAGCCCCTTACCCTATTTTTCGTTGTCGAAGTGCTAGGGGCTGATTTTTGATGTCATCTGAAAAAACCAATGCAAAACCTAACCCCCTTCCATAGCAGATTCTGGTAAAAATTCAAAGCCTCTCCCCTCCCAGTCCACGGTGTACACACAAGTTATCCGATTACCAAAAGTCTTCTTCAACCTCAAAGAGTCCAGACAGACATCCCTCTCATTCATCCCTCTCATTCATCCCTCTCATTCATCCCTCTCCTTACGAAGGAGAGGGACAGGTTTTGCGGAAGCAAAACCAGGGTGAGGTTTTATTTCCTGTGTTCGATAAACCATAAATTACCTCGTCATCCAGTATCTAAATCTGTCCGGGTATCCACCAAAAGGACACGTTTATTATTTACAGAAGAACTTGGCGCGATAAATATGAACTTTAACTACAATATCTCTCCCCGTCTGTCAACATTATTTATTTTTCTGATTAGAGAAGGTATCACCCCAGATCAGATCATGGTGGGTGTTATTCAATTAGCCAACGAAACTCAAGATTTTTACGGCATCAATGCCTCAGTTGACTGCTTGCGTTCCCTCATTGGAACCATGCACCCAGACACTGCTGCGGAGGGCGTTACAGCCTTTATCTTATCTCTAGCAGCAGAGAACGTTACTACATTAATGTTACTAGATGCATTAGCGATCGCTTGTCATGAATGCGGGTTAGTAGATTGTGAAGATATTATTCGCATCACTCACGAAAAACTACTACAAGCAAAAATCCGCCGTTCGTGCTAAATGTGTTATTAAGCCGTTTCACATTTAATTTACACAAAGTCAGCAGCCAGGATACTTGCCAATACTGGGTTTTTCATTTTGAATTCCTTACCTGTATTCCCCCAGAACCGATGAACGATGTAGCTACACTGGGGGAATAGCAGTCAAAATTTAGTCACAGTCACGCTAAGACCAGAATCGAGCCGAGGAACCTTTAAATACTCAACAGGCTCACTACTTTGAGGAGTTTGGTTATTTGCTGACTGACATTGCGGCTGGAAAAAAGCATCTGGATTGTTAATGTAATCCAGAGGGTTGATTTTTTTGCATCCTTGCTCCCGTAAGATCACAACTGAATCAGCAGTTTGTGTTGAATTATTACTTTGGTCAACTGGATTATTCCATCTACTATTAATCGTGGCTGGTTTCGTCACCAAACCCTCAGCCTGATTGCGTTTACCCGTTGCCGAAGGAGCATTCTTTTGGTCTGCATAGGCACTCTGGAGATTAGCGATCGCACCAATCGTTATGACTAAAGCTAGGGTAAAGTATTTCATAATTAATTATCTCAAAATTTAATACCAGCTTAAACATTACAAAAACTGAATACACAACACCAGTTTAAAGCCTATTTAAGTTTCCCCCAAAACTGAAGAGCGATCGCTTCCAGCGGGCGCTTTGCGCCATCGCAAGAAGGCGGGGCGTAGCCCATCGCAGTTGTTAAATAGCTAAATATGGGGAGTTTTAGATAACATAATTAAGTATACATATTTTTTATACACAACATCAACAGATTATTGGGGATAAATCACTCATCCCTGAAAGTCTGCTAAACTTTATAATTCTTAATCCTACTAGCTTCCTCCTGTAGCTGACAGAAGTCCCATAATCTCATAGGCTGATCTAGAGCGGTGATTTTTCACTTCCAGCCTGAGAGGATGTTGGAAAAATTTTCTGAACCTAACCCCCAAATCTCTTCCTTAACAGGTAACGGGGAGTGTAGAGACGTTGCATGCAACGTCTCTAAATTAGTTAGGAGAGGGATTTTTCAGTAAATTTTATAATTTTCCTCAGAACCTCTGAGAATATTGCTCACACTCAATCATCAAGTTAATCACAACTGTAAACAAAATGCCTATAAAAATTGCTCAGAACTTTGATAGTAGTTTCACTCTTGAACCACAAGCACAAGAAACTCTCTTTAAATTATTGACAAGTGAAGCTTTCATCACCCAAATTTGCCAACAGTCAAAATCTGAAAAAGCCGAATTTACAGAATTCCTATTTCAGCCAGTTCCCTACACATTAACTACACCGAAAGGGATGCCAGCAGAATTTGAAAAATATCATGAATCTGACGAGTATATTATCATCAACGTACCGCCAAACTTCATGTTTACTGCCAAAATTTTTCGCCCTAGTCGCCTTTGTGCAATTTACAAAAAAAATGGATAATAGTTACTGTAAGTTGTTAGTTTTTGAAACCAACTGACAAAATTAATAAGCAATTTTTAATACCGACTTAAGTTATGACCACTGAAACAAATATTTCCTCTTTATCAACCCTGGAATCTTTTCCTTACATTGATGAAAATGGTCAAGTACCTGAACAATTTTCGGGCAAAATTGGGGTTTACGCTATTTTTGACCAAGAAAAAACGCTGCAATTTGTTGGTTATTCCCGCGATGTTTATCTCAGTCTCAAGCAGCATTTAGTTCGGCAACCGCAAAAATGCTTTTGGGTGAAAGTTCAAACCATTGAACGTCCTAACCGCACAATTTTAGAAAATATTGAAAATGCTTGGATTGCTGAAAATGGTATAGTCCCTGATGGTAATGGAGAGAACAAACAAAAATGGACTGACCCCATTGATGCTAAGGCAGTCATGACACCGGAAGAACAAGCTAATTATCAAAATCCATTAATTGATGATTTGGCGCAAATGAAAATTATTAAAAATGTAGCGCGGCGAGTCGAAGCAGAAATTATAGCGCTGTTAGCAGCGCGGGGTTTACAAATGCAAGTTCGCTTCAATCCTAAATTAAAGGAAGAAGGATTGCTTGATTTGAAGTAGGGTGTGTTGTGTGAATATCAAGAGAACTTTCTAGAGACGTTTCCTGAAACGTCTCTACATGATGTTTCAATTTCCGCTACGTGGCTCATTCAACTGAAAACCGCTGTAATATATTTTTCAAGGTTAACCGTAGGGCCAGCTTTCCATGAAAACACAGATGCTGAACGATCGCTATCAAGTTATCCAGGTACTCGGTGCTGGTGGGTTTGGTGAAACCTTTCTCGCAGAAGATACCTATATGCCTTCAAAGCGGCGCTGTGTGGTAAAACAGCTAAGACCAATTCAAAATAATCCCCAAGTTTACCAACTCGTACAAGAGAGGTTTCAACGGGAAGCAGCAATTTTAGAAACACTCGGCGGCGCAGCTGATCAAATTCCCGGTTTGTATGCTTATTTCTGTAGTGAGGGACAATTTTATTTAGTTCAGGAGTGGATTGAAGGTGACACTCTCAGCGCGAAAGTTCAAAAGCAGGGATTATTTACAGAAAGCACAGTTTTGGAATTGCTGGTGAATTTGTTACCCATTCTGGATTATGTCCACTCCCAGCACATCGTTCACCGTGATATCAAACCAGATAACATCATTTTGCGTCATCGTGATGGTAAACCGGTGCTGATAGATTTCGGTGCGGTGCGAGAATCAATGGGAACGGTGGTGAATTCTCAAGGTAATCCTACCAGTTCGATTGTAATTGGGACTCCTGGATTTATGCCTAGTGAACAAGCAGCAGGTAGACCAGTTTATTCGAGTGATTTATTTAGTTTAGGAATGACGGCGATTTATTTGCTGACTGGGAGACAACCGCAACAACTAGAGACAGATTCACAGACGGGTGAAATTGTGTGGCGTCAATATGCTAGTCATCTGAGTCCAATGATGGCAGGGGTGATTGATCAAGCGATCGCCTATCATCCACGCGATCGCTATCCTACCGCCAGAGCCATGCTAGATGCCTTGCAGAGCATAACAAATCCGCTGCCCCCAACACAACCGCCTTTCACCCAACCGCGAGTATCTTCACCTTTACCTGAAACTGTGAATGTTGCACCACCGCCTCAGCCAACAACTCAAGGTAATAATCAGAATAATAATATCCTTATTGGCAGTTTGATTGCAGGTGGGTTAATCGGTGCATCTGTAATTATTAGTCAGGTGTTAACCAAACCTCTTCAACCTGTAACAGAAACCAAAGATACAATTACTGCAACGAGAACAATTACAACACCCCAAGCTATTACTAATCCCTCAGTTTCTCCAAATACAGAAACTCCATTAAATACTAAACCCCAAATTCAAAAAACTATCGTAATTAACCCAACAACACGCCAAGCTGTGATCAATCCCGAATCTACAGGAATCCCAGATCCACCAGCAAATAAAGTTAACAATTATTTCTGGCTTTCCCAAAGACCTGTAACCGATGCAGATTTAGATGGTAAAGACGGTTTTGAACTGGATATTATGCGAAATACAATTTTCGCCAAAAATGGTCGCCGTTTTGAAACTCCCGGTTTACAAGATTACTTTAATCAACAATCTTGGTATAGTCCTCAATATTCACCCAAGGAATTTCCTGCTAAATCGCTTTCCAAATTAGAGCAGCGAAATATAGACTATATTGCCAAATATCAAGACCGCAATAACCTGAGATATTTTAAAAAATAAAGTAATTTCACAATTCTTTGATACTCAACAAGATATATAAAACATGACAGACTATTGCTTCGTCACAACTTGGGTTATTGATGCACCAATTGAGCGGGTTTGGGAAGAAATTATTCATTCTGAGCGTTGGACTAATTGGTGGAAATATGTCGAAAGTGTTGTTGACACTGAACCTAGTGAAGATAGCGGGACTGAAAAAATCCAGCGCATCACTTGGACAACTCCCCTTTTTTATAAGCTGGTATTCGATACTCAATTAACACGGATTGAACCTCCTAATTTGCTGGCTTTGGTTGCTAAAGGTGACGTAGACGGTGTGGGTTTGTGGGAACTAGAGTCAGTTGAACAAGGTACTTTAGTCCGTTACACATGGAAGGTAAAAACTACAAAAGTTTGGATGAACATTTTGGCAGTCTTTATCAAACCATTGATGGAATGGAACCACAATACAATTATGCAACAGGGAGGGGAAGCGTTGGCACAGCTTCTAGATACACGACTAATTGCTTCAGAAGCTGGAAACATAAAACCCGATATTGATTAGCCAGTAGTCTTGTAACTATAAATCTCTGTTGATCCCATAGAAGCGGGATACATTCCTTTGGTACAGTCGTCTGAATATCTAATGTACATTTGGAAAGGGCGATGTCTGACGACAAGCCACTGGGTGTCTACGCTCATAACTGAACATGAAAATAACGCTGTTGAATAATCGCTATCAAGTTATCCAGGTGCTTGGTGCTGGTGGGTTTGGTGAAACCTTTCTGGCAGAAGATACCCATATGCCTTCTCGCCGACGCTGCGTTATCAAGCAACTCAAACCGATAACCAATGACCCGCAAACCTACCAAATGATTCAACAGCGGTTTGAACGGGAAGCAGCAACCTTAGAGTATTTGGGCAAAAGTAGTGACCAAATTCCTGAACTATACGCCTACTTTGCTGAGAATGGGCAGTTTTATCTCGTCCAAGAATGGATTCTTGGTCAAACCCTAACTGATATAGTCCAATCCAAAGGATATGAAACTGAAACAGCCGTTCGAGATATTCTCTTGAGTTTGCTGTCAGTCCTTGATTATGTCCACAGCAAAGGCATCATTCACCGGGATATTAAGCCAGATAACATCATCCTTCGCTCCCTTGATCACAAACCTGTTTTAATTGATTTCGGTGCAGTCAAAGAAACTATCCGTTCTGTGGTGAATTCCTCAGGACACCCCACACAATCTTTGGTGATTGGTACGCCTGGGTATATGCCTAGTGAACAAGCTATTGGTCGCCCAGTTTACGGCACAGATATCTACAGCTTAGGCTTAACGGCGATATATTTGCTGACTGGCAAACATCCCCAAGAGTTAGAAGCTAACCCGCAAACTGGCGAAATACTTTGGCAAAATCACGCGCCTAGAGTTTCTCCCCAGTTAGCGATGGTACTAAATCAGGCAATTAAACCCCATACTAGCGATCGCTATAGTACTGCAAGTAAAATGCTCTATGCCTTGCAGTCTGCTAGTAATCTTCCCTCACAATCGTCTACCGCAGCGGCCACAATCAGCCTCAGTCCCCATGCTGCCGCATTAACCCAGCCATTATCATCACAGCCAAAAAATCCCGTTATCGGCGGTTCTAGCACTCTAGAACTCTGGCAAAAGCCCCCCGTGATTATTGGCAGTTTGGTCTTGGGTAGCTTGATTGGTGGGGTCATCCTTTCTAACATCACCCGCCAGCCACAGCCGGAAGCGCCCATTGCTAACAATCTCACCCCCGCAAAAGAATCTCCAACTCCCACTGTTTCCCCTAATAATCCCCCTATTTCTTCCCAACCTTCCCCGGCCCCAGTTGTACCTATCTCACCACCACAGCAGCAAATTACTTCTACATCTTTACCAACTACTAATCCCCCAAAAGTATTCATACCCCAGCCAGCAGACGAGCCGGAAACAAACGATACTCCCGCGCCCTCAGTCGCAGCAACACCACAACCAGAAGTAGAAAATCAGACCCCTGTAGATTCCACATTGCAGGCTGATTCAGAAGCAAAGAAAAAGAAACCAAAGAAAAACAAGGAGTCTCGCAATAACACAACTGCTTCTACCACCGGGCAAAGTGTACCCGCATTTCCGACCGGCACATCAAGAAGCAGCGTAGAAGCAGCACTTGGAAAAAGTAAAGATTTAAGAGGCTTGTGGGGCAATACCCGTGCTGTCACCTATAAGTTAGTCCCAAACCAAATTGACCTTGGCTACTTATTTGATCGTAATTCTGGAGCGCTGCGTCAAACAGAGGCAGCTTTTGCCCAATCGGTAGACCCTCAAGTAATGCAAACAACCTTGAATGGAATGTTAAATGGGCAAGCTACGGAGGAAATTAAGCAGGGACTCCAACAAATACAAGAGCGTCAGTCAGATAATTTTCAGTTTACTCAAGGTGCAGTCAAGGGTCAGATTGTCCGGCAGAACTGTGATTTTATTTACATCAGTATTTGGGATGCAGACTTACATGAATTTGTGAATCCAGCAGATGCTAAACAGTGTTAGGTCATCCGTGAGAGGTTAAGATAAAGAGCTTTTTGCTGCACCCTCTTGACAAATGTACAATTTCTTTAACCTGTCACGGATAATTCTATATTCCTTATCACAAAATCAAATTCATGTAATTAT
Organism: Cylindrospermum stagnale PCC 7417; assembly: GCF_000317535.1. NCBI lineage: Bacteria > Bacillati > Cyanobacteriota > Cyanophyceae > Nostocales > Nostocaceae > Cylindrospermum > Cylindrospermum stagnale. The sequence goes on from NC_019757.1 coordinate 5,839,869, forward strand.
TATTTTGTCAATAGTAATCATAGGAATTACCAATGTGATCTGTTATTAAGTCTTTACAGAATATTTACTATAATTTAATACAGGCAATATGAGCTTATGTACTGGTAAGTCAATTCCGAAAAAAATTCTGATATCCAAAATTTAAAGTTAACAAGATTATCTTGCAGAAAATACTTTAAATTTACTTATCAATTGCATTTGAAATCATAATTATTTTTCCCCTAATTTATAAATATTCAGAGTAGTCATGGCAAAGTATCTACTGGCTTCTGCTAATGGGATGGCATGGTTATGCTTAATTTCCGGGTTATCACCCGTGCAAGCTCTCCCTAATTTAGAAAGTGCAGATAAAAATATAGCTGTTAATCAAGATGGTGGCAGCTATAAAAAAAATGATTCTCATCAAAGCAATTTAGCAAATAATATCTCCAGTGAATTGCTGATAGCTAATGAGAGTCAAAAAACACTATCCTCAGTCAATCAACAGCAAAAAAGTCAAGATTTAGCAGCAGATTCTACTGTTGATTCTTGGCAGCCAATCTTACCACAGCCAGCAAGTTTCTCTCCACCCTCAGACAGTCTTGCACAAGTAACATCCGTATCCCAATTGTCTGATGTACAGCCGACTGATTGGGCTTTTCAGGCACTGCAATCTTTAGTTGAACGCTATGGTTGTATCGCAGGTTATCCCAATCAAACCTATCGCGGTAATCGGGCGATGACTCGCTATGAATTTGCTGCTGGCTTAAATGCTTGTTTAGACCGAATCAACGAACTTATTGCGACTGCAACTACTGATTTGGTCAAGAGAGAAGATTTAGCCACGTTGCAGAAACTACAAGAACAATTTGCGGCGGAATTGGCAACATTGCGGGGTCGAGTAGATGCTGTAGAAGCTCGCACAGCGAAACTAGAAGCAAATCAGTTTTCTACTACGACCAAACTCAATGGTGAGGTAATTATAGCTGGTGTTGGTGCTACTGGCGGCGCTCCTAATAAGAGCGACCCTAATATCATTCTAGTAAATAGAGTGCGGTTAAATCTTACCACTAGCTTTACTGGTAAAGATTTATTAATTACTGGATTGCAAGCTTATAACTTTTTGGGTGGAGCCGATGGACAGGGTAGCGTGCAAGAAAGTTTAGGATTAGCTTCGCCAATTTTAAGTGCAAGTAGCGCTCGTACCAGTTTTGAGCCGCAATTTCCGGGAGTAAATGTCAATACTTTGTCGAGTGTTGGCGCAAACAATGTTCAGCTCTACAAATTGCTGTATATCTTTCCCGTCGCTAATAAATTAACCTTGTTTGCAGGAACTGCGGCGGAAACATCAGATGCGTTCCCAGCAATTACGCCTTTTTCTGGTGAAGGACAAGAGTCAATTTCTCGTTTTGCCGGCTTGAATCCTGTGGTAAGGGTTTCTGGTGGAACTTCTGGTACTGGTTTAGCATCGGCGGCGGGATTTATTTTTAACATTTCGCCAAATTTGGATTTAAGAGCTTTATACGGCAGTGTAAATGCCAATTTACCCCAAAAATCTGCTAGTGAGGCACTACCAGGAGTTTCTACTACACCTTTAGGAGCAGGTTTATTTAGTGGTAGTAGTGTTATTGCCACACAGTTAACCTTCAAGCCGAGTAGTGATTTGGATATTGGTTTAAACTATGCCCACAGCTATCACGAAATCAATATTTTGGGTACAGGATTAATTAGTAGTGATATCGGTGCTTTAGCAGGGGTTGCAGATGGAACACCAGTCACACTCAACTCCTTTGGAAGTACCGTAACATGGCGATTATCTCCCAAGATAGCCTTATCTGGCTACGGTGCAGCACTATTTGTTGACGCTGCTTCTAATAACGTGAATGCTTCCACCGCCTTTACAAGTTGGATGGTGGGAGTTCACTTCAAAGATTTATTCAAGTCAGGGAACAATGCCGGGATTATTTTTGGTCAGCCGCTTTACCGTACTGATGCCAGTGGTTCTGCTCAACTTACCCCCACAGGTGACAATCGGGCCACTCCTTACCATTTAGAAGCCTATTACCGCGTTAAAGTTAGCGATAATATCAGCATCACTCCTGGTGCGTTTATTCTCTTTAACCCAGAAGGTAACAGCAACAATGAGACTACGACTGTAGGTGTACTTCGGAGTACTTTTACATTTTAAGAGGTTGGGAGTGGGGAGTGGGCTTCTGCGTTGACCTAAAAAAGGAGCCTAATTTAGGCTCCTTAATTAAAAACTGGTAATGAAATTTAGACTATTTGATAGTTACCTTACCACCAGCTTCTTCGATCCGCTTCTTAGCGTCTTCAGCAGCATCCTTAGCAACAGCTTCTTTAACAGCCTTGGGTGCAGCTTCCACCAAGTCTTTCGCTTCTTTCAGACCCAGACCGGTCAATTCCCGGACAATCTTCAGCACGGCAATCTTCTTATCAGCAGGTACTGACTCTAGAATTACGCTAAACTCGGTTTGTTCAACAACTTCTACAGCAGCAGTTGCAGGACCAGGTCCGGCAATTGCTACTCCAACGGGTGCAGCAGCACTCACGCCGAAGGCTTCTTCGATTAGCTTAACTAATTCAGAAGCTTCCAGCAAAGTCAGGCCTTTTAGTTGTTCTAAAATTTGTTCGGTTGCAGCAGACATGGATATAACTCCTGTAATGTTGATTAATTATTTAGTCTTCAGTCATTAGTTATTGCTTTTGACTGTGGACTATGAACTGATAAACCGCGAATTTTATTCGCCAGCGCTTTCGGCACTATCGCCTTCAGAGCTATCGCCTTTCTCACCCTCAGCCACAGCCTGCAAAGCGCGAGCCAAGGAACCGGGAACTTCGTTGATACCCACGGCAATCTTGGTAGCCAAGGCGTTGATAGCTCCGGCAATTTGCGCCATGAGTTGTTCCTTAGATGGCAAGTCTCCTAGAGCCTTAACATCTGTTTCTTGGAGCAAGCGACCTTCCATCACGCCGCCGCGAAGTTCGGTCTTCTTGGTGACTTTCTGGAATTCTTGGTAAGCCTTAATTGCCGATGAGAAATCTTCTTTGACTAGCAAAAAGGCAGAAGAACCTTTGAGCAATTCTGACAGCGGCTGCCATTGTTCTTGACCTTCAATGGCAATGCCCATCAGGGTGTTCTTAGTCACCTTGCATACAGTGCCAGTCGGACGTAGCCGCCGCCGTAAATCAGTGATTTCGCTAACTGTTAGCCCTTGGTAATTAATTACCAGTGCCAGAGTTGACTCACTCAAAGTTTCTTTGAGGTCAGCTACGATCTCTTTTTTATTTTCTAACGTTCTACCCATGCTTCTTTCACCTCCAGAGGCAAAATTATTTGTTTCCGCTCTGAAAAACTTACCCAAACCCAGATAAATCAGGACAAACCAGACATTAAATAGTTTTGGTGTTTTCTTCCTGCTTCCCACGGTCGGCAATGCGACACCATCCACAGGCAGATAACCCGTAAGCTACGGGCTACACAACACAAGGTTTAAAACTTTTAACCCGAATTGTGCGTCTTGTTCTGACCAGCCCAAAATAATAAACCCCAGCTTTTTTTGCCGGGGTTTAGTAGTCATACTTTTCCTGCCGTAGTATTACACCTTATTAGGTAAAACTTCAGGCAGTTAAAGCATCCACCTCGGCAGGATATTAAGTTGTTAGCACCTGCTTTCTCCGGCTTTGCCTATTCAATTTTGGATTAGGGAGTTGAGGAATGAGTAGGAATGAGTGAGGAGTTTAGTTAAAACTCAAAACTCAGAACTCTGATTAGGCAGCTTCGGTCAGTTTGAAATCCCGTAGGGCGTTAATATCGATTCTAATCGATGGGCCCATTGTGGCAGCTATGTAGAATGTACGCCAATAACGACCTTTAGCGCCTGAAGGACGGTTACGGTCAATCGTCTCTTGCAACGCCTTGAGGTTAATTAACAAATCTTCAGGCGCAAAAGCTGCCTTACCAAACATAACATGGACAATACCAGTACGATCGGCACGGAACTCTAATTTACCAGCTTTGAATTCGGCGATCGCACTTGCTAAGTCAAATGTCACCGTTCCACCCTTAGGCGATGGCATCAAACCACGAGGACCGAGTAACTTACCAAGCTTTGCCACCTGTGGCATCACATCCGGTGTGGCAATCAGCTTGTCAAAGTCCATCCTACCTTTTTGAATTTCGTCAATTAGTTCTTCTGAACCGGCTATATCAGCACCAGCAATTGTTGCTTCATTGACCTTTTCACCTCTGGCAATAACTGCCACCCGGACGATTTGTCCTGTGCCTTTGGGCAGTGCTACCGTTGTCCGCAACTGCTGGTCTGTATACTTTGGGTCAATTCCCAGCCTGATATGCGCTTCAGCGGCTTCGGAAAATTTGGCTGTTGCCGTCTCTTTCAGAAGGGCTAAAGCCTCTAGGGGTGTATATTCCCTGTCTTCTACTTTCTCTTGCAGCGTCTGCAAGCGGCGCGATATTTTTTTTCCCATTTTTCTCTCCTGGGGTAATTCCGAAGCTTTGCCTCTCCCCCGATATTTTTAGTAATGAGTGCTGAGTGCTGAGTGTTTAGCTTTTTGCTAATGACTATTGACTCTTGACTTTTGACTAATCAGAAACAGTTACGCCCATATTTTTGGCGGTTCCTTCCACGATATTCATTGCCGCATCTATGTCATTGGCATTGAGATCGGGCAGTTTTGTTTGGGCAATTTCTCGCAATTGTGCTCTGGTAATGTTGCCAACTTTCTTTTTGTTGGGTTCATTAGATCCGTGCTCAATTTTCGCTGCCTTCCGAATCAGCACTGATGCTGGTGGCGTCTTGAGTACAAATGTAAAACTCCGGTCTTCAAAAACCGAAATTTCTACGGGGATCACCATTCCAGCTTGGTCTGCTGTTTTGGCGTTGTACTCTTTGCAGAACATCATGATGTTAACGCCGTGTTGACCCAACGCGGGCCCCACTGGCGGTGCTGGATTGGCTTTTCCAGCATTCAGGGCCAGTTTAATGACCGCTACTACTTTCTTCGCCATTTGTATTTAGCTCTGTTTCTCTACCTGATTAAATTCCAATTCTACTGGTGTATCTCTTCCAAAAATCGAGAGCAGGGCTTTAAGCTTACTCCGCTCTGGAGAGACTTCAATCACCTCGCCTTCAAAGTCCTTAAAGGGGCCCGAAAGTACGATTATCTTATCACCAGTAGCCATGTCAATTTTGACAATCGGCTCTTGTTCACTGGTTTGTTTGAATATGCGTTCTACTTCTGAATTACTCAGTGGTAATGGCTTGACGTGACCGCGGCCCTTACCACTGCCACGTTTTTGTTCTGCTCCCACAAAATTAATCACGTGAGAAGTGTTTCGCACCACCTGCCAAGTATCATCATCCAACATCATCCGCACTAGCACATAACCAGGAAAAACCTTTTCTTCTGTGTGCTGCCGACTGCCATCTTTACGGATTTTCACCGCAGGCGTGTGTGGAATTTCCACCTGGATAATTTTGTCAGCGACATCAAAGGTTTGGATGCGCTGCTCTAAGTTCGTCTTCACGCGCTTTTCACAGCCTGAGGCTACTTGCACTGCATACCAGCGCGCTTCCTTGAACGCTGTTTCCGCCGCTTCCTCTGACTGCAACGTCGAGTTGCGTGGTTCGTCTGTTGCAGAAGTCATCAGAACACCTGTTTTGCTGCCCACCCAAAAAATCCATCGACCAAGTATATCAAAGATGCGGAGAGTGTCACCATTAACAACACAGCCGCTGACTCACTCACCAGCTGCTTCCGGCTGGGCCAAACCACCTTTTCAAGTTCTTCTTTAGTTCCTTGGTAGAAGTTACTAAAGCTAAACCCTTCTGTGGTTTTTGGCAATTCTGCTTCATTTTTTTTGGTCATGGTCGTTTATCCCCCGTTTTTTATCCAGCTATACCCTGCTAATTTTTATCCGGGGTTAGAACTTCGACCCCATTTCACCAGAAGCAAAAAAGCTGCGAATACCAAAATAATTATACCCGAAATAATTAGCATTAACTGCCATACTAGCAGATGCGTTCTTGTTTCGGGCTGTATTTTCGGCTTTTGAGCGCGCCCTGGAGGACTTGAACCCCCGACATCAGGTTTTGGAGACCTGCGTTCTACCAACTGAACTAAGAGCGCACAAGCTGTTTTTGTTTCAGTCATTGCGCTGAACTTTTTATAGTTTAACGCAATTCCAATTTCGATTATATCTTACTTTTGTCGAGAAAGCAAGTTAGCGGCAGATGCCGCTTGCTGTTTGAGATTTCTCTCATCCAAAGTCAGAGAGAGCGAATTACAAGGGGCGGTCAAACCGCTGCTTGATCCGGGTTGCCTTGCCGACGCGATCGCGGAGATAATAAAGTTTAGCACGCCGTACCTTACCGCGACGCAATACTTTGATGCTATCAATCCGGGGAGAATGCAGCAGAAACACCCGTTCCACGCCCACACCTTGGAAAACCTTACGGACTGTAATAGTTTCGTTAATCCCGCCATTGCGCTTGGCGATTACTACACCTTCGTATGGTTGGACGCGAAATTTCTCACCTTCCTTGATTTTTACCCCTACTCGGACTGTGTCGCCCACATAGATATCGGGCAGATTGGATTTTAGCTGTTCCGCCTCAATAGAGCGGATAATCTCTTGAGCGTTCATAATTTCTCTGTATGCTTAAAAAACTCACAATCATCAATCATAAACCCATTTATGTGAAGTACTCAAACTTGGCTACGCCTAAAGTCTGTGCTTCCTGTCTCATTCTTCGTTGCCACGTCAGGGATAGCCTTCAAATACGCTTCGGGTAAGCATCGTCTGTTACCGAAGCTCTCCTGTAAAGGAGCAAGAGACATGTCAGTCATTCCTGAGGGAAACCCCTCAAACCGCGCTGACTCACCACTTGAGTATTTACAACTAAAATTGATGATAATTTTATACAGCCTCTCGGCAAAAAGCGGTCTTCATCTAGTCTAGCCGGAAACCGGGCAACCGCTCGCCTCCCGTCGGTAGAAATAGTTGATTTTAGTTTAGGAGTTTGCGTATCAAGGTTAAGTTATTCCCCCTCAAGCCCAAAGCCGTCTCTAGGATTTTTTACTACCTTGCGAACGGTTTACTGACTGCGGCTACTCCTCTCTCCCGACTAGGGATTTGGGTTAATAGTTACAGGTTTTATAAAAAAAACATTCCAATCCTCTACGCAATCGTTTTATAAGGTGTTACCCTTGCTGGACGTAACTACTACGCTACGCCACGCCACTCACTACAACTTTGGGAATCAAAGCAACGCAGTGGCTCTTGTATCCCTAAAGCAGCAGTCAGCTGCTTTGCCTCTACAGCAAAGGCGTTTAGGAATACTTTTGGGATCATGTTAGCACTACCATTCACATCTGCGTTAATTAGTCTATAAGAATCATGATTTTTCTGAAATAAATTCTCTGCCGAAATAATATTACAGAAACCTGTACCATCATGTATAAATTTTATGAGATTTAGCGTCGTCATCACTACTTATAACCGCTACAACTTACTGCAAAGAGCAATTGACTCTGCTCGTAACCAGACAATTAATTGCGAGGTGGTTGTTGCTGATGATTGCTCATCTGATGCCACCGAAATTTATGTCAAAAGCTTGGGTGATTATGTTATTTACCATCGTAACTCAGTTAACCAAGGCCATGCGGCAACGGTAAATGCTGGAGTTGCAAAAGCCAGCGGTGACTGGATTAAATTTTTGGATGATGACGACTACCTAGCTCCCAACTGTTTAGAACAGATGGCAACAGCGATACTAGCCCATCCCAATGCTGTCATTTGCTCCTGCGTTGCTGCTCAGGTAAACGGTAAGCAAGCCGAACTTAGTCGTACCCCACGACTTGGGCCTGGGTTAGCTTATTATATCCCGCAAGCAGATATTCACTACGGTATGCTCCTAGAGGTTGTACCCTTTGGCACGCCTGTGCAAGTAGCTTGCCGCCGTGATACTTTCATGCATTCGGGCCGTTGGGATTCCTCTCTCGATGCTAACTGTGATGATATTGATTCGTGGATTCGCATTTCCCAATTTGGTGATGCTGTCTTCCTCAATCAGTGCCTCGCTTATCGCACTGTCTGGACTGGTGCTTATAATCAAAAGATTTCTTTATCTCAGCGGCTGAATACCAATATTTTGATGAAGGAGAAGATTTACTCTTTAGTGAATCAACAGCACCGCTCAGAACTGCCTGAGTTCCAGTATATAAAAACATACATAAAACTGCATTGGTATTTAGTCGCACTTAAGCAAAGAAACATCAAGAGCTTGCTGCTGATGCTTGAGCTATCTGTCGTATTTTCTCCTGTTGCTTGGAGAATTTTGCTGACTGCTGCTTTATCACGTCGTTCCCCGGTTCAGAATTGTCACATTCGCAAATTAGTGTTGATTGAGTCCTAATTTTTTCGAGTGTTGACGACAATGCTTCGATGCCTAATAAAATTTCTTGGCTACTTACTTATTTCAAATTCAAATCGGAAAAATGGCTCTAGATGTATTCAGTAAATTTTAGGTTTAAATATCTTGAAATATCCTCTGGCAAAAATGTAGAGAAAAGAAAATATAGCTGGATATGAAGTGTAGATATTCAAAGTAATTATCTGATTTTTATTGAGATTTTTCACAAGCCGCTTTCCCTCGCTCAAATAGTTATTCAAATAGCTTGTCCAAGATAGAGGCTGTATCGCCAAAAAGCTTAACGTTGATATTTTGTGTCATATCCGGAACTGGAGTACGGGAAACTCAAAACCTAAAAGGGCTGAATGTTGCCCGCGTTCATCAAGAAAGATTAATTACAGCATCAGGGGCAGGGTAAAAATATCTATTGAAACCTTTTTCTCCATTTATGCAACCTGATTAATGCTGGTTTCGTCCAACGCCAATCGAGTAAATCGTGCAGCAGAATGTAAAAACAGGGGATGATAAATAGCGTTAGCATTGTCGCGATCGCCATCCCAAAGAAAACTACAATTCCCAAGGGCTGCAAAAACTCAGAACCTTCGCCAATGCCCAATGCCAAGGGAAACAGTCCCAAAATAGTAGTGACTGTAGTCATGATAATTGGGCGCAAGCGTTGAGGAGCAGCTTTGAGAATGGCAATTTGGCGAGTACAACCAACTTCTTCCCGAATTTGGTTTGCCAGTTCTACCATGAGAATTCCCGCGTTCACGACAATTCCCACTAGCAGCACCACGCCAACAATTACAGTGGCGCCAATTGCCGTTTGGGTAATGTAAAGTCCAAAAAGTCCCCCAGCTAAGGCCAGGGGGACGGTGAACATAATTACCAACGGATCAATCAGCGAATTGTATTGCACCGCCATAACTACAAAGATTAAGAACGTTGCTAACGCTCCCAAAGTTTTTAAAGCATCCTGAAGTTGCTGATTAGTTGCTTCAGCAGAACTAGGCACAATGGAAACGCCATCAGGTAAGTCTACGCTCTTAAGTACCTGATTAACTTCTGCTATGGCTTCACCAAGACTAGCTCCCTCGCTCAGGTTGCCTGCCACAATAAAAGCTTGGCGCTGATTAATCCGTTGCACCTCACCAGGTGCTTGCCCTTCTTCAATGCGGGCAACATCTGAAAGGCGAATTAGTTGATTGTTTTCTGTAAATAGCGGTAATTGCTCTAGCTGGGAAGGACGCCCAATTGCTTCTTTATTTAGCTGCACCCGCACATCAACTAAACGGTTGCCGCGTTGAATTTGCGTGGGAACTGAACCTTCAATTGCTGTCTGAATGGTGGCACCAATTTGTTGAGATGTTAGTCCTAGAGCCGAAACTCGTTCCCAGTCGGGGCGAATTTGTATTTCTGGTTGCCGAGCATCGGCATCTGGTCGGAATGTCGCTAATTTTGCGCTTTCCTGCAAAGCCTGGAGTACTTGGTCCCCTGCTTGCGTTAAGTTTTCTTCATTCTCTCCTTGCAGGATCACGTCAATTTCTGACCCTTGCACTGGGGAATTACTCAAAATTAAACCCCGTACCTGACCAGGATTGAGGCGCAGCAGAATTCCTGCTAAGTTGAGTTTATTAAATTCTTGAGTGACTTTTTTGACGAAGGCTTCGACATCTGTGCCTGGTTTTAAATTGATAGTGCTGCTGGCACGTAAAGGATTTTCTGTAGTATTGCTGCCAAATAAATTACCACCCACAGTTGTGAAAGCATACTCGGTTTCTGGTTGTTTGAGCAAAATGTCATCGACAATTTGCATAACTTTCTCAGAAGTTGCTAAAGGTGTACCGGGAGGAAACTGTGCTCTTAAGTTGGCTTGTCCAGTGCTGATCCGGGGTAAAATTTCTTGGTTAATTTGACCAAACATCAAAAAGCTGCTGCCGCCTAAAATTACCAAAGCAGCCGTGACTACTATGAGTCGATAACGTAAAACTTTGGTTAAGAAGTTACTGTATACCCGCGTAGCATCTTCAAACCGATGATTAAACTGTCTAAGCAGCCAAAATTCGCTGATCCGACTAGACCAGCGAATTCCCAAAAGTCGAGAACTCAGCATCGGCACTATTGTGATCGCGACGACAAGGGAGGCTGCTACTGCGAAGCTAATTGTCAGAATCAGTTCATTAAATAGCAGTGCGATAAAGCCGCCAATTAAGAGGAATGGCACAACAGAAACTAAGTTGGCAGCTGTCGCAGCAACTAAAGCAGATTCTACTTCTTGGGAAGATGCGATCGCACTTTCAATAAAGAATTTGGCATTTCTCCCCGAAGCCTCTACCCCTCGCTCTCTCTGATTGGGAGTCATGCCTGCTTTCTCGGAAATATTCTCCAAGATCACAACCGATGTGTCAATTGCTTGACCGACTCCCAATGTCAGACCTGCCAAACTAAACACATTCAAAGTCAAGCCAAAGATTTTCATTAAAGCGATCGCCGCCAAAGTACACAGCGGAATGGTCAAACTGATAATCAATGTTTGCCTGAATGATCCCAAAAATAACAACACTGCTGCTGCTGCTAACAATGCCCCAGAAATCCCCGAAAAGATGACATCATTTAAAGAATTGCGGATGAAGATAGATTCATCTGTAGTGGGACTCAAAGTCATGTCCGTTGGGATTAAACCCGATTGCCGTAATTGCTCAATTCGCCGCTTCACAGCATCTACAACGGTAATTGTGTTGGCCTCTGGCTGCTTTCGGATGGAAAATTTTACCGCAGGCTGACGGTTAAGGTAGACAAATACACGCTGGTCTTCTGTGTCGTCTATTACTTCAGCAAAGTCTCGCAAATAGACACGGCGGCGGGGTGTAGGGGTAGTAGTGCTACTAGCAGAAGAAGAGGAGGAAACTTCCAAGGAGATGTTCTCAATTTCACTAGCATCTCGGAAGCGTCCCACAGTCCGAGTCAATGGCTCGGAATTCTGCCCCAGAATTCGACCACCAGAAGTATCTTGGTTACGGGCTGTTAGTTCATTGAGTACATCATTTAAACCCACACCCAAAGCTTGTAACCGGCTTAAGTCAACAAGCACCCGTACTTCTTCCCCAGCACCGCCAGATACATCGACTGAGGCCACTCCGGGCACGACGCTGAGTTCACGCCCCAACTCTTCATCAGCAAAGACGCGTAAATCCTTACCTGGCAGCGAGGGAGATGTTAGTGCCAATTCATAAATCGGCAACTGGGAAGGATCGACTTTAAATAAGCGCGGCTCCTGTATAGTATCTGGCAGTTGCCCTCTGCCTCGGTTAAAAGCAGCAGTAGCATCGTTGAGGGCTTGATCAATATTGCCCCCTGGTTGAAAGTATAAATCGAGGCTTACCTGCCCCTCGCGGGTGCGGGAGAAAACTTGTACTACGTTTTCTGTAGCCGATAAAGCTTCTTCCAAGGGTCTGGTGATTTCATCTACTGCTACTTCTGGGGAAATACCAGGTGCTTCTAGGCGAACGCCAATTCGTGGATAGGTAATTGATGGTAGGAGATCAACTTGGATAGTTGTGAGAAAAAATATTCCCACGACAATCACTGCCACGGTAAGCATGAGTGTGCCGATGTGTTGGCGAATGGCGATCGCGCTGATACTAAATCCGCTGCTGTTGTTTATTTGCTGCATCTTTCCAATTCAAAATTCAAAAAAGTACTTTTTAATTTGCTTTTTCCGAAAGAATCGAAAGACTTACAGCCTCCCCATCTTTTAACGGCTTACCACTGCGAACAACATAGGCTTCTCCCGGTTGCAAGCCGGATAAAATTTCCACTTTGCCATCAGCCTTTTGCCCTAGGGTGACGGCCCGCGCTGTTACCTTATTTTTGTCGCTTGTGTCCTGCAAAACAAAAATTATTTTGTTGTTGTCTTTTGATTGTGTCTGCCCTACCTTGTCTTCATTAATCGCTATTTGCGGTACGATAACTCGCTGGGAAGTTTGGGTAGTAAAATTGACCCGTGCCAGCAGTCCACTACCAATTTTTCCTGCACTGTTGGGAATTACTACTTCTACTGGTATTAAACGAGCTGTGGCATCGGCAGCTGGGGAAATGCGCGTTACTCTGCCAGTCGATGTTTGATCGGGAAAGGCATCTAAACGCACTTGCACCGACTGCCCAACTTCAATCTTTGCCAAATCTAATTCGGAAACTTGCACCACGACTTTGACACGGCTAAAGTCAGCAATTTTCAAGACTTCGCTGCCTGTTTGCAGAAAATTGCCCGGTTCTGTAACTTTTTCTATAACTAGTCCGGTGATGGGGGATGTCAGCCGAGCATAGGATCGGCGCTCTTTAGCTTGGGAAACCACTGCTTGTTGGGCATATACTCTGCCTTGGGCGGCGGCGACGGCTTGTTTTTCTGTGCGGACTTGCTCGGTGGCAGCCCGCAGCATCTGGGTGGCAGTTTGGGCTTTGGTACTTGCTTGTTCGGCAGTTTGTTCGGCGATCGCTCCTTGTTTGTAGAGTTCTTGCTGCCGTTTTGAATCTGCACGGGCTTGCACCACCTCTAACCGCGCTCGTTCTACTTCAACACTGGCATTGTTTACCTGAGTTGTCGCCCTGGCTACTTCTGATTGCCGGGCTGCTAGTTCTGCTTCCGCTTGTCTTAATGCTGTCACTAACAAAGCATCATCTAACTGTCCGACAAGTTGCCCCCGTGTGACACTGTCCCCCACATCAAGATTCAAAGCTAATAGTCGCCCTTCTGAGCGCGATCGCAGTGACACCGTCCGCAAGGGCGTGGTGTTGCCGATATTGTCTGGTTGTTGGCGTAATAAGTTAGTCCGAGCGATCGCCACATCCACAGGCGTTGCACTCCTGCCGCGTTTCTGATCACCAGGGCGCTGAGATTGGGCCTCGGCTGATTCCTTTGGTAACGATCCGCAACTGGTTGATAGCAGTGCCAATCCTAGCGAACAAGTAATCAATAACTTATGGGTATGCATTGCTAGGTTGCTAGCCATGACAATTGGTATTTTCAACTGCTTTTGCGGCTCATTTACGTCCAAAATCATGCTTTTTTCTCCTATTTGTGAGTTTCTGTGGTCAAAACGTCGGTTATTAGCAATTAATTCTGAATAGATATCACTAACAGCAAAATTACAGAATCTTCAAGCTTTTTTGCCGCATTTTTTGGCTCACAATCAAAGTTCTTTCCTCTCTCCTGCTGACTTAGAGGTAGGTATTTCTCTGACACCCGATGAAATTATAAAGGTAGTATAAATATTTTGTCGGAAATAGGTAATAGGTAATTAGTCATGGTTAAGGAGACTGGAGGAGAGAAATTTTTCCCCATCTCCCCATTCCCTTTTTCAAAATGTGTCTACAAGGCTTGTATTTATATGGCTTTTGCCTATATATTAAGAATATTAAAGTAAACTTGATTTTTTGAGTACTTTAGTATTTGGATTCATGACTGGGCTGAGAGTAGAGCGACTAAAGTATCCATTTATTATTATGTGAGGACGAAAACTCGTGACATCACTGCTCAAAATTGTAAAAACCGCTGAAGAACACCAGATTGCAGAATTTTTTCAAGAATCAGCAGGTCAGTGGCGATCGGAACGGCGCTATTACACCCTCCCAGAGGGAGAAACCAAGGAGATAGTGAGTATGATCACCATTCGGTTTTTAGAACAGGGATGTCATGAACTGCTTCATCTGGCTCAGATACACGATTTGCCCGATTCAGTGAATTTAACCTGTGGTGCGGCAGTGATTTGGGTAAGTACGGATATACTGAAGGAAAGGCGAGAGTCTCAAGGTTCAACTCTGTTTGGTGCTTTGGGAAAAACTTTGTATCGCGATCGCGGTTTCGCCACATCCAAGCCAGTCACCGCCCAATACTATTTCTCAAACTCCAAAACCCTGTGTTTACGAACTGAGTACAACAGTTCAGTGTTTGAGGAAGAATTAAAGCTCGTGGGCAACAAATACCGTACAAGACAGACCATCATCACAAGATCTGGTGAGCAATTGATGATTGGTCAATATCTAGAAAAGCGGATTGAGAGTTAGTTTTAGCCGTGGGTGAGGCAATAGCTGTAACCCACCAATCCCAGCCATCAACAGAGCATAAGCAATTTGAGAGCTACCCCGCACATAGCCCTCAACTACTAACATGACTTTTTATAACAATTTTTTCCATTTTCCCTCCTTTTCTCGTTTGCTATGTCATCATGGAGGAGTGAGAATTAATTCGGCGGCAGTGTTTGTTGTTAGTATTGACAGGCTTTTCCCTCTTGGTATTTACAGACTTCTCTCCGAAATCTAAATCTCTACACACCTCTGATTTTGGAGACATTCTATGTCGATTTACGTTGGTAACCTCTCTTACGAAGTTACATCAGATACTCTGAGTGCTGTTTTTGCAGAATATGGTTCTGTAAAGCGTGTACAGCTACCTACTGACCGTGAAACAGGTCGCTTGCGCGGCTTTGCTTTCGTGGAAATGGGTACAGAGGCTGAAGAAACTGCTGCTATTGAAGCTCTTGATGGAGCTGAATGGATGGGACGTGACCTCAAAGTGAATAAAGCCAAGCCCAAGGAAGACAGAGGTTCCTTTGGTGGTGGTGGTGGTAACCGGGGCGGCGGTGGCGGCGGCTCCCGCAATCGCTACTAAGCGGAATTATCTATATTCTTTTGGCCCTTGAATTCTATAAGTAAAAAGCAGTTTTAACGACTGCTAAATAAAAATTACCCACTCCGCTTGCAGGGTGGGTAATTTTTTTAGGGGCTAGCTAAATCCATGTGAGTATTGAGATCAATTTTTGTTTCTACCAACACCCCAAAAGAAAAGAAAAAGGCAAAAGAAAATCTTCGTTTGCCCTTTCAAAATTCACCTTTTGGCTTTACTCTTCGTCGTCATAATCGTCCTCGTCCTCGTCGCCTTCCTCGTAGTCATCCTCTTCTTCCTCTTCTTCTACGAGAACGCTCTCAACATCAGCAATCAATTCATCTTCTTCGTCTAAAATTGACCGTTCTGTGCGTCTGTTGCCAAAGCTAGACTCACTCAAAGTTGGCGCATCTAAGTTATAAGCGCGGGCGGTGCGGTCATCTAGCACCATATCCAAGGGGTCATCGACTTCGTCTAAGACGCCGCTAGTTTCTAACACCGCGTAGTCTTCAATTGCCCCGGTTTCTTCATAGGCGTTGTAGCCAGTACCCGCCGGAATCAACCGCCCAATAATCACGTTTTCTTTTAACCCCCGCAGCCAGTCAGATTTACCTTCAATGGCGGCTTCAGTTAGCACCCTGGTGGTTTCTTGGAACGATGCAGCAGATATAAAGCTGTCGGTGTTGAGCGATGCCTTGGTGATACCCAGCAACACGGGGGTATATTGGGCCCTCGCACCGCCGGTAATCGCCATCGCTTCGTTCACTTGCTCAACTTGGCGCAATTCCACCAACTCCCCAGGCAGCATGGTGGTGTCACCACCATCATCAATCCGCACCTTGTTGGTCATCTGGCGAACAATTACTTCAATGTGCTTGTCAGAAATATCAATGCCTTGAGACTGATAAACCATCTGCACTTCGTTCACCAAAAAGGTCTGCACTTTTTGCAG
The DNA here is from genome assembly GCF_000317535.1 of Cylindrospermum stagnale PCC 7417. Classification (NCBI taxonomy): domain Bacteria; kingdom Bacillati; phylum Cyanobacteriota; class Cyanophyceae; order Nostocales; family Nostocaceae; genus Cylindrospermum; species Cylindrospermum stagnale. Next base: position 5,855,914 of record NC_019757.1, read on the forward strand.
GGCATGGCTGGCACAGGCATAGATTCCATCCTCAGAACCCAGGCTAAAGAAGATTTCCAAAATTTCGTGGGGGTTAGAGGGGCCATCACTCAGGGGTTGTCCGGCTAAGATATGGGCACCATCGGGCACCATTAAGTTTTGTCCAGGTCCAAGGGGATAATCGGTGACTACTCCATTAGATTCTATAACCTTAATGGCGATCGCTTCATCGCCATCACCATAAACCGTTTTCAGTTCTCCAGCCCGACGAGCCAAAATACAGGCTTCTTTCGGTTTCCGGGCTTCTAGCAGTTCTTCAATTCGGGGCAAACCTTGAATAATGTCTCCAGTTTTCGCCCGTTCAAACACCAACAGCACCAAGTTATCGCCCCGTTGCACCAAGTCTCCATCTTCTATTTGCAACACAGCCCCAGGGCTGACTCGATAAGGGCGACCAACCCGCAGAGTCACAGTGTAAGGAGAAGAGCTAGAGGCTAAAGTTCCATCATCAGCGCCTGTTGACTCGGAGGTCTGCAAGATTGCCTTTTTCACTTCCACCACCTGCCCAGACTCTGGTGCAAACACCCCAGGGGCAATTTCTGCACTTTCTACCAGCAAGTCACCCTTCTTCACCTTCGGTTGGCCTTGGGTGGGGATAGAAATCATGTCGCTGTGACGCAGCACCAAACAGCGGCGGACGTTTTCAGCAGCTCGATTCACACCCCTAACAATACCCCCCTCTTTACACAAGATTTGCGTCCGCGCTACCACTGAGCCAGGGGCAATGGTCAGCCCGTCTTCTACTTCTAGAGTTGTTTGGGTGCTACCTTGAGTGGCGTCGGCTGAGATGTCGCGACGAATGACTAAAGATTCTAAAATCACCAACTGCAAACGCTGCACTTGGTCATCTTCGGTGTCGGGTACTAATTCAATATCCGCAGCCAGAGGTGAGGCGTTGTGGTCTTGTTCCCCCTCTTGCTCAATTTCTAACACCAGTTGAGTCCGCAGCAGTTCCACCGATTCCACAGACTTGACTCGCTCAGAGTCTTTGTAAGGCAACCGTTGCACTGCCCGCAACTGAATAGAACGCCCGGTTTGTTGACTAATTGAGGTAGTGGAAGGCACATCTGGGTTGCTGGGTACGGCAAACTCCACAACTGGACGACTTAACAGCGCCGGACCTTCTGGTGACTCTATATATTGGATATAGCGCAACTCTGTAGCCACTGACCCCTGAAATTCTTCACCGGGTTGAATAAAGGTGCCATCTTGCCCCATCACTGCTTCTGGGTCATCTACCATCAGCAGTACACCTGGCTTAATCACCACTTCTCGCAAAATGTCGTTTTTCTGGGTGACTTCTACCACGCCGCTGGTTTGGCAGAAAATATCTTTGACAACTTCAGTGCCGGCTTCTACAAACTGCCCATCTTCTACCAACAGCAAAGAGATATCTTTGTTGACTTCGTGGGTTTCTTCAGGAATCCACAACAAAGTACCGCCCTGGACTACTTCATAGCCTAGCTTGGCTTTGCCTTTTTTCTGGACTTCCACCCCAGCAAATTTCAAAAAGCCGCCGGTGGTGGTGCGGTAGCGGTCGTCAATTAACTCAGCAACTACTTGCCCATTTTGCACTTTTGTGCCTGGGGTGGCTCTGAGGTTAAATACCTGATTATTCCCTGTGGAAACTAAATAATTATTCCGACCTTGAGAGCTTTGGACTGTGACTGAGGCTTTGTCTAAAACTACAGAGGCGGTGATAATTTCAATTTCGCGCGTGCTCTTGCCGGGGGTCGCTTCTGGCAACCGCACTACACCACCGTGGACTGTGGTTAATTTGGTTTCTGCTAACACGCCATTGAAGACTATCGCATCTCCATTGTGCACTACCAACTCAGCCCCTGGTGGCAAGTTATAAACTTCCCCAGAGAGAATCCAAATCAAACCCCCCCTAGCGGCAGTGATGGTGGTGTTGCCTTGGCGGTCGGTTTTTTGTTCTGGCACCACTTCGGCAAACTGCACTTCTCCCGCCAAGTCGGTGGCTACATCCTTCACCGCCTTCTCTGTATTAGCGCGGGTGGTACGTCCCCCCAGAGCCACCTCTGCCAGCAACTGACCGATTTTTACCTGCTGCCCATCTACTATATAAAGTGTAGAACCTTGGGTCACATGAATTTCTTGGTTGGCTGGGGTCTCACCGCCTTCTTTTTTCGGCTCCAACACAATCACGCCGTTGGCTTCTACATACATGGCGTCTTCACCATGACGGGTGCGGTAAGGACGAGTCCGCAATTTGCGCGGCAGACGAATTGTGCCATCGGTTTTCGAGCGTACCTGCTGGGCGACTTCCCCGGTGAACACACCCCCGGTGTGGAATGTCCGCATCGTTAGCTGGGTACCAGGTTCACCGATACTTTGGGCGGCAATAATCCCCACTGCTTCCCCTAAATCTACCATTTTCGCATGGGCCAAACTCCAGCCATAGCAGTGTTGGCACACAGAACGAGCAGCTTCGCAGGTGAGGGGGCTGCGAACTACAACTTCTACTACATTAGATTTGTGAATTTTGATCGCCAATTCATCAGAAATCGGCGTATTTCGGGTAGCAATAATTTCCTTGGTGGTGGGGTGTAGCACATCTTCTGCCAATACCCTGCCCATCAACCGATTTCCCAAGGGAATCAACACCTTAGCCCCCTCGGTCATTGACCGCACCGGCACACCCCTAGTGGTGCCGCAGTCAAATTCGCGAATAATCACATCCTGGGAGACATCCACCAACCGCCGGGTGAGATAACCAGAGTCCGCAGTCCGCAAGGCGGTATCCACCAACCCTTTGCGGGCACCATAAGAAGAAATAATATATTCTGTAACTGTCAACCCTTCCCGAAAGTTGGTTTTAATTGGTAAGTCAATAATTTCCCCTTGGGGGTCTGCCATCAGTCCCCGCATCCCCACCAACTGCCGCACCTGAGAGATATTACCCCGGGCCCCAGAGAATGCCATCATATACACAGAGTTCAGGGGGTTGGTCTTTTTAAAGTAGACCACCACCTCATCTTTCAGCAGTTCCGAAGTTCCATTCCAGGTGTCAATTACCTTTTGGAACCGTTCCACTTCAGTAATTTCTCCCCGCTGATAACGAGTCTCTGTAGCGCGAATTTCTTCTTCGGCTGCTTCCAACAATCGGCGCTTGGTGGGCGGCACCATCAAGTCATCTACACTGATAGAAACCCCGGCTTTGGTGGCATAGCGAAAGCCCAGGTCCTTCAACTTATCCGCCATCACCGCTGTGCGTGCAGTCCCGTAATGGGTAAACGCCCAGGAAATTAAATTTCTCAGTTGACCCTTGTCAACCACACGATTGCGAAAAATCATTTTTTCTGTCATTTGTCAATCAATTGTTAGTTGTGAGTCTTGGTAAGAGGCAGAAGGCAAGAGGCAAGAGGCAATGAGGCAAGAGAGTTTTAGACTGTTCAACAGAATTCAAAACAATAGTTATTTGTTAGTTGTGAGTCTTGCCTTGAGGCAAGAGGCAAGGGGCAAGAGGGTTTTAGACTGTTCAACAGAATTCAAAACAATAGTTATTTTTATTTACGCCTTTCTACTTATTGCCCATTACCCATTACCCATTACCCATTACCTAACTTGCAAGTGCTTCTTGAATCGCTTTGTTGTAAATCACTCGACCAGGGGTCGTGCGGATATACTGAGAAAGTAAATTTCCTTTGGCGTCTTGACGGACACGGCGGAATTTATAAAGCAAAGTCCGGCTACCATCAGAGTTTTCAGTCACCTCTACAGGTTCTGTGTCTGGTTGGTCTGTCTCCATTTCGCCATCAAAGCGGACATATATATAGGCGTGGAGGTCTACTTGCTCCTGCTGGTATGCCATAATCACATCATCCAGGGAGAAATAATATCCGCCCGCGCCTTTGGTCGCACCGGGATTTTCCGCCGTTAGATAATACGCCCCCAAAACCATGTCTTGGCTGGGAGTAATAATCGGTTTACCTGTGGCAGGGGAGAGGATATTGTTAGAAGCCAGCATCAACAGCCTGGCCTCTGCCTGACTCTCTAACGACAGGGGCACATGCACCGCCATTTGGTCGCCATCAAAGTCGGCGTTAAAAGCCGGACAAACTAGGGGATGAAGTTGAATCGCTCTCCCCTCAACTAAAATCGGTTCAAAAGACTGAATGCCTAAGCGGTGCAGAGTCGGGGCGCGGTTGAGTAATACTGGATGCCCCTCAATCACTTCTTCCAACACATCCCACACGCTGGGGTCATTGCGCGATATCAGCTTTTTAGCCGCCTTGATGTTGTTCACCATGCCGCTTCTAATTAGGCGGTTGATGACAAAAGGTTGAAATAGCTCAATTGCCATCTCTCTCGGCAACCCGCACTGGTGAATCTTCAGCTTTGGACCCACGACAATTACCGAACGTCCCGAATAGTCCACCCGTTTACCCAACAGGTTTTGCCGGAACCGTCCTTGCTTACCTTCAATAATGTCTGAGAGCGACTTCAGCGGGCGGTTATTAGCCCCCACCACAGTCCGACCCCGGCGACCGTTGTCAATTAAGGCATCAACCGCTTCTTGCAGCATCCGCTTCTCGTTGCGGACGATGATTTCTGGTGCCAAAATTTCTTGTAGTCTTGCCAAGCGGTTGTTGCGGTTAATTACCCGGCGATATAAATCATTTAAGTCGCTGGTGGCAAACCGACCGCCATCTAGCTGCACCATTGGGCGCAAATCGGGGGGAATCACGGGGATAACTGCCATCACCATCCATTCTGGTTTGGAGCCGGTGGCAATGAAGTTGTCAATCACTCGTAGTCGCTTAATTAGCTTCGCCCGTTTTTGTCCCTTGGCGTTGCCAATTTCTTCTCGCAGGCTCTCTGCCTCTTGCTCTAGATTAATATCTGCCAGCAACCGCAGCAGGGCCTCCGCCCCAATGCCCACTTCCACACCCACCAAGAGTGAGTCTTCGCTATAAATTTGGTCTTCAATTTCTAGCCACTGGTCTTCGCTCAGTAACTGCTTGTAGCTAAGAGTCTCGGCATTGCCCGGGCCGAGAACTACATAAGAGTTGAAATAGACAATTTGCTCCACATCCCGCAGGGGCATATCGAGCAAAATCGCAATGTAGCTAGGGATGCCCTTGAGATACCACACATGGGCCACTGGCGCAGCGAGCTTAATAAAGCCCATGCGGTGACGCCGCACCCGTGACTCGGTGACTTCCACACCGCAGCGCTCGCAGACTATGCCACGGTGGCGCACCCGTTTGTATTTGCCGCAGTGGCATTCCCAATCTTTTGCTGGTCCAAAGATTCTCTCGCAGAACAAGCCATCCATCTCTGGCTTCAGGGTGCGGTAGTTTATCGTCTCTGGCTTGGTCACCTCACCAACTACCTGACCATTAGGCAAAGTACGCTCGCCCCACTGGCGGATGCGTTCAGGGGAAGCTAAACCGATTTTGACGTAGTCAAACTGATTAGTTTGGGCGTGTCTCATAATTATTAGTCATTAGTCATTAGTCATTAGTCATTGGTCATTGGTCAAAAAGTCATTAGTCATTGGTCAAAAAGTCATTAGTCGTCAGGTAGAAGTTTTTTTCTATTAGGGGGAACATTTGCTTCCTACTAACAAGCTAGTTTTCGTCTTCATTCATCATTAAATTGCTAATGACTAATGACTAATGACTAATGACTAATTCTTACTCGTCTTCTTCCAGTGACTCACGGGAGAGTGATTCGTAGGTGGGTCGCGGCGGTGTGCGCCTAATTGATTGGTCTGCCATCAAATCGACTTCTACATCTAAAGAACTGCCATCTGCCTGGGTTTCTACCTTGTGGACGGCAATATCTAAGCCTAAAGATTGCAGTTCTCGCATCAACACCTTAAAGGACTCAGGAGTACCGGGTCGGGGAATTGACTTGCCTTTAACAATGGCATTGAGCGCTTCATTCCGCCCTTGCATATCATCAGACTTCACCGTCAGTAACTCCTGCAAGGTGTAAGCTGCCCCAAAGGCTTCCAGCGCCCACACTTCCATTTCTCCAAACCGCTGACCGCCTTGCTGGGCCTTACCACCCAAGGGTTGCTGTGTAACCAGCGAGTAGGGGCCTGTTGACCGGGCGTGGATTTTGTCATCGACTAAATGCACCAGCTTCAGCATATAAGCTACGCCGATGGTGATTGGTCGGTCAAAGGGTTCGCCGGTGCGACCGTCAAAGACCATAATTTTGCCGGGGTCATCGGGGTTATATACCCAGAGTTTGCTGGTTTCGTCTCTAGCTTCTTGCAATTTGCCGTGGACAATGCGGCGAGAAGATTCCTCACCATACATTTCGTCAAAGGGTGTAATTTTAAACCGCACGCCTAAGTTATGACCCGCCCAGCCCAAGAGGCACTCAAACACCTGGCCGACATTCATCCGGCTGGGTACACCCAAGGGATTGAGCACTATATCTACTGGGGAGCCGTCGGGCAAGTAGGGCATATCTTCAGCCGGCAAAATTCGCGAGATAATGCCTTTGTTGCCGTGGCGTCCTGCCATTTTGTCGCCAACTTGGATTTTTCTCTTTTGGGCGACATACACCCGGACTACCATGTTGGCTCCTGGTGGCAGTTCATCACCTTGTTCGCGGGTAAACAGGCGCACATCGACGACCCTTCCTTTTTCGCCGTTGGGCACTCGCAGGGAGTTGTCGCGCACATCTCTCGCTTTTTCGCCGAAGATAGCCCGCAGGAGTTTTTCTTCTGGGGGTTGGTCAGATTCACCTTTGGGGGTGACTTTGCCGACTAAGATATCCCCAGCTTCTACCCAGGCACCAATGCGGATGATGCCCTGTTCGTCTAGTTGTCGCAGGGCATCTTCACCGACGTTGGGAATTTCTCTAGTGATTTCTTCTGGGCCTAGTTTGGTTTGTCTGGCCTCAATTTCATATTTTTCGATGTGAATTGAGGTGTAGACATCGTCTTGCACTAGGCGCTCAGAAATTAAGATGGCGTCTTCGTAGTTGTAGCCTTCCCAAGGCATGTAGGCGACTACGATGTTTTGCCCTAGGGCTAATTCTCCGCCTTCGGTAGAGGAGCCATCTGCCAGCACTTGCCCAGCAACTACTCGCTCTCCGGTGCGGACTAGGGGTTTTTGGTTGAGACAGGTGTCTTGGTTAGAGCGCTGATATTTAGAAAGGGTGTATCTAATTTCTTGAACTTTGTCGGTTGTCTGTGATGCTTTATCAGTTGTTTTGCCACTGGTGATTGACGATTGATTACGGACTCTGACGCGAATTTCGGCAGCATCGACGTAGGTGACATCGCCGTCGGTGCGGGAGACTATCACCATGCCGGAGTCTCTTGCTCCCTGTGCTTCTAAGCCGGTGCCGACTAAAGGGCGCTCTGGCTTGAGTAGGGGCACTGCCTGCCGTTGCATGTTAGAACCCATGAGTGCCCGGTTGGCATCGTCATGTTCTAAGAAGGGAATCATGCTAGTAGCCACAGAGACTATCTGCACTGGAGAAACTGCCACGTAATCCACCTGCTCTGGTGTGGTGGTGGAGAACTCTTGGCGATAGCGCACGGGCACTTGGGGTCCTATGATGTAGCCGTTGTCGTCTACTGGCACATCTCCCGGTGCTACCCGCAAATCGTCTTCTTCGTCGGCAGTCATGTAAACCGGTGCGAGGTCAAACCGCACGCGGGCGTTTTCTACTGGTCTAAAGGGTGTTTCTAAAAATCCATAGAGGTTAACGCGGGTTCAACAAGCTGATGTGCGAACTTTGAACACTAAATTACTCAAGTTCTGCCAGTGCTTTAGCGATCGCTTCCCTAATAAAGTCATTTTTATTAGGCAATTCTTTTAATTTGGACATCATACTTTGCTTAATCCACAAAGCCAGCTTGACGTTATTAGGCTCTTCATCACCACTCTGAAATTGAAATTTAGCTAGATCTGGGTTTCCCCCTGGTCTGGACATCTTCTCATCTCCTACTCCTACCGCCAATATAGCACGGGGTCTAGCTAATCAATTGTAACGAAGTGTGATAATATTGCTTGTATTGCGTGGGGTCGCGCTATAATAGAAGGGTAAACCGAACAGGAGCTTCCCTCCCTTCATTTCCCCTAAGAATAACCCCTATTAGGGATGCACCGTTTTAACTAAATGCCTCTTGGTGCATAGGCGCAACAGGGAAAATGGATAAAAAGATCACTGAAAAGTTTGTAAATGATATGGGAAAAGAAATGACTGCTAGCATTTCAATCTCAGACCCCGAAGAAGGAAATGATGTAAAAGTTACTGTTCGTATGGATGAAGGACAATTTAATAAAGATCATTACAGCGGATACTGCACAGATTTTCAGTACAGTGCAGAGTCATCTGATCCTAATGACTGGGAAAATGAAGCTATAGAAGCAGCTAAGAGAGCCGGCGACGGGTGGTATTTGGAATAAGATTTTGATTTTTAGCGATCGCTCATCACAGGCGATCGCTTCACTGGGCTTTGTACTAGGAAAAGGGTGCCTTCTCCAATTTTTCCACCTTTTCTGCGATCGCTTCTCTGAGTACAGCAGGCGAAATTCTCCCCCCCCGCAGACATCTACCAAGCGATCGCATTAGTGGACTGGCAACTAATCTAGGTATTACTAGAGAAATTTTAGAAAATTTCGCACAAACAAACGAAAAATAGGGTTTTTTGTTAACCCTGGCTTTTTTACTAATTAATCGGGGAGGCATCCGACCAAAGAGTATAAAGATGAAAAGAGACTTTGCGGACTTTTGGAGCATCAACCACTGGCTGTGCCAATACAGATTTTTTATTGAGGATGATAATAGCACGTGGATTGACGAAGAAATTATTGTGACTCCTACAAGCGATACCCCATACCACGTAACTGATTATCTCAAATACAAAACTGTAGAAAAAGCTAATAAATATCTGAGAGTGCTAGACGAAAATACATTTACTGTATGTACTTTTGAGCAAAAGCTACAAGGAAGGAGAACAATCCCAGCAATGGAGATTGTAGTTTTTCCATGCCCGGATAAAAGCTGGTACGCTGGCTATCCAGCCCTAAACCCGCAGCACTACGTTAGGGTTTGTGATTTCTACTCTGGGGATAAAGACTGGTTAGAAAATGGTCAGTACGATCTAGCCTTTGCTAGTAGGCGTATATGGTCATCAGTACTAAGAGAGTCCTAGTTTCTAGATGTAAAAAGGTACGTGAACACGCTTGAAAAAAGTGGTGAGCGACTGCCCCCCTTGGGGTAGTTTTTGCACTCCTTTGTCTATTTTAACATTTTCACAACATGGTTTTGATGTACGCTCGGAGGTTTGGAGAATGATGTCTGAATCATGTTCTGGGTTAAAACTATCAAATTTTAGTATTTTAATGTGTCTTGATTCAGACTTATATTCAGAGCTTTCTGCCGCTGCTGGTTTTTGTTTCTGGCTCTAAAGATGTGATTTTGAAATCATACTTATAAACACATTTTCACAGAATATTCCACCCCCAACCGACACCTTCGTCTATACAATTAGCTTCTTCTTGCAACAAACTCATCGAGTAAAGGTAAAATAACTAAGAGGCGAACGAAAATCTACTAAATCTTCTATCTTCAGCATGAAAGAGTTTAAATGGTGGGGGTCGGAAAACGAACCTCCCAGCTATTTAAAAACTAAAAAACAACTATCAGATATGGGGTTGTCTCCTATCAATCCCGTCGGCTTTATTAATACAAAAAAATACACCTTATACCTTTATGATCCAAACGATATTAATTCTGTGCGACCTAAACGCAAACCATCTGAGAAACAGTTAAACAATCTTAAAAAAGGTAGGGCAGCCCAAAAGCTCCAAAGCTGGCGCAAGCACAGCGGCTTTATTGAAGAAGACAGAGCAGAAGTTGTCGCATGGGCGCTAGAACTAACCAGCCATGACAACTGGGTAATTCTTGACACTGAAACCACAGGACTAGAAAGCGATGCTGAAGCAATAGAGATAGCAGTAATAAACCACTGTGGCGATACATTAGTTAATACCCTGGTAAAATCCACAGTTGCTATTACCAAAGAAGCAACTGAGGTACACGGGATCACCAATGAAATGCTTGCCACTGCCCCATCGTTTCCAGACATTTATCCCACGTTAAAAGAAGCGATCGCAAACAAACGAGTTTTAGTATACAATGCAGACTTCGATATTAAGGTTCTCGACCACTGCTGTAGCTTGCACCAATTGCAAAAACTAAAAATCAGAGAGCCAATCTGCTTGATGAACTGGTACTCTAAGTGGTGCGGCGAATACAGCACCTACTGGGAGGACTATAAATACCAGCCCTTACCACACGCAGATCATAGGGCGGTAAATGACTGTGTGGCAGCCTTAAAACTTCTAAAAGAGATAGCATCTGATAATCCAAACCCGCAGTACCCGGATTTTATGCAGTAGCCCATTACTTGCGCCTCACTGACGAGCGATAATCCCAAGGCTTCTGGTAATCCCCTGACCATACACCGAGTTTTTTGTCCTTTGCGTTGGCGCAGTCTACCGCAGGTAATCGCTTCCCCGTTCTCAATAGCTGTTTTATTGGGACAATTAAGAGAATACCGAGCGTAGTGGTAAGCCATACCACTGCTGGCCATCTCTTCATTAATGAATTTCTCGCCACCAGGGACAATTACAAATATCTCACCAATTGCCCTGTTGTATTTATCCCTGCCAACAATTGATAGTTGGATTTTCTTAGTGGAAAGAAGCGATGTACCATCCCCTAAGAGTGATTACCTACGGTACACTCCGTGAACGCAACTTATCCCGCGACTCAATACCAAAGCGGCTGTGATAACTCTGGTGCGTCTATGCCGCAAAGCCTAATCTTTTCCACCTGACCGCTTTTTTGCGCCTTAACAGTATCGCCATCATGTACACTCAAAACCTGCCATTCTTCAGTTATTAGCACAGTTGAACCGGACAAAGTACTCTGTATATTCTGAGTAATACGGTGATTACAACCGGATAATCCACCGGATACTAATAATAAGATAAGCAGACAATCTTTTAAAGAATTTATGTTAAATAAAGCCTTTACATTTACCCAATTAAACATCATAATAACTTCCAAACTGCTCAAGGATAGAGATGAAAAAGATTATTGCATTATTGGGAATAGTTGGGGGAGCGATCGCGCTTTCAGCACCAGTGATGGCTCTCCCTTACGGGACAAACACGGTCTACAAAACTGTCAGCGATAGCAATGTAACAACTGTGTACATCTCCGCCGCAGCAAATAGTCGTGTGCAAGTAGACATGGGTAGTGCTGATCGATCTACTGCGAGAATCGTCGGCGCTTGCGGTGAGCTAAGAATTTCAATACCTTCTAGCGGCTCATTCGAGGGGTTAAAGGTAGATGGTACAGCAATTGATGCATCTACATTACCAACTCAAATATTGCCAGCCTGCAACGGTGGTACTTTTGTAGAGCCGCGCTCTGCCAACTTTAAAACCCCCAATGGACAAGTGGTAATTGTTGGCAAGAATCCCAACAGTGCAGTCGCCATTACCTTACCAACTGAAACAACAAGAAACGTATCAATTAATGGCTGTGGTTTCGGTATTCTTCGCGCTGCAAGCGGCTCATCACTGCCAAGTACCTTTGAGATTGGCACAAACTCCTATACTTTGGCGACTCTACCAGATGCGGGTGAGCCACCAGTTTGCCGAACAACTAACGGTGTAAGTACTGGCTATGTACCGTCAGGTTGGCCTTAATTTTCGGCTTCCTTAACACCCAAGCACAGAAGCTTTAAATTAAATATCTCACGCCGCATAGATGCCCAAGCTCGATACCCTTGGGCTTTTTCATTATCTAATTGGTTCTGCTTTAGTAGATAGTCTTCAGTGGTGGAATTACCCCTGATGTACCTCAATTCGTAAACCTTGAACCGCTGTACGGAACGGGTAAGAACAATTTGTTGAGTTTGATAACCAACCCGCAGTTCATCAAATTTTGACAAGGACAATGCAACTTCCTTTTTAGTCAGATCGGCAAGGCTGGCTCTGCCTCTCTGTAGTTCAGCGACCTTAATTTGCAGATCGCCGATTGCGATCGCGCTCCTCTGAGCATCAGCATTACCACCCTGAGTACCTTGCAAGAAGGGTACACCTACTACATTTAAAAGCCCATTAATAAGCCCAGTATCACCACGAATAATTTTTAAAACGTTGTCAATCAAGCCATTACCCTGCGATTGCGCTTGCCCCGCTTGGGGAGTAGGGCCCAGAAGGTACTGTAGGCCAGGCGTGAAAATTGACAGCTGAATGCTCCTCCTATTCCTAGCTTGCGCTTGGGCAATCCTTTCATTAGCCTCACCTATCCGAGCATCCATTTCTTTGAGCAACGGCGATTGGGCGATCGCTTTTTCTTGCAACTGTGCCAAACAAACAGCAGAGTTTTCCAGGCATGGAAGCCCACCCTTGAGGAGCTTCCATAAATCATCATTAAACTCTGACTGGAGAATTTTATCTATATCAGGCAACTTAAACGGATTCGGCTCATTTTTGGGGATAGACTGATCAGCCTCTTGATCAATCTGCTGCGCCTCCTCAGCATCGCCGCTATCTTCTGGTGTTTGTTCCTCCTCCTCCTGTTGTTGTGGGGGTTTTTGGGATGGTTGGGGAACTTTGGGTAGTGTTACTGGCGGCGGAACCTGTGGAGTTTGCGCCGATATTCTTAGTGGAAAAAGAGGCAATGGTGACAGTAGTGCTGTACTTGCCATTGTTACCAACAAAAGGTTTAACTTTCCTAACAACACCATTTCTAGGCGATCGCACTGCGGGAATTTGAGCAATTTTATCATCAATATTGCTCAGGGATATTTCCAATTGTGCTAACTGATAGTCTCTTTCTCTCAAAGATTGTTGGTACTGAGCCTGCTGTTTTTCAAATTCTTGCCTGGACCCAATTATAGATTGCTCACGCTTGGCGAATTCCACAGATGCCTCATACTCCTGCACATGCCGCCTACTTTGAGCTGCCACTAATCGAGAGTTTGCAGACTGTAGCTCTGATTCTGCCAACTGCACATTTATCTGCAACTGCTGCAACTCCTGACTCTGGCTAGTAGCAGAAGCATCAAGCTTTGCCCTAGCTCTATCAACCCCTGATTGAGCCTCATCTACACCAGATTGTAACTGTTTTAATAAAGCCTCCTCATGTTGAATGACAACTGGTTCCATCCCTAAATCTTTCATAGATTGGAGCATTTGACCCTGCTCTTCTAACTTCTGCTGTGCTGATTGCAGAGCGGAACCAGAGCGCTCAAATTCAGCCCGCTGCTCTGGGTTATCAGTATTAAGTAGCGTCTTGCGGGTTTGTAAAACACTCTTCGCTTGTTGCAGCTTTAACTCAGCTTGAGCGATCGCCGCTTGCTCCTCACTGAAAATAGCCGGGGGGAGCGATCGCAGTTCTGGGGTAGGTGGCGGTGGTGTGGGTTCCACTAGGAGCTTGTTTTTAATATTCTCGGTTTGCAGTAATATCCCCCTCTTCTGTCGTTCTAAACGTTCCCTCTCTGTGGAGTTATCAGAGATGATGTCCCCGGTTCTAATTTCATCGCCCTCCTTCACCTTTAAAAAATTGGGATTGTCAACTGTTATTGACATCTTGAGCGGCCTGTTTTGCTGCACTGGAGAGGTAGCCAGAGTTTCCGAGTTAACAGCTATTACAGGAGTAGTCACTGTGTTGGCGGTTACTTTACTTTGAAAAGAATTTTTAACAAATGTAAGCCCCAATAAACCAATGCAAATAAACGTAATTAAATTATTTCTAGATTCTTTCATAAAAGGGATATACTCATTTTCAAAGGAGGATTTCTTTATAAAACTGAACTGGGTAATTCTTCATCCTCATTCTCAGACTCTGTTAACTGTTGAGTAATTAGGTTTTTAGCTATAGGGCTTTCTCCTTAGTTCTGGATTTGCCCCAAAAACAAGGAATAGAGCAATTTAGTAATAATTCTTTATCCTTAGTAGCGTTCATATAGTGGAAACGTAGAATAAGGGATATGTAGACACAAAGAAGCAGAGAATCTGAAAGATACTCTACCTTATTTTACACCAAGATTAATTAAAGCAGTGGTATTTGAGTATAATTTGATTCATTCTTTCCTAAAATCTTGAGGATCTGTTTCCACCGCTTAGACGAGTAAAAATCTTGAGACTTATACCACTCCATTGGATCATTATCTGATTTGCTTCTGTTGCATTTCCAGCAGCTTAATACAAAATTACCTATACAATCTGAACCACCTTTAGAGACTGGGATAAAATGATCAATTTGAAGCTTAATTTTTGACCCACAATAAGCACATTCATTGCAAAATATCTCTTTAGCTTTAAAAAGCTCATTTTTGGAATAATTTACCGCATGATTATTTGCTTTTCTTGCTCGCCTACGTCTTGATAGATTTGCATTAGTAAGTTTTCCTGCCTGAGACATTCTATATTTATCCTGACTTATTTTAACTTTATCAGGATTTTCAGTACGCCATTTTTTAACATTGTCTTTGATAGCATCTTTTTTCTGTTGATAGCGCTTTTTGTAATATTCGGTTCTGCTTCTTGATTCTTTCCTATGACACTCTACACATGGGCCAGATCGTCTATTGCCAAATGGTTTGTATCTTAAGCTTTTTCCAGTTTCTTGATATTCATGACCACAATTACAAAGCTTACCTAAGTAAAACTCTTTACCATTGATAAGTATAAATTTCATTGTTTAAATCACTTAACTATTTGAAGAATAGCTACTAAGATGGTAAAAGCTTGGTAGTCTTTATCAGTTGGTTGTTGAATTTGAATAAATTCAGAATTTTGAATGTTTAGTGAAAACCCAGTATTAATCGAAACGAATGAACCACTAACTAAAATTTCATTCTTGGTGAACTGAGATGGGTTAGCAGTTGAATCACCAGTATTCTGTTTAGAGCCAAAATCAGGATAATTAACAGTGATGTTTGACTGATTAAATCCATCTAAAAAGCTTGATAATTCCGCTCTTTCCTGGGCATTAAAGCTTTTGACAGTTTCTTTAACTACTGCTAGTTTCTGCGCTACTTGTAAATTTTCAAGTGCTGCCAATACTTCTTCCATTTGACTTCCCTAAAATGCTTTTGAGATAACTGGACTCTTGATTGATAAGAGTCCAAATAATCGAATCCGCTTTTACCTACACTGCTATTGCTGTAACAGCCTCAACATCAGTTACCCAAGCCTCGCTCTTTGAGGTGTGGAAAGCTTGAGAAACCCAAAAGCCATCAAGTCTGCGGTAAAAAGTGCCAAGCAACTGCATACCGCGCCAAACACGGTATAAACTACCAAAGTCTGCATCAATCACTGAGTCAATTTCAATTTCAGGAAAGATTGGAGAAACAGCAGCCACCTGCTCTTCTAGCTCTGTGAAAAGTTCTAAATGAGCTAGGGTGAATTCGTCTGTTAAATGTGTCATGATTGGTTTGCCTCTATTTGGGGTAGGCGATCACCTCCAGTTGTCCAGACCTAAGTGATCGCCTTATTTATACTTACAACTGTAAACTGTATGCAGACACTTGTCAACTGTCTACAGACAAAATACAATAGAATTAGTTATAAAGGATTGGCTATGAAATTTGTGCAAGTAAAGCGCGTTGTTGAGAAAATTAAAGACTTTCCAGAACTAGGAGAAAGAATAAGGCAGGCCAGAGAACGTGATGGAAGGCCATTGACGATCATTTGCAAAGAGTGCGGGGTTAGTCGTTCTTACTGGTATCAGCTAGAGAATGAAAACCTGTTAGCACCAGCAACAGAAGGAATAATCCGCAAAATAGAAAATTTTTTGGGTGTTGACTTGGGGGTAAATTTCAATGATTAACCCAACAAAGATTGACCCCTTGACTTTGCCTTCTATGGAAATGTCAAAAGTGGGAAGGCGTAGGAGAAAAAGGAGTTAGTGGAGAATGCGATTCCTACGGAGCGCTGAGTGCAAGGCATCCCGTCAGGGATACGCTATCGCTTGCAGAAAGTTCCCAATAGAGATTGAGCCACAATAATTAAGGGTAGTGGGTGAGGGGGCGATCGCATTTTGGACAAATCACGTTGTTAAGATACGCCAGTAATAAGTATATCCAGTAAAGAATGTACAACTGGTCGCATGCCTCCACTTATCCAATCGATACCAATTTCAGGGGTTTTTATACTGCTTAATTGATAGTTTGCTTCCTCTATACACCAATCTCTAAGTTCAGGAGAAAGATTTCTAGCAGATGCAATTATTTTGGGAATTGTTGCTTTTGATGACGGAGTTGGATTAGCTTGCAAGTGACTAAAGAGCATTTCTAGCAACGAATCATCCTTTCGCAACCGTTGAATAATTGAACTTTGATCAAGCAAGCGATTATAGTAATTAGTCCGTGATATGACTTGGATAATAGCATGAAACACTAAATCACTTTCTTGCTTACGACAGATAATTTTAAAATATGCAGCATAAGTGAGTTTTGACGGATCTCTACTCACTCTCTCAAAAATGAAAGCAAATTCTTGACTTTCTGTCCACCCCTCACAAAGAGCAACAATTATCTTGTCACTGACATCTTCTAGATCAGCACCGGCTATGATGCGGTTTAAAACTTCTTGATCACCGCCAAAATTTTCTCCTAAAAGTTGTGCTGCAACTATCTCTTCCTGCCCTAGTCTACCAGAGTATTTTGCTCTAGTATCCAATGTATTTAAACAATATTCGAGAAGTAAAGAACTTTTTGGACATACTTTATCGAGAAAACGTAATATATTTGAGTTAGTGTTTCGCTCAGTTTGATGCTCCAGAAATTGAAGTAATTCATTACGAGGGCTAGGATATTCGTGAGCAAAGATGCTGAGTCTATCCCAAATATCCAATTGACTTGTTGTTTTATTCCTGGAAAATCTAGACCATAACTCATTTCCCAAAGCAGCCTTAATAGCATCCCAGTTTTGTATAATATGCTTCAACAAAGGAGCATTCAAGGATATGGCATTATTAATAGAAATAGTACACAGTTGCCCGTTGTATTCTTTAGCATTAACCACAATGTCCAAACGCCCCAACAATACTAAGCCACAAAATGCAGCTTGTCGTCGTTCATATTTGCGAATCCCAGAATCAACAATATTTTTAGATAAAATTTCCAATGCAGGTGCTAAATCTTGATCTGATGCTTTCAACAGAGTATGATAGCTAATTGATGCTTGCGTTTTGACTTCTAGATCATGATCGTGGTCATAGAATTTGAGCAAAGACATTGCAAAGTTTTGGTCGTTTCCTCCTTCACCCAAGTATTTAGCAATAATCCAGCGAAGACGAACAGGTAAAGGAGAAGTAACCTCAATTATTTTTTGCCGTATCTCCAAACTACTACCATAAGCTAATACTACAGTCTCATGAATACTATAAATGTCATTGCCTTCCAATAACTCTCGCTTTGCTAGTTCCCTCACACGCTCGTCTGATGAGTAATCCAAAAACAAGTTCTTAATTACTAATTCATGAATTGTATTATTGCGGTTTAGTTTTGATATCAAATTCAAAACGATGTCAACAACTTCAGTATCACCTTGGGTGCTACCCAAAATTGCCAAGCCTGACATTACTATGTCAGGACGCTCACAGTTAGGGTTTTGAAGCACTTCCAGTAGTCTATTTCGACATACAGTTTTATCCTCAATAATTTGTGGCAATAAATGACCAATCTTGGACGCTTCAGCAGCAGAACTAAATGCAATTTGTCTAAGTCTTTGGGCAACTTCAGTGTCTTGTATTCCCCAGCCTTCGATTAAAGCTTCTGCACTCCAATGAGGAAACTGTGAATCAAGTGATGATAGAAGTTTAGCTTTAGCTGTTGGTGTACGTCCTACCATAGCTACTATAGCTACTTCAGGCTCGTGGTATGTTTGCTTAAGTATCCACTCATCAATTACCGCAACTAGCTGAGGATGATCTTTAAAGTTCTGGGCTAGTAAAATCCAGATTTGATACCCTATAGATGCTTCGAGAAAAGGATAATTTTCATGGCGAAACTGCTCTACACAAAATTGAGCGACATCCGCATCTTGTGGATAATCTTCCAACAAAATCCTCAATGCGATTTCTCCATCTAGCTTTGACCGACTAATATTATCTTTTTGTAAAGCGTCAAAACAAGCTTCCTTCGTGATAGAGGACTGTGGCCATCCGTTCATCAATGCCTTGGCTACTTCACTGGGCCACTCGTAATTTAACTGTCCTTCCCTAGAACCAAGTCTGAGCAATTCTTCTTGGTCTTCCTCTGTCTGATTATGCTGCTGTATTCTTCCTAAAATTGCGACTAAACGCAGTTCTGGACTGATTGAGTAGCGGGTTTCTCCTAAAATACGTTCAAGACTTTCATGATTTGGCCAACCGTACAATAAAGATTCAACAGCAACCGCTCTAGTTTTGGGATCAGATGGACTACACGCGAGACAAGCAAGACGATTACCAATTTCCACATTACCCGCTGCTAAATTAGCTAATGTCTTTGCCGCAGCACGCTGATTATCTATTTCTTCATCATGAATACCTCTCCAAAGGTATGTAATAACTTCATCAGTCAGAGGCCAGTTTGTCATTGCGTAGAAAATATTAGATCGCCATCTTCTTCTGCTAGGAAACCAACTTTGCAACTTTGATTTTACTAACTCTTTCACTGGTGCTGAACGTAAGCCATCTAAAACATGATGAAGGAGACGCTCTCTGTGAGGCATCCAAAATCCAAGTTCAATATTCTCAAAAACTTCAGAAGCAATTTTTTTAGCAAGACTTGCAGAACAGTTAAATTCACCAAAAGCAGTCTCACTCAGAAGAAGTTCAACAGCGTATTTATCTACCTGACTAATATTGTTAATTTTTTTCTGGATACAACCTACTAACTGTTTAATATCTTCTGAACGGTTAGTAATTTGAAATAATCCTAGAATAACCTCACGCCATTGCGGATCTGCACAATAAGTTTCAACCATTGTTACCTGCTTCTGCAAAGATAGCCGTGACAGATGATAGGCTGCCAAATACTCCAGAAACGCACGATGAAAAAGACCAATCTCCTTAGGAGACTGTTTTACCAAAAGACCTATAGTATTTTCACCAACATTCAAAAATGCTCTACTGAATTTGCGAGCATCCGGCTGTTCAAATCCAAAGCTCCCGTCAGGGTCTTTTAAATAGGTTTCTACCGTCTTTATGGCTTCTTCCTGCTCTATTACTCCCTCTCTAAAATTTTCTTGTATGTGATAAGCAAGTTGGGCAATTATTTTTTTAAAATCCTCATCTGATAAATCTAAAAATGTTTCATTGATAACAGCAGCAGATGTTTTCCTCTTCTGTGGATGAGTAGAAATTAGATATTCAACCAGAGCATCGTAAGCTTTGAATCGATTCTGGGGAAGAACAGCATTGCGAAACTTTAAAGAGATTAGCAAGCAAAGAAGAAGAGGAACTTTTGATAAGTCCCGAATATCCACTGACTTATTTAACTCAATTATAAAATTCTCTGTATCTAATTCAGAAGTTCTTTTAATATCATCATCTTCATTTGGCTTTGAGCCTGACAATAGACTTCTATTCCTGAATGTAAACCAAATTTGGGATAATTTTTGTTGTTGGGAAGGTGAAAAATCACTAAGGAATCCTATTTGCCACGCGGTCTTTTGGATTCCTAAACGGTCAAAACCATGAGGTCTACTTGTAACTATTGCTGGAATGTTCCGCTGCTCAACAAAAACTTGCAGTCTCTCTAACGCAATCCTTGCAGATGCCTCATTTTTCCATTCATCGAGTCCATCGACTAATAATAAAAGTCTTTCATCTGCTAGAGCCTGTTCGACCAAAGGCCAAAGCCGTTTTTCCTCCCAACTATTCAACCATCCCTGAACCACATCGCTCAATGAACAAGTATGTGAGTCATGGATCATCTTAGTCCACAAGGCAAATGGTATCCATATTGGGAGACAATCGCTCCATTTTTCTGCCAGCAAACTCAATTGTGGTGATTCTTGCAATAAGTCAATAGCCAAGAAACGCAGAAGTGTGCTTTTACCACTACCTGGCCCTCCCAAAACAATACTACATGGTTTTGCTGCTAGCCACTTTGTGATAGATTGTCGCTGCTCATAAGCTACATATGAGCGTACCGAACTAACTTCCCGTTTACTGTCTTCAAATTGACTGTTTTCAGTAGTTGTGAGGTTGAATGCTCTACTATTCTCCAAAGATACGGGTTCAGATTCTTGAGGCTTAACCTCCGGAAAAAACGGGATGTTAACAGAGTAGCGTTCATTAATATCAGGTAGTACATATCTGTCTTCTAATGATAAGGGACTGCTTATATCTAGAGTAATTATCGGTATTCCGGGATCATGGGTATTAAATACACGTTTATAAAAGACTGCCAACTTACTTCTAAATTCGCCAATATTTTTATTATCTAGTCTTTTACCTAAATTTTCTGCTTGCTCTTCACCACAAAATTTAGCTACCCAGGCTCTGCCAAAAAAGTCATCCACTAGCTTAGGCTTTTTTTTCAGCTTTTCAGATAGTTCATCACTGTCCCAACGCAGTAGTGTTATGCCTTGCTCTCTAAGAAGTGTTTCTTGAGTCTCAAACTCGTCAGTTCGTACCTGTGACCTGAGACTTTCTTGAGTGCATAATACAAATGTATTTGTTTTATTAACCCAATTTCCCTCAAGAAATTTTAAAATAGCACTTTTGATTTTTGCTGGCCCAAATTCTTTTTCACGCTTACATTGATAGACTGTATATATCGCTGAAAGCTGTTTGCGAGCAAAGATATCAATCCCTTGTTGATTGTCACCACGCTCACCATATAAATAGCAGGATTCCACATTAGCTTCTAGACGAGCTAAACGCAGACATAGTTTTTCAAAATTTTCCCAGGTTAGTTCTCCAAATGGAAGTTCTTGCTGCCGTGTCTCTACTGGGGGTGAGGTTTCTCCCAAAGGTGGTGTTTCAAGCCAGGAGGGGATGGAAATCTTAGAATCTATAGCCATGAGTTAATAATTTCAGAACTGTCAATCATAAATCTGTGTTAAATAATATACTAGCAGATTCTAAGAGAAAAGCGTTTTCTAAATTGCAAAAATACTAAATCAGTTCCTAGAAATAAGGTGTTTTTTTCTCTCAAGGAAAAATATTTAAAAGAAATTACTCAATACTAGCAGTAGGAACCGTAAATCCAATTAGTATTAGCACTTAAAGTGTTTTAAGCTCATACTACAAATATTTATAGTTGTACTTAACTGCTTGGGCTTAAAAACCAAGTACTTTCACTACTTCACCCTTTGGTAATAGGGAACAATTTCAGTTTTTACTCCATCATTATCCATCCGAACTAAAGCTTCTAAAGGCTCTAGCGAAGTTATCAAAGATTCAGAAAATCTAAACCGTTTTTTAACAGCAGCTACTTCCACATTATCAATTGGTAATAAAATCTTAGTTGATGAGTTAGCTAAAACTTCCCCGGAAATATGGGCGTCGCGTTGACTCGCAACAATCAAAGCTAAACCAAACTTCCTCGCTTCACTGGAGATTCTAGCAAGAGTATCTGATGACTTAACTTCCTTGCATTCATCGATTACAACATAACAGCGCGGGATTTTTCCCTCAATTTCACCTTGTAACTTATGAGAATCTAGCAATTGTTTTAAAAGCGTTTCTGCTGCTATAGCAGACAATCCAGGTACTTTAGCTAAAGATGATAAGTCAAATCTAACCAGAGGAAAATTGATTGATGGCTGTAGCTTGCTAAAAATACCATACTTGAAAGTAGCAGCTAACTTGAGCAGTAACTTCTCAGAATCCTTACAACCATCCTCGACACGGTTGTGTAATTCAACTTCTAAATCAGCAAAAGTTGGAGGCTCCTTTGTCCATGTTGACCGCTCTTTCTGAAATATACCCCTATTTTCATAACAACTTATAAAGGCGTTCAGTGTCAAACCTTGCTGGTTATCGCCCATTTTTAGGGACTTCCTGAGAATCGCCGAAACTGCGATCGCTTGCAAGTCCGGGCCGCCGCCTTTAGGATCTAAGTCAAGCACCAGGGGGTTAAGTCCGTGGGCTGACTCAGCATCTAATCTGTAGCAAGCCTCACCAGGCAAGTTTAAATCGCCGTGAAAGTCACACAGAACGATTTTGATCTCTGGAAACAGTGAGGGCAACTCATAAGCAAGGGATTTTAAAGTTTGCGTCTTCCCGCTGCCGCTGGTTCCCAAAAGCACGACATGACCGTTTCGGAGTTTGGCGGGATTCCACCAGCACTTTTCCCCTAAGAAAATGCCGGAGTGCGATCCCTCCCCTTCTCCCCTTTTAGCTTGGTTAGGTTTAAGTGTTGCTTGTGGTAAGGGTCGGTTAGACACTGCTGGTAATACTCCTCACTTGTAAATTACCTGATGCAAACTCTTCGCCTACTAATCTTTGCACAATTACCAATGGCGCAGCTTCTAAAGTAATGGTGCTTGGTGCTGCTTTGATGTAGGGAAATTGGTAAGGGTCGAGTTGTACCGCTGAGGTGTCAAAATCATCTACAAAAATTTGACCTGAGACGAACACCATCGCCCCGGCGCGGTTAAACTTCGCCAAAGTTGCCCCCACAGGTTCATCATTCAAGGTAATTGCTTCAATATTAGTAATGGCAGCTGCACCCACATCTGCGGTAATAAATTCGGTGATTATTTGCGAATCTGGGTCATTACCAGCTTTGTACAATTTCCCTGTGGACTCTTCCAACACAATGAAGCCAGTTCCTTGCTGCTGTATAAGCAAGTATTTACCCTGAATTTTTGCTCTATCACTCACCCTCACACCCGTAATATTGGCAACGATTTTGTGAGCCGAACCGGACTCATTATAAATGTGAGTCACGCCACTGGGGGATGCTATCAAGCGGTTAAAGTTGGTGAAAATCCCACCGCTGCTGTTAACGCTAAATGCGGACAGAGCGATCGCTACTAAAATTACTAGTACAAAGTATTCTGCATTGCTACCAGTTCTCAATCTTAAATTTCTGTTTCCCGGACATACGCACCTTATGGGTGAAGGCCAGAACATCTCCACACCGCCCCTAGTGAAACAATCGGCAAACCAGCCAAAGAAGTAGCCCACATTGAGGGCATGGGCAAAGGTAACGAATTGGGGAAAGAAGAATACAACAATGTAACTCGCACAAGCTAACGCTGCACTAGAGGCTAGCGAGTGGGTGCAGCTGCGGTGGGGCATTCTCTCCTCAAGGTATCCACTTACCCAAGGCAAAACTCGCCCCGCTGGTGAAGTACTCACATCAACATCAGGTAAAAGTCCAGCGATCGCACCCACGGCAATTACAGCAGGGTCAGCCGTGCCGAGCAACAAGCTTGCAGATGTACCGCTGATTAATAGGTGAGATATCCCCAACATCTAAATCCTCCTACTTTCACGGGGAAGGGTATAGAGAATTCGAGAGATTCCCAGCATAACAGTCCCCCCAATACCAGCAAAGATATAAAGTGCCTGGTCATTCGTCCCGAGACCGATAAAGCGCATGATCACAAAAACCATCGCGCCTATCAATATTAATGGGGTGATATCGAAGTACCTTCGATGATCTCCCGCCTCGATGTCTAGTCCAAAAAATTCCTCCTCAATTGCTCTAATGGCAAGCATCGGGTTGCCGCCAGCCCTTTCTTGTAGTTTGGCAAGGTCAGCAGCTGATAGATTTATCTGTCGCTGATGTGCTGCTTGCTTCATAATTTCCCTAATTGCTTTTTCAGGCAGGGGCTTGAGTTCAATTCTGGGAATGTTGATAAAAACATCACTACGCGGTGGGTCAGTTGCCAGCAGCAGCATGGGGACTGTTGACTTTCGGCGCAGTTGTTTGAGCCACACCCTGAACTTTCCATCACAGTGGTGAGCATCATCAACTACTACAATTGCTGTGTTTTGTACTAGGAATTGAGCGATCGCAACCTTCAACTTGTCCGTTGTTAATGCCTTTCCTTCTAAATTCTCAGTTGCAATTCCCAAGTCCTCAGCAATCTGCAAGCACATCTGTTTGGGGGTAGATGGTTCAATTGAGGCGACTAAAAAACCATCTTCCCTCAACTTTTTCACAATTGCGTCCCCTAATATAGATTTGCCACTACCCTCTTCCCCACAAATGAGGATAGCACCACCAGCTAATAAGGCGGCTGTGGCGCGGTCTAGCTCTGGCTTTCTATACACGAATTCGTCTGATGCTGGTGACAACTCTTGCTCTTCATCAAGAGTGGAAACTTTGGGGACAGCAGCAATCATCCGCCACACTCCATAGACAGCAGCACCTAACCACAGCAGAGGATTAAAACTGCCAAGCGCCAGAGTAACCCCAGCCAACATCGTGCCAAAAAACTTTATCCCCCTCCAGCGCCCCTGGCTAAGTTTACCAATTTGTTGGCGTATTCTAAAGGGTCAACAGGCCCAACCTCCCCGACCTGCTGAATTTGCTCTTGTAAATGCTGAGGGAGAAGATCAGGATTTTCAATATATTGTTTTGCCAGGATTCTTTCAGCCATTAACACCCCGGCTGCCATATTCTGCGCGGAAACAATTATAGGGTTAACATCAGTTTTCGCAGTAGACTGACTCTCTGCTTTTAGTTGCTGAGTTTCAGTTTCAACTTCGATCAAATCAGAAGACTCAGCTTTTGCTAACTTTCCTCCTGGCTGCTCCTCTGCTGGACCAGATGGTTCTGGCACCGGATAGCCTTCCATCGTTCTGTGCTTTTGGATGTATTCGTGTAGTCCGTCCATCTGGGTTATCTGGTCGGCATCCAGATAAGCCTTACCCATGTACTTGTGCGTTGTTATCTGTAGATAATTCAATCGCTTGTAGAGCGCATCCTGCTTAACCGAATATTTTTCTTTTAATTTTGCTATGGAAAATTTTTCAAAATCTGGAGTTTCTACCAGATTATCTGGATGATCTAGCTCTGTAACCGCCAGATTATCTGGATGATTGTCTGGATGATTGTCTGCCATTTTTGCTCTACATACTACACACTCACACCATATTATCTGGTACTACCTACCGGATGGTAGGGTCGATAGTTTTTAATCTTTACAAAAAAATACGCGGTGCTGTGAAGCGCTACGCAGTTAGCAGTTATTAGTGCGGGTCGCCCGCTTTAAAAGCGATCGCAGGTGGCACAAATTAAGGCTGGTGGTGGGTACTCAGATCAGGGGGTAAATGAGCAAGTGCGACCTGAACTGGTCGTTTAGAACGCGGAACCTACTCATTTAACCCCTTGGAGGAGAAATCAGAGGATCATTACCTGTTGTAGTGGGCATAAAGGGAGCAATCGTACGTGCGACTTCGGGTCGCACGTATGACTTCTCGACAGCGGCAATCTTATCGTCCCACCAACACTTATTTCACCCCGTTCCAATAGGCGTCTATTGTAAAAACTTTAGATTTTGTTTTGAGCTATTAACTCTGCCTGATCGTTTAACTCCATTTTTTCCTGTTTCAGTTTCATTTGTACGCAAACTGGGTTTACAGTCAAATAAGCTGGCAGAAAGGTCACTACATGGTGGTGTTGGCATTGGTTCACAAAATTCTTTCTCCTTACAAGGATCTGCAAAGTCTTTTGGCCCATGCTCCCAAGGATTATAGTGTGGAATTGGTGGAATTGGTTCATAATGAGAATCTAGCCACTCTATATCCGTAGGATCTGCTTGTATAACTAGTACTTCTGCTTTTTCTGGCGCATTACCATCTGGAGTTGCTGGAGTAGTAAAAATTGGAGGCGATTGTTTACATCCTTCGTATGGCCCTGTAAATTTCAATTGTTCAGTTTTTATTCCATTTCCGGGTAATTCTGCTTGTGTCATTGCTGTATTTCCATTCTTTGCCCAGTACCATAATGCTTCTGGGTCTTTTGGGTCTTGTATTGGGTAGTGTATTATGACTCCGCAAGCTTTGTGCGGAAACTGATTACCTTTATATGGTGAGTCTGTATGGTATATAACTGTACCAGCATCAGGCCCAGCAACATAGATTCTAAAAGTATGGTAATAAGGCTCTGCTGATGCTGTTGAAGAAGCAAGTATCGTAAGCAAAGATGCTAGAGAAAGCACTTTTAGTTTTTTAAGTGACAAGTTAATCACAGTTTCAATCCTTTGCTTTTTTA
Organism: Cylindrospermum stagnale PCC 7417; assembly: GCF_000317535.1. Classification (NCBI taxonomy): domain Bacteria; kingdom Bacillati; phylum Cyanobacteriota; class Cyanophyceae; order Nostocales; family Nostocaceae; genus Cylindrospermum; species Cylindrospermum stagnale. The sequence goes on from NC_019757.1 coordinate 5,882,153, forward strand.
AGCAATTTTATTTTTACTCTTCCTTAGTTGTTTAATAGGTATGGTTTTGAGGTTTATGCAGCAAAATGGACTAAAGAGCCGATTTAATTAGATAAATGTGTTTTTGGTAAAAAATTTGAAATAAATTTTTTTTAAAATCTTATAAATACTAAGATATTAAAGTCCTGACAAGTTCAGCTGTAAATTTATCCAGCGCTAAAGAAATACGCTCTTTAGTCCCAGCACGCTTGGCAGCCTTCCAGGCATTGAGCTGAGATACCGCTAAAACGGAAATAGAGGCTGAAAAGCCTTGCTTATTATAGGTATCAAAGATTTAGGTACTTACATGAATTGCAGCTTCAAAAGGAATTGAGACTAACCTTAACGCGATGAAAATGTGTTCTTTTGACCAAACAGCATACCTCTATCCCTGATTTTTGAGGAGAATTACGATTTGGTTGATAGTGCTATGGTTTTACAGAATACTGTGGATATGTCGTTGGCAATTCAGACTTTAGTGGCACAAGGATATCCAGTCAATCATCGCTATCTCACCAGACATATCAAGCGGTATGGCGATTATGTGGTGAATCTACAAAATATTCCCCAACATGAAGGAAGCCGCTACGCCTCTCCCTCTCGAAATTTTTGAAACCTAGAACTGGTAAGCTTTTTCAGCTTCTATTTCCGCTTGAGAGGGTCGAGGGGAACATTACTGTTCCACCCCTCCCGTCCGAAACCGTGCTTGCCAGTTTCCCAGCACACGGCTACTCAATGTGTTTCCATTTGTCAATATGGGACTTCAAGCTGCCATCATTGGCAGTTTTATCATCGTGGCAATGACGATGTAGTAATTGGAGATTTTGCCATTCCTTCTTACCTCCACAAGAAATGGGTTTAATATGATCAATTTCCAATAAATCGCCTTCTTGAAAATGCAAATTACACCAAGCACATTTACCCTTTTGTTGTTTGAGAAGCTTCGCTTTAGTAGTAGGCATCTCAGGGTGTTTGCTTAGTCTTAAACTCCAGTAAATTAAGTCACCATCAAAAGGACTTTTATCACCGCGAACTTTAACATAATCATTCACACTAGAGTGAAATTCGATATGTGTTAGTAACCGTAAAGGATTACTTTCTGACCTGGTGGTAAATACCCAATGGTTATCGCCTATGGTGTGCCAGTATTTTTGATGACCTAAATTAATGCTTCCAGTTTGTCTTTTAGCCCATCTTCTCAACCGAAGATAGGTGATTCTATCTAAGTGGGAGAAGTCCCCAGTAGTTCCAGCATCTGAGACTCTATAATATGAAGTCCATCCCCTGATAATAGGATTAAGGTCTTTAATTAATTCCGCTTGGGAACGAGACCTGTGTTTTGTGATGATACTTTTCATCTCATATTTATGAGCCTCAATTGCCTTCTTAGAAGGGGTAATGAGGGTGATGAAACCAAGCTTTTTACCTTGACTATTTTTATTGTCTCGGTATTTACCCACTTTTATCTGTTGAATATGATGTCCCAGAAAATCAAATCCTGGTTTACCATCTTCACTTAGGTGTGGATATAGCGTATGTGCTATTCGCGTCTTTTCTGGTTTCAACTCTAAGCCAATACCTTTGAGCCAATCTTTGATTAATTCCTCACACCTCTTAATGACCGCTAAAGATTCATTTAAAACTACAAAATCGTCCGCGTACCTAATACAGGTTACTTGAGATATTTCGCAGCCAAATTTGCTTTTAGCCCCTCTGATTTTCCCGGCTGAGTTGACAGGAAATTCTTGGTTTATCAGGCTTTCTAATCCATGTAAAGCGATGGATGCCAATAATGGCGAAATTACACCGCCTTGTGGTGTTCCAGCCGTAGTAGCTGCAAATTTTCCTGAATCTATCACTCCCGATTTGAGCCAAGCTTTAATTTGTTGCCTGACTGAACCGTTCATGTTTAATTTCAGAAGTAATGCTTCCTGATTTATTCGGTCAAAACATTGCGAGATATCTGCATCTAAAACAAATTTAGATTTTGATACTATGCAGTTTTTGATGTGTTTAATAGCATCATGGCATGACCTACCGGGTCGAAAACCGTAGCTTGATGGTTCAAAACGAGCCTCCCATTCCGGTTCAAGGGTAGCTTTCACTACTGCTTGTAAGGCACGGTCAAAAATAGTGGGTATCGAGAGCGGTCTAAATTCGGTTTTCCCTGGTTTTGGTATCCATATTCTCCTTGTAGGTTTGGATTTACCGTTAATGAATAGACCTTTCACCAAGTCAAGGCGTGCTGCTGGGGATAGTGATTTAATACCATCCACTCCTGCGGTCTTTTTTCCCTGGTTGTCTTGTGTTACCCTTCTGACTGCTAATGCCCTATTCGACCAAGACCTCATTAGGGTTTTCTGGAGGAAAGCGAACTCGTTGAATATCACCACAACGTGAAGCGGCATAGATGCGTTTTTGCAATTTGAAAACATATCGCTCGACTTGTCGCCAGTTGATAGTTTTCCATCCCTCAGTATTCAATGTTGAATCTGATTTAGGCTTATTCATTGCTATTTACACCCCTATATACAGACACATTGCGGGTTACGTCTGCTTATCCCGGACATTACTCCATCCCTTTTCAGGCTTTGACCGTTATTTCGGTCTAGGCTTTTGCTTCTTAACCCATCCCTCCCAAATAAGCTTTTAGCTTGACTGCTTACCTACATATCGACCACTATAGGAACTATAATTTGGGTTATTTCGTTCCTGATATCCATTATTTTGAGTCTTTAGAGGGTGTCTATCCACCGGGGGTCTAGGAGGTACGCTGCTTCGGTAGCAAGATCCTAACAGTCCAAAACCCCATGCCAGTTATTTCCAACCCAAGGTGTGTCCGAAACACAAGCTTATATCCCTTGGCGAGATTTGACGATGGCTCAACGACACTTCGTTTACTCTCCCCATAAACTCTTGCTTGCAGTTGGTGCTTTCAGCAATTACCACCATTAACCGCTTTCATCCCCGCTTTACAGATTTGATAGTCAGTCTTCTCCGTAGGGGCTACCATTATTGGTAGTTTATGTGCTTTTAACCCCGCACCAGGGCAGTAAGAATTGATTCTTTGAGAACCTCACTTACATGGATATCAAGTTGTCATTAGTAGAGGATTAAAGTGCGGACTCAGCCCCATAAGGGTTACTCTACTAAAGCCTGGAATCCCCCCAGAAACTGGGTTTCTCCAGAACGAATCGCACTCGCCCTTATCTCGGCTCAATGCCATTACAGCATCTACCTTCTCTGGTTCAATGTTGCACTACTCCATTTAAGATAGACTTTCACCATGAACTAGTGAAGACCTGTGGCTAAAATTATTTCAATTTTTAACCAAGCTGGTGGGGTAATGAAAACTACCCTGACTATGAATCTGGGGTATCACTTACACCTAAACAACTTCAAGGTGCTACTAGTTGATATAGACCCCCAAGCATCTCTAACAACGTTTATGGGACTAGAACCCCACGAGTTAGAGGAAACAGTGGGAGGTGCAATTTTGGCAGAAGAACCAACTGCACCACTAATTCACCACAATTTACACAGTGTAGACTTGGCACCAGCCAACATCACCCTCAGCGCTGTAGAGTTGCAGTTAGCGTCAGCAATGGGTAGAGAATATAGGCTCAAGCAAGCTTTGGAGTCTGTTGTTGAGCAGTACGACTTTATTCTGATAGACTGCCCTCCGTCCTTGGGCATTCTCAGCATTTTAGGACTGAGTGCGGCAACTCACGTACTTGTTCCCACTCAAACCCACTTCAAGGCGTTTAAAGGAACTGAGTTATTGCTGCAAACCATCAAGCAGGTGAAAAAGCACGTTAACCCAGGACTAGCGATCGCTGGTTTTGTACCTACTCTATTCAGTAATGCTAATCAAGATAAAGTCATTCTCCAAGCATTACAGGAGCAGTTGTCATCCCTAGCAAGGGTATACCCAGCAATTCCCCGCGCCACTGCTTTTGCTGATGCTGCTATGAATCGCGAGCCATTAGCCGTTTATCAGCCGAAGCACCCAGCTATAGAAGTCCTCAATCAAATTGCTGAAGGGATGGAAAAATTGTAATGGTTAAAAAGAAACTCGGTGAAGTGCCACAAATGAAAGGGGTAGAAGATTTACTGTCTATGAGTATGAGTCCAGTAGAAACAACCACCCCATCGGCTACAGTTCCCATAGAAAAAATTAGAGTTAATCCGAGGCAACCCCGCCGCTACTTTGACCCTGATAAGTTGGCTCAACTGGTTGAGTCAGTGAAGCAACACGGTATTTTAGAGCCTTTGCTGGTTCGCCCTTTAGAAGGTGGAGAATATGAGTTGGTAGCGGGGGAAAGACGTTTGAGGGCAGCTACAGAAGCTCAACTAACTGAAGTCCCCATCATTAGCAAAGACCTGGACGATAAACAAGCAAGACAAATTGCACTGATTGAAAACTTACAGCGGGAAGATTTAAACCCGATTGATGAAACTGAGGGGATTCTGGAACTGTTGGCAACGGAATTGGGAATTGATGCCAATGAAATCGCCCCAATCCTTAACCAAGCCGCTAATGCCAAAAGACGGGGGTTAGAACTGACGGAAAACGTTTCCCGTCAACTGGAAACTATTGAATCTCTACTAGCTACTGTCGGCAGGTTTACTGCTGAAAGCTTTCGTACCAGCCGTTTACCCCTGCTTAATCTTCCTGATGATGTGCTAGAGGCATTAAGGCTAGGGAAACTAGAATACACTAAAGCAAGAGCGATCGCTAAGGTGAAGCAAGAGAGCGATCGCAAGTACTTGGTGAATGTGGCAATTAGCCAAAATCTCTCACTCAGCGAGATTAAGGAAATGATTCAAAGTCTACAACCCAAAAAAACACCGACGACATCAAAAGAAACTTTAAAGGCTAAATACTCAGACATTGGCAAGCAGCTAAAAACTACCCAGGTGTGGGAAAATCCAGAAAAGGTAAAAAAGCTAGAGAAACTTTTAACCGAGTTAGACCAGTTATTAAATTAAGTTAAATTTTATACATTGATGAGCAGATATCCAGAAAACTGGAAAGAAATAGCCGTAGGAATTAAAGAAGCCTCTGGGTGGTGCTGCCAAAGGTGCGGTAAAATTTGCCTGCGTCCTGGTGAGAAGCATGATTTGTCTACATCAGAGCGCAAAGCCTACGCGCTACAGGTACACCATTGGAATTGTGACCCATCAGACAATAGGCGGGAAAACTTAGTATGCTTGTGTACTGGATGTCATCTCAGTTACCATCGGTGGCGGCGAGGTAACGTTTCACCGGGGCAATTGTCACTTCCGATTTGAATGCGCTGCCCCAAACCAATCTGCATAGCGAACAGTAGGGGTTTGAAGCTCCTAAATTATATTCCCTTCAATTGGTACAGGTTTCCCCCTGCTTGACAGGATGTTACCAGCAGGTCATCAAAAGTTGTCCCCACATCCCCAAGTTACCTTGCCCCTACTTGCTTTACATTTCCTGATAAAAGAATCTTCAAAAACTTCACGATATTCTTAAACGCAATTATCTCTTTTTATGCGTCAAAGCTTCTTTAATTATATAATTAAAGATTTGATAAACTTAAGTAGGCAAGGTATTTTATTTAACAGTAAATAGATTATTCTTCTTTAAAGAAAAGGTAAGGTAAAAATACTCACTTATTATTTAGTTTTATCGGATGGTCATTGCAATTTGTAATTAACCATTCAAGCCCCACGACTAATTCGTGAGATTCTTCCTTTTCGTTCTTACTACGTATATACAAACCCTGGCTTAAACCACCTTTTGTGTAAATAACGCAGTTTTTCAAACACTTGGAGAAAATGATGAGGATGAAATCCAGTCTAAATATAGTAAAATTTACTGCTGGTTTTTTAACTGTTGGTTCTATTATTTTTCAAAGTCAAATATCAATGGCTGTAACAGTTAAAGGCAGTTACATCACAAAAACACTTCTGGGCTACAATTCTCAACAAATCAATTACGAATATGAGAATAGTTTAGGTGTAGCACAACAACCTGTGTATACAGTTTGGCAGCAAACAAACGACAGTAATTCAGCTATTACAAGGCAAAATTCTGATACACGAACTATTTCTCTAACTGCTGGAGCCGAATGGAATGTTGCAAAAATTTCTTTTACAGACTCGTACTCTAAAACAGATACTGCAACATACACCATTAGTCCTAAAAGTGTTGGAACATTAACATTTCAATGGTTAGCAGATTTAATAGTATCAGGAAAGACAAGGGCACAGGATTGTAGTAATTACACAGGTTCATGTAGCCCATCTGGATCTATATCTGAAAATCAGATTGGAACTGGCCCATATAATTATGCTCCTAGTTGGAGGTACAGCGAAGTTCCTGTTCCCGAACCTCTTAGCATTTTTGGCACAATTACAGCATTAGGATTTGGGGCTATTTTAAAAAAAAGAGAACTATCTAAAAGGCAGAAGATAGAAGCTACCAAAGCCTAATTTAAACGACTTAGTTCATCAACATTTGGATGCGGGGAACCAGAAGCTTGTCCAAACATTACTCGTTACCAGCGTCCTCTTTCCAAAACAAAACTTGTTAACAAGTTCCCTCACTCCAGAAATGAAGTACAATTAGAGTTTACAGAAAACTAAAACGCAATTTGACACTGATATCGTGTAACCTATACTTAGTGGTATTGGTTATTTATTTTATACTATATAAGTTTTTTCACAGTCGTTACACTGTTGTCTACCCTTACCTTTAGCGACACCAGGGGAACAGATCAATTGCCCTCTTTGTACTAAGAATGTTGTAATGCCAACCGCCTAATAAAGAAGTAATCACCACATCAAGCGATCGCACTAACTAATTCCCCGCAAGAGGATTAAAACTCGCAAAGAGCGATCGCAAGAAGGCGAGCCGAGTGCCCATCGCTTTTTTGTTGGGCAGTTAGGAGAGGGGCGATCACTTACTGTAGGCTGCACGGTTTTACCCCTATTTGGCTTTCCGCTAACCATTACTATGACTTGAACCCTTATATTGACAAGCTGTGAAAGATTAGGAGCGCCTATTGCGACATGATTAACCTTGAAATGAATTTAGGAGAAACGTTTCTCCTAAACCTGATTATTCTTGCTATTTGTCTAGTTTACTAGGTTCCCGTTTCAAAACTAGGAGTGATGTTATGAGTACGAGTTTCTGGAAGGTTCCGGCTTGGGACGTTCCGATTGATAAAGCAGTTAAGGTTGAGTTGCTCAGGCTACATAACCAAGATATTATTCCGCAAAACGGCTGGCCAGAGTCCTTCTGGAACTATATACAAGACCGTCGATTGCTTGATGGCAATGAAGCGCAACACATCGTCCAACTGTTTCAAGGTCTCTGTGCGGGTGAATCGGCACGGTGTCACAACCCACCCTGGGGATTAGCATTCTACGATAAGGAGAAGCTTTTATTTACAACTACGCTTTGCTTTGAATGTTCTAATGCAAAAGTGTACACAGAACTTGGCTCTGATCTGCGTGCATTCAATGTTTCTGAGTTTCATGCAAAGAAGTTATTAGCTATCCTTCAGCATGAATTACCTCTCCAGTAAAAATGCATGGATATTGAAGCACGTGATACATGAGTTGTCTAGGAGTAAGTTCGGTTTATGCCGAGATGCATAACAACCGCAATACACCGGAACTTTGAAGTAGGGTAGCCTTAGACCGATTGCCGTTGAAGTCTTGCATTGAAGGGATTACAGCCATATTCGCATTAATCTCATTTTGAACACCTACCCACCCGCGCAACCAACAAGCTTTACAGTGTTTTTATTAAGTCATTCGATACATCTGCCTCTTAATTCTACCAGTCACCAAACCCCTGCCAGCAATCACTTATTGAGTGTGTTTTCTCTTGCTACCTTCATGTCTGGGAGCGTTCGCTGCTAACGCTTCCTGTCTCGCTCCTTTGCGACATGATTAACCTTGAAATGAATTTAGGAGAAACGTTTCTCCTAAACCTGATTCAGCACAACTGAAATACATTGTTCAGGGCATTATCCTCAAGCATCATTACCGTTACGTTCCAGTGTTTGCTAATTTTTGCGATCGCTTTCTACCTCATATAGGGTTGGTGACACCAACCCTATATGAGTCCGAACCAAGCTTGCCTCCACTAAAAGCACTGTGCTGATTTACCTTGATTAGTCAACGTTTTGTGGCAATGTTCCATTCCAAGCTCTTGCTGTTTTCTGCCCTAGAACTTTTGGAAAAACAGTTAATGGATCTATAGCTTCCATTGGACATCCTTCCCTATAAGTTCCATCAGGCTCATAAAAGCGATCATGCTTTGCAAGCCAAAATATCCGCCGAGCAAAACACCCACTTCTACCAGTGTTAGGAGCGTTGTCTTCTAGTTCTGCATAGCCAATGATCTCATGGTCTTGATATTTAACCTTTCCCTTTCTTCTTGTACAACAAGTATCAAAATGCTCTCTAACATAAGGAATAGCATCGATATTCTTTAACCAAACAATCTTTGATTCAGACTGAATATCAGAGGCAGTTTGAGCTTTTTGACTCATAGTAAAACTTCCTTGTCTAGCGAAGCTGTTTATATAATTAAACCAGAAAAAGAATACATTAGTTATAGTATATTTACTTATAAATCTTTTTCTTAGCTGATTTTCTTACTTAGTCAACTAACCATAAGTACAGCTTTATAAATAGGGCTATTGCATTGATTTAACTCTATGCAGTAGCTCTACTGTGTGAGTACATCAAAGAAACGTTTTTATAATGTACCGTTACTGCTACTTATGGCATTAGCACAGTAAAAAAACTGTAATTAGCATCAAATATAAATGTGTGTTTCATGTAACAGGAATAACCAAAACTGACTCAATTGCTATCGAAGCAGCTGCAAAAGTAGCAGCAAATTTCCGTAAAATAGGAGTGAAGGTAATATTTTTAAATGAATCTAATATTGAGCTCCCAGAGATTGGTGCAGCTTTATTAATAGCTGGGCTAGTGATGGGAGCGATCGCCGCCATAATATTCATCCACTAAGAATTGTGAAACATGAACATACACACACAGAATCTAAAACTATCACCCCAGCTTATTAAGGCAGCCAAAGAGTGGATAGCTGATTGCACTTGGCGCGATATTACTGAAGATGACATAGAACTACTAAGCGACGAAGAAATAGAGAGAGGAATTCAGCGCCACTACAGCGGCGGTATAGAAGCTTTCAAACAAGCCTGTAGTGAGTGAGAGCAGCAACAAAAACGCCATCACTACTCTAACAACTTTGTACTAGGAAAGTAAAACAGTGATAAAACTCTATGACTTCGTAAGGTATGAAAACTCAGATCCTAACGCTGTGTGGAGAGTAATTAGTATTTGCGATATGAAGAAACAACGGATCATAATAGCTGAAAAAAGACAAAACCATCTCACAAGAGAATCAATTAGAGTAAGAGATGTTGAATCAAATTTCGTTAGTCTTGAAGAGTAGATAGATTATAATGGTTACAAACATGACAATTTTGTATTATAAAAAATATTATAAAAAAAGGAGGATAAACTAATTAGTCCTCCTTTTTTCCAAGTGTTTACCTATTAAATAAATTTATTACTTAAATTAACTCCTTACCAAGAGTAATTCTGGCAGATTGCAACTGTGCAATCACAAAGTCCAGTTTTTTAACTAATTGTGCATCGCTCTCTGGCGTAGCATCTTCTACAGATGCCATCTCCTTAATCAAATCATCAAAGCCAGAGCTTAAAATAATGCCGTAAACACTAGAGTAATCCCAGTTTGGATCTGCATAATTTGCTAGTTTTTTTAAATTAGTCATTTCCCCTCCTTATAGTAATGCTAATGGCGTTGTCTCAGCTATTTTTTTTGCTCTCATTTACTCCTCATTCAAGGATTTTAGCACATTAATCCTCAGAATAAATCTCCTCAATACCCGCATCAATTGCCTCATCTGGAGAGTTAAAGCAACCTTTTAAGCGAGGATATTCAGGATAATCTGGATTTTCCCATTCAAGAGGAAATGAATTTCCATACCTCAAAGAAAATGAGTACTTTTGAGAATCAGTAGGGCACAGACAAACATCAACATGATGTCTGCCCTTGTAAGGATTTTTAGATTTCCAAAAACTGTGTTGTTTCAATGGACGCAGAGTTTGATTGTCTTGCCAAGAGTTGCCACACATATCGCACCACAAAACTAAATCACTGGGGTGCTTTCTATAAACCTCTTTACTACCGCACTTAGAGCAAATTGTCATACTTTCTCTTTAGCCTTTTTCGGCTTTGAAGATTCAATAAATTCCCTAATTTTAACCACTGGATGGTTGCGTTCAATCATCTGTTTAACTAGTGGAACTAGACTAACTGGGCAAGCAATAGATTTGTTGCGCCACCTACCATCTTCGTCTTTGTATTCCCATTGGTAACCCCACCGCCAATGAGTAATATTATCAGAATCGCGAATTTCAACTTTAGGATAAGAAACAATACAGCCATCCTTGAGTTTCTTATTTTCAATGTATTTGTAAAGGTGTCCAGATGCTTTTGATTTATCTAGGGTGGAAATTAAAGAGGGGAGCTTATTTTCTTTTTGAATGGCGACAATAGGAACACTAATACACTCGGCTTCGTTATGAAGTTTAATTAAAGCTTCTTTGGTAGCTCCATTGTAGCTAAAAAAAATAGCCAGTTTATCTTGGTAAGAAATGCGATCGCCACTCTGAAAGTTTGGCTGCATTTCCCCTAAGAATTCCACCTCATCAGGAAATACCCGAAGGGATTTGTTGTGGTTATCCAATTTTACCCAAAGTTCAGAGCTGTCCGCTGTGTGATAACCACAAACATAACCCTGCTGATTTTTGTATTTTTGATGGCTACTAGTTGGCAGTATTCTGCATCGGGTACGCAGGTCAGGTTTTTGTACTCTTGATGAAGAGCGATCAGCTTCCCTATCACCTAAAAATGCTTGGGGTGCGATGGTGCCCGTATCCAGAGGAGCAGTAGGTTTGGACTCACCAGCTTGTATTTCTACCGAGTAAGCAGAAGCTTCAGCCGGGAGATCAATCTTTTCAACATCGCCAAACTGAAACCCGATGTTGTAAAAGCATCCGTCAAACTTGACAAGCACTTCTCTTTTAGCTTGAAAGACTTTGGTAATAGTCCCAAACTTGCCCTTCAGTTTCCCCCTCTTTTTAACTCTGATTGGGTCACCCTCAGAAAAAGGAGAAGGTTTATTAGTACAAGCTGATGTTAATTTTTGCGCTAAATCAGACGGGGCGATCGCTAACTCTTGGATCAGAGTTTCATCTCTTTCCCATCTATAAGAATCAATCTCACCATCAGCCCAAACAAGGGAAAATAAATTTGGCGAGTGGTGCTGTACTCTACCAATCTGCTCTTGAGGATTAATAATAAACTCTGCGGTTTTGAGGCTTTCTTGAGTTACAGGCTGAAGGGCTAGCCGGTAAGCGGGAATTTCCAAATTCCACATCCCCTCCTTACCAGCAGCGAAAACTGGTACTGAAAGAATTTGAACATTTTCTAGCTTCCACGCATACATACCAACTTGCCAATCTCCACACCTGATTTCTAACTCTGACTGTTGAGCAATAAGCTCTGGAGTTATCGGCAAGCAATCAACTAAGTTCGCAACAGCTACTACTGCTTTAAATGGCAGCTTTTCAAGTGGTGGTAGCAAATCAGCAAATTTTTGATAAAGCTTTTTTGTGTCTGAGTACTTAGCCCCGGCGTGAATTAATATTTTTCCCCGGTAATTAGTTGGTTTAGATCGGCACTCGAAAAACTTGTGGATACCTATCAGTGAAGCGCGAGGTTGGCGGACAGTAACAGCTCTAAACCGCTGCTTGTTCTCTAGCTGCGGCGATTGAGTTAAGATACTGGACTCTGGCAACGGCGACGGCTGCGACTCTTGGATCGAGAAGATTTCCAAGTGCTTGTCTCTGCTTTCTAATAATTCCGTTGCGGCTCTTGACTCCGAGGGGTCGCACCAGGTCTCCGGGAGACTGTACCACCCTGAGAGGATAACCGGGTTTAACACCTCTCCTTTCTGAAGCAATTTGCAATTCTTTAAGTCTACCTCTAGCTTGGTCTGCCCAGGAGGCCGCCCTTTCCCACTCGATGATAAGGCGCTGGGAGACGGCAACCAAAAGTAATCTTTCTCTAAGGAAGGGGGCGCTAAAGTGTCCGCTGGTGATAGTAATCCATTCCGCATCGTACCCGCTGAGGGCAAGCTGCCTGAGTAGGTAAGAAAAATAGAGGTTGTTTGTGTCTGGCCTGTAGGGACAGTTAAGAAGCCCTGAGACGTTTTCAAAGACTGCGAATCTTGGCTGCAATTCTCTAAAAGTTTCGAGGATTGCGGGGAAACAGTCTCGCTCGTCAGATGCTCCGAGTCTTTGACCGTTAATTGAGAATGGGGGGCATGGAGGTGAGGCGGTGATAACGTCGATTTCTCTTCCAACAATTGGCTGCCGTCCAACTCTGATTTGTTCTGCAAGCGATCGCACGTCTCCATAGTTGTGGATGCTGGGGAATCGTTTTGAGAGAATGTCTGAGCAGAACTCGTTGTTGTCTGCAACTCCAACAAGTTCCCATCCAGCTTGCATTCCTGCAAGGCAGAATCCGCCGCCAACTCCTGAGCAGAGGTCAAGTTGTTGCATAAGAGTTTTTCCTCTTTAACCAGTTTTAAGTCTTTAACTTGGGCAAAACTATAGGGAACCTTTAGCCAGCCATCCCACTGCATTGAAAATCCCGATTTACCGACGCTTACAACAGTGCCGCTTCGGTTTTCGCTTTCAGAAAATAGGCGTTCATCTATGGTGAGGCGTAGCTCATCGCTTTCTTGAATTTCCCCTAAGAAAATGAGGTGAACTTTTTTACTCTTCTCAGAGAAATAATTAATCGAAGTGCCCAAATCCACTGCATCGCAGACTTGCGATCGCTTTATTGCTAAAGCAGAGGCTAATTCACTTTTGCTTAAATTTGAGCCATCTGCTAAAAATAGCGCGATCGCTTGTATATGCAGCCAACTATCATTAAGCAGGTGCAGATACCACATGGGGTTTAGGTACTCTTTTTTGATTTTGGGAGTAGCTAGTATTTCTTTATCGCCCCAAAATATTGTGTTGCCATCATAGGAGCAATTAACCCCCTCAATCTGCCACTGCTGCGGGTAAATATCCCAAGGGTTGTTACTATGGTTACGAACAACACTGTGATTGCTCTCCATATTTTCAGCGGGCCGTAGCTTATCGCTTTCCTCATCAAGGGTGGAAATTTTTACAGCCTTTTTTAAACCCTCACGTTTATTCATCTTCACCACCACCTAAATAAGCTGTTGATGCGGCTGCCCAGTTGTAAGCTTCAGCATTTTGCTTGCGCTGCTGTACTTCTGCTGCATCGTTGGCAGTGCGATCGCTCACCCCAGGCATGGCCATATTTTTGGCTAGAGCCTTAATATCAATTTGCCGCTGCACAGTTTCTTTCCAGTCGTTGCGGCTAATCAGGTCTAATTTTTGGCAAACTCTGAGGTTAAAGCGGGTATCAAAGTTTTGTAACCCCGCGCCACTCCAGCGCTCGTTAAAAGCACCGCAGTTTTGGCAGGCAGGCCATTTGTCGCGATTTGAGCAATACTTGGGCATTATTAGCCGCGCTAGATGCTGCTGCACAATTCCTGAATCATGACAGCAAAAGCATTGCCAACTAGGGTAGAAAATCTCTTTATCTTCCCCTTCCGACTCTGGATTTAGGGGTAAAGGCTCTAATTGGGGTAAATCTTCAAAATTCATGAATCTGCCCCCCAAATTAAGTTATTAGCCTCGGCCCACTTGACAAACTCAAATCTCAGTTTCTCGTTAGGCATATCCTCAGACCGAAATCCAAGGGGCCCAAGCTGCCTAATCTTCTCTAACCATTCTTCCCGCAGCGGGTGATTTTCCCACTTCTGCGACTGACTGGCAGGAATCTTGCCCCGTGACTTCTCCCACTGCGATCGCAGCTCCTCGAAGTGTGACTCAATCCACTTCAGGGGAAGTTCTGGAACTCTAGGAAGCTGATTTGCCTTTTTATTGCCAAATTCTAAAAAACTCTCTCTATCGCTGTCTGAGAGAGAGTCTATATAGTCTGTATAAGTCTGAATATTCTTAGGGTTTTGAGATGCTTGCTGTGTAAAGGTTTCAGCGTTCTTTGGCGACATCTGTGTCGTTTCGGCGACATCTGTGTCGTTTCGGCGACATTGATGACGTTTCGGCGACATTGATGACGTTTCGGCGACATCTGTGTCGTTAGGCGACATCTGTGTCGTTTTTCTTCTGACCTTGGCTTTGGTAAATTCAACATCGAAGATTTCATTTTCCTGAATTGTCTTCAAAGCCCTTTGGACGCTGCGGCGGCTGATTCCAATTTCTTCAGCTAATTGCGATGTATCAATCTCTAAATCCTTACTGTTATTAAAAGGTAGATGCACACTCAACCAACACCAAACCTTAATCTCTGACTCGTTAAGAGAGAAAATTAGAGGTAGATCAGATTCTGATAACTTGTAAAATTTCATGATTCCACCTCTTCAAAAGTTGCAACAACACCAAAGCTTGAAACAGTTGAGCAAATAACCTCTTGTTTCTCTGGTGTACAGTCACCAAAAAGATGAATTCGTTTAGTATGCTCTGGGAAAAATGCTGAGTATGTAAGAACTTGGCCTAGTGCAGCTTTCCAGTCAGAAATTTGTTTGACCTCAATAATTTCTGTATCAGTCAGTAAATCAATTCTGCCAATAGTTGTTACAACCTCAGTTTCTCCACCTAATTTAAGCTGAAGCTGCTTAACTACTTGGCGTTCAGAATTTTCATAAATATCTCGTTTGTATGAATCAGGTAATAATCCAGCACTATCAAGCTTTATAATTGCTGCATAAAAAGCTGATTTTTTGATGCCTAATTCTTGGCAAATTTCTTTTTGAGACTTAACTGGAAAGTTTGGGAAAATTTTAAAGTAAAAACCGAGCAGTTCTGTTGTCGTAATCCATCCAGCTTGATAGTGTGCAATGGCTTCATCAAGCGTAATTCTATAGTGCTGCTCAGTCATGCACCCTCCAAATTTAGAGGAGGGGATGGGGAAACGGTTTTTTGTGACATAATATAAAGACAAACGCAAAAGTTCCGCCCCCAATATGCCTAAATAGTGGGGGTGTGATTTATTAGAGAGTCCTGCACCATTGCAGCCAGTCAAAAACTTTGATATAAATAAGATATTACACTAAACTCTTACATAAATCAATGGTTGATCACAGAAAAATCCTAGTGGAAAGTCTCAAGAAGGCGATCGCTGCTGGAAAATCTGCGGCGCAGATATCGAGAGAAAGTGGCGTGAACGATGCTGTAATTTCCAAGCTTATTTCGGGCAAGCAGCAAGATCTTATGACCAGCCACTACTTCAACCTGATTAACTGCCTAGAAGAACCTATCAAACAAGAAGCAATGCGGCGGCTAGGCATCGAAAAAGTAGAAGCCAATGAAATAGCAATTTACCTTACAGGCGATGAAATTGCACAGATTGTGCCGCACCTCTCTGGAAACGATAAAGCCAAGATACTAGAGGCGATCGCTCACTCTATGTTGCTCCAAAAGGCAGAAACAAAGTTAAAAGTACCCGCTTAAGTATAAATATTTGTAAATTTCTGCATAAGTACTTTTATCTGAAGGGAGAAAAATAAAAAGCACTTTGTAATAGGGTAGGGTATTTTAAATTGACTATCGGGTGGGAAGCCTTGACTACTGAAGAGAAGACTGCACTCTTGCAGCAAATATTCCAGAGTTTGGATGCAGAGCTAAAGGCCACGGTTATTGCGGAAATGACCAAGTGCATGGACTTAGACACAAAGGCAAAGCTAGTGGCAAAGCTGCTGGGTGGTGAAAATACAACCCAAATAGTAATAGGCCAGAATCAAACCACAGCCAAAAACGCCTTTCTATTTAATCTCTCTTCAAAAGAGCAAATGGCAGAGGCGCTAATAGTTGTCGCTAATGTTCTAAAAGAAGATTCCTAGCAGAAAATCTAGGATGCCATTACCTATGGTGGGCCTCCTTTTCCATCGCTATATTTCCCTGATTGTATTGGTGGGAGCGTTTCCCCAAGGAACACTGCAATAATTTTCTTAGGGGAAATGAGAAAGGATATTTGACAAGATATTTGGTGGTTTACGCCGTAGGGCACCTGATGATTGGTTCGGTGCATTACCTTGTTAACTCACCCTACAATAGGAGGCGATGGCGAAAAGCTCTTGTCGTAGCTGATCGCACTATAAGAGTGGCTATCACTCTTTATTCTCTTTTCCTTTTTCCCAGGGGCTGTAGTTCTTCTCCCTTTCCCTTGGACTCCGTAGGATTCACCTTCTCAATTAGGGCATTGATCACATCCCAGTTAAGGAAGATGAATTGGCTCACTTGTGCTTGATTTTTTTCTTCTTCCGTTACACCTGTCCCCATTCCCACATCGAGATCCACTCCGTACATTTTAAAGTACAACAACAATTTGTTATACATCACACCGCCTTGATTGAATCCCTCTTCATTAAAACCCGATGCCAGTATTTCATCATTCTGTGATATTTTCACACCCTCTTTCATTATCTCCTTCCCTGCCTGTGCCTGCACCGCGTGCGCTTGTAGTTCACTCATGATCTTGTCGTACCACGGGCCACTCCCTCTCACCCTTCCTTCCTGTGGGCTGCCAACCTTTAAATCATCTATCGCATGTTGCATTTCATGGCACATGGCGATGATCTTACTTTTCGCTACACTTTGCTTTGTCTCTTCGTCGTAGTTTTCGTCTAATACTCCCACTTTGATTATTCCTTTTTGTCTATCCTCGTCGTAACTGTAACTCGCCGATCCACTTCCTGGTTGCTCGGCAATAACCAATACTTCTTTCTCCAATTTGGACACCTCCGATAATTGCTGCCTATAGATATCGGGTACTTTCAATCCAAATACTTTTTGGTCACTTCCCTCGGTGTTTAGGTACTCCGTACCTTTCTCAAACATGATCTTTCTCTGTAGCAACGCTTTTCCTTGCCCATCTCCCTCCGTCCCTTTTCCCTTCTGCTGCACCACATGAGTCAACTCATGGGCTAACAACTCCTGCCCCCCTCGACTCCCAGGATTATATTCCCCCTGGCGAAAGAACACATCCTCACCTGTGGTAAACGCCTTTGCCTGAATCGATTGGTTCAACTGGTCAGATTGAGTATCTGTGTGAACCTTCACTCCACTGAAATCAGCCCCAAACGCCCGTTCCATCGGTTCTTTGATATTTTCTGTCAGTGGCTGTCCGCTACCCTTTGCCCCCTGGATGGATTCTTCAATATCTGGTGTGGCATCTGTCCCACCTCCAACAGACAGACGTTGCACCATTGACTTCATTTGCACTCCTTCTTCAGGTATTTCCTGACGCCCAAGAGTACCAGACAGCGGTTTCATTCGCAGTTCTTCTTCAGGTGTTTCCTGACGCTGAACACTTTCACTCTGAGGGGCATTAATTCGCTGCACCACATCCTGCGCCATCTGATCTGCCTCTTGTTCATACTTATCCCCAGGCTGACCGATGGTGAGCTTCATCTGAATTCTTGGTGTCCGGGCTGGAGTTGTACGGGGTGTAAGTTTTGAGCCATCTATAAGGCCGCTTTTATACTCATTTACGTCTGACTTTTGAGTCTGTAAGTTTGGCGTTTGCTGTTGTTGGGGTGTCGCTTCGCTTGGAGGGTAAGCGGCAAAGGGACGCGGTGCAAATTGACTCTTTGCTGGTTTGTCTGAGGAATTGGAAGAATTTTTAAAAGTTCTGTGCTGTCTGCTATACATTTACTCAATCCTTGAAGTAGAAGTGTTTACGAGTTATTGCCAGATATTACTGATGATGACTTCTGCCGCATCTTCACCCAATTTACTGGTACCAACAACCACAGCCGAGTTATCACTTTTCAACAAGAAAACATGAAAGCCTATTTTCTTGCCCTTAGTGCCTGCTGACTCAGTTTCACTACTACCTCTTGGGGTAATGGGTCAATTAGCGCGTCTGAGGGCAGCGATTTAATAAATGCTGTTACCTCCTCCCCACTTTGGTACTTCCCCTCAGTCCAGGCATCAGCGATCGCTTTTGCTACTTTATCAGCATCATCCCGTTGGTTGTGGGCGGTGATGCACTGAATGTCTAACCCGGTAAAGGTAATCCAGGTCTGCCAGCGTCCCGTGACTGGATGCTGCACTATACCTGTGCTAATTTCGTTCTCTTCAAGTGCTTGCTTCCGGCTGCGACCAAATTCTTTATTAAATAATTTCTTAACCATAGTTTTGAACAGTAGGTGCTGTTCTATTATTCCACTAAGAATTGCGGGAGAAGGAGATAATACTCCCCCTCGACCTAACTGTACCCCGTATTGGGTTTTTTGACTGCTAGGTTAAATTATTTGCTTTCTCAACTGCTTCCTTTAACTCTTCAAAGGTAATACTACCGTCTTCGTCTGAATCATACCGTATTAGTAACTCCTGGGGGCTACTGGTATTTGTTTCTGATGAGATGATTGCACTTAAGCCAGGACTTAAAAAAAGCTCATTAATGGACACTTTACCGTCTTGATCGCGATCTAAGGTATTAAAAAGAGATTGAAGCTCTTGCTCGGTTGTCATAAGTTTCTATCTGAATTAGGTTTTCAACTTAATATCTCATTAATCTCTTAAAATTAAATAAACTTGTATCCTTAGACGTAGAAATGGGTATCGCTGGGGCTTAGATGGGGTATAGCAAAGATTGATGAAAAATTCCGCCATTTGGCGTGAAATGCTTGTCTAGGAAGCTTTTCACTCATAACAGGTTGCGCTCATCTGCGGTGCGCCAAAAGTGATCACTGCCAGTGGTCTATTTCTTTGAGAGAGTTATTCATTGCCTAAAACGGAAGCTGATACCTCATCAGAGAAACGCCCAAAACCTTGATGATTGCAAAGAGTAATTATTAAACATTGCCTAAATTGGCTCAAACCAGGCAATGTTTTGGATGTTAAATGAGAGAGGAATTCTAAAATCACTGGAATGCTCTCTGGATAAGTGTTTTAAGCGATATGGCGGAATTTTTCGTGAATCGTTGCAATACCCCGTGCAGCCTACCGTAGGCGATCGCCTCTTTTGTACTAAGAATTGGGTGGGGCGATCGCTCAAGGGACACTACGATAATTTCTTGAGGGAAATGGTGGAAAAGCGATTGTGCAGCCTACCGCAGGCGATGGGCTACGCCCCGCTGGAAGCGATCGCATGGTTTCCCTGATTGTGTTGGGGGAGGGTTTGCCCCAAGGAACACTTTGATAATTTTCTTAAGGGAAATGGTGGGGTTCCCTGCTATACAAGCGTAATAGCTTAGTTATCAGAGTTGTTAGGTGATAGTTGTGATTGCTCGACCATTACTTATTTGCAGATTATTTAGAGATTGTTGACTTTGAATAATACCAATCAATTGTTCAGAACCATTACCATCAAAGCGATCAGCATCAAAGAAAATGCCTAGACCAGAAACACCATTTGGTAGACTTACTTTTTCTAGCTCATACTCGATTGCTCCTTTAAGCTGAATAATATCTTTCCCTGGCTCAAAGTCAGCAATTAAAGCATAGCTTGGTGGTGGTTCATTTGGAGGGGGCGCGATGATGAACCTAATCTGACTATCATCGTAATAAAGCTTGAAAGGCTCTCCCAGAACAAAGGTATCTCTGCCCGCACCGCCAATGAGTGTATCCCGCTCTAACTGACCTGGTTGTTCCTCGGAAGAATCCACACCAATCAGAATATCATCACCCGCGCCACCGATTAAAGTGTCATTACCGCCATTACCAATTAAGGTATCTGCACCGCCATCTCCAAAGAGGACATCAGCAGCAAAACCACCACGAAGGGTGTCTTTTCCAGCACCACCATTGAGAGTATTATTGCCAGATGAGAATTCCGCAGACAGGGAATCATTGCCAATCCCACCAAATAGCAGGTTATCGCCTGTTGCATATTCAACACTCAAGTAATCGTCGCCAGCACCACCATTGAGAGTATTATTGCCAGATGAGAATTCCGCAGACAGAGAATCATTTCCAATTCCACCAAATAGCAGGTTATCGCCTGTTGAATTGCTAACATCTAAGAAATCGTCACCAGCCCCACCAATGAGGGTGTTATTGCCAGACGGCTTAGGGCCGTTGAAATCTAAAGCTATCAGAAAGGTGGAGGCAGAAAGAAAATCATTGCCATCGCCACCAAAAAGTAGATTATTGCCTGCTGAAAAGTCAACATACAAATTATCATCTCCAGTGCCACCATAAAGGGTGTTATCGCCCAAGGTGTTAGTAGCAAAGAGATTATCATTGTCAGCGCCACCAAAAAGCAGACTATCGCCTGTTGAATTGCTAACATCTAAGAAATCGTCACCAGTCCCACCTTCGAGGGTATCGCTGCCCCCGTTACCAAATAAAATATCATCACCCGCCAAGCCTCTAATCAAATCATTGCTTGTCGTGCCATTGAGGAAGTCGTTATCACTAGTACCATTGATCTTTGCCATGCTTTTACCTAGTTGAATTATTTTTTTCAGATTCCTATAGCTTTCAAAAAGCAGTTAGTACTCTTTAAATTATCCTAGCAAAGGTTTATATGGTAATACTGAACTCTAAGCAATTTTTACTCAAGAAAGACAAGCGGTGGTTGTTGATATTTTTCTCTGAGTAACGGAAAAAAGCTTCATTATCTATCTTTCTTAACAGCAGTTTGACCCGGCATTTGAGGTGGTGCTGGAGGCTGTGTTCTGGGTGAGGGTGGTGAATACCGAGAGGTGAACTACTCTCTACTCACTTCTACCTTATGCTTTAATGTTCGGGTTTAGCCTGACTGAAGCCAAACATGGTCAATAGCCAGTGATGCCATTCTTGATGAGTTATCAGCACCTTTAAAGCTGACTCTAAACTCACATCTAAGTCTCGATTTTGAATATCGATAATTAATTGATAAACTAATTCTAAATAGATTCTGTCGTTTTTATTCAAAAAGCGAAACTTGCCATTTGACATATTATTTAGCTTACTTATTTCTTCTCAACTAACTTTACCTTTGTATCGACAACTACAAAATCCATATCACTCTGGCTATAGTTAGTTTGTATTGTGGTTTCCACGCTTGTATTGGATAGAAGGGCGATTCCAGGGCGTAGCGCTTCGCGATCGCTATATTTCCCCTAAGAATTTTGTAGAGGTGCGTTGGCGCAGCCTACCGTAGGTAATCGCAAAAACCTAACTCTACTCAAGAGAGATTCCCAATTCCAGTATTGCTAATTGCTGTTTTGCACATTTGCGGGAATTATAACTAATCAACCGGACTTGATATTACTTGGGCAACCAGCGGTTTAAAGATTCTTTCCGTTGTTGATTTTTCTCTCCTGGACTCATTTCTAAAGGACTTTGTTTTTTAAATGCTTGCGGGTTATACATTCCTGTTTCCCAGTTTCCATACATAGGATTAGGAATGGCAATGTAAGCAGGTTCAATCACCCCATTTGGTATGGCATCAAGCACACCATAAAAATTGCGATTCTTGTCTACATGGTCACGACGTTGTTGATTTTTCTTACCTGCTGTTTCATCAAAGTCGTTGAGGTTATCCCCAATTAAAGCGATTACTGTATACTTTTTTCCGTCGGCACTACCATTCTTTACTGCTTCTATTCGCCATTGTTTAGAAGTATTTTCTTTACCATCAATTATTTTACTAAACTTTCCTTTTAGCAAAACTGTCTGTTCATTTACTCCTGTGAATCCAACTGATTTTAAATTACTGATAGTGGCTGTTTCTACAGCGCTTTTTTGATATTTATTAACTCTCTTTCCGTCTCGGTCTGAAATAAAAAATACCTTCCCTCCATTGCTATTTACATAATTAACAAATTCAAGTGCTCCTGGAATAGATTTGTTCTTTGCTTCCTTGACCCATTGATTCCAAGTATCGGGTTGAAAAACATTATCACTATCAAATAACCCAGCTTGATAAGGGCTATTATCA
This sequence comes from Cylindrospermum stagnale PCC 7417, assembly GCF_000317535.1. NCBI lineage: Bacteria > Bacillati > Cyanobacteriota > Cyanophyceae > Nostocales > Nostocaceae > Cylindrospermum > Cylindrospermum stagnale. Next base: position 5,904,261 of record NC_019757.1, read on the forward strand.
AGAACCGTTTCGTCAATATCAACAATAATAGCTGGGCGGGAAATGTCTTTTGATTTAGCTTGGTCAAAGGTGAGTTTGGCTATATTGAATGCTTGATAAGCTAAAGCTCTGTATTCTCCAGATTGTTGCACCCAATTAACTGCTATCATTGATTGATCATTTAATTGTTGGTTGGTAATGCCTTCTTGTGTGCCTTGTTGTAATTGTGACAGTAATAGCACTGGTGCTAATGCAGTAATGGTCAGGAATTGAGATGGTAATTTGGACATTTTTCCTGTGGTGGTTACAGTGTTTTTAATTTAGGTTTGTTTGATGATTTTTTCTGTGATCGCCAATCCCAAGGAGCGATAAATTGTGAGTCCCCCCAAATATTTAAACTTTGTTGTTTAGCCTCAGCTTCAGCCTGTTCTACAATAGTGGCACTAGGGCAGCTTTTCAGGTATTTTCGATAAACCATAGCTAATCCTTCTTTAACTAATATCTGTTGAGTAAAAGTACCATCTGGTAAACGTACTTCAGCAACTTTACGACCATAGCGGTCAGTATCTACTATATTTAGTGTTACCTGAGTATCTGGTTTTATTAGTGATTCTAATCGTTCTTTGGCTTTATTGCCCCATAGAAACTGATTTTTATTAGCAGGAGCGGTACTGTTTTTTTCCGCATCAGAATGAGGTATCTCTGCGGTATCTATACAAGCAAATCGCACTCTAATTTCTTCACCAGATTTATCAGTGACAGTTATTGTATCGCCGTCATCAACTTGCTTGACCTGATAACTTGACTGAGAGGGAGAATTAGATATAACTCGTTTTACTTGAACGCTTGATTGAGTAGGAGAATTGGACACATTTTCTAATAAATTCAATTGATTAGGCTGTGTAATTTTTAATTCTAAGATTCCTCGTTGTGTTTTTTGAGGTACAACATTTATTATCTTGACTTCTTTACCCTGTAAAGCGATTGGATTAGAAGCACCGGGAACTTGATTGAGAATTTTTCGAGGTATGACTATTTGGTAAACTTTATTATCTTTTCCCGATAAATTGAAAGTTTCAGTTTCACTATCTCTGCGACTCCATCCATTAATTTGCCCTAACATTTCTGTATTAGAAGTATTTAATGGTTGAACTGGAGTATTTTTAGATTTAGAGCAAAAAAAGTTAACAGGGTTTATCTGAAAATTGGCACATCGTAAAACTTCTTCTGCCTTGCGAGAAATATGTATCAACTGTGAGTAATTAGGTTCTTCGCCACTACCATAATTAGCTTGTTTTTTAATATTATCAGGTGCATCAAGCATAAGTTTTTTAATAATCTCACGGTCAGATTCAGAAAGTTTAGGTGATAGGTAAACACTAGAACCAGGAACTTGCTTGCTTAGGTGAATAATTTTGAAAGCTTTATCATTTTTAACTGTGTCATAAGCGGCTGCTCCTAAATCAGCTTTTCCAGTTTTGACTAAATCTTTAATATCTTTTCCTCGATGCCCCATGTTTACCTTTAGACTTTTACCAAATAAGTCATAAGCAGGTATGTAGAAGCTGGATGCTGAATTAAAATCTCCCATAGCAATAGTATTTGTAGATTTTAAATCACTGAGTGATTGAATACTACTGTTAGATTTGGCAAATAAAGCTGCTTGGTAATATGGAGGATTATTAGGAAACATTCGGGCTGCAAAACGATAATCGTTATTTTTAGCAGCTATAGAAAGTATTGGTGATAAAGTAAAGGCAATATCCCACTCTTTATTTATAAGCCTTTTTCGGACTTCTTCATAAGAAATAGATTCATCACCATCAAGGACTATTTGAACTTTATTACCAAATTGAGAACGTAAGTAAGTAGTTAGTTCTTGATAGTAACCAGGCTTGCTCAAAATTCCTATGGTTAAAGAACTTGTTTGTAAGCCTTGCTGCTTATTTTCAATGACAGTATAAGGTGAGGAAACTGGGGGTTTGGGTAGATTAGGCTTACAACCTGATAAACTCAAAACTCCAGCAAATGCTATAAACTTTATAAAAGTATGATTGTTTTTAGAATTAGACACTAGATACCACCTGTATTTTTACGATTAAGCTGCTTGTTGATTAGGTACACCATTAAGTCTTTGCAAAATTTGTTGATAAGTTCTTGCATTTTGTAAATGAGATTGGTTGTCTAATTGTTCAATAACAGTAATCAAATTATTCAGTGTGGTCACTCTGTAAAAACCACCTATATTAGATTCAATGTCATTATCAATATCCGAGTTCGCCGGAAATACAACAACACCATATACAGGAAATCTATTCCGATTTGACGATTTGACATATTGGTACAAAGAATCGGCATAAGTTTTAACTTGCTGATAAGGGTTTTCTCCCCAACAAGCATAAATATACAGTTTTCTAGTTCCTGTATTACAAGTCCATCCAGTATTACGCGGATTACCAACAGATGTAATTGTTCCCTGATAAGATTTAGCTTCTATAACGATACAGCACTTATTCATAACAATTATGAAATCAGTAAACTTACTCCCTTGCTTTCCAGTACCTACATCAAATTGTGTCAATACTCTTTCTGAAGAAAAATGCTGCTCTAAGGTATTTTTAATGGACACTTCAAAATTATTTAAAGGGTGCCGACCTTCATCCTCTTTTATACGTTCAATTTCTTCGCCTAAAATCTCTAATTCAGCTTGTGTCTGCTTTTCACGCTGTGCTAATTCTTGTTCTCGCTGTTGAGATTCTAATAAAGAATTTTGCAAAAGCTCTAGTTGAGTGTTAAGTTGTTCTTGTACCAATATTTGATTATATAATTTTTGTTCTAATACAGTAATAATTTTTTGGGAACCTTTTTCATTACTTCGGAGTTCTTCTAATTCAGATTCAGCCAAGGAACGAGAATTTTCAATATCCTGTATTTGTTTTTGGAGTTGAGCTAATTCATTTTCTTTAATTTCATTTGATTCAGTAGCTTCTAGTTGTTTCTTCTGAGCAAGCCGCAAACGCTCATTTAATTGTCCAATATTTTGTTGGTATTGTTTCTGTTTATTTAGATTTTGTTCAGCTTCTAATCTAGTTTTTTCTAGTTCGGCTTGCAGAGGCATTAAATCTTCTGCATTTTTTGGCAACCTATTGAGCGATTCCTTCAGTTGAGAAATTTCCTGATAAAGCTTATTATTCTGATTACGAACTTTATTAGTATCCCTAATTAATTCACTTTTTTCTCGTTCTCTTTGATTTTGGGATAATGTTAGTTCATTTATTCTCTCAGCTAATTGAATTGCTAAGGCTTTATTGTAATCTTTTAATGTCTGTTCTCTTTCTTTAGCTTTAGCTTCAGATACCCGTTTTTTGTAAAGAATGTATTCTAAAAAAGTCCAAATAGCCAAGCCACCTGTGACACAGGCCAGTAAGGTCATTGTGTAAGTTTGAATGCGACTACTTTCAGATAGGGGATTACTCAACCAGTTTGAAAAATCATCCTGGAAGGTTGGTCTTACACCCCTAACATAGTAAACTCTGCCAATAACTCGACCTTTATTTGTTAAATTAGTAGCGGTACGGTTAATAGCATGAGAATTACTATAAGTCCACTGAGAGAAGACAGGAGGAGGGTCAAGCAACAAATCGTAAGAATGATTTTTTAATTTTTCTGGATTGAGAGCAGCTTTCCAAGAGGAAGAACGGTCAGAATTTTTACCAGAGTAGGCAATAATTTTTTGTCCACTAGAATCTGTCACAATTAACCCAAACAGACTGTAATTACTATCTAAGGTGCGTTGTACTTCTTCAGGTTGGTTTTGAGTTATTGCATAAGAGAGTTTCGTTGGTAAAGTGTGAGATAAGATGTTAAAATCAACAGTTTGGACACGAAATATTGTTTTGTCCCAATAGTTGTTATAGCGGTCTAAACTTGTAAATGCCCCAACCGTAAAAGTGATTATTCCAGCTAAAGTTAATCTACCTATACTCTTTGCGGCTTGTATTTTATTTGATGGGCGTCTTTTATCATTCTCTTGTCTGTTTATCATATAACACTCTTTTAAAATTATTTAACTGAGGTGACAGGCACAAATTTAGGACGATGTTTACTTAATTGCTGGATCTAGAGGAGCGCGATCGCTTCCAGGGGGCGGGTACACCATCGCACCTTTGAATTCCCAAGAGTGACATTTCCCCGCTTGTATGCCGTCATCTAAGCTACCCAGTCTTTGCATAACAACTCCGCTTGTTCCAACACTGTTGCCGTTGCCTTCTCCTGTTTATCGGGTGGATAGCCATATTTTTTGAGTAATCGTTTAACTGTCACACGTAACTTAGCCCGGACATTTTCCTTCACAGTCCAATCAATGGTTAAATTAGAGCGGATGGCTTTTACCAAATCACGAGCGATCGCTTTGAGGGTGTTGTCTCCCAAGCTGATAACCGCGCTGTCATTCACCTCCAGGGCATCATAAAAAGCAGTTTCGTCTTCAGTTAGTCCTAAGTTTTCACCCCGTTTCTGTGCCTCCCTCATGGCTTTTACTAGTTCAATGAATTCGTTGATGACTTGGGCGGTTTCTATAGCACGATTTTGGTATCTTTTGATGGTGTTTTCTAACATTTCTCGAAAAGAGCGAGATTGAATCAAATTTTTGCGGGAACTAACTTTGATTTGGTCATTGATTAATTTTTGTAAGGCTTCTAGGGCCACATTCCGGTAGGGTAAACCCCGCACTTCTTCGAGAAATTCATCAGACAGGACAGCGATATTTGGTTTGTTCAGTCCAGCAGATGCAAAGATGTCTATTACTTGGTCACTAGCGATCGCTTTCGAGACAATCTGGCGAACTGCTGCATCAACATCTTCTGGACTTTTGCCGTTAATTGTGGTATGCTTCACCATCGCTGCTTTGATAGCTTGAAAAAATCCCACTTCATCCCGAATAGCGATCGCCTCATCAGTGCTGCTAACTAGGGCAAAAGCCTGGGATAATTCAGTCACAGCCTTGATATAGCGTTGTTTACCGTCCTCTAGTCCCAAGATATGATTCAGGGCAGCGGGAATCATTGATACTCGTTCTGTGGGTTTACCTGTAAAGAACTTCTGGTAGTTGAAGCCGTGATACATCCCTTGCACCACTTCATATTTTTCTTGCAACACAGCTAAAGCAAGTTCTGTAGGAATACCTGTTTCCCCTCTATCGCTTTCGGTGTAGTCTTTCAGTGCCTCCTTGAGTTGTTCAGCGATACCCAGGTAATCAACCACCAACCCCCCTGGCTTGTCTTTAAAGACGCGATTTACCCTAGCGATCGCTTGCATCAAATTGTGTCCCTGCATCGGTTTATCTACATACAGACTATGCAGACTTGGGGCATCAAAGCCGGTTAACCACATATCCCGGACTATGACTAATTTAAAAGGATCATCTGCTTTTTTGAAGCGTTTAGCTAAATCTTTGCGGCGTTTTTTATTGCGGATGTGGGGTTGCATTTTCTCTTCATCAGCAGCGGAACCAGTCATCACCACTTTGAGAAAACCTTGGCTATCGTCTTCACTGTGCCATTCTGGTTTAAGTTGGGTGATGGCGTTGTACAAGTCTGCACAAATCCTGCGACTCATGCAAACAATCATCCCCTTACCATCTCTGAGTTCCGGTGCTGCGGTGCGATTCTCGAAATGTGCGACAATATCTTTAGCAATTTGAGCAATGCGTTTTTCTGCACCCACCAAAGCTTCTAATCTTGCCCATCTGCTTTTGAGCTTTTCCTTGCTGGTGAGTTCTTCGTCCTCGGTGATTTCTTCAAATTCCGGGTCAATTTTCGGACGTTCTGAAGGTTCCAAATCTAGTTTAGCCAGTCGTCCCTCATAATAAATTTTGACCGTGGCTTCATCTTCCACAGCGCGTTGAATGTCGTAAATGTCGATATAATTACCAAACAGGGCAGCAGTATTTTTATCAGTTTGGCTAATGGGTGTACCTGTGAACCCCACAAAGGAAGCGTTAGGGATGGCGTCTCTTAAATATTTAGCGTAACCGTATTTAATATAAGCCGCATCATCTTTTTGAACGACTTTCGCTTTTAAACCGTATTGGCTTCTGTGTGCTTCATCGGCTATTAAAACAATATTGCGTCTGGGGGAAAGTTCCGGGTATTCGTTACCCGTCTCTGGGGCAAATTTTTGGATGGTGGTAAAAACAATTCCCCCCGCTGCAACTTGGAGTAATGCTGTTAAACTTTCCCTATTTTCTGCTTGAACTGGGGTTTGGCGTAATAAATCAGCGCAGGATGAGAAGGTATTAAATAATTGGTCGTCAAGGTCGTTTCTATCGGTGAGGATAACTAGAGTGGGGTTTCTCATGTCTGGTTCTTGAATGAGTTTCCCCGCATAGAAGGCCATAGTTAGGCTTTTACCGCTGCCTTGAGTATGCCAAACTACGCCAACTTTTTGATCACCATTAAGACGGGTGGCTTTGATGGTAGCAGTAATGGCTTTATTAACAGCGTGGTATTGGTGATAGCCGGCGATTTTTTTAATAATCGTGTCTTGGTCTACTTCAAAAACGATAAAGTATTGGAGAATATCTAATATAGTAGTTTTATTAAAGATGCCTTTGATAATTGTTTCTAGTTCTGATTGTCCTTTAGGAAAGATATTTTCACCATCTACAGAACGCCAAGGCATAAACCGTTCCCAATCTGCGGTTAAGGTTCCCACTCTGGCATTAACAACGTCTGATATTACGAGGATTTCGTTATAGGAAAATAAACAGGGGATATCTTTTTTATAAGTTTGCAGTTGATTAAATGCACCTTTGATGGTGGCGTATTCTTTAACAGCGTTTTTGAGTTCAATTACAGCGATGGGTAAACCATTAATAAAGATGATGACATCAGGGCGGCGATTATTTTTATTTTCAATGACGGTAAATTGATTAACTGCTAACCAATCGTTGTTATCAATTTCATCAAAATCAATTAACCAAAGTTTTTTATATTGAGTTTGTCCGTGTTGTTGGTATTCAACATCTACCCCTTCTGTGAGGTATTGATGAAAGCGGCGGTTATTTTCTTCTAAAACGGGGGTTTCGGTGCGGGTAATTTTTTTGATGGTGTCTTGGATTGCGTCAAAGGGAATCTGGGGGTTAATAATTTCTAAGGCGGTTTGCAAGCGGTTAATAAGGACGACATCGTTATATTCTTGGCGTTCGCTGTGGGGTATGTCGGGGGCGATTTCAGCACCATTAAGGGGGGTGTATCCGAGTTCTTCTAGCCAGTCTAGGGTGGCTTGTTCAACTGTGGATTCGGTGAATGTAGCGCTCATTTAGTAGGCACATCAAAAGCTAGAGTTGTCAGGATAAATTCGCGGTTCACATCGTCGCGGTTATGAAGCATACACCGAAAACCAGTTTCAAAATTACAAGAAAGCTCCCTTTTAAAGTTTGAATGAGACTTTATTATTGTTGGAATTTGCTGAACTACTGCTGTGAAGTCTTTGTTACGGTTAAATATTATGAGTGCAGTTTTTGTATCTCTCCACTTTGTATAGCCTAGTAATTGCTCTATAGTTTCTTGAAATCCCTTATCTCCCCTCCAAAATTTGCATTCTGCTATAAAAATATTCCGACCATTAACGCGGATTAATATATCTGTTTTTCCGTCACCATTAAAAGTCTCTCCGGTAGCTTGTCCCTCATAGTGTCCATTAAGCTGAACGAGAAAATGTTGTCGGAGGTGTTCTTCTTCCATTGTTTGAAATGCCTTGGGACTCCTTTCCATCACCATTACCATATTGGTAATTACAGATAATATATGCTCATACTCCTTCATCTCTAAGTCAGGTTCGGGAACAAAAGAGGTCGTATTTGCAGAGGGTCTGGTAACAATGAGTTTTCTCTGAACTGTTGGTACAATATAAGTCTGTGGCATATTATCTCTTTGTTTCAAGGGATAACCTAAAGCTGTTACTAGCTCCTGAGCTTTTAAAAGTTTTTGGCGACGATTTTCAATTTTAGGCTTTACTTTCGCGCGAATTGAGTTATTAAAAGTTAAAATGTCTCTGTTAATAAAATTTATATGTTCTTGAATGTTAGACAAATCATGTTTAAATCTTGATTGAATTATCGTAACTTCTGGTTGCCATTCAGGATATTCGAGTATAAGCTCACCATTATATATTTTTGCTGTCAATGGATTAGCAAAATCACCAATATATACAGATGGCTGGTATCTGAATAGCTCTTGCTCACCCTCAAATGAAATAAAATAAATAAACTTAGTTCCTTGTTCGTGGGTCAAGCCTCGATAAAAATTTGTTACAGGTACTAATGCTTCTTCTTGATCAACACGAATTTCATTATCTTTGAGTTGCAGTATTTCAAATTTACAATGATTCTCATAGTAATCACACCAGTCTTCTACACTTGTGTTGAGCAAAGTATTACTATCAGTTTCTTCTATATCTTGAGAAATTTGCTGTTCTCGTTCTAGTAGAACAGATCCGAGTTGTCTACCTGAAAACAAAGGTACTCTATCTTCCATTACGCTGCTATAGCCTCTAATAGTTTTTCTACTTGATTAACTCGGATTTGTCCTGACATCAATTTTGGTAATAGGGTGTCTCGGATAGTAGTAAGTGTATGCGATTCTCTTTGATTGCTCTTAATTCTTGCAAATATGTTAGCTACTTGATTTGTGAATTTTTCCATCAATCTGCTATCAGTAGTCAAGATAGGCATAGCTTTTATAATTTTTGAATTAACAGCTTCTGCAATAGATGAGGTACTCCCTAACTGGTTATAATCAAATGTTTTCAAATATAGGTACAGGTACTCACTCGATAATTCTACTTTGTTACCTAATTTGAAATGTGCAATCGCTTCATTTGTACTCATTTCTCCATCAGTTATAGCAACCCGGCCAATGGTTAACTTAAAACTTAAAAGAACTGTATGGTCTGGAACGACCCGCACATTAAACCGAGCTATGGCTTCTGAAACTAAATATTCCTTCGTGTCGGAAATAAATGTTCCACTCTCTCCCATATCACGGATCGATACCCAGCGAATATCATTGCAACTGGTAGAAAACCATTCTGATTCTTTTCTTGGTGGAGTTTTCCCAATTCCAATGCTGCAAATAGTGTCCGCAGGTTGATACGACCACCCCTTCGGAATTAAACCCAAAGACGACTCCTCAAACTCATCAGGGAATAAATCCGCTGTTGCTGCGTCCATACCTGCGGGTTGTCTCCCTTCCATCTTGGCGCGTACAGGGTCAAAATCTACAAACCACGACTTAAACATTGCCCTAGCCATTGCTTCTAGGGTTTCGTTCATCTGTTGGTTCAGTTCGATTTTGTCATCCAGAGAGGAGAGGATTTGTGCGATCGCTTTTTGTTCAGGGAGGGGGGGTAACAAAATTGGAAATGTGCGGAGATATGTAAGGTTTGTTTTAGGGACTCCAGTTGCTTCTGAATCTCGAATAATCTTTTCTCGACTCGCAGCAGATGAAAGGTAATAGTAGACAAAAAGTGGAGATGCAATATCCTGATCTACAGATAACTTCATCTGATTCGATGAAATGAGAAATTTTTTATATCGATGTGTTTGCGGTATTATTCCTAACTGACCAAGTGTGCCTTTTTTTGTAAAAATTATGTCGTCAAAACTGCATAAACTTCTTTCCAGACGTTTTGCAGTTTCATCAGATATAAAAGCAAATTCCTCGCCTTTGAAGCGAACATCTCCAAGCGAAAGGTTTGCACCTCTAATGACTGGTATACCTACAGGTACATATTCGGAAGCAGGTAAATTTGAACCAAACGGGCCATCCACTAAACCACGACCATCTTTTCGGGCAATGACGGATAATGTTGTCATTTCCCATCCGTTGGGAAAGTAGTTAGATTCCATATCCCAACCCCCGTAAATTCTGTTTAATCTTCCTCTCCAAATCTGCCGACTTCCTAAACTGCTCCTCTAACTTCTGCGTCAACCGTTCCATCTTTTCCTCAAACGGCTCATCATCCTCTTCCACCTCCTCAGCCCCCACATACCGCCCCGGCGTTAACACATAACCATGTCCCTGAATTTCCTCAAAACTTGCACCCTTACAAAAACCAGGAACATCTATATATTTTTCCTTCCCAGTACCCCGCCAATTATGATAAGTTTGGGCAATTCTTTTTATCTCCTCCTCCGTCAAATCCCGATGAACCCTATCAATTAAAACCCCCAATTTGCGCCCATCAATAAATAAAGTTTCTCCTCGGCGCTTGCGGAACTTACCCCCTGATTTATTCCGAGTCAAAAACCATAAACAAGCGGGAATTTGGGTGTTATAAAATAACTGCCCTGGTAACGCCACCATGCAATCAACCAAGTCAGCATCAATTAAAGCCTTTCTAATCTCCCCTTCCCCTGATTGATTAGAACTCATGGAACCATTAGCCAACACAAACCCCGCATAACCATGAGGTGCAAGATGGCTGATGATATGTTGAATCCAAGCATAATTGGCATTACCAGCCGAGGGTGTGCCGTAAATCCAACGCCCATCTTCTCGTAATCCTTCCCCTCCCCAATCGCTCATATTAAAAGGGGGATTCGCCAGAATATAATCTGCTTTTAAATCTTTATGTAAATCATTGCGAAAACTATCAGCATTTTTTGCCCCCAAATTGCCATCAATACCCCTAATGGCTAAATTTATTTTGCACAACTTCCAAGTCGTGGGGTTAGACTCTTGACCATAAATAGAAATATCCCCAATCTTGCCTTCATGTGCTTTAATAAACTTCTCCGACTGTACAAACATTCCCCCAGAACCACAGCAGGGGTCATAAACTCGCCCTTTGTAGGGTTCCAACATTTCTACTAACACCTTCACCACCGCCGGAGGAGTGTAAAACTGTCCCCCCTTCTTCCCCTCTGCATTGGCAAATTGTCCTAAAAAATACTCATAAACTCTTCCGAGAACATCATTTTTGCGACTTTCGGCATCTCCTAACCCAATAGTCCCAATTAGGTCTATCAACTCCCCCAGCAACCGTTTATCTAAAGCAGGTTTACCATATTCTTTCGGTAATACCCCCTTCAAAGAAGCGTTTTCTTTCTCGATTGCATCCATCCCCTCATCAATTAACTGCCCAATCAGTGGGTTTTTGGCGTGACTCTGGAAATGCAACCACCGCGCAACCTTGGGAACATAAAAGATATTCTCAGCGCTATATTCGTCCCTGTCTTCAGGTTCTGCGTATTCGTCCTGGGACAATTTCTCGTAGAGTTCGTTAAAAGCGTCTGATATGTATTTAAGAAATATCAACCCCAAAACCACGTGTTTATATTCAGCAGCATCTAAGTGACCCCGCAACTTATCGGCAGTTTGCCATAATTTCTCCTCAAACCCCAACTTGCTACCATTACCGTTTGCCTTAGAACTGAGCGAAGCCGAAGTTTTAGCAGTTCGGTTTCGTTCACTGCTAGAACTGACCGCAGCCGAAGTTTTAGTTTCTTTTGTTGCCACTTAGTTACTCCACTTTTACCAACGGTTAGCAGTTTGCAAACATACCCGCCACAGATTTACCCCCAATTAATTGAGGTACTTCTGCTGCAAATTCTCTCCCTGTTCTCCCAAGTCCCGCAGCTTTTTTTCAATCTTCTCCATAGCCAGGGGTGACGGCTGAAAATGCCCATTTTCCCAACGGTTAATTGTGGGATAAGTGACACCTATATGTGCTGCAAACTGTTCTTGTGTAAGTCCCGTCAGCAGCCGCATTTCTCGAATCATTCGCCCAATCTTCGGCTGTTTGACTACCAAAATTTGGTTTGTCATCTGCCCCAAGGCTTAATTTAATAGGTGATATATCACACCAAACAATAGTTGTAATAACGACCAATTGCAATAAAAATGTTACTAAATTTTACAGCAATTTTGATTTTTACTCAGTAAATACCCCTCAGTAAATACCGCATAATTATAAATTTTAGATAAACAAATAACTGCTTTTCAATAATAAAAATTACCCATAGATAGCACAAAATTGACCGTCGTCTATTAAGCTGTTTAATCTTTTTCCAGAGAAAAACATTTAACCGCCGAAAGAGAGGCCACAACTTGCTATGAAGAAAGTTGTCTGTATACTTATCAGGGCTAAATCAACTCTTTATGCAAATTCTTGAAAATAGATTTTAGTAGTTTTTTTGTACTATCAATAAGTTAGACATTCCCACAAGAAAGCAAATTAAATTGGTAATATTAGGCAGTCTGTGCCATCGCGCATGCCACAGTACAATTTGTATAGTTTGTATGGAGAAAAATTTTGTGAAAATTAAATGGCTCTATTTCTTACCGTTTTTTTGTTTAACAGCTGTAGCTTCGCCATCAGCATCTTCTGCACAAGTCGTTGATTTTGAAGATTTAACCCTTTCATCAGAATCTTTCTACAATGGTGCTGATGGTGCTGGCGGTTTCACAAGTCAAGGTGCATTTTTCAACAACAATTACAACCCAACCTTTCAAAGCTGGTCTGGGTGGTCTTATTCCAACACTACTGATACAACCACACCAGGATTCCTTAACCAATATAGTGCTTATACTGGAGGTGGCTTTAATGGTTCTAGTAACTATGGAGTTGCTTTTACCTTCGCTCCTGGCAGTGCTTATATCGATTTACCAACAGGTTTTAGTGCCAAGTCGGCTCAAATTACCAATACAACTTATGCCGCCTTATCAATACTTAACGGAGACCAGTTTGCTAAAAAATTTGGTGGTGCTAGCGGCAACGACCCTGACTTTTTTCTATTGAAGATTACGGGTCTTGATGCTGCAAATCAACAAACAGGTAGCGTCGATTTTTATCTAGCAGATTACCGTTTTACAGATAATTCACAAGACTATCTTGTTGATACATGGAATTTGGTGGATCTATCGAGTTTGGGAGGCGCCACAAAGCTTTCCTTCGCAGTCACTTCTTCAGATATTGGGCCATTTGGTCTAAATACTCCAGCATATTTTGCCTTAGACAACCTTACTTTGGAACCCTCAAATGTGGCAACAGTTCCTGAACCGTTTGTTGTGCCTAGTTTATTAGGTTTTGCCGCTTTCGGTATTGGTTCACTCAAGCGCAAGCTGAAACAGAGTTAATTGCAACAGGCATGGGGTGGAGCCATTGACTTTCAGCAGATTCAATTTGCTGCAAGTCCAACCATTTTAGGCGATCGCCTCCTCCAGGTGCGCTCCGCGCCATCGCCTACAGTAGGCTGCACGGCTCCCCGAACAAACAGCCCCATTTATCCCCTAAGAATGAGCCACAGTCACAGACACTTTGGTAAAATTCCCATACTGATGAGGTAGAGGTCATGACTGGGGGATTTGGTAAAGGCAGTAAATCAAAATTAGATATATTAGCTGAGTCAGCTGTCGGGTATTGCCAGCAGCGTAACCCAGAAAGCCTAGATAAAATCTTTGATAATCAACCTGTCCAACTCAATCAGCAGTTGTTACCAAAACTCATTGCTGCACTAAAACCAGATGCTGATGCCCTATCTTGGTTGTGCGGCTATTTCTGCTCAGAAATCAACTGCACTGAGGACAACCAAAAACTCCATCACCCCATCACCAAATTATCACGGCTGCTCATCAGTGCTGGAATGGAACCCTTTGAAGACTTCACACCTTACCCCGGTTGTCGGCTTGTAGTTAATGCTGAAAAGTTCCAATCCCTACCAGCAGACATTCAGCAACAGGTACACCAGTTTTTTGACATTAATGAAACCACTGGGGAAGAAGCCCAACGAATTAATCAAGCAATGCTGCAAGAATTGATGGTTGTGCCAAAGTAGTGCAAGATATCGCCTGAACTCAAGTTCATTTCCCCTAAGAAAGTTTTCCCATTTCTAAAATCCTGGTCAAATGCTAAAAAGCCCATTAAAATAACGTCGGAGTTCAAAACCTAAAAAATGAAGCCACTGTTCATCAACTTGTTGATTACCTTGAGTGTAATTGGTGCAGCGGCGGCACTTTACCCCAGAACTAAATTACTTGTGGAAGAAGTGGCTGATTCCACATTACCCCGCTTAATGCCAGTATCCGAGGACTGGACAGCAACGAGTGTTGCAGATGGAGACACCATCACCGTAAAGCGCGGGAATGAAACCAAAAAAATTCGACTTTGTGGGATCAATGCCCCAGAAGGAAAGCACGGTAAAGCGACAGGGCAACCTCATGGTGACGAAGCTAAGGAGAAACTGCGATCGCTGGTGGCGTTGGCAAAGAACCAAGTAATTATCATACCTATCGAAACAGACCGTTACGGGCGAACTGTGGCTGAGGTAGTGGCTGAGGTTTCCGGAGCGTGGGGAATTGAGTTGAGTTTTCAAGAAGAAATGCTCAAGTCTGGTAATGCTTACTTCGATAGCAATGCTCTTAATTGCCCCAACCACGATGCTTTTGAAAAGGCTGAACAGATAGCGAAGGCCAATGGTGCTGGTGTATGGGGAAAAAGAAAAAGGGAAAACCTGGAATAAAGTTTCAACTGGTAACAACTGCTGATTACTGCTAAAGTTCGTTTCCCCTAAGAAAATTTTACCCAAATGCCCAAAATTCCAGAGTGCGATCGCTGCCTTTTCTACTGCCACAATCCCCACTTGGTTTGTGCCGTTCATCCTGGTGGGGTAGAGGGAAATAATTGCATGGATTTTAGGAAAGATCCCAACGCTGACAAGGAACAGTGGGAACCGGAAGGGGCAAGATATATAAATGATGAATTGGTGCCGAACCGCAGTTTTTACAACGGTGAAGAAATAATTCAACCGCACGGGCGATGGACGCCTCAAGAACAATTAGAACTGATTGATTGGCATCCAATATTTACCGGGAAGTGCCCCCAGTGTGGTACTGCCTTTAACCGTGATTATGTTTCACGGGTGCACTGGGATTGTGAATGTGGCTGGATGGATGATACGTTGTAGTGTAAGCCAATTTGATTTTAACTGGCATTCGTGTTAAGAGTGCGGTGGGGTAGATTTCTTAGTACAAAAGAAAAAGAGAAGCGATGGACACTCGGCCTAGTAAAGGCGAAGCTGTGCAGCCTACGAGAAAGGCGATCGCTTTTAGTAATCGCCCTACGCCATCGCGCAGTGTGCTGTTAAACTGATCGCCGCTTACCTACTAAAGAAGCATGAATCAAAAATATAGGCGTGATAAATTGTAGACGTTGCCAACAGCCAATAACTAATGACTACTGAAATTATCCAAAAACTGGAGCAGGCCAGCGCTGGTCTGTTAATGATGAGCGAGTCTGATTATCCTTTTCAAGCAGTTCTTTGGAAAGGTGCGGGTCTTGATTTAACTCCTGCAAAGCTTTTAGAACTGACTGGTCATCCTCAAGATGCACCTGTTGAAACAGTAGATGTAGATTATTTCTTCCGCAACTGTGCAGTAGAAAAAGAGTGGCACAGCCAGCCACAAAAGGAAACTGTTAACAAATTCAAAAACTTAGTAGAAGTATTAAAATCTAATTTGAGCGATATTAAAGTTTACCGCATTGGTACTATCAGCATTGATGCTTACATTTTAGGTAAGACAGAAGCTGACGACCTAGCAGGAATATCAACCAAAGTTGTAGAGACTTAAGAACAATAAATGCCCATCCAAAATAATTGGACAGGCTAATTAGTTGAACTGATTAACGCCCGAATATTACAGGTTGTCTACTCTGGACTCAATCACATCTTGAGTTCCTACAGAGACATTAGAGAGGAAATTGAAGCCAGTGTTACCTTCAATTGAATCAACAGAAACTCGGTAGGTTTTCCAGTCGTTGTTTCTGATGCCTTGTGCATTGGGCATATCAACAGCAATAACCCGTGTGTTTGTCGTCACCCCACTTACCCCAGACCCTGGAGTGTCTAAAACGACGATCACCTTCCAAGTTCTTGCAGGCACTTGGATTTTGCCACTAGCGATTGTGCTGGCAGAACCATTAGAACCTGTACCTCCAACACCGTAACCACCAGAGATTATATAAAGCTCCTTGCCTTGAGCTACCAAATCCCTAGCGTAGCCTTCCAGTATTGCCCAAGGGCCCTGATTGTTATCGGGTGCTTGGGGAATCATGTTTGTCATCAGAAACGTACTGGAGTTAACAGCAACTGTGCTGGTTCGGTCGCCGGAAGGAGTCATGTGTCCCCTATCAAATCCGCTACCTTGATAATCAGTTGCCAGCACCTGATACCAACCACTGGGCAAGGTAGTATCATTGCGAAAATCATCTTGTCTTGGAGTGCTGCCCAACCATGAAGAATTTAATTGCCACGATGTCCAGTTAGGGATTCTCGTAGTGTTGTTGTACGATAGCGCGTACTGGTCTTTTTCCATCAAGTAATTCCCAGGATAGGAAGTGCTAGTTACCGCACCGCTGGGATTACCCATAGTTAAATGTACACTTGCACTACCACCACCAGAAGTCCCGTAATCAGTGATAGTAATATCATCAATGTTGGTTCTATTGGTAGTGCCATCAGTCTTGCGAACTTCACAGCGAACAGTGCCAGAAATATTCGGCGTAAAAGTTGCTGTGGCTAGTGTTGTGGAACTGGTTGTAACTGTAGAACCTACTTGTGACCATGAACTACCGCTATTAGTAGAACACCACAAACTCCAATTGGTACTAGCATCACTACCATACTTGCCATGCTTAATAGTAACTGTACCAGCCCCGGTGGTACGGTTAAATTTCATCGTTGCTTTGCCACTGTTGCGAATGCGGGTAGATTGGGTTCCGCTTTTGGCATCGGCTGCTAAATTGCCAATCAAGGCATCATCTAAATTCCACACGCCTGTACTAAGGGTGACATCAGCCGCTGCATAACTGCCCTTTGAGCCGGTTTCAAAACCCTCAACAGTGGTGGCACCTTTTGCACTAAATAGGGTGTTGAAGGTAACTAGTAAAACTATTACTATCCCCGTCAACCACCCACTACGATAGACTTTTCGCCAAAAATTTGCTAACATAGGTATGATTTAACCTGCGTTTGTCCAGCAGTTGATTCCGAAACACAGCAGGATGATAACTAACGGCATTGCTTACGCGGGTTAAATTCCTATTAGGCTTAGATTATGGTGGTTCTTTAGGCGTTGCGCGTTGTGTACGCCCTGGTAATCGCCTATGTCTACGCCACGCAATCTATCGGCACAGAAGAAGTGCCAATCGCCTACTCCAGGTGCGCTCCGCACCACCGCCTCTGACGAGCCTCGTTTCCCATTGCATATAACAAGCACAGGAGAAAATGATGGGATGGTTTTCTAAACTCAGGACTGACAACGAACTAGGCGAACATTTACCAGATAGCGATGCCCAGCCTTGCACTGAAAGCGAGGAAATTGGTGCCAGAAATAAGTCCCAAGCACAAAAGAAGTGCCAGGAAACTGCTGAGGAATATGGTGGCACTGATGCAAAGGTATCATCAACAGACCGCCCTGGACGCTGGGATTGCAACTTCAAGGTATGGCGGTAACTATGGATAACTTCAAAGCACGACTTTTGTCCGCCTGGGAAGGAGATCCTCCAAGAATCGAGGTTATGTCCTGCCCCTTCCCTAACGCTCCCCATCTCCCCCTTTCAGGTGGTGGATGCACCAGTCTACCTCTGGAGAAATTCCTTGCTGAACTCGAAAACGACAAAAAAACCGAAACAGGGTATTATTTCGCCTACGTGATGAATGGTTGCAAAGAAGAAGCTGATACCTACTTCCTAGAAGGATGGGAAGTGTACAGCAGCCCTCAAAGCTGTTATGAAGCATTAGTGATTTTGTACTATTCAGCCGTTAACCCTTACGCTACACTGCTCAAATATATGGGCAAGGAAATGGCAGATGAGTACTTACAAGATACCGCTGAATCGCTGGACACTTTGATATCAACAGAATTTGTGAAAGTTGTTTGACTTGAATTAAATGCGGTTCTGGTAACATCACCTTTTTCGTGGGACTCCTTTCCTATCGCTCGCTTTCCCCTAAGAAAATATTGTTTAAGAGCTTAGGTGCGTTGCGCGCTATGTAGGGGTATAGTTACGGAAGCTGTCACAGGGGGCTTTCGCGTTTCGCCACCGCAAGAAACAAGTTCGTTTCCCCTAAGAAATAAGAAAGTTTTACCCCAAATGCCGAAAGTTCCAGAATGCGATCGCTGCCTTCTCTACTGCCACAATCCCCACTTGGTTTGTGCCGTTCATCCTGGTGGGGTAGAGGGGAATAGTTGCCTAGACTTTCGAGAAGACACCAACGCCGACAAGGAACAGTGGGAACCGGAAGGGGCAAGATATATAAATGATGAATTGGTGCCGAAGCGCAGTTTTTACAACGGTGAGGAAACAATTCAACCGCACGGGCGATGGACGCCTCAAGAACAATTAGAACTGATTGATTGGCACCCAATATTTACCGGGAAGTGCCCCCAGTGTGGTGCTGCCTTTGACCGTGATTATGTTTCACGGGTTCATTGGGACTGCTCAGAATGTGGCTGGATGGATGATACGGTGTAGTGTAAGCCAATTTGATTTTAACTGGCATTCGTGTTAAGAGTGCTGGATATTTTCTTAGTACAGGAGTACACCCAATTAACAGCGCAAGGGCAACAGCCAAGCTCCAAAAACGGCGAATTTTCATTACTAGAGATATTTATTCACTTCAGATAAATGAATTGTATTTCCATCGCCTCATTTAATTCTTAGGGGAAATTTACTTTTTTCTCTGGGGAATAGCGATCGCTCCGCGCCATCGCCTCCGGCACGGCAAGGCCCTTCGCGTTCAGCGGGCCTCCTTCCTCATCGCTTGTTTTCCCCTAAGAAAATATTGGTTATAAGTTCAGGTGCCATCGCTTTGAGTCTACAATCAGGTTGTCGATATCGCAATTGATATCAAATGGTTGCCAACAAAACTCCACCTAGCGAAATGATTCGTGTGCCTACTGCCTTGATTCCAGCAGTACGGCAATTATCCAAACTGCACCGAGAAGGACATACAATTGCCTTACTGCAAGATTTACAGGAATTGATAGCACAGTTTGATAGCAGTGATATTGCCCCCGGCGGTGAATCTCAGCAAACAGAAAAGCTGCAACAAATAGAAACCAAACTGGAAACTATTACCAAACACCTGGAAAAAATGGAATTGGCAATAGTATCTGGTAAACATAACAACACCAGACCTCGCAAGCAGCCTTTCTCATACCACCACACTCAACTCGAACTGCAACCATTCAAAAATGAAAACCTAGCCCAAAGATTGGCTGTGAGTCCCCAAAGCCTGATTACTGAAAGGGAAAACCAGAGTGAGAAAGAGTTCACCAGATGGACACGCAGCCGAGATCCCATGAGCGTAGGCTGGGAATTTCATGCTGAGGATGAACTTTATCACCCCGTTCGATGACAAGAGAATTACTTTCTAGAACTGTACTTCTGATAAGCAAATGAGCCAGCTTCTAAGCAAAACACTCGTTCTAGCCCAGCCGCCGCCACTGACTCTACACCCGGCAGCGGTGTACTTGGCTCATCTTGGAGTGGGATCTAGGCCAACAATGGAGGGGGCATTAAATGCGATCGCATCCCTGCTAACAAACGGTGAGTGTGATGCCATGACTTTGGACTGGTCAGCACTGCGTTATCAACACACAGCTGCTATCCGCACAGCTTTAATGCAAAGATTCGCCCCGGCTACAGCTAATAAAATGCTGTGTGCATTGCGGCGAACTCTCAAAGAAGCCTGTAGACTGGATTTAATGAATGCAGATGATTACGCTAAGGCTGTGGATTTTCCTACCGTCAAAGTAAAAAAAGGGCTTAGGGGCAGGGCGCTCACGAAAGCGGAAATTGCAGCGCTCATGGGGGTGTGCATTGAAGACCTAACACCGCAAGGGGCGAGAGATGCGGCGCTAATTGCCATACTGCGCGGCGCTGGGTTGCGGCGGGCTGAGGCGGTTAACTTGGATTTGAAAGATTTTAGAAACAGTGGCGCTTTAGAAATCCGAGAAGGTAAGGGTGGTCAAGACCGCACGGTATATCTGCCGACTGTGGCGGTGGTGGTGGTGGAAGATTGGCTCACAGTTCGGGGAATGAAACCGGGCCCCCTGCTGTGCCCCATTCGCAAAGGCGGATTAGTGCAGCTGCGGCGCATGACTCCCCAAGCGGTGCTACTGATTTTGAGGAAACGCGCTCTTGAAGCTGGCGTTGACTCGTTCTCCCCCCATGACTTTAGAAGGACATTTTGCTCAGACCTGCTGGACTCCGGTACTGACATTGTGACTGTGCAAAAGTTAGCAGGTCACTCTTCACCAGTGACTACTAGCAAATACGACAGAAGGGGAGAGGAAACCAAACGCAGGGCGGTTGAGCATCTGGGTATTCCCTACACTCCCAGAAGTAAGTAAATACAGGTAATAAAGAATACAAAATATAAGAATGTAGGTTTCCTCTCTCCAAAGAGTTGTGCGAAATTCTTAGGGGAAAAGAGGCGGAGCAGGCGATGTCAAGAAAGCGGGCGCTTTGCGCCATCGCTTCGCAGAGGCAACAATCTAGCGATCGCCTCCAGTGGGCGTGGGCGCTTCACCTTCACGCTCCATTTTCTCAGCGATCGCCTGCCTGACGTATTCTGAAGGATTTTCCTTAGATTTTACAACAGCATACATATTGTCAGACATACGCACCAGCAATTGATTTGGCTTAGGTTCTTCTTTGACGGTGAAGCAGTGCGATCTCAAATCAGGATTTCCACCCTTCCGCGCCATAATCTTTCCTTGAATCTACGCTTACATAATAGCGTGATATCTTGCTAATAAATTATTAAGAAGGTTTGCATACATGCTGCAATAGCGTGATATCGCGCTATTATTATAAGGTAACTAATTTAAGGCATCCGATAACGTGCTTGAACCAATCGCTACAGAGCAAACCTTTGTAACTAATCTTGAGAAATTTCTTTCTGTTGCTGATAACTTTGTCAGACGCTACTATTCGGGCGAGTCTGAAGATTTAGACATGACTTGCATTCTTGAAAAAATTACCGACTTGGCAAGTGATGCTACAGCAGCCCACCGGGAATTTGAACAAGAGCTAATTCAAGAAAGAAAAGATTTGATAGCTGATTACCATGATTCAAGCTGGGCGTAAAAAAACGACCTGGGCAAATCGATAAACTACCCAAGCCGAACATTAATTAACTAATTGGATTGTAACCATGAACTTGAGCGAATACCCAAGTGCGATCGCTAAACTGCAAGCGCAAGTTTTTGATTTTGACCTAATAATTGAGCAGACTCACAGCAAAATCAAGCAGATTGAAGCAGAAATTGACACAGAGATTGCTTTTAACGCAACGCTCAAAAACGATGCACAGCGGAAAGCTAAAAAGCAGCAACTTTTGGATGAACACCCCAGCGCCTGGGAGCAGCAGGAAATTTTGAGCCAATACCGCAGCAGGCGAGAAACGGCTTTTATTGAGTTATGTCTGCGTCGCAATGAGTTTTCAATTTTGAAACTTGAACGCAGAGAAGCGATCGTTCGTTTGGAACTGCAAGCCATCGCCTAGTTCTTTATCACAAACAACGGAAAAAGCGCCCCCGATTGCAGTAGGTAAGCGCTTTTTCACGAGCATCTGACTTATGGAGATTTTAACAATGAAACCACTGGAATTGCTACCTGCTGAGATTCGCGCTCAACTACCGCCTCTCTATTCCCAAGAAAAAAACCCTGACCCCATAGCTTATGTAAAGTTTTTTACCCCAGATTTTGACTGGACTTGGTACGGGACAGAGTTTGATGGTGAGGATCTCTTCTTTGGTTTAGTCCAGGCACAGGAGGAAGAACTAGGCTATTTTTCTTTGCAAGAGCTGCGAGGATTTCGCGGCCCAATGGGATTACCAATTGAGCGAGATTTATGGTTTAAGCCTACTCCTTTGTCAAGATTGCGGGAAGAGGGCAACCCCGAAATCTCTGAGAATGCAGAACAAGAAGATCCAGCCCATTTTGTGTACTTAATTAGTCAAGTTTTTGAAAACAACTAATTAACAACGGCTTCGCCGAACGTCCTACCGGAGATAGTCGCATAGATAAGCGATTGCCTCCGGTGTGGTGCGGCCCGTCGCGTTCTCTCCATTATTTCGATCCTATGCAAGCAAAACTCATCTACCTAAACCACGAAATCACGGTAACTCTACCAGACCCAGCAGAGGATAACACTGTAAAAGTATGCATTAATAAACTACCGGGAACCTATGACGAAATCCTCTACAATGCCTATCTCACAAATTTTCAGTTTAGTGGCGATAGCGTTGACCCTAATAACTGGATTCTAGAGGCTCTCGAAGCTGCTATTAAAACCATAAGCGGGTACGGCACAGTTTACGCAGAAATAACCACAGGTGAACAACACAGCAGCGAAGACTTGGGAGACAACCCATTTTAATTACTAGCGATACCTCCCCAATTTGCTTTAATAAAGTACACTGGCGTTACAATGAACAACATCGAAAAAGCACTTGAAATTTTGCAGTTGACGCAAGACGGAGACAAGCTATCACCGCGACAACTAAAGCTGCTTGAAATGTCCGTTAATGGTTTCTTATCTGAAGTAGGACAAGAAAGCTTTAGTGAGCTACACAAGAAAGTTTTAGGCGGCAATTACCAAGAGTGGTTTCATGATATTGAAGGTCTAACTAAAGACCATCATGGATATATCTATTGGAAAGGAGATCACGTTGAACACTACTCTTTTCGGGGAGATTACGAAGTAGAAAAAGCCGCAGCCCAAGAGCTAGCGGCAAGATGTAAGCACCTAGAAGCTATTGGTGTAGAACCATCTGTGATCACTGCTATCTGGCAATGGGAAGAGTACCAAAACATAACCCCAGCACAGTCTAACTAGCAGACAATGGAGGGCGATCGCCTCTTATGCGTTGAGTAACCAAGAAGAGCGATCGCTTGTATTTTGGTTTGTCCTAAGAAAATGTAATAGCTCTCACCGCAGGAGGGTGATCGCCAAAACTCCATAACTCCGACGCCCCTTGTGGGGGCTAAAGAAAGCGAATCAAGAGCTACACAAACACCTTGGTGAGTCCCTACCACCGACTCCGCTGCGCTCCGTCCGTGGGTTGACGGATGGCACAGACTCCGCTTCGCTCCGTCCGTGCTTGGGTGAGCGGGTGGGGTGAGGGGGTGGGTGGTGGGTCTCAACATCAGCAATCAATTCATCTTCTTCGTCTAAAATTGACCGTTCTGTGCGTCTGTTGCCAAAGCTAGACTCACTCAAAGTTGGCGCATCTAAGTTATAAGCGCGGGCGGTGCGGTCATCTAGCACCATATCCAAGGGGTCATCGACTTCGTCTAAAACGCCGCTAGTTTCTAACACCGCGTAGTCTTCAATGGCGCCGGTTTCTTCATAGGCGTTGTAACCAGTCCCGGCAGGAATCAACCGCCCAATAATCACGTTTTCTTTTAACCCCCGCAGCCAGTCAGATTTACCTTCAATGGCGGCTTCAGTTAGCACTCTGGTGGTTTCTTGGAACGATGCAGCAGAAATAAAGCTGTCGGTGTTGAGCGATGCCTTGGTGATACCCAGCAACACGGGGGTATATTGGGCCCTCGCACCGCCGGTAATCGCCATCGCTTCGTTCACTTGCTCAACTTGGCGCAATTCCACCAACTCCCCAGGCAGCATGGTGGTGTCACCACCATCATCAATCCGCACCTTGTTGGTCATCTGGCGAACAATTACTTCAATGTGCTTGTCAGAAATATCAATGCCTTGAGACTGATAAACCATCTGCACTTCGTTCACCAAAAAGGTCTGCACTTTTTGCAGGGCATGGCTGGCACAGGCATAGATTCCATCCTCAGAACCCAGGCTAAAGAAGATTTCCAAAATTTCGTGGGGGTTAGAGGGGCCATCACTCAGGGGTTGTCCGGCTAAGATATGGGCACCATCGGGCACCATTAAGTTTTGTCCAGGTCCAAGGGGATAATCGGTGACTACTCCATTAGATTCTATAACCTTAATGGCGATCGCTTCATCGCCATCACCATAAACCGTTTTCAGTTCTCCAGCCCGACGAGCCAAAATACAGGCTTCTTTCGGTTTCCGGGCTTCTAGCAGTTCTTCAATTCGGGGCAAACCTTGAATAATGTCTCCAGTTTTCGCCCGTTCAAACACCAACAGCACCAAGTTATCGCCCCGTTGCACCAAGTCTCCATCTTCTATTTGCAACACAGCCCCAGGGCTGACTCGATAAGGGCGACCAACCCGCAGAGTCACAGTGTAAGGAGAAGAGCTAGAGGCTAAAGTTCCATCATCAGCGCCTGTTGACTCGGAGGTCTGCAAGATTGCCTTTTTCACTTCCACCACCTGCCCAGACTCTGGTGCAAACACCCCAGGGGCAATTTCTGCACTTTCTACCAGCAAGTCACCCTTCTTCACCTTCGGTTGGCCTTGGGTGGGGATAGAAATCATGTCGCTGTGACGCAGCACCAAACAGCGGCGGACGTTTTCAGCAGCTCGATTCACACCCCTAACAATACCCCCCTCTTTACACAAGATTTGCGTCCGCGCTACCACTGAGCCAGGGGCAATGGTCAGCCCGTCTTCTACTTCTAGAGTTGTTTGGGTGCTACCTTGAGTGGCGTCGGCTGAGATGTCGCGACGAATGACTAAAGATTCTAAAATCACCAACTGCAAACGCTGCACTTGGTCATCTTCGGTGTCGGGTACTAATTCAATATCCGCAGCCAGAGGTGAGGCGTTGTGGTCTTGTTCCCCCTCTTGCTCAATTTCTAACACCAGTTGAGTCCGCAGCAGTTCCACCGATTCCACAGACTTGACTCGCTCAGAGTCTTTGTAAGGCAACCGTTGCACTGCCCGCAACTGAATAGAACGCCCGGTTTGTTGACTAATTGAGGTAGTGGAAGGCACATCTGGGTTGCTGGGTACGGCAAACTCCACAACTGGACGACTTAACAGCGCCGGACCTTCTGGTGACTCTATATATTGGATATAGCGCAACTCTGTAGCCACTGACCCCTGAAATTCTTCACCGGGTTGAATAAAGGTGCCATCTTGCCCCATCACTGCTTCTGGGTCATCTACCATCAGCAGTACACCTGGCTTAATCACCACTTCTCGCAAAATGTCGTTTTTCTGGGTGACTTCTACCACGCCGCTGGTTTGGCAGAAAATATCTTTGACAACTTCAGTGCCGGCTTCTACAAACTGCCCATCTTCTACCAACAGCAAAGAGATATCTTTGTTGACTTCGTGGGTTTCTTCAGGAATCCACAACAAAGTACCGCCCTGGACTACTTCATAGCCTAGCTTGGCTTTGCCTTTTTTCTGGACTTCCACCCCAGCAAATTTCAAAAAGCCGCCGGTGGTGGTGCGGTAGCGGTCGTCAATTAACTCAGCAACTACTTGCCCATTTTGCACTTTTGTGCCTGGGGTGGCTCTGAGGTTAAATACCTGATTATTCCCTGTGGAAACTAAATAATTATTCCGACCTTGAGAGCTTTGGACTGTGACTGAGGCTTTGTCTAAAACTACAGAGGCGGTGATAATTTCAATTTCGCGCGTGCTCTTGCCGGGGGTCGCTTCTGGCAACCGCACTACACCACCGTGGACTGTGGTTAATTTGGTTTCTGCTAACACGCCATTGAAGACTATCGCATCTCCATTGTGCACTACCAACTCAGCCCCTGGTGGCAAGTTATAAACTTCCCCAGAGAGAATCCAAATCAAACCCCCCCTAGCGGCAGTGATGGTGGTGTTGCCTTGGCGGTCGGTTTTTTGTTCTGGCACCACTTCGGCAAACTGCACTTCTCCCGCCAAGTCGGTGGCTACATCCTTCACCGCCTTCTCTGTATTAGCGCGGGTGGTACGTCCCCCCAGAGCCACCTCTGCCAGCAACTGACCGATTTTTACCTGCTGCCCATCTACTATATAAAGTGTAGAACCTTGGGTCACATGAATTTCTTGGTTGGCTGGGGTCTCACCGCCTTCTTTTTTCGGCTCCAACACAATCACGCCGTTGGCTTCTACATACATGGCGTCTTCACCATGACGGGTGCGGTAAGGACGAGTCCGCAATTTGCGCGGCAGACGAATTGTGCCATCGGTTTTCGAGCGTACCTGCTGGGCGACTTCCCCGGTGAACACACCCCCGGTGTGGAATGTCCGCATCGTTAGCTGGGTACCAGGTTCACCGATACTTTGGGCGGCAATAATCCCCACTGCTTCCCCTAAATCTACCATTTTCGCATGGGCCAAACTCCAGCCATAGCAGTGTTGGCACACAGAACGAGCAGCTTCGCAGGTGAGGGGGCTGCGAACTACAACTTCTACTACATTAGATTTGTGAATTTTGATCGCCAATTCATCAGAAATCGGCGTATTTCGGGTAGCAATAATTTCCTTGGTGGTGGGGTGTAGCACATCTTCTGCCAATACCCTGCCCATCAACCGATTTCCCAAGGGAATCAACACCTTAGCCCCCTCGGTCATTGACCGCACCGGCACACCCCTAGTGGTGCCGCAGTCAAATTCGCGAATAATCACATCCTGGGAGACATCCACCAACCGCCGGGTGAGATAACCAGAGTCCGCAGTCCGCAAGGCAGTATCCACCAACCCCTTGCGGGCACCATAAGAAGAAATAATATATTCTGTAACCGTCAACCCTTCCCGGAAGTTGGTTTTAATTGGTAAGTCAATAATTTCCCCTTGGGGGTCTGCCATCAGTCCCCGCATCCCCACCAACTGCCGCACCTGAGAGATATTACCCCGGGCCCCAGAGAATGCCATCATATACACAGAGTTCAGGGGGTTGGTCTTTTTAAAGTAGACCACCACCTCATCTTTCAGCAGTTCCGAAGTTCCATTCCAGGTGTCAATTACCTTTTGGAACCGTTCCACTTCAGTAATTTCTCCCCGCTGATAACGAGTCTCTGTAGCGCGAATTTCTTCTTCGGCTGCTTCCAACAATCGGCGCTTGGTGGGCGGCACCATCAAGTCATCTACACTGATAGAAACCCCGGCTTTGGTGGCATAGCGAAAGCCCAAGTCCTTCAACTTATCCGCCATCACCGCTGTGCGTGCAGTCCCGTAATGGGTAAACGCCCAGGAAATTAAATTTCTCAGTTGACCCTTGTCAACCACACGATTGCGAAAAATCATTTTTTCTGTCATTTGTCAATCAATTGTTAGTTGTGAGTCTTGGTAAGAGGCAGAAGGCAAGAGGCAAGAGGCAATGAGGCAAGAGAGTTTTAGACTGTTCAACAGAATTCAAAACAATAGTTATTTGTTAGTTGTGAGTCTTGCCTTGAGGCAAGAGGCAAGGGGCAAGAGGGTTTTAGACTGTTCAACAGAATTCAAAACAATAGTTATTTTTATTTACGCCTTTCTACTTATTGCCCATTACCCATTACCCATTACCCATTACCTAACTTGCAAGTGCTTCTTGAATCGCTTTGTTGTAAATCACTCGACCAGGGGTCGTGCGGATATACTGAGAAAGTAAATTTCCTTTGGCGTCTTGACGGACACGGCGGAATTTATAAAGCAAAGTCCGGCTACCATCAGAGTTTTCAGTCACCTCTACAGGTTCTGTGTCTGGTTGGTCTGTCTCCATTTCGCCATCAAAGCGGACATATATATAGGCGTGGAGGTCTACTTGCTCCTGCTGGTATGCCATAATCACATCATCCAGGGAGAAATAATATCCGCCCGCGCCTTTGGTCGCACCGGGATTTTCCGCCGTTAGATAATACGCCCCCAAAACCATGTCTTGGCTGGGAGTAATAATCGGTTTACCTGTGGCAGGGGAGAGGATATTGTTAGAAGCCAGCATCAACAGCCTGGCCTCTGCCTGACTCTCTAACGACAGGGGCACATGCACCGCCATTTGGTCGCCATCAAAGTCGGCGTTAAAAGCCGGACAAACTAGGGGATGAAGTTGAATCGCTCTCCCCTCAACTAAAATCGGTTCAAAAGACTGAATGCCTAAGCGGTGCAGAGTCGGGGCGCGGTTGAGTAATACTGGATGCCCCTCAATCACTTCTTCCAACACATCCCACACGCTGGGGTCATTGCGCGATATCAGCTTTTTAGCCGCCTTGATGTTGTTCACCATGCCGCTTCTAATTAGGCGGTTGATGACAAAAGGTTGAAATAGCTCAATTGCCATCTCTCTCGGCAACCCGCACTGGTGAATCTTCAGCTTTGGACCCACGACAATTACCGAACGTCCCGAATAGTCCACCCGTTTACCCAACAGGTTTTGCCGGAACCGTCCTTGCTTACCTTCAATAATGTCTGAGAGCGACTTCAGCGGGCGGTTATTAGCCCCCACCACAGTCCGACCCCGGCGACCGTTGTCAATTAAGGCATCAACCGCTTCTTGCAGCATCCGCTTCTCGTTGCGGACGATGATTTCTGGTGCCAAAATTTCTTGTAGTCTTGCCAAGCGGTTGTTGCGGTTAATTACCCGGCGATATAAATCATTTAAGTCGCTGGTGGCAAACCGACCGCCATCTAGCTGCACCATTGGGCGCAAATCGGGGGGAATCACGGGGATGACTGCCATCACCATCCATTCTGGTTTGGAGCCGGTGGCAATGAAGTTGTCAATCACTCGGAGAAAAATAGAGGCGATCGCTCACCTCTACTATTTTCCCCTAAGAATTTTGTTTTAAAAATTTTTGGTGCTCGTAAGCTGCAACTATATGATGACAAAATATCTTGTGGTTTAAAGCCTTGTAAAGCTGCGGTAGTTCTTCCTGCATTCGATTAAACCAGCAGCGATATCTCATGCAATCACAAGTCCACTTTTTATTTTTAATAGAAACAGAATATTTGCGAGCACCACCCTGAAAAGAGCTGACCAAGAAACCGCCCGGCACTTTTTCCACAGATAGCTGGTAGGCTTTTGTATCTGCCTCCAGTTTCAAAACTTTCGCCAAATCAGCATAACTAACCAGTCCGGCTTGTTTTACCCATACGCCAGTGGCCCAAGCTTCAATAGTTAGATCATGCTGATTAAAGTTTTTTGTCCATTTAGTTCTATCCATTTGATAAAGCAAGGATGATAGTACATACTTACTCATTGTCTGGCTCATTAACTCGCTTGAAACTTTCATAATTTTCCCTCAATTTCTTGTATTATAGCATGGGGTCACGCTATAATAGAATAAGAAATGAGGAGAAAATCATGATTTTAGATATTGCATTTACCGGGCCCAGAAAGTTAACAACCCATGAGGAAAAGAGAATTTATAAAGAAATTAGTGGCAATTTCATTACAAAAAGTAATTCTTACTGGTATGTCGGCGATGCTGAAGGCTTAGATAATTTCATTGTGAGAGCGGCAGGATATTATAAAAAGCCATTGAAAAAATTTGAAGTAGAAGGGCATGAAAAATGGCACTTTGTTAATAGAAGCAAGAGGATGATAGAAGCGATCGCCGAGTCGGATAAGCCTTTACTGGTTGCTTTTCCTAATAAATCTTGCCCAACTGGTTGCAAGCCCTGCAAAAATCCTAACGGAGAAGGCAGCGGAACCTGGCTAACTATTGCTTATGCAGTTTATAAAGGAATACCTCTTTATATTTTCCCACTAGAATATAGTATTGATATACCATCCTGGATTTCAGAGGCTGGAGGGAAGACAGCTGCAAAACAAACAGAACCCCAGCAGATGAAACTTTTCTAATTTTTAAAAACTAATAGCTGATTTTTCATGACTAAAAGAAAGATCAGCTTTGAACCACTTTTGTTTTGCCTAAAGATTGTAGTTCTCGCATCAACACCTTAAAGGATTCAGGAGTACCGGGTCGGGAAATTGACTTGCCTTTAACAATGGCATTGAGGGCTTCATTCCGCCCTTGCATGTCGTCAGATTTCACCGTCAGTAACTCCTGCAAGGTGTAAGCTGCCCCAAATGCTTCCAGCGCCCACACTTCCATTTCTCCAAACCGCTGGCCGCCTTGCTGGGCCTTACCACCCAAGGGTTGCTGAGTAACCAGCGAGTAGGGGCCTGTTGACCGGGCGTGGATTTTGTCATCGACTAAATGCACCAGCTTCAGCATATAAGCTACGCCGATGGTGATTGGTCGGTCAAAGGGTTCGCCAGTGCGACCATCAAAGACCATAATTTTGCCGGGGTCATCGGGGTTATATACCCAGAGTTTGCTGGTTTCGTCTCTGGCTTCTTGCAATTTGCCGTGGACAATGCGGCGAGAAGACTCCTCACCATACATTTCGTCAAAGGGTGTAATCTTAAACCGCACCCCTAAGTTATGACCCGCCCAACCCAAGAGACACTCAAACACCTGGCCGACATTCATCCGGCTGGGTACACCCAAGGGATTGAGCACTATATCTACTGGGGAGCCGTCGGGCAAGTAGGGCATATCTTCAGCCGGGAGAATTCGCGAGATAATGCCTTTGTTGCCGTGGCGTCCTGCCATTTTGTCGCCGACTTGGATTTTCCGTTTTTGGGCGACATACACCCGGACTACCATGTTGGCTCCTGGTGGCAGTTCATCACCTTGTTCGCGGGTAAACAGGCGCACATCGACGACCCTTCCTTTTTCGCCGTTGGGCACTCGCAGAGAGTTGTCGCGCACATCTCGCGCTTTTTCGCCGAAGATGGCCCGCAGGAGTTTTTCTTCTGGGGGTTGGTCAGATTCACCTTTGGGGGTGACTTTGCCGACTAAGATATCCCCAGCTTCTACCCAGGCACCAATGCGGATGATGCCCTGTTCGTCTAGTTGTCGCAGGGCATCTTCACCGACGTTGGGAATTTCTCTAGTGATTTCTTCTGGGCCTAGTTTGGTTTGTCTGGCCTCAATTTCATATTTTTCGATGTGAATTGAGGTGTAGACATCGTCTTGCACTAGGCGCTCAGAAATTAAGATGGCGTCTTCGTAGTTGTAGCCTTCCCAAGGCATGTAGGCGACTACGATGTTTTGCCCTAGGGCTAATTCTCCGCCTTCGGTAGAGGAGCCATCTGCCAGCACTTGCCCAGCAACTACTCGCTCTCCGGTGCGGACTAGGGGTTTTTGGTTGAGACAGGTGTCTTGGTTAGAGCGCTGATATTTAGAAAGGGTGTATCTAATTTCTTGAACTTTGTCGGTTGTCTGTGATGCTTTATCAGTTGTTTTGCCACTGGTGATTGACGATTGATTACGGACTCTGACGCGAATTTCGGCAGCATCGACGTAGGTGACATCGCCGTCGGTGCGGGAGACTATCACCATGCCGGAGTCTCTGGCGCCCTGTGCTTCTAAGCCAGTGCCGACTAAAGGGCGCTCTGGCTTGAGTAGGGGCACTGCCTGCCGTTGCATGTTAGAACCCATGAGTGCCCGGTTGGCATCGTCATGTTCTAAGAAGGGAATCATGCTAGTAGCCACAGAGACTATCTGCACTGGAGAAACTGCCACGTAATCCACCTGCTCTGGTGTGGTGGTGGAGAACTCTTGGCGATAGCGCACGGGCACTTGGGGTCCTATGATGTAGCCGTTGTCGTCTACTGGCACATCTCCCGGTGCTACCCGCAAATCGTCTTCTTCGTCGGCAGTCATGTAAACCGGTGCGAGGTCAAACCGCACGCGGGCGTTTTCTACTGGTCTAAAGGGTGTTTCTAAAAATCCATAGAGGTTAACGCGGGCATGGGTGGCTAGGGAACCAATTAAGCCGGCGTTGGGTCCTTCTGGTGTTTCAATGGGGCAGATGCGTCCGTAGTGGCTGGGGTGAATATCTCGCACGGCAAAGCCTGCTCGTTCGCGGGTTAGCCCCCCTGGACCTAGGGCACTGAGGCGGCGTTTGTGGGTCAGTTCTGCTAAGGGATTGGTTTGATCCATGAACTGACTCAATTGGCTGGAGCCAAAGAACTCTTTAATCGCCGCTACTAATGGTTTGGGGTTGACCAAGGAGGCAGGTGTAAGAACTTCGGCGTCAGATACGGTCATCCGTTCCCGAATTATGCGTTCTAGACGGTTTAAGCCTACCCGTACTTGGTTTTGCAGTAGTTCGCCTACGCTTCTTACCCGGCGATTACCTAAGTGATCGATATCGTCAATACTACCGATGTCATATTCCAGGTTAATTAGGTAATCCACGGCGGCTAAGATGTCACCGGCAGTCAGCACGCGCATTGTGTCGGGAACGGAAAGCCGTAATTTCTTGTTGAGCTTATACCGACCAACGCGACCTAGGTCGTAACGTTTCGGGTCAAAGAAACGGGAGTCTAATAGCTGTTGCCCGCCTAAAACTGTGGGCGGTTCGCCAGGGCGCAGTTTGCGATATAATTCCATCAGGGCTTCTTCTTCGGAAAATTGCCCTTCTTTTTCGATGGTTTTTTGGAAGTATTCTGGGTGGCGTAGGGCGTCAAAAATTTCGTTGTCTGATAACCCTAGGGCTTTGAGGAGTACCTGCGCTGAGAGTTTACGGGTTTTGTCGATGCGTACCCATACCAAATCGTTACGGTCTGTTTCAAATTTCAGCCATGCCCCCCTGTTGGGGATTAAGCTAGCTGAGTATGTGCGCCGCCCGTTTTTGTCAATTTCTGATTTGTAGTAGACCCCAGGCGATCGCACTATTTGGTTAACAATCACTCGCTCGGCTCCGTTAATAATAAACGTGCCGCGGTCTGTCATCAAAGGCAGATCTCCAATAAATACTTCTTGCTCTTTAATATCTCCTGTTTCTTTGTTCAGCAGGCGTGTGGGGACATACATTTGTACTGCATAGGTGCTATCTCGCCGTTTTGCTTCTTCGACGCTGTACTTTGGCTCTTTAAGTTTGTAGTTGTGACCTAAAAAGTGCAGCTCCAGTTTGCCGGTGTAGTCTGTGATCGGACTAAAGGAGTTGAGTTCTTCTATTAGCCCTTCTTCCAAAAACCAGCGGAAGCTTGAACGCTGGATTTCAATCAAGTCGGGTAACAGAAAGGCGGGTTCCATATATGTTTCGTTTGTCATGCCTCTACCTTTGTCAACCTGGTTAAACTTTCCCTTGGAATCTGCTGTGGGATGGTTCGCGACCATAGCTAGTATCTGTAGCTATTGGGGAACTTATCCTTACACCACCTGGTATTTACAGGTGTGGGCAAACGCAGTAATTAAGTCTGGAACGGGCGATTCTCATTCATAGGGTGATCGCCCTTGTTGGGGAGTAATGGCTGCTAAAATCCTGCTGTGGTATTGACTCAACAAGACCAGATAGTTGAGATATTTCTGTGTGTGATTGGCTTTCCTCACTTCCCCCTCCAAAGAGTGCGTTAATTAACCTTTGCAGATCTATACTGTTGTGTCTTCAAAACACCTCATCTATACTCACAGTTAGACCCTAAAACTGAGGAATTTGCGAGAGTCGGCGCTGAATCCGTATGGCTCGATTTTGCTTTCTTTGTACTCACAAGGCGATTACGTTTAACAATTTTCTATAGATTCAATACACTGTCTGCCGCTGCTAAAGCAAAACTCCAGATCAACCTAGACTGCCACGGTTTGTCATCTATCTGTTTGTCATCTATCTATTGATAGCTCCCGCTTGTAGAGATAGGAGGATGTTCATGAACTAATGTTCAATAAAAATTTAATCCAACATTAAAAATCACAAATCTCCAATTGATACGGTCAAGTTGATAACAGCGCAAAATCAAGATTAGGAGTTATGTGTTCCTACCTTTATCATTATGGCTCAAGCTAAATGTTTTGGAGGGGACGATTGTAGCATATTTTTGTCTGCAAGCGAGGTTTATTTTTTTTCCTACAACTGATACCCAGTCCTGAGGTACAGTTTATAATTCAAAACCGAATAATTTACAGGCATTCTGGGTGGTTTGAGCGGCGATCGCCTCGACAGTTTCCCCACGCAGCATAGCCAGTTGCTCCGCGACATAACGGACATAGGAAGGTTCATTACGTTTTTCGCCCCGTTTGGGTACCGGAGAGAGAAAGGGGCAATCTGTTTCGATTAATAGGCGATCGCTGCTCACCATAACCGCTGAGGCTTTAATAGCTTTAGCATTTTTGAACGTTACTGTTCCACTAAAGCTAATGAATAAGCCTAAGTCGAGAAACCATTGGGTTTCTTCCGGTGTTCCACCCCAACAATGCATCACACCCCGCACCCTCTGTCCTTGGCTTTTATCTTGCCATTTTTGCAAAAGGGATCTTACCTGTGGCGCTGCCTCACGGCAGTGAATAATCACTGGTAAGTTGAGTTTACAAGCCACGCCCAGTTGCGCCTCAAAAACTATGCACTGTTGCTCGTAGTTATTTGCTTTGTAAAAATCCAGTCCCATTTCTCCAATAGCTACCACCTTGGGGTCAGAACTAGCCAGAGATTCTATTTTCTCGGCTGTCTCGCCGTTCCATTTATCAGCATCTAAAGGATGCAATCCAATGGCCAAGCTGAGTTCGGGAAACTGGTGTGCTATGGCTTGAATACTGGAAAACTCCCCTGGGTGAACGCAGGAATGTACTAAGCGCACTACACCGGCTTCTTGCCACCGCGAACGTACGGTTGCTAAATCCGGCTGGAAAAGGTCAAAGTTAAGATGAACGTGGGTGTCTATCAGATGCATGGTTTAGGCATTAGTTACTGTCATTAGTTATTAGCTAATGACTAATAACTACTGTGCTGTTTGCGTGAGTGGTTTTAGTTTGTGAGCCAATTGCGACTTTTTCCTGGCCCCGTTGTTGGGGTGAAGGATACCCCGCTTTACAGCTTTATCGATTTTGCTGTAAGCCTCGGATATCCGAGCCTGTACTTCTTGTTGTGATTCTGGGGTAGGATTAGCCTTATGGACTTCAACAGCACTGAGGTATTTTTTCATCAGCGTTTTTACTGCTGATTTGTAAGTTTTATTACGCAGCCGATTGCGTTCTGCGATTTGGGCGCGCTTGAGAGCAGACTTTGTATTCGCCACGGTCAATTCCAAAAAGACTATTAATATGTACACACACTACTAGACTTACTAATATAGCATCCATATTGCCAATATTAGAATTTCTGCAAATAAATTCTCCTGCTGATTTTTTCACCGAAGATGCTGAGGAACTAAGATTACGACAAAGTGTGCAGGTCTGCTCTCTTAATAAAATCCTCACCAAGCCGCATTTGAGCTAACTTATAGTTTCCTTGTGGACTGTCCCCAGCAATGGACCTACAGGCTGACTACTTAGTACTCACCGCCGAGCGTACCAGATTGACAGCAGTATTCAAATAACAGTTAATCTGCACGCAGCACGAGCACCCCCAAAATTAAGGTTGTGTCGTTAACCCAGGAAATGAGTTAGAATAAGTTACTCGAATAATTATAGTAATCCCAACTCACCATCACCTAAGCAACCGGTGCATCTGCTAATTCAGTCCGTCCCCAAATGAGGATGTATTGTCACAAGCAATGTAGAGACCCGATATCTCGTGTGTCTACAAATCTCAGGGAATAAAATCGGAAAATCAGCAAAATTTATACTCAAACCATACCCCGATTAAACCAGGGGTCTGGAGATGCAAACACATCGGCTGCACCCCACAGGGAGTGAAGGGTGGGTTTTCAGGGTAGTAAGAGGAGGTATACCCACTCCTGCCGTAGCCTAACAGGCTGACCCTGGCGGTCAGTCTGTTAGGCTGATCGGACTAAGAAACGGCGACGAATTCAGCAACCCTTGTGCTGACAACCTTGAGAGTATCAAAAAAATCCAGGTTAAGCTAGAGAAGAGGATTAGGGTTAGCTCCCTCACATAGTGGGAAAAGAGCAAGACTGATTCTCAAGCGGGAAAATTATAATTTTGGCATTGTCCTTACTCCATGCTGCGAATCATTACTCAGCAGGCAGACGTTAGCGCAGAACTACAACGTATCTGCGATCGCACCCACGATGAACAGGTGCTTCACAAAGAAGCAACGGTGCGGGAAGTGTTGCAAGCGGTGAAGCGCCAAGGCGATAAAGCTGTATTGCACTACACAGCCGAATTCGATCACCAAACCCTGAAGCCAGAAGAACTGCGTGTTTCTGGTTCAGAACTGGATGCAGCCTACCAACAGGTGTCGAAGGAGTTGCTTCAGGCGATTCGGCTGGCTTGCCGCCAAATTGAAGCGTTTCACCGTCAGCGCGTACCGAAAAGCTGGATACACTTTGGCGATGATGAAGTAGTACTGGGCAAACGCTACACCCCTGTAGACCGGGCGGGTTTATATGTACCTGGCGGTCGCGCTGCCTATCCCAGTACTGTGTTGATGAATGGGATTCCGGCCAAGGTAGCTGGTGTTCCCCGTGTGGTGATGGTGACACCACCAGGAGTAGGAAAAGCAATTAACCCAGCAGTCCTGGTAGCTGCCCAAGAAGCAGGGGTGCAAGAAATTTATCGCGTTGGGGGGGCGCAAGCTGTTGCCGCTTTAGCCTACGGCACAGAAACGATTCCGAAAGTAAATGTGATTACTGGGCCTGGTAACATTTATGTCACTTTAGCTAAAAAACTTGTCTATGGCACCGTAGGCATTGATTCTTTGGCAGGACCCAGCGAAGTCCTAATTATTGCCGATGAGCACGCAAATCCTGTAAATGTTGCCGCTGACTTGTTGGCCCAAGCCGAACATGACCCAATGGCGGCAGCGATTTTGTTGACGACGGATGCTGCATTAGCGAAGAACGTGCAAGTAGCTGTGGAAAGACAACTAGTAGATCACCCAAGGCGCATAGACACAGAAAAAGCGATCGCTCACTACGGCTTGATTGTTGTTGTGGAATCCCTGGAAGCAGCAGCAGAACTCTCAAATGAATTTGCCCCTGAACACCTAGAGTTAGAAATCAAAGACCCTTGGTCTCTAATTCCCCAAATTCGGCATGCCGGGGCCATCTTCTTGGGTTACTCTACACCAGAAGCCGTAGGAGACTATTTGGCAGGTCCTAACCATACCTTGCCTACTTCTGGCGCCGCCCGTTATGCTTCAGCATTAGGTGTGGAAACTTTCCTGAAACACTCTAGTATTATTCAATACTCACAAACCGCACTGCAAAAGGTAGCTGGTGCCATTAACGTACTAGCAACTGCTGAGGGCTTGCCTTCCC
Organism: Cylindrospermum stagnale PCC 7417; assembly: GCF_000317535.1. Taxonomy (NCBI): domain Bacteria; kingdom Bacillati; phylum Cyanobacteriota; class Cyanophyceae; order Nostocales; family Nostocaceae; genus Cylindrospermum; species Cylindrospermum stagnale. The sequence continues at coordinate 5,941,346 of NC_019757.1, forward strand.
ACGCCGATTCAGTACGACGCCGAATTCAGCAAGAGGAGTGATTTGGAATGCTTGGTTTTTTCCTATACTGTTGTCAAAAGTCTGTGAAGATGCGAACTAAGATCGCATCTGGGAAATTGTTTGTCTAGCTAGCAAATAATATGATACCTTGAGGCTCACGGGAATGATTGGCTCAACTTATGAGCCTTGCACCGCTTGCGTAAGCTACCCTGAAGTTGGCTGTGGTTAATAAATAAAACTACAGTTCGGGGAGGAGAGAAACGTGCAAGACCTCAGTAGGGGCAACCCGAAAGGGCTGTGTTCAGGCCAATAATCTCTCTGGCTTTAGTCAGGGAGAGTCTACAGTCAGGGGTCTACTCTTGAGGAGACGAGAGCAGTGGTAAAGACTATTTTGGTAGCTTTGGATGGCTCGGAAATATCAGAACGAGTAATTCAGACTTTAGATGATTTGGTGCTGCCAACAGACACCAACGTGATTCTCTGCCATGTGTTTCCCACGTCAGAGTCAGAGATGGAACTACCCGCTGATCGCCCCCTTGCCGAGTCACCAACATTTTCTTATTTCCATATTGAAAAACAGCTGCAATCCTACCAGGAAAAATTGTCAGTCAACAGTGAATTAGAGCTTGTAACTGGCGATCCTGCTGACGAGATTATTCGTCTTGCCAATATATACTCGGCAGATTTAGTGATCATTGGGAGTCGCGGGTTAACTGGGATGAAGCGAATTGTCCAGGGTTCTGTTAGTAGCCAAGTGGTGGAAGAGGCTGATTGTTCAGTACTAGTGGTGAAACCAAGTAAGAATTAAAAATTGGCAACCCGCCTTGTCCGCTTGTGCGGGTTCAATCAAGCCTAGCTAGAGACGTGAAGAACATCACGCCTCTAAATCCGTTGGCTATCTCAATGTACTTGAGTTGCCAAAAACTGACGTAAGCTTAACAAACTCAGGGTTTGACCCAAATTCAGGGGCAGAATCGATATTCCTTCTAGGTGGGACTGCACCCAACCATCGCCCCAGTACCATTCGTGAAACCCGTCAATGCCGCCACTGAGTAGCAAGCGCAGGCAGTTAGTTTTTGCCACGGACACTTGATGATAAATCGGGACTGGCCCAGTCCATGTAGTAAACTGAAATCCTGGTTGCAGTTCTTCAGGCATTCCTGGGGCAAAGCGTTGCCCTAAGAGCCATTTTTCTAGTTGCACTGGACGCAGTACACTGTCGTGAATTGCATCGGCTGATGCTTCAATTTCGATTCGTAGTTGGCTTTGTTGAAAAGTACCCAGCATGTTTGGATAATTGCCTCAAGGGGAAAAATCATTGGTGAACCGTATTTCTAATATTGCAAATATAATTACTGGTGATCACCACGTCACTTTTCTACCATTCGAGAACTTAGAATAGAAAAGTGTACTTGTTAAGAAATGTAAGGTTATTCATGGCGGATCAGTTAATTCGTGCCACGGCGGCCGATAGTGGGATTCGTGCAGTAGGTGTGATCACCACACGCTTAACAGAAGAAGCACGGCAGCGTCACAAGCTTTCCTATGTGGCGACGGCAGCACTTGGTCGGTCTATGGCAGCCGGCTTGTTGATGGCTTCTAGTATGAAGCGAGTGGGGTCTAGGGTCAACGTCCGGGTGAAAGGCGACGGTCCTTTGGGTGGCATACTGGTAGATGCAGGGTTAGATGGCACAGTACGTGGCTATGTACAAAACCCATCTGTGGAACTGCCTCCCAATGCCAAAGGTAAGCTAGACGTTGGCGGTGCAGTAGGTAGCGGCTACCTCTACGTTGTCCGGGATATCGGTTACGGCTTTCCTTACTCTAGTACAGTTGAACTTGTTTCTGGTGAAATTGGCGATGACGTGGCTCATTACCTGGTGAATTCCGAACAAACACCTTCAGCTCTGGTTTTAGGTGTCTTCGTGGGGGCAGGTGGAGTCACATCTGCTGGAGGTTTACTGATACAAGTATTGCCCAAAGCTGCTAGAGATGAAGCTTTAGTTGCAACTCTAGAATCACGGGTAGCTGGTTTGGCGGGATTTACGCCTTTGTTGCAAGCTGGGAAGACTTTGACAGAAATCTTTGGTGATCTACTGGGAGATATGGGGCTGCATATATTTCCGGAACGCCAGATGCTACGCTTCCACTGTGGTTGCTCTTTTGACCGCGTGCTAGGGGCACTTAAGATCTTAGGAGAAGCGGAACTACAAGACATGATGATCAAAGATGATGGTGCTGAGGCAACTTGTGAATTTTGTAACAGTGTTTACCAGGCAAGTAGCGATGATCTAGCTCAACTAATTGTTGATTTGCAAGAGTCATCTTCAGTTTCAGGATAAAGTATAAAACAATACTAATTCTTGGAATTGTTAATGCTATCTGTGGGGATAGGTGAATATAGCGGCTTGATTGGGCAGTTAAGATATCTTAGCGGTTTTTTTGATTAGCTATGTATTTCTTAACTGTTTCCGAATTGTAGTATCTTAGATTTATCTTCCAAGAGGTTGAAGGATGCTAGTTTTAGAGGCTGAGTTAAAAGGTAGACTAAGTCAGTACAATGCTTTAAATGAAGCGATTTGGACTGCCTCGTTCATCTGCGACCAAGCCTTGAGATACTGGCAGGATCAGCAAGGTGTTAGTAATAACGTCCTGCAACAACTGTGTGCAATATTAGCTCAAGAGTTTACCTGGGCTGGGAAACTAAATTCAATGGCTCCTGGTGCTGATGCTGATAGAGCAGGTTTTGCAATCAAGGGTTTCCATAGCAACTGCCTAGCTAAAAAGCTACTAAATATTGGCTACCCACAATCAGAGAAAATGGGGTCATTCCGTCGAACACAAAAGTTATGGGTGGAAGCTTTCAGATGACAAAAAATATCTGATTTTCAAGCTTTGGGTTCAAGGCAGGAAAATTTAAGCTGATTGGTACTGGTAACTTAAGCTTTTATACCCCACAGCAAATCAAATCGGTTTCTGTCGCAGGCGACTGGCAAACTCTAAGGGTGGGGAAACTCCTGAGCATAAGTTGGCTGTTGAAAAGGAGAATCCCCATGATTGAATTTGTGGGAGCATCATTAAGGCAAAAATGGAATTATCGGTCGCCAACAGATCGCTATTCAATTATTTTGGTGTGAGAGATGACAGAGCGGGATACTCCAGACAGTTGGCCTCCAACCGGAGCAAGAGAGCCAGATCCAAATAAAAGATTATCCCGAACAGAACAATTCGGTGAAACTCAAGCATTTGGTGTCCCAGCTACTGGTTCTACCTCTAAGTCAGTAAAGCGGCGAAAAAAAACTAATCCCCTAAGTCCTGCGGACAGGCTACGCCAAAGCGAAGCGTCTCGTAGAGAAGGATTACCTATAAATAGTCATTCAGAAGAAAATTCCCAACTCAGTAAGATTACGGCGAAATTACCCCGCTGGATGAAAAGCTGGGTGTTGTGGTCAGTAATGCTAACGTTGATTCCCGGTAGCATAGGATTTCTGGCGATGGCTATGTTGCTGAAGCTGCCATCTGCCCCTAACTGCCCGGCGATTTTTTGGCCCTTGGCTAGTGCCTCGGTAAGGCTACACTGCGCTCAGTTGGCGGCTTCTAAGCAGACGGTGAACGACCTACTACAAGCGATCGCCCTGGTGAAGCAACTGCCATCAGATCATCCCCTGCGGGGAGAAATTGATCGCTTTTTAGAACAATGGTCACGGGATATTTTACAGCTAGCGGATCAGAGTTTTCAGTCGGGGGAATTAGAGGAAGCGATCGCTACTGCCCGCCTGATCCCAGAAGGAATGGCCAATGGTCAATTAGTAGATGAGCAAATCACCAAATGGCAGTCCATCTGGTCGAAGGCAGAAGGAATCTACCAAGAGGCCCGAAAAGAACTGGGGGAAAGGCACTGGCAATCGGCATTTATGCTGTCTGCCAGATTGCTACGGGTGGACAATAAATTTTGGTCGGGTACTAAGTACGATCAATTGAATCGCCTAATTGCCTCAGCGCGGGAAGATGGCGACAAGCTAGGCAAAGCCGAAAGTCTAGCTGACAGCGGCGTAGTCAATAATTTACTAGAAGCTATCAAGCTAGCTGAGTCGATTGGCCAGGAAAGTTCCCTTCATCAAAAAGCTCAGGAGTTGATTCCCGTATTTGGACGCAAGATGCTGGATTTGGCGCAGTCCAAGATGAAAAGGCGAGATGCGGATGCAGCGCTGGAGATTGCTAGACAAATTCCGGAAATTACGAAATTGCAGCCGGAAATCGATGACTTTATCGCTTTGAGTGAAGCCCAAAGAAGTGCTTGGATCGGCAGTATTTCTGGTTTAGAGGAAGCTATCTCCCAGGCACAACAAATTAATGCTTCTAGGGCAGTTTATGATCAGGCACAACAACTGATTGCCCGTTGGCAGTTGGAAATTGAAGCTGTTTCCCGCCTAGACAAAGCACGAACCTTGGCCAGCCTGGGAACAGTCAATGATTTAACAGCAGCGATCGCCGAAGCGCAGGTGATCCCTGCTAGTAACCCCCGCGCCTCAGAAGCTAGGCAAGATGTGGGGCGTTGGCGATCGCAAGTCGAGACAATCGAAGACCAGCCTTACTTGGATCGCGCTCAACAAATAGCCCTTTTAGAGGATGTTAACTCCTTGCAAGCGGCGATCGCCGAAGCTAGTCAAATCCGCAATGGTCGTGCGTTGTATCCAGAAGCAAAAAAACAAATTCGCACTTGGACGGGGAAGATTCAGCGCATTCAAGACCAACCCTACTTGGATCAAGCACGCGCACTGGCTGAGAGTGGTGATCTACCCGCTGCCATTAACACAGCCCAGCAACTGGCATCATCGGGACGGGCACTTTCTGGTGAGGCACAAGGGGCTATAGATGACTGGCAAAGACAAATTCGTGGTAAAGAAAACTGGAAGAAAGCGCGGGAAGTGGCACTTGCTGGCACGCCTCAAGCCTTAGTTGAGGCTATACAGTTGGCAGATCGGGTATCAGTACGTAGCATCTTACGTATGGATGTGAATATCGCCATTGACCAATGGAGTCAACAATTATTAGAATTAGCACGCTCTCAAAGTGAGTCTGATATCACCAAGGCTATTGAGATTGCTAAATCGATTCCCCGTGGTAATGCTACTTACAGAGAGGCTCAAGCGCAAATTCGGACTTGGCGGGAATTTCTCAATCCTCAGCCTGTACCTGAAGCTGCACCTGAACCTGAACCCCAAGAATCCCAGCCATCACCAACTAGCACCGAGCAGTAAGAAAAGAAAACACCATTCTCTAGATTTTACATCATCCTTGTAAGTAGGGGCACAGCAATGCTCATGAGTGTCAACTTAAGGTGAAACCCTTGTAATGGCGTTATATCAAACTTATTCAATTACCAACCAATCCAGAAGAACCCCACCCCGGTTTTGCTGACGCAAAACCTCCCCTCCCCCGCAACAAAAGTTTTTCCTTTCCCCTCTCCTAAGAGGAGAGGGCTAGGGAGAGGTGGGGAGGGGATGGAGGGGTGGGGTCTTTCCGTGTGTGGGACAACGGTTTGAGCTTAAGTTGACACCAATAAGCAATGCTGTGCCCCTATCCCGCGAGTCTACAAATATTCTCTAACCCAAGTGCGGAAAGCGCGAGTTGTGGCAATTTGTCCAATCTTTTTACTTTCTTCGATAAATCGGGGAATTTCTTTGATTGATATAGGTGCAAATGTGGGGCTGATTTGAGTTTCTGAATATTGCCCATTTGCGAGAGTGTAAATTCTTAATGTTGTTCCATTGAAGCGCCAAAATTCGGCAATTTCCATTGAAGCGTAAAGTTTCAGTTTGTCTATTTTAGGTCGGGAGTATTCTACTTCTAGTACTAGGTCTGGAGGTGGGTCAAATGCTAAATCAATACTTTCTTTTTCTCGGACTAATAACTCGTTTTGGATATAATAACTGCTGTCTGGTTCAGCACCTGATTCCAAGTCATCTCTTGTTAACGTTAGTGAACCAACCCGGTTAACTTCTAATCCTAACTCTTCACACAATACCCCAACGAAAACCTCAATTAGGCGGTTTGAGCTTTCGTGCGGCTTGAGAGGAGTCATAATTTCTATGGTTCCCTTGTCGTAAGCAATTCTGTTTGTGCGGTCTGAACCCATTTCAGCCAGCATGATTTTAAATGTCTGCCAGGTGATGTTTTCAAGTAAAACTCTGGTTTCTCCGGGTGTTGCTGTCGTTACCATAGTTTATTTTTTTCACAGTTGGTAAATCGTGAAACTGAATATCATGATTATTTTCTTTTTCTAAATCTAATAATATCTTGGCTACATCTTCGGCAATCTCTATAGCTTCCTGTACTGTTTTACCTTCGGCAACTAAACCCTGAAAATCATCACTGGTTGCCACAAAATATTCTTGCCCATCTTCAATAATTTTTTCAACTTTGAGTCTAATTAGTGTTTGCATTTACTTAACCTTTTTAGCCAAAATCAATGTGAATGATTTTTCAAGTCTGCTACTACCGATTTTATAAAAACGTCCCCCTACAGAATCAATTTTGAGACTCAATTTGCCTAACTACCGTCAACGCCGAATAACTCACCCCAGCAGTTCCTTCACCTGGATGGGTAGAATCACCGACTAACCACAGATGATTGATGGGTGTACGATTGGCAAAACCAAAGGGGCCAAAAGTGGGAATTCTTTGACCAATACCGCCGACAATACCGCGATCGCGTCCGGTAAAATGGGCAAAGGTGCGGGGTGTCGCTGCTTCTACATGAATTATCGTTTCTGGTTTCAGGTAAAAGTATTGCCCCAAGCGGGAAATTGCCTCTTGAGTGTATTTTTGTTTTAATCCTTCATAATCCTGATTACCCCACCAAGGCGTAGCATCGACAAATGAAGAAGCAATAATTGTCGCTTTTCCAGATGGCGCGCGACCATCTCCATCATGGCTGACGGAAACAAATAGGGAATTATTCTCGCCAATTGGTCCATTGACATCGTACAAAAATTGCAGGTGGGGTGGACAATTAGGGGGAATAGCACTGGCGTCTACACCCAAATAGACGACAAAGGCCCCCGATGCTGGGGGTAGTTTTTCTACACGCTGTTGATATCCAGATGGGGATTTTTCACCCAACAACTGCACCAAGTTTTGAACCGTGACATTAGCTACCACATGGTCGGCTGCTTCTGTCCAGACTTCGCCAGTTTGCTGATTTTTAATCACCACAGCAGTAGCTTGGCCATTTTCGACTTTGATATTTTCGACGGTGTGGCGCATCAACAACTTACCACCGTCTCGTTTCAAAGCTTGAACTAGGCGATCGCTTAAAACCTGCATACTACCCTGGAGGTGAAACAAGCCTTGGGGCAGTTGGGATACACTCAACGCCGTTGCAGCATAGAGTAAAGCTGTTTCTTCGGCACTGACTTGGGAATACAGCTTCAGTTGCAAATCTAAAAATGTCCGCAATCGGCGATCGCTTCCCAATCCACATAACCGTAAAGCATCACCCACAGTCATCAAGGTGAAAGGCGCAGTAATCAATGTACTAGGGCGCACAGCTTGAATTAGCTGCCACAAATCCCACAAATTACGCGGTGGTAACACCGGATCGCGTCCTTGAAATTCCCAACTAGCATCAAATAAAGTCGCCAGCAACTGCCAAAAGGGTTCACTACCAGGAAACTGTCTTTGGCGTTCTTCGCGCCATTTATCTGGATCACGCCAAACATTAATCGGTGTCACCTCACCAGGGAGATACACTGCACAAGCAGGATCACAAGGTGTTGCTTCTGGTAATGCGATCGCCAATTCTGAGAAAATCCGGTGGTGAATTCCCCCCGGTTCCAACCCCGCAACCTGAGTTGCGCCCACATCAAAGGTAAATCCTTGGCGTTTAAAGGTAGATGCACAGCCCCCTGGCACTAAAGCTTGGTCGAGAATTAAGACGCTGTAACCTCTATGGGCTAATAATGCCCCAGCAGTTAGTCCACCAATGCCCGCACCAATAACGACAACACGGGATTTATTTCTGTCAACAGAATGATTTGACATTGACACTTATTTTTATAATTCTTAATATTGCTACTCATAATTTTACAAGAAAATTAACATTTAAACGAGTTCTCAACACAGTTCAGATCAGATATCCCGCCTTTTTATCCCCTTAAAAAGGAGGTAAAAGAGGGTCATTTGCCAGCCATAAAAGAGAACTTTGGGATCAAACCCAATAGTTGGTAGCCAACCAAGCGCCCAGTCCTGAACCAATCCAGCCTAATAAACCCATCAAAATAAACGTCATGATCGCCCTACCAGTTGCCGCGCCGATCGCCCCTGCCGGAGGTGGGCCCGTTTGACGATCATCTAGCCAGATTATTAACCCATAGAAATAAGCTCCAGCGATTGCCATCAGCACAAACCCAACTATCGCACCTACCGGAATCAAAAGCAGACTCCAGGTAAACCCAAAGCGAGCAAAAGCACCCCAGAGAAGGAGCAGAGTTGGACTAATCAGCACCATCAAAAGCAACAAAAATGGAAGCATGATCAAAATGGGTTTTCCAAATAAATTGAGATTCAAGCAGTGCGTTAGGATTTGGGAAAAATACTTCCTTCCGGCATTATCCTTAGCTACAAGCCCAAACAAACGCAAACTGATCTTTGTGCGTTTTGCAAAGAGTAGTCAAATAGACTCTATAAAAACGTTAACCCCAATCTCCGCCATAGATAAGATAAGAAAGTAACATAGCTCTTCACTCACCACTTATGACCTCAACCCTGGTAAATTTTCCTCGCCTTAACAATCCAAAGCTGCACCAGTTGCCCAATGGTTTAACAATCATTGCCGAGCAAATGCCGGTAGAAGCAGTTAACCTCAGCTTGTGGGCGAAAGTTGGCTCGGCTGTAGAGTCGGATGCGATTAACGGTATGGCTCACTTTTTAGAGCACATGATTTTTAAAGGAACACAACGACTAGCCAGCGGCGAGTTTGAGCGGCGAATTGAAGAGCGGGGTGCGGTGACTAATGCCGCTACTAGCCAAGATTATACTCATTACTATATAACGACTGCCCCCAAGGATTTTGCCGTACTGGCCCCACTGCAAATAGACGTAGTATTTAATGCTGCTATTCCTGATGATGCATTTGAGCGAGAACGCTTGGTAGTGCTAGAAGAAATTAAGCGTTCAGAAGATAATCCTCAGCGCCGCACCTTTCGCCGGGCGATGGAGATGGCTTTTGATTCTCTACCTTATCGCCGTCCGGTGTTGGGGCCTGAAGGAGTGATTTCCCAAGTTAAACCCCAGCAAATGAGGGATTTTCACACTACTTGGTATCAACCCCAGTCGATTACTGCGGTGGTTGTGGGTAATTTGCCTGCAGAAGAATTAGTGGAAATTGTGGCTGAGGGTTTTACGGCTTCTAGGGGTAGGGAAACTCCGTTGGTTGGGGAAAATCCGTTGGTTGGGGTTCATCCTCCTGAAGCAGCATTTACAGAAATTGTCCGTCAGGATTTTGTTGATGAAAGTCTCCAGCAAGCACGGTTGGTGATGGTTTGGCGGGTTCCAGGGTTGATGCAGCTAAGTCAAACTTATGCACTGGATGTTTTGGCAGGAATTTTGGGACATGGACGAACATCCAGACTGGTGCAGGATTTGCGGGAAGAAAGGGGACTGGTGCGGGGAATTTCTGTGAGCAATATGAGTAATCAGCTGCAAGGGGCGTTTTATATTTCAGCTAAATGTGATGTAGAAAATTTACCAGAAGTGGAAAAGGCGATCGCGCAACACCTCCGTGCGCTACAAACATCCATGGTAAAAGAATCCGAAATTGCCCGTGTACGGCGGCGTGTAGCGAACAAATTTATTTTTGGTAATGAAACGCCAAGCGATCGCGCCGGGTTATATGGTTACTATCAATCTATGGTGGGAGATTTAGAACCAGCTTTTAACTACCCAGATTATATTCGCGCCCAAGATGCACCTGAATTAATGCAAGCCGCACAACAGTATCTTTCCCCAGATGCCTATGGTGTAGTTGTCATCAAGCCGGTTTAGTCATTAGTCATTAGTCATTAGTCATTAGTCATTAGTCATTAGTCATTAGTCATTAGTCATTAGTCATTAGTCATTAGTCATTGGTCATTGGTAATCTATGGTAAGGGTGGGAAACTGGTTACTAACTGACCACTGACAAAGTTATGATTTGGACAGAAATTGATGAACATATTAGCCGGGTGACTGGCGAAAAATTTCACTCGTCACAAAGGAGATCGATGAGTGGCGGATGCATTAACCAAGGTTATGCTGTTAGCGATCGCCAATTGACTTACTTTGTCAAGCTTAACCAAGCATCCCTAGTGGGGATGTTTGAGGCGGAAGCGCTGGGGTTACAGCAAATGTTTGACACCGCTACTATCCGCGTCCCCAAGCCGCTGTGCTGGGGTACTGCTGGGGATTCTAGCTATATTGTGCTGGAATGGCTAGAAATGGGAGGAGGTAATCCCAAATCTTGGCAAGAAATGGGACGCAAGTTAGCGGCGATGCATCAAGCCACAACGGGCCAAGGTTTTGGTTGGGAAATTAATAATACGATTGGTTCTACACCCCAAATCAATACCTGGACGGCTGATTGGGGAGAATTTTATATTAAACACCGCCTGGGTGATCAATTTCAGTTAGCAAGACGGCGAGGGGGTAGTTTTCCCCAACAAGAAAAGTTATTAGCGATAATTCCCCAATTATTGGCAGATTATCAAGTGTCACCTTCCTTAGTACACGGGGATTTGTGGGGTGGGAATGCTGGGTGTACTGCGTCGGGGGAACCGGTGATTTTTGATCCGGCGACTTATTTTGGCGATCGCGAAGTTGATATCGCCATGACAGAACTTTTTGGTGGTTTTCCAGCCGCATTTTATCAAGGTTATAACGAGGTATTTCCTTTAGATGCTGGCTATGAGACAAGGAAAACACTTTATAACCTTTATCACATTTTGAATCATTTCAATTTGTTTGGCGGCGGTTATGCTTCCCAGGCAAATCGGATGATTGAGCAGATTTTAAGATGAACTCCACCCCACAAACGCTAACTCATAGTTTCTATATCGTACAACTGACAGAGGGTGAGGATTTTTTGCTGGAGGAGCGATCGCACATTTTCAGGTGAGACTATCACGCATTCGTCCCCATAGCGCAGCACTTCTCGAATCAACCAGAAGGGATTTGATACATTTCTCACGACTTGGCGCACCTCTCCCATAACTTCGTTGCTGATGTCGTTGGGTTTTGCTTCGTAGGCTTTAATCAGACCTTTGTAAAAGTGTAAGTACACTTTTAGGGAATCTAGCCCTTCCTGCCGCCATTGTCCGTTTACTGGGACAGCACCTTTGATTTTATCCAGACGCAAACAGCGATTGTGTATGAGTTCTGGAAAGACAGTATTGGCAATATCTTCAGTTTCGTCGCACCAAATATTTAAGTAAAAACGCTTCTCTTCAAAAGCAATTTCGGCGTAACGCACTGTAAAAGACAGGTCTCCCACTTGAGGATTCGCATAGAGTAGATGAAATGGTTGTTGATTTTTGCAGAATTGGTCTGCAAGAAGGCGCCATGCTTCCGTAGGTTGGCTAACTTGCTGGAGTAGTAATTGACGCATAGGAGGCTCAAGTTTGCCTCGTTCTAACAACAGACTAGAGATAGTTTGCGCTTGTTCAATAAAACCAGAGTCTTTCAGGAGTCCTATGGCTTGCTGGAGTGCGGCTACCTGGGGTGAATTGAGGGTGAAAGGTTCACCGACTTCAAACTCTTGTTGCGCGATCGCTACCAGTAATCCAGACACACTGGGGGATTTACCCCAGAAGATACGCAATTTTCGGGCGATTTCCTCCAGTTGTTCTTTTGTTCCAGAGGGAATTGAAAGTGTAATTGTCTCTTTTTTCCTAGACATCAAATAAATGTAATTACAGTCTTGACATTTAGTGGAATTTACAGTTATTGTATCTGTATTAGAGATACATAGCTGAAAAAGACGCAATAAATATTTGTAATTGCTAATCTGGTACTTACAAGCCAGATTAAAGATAGTTTCTTGAGATACGCAAAACTGCAACCATTAGTTGCAGAAATTGAAGTGAGTTATTAAGGGTATGTCAGAAAATTACAGTATTCATCTCAAACCTATTTATTCTCAAACTGTCCCCACACCTGACGGGGTGAAATTACCTAATAATTGGTTGCTTTCTTGGCATCAAGCCGCAACTTTAGAAGCATTGCGTGATCCAAATATTGATGTCGTGTTCAACACTGCAATGACGGGTGATGGTAAAAGCTTGGCTGCTTATTTGTCAGCAATGATAAATCGAACTTACACTTTAGCAATGTATCCAACAAATGAACTAGCACGAGATCAAGAAAAACAGGTTCAAGGATACAAAGATATATTTCAACCCAAGTATGAACCGCAAATCAATAGATTAACTGCGGCTATTTTGGAGAAATATATAGATTCTCGAAAGCTACCTTCCAAACTAGAAGCAATAGAAAGTTTTTCTTCTCAGTATGAAATTCTGCTAACAAACCCTGATATTTTCCATTACCTTCATAACTTTTATTACTTGAGAGGAAAAATAGATAACCCAGACAGGTTATTTAGACGTATAGATCAAAAGTACAAATTATTTCTTTATGACGAATTTCATGTTTTCTCATCTCCGCAAATAGCCAGCGTCATCAATACAATACTTTTAATTAAACATACTGGTGATCCTCATAAAAAATTCCTGTTTCTTTCTGCTACACCTAATGAATTGTTAAAAACTTATTTAGAAAAAGCTCAACTTAGATATAAAGAAATTAATCCGGGTTCTGTTGGGGCTTATAAATTTTCATTTGATTCTTCAAACAATGATTGGCGGCAGATTAGTCAACCTATTAAATTGTGCTTTCCTCAAGGAATTGAGCCTAATCTAAGTTCTAGCTACAAATGGATAGAAGAAAACGCCGAGAAAGTGATTTTCAGGTTTTTTCAAGACTATCCAAATAGCAAAGGTGCAATTATTCTTAATTCAATTGCAGCAGTTAAAAAGCTAATACCCAAGTTAAAGGCTATCTTTGAACCACGATGGCAAGTTAGAGAGAATACTGGTTTAACAGGAGAAACTGAAAAATCTCAATCAGTTGCTGAAGCAGATTTACTGTTGGGTACATCTACAATTGATGTCGGTGTTGACTTTCGGATTAATTTCTTAGTTTTTGAAGCTGCTGATGCGGGAAATTTTATTCAACGCTTTGGTAGGCTTGGCAGACATCAAGGTTTTGCAACTTATCACGCTTATGCTTTGATACCTAATTTTCTTGTCGCAAGACTATTTGAGGATAAATCACGTCCTTTGCATGATACTGAAACTTATGATCGCATTCAGTTTAATGATGCTATTAATCAATTTTGGTCAGGTAAAAATCAGTTTGAGCGCTATCCTCAGAGATGGGGTGGTATACAGTCAGCTTATATCTATTCAAAGCTGCAAGGAAATCATCATATCAAAGAGAAATATCCAGAAGTAGCTCAGAAATTTGGTACTAGCGTTCAAAATGCTTTGGGAATTAGTATGAAACAAATGAATGCACAGTTTTATCGCTGTCAAAATGAAGGTAAAACAAAAATTATTGATGAGGCTAGGAGTTTTAGAGGAAGTAGTCAGTTAGATTGTGCAATTTATGACTTAACTAATCCAGATGAGCCAGAAGCAGAAAGATTTAAAATGTATAATCTTCCTGGCATTCTCAGTAACTTTATTTTCGAGCTATGGGATAAAAATAGCTTTATCGCAAAAGCTGAGAAAACTGGAGTAATTACTACTCGCTTTGATAAAGCTTTGTGTTATTTAAAATTACGAGATTATCGAGAAGTGCGGGAAGATTGGCACTTCTATTATCCAGGGAATTTGAGAGAATTGGCTAAATCTAGCAAAGTGCAAGTTCTCAACGATTTAGAGATTTGTCAAAGACACGGTTACGGTATCAACCAAATTAGTGATGCTGTGAGTAGACGTAAACTAGTGTGCTTTATTTCTGATCGCGATCGCAACTATTTACGAGCTACTTTAGGTTTACCCATCCACTTCCAAGCTTACGCGATTACCAACGAACCAGAGGACAGAAGGCCGTCTTACACCATCGCTTTCGGACAGGATGCCTTGCTGTTAGAAACTCTAACCTGGCATTGGAAGCCAAAGGATGATGAAGGATGGATCTGTTGAAGTTGCTGTAAACGCTTACAGTCGCCAATATAAGCTAAAGGAGGATACAAGATGGATTGGGTAAAAAACTTGAGGAGAAAGAAGTTAGCCCGAAATCAGAAGGCAATAGAGTTTCAATCCCTAAGAGGTATTTTTTTAAGCATAAATGCCTATGCAGTACTACACTGCGTTTCTTTCTCCTTATATATAGGTTACACGATGTTGTTCTCATTAGAGCAAATCCTGAAATTTTAGTAACGTCTATATAGCCTTTTGATTAAAAAACTTGCATAAAGAACTTGCATTTCGATGGGGTAAGTGCCAAGATGTAACAACACACCTCATGAAGTGAAGTATTTTTATGCACATTCATCTCAACGATGATGATATCTCTCAGATGCCAGAAAGCTTACTCCATCAGATTTTAGACTGCCTGAAGACTAAAAATTCTCGGTTTGATGCTGGTGTGAGTAAGCGTGGAATAGCCGTTAGAGACAAACTGAGGCGGAAAGATATCCACAAAAGAAGTCGTCACCATATCAATAGTCTTGAGATTTCTGCTAATGGTTGGGAGTTTGATCGCTATAACCTCACCGGATGGGCCATTACACGACAAAGATAAACAGTGGTTTAGCTAATGGTTGGGAGTATGTCGAGGTTAAAAAGAACAACGAATGGATTTGTTTAGATAAATTACGCGAAATCTGGAGAAAACCAATGACTAAAGATAATTTGCTTTCTCGAATTTCTATCGACCCAAATATTTGTTTTGGTAAACCTTGCATTCGCGGACATCGTATTTGGGTATCACTAATTCTTGACCTCTTGGCTGGGGGAGAAACAATTGAGGCAATTTTAGAAGAATATTCTGGTTTGGAAAAAGACGATATTTTCGCTTGTATTGCTTATGCTGCTGAAATGACAAGAGATTCTTACGTAGAAATTCCGATTGCGACTCATAAGGAAGCCAGCTAGTGAATATCAAACTTGATGAAAATTTGGGTAATCTACGGGTTGGTACTTGGTTACGCCTAGCAGGACATGATGTAGCAACAGTTAAAGAACAAGGTTTAACTTCAGCACCAGATACAGAAGTTATTGATGTTTGTCGCCGTGAAAATAGATGCTTAATTACCTCAGATAGAGGGTTTGGAAACCGCCTGAAATACAATCCCTCTGAATATGCAGGAATTGTAGTTATTCGTTTACCATCTCATTCTAATTTTGAATATTGGCGTGAGGCTATAGACACATTAATTCTGGGTTTAGAACAAGCAGATGTAACGGGTAAGTTGTGGATTGTCCAAAAAGGCAAAATTCAGGAATATCAACCAATTCAAAAAAATGAAGAGGATTTATGACAGAATTTGATGATGATTTACCAGAGCAAGTCCCAGATTTTGACTCAGCAAAAGATGAAGATGAAGAATCACCTGTCAAACGAGAACTTCTGACTATTCGATTATTCAAAGAAGCTGTAAAAAAGGCAAAAGGCAATGAGGGAGATTATATCTTAGAAATCTTTGCAGAAAGAGTATTGCCTAACCTTATTCAGCAATTAGCGGGAGCAACTGCAAAGGGTGGAAAATTCTTTGAAGTAACTGTAGAACTCATTAATGCCAAAAGAGCAAAGGAAGATAAAAAACCACTTCGTAGAGACAATGCTGGCGACCAATCTATACTTGCTCATTTGCTTAATGGTCTATTTCCCAGTTATCGAATTTTGAAAAAATTACAAGCAGAAGGAATAGATACTAACCCAGTTAAACGTAATTGTGAAAACTTACAATCTTCTATATTTATAGTTTCTTACTTGTTGCATGACTATGAAAAATTCCCTGACTATCAAGTTTGGTTAATTGCTAATGATAACGAGGGAAAATTTGTCAATCGTAACTGGGAGGAACAACCAGGAAAAAAAGAAGATGCTCCTAATCTTGGACGTGGTTACATTACCAAAAAGATTTTGGATTTCGGATTATACTACTTGCTAGATGAAAACTGGAAAGAACTCATTGATGATATTATTGAAATTAGCAGCAATGCTGGTGTTAAAAACGATGCTGATTTAGGTTTGATTACTCGTGGATTAAAACCCTTGGATGATGAAAGGCTAGATAGCAGAGTTAGACAGGTTTTAATTGACTTAGTTTCGCTATCTGATTTATTTGCTTCAGTCATCAAACATCCGCGAGATGTCGAAAATGGTCGCTTACCTACATTACTTGCAAGATTAAGTAATCATCAACTAAAACTTACCTATCATTCCCTTTCAGAAAATCGCGGTATTCTCTCCAACATTTTCAATAATGCTGTAATTGAAGTACATCCTGAAGAGTTTTATACACCATTATTATATTTGCCTGATGGTGTTGTCTACCTAGCTACTGTTGATGCTCCTCCGATTATAACTGACGGGATTCCCGAAAGAGTTATCGCCAAAATTAAATACCTGTGTGCAGAGAAACTTAAGGAAAGACAAACAGGTTTTAATCGTAGTGGTAAAGGGTTGAAGTTTGCTGATTATTACTGGCTATTTTTTGATGTAGTTGAATTAATGCAAGTTAGCATTGATGCTACTTCCCGACTACTTCCCGACTCAAAAATTGCTTCTGTTGGTAAGCGAGGAGAAAGTTTGCAGAGTTATCAAGAACAAGGCGAATTACCTGCAAATTTAACTTTCCAGTTTGCTAATGAAATTCGTATTGACCGCTTGGCAGAGTTTGGTGATATTTTATGCCGAGGAATTTGGGATAGTTGGTATGAAAAGGTTAATGACTGGCAGAAACAATTACCAAAAAATAAGAGAAAAACTATTACTGATTTGGAATTGACACAAAAGTTAGCTGCATATTTAGAATTATCTGAAGAAATTCCAGCTATCAGACAAATTCAAGCTTTAAAAAAAACAGGTGGTGTACCTCTTGATTGGTATTATTTAGCAGCACAATATTTTCGTAAACATCCAGGGTTAGACTTTGCTCAAATCCTAGAAGTAATGAAAGGCATGGTAAATCATACTGCAAGTTTAATTAGACCAATTTTAGCAGAATTTCAAGATATGCCTGACGGCTGGGATGACTTAAAAACTTATGTTAGTCGAGTTATTTCACTACCAACAGGTGCAGTTATAGAACCAAAACCCGATTCCTTTTTAGTTGAATTGCAACGCTATAATGCTGCCAAAATAACGGGTAGAGGACGAGAAAATGTTTGTGCAATTTCTAGTTCTTCCTATACTGTAACTGAGCAGATGGAATCAGCAACTTTATTTGCTCCTCAAGTTTACAGCAACCGTCAGATTTTGTTTAATGCTCAAGCTGCTAAACGGCAAATTTGCTCAATTTGGTCAATTGAAATTATGTTAAGACAAATTTTGATGAACCAAACAAATGCTGTAGGAGCAGACTTTGAAGGACGAAAATATCGCTATCTCTACATTTATCCAACTTATTTCTTCACACCAGAAACCAATAAATTTTTGCAAACTGCTTACAATCAATTTTCCCGAACTCGGTTTGATGCGGAAATGCGTAAGCATTTTATCACCGAAAAGCAAGTTGCAAACTTTCAGATAGAAAGCTATCAAAAAGTTGATGAATTGCTAATTAAAGAAAATTTGAAACCAGAGGATGATCGGACTTTCAAGATTAGCTTTCCAGAGAAAGAAACCCTGACGTTTTTCTTTTTAGGTTTACCACCAGGAAGAGAACCTACAGACACAGAATCTTGGGTAACACCAGCTTGGTTAGCGTTAGCATTACCGCTTGTGCTAGATGTGAAGGTAGTCGCATCAGAATCACCTGTACCACCATTTATTAGTGGTGCTGACTTTGAACAAACGGTTTTAATAGATGGAGAACATCAAGCAATTCGTTCTTTGATTCAACAAGATAACTATCGTCTAGATTCTATCTTACCAAGAGATTCTGAAAAGCGTGAATTTTCACCTTTAAATGCTCTCACTGCTGCTTACTCTATTCACTTAGAAGTTAACCGAAAAAAGGATGGTGATCCAGATTGGGGAAAATTAGCAGACTTAGCACGGGATTTAGAAACAACTCCTCTTTATGTCTTTCATTACTTGAATAAATGGCTACGTAAGCAAGACAAAATAGAGTCTGTAGCTATAGCCAAAATTCGCCTCTACTTAGATTTTTACCACTACTTTGAACCAGGAGGACAAGCTGTGAATCAACTACGTAAGTTAACAGAACTCTATCGGCGTTTTTATCGCTCAAAGAGTCAATATGCCAAAGCTAATGCAATTTTAAAACCAATTGATGAGGCTGCTGATGTAATTTTGAAAATTGATAAAGCTATTGCTAATGACATTGATTCTTTAACAGATATCGTAGCTGCTCGTTTGGCAAAGCTAATGAACAATGTGCGACGCAAAGCGGCTGAAGGAAAACCCACACTTGCTTTAATTGATGGTAAGTGGAAACCTGCTTTGACTTCAGAAGAAGAACGCCAAGCAGTATATGAATTTTCTAGGTACTTTGTGAAGGATATTTTTGAAGGAAGTTTTAAGAGTGATCGCGCACGTTTAGCAGGTACTCAACTTAATCTAATTCGAGACACTTGTGAATACCTCTACCGTTTAGCAGATGATGAAGAACGTAAAGCACGCCCACAAGTTGAGCCTGATGAAATTCCTGAATTAGAAATTGAGGTATCAGTCTAACTCGTTCATTTTTTCTAACAATCATAAATCGGAGTAATCAAATCATGAATTTTTTGAAAACACTCAATTCTAAGTTTTTCCATGACGTAATCCCTGCTAAACCAATGGGAAAATATGCTCATTTCATTACTATTCGCGTTACCGAGTCTTATCCCTTATTTCAGACAGATGGTGAACTCAATAAAGCTAGAGTGCGTGCTGGAGTTGAAAATAAAGAACCTATTAGCCGATTGGCAATGTTTAAGCGCAAGCAGTCAACACCAGAACGTTTAACAGGTAGAGAATTACTGCGTAACTACAAAATTGGTGACTGGGAAAAATGCGACTACAATGTAGATTTTAGCAAAACTACGCCTGATTGTATTCTCTATGGTTTTGCTATTGGTGATTCCGGTTCTGAGAAATCTAAAGTAGTTGTAGATACTGCTTATTCCATCACAGCCTTTGATGATTCTCACCTCAACTTTACCCTCAATGCACCTTTTGAAAATGGAACTATGAGCCGTCAAGGGGAAGTAACAAGTCGCATTAATAGTCAAGATCATATTTTACCTCAAGTCTTTTTCCCCAGCATTGTTACGCTGAAAGATCCAACTGAAGCTGGATTTCTCTATGTTTTCAATAATATTTTGAGAACCCGTCATTATGGAGCGCAAACCACCCGTACTGGTAGAGTTCGTAATGAGTTAATTGGGGTTATTTTCGCTGATGGTGAGATTACGAGTAACTTGCTTTGGACACAAAAAATATATGACTTAATGGATGAGAAAAAACAAATAAATGCTCCTGATCCTCTGAATGAAGATGAGGTTTTAGAGGCTGGTACACAAGCAATTAATGCACTTATGTCTCAAGAGTGCATTTCTCATACTGATTTTGTTGGATCATCATTCACACAGCTTTTGAGTGAAGTTAAATCTATCACGAGTGATGAAACTAGATTACAAGAACTGTTAACTCAAGCCAATGCTGAGTCATCTGTTTATGCTCAAACATGGGTTCTTAAGTCTGGTAAAAAAGACTCAAAGAAAGATACTAAAAGTAATAAAAAAAGCACTGTTGCAACGGAGTGAATGAGATGGCTATTATCTATCGCTGTCAATTAGAACTGCACGATAGTCTCTATTTTGCCACTCGTGAAATCGGGCGCTTATATGAAACAGAGCCGATAATTCATAATTATGCGCTTTGTTATGCACTGGGTTTAGTTGATAGCAAAATTTACTCAACTACTGTTGTTGAAGAAGATGCCTATCGCTATTTTTGCTCGGAGCAAGTGCCAAAATATGAGCAGCATTTAACGCCGTTAAATGAACAGGGAATTTACCTGACTCCAGCGCGGGCAATTAGCCATTCTGCGGTTCTCAATACTTGGAAGTATGCTAACAATAACTACCATGTTGAAATGGAGAAGACGCAGAAAAATATCCCTAGTTTTGGCAGGGCAAAAGAAATTGCACCGGAAAGTAAATTTGAGTTTTTTCTTATTGCTCAAAAGCAACTCAAATTGCCAAAATGGATTCGCTTGGGTAAATGGATGAGTAAGGCTGAGTTAATGGTTGAAGCATTACCTAAACCTAAAATTCATGAAGGCTTATTTACCTGCACACATCCTTTAAATCCTTTGGATGTGATGTTCAGTAATCAAGTGATTAGCTATGATGTGGTGAATATGCCTCCTGTTAGTTTGATTCAAAATGTGCAAATGCGGGGACAATATTACCAATTTGATGGTAGTAAAGAGTTAAAAATTCCGGTGCGGATGGAATATCGTTTTGGGAGTTAATGAATTTCTAAAGCCTAAATCAATGCTTTTTCATGGGAAATTGTAATGTTGGGTTATGCCTCCGGCTCCCGTTAGGGATACGTCCCTCAACCCAACCTACATCTTGGACAGGCGAGACGCCTGTCCTACGGGAAATTTGGAATAAATACTCACAGCTATCGTGAAAAACTATCAACAACAAATTAATGCTTTCCCCAATAGTTACCTGAATGATTTGTGGGGAGAAATCCATGCTTCACCTTACTTTTCTATTAATAATCTCAACCGCGATTTTGTGAATACTAAGGGGTTTTCTGTGGTGTTTCAGCGTGATGGTTTAGCAGAAGTTGAACAAAAGTTTCCCTTTTTTAAGCCTTATCTAGATTTGGCTCTCCAGCCGAATTGTAATGCTTTTTACCTTAATCCTTTGCTGCTGAAGGAAGGCTCTCGTGTTGATCCGCACATTGATCGCTCTTTGCGTTCTTATTGCAAAACAATTGAACCGCCTGCTGTTGTGAGTGTGCTTTATGTAAGGGTTCCGGGGGATATGGAGGGGGGAGAATTGGTGCTAAAGTCGCACAAACGCCAACTTGGACAAGTTAAACCGCTAACTAATACCCT
The DNA here is from genome assembly GCF_000317535.1 of Cylindrospermum stagnale PCC 7417. Lineage (NCBI taxonomy): Bacteria > Bacillati > Cyanobacteriota > Cyanophyceae > Nostocales > Nostocaceae > Cylindrospermum > Cylindrospermum stagnale. The sequence continues at coordinate 5,962,644 of NC_019757.1, forward strand.
GCTTTACTTTCAGGGTGATTTGACTCATTCTGTGAATGCGGTGAAAACTCCGGGAAATCGCTTAAGTCTGGTTTGTGAGCAGTATAATTTAAGTGAGGCGGAACTTCAGGAAATTCCGAAGTTTACACTGGAGTCAAGAAGCTCTCAGTCTACAAATAAGAAGAAAAAGTATGCCTCATAGCTTAGTTTTAAATCTGCTTCCTCAGTCGCTGATTCCACCACACTTTCTTACTGGTAGACATCTGCATGCCTTGTTTTTAACTCTTGTCAGTTCTGTAGATAAAACATTAGGCGATCGCTTACACGATTCTACCGCAGATAAAGCCTTCACCCTCTCCCCCCTGCAAACTATCAAGACAAACCCGCCTAGGGTAGGGCTTCTGGGCGATAGAGGGCGTTCTCAATTGCAATTCTCACACCAACAACCCATCGATGGGGGAACGCCTTGTTGGTGGCGGATTTCTTTATTAGATGACACTCTCTTTAGCCAACTTACCCAACTGTGGCTAAATCTCAACCCCCAGCAACCTTGGCATCTGGGCCCGGCTAATTTATTTATTACCAGTATTCAAGGCACACCCCAATCTACTCAACCATGGGCAAATGCTGTCTCCTATGCTCAATTGTATGAGCAAGCTAGCGAAACTGAGCGCAGTATTAACTTTACTTTTTCTACACCTGCTGCTTTCCGTCAAGGAAAATTTGATACTACTCTCCCGACTAGAGAATGTGTGTTTAATTCTCTACTTTCTCGATGGAATAAATATAGCAATAGCGAATTTACTCAGATTGCTATTGAGTCAGTTTTTCCCTCTTTTATCAATATTCATACAGAAGTTATAGCTGATTCTCGCAGTAAGTTTATTGGGGTTGTGGGTGAAGTTCATTATCGGCTTTTAGGGGAGGTTGAACCAATTCAAATTAAGCAAATAAATGCTTTGGCTGATTTTGCTTTGTATGCGGGAATTGGGCGGAAAACAACGATGGGCATGGGGATGGTGCGGCGGTTGAATTATTAGAATATCGGGCGAATGAATTTGCATTAATTAAATACCGGGCGAATCGAATTCGCATCTACACAAACAAATCGATTAAATACCGGGCGAATCGAATTCGCGTCTACACGAACAAAGCATTAATTAAATACCGGGCGAATCGAATTCGCGTCTACACAAACAAAGTCCACCTTCGTGGACTAAGAGAATAAAGCTCGCCTTAAAGACTCATGTGGTGTTCACCAAATGAGCTGAATCAAAAGACCTCTCCCTGGTTTTGCTACGCAAAACCGTCCCTCTCCGAGTCGGAGAGGGACAGACTTGAACTTTAGTTAAAGTCAGGGAGAGGTTCATCGAACTCACGTTTAAAAGGGAAGCCAGTCGAAGAGCGTATTTTTCCCCCGTTGTGCGAACTTGGGTTGGCGGGATTTTTGTCGATAAATTAGCAATAATTCACAATTAATTAGCATTTATGAATGATATCGAATACATTCCTATTGCGGCATTGAATCAATATGCCTATTGTCCGCATCGCTGTTGGCGGATGATTTGTGCGGGTGAGTTTAGCGATAATCAATACACAATTGAAGGGACAAGTTTACATGAACGAGTTCATACGGTGGGTGAGGGAAATCGGGATGATGTTTGGCAAGTTCGGGCAATTTGGCTGAAGTCTGAAGAATACAAACTTATTGGTAAATCAGATTTGATTGAGGTGGAATCTGGTGAATTTTACCCTGTGGAATATAAGCGGGGACATAAGGGTGAATGGGATAATGATGAGTTGCAAGTTTGCGCCCAAGCTTTATGTTTGGAAGAGATGACGGGAAAAACTGTTACTACTGGTTATATCTATTATGCCCAATCTCATCAACGTCAATTAGTGGAGATTTCGGCGGAGTTGCGGCAAAGCGCGATCGCCACAATTGAATCTGTCACTAGCCTTTTAACCACTGGAATCATGCCAAAACCTTTTTACAGCAGGCGTTGTCAAGGATGCAGCCTTAAATCTCATTGTCTGCCCAAAGCAGTTGAAAAAATCCAGCACTACCAAGAAGCTAATTAAGGGGTGAAATCATGAGTACAGTTTACGTGATCGAAAACGACGCATTTATCGGCAAGGTTGATGAACGTCTGACGGTGAAGGCTGAGAAAAAAACTATTTTGGATGTACCTTTAATTAAAATTAACGGTATTGTCGTTTTAGGTCGGGCGACTGTTTCACCGGCGGTAATTACGGAACTCTTAAAAAACCAGATTTGTTTAACTTTTCTGACAGAAAATGGCAAATATTTAGGGCGTTTAGAACCGGAAGTGACAAAAAATCTTTTCATTCGTAAGGCACAATGGGAAGCGGCGGGAGAATCACCCCAAGCGATACATTTAGTTAGGGGTTTTGTGCGGGGAAAGTTGAAAAATTACCGCCAGGTTTTACTTCGCGCCCAACGAGAATATGCTCATCTTAACTTGAGTTCTCAGATTACTCGGTTGGAAAATGCGATCGCACCCATTAACCAGACTAACAAAATAAATTCGCTCCGAGGGCTAGAAGGGGCGGGGAGTGCAGCTTATTTTGGTTGCTTTGACAAGTTGATAAAGACTTCAGAGTTTGAATTTTCCACGAGAAACCGCCGTCCACCGACTGACCCTGTTAACGCTTTATTGAGTTTTGGCTATTCTTTGCTGCGTCACGATGTCCAAAGTGCTGTAAATATTGTGGGTTTTGACCCATATCTCGGATACTTGCACGTTGAGAGATATGGTAGACCTTCTTTAGCGTTGGATGTGATGGAAGAGTTTCGCCCGTTGGTGGTGGATGGGATGGTGTTGTCGCTGATCAATAAGCGATCGCTAATTCCAGATCATTTTATCACTGAACCCCTGAGCGGTGCTGTGAATTTAACCAAGGAAGGACTGCGGATTTTTCTCACGGCTTACCAGCAAAAGAAGCAGTCGAGTTTCAAGCATCCGGTTATGGGAACGAAATGCACTTACCAAGAAGCTTTTGAAATTCAGGCGAGGTTTTTGGGTAAATATCTCATGGGTGAAGTTGATAAATATCCGCCTTTGGTTTTGAAGTAATTCGTCGTCTTTCGGTTTAGCGAAAAACCTCACCCTGTCCTAACGGACATCCCTCTCCAACGCATAGAGAGGGACAGGTTTTGCCACCCTGTCCTAACGGACATCCCTCTCCGAGAATAATTCGTGAACGCCCAGGATAGGAGGGGGTTTTGCCGCCCTGTCCCAACAGACATCCCTCTCCTTCACAAGGAGAGGGACAGGTTTTGCGATAGCAAAACCAGGGTGAGGTTTTATCTGTTCCACAAACCATCTATATATATATGTATATTGTTGTGAGTTACGATATTTCTGAAGATAAGCGCCGGACTAAGATTCATTCGGTTCTCAAGTCTTATGGACAGTGGATGCAGTATTCTGTGTTTGAGTGCGATTTGACGCCTACCCAATATGCGAAAATGCGATCGCGTTTAGCTAAACTAATTAAACCGGATACTGACAGCGTTCGCTTTTACTTTCTCTGCGCCTGTTGTCAGGGAAAAATCGAACGCATTGGCGGCGAACAACCACGGGACGAAACTATCTTTTTTGCAGAGTCCCCTTCTAGCTAGGGTTTCGGACGTTTTTTGCGCGGATGGGTGGGTGTAGAAATTTGATGGCGAAAAAAAATGCTTGTATCCCAACCCCAGCAAGGTTTTCCAGCCTTTTTCACTTAAGATCGATCCGCGCAAACTCTGAAAAGCTTACATCACAAGGGTTTCAGCGTTTTTATTTTACTCCCTCTTTTCAAATCGATGGCTGGAATGGTATATTGATGATCGATCCGCGCAACTGCACCTTGAAAACTAAATATGGTAAGGCTTCCAGACCCCAGCGGTTGCAATTCATCTAAATCCCTATTAGGGATTGAAACGGTAACCGAGAAACCAGCTTTCTTTAATTTAGCTTGTTGCAATTCATCTAAATCCCTATTAGGGATTGAAACGAAAAATCCAGCAAAGCCAAGCATGGAGACTGGAGTTGCAATTCATCTAAATCCCTATTAGGGATTGAAACTGATGTAATTAGCCATTTAGTTAACAATATGCCTGGTTGCAATTCATCTAAATCCCTATTAGGGATTGAAACTGTATCTCAATAAAGCTTCCCGCCAACCAAACCAGTTGCAATTCATCTAAATCCCTATTAGGGATTGAAACCAATCAGCATCAATTATGAGACTGATGAAGACGAGTTGCAATTCATCTAAATCCCTATTAGGGATTGAAACAATGGTAACAGTGCTATTGATAACCGCTTAAACCGGTTGCAATTCATCTAAATCCCTATTAGGGATTGAAACTCTAGGCGTAAGTGACAAACAACGGGATTTTATCGTTGCAATTCATCTAAATCCCTATTAGGGATTGAAACTTAGGATTCCCAGGATCTGCTTCGATTATAAGATTGTTGCAATTCATCTAAATCCCTATTAGGGATTGAAACGCAACGCGCCTAGCGATGCGGCAGACTGCATTGTTCTTTGTTGCAATTCATCTAAATCCCTATTAGGGATTGAAACGTGGCAATTGGAGAGATACAACGGATTTGGGCATCGCGTTGCAATTCATCTAAATCCCTATTAGGGATTGAAACTTTGCAGTATTCTTCAATGACAACCCTAACTTGTTGCAATTCATCTAAATCCCTATTAGGGATTGAAACCACAGACTTGTTCTATGCCAACAAGAAAGCAGATATGTTGCAATTCATCTAAATCCCTATTAGGGATTGAAACGTGGCTAAGAACAACCCTAGCAAGTTAGGTGAGCCGTTGCAATTCATCTAAATCCCTATTAGGGATTGAAACTTAAACTCTACTCTTCCAGCCTATGAAAATGATTTAGTTGCAATTCATCTAAATCCCTATTAGGGATTGAAACCTGAATAAATAACAACTAAGGAGACATCCCAATGGGTTGCAATTCATCTAAATCCCTATTAGGGATTGAAACTCTTCATTTAAAGTAGCAAGATTATTTTTGATGCAATCGTTGCAATTCATCTAAATCCCTATTAGGGATTGAAACTCAGAATTATTTTCAGCCCAGCTAGTAAAAACTGGTTGCAATTCATCTAAATCCCTATTAGGGATTGAAACCTTGCAGTTAAACGCGACTACAGCGCCTGGGGGAAGTTGCAATTCATCTAAATCCCTATTAGGGATTGAAACCTCTTACTCTAGCAGACCTAGACATTACAGAAGGAGAAGGGTTGCAATTCATCTAAATCCCTATTAGGGATTGAAACGCGTATGAAATTGCTAGATCACTGGACGAAGCAGAAAGTGTTGCAATTCATCTAAATCCCTATTAGGGATTGAAACTTGCCAGTGGAGCCAAGGCAGCAGACACAGGTTGCAATTCATCTAAATCCCTATTAGGGATTGAAACTATGACGTACCCGTGGAGGTTGATTTACAAATGTGCGAGTTGCAATTCATCTAAATCCCTATTAGGGATTGAAACCTTTCCATAGAAGCGCGATCGCCATCTGCAAACCCGTTGCAATTCATCTAAATCCCTATTAGGGATTGAAACGCAACTGATTTTTTGATAGTGCTAAAAGTTCTTTTCAAGGTTGCAATTCATCTAAATCCCTATTAGGGATTGAAACTAGACGAAACCCAGGATATAAAAAGGATTGTGTGGTTGCAATTCATCTAAATCCCTATTAGGGATTGAAACATCGGAAGCGGGTAACTCGTAACATTTCGCAAGAAGGTTGCAATTCATCTAAATCCCTATTAGGGATTGAAACGACTTAATCCCCGAAAGCACCTTTGACCAATTTGTTGCAATTCATCTAAATCCCTATTAGGGATTGAAACTCAGCGGGAAGTATCGCTACTGGCTGACCTTGCATCAGTTGCAATTCATCTAAATCCCTATTAGGGATTGAAACTCAAAATTCAGTAAGTATAGCAATCCTATTTGATTTGCTTTCCAGAGAGAGGCTCAGATCCCCGACTTCTTGAAGAAGTCGGGGATCTTTTTGTTCGTAATTCAATCTAAATCCCTATTAGGGATTGAAAAAATGTGGAATATATGGAGTAATCGGAACCAGATTCTGATTCTCCCGGTCAAATTAAGTATAACTACGTAACCAGAAACTGCGGTAAGCTGGATGCATGAATTACGAAACTATTAGCGTCCAGTTTTCCCAAATTGGCACAGTGACGCCAATAACAACAATCAGAAGGCAAAAAAAGGACAATCCACAGAAAACAAAAATTGTGTAAATTGTGAATCTATCTAGAGTAAGAAAAAATCAGGCATAAATAAACTCCATTTTAAATCTATATGTAATTTCCGTGGATGATATTGTTCTTTTAGTAAAAACTCAATATAATGTCAGGGTAATTAAGTATACTCTTCCAGTAAAATGAAAAGAGAGAATTGTGTTTTAAATCAAACTTCAAAACCAAGCTTAAGTATCAAGCTTCTTACACCATTTTGTCTCATCTCCTCCCTATTATTAGGTGCAACTTCAGTTTCTGCCCAAGTTATAGAGTCACGCTTCTGCACAGCTAAAGGTACAGTTACTAATAGTGCTGGAGTAGCTCTTCCTGGTGTGACAGTAACTTTAAGTAATCCAGATGAAAGTAACTCTACTACCACAGATGCTAATGGTAACTACATAGTTTCTCTAGGGGAAGTAGATATTGCTTACTTTTGTGTTGTCACTCCCTCAAAGACTGGATACAGCTTCAGTCCTGTGGATTCCACCTTTTTGCCAGGTCGCCGTTCAGATCGCCATATTGCTAACTTTATAGGTACTTGAATAAGCGGCAGATCTGTTGATAGGTGTTTAGCTTTCCTGCCAAAAGAAAAGCGCTTTAATTAGTAGAAACGTTCTAGTTAGCATTAACTAGCATTAATTAGAACTAGCTAGAACCTTTACCAATTCGACTGCTGTATTCAACTGGCTTCTAGCCTGTAGCAAAGCATTGAGCCTTTCAACGCCGCGCCCTCGGTATCTCGTGGGTCACCATTATGGCTAAGGTGGATAACTTTGACATTTTCAGTTTTGAATCGCCAAATAATTCTGATCTACCTTCAGCATTGTGCCGCTGACGAATCACCCGCAACTCAAACTATTAGGGATAGAAAAAACGGGGAATATATGGAGTAATCGGAACCAGATCCCGATTCTCCCGAAAATATTAAGTATAACTACGTAACCAGAAACTGCGGTAAGCTGGATGCATGAATTACGAAACAGCCCGCAAACTCCTCATAGACCAGACAGTAACCGAGGAAAACCCAGATGCCCTGTTAAACCGTCTGAGACAGGGAAAATCCCCGGTTCCAGGTCAGATTACCTCGATTTTGTTAGCGTTGAAAGTTGTGTTTGAAGCGCTGAAAGAAGCCTCTAGCCTAGATAGAGAACTGGCATTTGCCCTCTATCAGTTAGGTGTTAAGGCTCAACAGATGTTTGCCGCAGGGCGCAAAGCAGGCATTGATTGGCCGCCACTGCTGAAAGAAGATTTGCAGCGAATTTCTCTAGCTTCAGAAAGTATCTTTTCGGGAACATGGCAAACCCTACCTGCTGGAGGGAAGCTGATCAATGAAGTGTGAAGGATGAAATTTACATCTTTTCAGCCTTCAGCCTTCATCGGGTTAACGGTTTCGCAGTTCCGCTTCTAACTTATCTAAATCAGCTTTTAGCAAAACTGTCATTTGACCTGTTATCGCTTTACCTGTCTTGGGTTGGGGCACTTCTACCCAATAGGCAAAGCGATCGCCAACTCGCAATTCTCCCCGTAAAGCTTCCCGCAGCGGAGTTTTAGCCAGACGCGCCGAATTAATCGCACTTTGGTTAGGATATTGGTAAATTACCTGGGCGCGACTATAGTCTTGATAAATATCCAAGCCATAAATTACCCGCAAAGACTCCTGGAAGCGCTGGAAGGTAATCCCATTAATACCGTCATACATAGTCATGCGTTCAGTGCGAATTTGGCTGCGGTTTTTGGTAAACTGCACCCTACCGGGAGGTAATACCGACGCTTGAAAGGTGAATCGCTGGGCAGCTGTATCACTCTTTTGCACAAATAATTTCTCACCACTGTTGGGGCGAAGGGTCGGATGTGCTTGAATCCACGTAGTTACTTCTTCTGTACTTTGCCCTGGTAAAGCCTTAACTGGTGAATCAAACAGCATTCCCACCGACAGCCAGGGGACTAGAGAACAAGGCAAAATCAAAAACTTATGTAGAGATTTTTTGAGCATTTTTCGATTCAAGACTGACATGGCAATTCCCCATTGGGCGCTAATTAAAACGCGGTAATCATAGTCTGCCCCGTTTTTTCACTTGCATTAAACTTCGCCAGAAAAAAATCTGTAATAGTAGAGACGTTGCAGGCAACGTCTCTACATTTGGAGGCAGGTGTACACACAAGTCTCTCTTAATGCAATTGATGCTTTATCGAACAGAGTAAGCAAAACCTCACCCTGTCCTGACGGACATCCCTCTCTATGCGTTGGAGAGGGACAGGTTTTGCATAGCAAAACCAGGGTGAGGTTTTGGCGGAATTTTGGGTAATCGGATAATTTGTGTGTACACGGTAGACATTTGGAGGAGAGAGTTAACAGGGTGTTAGCGCTACTTTAATTACTTTACGCGCCTTCATGTCATTAAACACCTGTGCTAAATCCTGCAATGGGCGGTGTTCGCTGATCAGTAACTCAAAGGGAATTCTACCGCTAGCTATCAATGACAGCGCTGCCCGCACGTACTCTGGTGTGTTGTGAAATACGCCTTTGAGGGTGAGTTCGCTGTAGTGTAGTTGTTCTGTATTCACGGTAATTGTCGTATCCCGTGGACAGCCGCCAAATAAGTTTACAGTTGCACCAGGACGGGCACAGGCGATCGCCATTTCCCAAACACTAGGGACACCAGTTGCCTCAATCACCACATCTGCACCCCATCCTGCGGTTAATTCTTTCACCACAGCGGCAATATCGGGATTTTGATGATAATTAAAAGTTTGCGCCGCACCGAGTTTCTTACCAATTTCTAACCTGTGGTCACTTCCTCCCCACAGCAACACCTCGGTTTGATCAGCCAAAGCCGCCACAAACATTAGTCCAATTGCCCCATCTCCCAAGACGACAACGCGATCTTTAGCTTTGACATGAGAACGCCCGATGCCATGCAACACACAAGCTAAAGGTTCGGTCATCGCTGCTAATTCCCAAGGCAAATCATCGGGAATCGGCAACATATTCTGCTGGACTATCGGCGCGGGAATCTTCAGATATTCGGCAAAAGTGCCATTATTCCAGGTCAAATTCGGACAGAGGGAATATTCTTGACGTTGACAAAAAAAGCATTCCATGCATGGTGCAGAGTTATTTGCAACGATGCGATCGCCTAATTGCCAACTCCTGACACCAGCACCCAAAGCCACAATTCGTCCCGCTGCTTCATGACCAAACAGCGTTGGTGGTTTCAGCATCTTCGCATGACCACCACGACGCCAAACTTTCAAATCTGTACCGCAAGTAGTGGCTGCCCCCACTTGGATCACCACTTCGCCAGCCGCCGGGGTAGGGTCAGCGACTTCCTCTAGGCGTAAATCTTCTTGGCCGTAAAGTAACGCTGCTAACAAAGCTTTTAACCGATGAATTAGCTACACCCGATTTTATCAGGTAGAGTCTCTTCTTAAGTCCATAACAACGTTGTACCGAGAATTTCTCTCAGGCTCAATTTTTGATTACAAAGATTTCACCACAGGCTGAGGAATTTTTCCCAGATTTCGGGTTTCGATATTCGACGCACGATTTATAGTGAATAGTGGTACTTCTTGTCGGCACGACACACAAAACCAATACAGTTCACCATGACGGACATGACGCAGAACAGAACCACCGCAGCATGGGCAAGTGTTGGCTCTCATACTCATAACCAATGTCCTCCTTTTAAAAAAATTATTGTTTAAGACAAGCAAAAAAAGTTTGTTGATTAAAACCGAATCTTGGCGATATCAATGCCACCATTTCATGCTCTAGGATCTTTAAGAATTTCTTAATAGATCCTTTTTCAGAGATATTATGACTAACCTCATTTTAGGAGGATAGAGCATTTGTGCTTACTCCTGGGAAATTTAAATTAACTTCACTGACTTACTCAAACACAATTTCGGTTAACTGTAGCCCCCAATCAGCACCAAATATATTGTTAGAGCATCAGCAACAGCCGATAAACAACCACAATCTAAAGCTACTACCTATTGTTTACTCTTTTCATCTATCTTGGGGATCATAAGCAATTAGAATTTATTGTAGCCAAACCTACAAAATTGCTAAATTTGTAGCTGAAAATACTAAATTATGTGATGGGATCAATTACTCAGCACCTATGTTAGGGGAAATTGCTAAATGAAAATATAAATTATTAATATTAATTAATCAGGAAAAGTTCACATGATTTATAATTCTTCACTTATCGACACACCCATAACTAACTAATGAAAATCGCTACTTGGAACGTCAACTCGGTTCGCACCCGCTTAGAACAGGTTATTGATTGGTTGGGACCCAATCCTGTAGATGTCCTCTGCTTGCAAGAAACCAAGGTGGTGGATGCTGATTTTCCGCGATCACCTTTTGAACAATTAGGCTATCACCTTTATATTTCGGGACAGAAGGCTTACAACGGCGTTGCTCTCATTAGCCGCCAACCGCTTCTAGACGTAACTACGGGTTTCAAAGCAATCTTGCCAGACATATCACCAGAATGGGATGAGCAAAAGCGGGTAATTACTGGGATTATTGGCGGAATTCGGATTGTCAATCTCTATGTTCCCAACGGTTCAGCCGTCGGTAGCGAGAAATACGTTTACAAACTCAGTTGGTTAACAGTATTGCGAGAATATTTGCGTACACTTCTGGTGTCCCAACCAGCCATCTGCGTCTGTGGCGACTTTAACATTGCCCTAGAAGCTAAAGATATTCACGACAAAGTTAAAACTGAAAATCACATCATGGCTTCGGAGATAGAACGCCAAGCCTTACAAGATATACTCGCTTTAGGATTTGCCGATGCCTTTCGCAAATTCACCACAGAAGGCGGACATTATAGCTGGTGGGACTATCGCACCGGTGCCTTCAAGCGCAATTTAGGCTGGCGGATTGACCATCACTACCTGACACCCGCTTTATATGAAAAGGCTCAAAGTTGCATTATTGATGTTGAACCGCGCAAATTGACCCAACCCAGCGACCATACACCAGTGATTGTCGAGTTTTAGGTGAGTCAGGAGTGCAAGGAATGCGATCGCTTCATGAAGCGATCGCCACCATGCAAAAGCCTATAATTAATCAACAGGAAACACCCTAGGTAAGCATTATGACTACAGTAGCTATCTTGCCTATATCAAATGCCAGTGGTGAAAAATCTTATCGTGCCATTGCTGGTGATAAACAGTCAGTCGCAAGTAATCGCCCGACAACTATGGATTCGTTTAGGGTTATTTCCGTAGACCATATTTGCCTATAGTGCGGTTCACGATTCCAACTCGCTCAATAATTCGCTCTTGTCACCAGGATAAAAGCGATCGCACAATATCTCCGTTAAACTATAAGGACAATCAGAGGGAAAAGTGCGACTAGGCAAGTCTGTTTCTCTAATAGCTAACTCCACACCTCTCAGGTAAGCTTTACCAAGTACCTCCTCAAGATAAGATTTAAGGCTGGGATTTTCCTCAAGCAGTTCAGCCGTATCTAGGCGTTGAATGCGAAGGGTTGCTAACCAACTACGACTGCGACGTTGTGATTGAAACTCCCATTTCAGCAAATGTCCAATCAAAAGAAGGAAAACGATTTCGCAGTTCTTGGCGTTGCTGTTTTCCCAAAGATTCAATTTCCTCAATCAAATTTTGCAAGTCAATTTCACTCCATTGATGGTTGCGGAGTAAGGATACTTGTTCCTGTGTCCAAGCATAAAAATCAGTTGCGTAGAGGCTGAATACAGGTATCGCTGTCTTTGGATTTATTTCTGGGATGTGCATCAGATTTGTTTAACCGCAACGTTTTCATTGTAGACAAAATGGGATGACTGTGATTTTGGGAATTTTCTGCGGGGAAAATAGTGATTAAACTGAACTAGGGAAGGATAGATGAGGCAGATGATCAGAACAATGATTAATGCTCACTGTCCAATATCCTATACCCCCTGCCCCATACTCAAATCCAAAAGCTATGTATCTAGTCACTGGAGCAACAGGAGATATTGGTCGCAGAGTTGTGCGACTTTTGCGCCAACAGGAAAAGTCTGTGCGAGCATTTGTCCGGCTTACATCGCGTTACAGCGAGTTAGAACACCGGGGTGCTGATATCTTCATCGGTGATTTGCAGCGAGAAAAAGATATCCAGAAAGCTTGTCAGGGCGTTAAATACATGATCAGCGCCCACGGTTCTGATAGCGATGCTCTATCTCTAGATTATCGCGCTAATATTGAACTCATTGACCAAGCAAAAGCCAATGCAGTCGAACACTTTGTCTTCATTTCCGTACTGGGTGCCGACCGAGGATATGAAGATGCTCCTGTGTTCAAAGCCAAACGGGCAGTAGAACGATATCTGCAAGCCAGTGGCTTAAATTACACAATTTTCCGCCCGGCTGGATTAGCATCAAACTTGCTACCACTGGCAGAACGGTTTCGCGAAACGGGTTTGTATCTACTCATCGGTGACCCCAAAAACCGTACCTCAATTGTCAGTACTGATGATTTAGCTTTGTTAGTAGTGAATTCTATAACAACTGAAGGCGCTCGTAACCAGATTTTTCCAGTGGGAGGGCCAGATGTTTTATTGCGAGAGGATATTCCCCGAATTTTTAGCCGCATATTCCACAAAGACCCTGTAGTAATTAACTCACCACTTTTTGCTATTGATGGATTACGCGGTGCCCTGGGTTTATTTAATCCCCAAGCAAAGGAAGGTTTGGGAACCTTTCGCACTTTGTTAGCTAATGAATTTTTCTGTACAAAAGAGGAAATTACCAATTTAGAAAGGATTTTTAACTTTCGATTGGAGACATTAGAAAATTTTGTCCGCCGCTATCTAGCAGATTGAATTGGGTTATGGGTGATTGGTAATTGGTGATGAAAAAATACCGATTACCAATTACCTATTACCTATTACCTATTACCAAATCTATGAAATATTCCCTAGCGGCAAATGCTGCACAAGCACGTCAGACCAAAGAGAGATTCGCTAAACCAGAGGAACAACTATCCTATGAATTAGGAAAGGCGGTTCAGGAATTACCACCGCTCTACTTCAGATTATTAGCGGGAACGATTAGCGTTGTAGTATTTGGAGCGATCGCCTGGGCACATTTCTCAGAAATTGACGAAGTCGCCACAGCACCAGGGGAATTAATCGCTTCCACACAGGTAAGACCGGTCACAGCCTTGGGTGGAGGGACAATTTTGGCCGTGAAGGTGAAAGAAGGCGATCGCGTTACTAAAGGACAAGTGCTGATTCAGCGAGATCCAGATTTACAACAAACCGATGTCGCCCGCTTTGCCAAATCTAGCAAATTGATTCAAGACGACTTGCAACGTTTGGATGCAGAACGCATCGGGGGCAAAAATGCCGGGACAAAACTGCAAGATGAACTGTTAAACGCCCGGTTGCTAGACTATCAAGCGCGTCAAGCAGCAGCAGCAGCAGAAGCAAACCGTCAATTATCACTAATCAATCAAGCCAAAGTCCGCGCCACTCGCCTGCAAGATAACTTAGTTAACGCCAAAACCAGCGTTACCAACGCTCAAGAAAACCTGAGTAACGCCCAAAGCATCAGCGTTAGAATTGAGAGTAATTTAGCGATCGCTCAAAAAAGAGAAGAAGGCTTACGCACTCTAGTTATTCCTGGCGCTGTACCGCGAATTGATTACCTGGAGTCCCAAGAAAGATTAACTCGTGCCAAAACAGAAATCACCAGAGCAAAAGACGAAGTTACCAACGCCCAAAATCGGTTAACAGAAGCTCAAGACAAAGTTGCATCTTTAGAAAAAGATATCGCCGCCCAATTCCAAGAAATTCGCCAAGCCGAACAAGCTTATAAAGCTGCGCGTAATCAAGGGCTACGGTTGGCATCAGAACGCCAAAGTGAAATTTTGACCCAAATCAACAAACGCAAAGAAGACCTCACCACCATCGCCGGTCAACTGGAGCAAGCAAGAAAGCAGAAAGCCTTAGAAAGTATCGAGGCTCCCGTTGCAGGTACGATTTACAGAATCAAAGCCACTAACGGGCCAGTACAATCTGGTGAAGAATTGCTGTCAATCTTACCCGAAGGCGAAGAAATGCAGTTAGAGGTGAAAGTCCTGAACCGCGATATTGGCTTTATTCGTCAGAAGATGAAAGCAAAAGTGAAAATGGCCACTTTCCCCTTCCAAGAATTTGGCGTCATCGAGGGCGAAGTTGTACAAGTCAGCCCAAATGCAATTGTTGATAAAGAATTAGGCTTAGTTTTCCCCACGAGAATTAAGTTGAGCAAACACTCAATCAACGTTCGGGGTCAAGAAGTAGCATTTACCCCAGGTATGGCGGCAAATGGAGAAATCGTCACTCGCAAAAAGTCAATTTTGACCTTCATTGTTGAGCCAATTACTCGCCGCTTTAGCGAGGCATTCTCTGTCAGATAGATTTTCTAATTTTTAATCTTTGTAGAGCAGGCATCTTGCCTGCCCCTACCCTGTGGTCTATTTACCTGAAAATCCCTGTAATCCTCTGGCACCAGATATGAATAGGACTAAAGCTGCGTGTCACAATAAACATCTATTGTAGGGTGCGTTCCCTAACGCACAGATTAAGATTTTCAATGAAGAAAACCCACTCACATATTTAGCATTATTTGTCAATGCAATAAGTCCTATAAATATAAATAGAAAATATTAGATTAGCGAATATTCCGATTCTCCAAAGACTCTAAGCGCACCTTAATTAAATCAATTTGCAAATAAACAAAATCTCTCAAAACCGGAATTTTTCTTATTTGCAACTCCAACTTTTCTTGTTCTTCCTGAGACTGCTTTAACTGAAACCTCAAATCATCCAACTGTTTAGACAACTTTTGGACTTCTAACTTATAACCTTCCTCATCTCCCTCAAAATCCGGTAATTCTTCTAAAGTCGCTTCTAATTTCAATGGAAGCTGCAAAAAAGGATCACTAAATTCTAAAATACCCTTTTCTTCTAATTTCCATTCCTTCCCACTGGGACAACTAGAAATCCTAGCAGGATTAACCAATATAAAATGACTATCTACCGACGAAGAATCACCACGATAATCACATCGGTGCATTGAAAGGTAATCAATCTGGGTTACTTAAAGATGTGGAAGCAAATTTTCAACCAGACCAGACGGACTTACAAATTAATAAAGGTCATGGTCGAATCGAAAAACGTACTGTTAGTATCTGCAAGTATCAAGGTCAAAGTGATTGGCCAGGACTAGAGACAGTAATTCGAGTAGAGTCTGAACGTCAAATTATCAAGCAAAATTTCATTGAAGTTGAAACTGAAACTCGTTATTATATTGCTTCATTCACGGTTACGGCTGATGTTTTTGCACAAAAAATTCGCAGCTATTGGGATGTTGAAAACAAAGTGCATTATGTTCGAGATGTGACTCAAGGAGAAGATAATTCTCGAATCCGTACTAATGGATTAGTTCAAATTTTTGCCCTAGCTCGTAATTTAGCTCTAAATCTTTACCGTTATCATGACTTTAAAAATATGGCTCAAGCACAAAGATTTGCCTGTTTTGGTCTTAGCACACTCAAGCAATTATTTAGAATGAAATAGCCCTGCTTAAAAATGGGTGAATTAAGTAATAGTGAAAAAAGTAATTGGTTAATTGGTCGTTTTTGTTATGGGATTCAGAAAAACTAAACCAAAACTTACGTATGATAATGGTTTTACAGGGGTTTGGGATTGCATCGGCAGCCCCACAATGACAGAAATGCGTTAGTTGTGCACCATTCCTGTAAACAAATCTTATATTACTAAGGCATTTGGCGAGAACTGACATAAGTTGCTAATTTAAGGACTCCCGAAAAAGTATCGGGACATGGAGAGGGGAACTATCACCCCATGCCTAGATATTATTTCAGAACACAACTAACTATTAATTCTATTTTTGGCGTTTTTTGACTATTTCTTCAGCATCATAATTATCATTGCTGCCAATGCTGTTGTTACTGGAACTATTGTCGTAATACTGGAATTGCCGCTGGGCTGCTGAACTTACAAAACTGCTAATTTGGTTTTCACTGCTGATAGAACTGGTGCCCAACTCAACTGTTGGCAATTCATAATCACCAAATTTCACTGGCAAACCATTTTCGCCAATGGTGACAACAACAGACGGTACAGCTATGGGTTCTGTAGTTTTTGCTGATTTATTAATTGGCTCAGATGTCAGGCTAAAGGTTAAAGTTTGTGTGCTACTTCCTGGCTTCCCTGTAATCATCTGACGTACTTGGCTCTCAGTCAGGCTGGAGTTAGCACTGAGCATGAGCGCAACTACCCCAGCAACATGGGGGGAAGCCATAGAAGTGCCACTGTAAGTGTCATACTGATTATTTGGCACTGAAGAGTAGACATCGACACCAGGGGCTGTAACATAGGCGATTTCTTGGGAGCCAGAACGGTTAGAGAAGTCAGCCAGGTTATTATTTTGATCAACGGCCCCAACTGCAATGCCTGTATTGTAGGCATAGCGAGCAGGATAACCTGGGGATGAAGCACCATCATTACCTGCGGCCATGACAACAATCGTACCTTTGCTGCTGGCATATTCCACAGCTGACTTGAGAGTCCTGTTAGAAAAACTGCCTCCCAAGCTGAGGTTAATTACATTAGCGCCATGATCTACAGCATAGCGAATGCCTTTAGCGATCGCACTATAAGAGCCTGAACCTGATTCATTCAGCACCTTTACAGGCATAATTTTGGCGTTATATGCAACACCAGTTATACCAATACCATTATTCTCCCCTGCGATCGTGCCAGAAACATGAGTACCATGACCATTGTCGTCTAGGGCGTTGTTGTTATTGCTCACAAAGTTCCAGCCGTTGATGTCATCAACATAGCCGTCACCATCATCATCAATGCCATTACCAGCGATTTCTTTGGTATTAGTCCAAATATTATTTCGTAAGTCTTCATGGTTATAGTCAACCCCAGTATCTATAACCGCAACTACAACTCCCTGACCTGTGTATCCATGTGCCCAAGCTTCAGGAGCTTTAACCATATCTACTCCTGAATTATTGCCCCCAATGTTAGGCACATCACCATAAGTTCCCTCACCAGCAGCGCGACTAACAGCATCGGCTGCATTCACCAAGCCATACCCAGAGCGAGAGTTATAGTTCCCACTACTAGAAACCTTAGCAGTATCGTTGGCTAAATTAGAGCTACTACGACCACTGAAACTGAAACTGTGGTCACCCTGAATATTGAAGGTATCACCTGAAGAGATAGGAGCGACATCTAAGCCTTTATTTGATAAATAACCGTTAATACCATCATTAGACATAAGTATTTTATCCTCAAATGTATCAATGTCTGCGGGACAGCATGAACTGTTAAAAACTTTGTCCAAAAAGGTTTTAAGGCGCAAACTATCTCCCTTTGCCAATAAATACTATGAAATCCAGTAGCAGAATGCTATTTTGATCACAAATAAAATTAGAAAAATTGTAATTTTAAATAGAGGAGCGTGCTTTCAGTGGAAAAAAATTACTTTATTATTGATATTTTTGAAAAAATATGCATTAAAAAATAAGAGTATCAACCATTTTTATTGTAGTGGGAGAAAACTGGCGCAAAAAGGTTTAATTTTTACGCCTTAATCCACTGACTTAACTGTACTCTAGTTACCTGTTATCTACTGTACCAAACCCCACAAATACGATATGTTAGATAGCAGTAATGGAAATTGCACTAGCAGAAAAATTGTTGATTTCATTACTTTCTGTAACTAACCCAGAGGCATCAGCTTGAAATAGCAGATAATAGTCGCCTGCAATAGTGTTACTGTCGGTGGTGACAGAGAATGACTGAGAGCTAAAGCTACCAACCCCAAGACTAATAACACTGTCATAACCTAAGAATAGGTCATCACTGCTATAAGTACTATCATTAGAAAGATAAAAATTGGTGTTGCTAGAACCAGCGGTAGCATTACCTTGATTCTTAATTTGATAGTCGAGTTGGATGTTGCTACCAGCAACGGCTGAAATGGGCGCTAAGGCATTTTCAACTATCAAATCTGGTTGGGGAATACTAATAGAAATTTCCCTAGCAAAAACATTGTTACTTTCATTGCTTTCTAAAACATAATTATTGATATCAGCCCGATAAAGCAAGTAATAGTTACCCGCATTGACATTAGCGCCGATAGTGGCCGAGTAAGACTCTGAACGAATACCACTAGCACTAAGTTGGGCAACGTAGTCAGAGCCTAAAGAAATATCATCACTGCTGTAAGTTGCATCATTAGAAAGATAGAACCTAGTGTAGTTATCAGCAGCAGTGGCATCTCCTTGGTTCTTGATTTGATAACTAAGTTGGATAGTGCTACCAGCAACGGCTGAAGTAGGTGCTGAGGCATTTTCTATTATCAGGTCTGGCTTGGTAATAGTAATGGGTTTAGCAGTAATATTGTTAGTTTCATTACTTTCAGCAACCACCGCACCGCTATCGGCTTTAATCAATAAATAATAGTTACCTGCTGCGGTGCTACTATTAATAATAGCTGAGTATGATTTAGAACCGCTATTACCACCAGCGTTAATGCTAGCAATGTTGTTAGAGCCTAGGAATACATCATCACTGCTATAAATATTATCATTAGAAAGATAAAAATCGGCAGTGCTAGAACCAGCGAATTCGTTGCCTTGATTGTTGATTTGATAGTTGAATGAAAGTGTGGCACCTGCGGCAATTTTAGTAGCTGCACTTATATAGCTGACTACCAAATCTGGTCTGAGAGCGGTAGTAATGGTGATAGCCTTAGCCACAACATTGTTGTTTTCATTGCTTTCTGCAACAGAACCAGCACCATCGGCTTGAAATAGTAAATAATAAGTTCCTGGTGCGGTAGCAATATTGGTTTTGACTGGGGCTGTTCTGGATATTGAACTACCAGCCCCAATGCTGCTGAAAAAGTCATCGTAACCAAATAAGTACAAATCATCACTGCTGAGAGTGGTGTCCAAGGATAGATAAAACTTAGTATAGCTAGTACCCGCACTACCAGTGCCTTGGTTCTTGAGTTGATAGCTCACTTGGAAAGTGCTACCAGCAGATGCGGAAAGAGGTGTTGAAGCATTTTGTACTATCAGGTCTGGTGAGGCCATAGATTATTTTACTTAGTTGATTTAAGGAAATTTGGGCAGTAATGACTGATTAAGCCTCTATTTATAAAGGCTTGAGCTTGGAAGATATATTTGTGGGTAAAGAAATCTTTATCAGTCGTTATGTAATATGCTACATCGATTAATTGTAATTTTATTTAAAGGTTTATATTATTTTTTACTCAAACTTCACTATTTATTTACGTAAATTTCTAGCAACGATTCGGCAACAGCTAAATTGTATCTGGATCAATATTTAATTCCCGCAGTTTTGCAGCCAAGCGTTCTGCTCTTTGGGTTTCTTGTTCTGCTCTTTGGGTTTCTTGTTCTGCCGTTTCTTCTGGTGTCGGGACTAGCTCACCTTCGCGGGTAAAAAATCGTAATAGTCCTTGATATATTCCCAAATATAAACCCAATTGCTGACTCCAGAGATGCCCTTGGGTATTTGGTTCTAGAGGTTCGTACTTACCATCTAATAAGTGAAAACCAGCAAATTCTAATGTATATGGGTCGAACCAAAAATAATCAGGTGTGCGGAAGGTATCTTGATAAATCTTTTTCTTTAAATCTTTGTCGGTATTCGCTGTTGATTCAGAAAGAATTTCCAGAATTAAATGCGGATATTTGCCATCTTCGTCCCAAACTACCCAACTTTTACGGGTTTTGCGTTCAGTGTCCAGCACCACAAAAAAATCTGGCCCCCGGAAGTATTCTGATTTGCGTTGGTTAGGACTATAGTAAATAGTCAGGTTGCCAGCCGCGTAGAAATCATTTCTGTCTCGCCATAACCATTCTAGACATTTGAAAAGTAGGATTATTTGTCGCAGATGCAGTTCACTTTCCAAGGGAGGTTCGTCACTGTATAAATCACCTGGGGGAAAGATAACATTTTCTGGGGTATTTTGGGGAGAGGCTAATTCTTTCGCTAGGGTCATGGAATGCTTACAGCAGTGGGTATGGGTTTATTTTAGCTGCTGTAGTTAGGCATTGGCGTACCCACCGTAAATCGCGCAGCTTATCGGTGGGTAGGCTTTGCTCTATTCTTGCGCCTTGAAACTTGTAAACTACAATCTTCTGTACCACCATCAACACATGGTAGATAATACCCACCTTGATGAGTTTATCCTTCTAGTTCAGCCCTAATTTTTTCAATATGTTGGATGCTTTTCAAAGAATAAAATCTCTCAGAACATCTACAACAAACGTAAGCGGATAATTTTAATGCGGCCTTTTTTTTGCCGCTTGAAATGATTTCAGTAACTTCTTGTTCAACTATTTGCCCAGCACAAACTGGGCATTCATCAAAAGGCAGCACAGCTACCTCCTTCTTATGTGGCTTTTATTCCAAGGATTTGTGTCAGGGCTAAATAGGGAAATTAGCGTAGCCCAACCATTTCTCTCATTATATGCCCAAACAGTTTCTAAACGCATACCAAATTCAGTTCTTCCAGAGACTATAAATTTGGGCGCACGATTTAAGTCTTGCTGTTCTTCCAATACTGATCCCTTAAGGACAGAATAAAAAATGTCTTCGGACACAAGACAGCGATGCTGACTCTGAGTCACAGCATGGGCTGTAAAATTGAAGGTGCGGGTATTGATCGCTGCGGAAATAAGCTTGTGTATCTGCTGCTTTCTGTTTCCCATTTTTTCCTCCTCATCCGTTGTGAAGTTAAACACAAGATTCCCTTGTTATTGGCAATCTTTGGTTTTTACGGACGTATCTGGGAAAGAAGACTACATATTAAGAGATTCAGCAGATGTTTTTTTTGCTACCTATCCAAAATAACAGCACAACCTATAAAAAGTCAACATCTTACTCAAAACTTATAATATTATTTTACTAATGGGATATTGAGACAATTACTCTTCTGTACCTATGAACAGGACTACATCTAATAGTCAAAATAGTGCTTTATACGAGTTTAAAGAAGCTCATCCTGAAGAAATACAAACAATTACTGAAGCACTAGTGAAGATAACAAGTCTTCCAGCAGAAGCCATTAAGTCTCATCTTGATGCCATGTTGGAGAAGTTAGTAAAAACCACAGAAAGTCCATTTTATGAAACAGCCTCAGATGAAGAGTGGTTTCAAGCACTGCATGAATGGAGTTATAGACATAAGCAAAACATACCTCCTTTATCTGACTATGCCGTAAGTCGGGCAGGTATCTATGAGGATGAGGAGATTTAGTGGCGTATCTTATTGATACAAACATTATACTGAGAATGGCACAGCCCAACCACCTAATGTGTACGGAAGCGTTGAATGCACTGGGGATACTTCGGCAAAGAAAAGAAGATTGTTATCTAACTCATCAAAATCTAGTTGAGTTTTGGCGCAGTGCTACCCGTCCGGTTGAAAGAAACGGATTAGGAATGAGTTTAGCTGAAGCTGAAGCAGAACTAAAGCGTTTAGAAACACTTTTCCCCATACTGCCAGATATACCTGAGATTTACCCTGAATGGAAACGTCTTGTACTTAAGTATGGGGTAATGGGTGTGAATGTTCATGATGCTAGGCTTGTGGCAGTCATAATCGCTCATGGACTGACCCACATCCTTACTTTTAATCTTAAAGACTTTGCACGTTATGCGAATGAGATTACCCCTGTACATCCAACAAAGATTTGAAAAAAACCGCAGATAAACGCTAATGCACACGGATAATTTATTGGCGTTTATCGGCGGTTAATATTAAATATTCGCTTGCTGTCGCTGATAAAGTGACCAGTACAAACCCTTTTGCTGCAATAACTGTGCGTGGGTTCCACGTTCAGCAATTACACCCTTCTCCAACACCAAAATTAAATCAGCGCGTTTGAGAGGTGCAAAACGGTGAGCAATCAAAAACACTGTGCGGTTTGTAGAGACTTTTTGCAGATTTTGTAAAACTTGCTGTTCGGTTTCACTATCCAAAGCGCTGGTAGCTTCATCTAAGATTAAAACTGGCGCGTTGGAGAGAAATAACCGCGCTAGAGCAATCCGTTGTCTTTGTCCACCAGATAAAGCTGTGCCTCTTTCCCCGACGTTGTTTTCGTAACCGTAGGGTAGTTGACTGATGAAATCGTGAGCTACAGCTAATCTAGCAGCTTCTACCACTTGCTCGGCGGTAATATCAGGATTACCGAGGGTGATATTTTCCAAGATGGAACCGTTAAATAAAAAGTCTTCTTGGAGAACTACACCAATTTGTTGCCGCAAAGATGCTAAATCTGCACTTTTAATATCAAAACCATCGATGAGGATGCGTCCTGATTCAATTTGATAAAGGCGTTGCAATAGCTTCGACAGGGTACTTTTACCAGAACCACTCCGCCCCACGATGCCGACAAATTGACCTGGTTCGACGTTCAAGGAGATGCCCCGTAACACTGGTTCTGTGTTGGCTTTGTAGCGGAAAAAGACTTGCTCAAAACTAATTTCACCTTTGAGGGGGGGTAAAACTAGACCGGTGCCGGCTTCAGCCTCTGGGGCAACGTTGAGAATATCACCAATGCGGTCTACTGAAAGTAAGACTTGTTGCAGACTTTGCCATAATTGCACTAAACGCAGAAGTGGGCCTGTGACTCTGGCTGAGAGCATTTGAAAGGCAACTAATTGACCAACTGTGAGGTCATGTTTAATGACTAACTTGGCTCCAAACCAAAGTATCAGCATGGTAGATAAGTTGGTGAGAAAGTCGCCAATGTTGCTGCTGATGTTGGAGGTGGTAGAGGCTTTGAAACCTGTGCGGATGAAGCGGGCAAATAAGCCTTCCCAGCGATCGCGTGTTACTGGTTCTGCTGCATGGGCTTTAACTGAGTGAATCCCTGTCACAGTCTCCACTAGAAAGGATTGACTATCAGCACTGCGGTTAAATGTTTCGTTTAGCCAACCGCGCAAAATTGGTGTCGCGACAATTGTTAAAGTGGCAAATAAAGGCAGTACCGCCAAGGCCACAAATGTCAGGGGAATGCTGTAGTAAAACATCAATACTAGGTACACCACCGCAAAGATGCTGTCGAGTATCACCGTTAAGGCTGTACCGGTGAGAAACTGGCGGATTTGTTCGAGTTCCTGAACTCTGGCTACTGTATCCCCCACCCTGCGGGACTCAAAATAAGCCAAGGGTAAGCGCATTAAGTGGCGAAATAACTGGGCTGATAAACTCAAATCCAGACGCCGCGCTGTGTGGGTAAAGATGAATAGCCGCAGGATGCCGAGGATAGATTCAAACGTCGCGACTAATAAAAGTGCGATCGCCATCACATCCAGAGTTGGTAAACTCTCCTGCACCATCACTTTATCAATCACAACTTGGGTAATTAACGGTGTCGTTAGCCCCAAAAGCTGCAACGTAAAGGACGCCAGCAACACTTCTGCCAACAATCGCCGATACTTCCAAACCGCTGGAGTGAACCAAGCAAGGTTGAATTGTTCTTGCTTAGATATCAGTTCGGCTTGCCACAATTGCCCATCCCAAGACGCTTCAACCACAGATTGCGGCAAACTTTCGCAAGTGCGATCGGGATTTAGGGGATTAGCGATAATTAAGCAGGAGCCTTTTACACCATAAACCACTACCCAAGAGGGAGTGCTGAGTGCGTCAGAATTCCACAGCAATAAAGCAGGAAACGACAATTGTCGCAAATCATTCCAACTCACTTGCAACCGACGCAAAACAAACCCTAACTTTTCTGCTACTTCCACAACATTTTTCGGGCGTTGTCCCCGGAGTTGGCGTTGCACCCATTCCAGTTGCACAGCATTTTCCAACTGTTGCGCCATCATTGTTAAACAAGCAGCAGCCGTATTCGTGCTAGCAACAAAAGGATAATTGGAGATGATCGGCGTCGGGGATGGCGAGATTGGGGGATTGGCAGATTGGGGGATTGGAAGATTGGGAGATTGGGAAAAAGTTTCTTTCTCCTCGTCTTCTGAACTTACCCAAAACTGATCAATTTGTGGAGTAGAAAATTCAGACCACAATGCCGAATCCCAACAAACAACAACTACTTCTTTACTAGCAGCTACAGCTTTACACTCAGCAGGCAACTTTTGTAAGTCGCCAAACCAATCGCCCGCTTCTAGGGACGCCAAAGGTTTGCCAACACTGCCGTCTCGCAAGCGGACTTTTCCCACAGCAATAAAGAATTGGTAACCTCCGGTTTGTTGTGACCAGATTTTTTCGCCAAGACAATAGCGGCGGATTTCTAACTGATTTTTTAATTGGGTTTGTTGTACATCTGTAAGCCAGCTTAACGGCGGTTGATTCCAAGGTACAGAAGCTAGCACATTTGCTTGTAGAGATTGATTATCCAGAGGTTTTAGCTCACTTCTAATTTGACCGTCAGCTTTTGAATTTTCTCCCCTAGCCATTTCTCAAACAACTCATTTTGTAGTGTTTGTTTTAGTTGAGTATCTTCTAAAGACGCCGGCAAAAATTGTTCTACTCGAAACACAGCAAAACGTCCTTCCAGTTCTATTGGCCCTACCAACTGTCCTGGAGTTGCCGCATCCACAGCAGCCCTGACTATATCTGGCAGCGTTCCCCGGCTAATTGGCCCCATCATGCCGTTAAAAATTCGCTCTTCTGCTAGAGAATATTCTTTGGCGAATTCTTCAAAACTACCTCTTTCTTCAATTTGGGTTTGTAGTTCTTCAGCCAGTTCGCGATTATCAACAAGAATGCGCGAAAGTACTACCCGATCTAAAAACAGCTTTCTTTCAATGAAGTGTTCTGGAAGTTGTGGTTCTGTAACTAAAGCTTTTAGTTTTTCTAACTTGAAGCTAAAAGCAACTGAGGCGTGAAATGTAGCGTAATCGCTGCCATTAGTTTTTAACCATTCTTGAAAAGCTTTGGGGTCACTCAGTTGATTTTTTAGCCGAAACTCAATAATTGTTTGTTCAGCTAATGAGGGACTAATCTCAATATCTTCGCGAGTTTCTATTTCTTGCTCAATTACTTGCTGGCGGAGAATTGTGCCAATGAACTGCCCCATTTTTCCGGAGGCTTGCAGATATTTTACTGCTTGTGAAATGGTAATTGGCTGGTCATTGACAGTCAAAAATGATGAAGATTCCATGAAATAAACACTTGGAAGAGATTAAAAAGCTATAAAACTTTCAATTAAATGATAGAGAAAATACCAGAAAGTTACAGTCAAGAATGATAAAGATTCTATGAAATAAATAATTTTAAAATTTCTCCAAAAAAAAATCGCCTAATTACTCGTATTTTATAGAGCAGGCGATGTAGTAAATTCCAGCAAATTTACTGTTATTATCAATTCAGTTCAATATGAGATTCTGTCAAATTGCTCACAAATATCTGGTAAATTATCAGACAATTAAACTTTTCCACGTCAAGGCAATGAGGATAGCGGCAATTGCCCCGATTAAGGTATTCACAATATTTACTACTTCATTAGTTAGCCAGGTATATCTAGATTGCAATGTTGCCCCAATCACACTTTCTAAATTGGTGGCAATAAAAGCTGCTAGAACACACCAAACTACTGCTAATAAATCAATCAAACCAATTCCCCAGCCAAGAATAGCGATCGCCAGTGACGCCACTACACCAGCTATAGTTCCCTCCAAGCTTACCGCTCCTTCTGTCCCACGGGGTACTGGTTGCAGGGTGGTAATTAAATAGGTACTTTTACCATAAGCTTTGCCAACTTCGCTAGCAGTGGTATCAGCCAGTTTAGTACTGAAACTCGCCAGATAGCCCAACAGCAGCAAGGGTGTGAGGCTAGGATCTAGCAATCCCCCCTTTACTAAACCGACTCCCACAGCACACAGCGCCCCAGTCAACGCCGAACCCCAAACATTTTCTGGTCCTCTGGCCCCAGAACGCTTTTCGGCAATTCCTTCAGCTTCTTTTTGGGCGATACCGATGCGCGTCACAACCGAACCAACGACAAAATAGAACCCTACTACTAGATATCCTTGCCAACCGAGTGTGCCCCAAATTATTATCCCCAGTAACCAGGCATGGAATAATCCGGCTGGGGTGAGCAATTTTTTGGGTGCGATCGCCACTATGCCCAACAAAATTGTATTTAATCCCACGCCAACCAACCAAGGATTCACAGAATTAATTAAAGAGAACATGAGTAATAAATCATTCATGGGTTTGCCAAAATGTCAACAAAATCACTACAGGATCTAGTTATGATCTGGTTTAAGTAGGAAAATTAAAAAACTGCTCGTAGTAAGGACTTTAGTCCTTAAAATGCTCATGCTGTTCCCATAGCATGACCTAGGAAGCGATAAATCCCTCACTACGAACAAAATTTTTATTTTAAATTTAATTATGTATGCCTAATTAATCGGTTCTGCCAATGCTTCTGCTACTGCTGCTAAAGTCCTAGAGTCTGTCAACATCCAAGGGTGCAGCGCTACAGGCAAGATCACTTCTCGCCCCAAAAGCATTTGTGAACTCTTTGCCGGCATAATCATCAAATCATAAGGTGTCCATATAGATGTAAAGTTCAACTGCTTTAACATCTGGGCATCAGAGTTCAAATCCAACAAAAATGGGCTTTTGGGGCGCATTTGCACACAGCCAGGACGCAACGAACCATAAGCAATCACAGTTCCATTATGGGGCGAAGATATAGTGATAAACCGCTGCACGCGGTTAATTCCTCCTAGTCGCTGGAGATAGTATCGGCTGACTATTCCCCCCATGCTGAAGCCTACCAAATCCAGCGGTTGTTCTGGTGGCAGGTGCAAAGCAACATAATCAGTTACCTGTTTTGCCAATTCATCAAGACCGACAGCACCATTATTGGGCACTAGATCCAGGGTATACACAGACCAACCCCGTTGTCTGAGGTAAAGTGCCATTTTATTGAAAACTGCCCCTGTATCCCCAATCCCGTGTACTAATAACAGGGGATTACGCTGTTGATTTTCGGTATTCATCGACAAAATTTTCCTAAACAAGCCTGTGGAAAATTTAACCGACTACTACCCATTGCCGCTTACAGGCTGTGACAGTATCACTGCCGCTTAAAAGCAAAATTGGGTGCGATGCCCGCCTATTCAGTAAGTTAAAAGTTCAAACCGCCATATCTAGATAAACCAAGAATTGTTAATTATTGTTAAGCTAGCTTTCAGAATCTTGCTCTCAGTTACAGTAAAATTTAATAATAAATTCTCGGTATCAACAAGTTGCAAGTGCTTGCAAGCAAAGAGTTAAGAACACTTGCTCTGTAGTGTTACTAAATAGTTGATAAGCACAAACCTATAAGGGTTGTCACCTAAACGGGGTGGCGCAAAGCAAAAAATGTAACAATTAGCCGTAATTTTTAACAATTACGGTCAAGATCTAGATATAAAACGCAGGAGAAATTGTAATGGGTTTTATCAAAAAATTAATCGCCGGTATTCTGGGTTTTATTACTGGGCTATTACCTAAAAAGAAGAAAAGCAACGGCTACTACTTGGAACTGGACGAAGCTACCTCTGTTCCCAAACCTTCCCCAGCAGCATCGAATGGTGCCAAAGTTGCCAAACCAGTCGCAGCAGCTGCGCCGGTTCAATCTGTAGTCGCCCAAACCCCCGCACCAACTGCGGCAAAAGCCACCAAAGCTAAACCATCAAAAAGTGGCAAGGCGGCAAAAGCAGAACCAGCCCCAGCGCCAGCACCAGCAGCAACTAAGACTACAAAGGCACCAACTGAAACTACCTTTGCGCCCAAATATCTTGATCCTTCGGTAGTTAGCTCAAATGGTCGTCGGCGTCCAGGGGCAAATATGAATGCTTACCTGGATATGGCAAGTCAGGTGAAAACTCCTGGCTAAGTTTGGTAATTGAAATCAAAATTCTCAGATTAAAGGATGAACATGATTGATTTGAGGATGATTTAGATTAATCTGGCTCATCCTTAAATCTTTAAATCCTGATTGGTAATCATTCCTCTGCCCCATTACTGTTTAACGCACTTTTAGCAAATACGAGTCCACTATATAAATGAAAAGCTGAGTCCCAATTGCTTTGTTCCCGACGAAACAGGTGAATGTGAGATGGGATTTTATGCAGCGTATCTGTTTGATCTAATACTGTCTCTGCAAAAGACGTGAAATTTGACCATTCCTTGACTTGAGGTATTTGCTGCTCAACTTGTTTCAGTAAGCTATTCCAATTAATTCTGATGGTATTTTGGCTAGCTTGGGGTGCGATTTCTACACCTCGCTGGAATTCATAGCTGCTGTCATAAAGTCGCAAAATGCAATTTCTGCCAGGTAGGTGTAAATCACAAAATTGGGCATAGTCTTGGGTTTTGGTTTTGCGTTCTAGTTGCCGGCGGAAGTTAACATCAACAACTTCCTCAAAAATCGGCAATAGTCCCATAACTTTTGCTGTGACTTCTGACCAGTCAAAGGTAAGAGAACCAAGTTGATTTTCTTGATTGCTGCAAACAACAGTGGGTTTTTGGGCAAGTTCTGGGAAATATTTGACTTGAAATACTTGAATTTGCTGAATTTGAGCTATTGTCACCCAGAAGCAGGGAATACCCGCCTGCTGTAGCTGTGTACCATAAAATTTGAGTTCTCCGACTTGTCCAATGCGGTACAATCTCCAGCCGCGACTTGGGAGAACTAGCCTGGCGGTGTAGGAGTCTAGCTGCATAATTTGGGCAAATTTTTGCACAGCTAGGGTTTTGGCTTCGTTGCTCAGTGGTTCTAAGATTAGTAAGCCTAATTCAGTATTACTGGGTTCAGCAGTTGCTTGGGTAATGGCTCTTTGTCTTTCTTCTAGCTGAATTTCTTGCAGTCGTTGCAAACCAAGACGTGCTTGCATGACTATTTTGTTAATGTTTGTACCACGCAGCAGTTGCCGATAAAGGTTTTCCGCTTCTTGGCGTTTTCCGGAAACTTCATGCAGTCTTGCAAGATAAAATTGCACCCAAGGATTTTCTGGCGATTCGGTTAACAGCTGTTTGAGTAATTTGGCAGCGGTTTTATAGTCTTTGTTTTCAAAGGCGGCAGCAACTTGCTCAATCATAAAAAATCGAGGTAGTGCCAATTATACTTCACAAGCTGCTGCTACTAAGGATATAGCTACTACTGGTGCTGTCACTGCTCGGAGGATGCGCCTTCCAAGAGATACTGGTTGAAATCCAGCGGCGATCGCATTTTCGATTTCTTTCTCTGTCCATCCCCCCTCTGGGCCAATAGCGATCGCAATTTCCCTAGCAACAATATCTATCACTTTGCTTAAATGCGGATATTCACCACGGGCCTCACAAATATAATGGTGAGTCCCCACACCAGCGCTGACAACGGCGCTAAAAGCTACAGGTTCTAAAATTGTCGGTACAAAAGCTCGCTCTGATTGTTCGGCGGCTTCTGCTGCAATGCGCCGCCAGCGTTCGAGTTTTTGGGGACTGGGATGTAGCAATGTGCGATCGCTCAATACCGGGGCAATACAAGTTACTCCCAACTCTGTACAACACCGTACCACGTCATCAAATCCATTACCTTTGGGTAACGCCATTATCAGCGTAATTGATATAGGTAATTCGGTCTCTACGGTGAGCGATTCTAAAACCTGCCCTTGTGCCCCAACTAACTGCGCCAACCACCATTTACCGATCCCATCCATTGCAATAAAGCGATCGCCTTCTTGCAAGCGTAATACCCGCCCCAGATAGTGTAATTGCTGTGGTGTCAACAAAATTTGGGCTTTTTGGAGTTGATGGGGTGCGATCGCGATTCTTTGAAGTTGAGACATTAGATTGTAGTTTTTTGTCAATGTTTACATTACCTTAACAACATTCAATAAACTAGGTCTAATTCATTATTGTTGCTTGTACAACTTGGGTAAGTCTTG
The DNA here is from genome assembly GCF_000317535.1 of Cylindrospermum stagnale PCC 7417. NCBI lineage: Bacteria > Bacillati > Cyanobacteriota > Cyanophyceae > Nostocales > Nostocaceae > Cylindrospermum > Cylindrospermum stagnale. The sequence goes on from NC_019757.1 coordinate 5,992,914, forward strand.
CTGAATGAGCGTGTTTCAGACATTCATTTAGAGGCATTCAATCTTGTATTAAAGATATCATAATCTGCAAAATAATCATAAATTATAAACACAAAAAGCCGAGTAGATATCGGATTTTATAAAATCTAAACTTGTGATGTACGCGATTAAATGACTGTATCCTCTTCCCCACCTAAAATTTCCCAAGCGCTGTTAACCATCAACTCCTTAAATTCATTAAATACATCCCAAGACCTAGTAGAAGGATTGAACTCCTTACCCTTCTGATATCTCACGCTTGCGTTGAATGACAACTTGTATTGCTTCCATATACTTTCTAGCCTTAGCGTAATTTACTGTATAAATTTATCGAACTGTCATAACGCCAAGTTACAAAGTTAATATAAAAGAATATCTTTTATATAAATAAATAATATTTTTTAGCTAAAAGCTTTTACCGACAATGGTTTTGGGGAAAGTTTCTAACTTTTAAAAAATAGTTTAATTACCGAACAGAAAAACTTGAGAAATTACCTTAAATTTTTCCGAGATCTACTTGTGCGTTACGACGAGGAAGGCGTATTATCATCTTATTCATTATTTACAGCACTTTGCTCAACAGTCAGGTACAAAATTAAATCCTATAACCCATGCCCCGTAAAACTTTTGGATATTTAGGTGTGGTAATGCAACAAGAAAAGTGCTGTATGTAATTGGAAATAACTCTAAGTCTCCAGCAGAATGGACGCAAATTTTAATATTTTGCGCCTAGAATCTGCATCTTATCATTATTAATTGATAAGACCATTATTGCATGGCTAAAAATTAATCTTGATATAAATGATTTTACTGTCATAACGTATTAAGATAAATTTTTTTGCCTTGTAAATCCCATGAATTTAATTTGCTTAAGAATAACCAATTTATTGTAGAAAGGAGAAAATTTTCTATGTTTAACAAGCGCCAAAAACATTTACTTTGGAAGTTTCGGAGGTTGTGCAAGTTTTGGGAGCCAATATTGAGAGTTAGTGCTGCGATAGCTTCCTTGTTGCTAGCACTAGCTCACATTCTGTAACAGAACTTACGCAAGAACTCTCTGAAACTCTTATTCCTTTGCGTCCTTTGCGGTTCGTTTCTTCTTGATTCTGCGTAAGTCCTGTGTAAAAAGGACTCACCTGGCAATATAGCCTGAAACGATTGTCAGGACTAGTTTTATGTGCCTCCAGAAGATGAGAAGGCATGAAAAAGCGATCGCTTATCCTGGGGGAAAGGCGATCGCTTTTTTCATGGCTGGCGACTAACTCAAACTAATTGCCAGCAGCACACTCAACAAAAACTCCCCTATCAATAGGAGAGTTTTATGAAAAGTTTGGTTTGATAGACAGGCTGAAAATTAGATTATTAAATACTACAGACCTTGGAAGTATTTATCTAACGCCTCATGTACCAACTCAGTCATGGGACGATCTTGTTTTTCTGCTGCTTCCTTGATTTGCAAATATACATCTTCCCGCAAACTTACCCGATGGCGTGATTTTGAACCGTTGGGGGTTGGGGGTTCGTAGGTGCTGGTAAATTCCCGGATGGCTTCAAAGCCGACGCGATCGCAAAAATCACCAAAGCCTTCTCTAGATTGACGCGTCTTTTTAAAGAAGACAAAAATCGGCTCTAAAAAGCTTTCTATCTCATCGTGGTGCAGCTTTTCTGTGTAAGCTTTTGCCAACCTTGTCTGATCTGGCGAACCCCCTAGCCAAACTTGGTAAGATTCTGGCGCACTACCCACAAAACCCAATTCTGCCATGTAGGGACGAGCGCAGCCATTAGGACAACCCGTCATCCTTACCACAAAATGCTGCTTTTGTAAACCTAATTTATCTAACAGGGCGCGAATTCGCTCCAAAATACCTGGTATTGCCCGTTCTGATTCGGTGATTGCCAAGCCGCAAGTGGGCAAAGCCGGGCAGGCCATTGCAAACCTGGTTAAGGGTTCAATTTTACCAGGGTCAGCAACAACGCCGCGAATGTCAAGAATTTCTTGAATTGCTTGCTTGTTATCTGGGGCGATGTCGCAAAAAATCAGGTTTTGGTTGGGTGTGAGGCGGATGGGTAAGTTAAATTGCTCGACAATTTCTCGCAAGGCTGTTTTTAGTTGAAACGAACCTTCGTCCTTCACCCGACCATTATCGATGGAAATGCCTAAAAACAAATTGCCATCGCCTTGTTCTTCCCAACCCAAAAAGTCTTGATATTTAAACTTGGGCAGAGTTTTAAAAGGTTCGACTGGTTTTCCAAAATATTCTTCTACTTGGGCGCGGAACTTATCGACACCCCAATCATTGATTAAATATTTTAATCTGGCGTGACGCCGGTCGGTGCGATCGCCATAATCTCTCTGAGTGGCAACAACCGCCTTCACTAAATCGTAAACATCAGCTTTCGCTACAAAGCAAATCGGATCGGCGATTCTGGCAAAGGTTTCTTCTTTACCGTGTGTCCGTCCTAAACCGCCACCAGCAAAGATATTAAATCCTTGCAGTTCACCCTTCTTATTGGTAATTACCACCAAAGTCAGGTCTTGGGAATATAAATCAACCGAATTATCTCCAGGCACTGTGACGCAAATTTTAAATTTGCGGGGCATATAGTGAGTGCCATAAATTGGTTCTTCGGTGTCATGGATAATAGTGCCAGTACCGTTGCGTTGCCGCGCCGCCTTCACGTCTGGGTGTTCTTCAGCACTAATTGCCTTTTCCCCATCTAACCAAATTTCGTAATAAGCGCCCGTTTGTGGTGACAGCAAGTCAGCGATATTCTGGGCATACTCCCAGGCATATTGGTAGTCTGGACGATTTTTCAAGGGGACTGGTGGCGCCATCACATTGCGGTTGACATCGCCGCAAGCACCCAAAGTCGAACCCAAGTTTTTAAAGATGGTAGCGATCGCCGTTTTCAGATTCTTCTTTAAAATTCCGTGTACCTGAAACCCTTGACGGGTAGTGGCTCGCAAGGTATGGTTGCCATATTCGTCAGCTAGCTTATCTAAGGCCAGATATAGCTGCGGCGGCACAAAACCACCCGGATTTTTTGTCCGCAGCATAAACTGGTAATCTTTCTCTTGTCCTTTTACACGGTTGTCTCGGTTATCCTGTTGGTAAGACCCGTGAAACTTCAGGAGTTGGATCGCATCTTCGCTAAAATGAGTCGTATCCTCAAGGATTTCGGTAGCTACAGGTTCACGTAAAAAATTACTATTTTCCTTGATTCCTTCTACTTTGGAAGGCTTACGGCTGGCAAGGGGGGAAGGAGCAGATTTAACCATTACACTTGATATATTTTTTCAATAAAGCATGACTTAAAGCCGAAGCCACAATCTTTGCGGCATCTTTTCGGCTGTTTGAACCCCAAAAATCCGGTCGGAATTATGAAGAATATTTTTATCTTAACACGGCAAAAGCCGACTTTGTCAGTGATGCAACACTTAACAAAACCAGCATACTGATCTATAAATATCAGCCGTAGACATTGAGTCCAAGGTTGAGGTTAGCCCTAAAAAGCATACAAGACTAGCTCAACTAGTCTTGTACTCCTGGACTGCCATCACTGATTTTTTTCAACTTTATTTGAAGCGATAGCCAATACCACCATTGATGCTGATAGCAGAAGCGGGGCTATTTTGGTAGGCACGAAGTCCGACTTTGGCGTTGGTGTAGACGAGGAAGTTATTAGCAACTTCTGATTCGACACCAGCACCTACCACTACAGCGTCTCTGTTACCCAAGGGAGTTGGTTTGCCATCTTTTTCTACAAAAGAATAACCACCAGTGATAAAGGCGTTAGTTCTATTAGCGATCGGCACGTCTAAGGAAAGTTCTGGGATGATCGCACTTGTCTGATCACTCCAGAGGACGTTACCGCGTACAGAAACTGGTGCATTTCCCAATTTCACCCGACCTGTGAGATTTCCGCCAAAGGTAGCAGCATCATTGTTTACTCCGCCATTGGTAACGCCTGCGGCAATACCAGCACCCATGTAACTGGCGTCAGTACCTTTTTGTGTTTCAGCAGCAGCTTGACCCGCTGATAGAACTAAAGGACTAACTAATAAGGAAGATAGTGCAGAAATTGTCAAAAAAGACTTGATCACGCGTTTCATAATTTTGCCCAAATTGTGGAAGTATTGCTGTTATATTACAGGTCGAAAACTGAATCCAAATGTTCCAGATAATTCTTAGATTTGATGCAACTCCTGTTGCTATTGATGCACGCTAGTTATGAGGGTGTGAGCCATCAAATTTAGGAATCAGCCGTTATATTTACGTTTACACAGTTGATTATCCGGCATTTCCAGCAAAATTAGCCACTTTTTTAACTGGCACAAAACTGAAAATTAAAAGTTAGTCGGAATTTTAAATTTTGAATTTTTAATTTTTAATTTTTAATTCCTTAGGCTGTAGCAGCTATGGCAACAAGCTCTCAAGGAAATCTATAAAGTTAAATTTTGGGATTTTTCATGGAGATTGAATAATGCTAACCGCTGCAAAAACATTGTCTGGTTTGATGGGTTTATGTGTCGGTGATGCGTTGGGTGTGCCAGTGGAGTTTACTAGCCGCGCTGATCGAGTTAAATCTCCAGTGACAACGATGCTGGGTTATGGCACTTGGAATCAACCACCAGGAACTTGGTCAGATGACAGTTCGCTGACGTTTTGCTTGGCAGAAAGTCTTTGTAGAGGGTATTCGTTGGATGCGATCGCCAATTCGTTCTGGCGCTGGTACAAGGCAGCTTACTGGACTCCTCGTGGTGATCTCTTTGATATCGGACAAAATACCCATGAAGCAATTATGCGCCTGAAACAAGGAATTCTCCCCCATCAGGCAGGGGGCAAGGTGGAAAACAGTAACGGTAATGGTTCTTTGATGCGAATTTTGCCAATGGCTTATTGTCACAGAACCGTAACTTTTAGCGAATTGATGGCGCGGGTGCATGATGTTTCGGCGATTACCCATGCCCATGTGCGATCGCAAATGTCCTGTGGCATTTATATCAGTATTGCCGTGGCGTTACTAGAAGGGGCTGACCTGCAAACAGCTTATTTACAAGGCTTGCAAGATATTCAAACAATTTATTCAATTCGTGAATATCTCTTAGAAAAGCCTCATTTTGGCAGAATCTTTAGTGGGAAAATTGCTCAATTGCCAGTGGAAGAGATTAATTCGGGTGGTTATGTGATTGATACCTTGGAAGCATCCCTCTGGTGCTTGTTAAATAGCTCATCTTACGTCGAAGCAGTACTCAAAGCTGTCAACTTAGGCGGAGATGCTGATACTACCGCTGCGGTTACTGGTGGGTTAGCAGGGATTTATTACGGTGTGGAAAATATTCCCCCAGAATGGATTAACCAACTTGCTCGCAAACAGGACATTATTAATTTGGCAACTCGTTTTGCAGCGGCTGTTTACAGTTAGTGCTGCTTTTTGCCAATAAAATCTGTTGTAGAAAAGTTTCATGCTATTAAATAATGCTGACCGCTAGCAAAGCATTGTCTGGTTTGATGGGTGTATGTGTCGCTGACGCCTTGGGTGTGCCTGTGGAGTTCACCAGCCGCGCTGAACGAGTTAAATCTCCAGTCACATCCATGCTGGGTTATGGAACTTGGAATCAACCACCGGGAACTTGGTCAGATGACAGTTCACTGACGTTTTGTTTAGCAGCATCTCTTTGTGACGGATTTTCTGTGGAAGTTATAGCCAATTCCTTCTGGCGCTGGTACAAAGAAAGTTATTGGACAGCTGATGGCAAAGTCTTTGACATTGGTCATACAACATCCCTCGCCATTGCCAATTGGGAACGGGGAACTCCAGCCCTGAAAGCAGGTGGTACGAGTGAAAAAAGCAATGGTAATGGTTCTTTGATGCGAATTTTACCAATGGCTTATTGTCACAAAACCTTAACTTTCCGCGAATTGATCGCGCGGGTGCATGATGTTTCGGCGATTACCCATGCCCATCGGCGATCGCAAATGGCCTGCGGTATTTATATTAGTATTGCCGTGGCGCTACTAAAAGGGGCTGACCCCCAAGCAGCTTATTTACAAGGCTTACAAGATATCCAAGCAATTTATTCTCACAGAGAATATCTCTTAGAAAAGCCCCATTTTGACAAAGTATTCAGTGGTGAAATTGCCCAATTACCAGTTGAAGAGATTAATTCGGGCGGTTATGTGATTCATACCTTGGAAGCATCCCTCTGGTGCTTGTTAAATACTTCTGACTACGCCGAAGCTGTGCTAAAAGCTGTCAATTTAGGCGGCGATACAGACACAACCGCTGCCGTTACTGGTGGTTTAGCAGGAATTTATTACGGCGTAGAAAATATTCCCCCAGAATGGATTAACCAAATTGCCCGCCAACAAGAGATTATTAATTTGGCAACTCGTTTTGCAGCGGCTGTTTACAACTAATGGAGAATGGGGAATTGGAGAATTACCAATTCCCATACTCGTTTTAGCTAAACCAGAGACAGGGAGTAGACCTGACCATCAATCAATAGTCGCGTGATGCCTTTGGCTTGCAGATGAGTACGAGCCTTGTGCAGCATTTTACTATCGGGAACTTTAATTACGCGATCGCGCTTAGTAGAGAAACGCTTCGCCACTCGGTGGTTATCAAATACCGGTAAAGTTCTTTGCTGGGTTTCAATGCTGGGAATTTGCCCCAAATCACCAAAATCCTTAAGTGGTCGGGTAATTAATTCCGAGGCGCGGTCAATCACCAAATAACAAGTTTTCGGCAAATGCGCGATCGACAACGGCAAGACTTGAACAGGCGCTTCACCTGGCTTACGTCTGGCGACTAGGGGTTTTGCCTCCTCTAGGTCATCGTCGTCGAAGTCTTCCTCGTCCTCAAAATCATCATCGTCCAAATCGTCCAATTCCTCAGACTCGTCTAGCAAGTCTTCGCCCAAAATTTGGGCAATCGCCGTCGATTCTAAACGTTCATCCTCTAGTATTGGGCTGGGAACGCTGATGATTTCCGGCGGCTTTGGCTTGACAATTTCTAAATCCTTTAGTATCGGCAGCCTGGGTTTTTCCACTGCTGAGGAACGCGTTTTCACCCGTCTAATAGCTGGGAGAGACTCCAGGACATCTGGATTGGTTTCCTCCTCTATCGCTGGCTCCTGGGCTGCCACTGGTGACAACTCCAAGCGGTGGCTGTCGCTGCTCGGTAGTGCTGTTTCTAGCAGTGGCTGACTCAATAGCGGTAACTGCTCATAGCTTACCTGTGCTCTGCCTTCAGGGGTTCTAGCGGCACGTTTTAGAGAAACGAGGTATTCGTACTCATCCTCTGGTAGGGTACTTTTGAGCAGACGACTGATTGTTGAGTTACTGACACCATAGCGCTCCGCTAAAGTTGAGGTTGTTTCAGCGGTCTCTCGATATAACTTGAGAATTTCTTGCTTGTCAGAGTCTGTTAATTTTCTCACGGTAGACACCAAAATTCTTTGCTAAGTTCGTTTTCGTCCACTGGTACGCCGTTTTCGGTTCAATGATGCGTCGTATTCTAAGACAGCGCCCATGCCAATTAACACTCCACTAAACACCCAAAATACTTCTAGGATCTCCCCACTTTGATAAGTGGGTCCCTGGGCGTATTTCAACCACATATCTGCAATGTAGAGCGAAAATGCTGCGGCTGCAATCATTCGCCAAGACAGGGAAACTCTTCCTCCCCAAAAAGCGAGCAGTAGAGTGGTGGCAACCATTAACAAAACTACATCGCTAACTACATAAAACCAATTCAATGCCGCCGGTAGCGGCTCTAAGGATGTTGTCTGTTTCTGAGAAATCCACCAAGCTAAAGAACTCCCTAATACTCCAATAGCTGCCACAATCAACCATTGCCATTTTTCCAGATTAATTCGCCTGGAAACCACAGCCAAAATCATGCCTGTGCCAAGGAGCAGATAAGTCAATACAAAAAAAATATCGGCTGGAGACACATCCGGTTCTTCTTTTAAAATTATTTCCGTATAGCCGAAAATTATCCCCCCTATAAAATAGGCAATCATACCCAAGCCAATTGAGAGCCATACATTGCGATTGCTGACAATTTGGGGACTCCGCCAGTTCCTCAAGCATAAGACACCCGCACCCAGATATGCTACAGCTTCAAAAATATTTGTCCCAAACACATACCACTCAGCACGGGTTTCTTCTCCATTTTGTCCAGTGGGAATTTTGGCGCTAAACAACAAAAAGTATAACAGCGCCATTACAGCCCAGCCAAGGCCAGCCAATATGAGGTTTTGAGTGTTGAAAACGGACTTAGAACGGAGCGAATTGTCGTAAGAGTTACTCATAGGACTTAACTAAGTAAATGCACTCTGGCAGTTTTTTTGGCGTCAGTAATTGTATATCCAGCAGTTTATCTACCAAGCAATACACAATCCAACACCAAAATCAAGTGCCAATGGACGGTTTGTGATCAAACAATTTCCATGCTACTGCCAAAGTTTACTCAGTGGAGATTGATTTAGCCAATCGATAAATAGCGATCGCTCTGGTTCTGGCAAATCCTGTAACTTCTCGGTCAATTCCTTGGCGAAGTTGACATTGCCAAAATATGACTTTCCAATTCGGTGCAGTTCTTGCAAAAGGATAATCACATGAGTTTCTTGCCAACGCGGAAGCTTGGCTATTTGCGACGGTTCGGTAGTTAACAAATATTTAACTACCTCTAGGGAAGATACTTGGGGAAATTGCTTCTGCTGTAAGACATCCCCCACATCTTTCTGAAATAAAGATGCTTGCTTCGTACCTAAAAAATCTTCAATCTCCATATAGACAGCTTGCAGCACCAATATACTAGCTAGAGTCAAAATCTCTGTCTTGCTATGGCTACCTGTGTCATTACCTAGCTGTTCTAAGCGGATTTTTCCCCAGACGCTATAGCGCTCCGGTTCTTCCAGCAAGACACAGGCTTTACCCCGATTATCAGTTAGTTCTCTCCACAAGGATCTAGCTTCCACCTCTTGACTAGCTTTGAAGACGCTAATCAGGCGAAAGGTCTGCCCCTGGTAATGGAGGATCGGCACCTGCTGATCCCGTGATGGGTGCTGAATACTTGATATTTCAACATCCTGCCGTTTGAGAATAAACATGGCACTAGCAAATAACTCCTCACAGGGGCTTTCTTGATAAGGGATATATAATGGCATTTGCCAGCATCGCCAAGAGTGTAATTACTTAGCTTGCTGTAGAAACGAATCTGGTAGTTACCAGATACTTCACTAGGATAAGCCACTTAGACGACACCGACTCTAATAGGCAAATAAACCCTTGACATCACAATAATATCTAACCAATACCCCATCTGCGTCGTTTTTAGTGTACATCCACTCGCTGGCATACATGGATTTTTGCCTTGCAATTGTGAAGTTTGCCATTTGATCTTGCCGATTACGAACAAGAATAGATATAATCTTTTAGATGGCTCTTTTTTTTGAGAGTCGGCATTTTACCTTGGGCGCATAGCTCAGTGGATAGAGCATCCGCCTTCTAAGCGGATGGTCGCAGGTTCGAACCCTGCTGCGCCCGTTTACAATAAATACGAACCCTCAAGCACGGAACTATGGTATGTTGCTTAAATTGATTGAGGGTTCATCTTGCTACACCACACTAAAAATAAAGGCGATATTGCGGCAACAAAAGCAATAGCTGACCTGACATTTAAAGGGTACTTGATTCTCACACCGATTGTTTGTGAACATTTACCTTTTGATTTTGTTGCTTACAAAGATAATAGATTCTACAAAATCCAAGCTAAATATGCAGGTGACAACATAGTAGTACATAAAACTATTTGGGTGGATAAAAACGGTATCCATCGCAAAAAGTACAAAGCCGAAAATTTTGACTTTTATGCTGTTTACCTACCTGATATAGATAAAGTTGTATATCCAGCGATTAAATTTGGTGGTTGCTGCATCAATACTCAACTACCTAATTCACCTACACCTTTTTACTGGTGGGAAGATTTTACAGACTTTACAGAAGAAGCACCAAAGCGAAGTTATAAGGAGTTTGGAGTTGATTTAACAACTAGGAAGGTGAATCCAGACTCTAGAATTCACACTAGAAAAGTAGAAAGGCCATCGAAGGAAGAACTGGAAAAACTGGTTTGGGAAAAACCCACAGCGCAAATCGCTAGAGATTTTGGTGTATCTGACAAAGCTGTTGAGAAGTGGTGTAAAACTTATGGGGTAGCAAAGCCACCGAGGGGATATTGGGTGAAAAAGGCTTATGGGAAGGTTGAGGAATAGTTTAGATATTGGCTTTCTTTCATCAACTTAACCCATAGAATGATTTGACAATTTAAAAAATATTCATTAGGATAAATTTTTCTAGTTCAAATAATTTTCTCGTTTGAATAAATAATCAATCAATAAGCAACTACATCAAATAGATATGTATATCGCAATAGCAATGTACTTGGGTGGCGAAATTATTGATGCTCACAATTGTGATTATTCATCTTATGACAATCATGGATTACGGTGTGCTGTTTGTGGTGAACCAGTTCATTTAAAAAAAGGTAGTATTAGAAAACCTCATTTTGCTCACTTCTCAGGTACAGATCCTCAACAAGTAGAAGAATGTGAATTGAGAGCATCATCTTATAGCAATAGTTCACAAATAAATAGTTTTATTAAAGATAGGGGACAACGATTAAAGATATTCCAACAACACTTTTTGAGTTTAATTTCTTTTGAAAATGATGTACCTATTGCTAACTTAGAATTTAATAACTGGATTAATGCAATTAAACGTGATCATAATCAAGTAATTAGTAATATTATCATTAATTGTACAGATTATTTTCTAAAATATCGCTATAAAATAGCAGCAACCTATATTGAATCAATAGCAAATAACAATAATAAATCAACTTTTATTAAACAAGAAATAGCGTTAGAAGCAATAAACTATTTGTGTGTTAAGTCTAGCTTGAAGTTGCTAGAATATTTATTTGATTACAGCATTTACAAATTATATGAAGATAAACAAAACAGGTTATTTAAACAAGATATTACAACACAAGATGTAGATAATATCTGTCATCTTGTTATTAAGATAATTATTTTGAATAATTGGATAGAACCATTGAATGATATTAAAGGTAATTCTGATTTTGTTGTGAGTTTTACTGTCATGGGTGGTAATAAACTTGAAACTCCAATTGTTTATACAATGGAAATGGAATCTAAATCCTTACTATTTAATATTTCCTATCATTACAGTGAAAAACACAAGAATGATTTAGGTGAGACAGAACTAATATATGAAAAACAGATTGTTGGTACAATATCAGCGAAACCAGGTACATTAAAGATTCAACTTGCTCAGATTCTACTACCAAATAAGTTAATATTTGGTAAATACGCATTTCACCACGAGCTATTAGTAGATACAGTTATTCCTTTTTGGGTAGCTAATGCTGAGAAATATGTATTATTTAACGAAATCCAACCTGAGTGGTTAATTATTAGTAAATTGATTGAGTTAGTAAGTTTTAACAATGACATCGGTAAGAAGATAGTGAACCCGGTTAAAGAATTACAGTGGTATCAAGTCCTTATGGGATGTCGAGATAAATTTCCTAGTGTGGTTCAATTCCAAAATGCTGTAAATAACATACCTGAAAAATATCAATATCTACTAACTCCTGCTGATGATGCTAGGTTAAAGAAACAAGCTGAATTAGACTTTCAAAAGTCATTAAGGAGGTCTAATTATAGTAACCTATCTTGAAAAGTTTCAACGCCTACTGACCCTTTGGTGGCTTTCTGTGTTGTATTCATGTCTGGATTTTGGATATGAATATAATGTTTTCTAACGAATCATAGCCAAATCATAGCCAAACAATAGTCAAATCATAGCCAAACAATAGTCAAATCATAGCCAAAAGGCTAGTAAGGGACTTAGTTTTTTAACTTCTGACTCCCTTACACAGGCTGGAAACCTTGATTTATCGTTGATTTTTTCCATAATAAAATAAGCCCGTGACGAGGATTGAACTCGTGACCTCACCCTTACCAAGGGTGTGCTCTACCACTGAGCCACACGGGCAAAAAAGGATTTTTTTGTTTTTAGCTATGAGTTACATGGCTGTGAACTTTACACTCAGCCATGATAACTCATATCTCTAGAAGTGGTGGGCCGGGCTGGATTTGAACCAGCGTAGGCGTAAACCAACGGATTTACAGTCCGTCTCCATTAACCACTCGGACACCGACCCATTTGTGTCACTGTTTTCCCATAATAGCGCTAGTTTTTAGAAATAGCAAGGGGTTGAGAAAAAATATTGGTTAACCTGGTCATCAACCGCCTAACTCAGCAGTTCTCCGGTTTCTTGCAGGGAGTGCAAGCGGCGATAAATGCCCCCTTGGTGCAAAAGTTCAGCGTGGCTACCGACTTCGACAACCTTTCCTTGATTGAGAACTACAATCTTATCGGCTTCCCGAACTGTACTCAGGCGATGGGCGATAATAATTGTGGTGCGAGTTCCTTGAAGCTCGCGCATTGCCAATTGAATTGAACGCTCAGACTCGTAATCTAGACTAGAAGTAGCTTCGTCAAAAATCAACACATCAGGTTCCACTAGCAACGCCCTAGCAATACCTAAGCGCTGTCTTTGTCCTCCCGACAGCCTGACGCCGCGTTCTCCCACAACGGTGTAATAACCCTGAGGTAGGTGCTGCACCACTTCATCGACTCTAGCAATCCTACAAGCTTCCTGAACCTGCTCGAAACTGGCTTTTGGCTTACCATAGGTGAGGTTATCCAAAATAGTGCCGTTAAAAATGTCTACTTCTTGGTGAACGATCGCTAATCTCCGTCTATACTTACCCGCATCCAAGGTGCGAATATCTTGACCATCAATCAAAATTTGACCTGTTTGGGGTTCAAAATAGCGCAACAGCATCTTCACTAAAGTAGACTTACCAGAACCAGACTTGCCAACTAAGGCTAAGGTTTGATATGGCTCAATCAACAAGTTGATATCTTGCAAAACTTGATGGTTAGCTTCATAGGCAAAGCTGACGTGAGAAAACTCTACCTTTCCAGTAAATTGATAGGGTGATCTTGTTTGGTATTCTTCAGATAAAAGTGTATCGGAACCAACTCCAATTGGTTCTTGTAGTAATTCATGGAAGCGCATCATAGACGAATAGCGACGGGCAAAAGATTCTGCAAGGTGGCTGATAGGTTGTAATTCAGCATAAGCCATACTAGAAAGAGTTAAAGTCATCACAAAATGACCAAGAGAAATTTTCCCTTTCAATGTCTCTACTAAAGTCAAACCTAGTACCACAAATACACAAAACTGCACCATAGTGCGTTGATAAGTGGCAAGTATCACATAACCTTTATGAATGCGATAATTGACTAAGATTAGCTCACGGTTTAGGCGTTGATTTTGTCGGTTTAGTTCTTGAGCTTCCGTCGCAAATGCTTTGACTGTTTTGATATTGGTGACAATCTCAGAAGAACGGCTTTCTGTATCTTCCATATATTTATCTATGCGATTATCATGCCAAATCAGGCGGCGCAATTTTTTTACTGTAAAGCCAAGGATAGCTATAAAGGAAATTAGTATTAAAGTCGCAATTCGCCAATCAATAAAGTAGATAATCACAAAAATGGCTACCACTCGAAAGAGTTTAGGAATCAACTGTCCGGCAATTTCTGGATAACCCCAAGTGTGGTTATAAATACCTCTAGCGACTCTCCCAGCAATCCGTCCAGGGTTATTTTCATCATAAAATTCTAGTGGTAGTGTGAGAATTTTTTCTAAAGCTTTTTGTGCTTGAATCCGTCGCGCTTTTAAAGCTATATCCCAATGAAACCAATTAGTTAACCAAGGCTCAGTTGGCGCTCTAAATACAGTAGCCAAGAAAATTAATCCCAGTAATACGCCCAAAGAAAGAAGTTGATTAACTGGATAATTGCTACTATGGGAGATAGCAGTGATTGCCTGTTGAATTGGCTTGTCTATAGGTTGAAGAGACAAAATATTTAAAATCTGTCCGGTTGCATAAGGTACAACCAAGTCTATAATTTCGTAAATACTGGCTGTTGTAATACTGAAAATACTCAGCCCCCAGTAGGGACGGAAGTAATTGATAATATCTCGAAATTTTGCCATGATGGACAATTTCCCAGAGCACTTGCGTTAGCTAGGAATTTATATATTCCGCATACACTACTACAAATGTATTTAATAGCTAAATATTTAAATCACTCTTGGGGAATAATTGGCAGTTATGAGGGGAAGAATTCGAGGCGATAGCGATAAAGAGCAACTGGTCGAGATGCTGCGGTAAAATAATCTGGATCTTGAGGAGAAAGGTATACGGCAGTTACTTGATCTGCTTCAATTGCCGGGTTGGATGTAGAAAGCTGGTGGTAGGCGGTGGTAGATTCTACAGAATTTAAATAGGGATTTGCACCACCTTTAAATAGTTGTTGAAATAATTCCGTAGTGATAAACTTACTATCTAGTGTTGTCTCTGTAGCGCGTGCGGTGACGATAGAAACAAGCTGGCGCTCACCACGCAAAAATGTAATTTGACGATTAGGCGAATCTGGATCTACTTTGACTGATAACACAGCTTTATCGCCTAAATAAGCCCGTACCAAATTCAAGCTATTAAATGCTCTATCAGCTACTAAAATTAGTTTTTTGTTATCTAGCTTGGGGATGTTTTTAAAGCCAGAACTAGGCTGTTGTACTTTGGCAAATCTGACTAAGAAACTCACAGGCTGATTTAATTGGCGGCGATTTCCTTCAAACCCAGGTGTGACGATATCTGGTGCTAGAGGTGCAGCCAAATCCACCAATGTACTTGTAACTCGCCAATCACCTGCCATCCATTCAGGATAAGCCAAATCTCCGACAGCAGGTTGTACTGAAGTTAATTTTTCCCACTGGGGAAAGTTTGCTAATCTTTCAGCTAATTCTCCGGCTTGAGCTTCCCCACTCAAGAGCAGGAATAACACCGTCAAGCAAAAACTCCAAATTACCTTAATAGTAAACATAATAATTTTAAATTTTGGATTAAAAACTGGTAATTGGTAATGGGTAATTGGTAATTGGTAATGGGTAATTGGTTTCGTCGTGAGCCTCTTGTCTGCCTACGCAAATAATTATGGCTACACCTCCCGTGAGGGATACAGGAATCAAACCGGATTACTATATTGCCCATTACCCATTACCTATTCTTTTAAAGGTTGCCAAAGTTCGCCATATTTCGCTCGTAAAGCCTGCCAAGCTTCTACCTGTCCTAGTTCATATTCTCCTGGTTTACCCCATTGCAAAAATAGGCTTAAAGCAGGTTCTTGTTTTTCATCTAAAAACCGGATGGCATAAGTTGTAAAGTTACCTCTTTTTGCTTCGCCTGTTTCAAATTTCACCTGTGTTATTTTGTCCATATTTAAGTGAAATTCAAAGCCTTCGGTGTGCATATTGGCGTATTTACCTTTGGGTAACTCTGCATAAAATAGCTTTTCTATTTTGCCTCGCGCTTCTAAGACTGCGGCACTGCTAGTCACAATTAGGCGCAATGTTCCCAAGGTTTCACAAGCTTCTAAAAATTCTTTCAAAGTAGTACTCATCCTTAGTTGTCCTGTGTCAATTGCTAGTTTTCCACCAATTACCAATTACCAATTACCAATTACCAATTACCAATTACCAATTTACTATTTTTCGTACTGTTCGTAAGCAGCGACAATGCGCTGAACTAGAGGATGACGGACGACATCTTTTTGAGTAAATTCGCAAAAGGCAATGCCTTCAACGTGTTTGAGAATTTGTAACGCCACTATTAAGCCTGATTGTTGGTGAATTGGCAAATCGGTTTGTGTGATGTCACCAGTGATTACCATGCGGGAACCAAAACCCAAACGAGTCAAAACCATTTTCATTTGAGCGGGTGTGGTATTTTGAGCTTCATCAACAATGATAAAGGCGTTGTTCAGGGTACGTCCCCGCATATAGGCGAGTGGTGCAACTTCAATGACGCCACGTTCGATTAAATTGGGAATCTTTTCTGGATCGATAAATTCATTGATGGCGTCATAAAGTGGACGGAGATAGGGATCAACTTTCTGCTGTAAGTCTCCGGGCAAAAATCCGAGTTTTTCACCGGCTTCGACGGCAGGACGGGTTAGAATCAGCTTTTCAAACTTATTGGTGAGGATTGCTTGAACGGCGACGACAACGGCGAGATAAGTCTTGCCAGTACCAGCGGGGCCAATGCCAAAGGTGAGATCGCGTTTGCGGATGGCATCGATGTATTTTTTCTGAACGAAGGTTTTGGCGCGAATTTCTTCGCCTCGCCGTGTTTTGGCGAGGATATCTCGCTGTAAATCTTGCAGTTCACCTTGGCGATCGCTATCTAGAGCCTGACGGGCTGTTAAAATATCAGCATTGGTAAGGTTATTGCCTTTGCTCCAGATGTTTTCGAGCGATCGCACTAATCGCGCTGCCAAGTCAATTTGCTGTTCGCTGCCAGAAATCAGTAATTCTTGTCCGCGCAGCACTAAGCCGGCTCCTGTTTGCCGAGATAGGATTTTGAGATTTTCTTCCCCATATCCCGCTAGAGCGATCGCACTGGGAATATCAGGCAGCTGAATTGTGTAGGCACCTGCCATATTATTTCTTAATTCCTGTGGAGCAATTTTTGACTCTGGTGATATTTTCCCAGCAACTGCGAAAAGGCAATTTTTTAGAGAAAATTTCTTGTACTAATTTATACTATTCTAAACTGGAATATTCTGGGGAAACTAACTCGCATAAATAAAACTTTGCTTTAATTCTGGCGGTCTTTTATTTAGTAAGTAAATATACTTTGATTCAAAAAGGAGTAGGCAAAATTTCCCTAATTTTTTTATTTTTAATTTGCTAATATTTCTGGGGGGAGCGTAGAGACGCTAATAATTGCGCCTCTACTGTGGATAGGTTTCAAACCTGAAATGGAACAATAAATAATAGTTGGCGAGAAAAACTTTTTATTTCTTATCCCCACTCTTCATTAAACTTAACAAGTCTCGCGTGGGTGTTTAGAGGCTTGCAAGTTGGGCAGCAATAAAAATAAACCCTCAATATTTAGGCAGGTTTCTGTATTTCACTACTGAGATTGGTGCTTTTTTACAGATTCCACCATTCACCCCATCGCCGCCACTGACGTAGACGGCATAGGGATTCTGGCAGCAGTTGTTAAACCTGGCGGGCGCGGGGTTTAGCAATAGGTCTGGGTGGTGCGGTTCCGTTTCCACTTCTTTCTCTCGATTTTGGTGGCGGTATTCGCTCTTCCTGCTCTTCATCATAAAACATCCCTTCCCGACCTTGGGAAGTGCTGCCGTAGATGTCCAGGTATACTGTTTGTCCAGCAACTTCAGCTGCTGCGGCAATTACGGTGCGAATCGCCTGAATATTGCGTCCCCCCCGACCAAACACTTTTCCTTTGTCTGCGCTGTCAAAGGCGATGCGAATCCAAGCCCGTTTGAGGGTTTGAGAAATTTCACAATCGACGCTTAAAGAATCCGGGGATTCTAAAAACGGCTCCATCAGGAACTTTACTAGCCCAACGTAGTTTGGGCTAGCTGCTAGAGATTTTGTTTCGACGTTATGATGCGGCTGTTGTTGCACTGACCTGTTCAAAAACATTGGCTTTTACTAGGATGCGACGGACGGTGTCAGTGGGTTGAGCGCCTTGTTGTAGTCGCTTGACGATGCCGGGGACATCCAATCGCACTTCATCGGTTCTGGGGTTGTAGTATCCCAATTCTTCTAGGGGGCGACCATCTCGGCGAGCGAGGTTGTTAATAGCGATAATGCGGTAACTTGCTTCCCGCTTTTTACCGAATCGCTTCAGGCGCAGTTTGATCATGTTGAGAAATCGTTCTCCTGTTGGTAGGTCTTAGTTTTTGACTTGATGAGGAAGTGAGCGGGCTGGGGTTGGCTCTGTTCATCACTTCCGGTGCTGGAATGCTAATTTTAGCACTTGCCTAGGGTTAACTGCTATTAGTCCTTGGTGATTTTTCCTTCTTAAAAGAACAATGACTAATGACTAAAGATTCCCGAAGCCTTTTTTCTTTTTCTCTTTCTTTTTCTTTTTCGTGGCGGCGCCGGTGTTGTAACCGCGCCATCCGGGGGCTGGGGGACGATTACCGCCGGCGAAGGCGTTATCCATGCCACCGCCGAACATTCCTGGCATACCGGGAAAGTTACCCTTACCCATTTGCTGCATGAGCGATCGCATTTTTTGGAAATCTGCCACCAGTTTACTCACATCCGACTCTCTATAACCAGCGCCATTCGCAATCCGCCGCCGCCGACTAGGAGAACTGGAGAGCAAATCAGGATCACGCCTTTCCTGCTTCGTCATGGAATTAATCATCGCTTCGCAGCGTTTTAGCTGGGTTTCTCCCTGTTTGAGTTGGTCATCAGAAAGTTTACCCATCCCCGGAATCATTTTCATGATCCCACCGAGGGAACCCATATTTTTCAACAGCCGCATTTGCTTGAGAAAGTCAGTAAAGTCAAACTTCGCTGACAGGATTTTCTCCTGCATTTGTTCAGCATCTGCTAAATCAATTTCTTCCTGGGCTTTTTCTACCAGGGTGAGGACATCCCCCATACCGAGAATTCGCGACGCCATCCGGTCGGGATAAAACGGTTGCAGTGCTTCGACTTTTTCACCCACACCCACAAACTTAATTGGTGCGCCGGAAATCTGGCGGACTGACAGCGCCGCACCACCACGACTATCACCATCTAGCTTGGTGAGAATCGCCCCAGTAATGCCAATTTGATCATGGAAGGTGCGGGTGAGATTTGCCGCCTCTTGACCAGTCATCGAGTCCACCACTAACAGGGTTTCATCGGGTTGGACTGTGGCTTTGATCCGGGCTAATTCCGCCATCATGTCTTCGTCAATTTGCAGACGTCCGGCGGTATCAATAATTACGGTATTTACACCTTCTGCCCTGGCACGCTCAACACCTTGGCGGGCAATTTCAACTGGGTCAGCATCGCTACCCAATTCAAATACTGGTACGTCAATTTGCTTACCGAGTGTGATTAGCTGATCGATAGCTGCGGGGCGATATACGTCTGTTGCCACTAATAAGCAGCTACGATTTAATTTGCGTAAATGTAAAGCTAATTTAGCGCTGGCTGTGGTTTTACCAGTACCTTGTAATCCAGCCATTAGCACAACGGTGGTTTGTCCCTCTGTTTCTGCCAGGGGAACATTTTCTTCACCCATCACCTGCACCAGTTCATCGTAAACGATTTTGATGAATTGCTGGTCAGGTCGCACACCAGAGATGACCTCGGCTCCTTGTGCTTTCGCTTCGACTTGGGTAATAAAATCTTTGACTACCTGGAGATTGACATCTGCTTCCAACAAGGCGCGGCGCACTTCCCGCAAAGCGTCTTGGATGTTGGATTGAGAGATTTTGTCCTGTCCCCGCAGTTTTTTCCAGGCGGCTTCTAAACGGTCAGATAGTGCATCAAACATAATGTAATTACAGGTAGTTAGCCAATGAGTTCGGTTGCATCGCCGAGATTAGCGATGGGCTTCGCCCCGCCGGAGGCGATCGCGATCGCTTATTTCCGCTAGAGTTCCAACGTGCTATTTACCAGCTTAGTAGTTTTCACTGCGTCTGTAGCAACCGGAGAGCTACATACCCCTCTTTTGTCACTTTCCCTAAATGAAACGATGTAACCCTTGCCATACAAGAGTTTTAGTCTAAAGCCATGATGATATCTATCATATTAGAAAATAAAGACACAAACCCATCCCCAGTAAGGGTTTTAAAGCTTGCCTTTAGTCTTTGTTTTCGGAAAGTGACAGAAGAGGGGTATTAATGAAAATTTCGTGGGTACTGTAGTTTCAGAAGTTGCTTGATATTCAGGGTCTGGTACTCACTGGATAATATTATTTGGGGTAGAAGTGAAAGTAGAATCAAAAACTTTTGATATTTTGAGGGGTAATTGGGGTAATTATAGTTTCACTAAAATTAATCAATAACGGTTAATTGCTGAAGTTTTTCATACTAATTCTTCCTTCAGATGCACGAATTTTATAACGAACCACAGAGACACAGAGGAAGAAGAGTTTGGGAGAGTTTTTACATTAGTCCTAATCAGCTTGGTGTTGTCATAAATAATTCTGGTGTAGCTGAAACTTCGGGAGTAAGTAATGGTAAAGTAACAGTTAGGGATATACCTGTTATCAAGGAAATAACTGGTAGCTTGGTTAAACAAATGAGAACAGCTAAAAAAATGAGTCAAAGAGACTTTGCTAATGCTGTAGGTATGAGTTAAAGCTGGGTAAGGGATATTGACACTAAGGGTAAGGATGCACCTATTCCTGAAAATAATAATGCTATAATTAAAGAAGTTTTAAATTTTAGATTAAGCTGTTGAGAATAATTTTATTGAGGTCAAAAAATATGACACAAACTCCATCAGAAAGAATTGTCAGACGTGGGAGAATATTTCCTGAAATTCAATGGACAGAAGAACAAAAAGCTCAAGATAGAGCTAGAAGACAGGCATTTTATGAGCGTTGCTGGGTAATTTTTGAGCGGTTAAAACCAGAAATACTAGATAAATACTATGGTTGGTACATTGCGATTGAACCTGATAGCGGTGATTATTTTATTGATCAGGATCAAGAAGTAGCAAGTAAAATGGCAAGAGAAAAGTATCCTCATGTGATTCATCATATTTTTGGCATTAATGAAACAGGAGTTAGTGGCAGAATATGATTGAAGGAAGATTTGGAGATAAAGGTCAAATTTATTTTGAAATTGATTTAACTGGTGGAGATAATTTCAGTTTTCCTGTAGAAACAATGTTAGATACAGGATTTACTGAATATTTAGCTATGAATAAACAAGATGTACAAAGCCTTGATTGGCCTTTTTTACGGCAGAATAAATTAAGAACTGCTCAAGGTGAAACTGAATTTGATGTTTATAGTGGTAGGGTAATAATAGATGGTCAAGAGTGGGAAGTTTCTGTATTTGCTGGAGATGAAATACAGGAAATTTTACTGGGTTCTCGATGGTTGAAGTTATTTATTTTAGTTGCTAATTATGGTGAAAATACAGTTAAATTAGAATTGATTGAAAAATAGGTAGTTATAAATTTTAATTCTAAAAATACGACGAGTGTGATTATTTTAAAAATTTAATAAATAAAAGATAGGTTTATTGATACAATAATTCCTATTTTTTTTCATGTAATTTTTCTGGTGTTTAGAGGTAAGATTAATTAATTAAGATTATCTTCCAACTCATAATCACTATCATCTCTAGGTTCAAGTTTCTCTACAGATATTTCAACAGTATTTTCAAAACAATCCCGGTCAGGTAATTCATAATAACCATCAGTGATATTTTAACAGATGGATTTCCGTATTCACAACAATCTATCTGTTTTTAATGATCCATGTAATCATCTGTATTTTTCATCATAATTTTTAAAGCCTTATAAAATCTAGATTCCGGTTTTTCAGAGGGCATTAAAAAATAACCTATCAAAAATGCCAGAAACATATTTTGAGTAACAATTCTGGTCAGTGCAAACGCAGGACTGGTGATAAGTGCGGGATTAACTGCTGTGAGATCGCTAAATCCCCCCACTTGCGATAAACATCCAGCTTATTGACAAGAATAAAACTCAAAACTATTGATATTAAGTTCAAACATAAGAACCACTCACCCTTATTGAGAATAAAAAAGGGTAATTTTCCACTACTCAATAACTCCCCCCCCTTGTGGTAATTGATTTTTGAGAAACCCTTACCCAATAAAGCTTTCAAACCCTAACCACTCAAATCACCTAAAACTTGTACATTATTAGGATGTGGCAAACCGTCTTTGTCTGCGTTAATCAGCTAAAGTGAAGGATAAGAATGGCTATCCTACAGCAATATTACACATCTGAATATCGCCATGACTAGCAACACTTTGATTCAGCCCACAGAAATTATCCACCTATCAGGTATTAGTTGGCAAACCTATGAAAATTTGCTAACTGAGCTTAGTGCTAGTCGCCGCCTCCGACTCACTTACAATCGAGGTACTCTAGAAATTATGGTTCCTTCACCTGAACACGAAATTAATAAAAAAGTCTTGGGTCGATTTGTCGAGACTCTAGCAGAAGAATTAGAAGTTAGCATTCAACCCCTTGGTTCTACTACTTTTAAACGTCCTGAATTAAGTGGTGCAGAGCCAGACGAATGTTTTTACCTTAGAAACATCAATATCATCAAGGGCAAAAAAAGAATTAATTTACAGCAAGATCCACCACCTGATTTAGTTGTGGAAATTGATATTACCAGCAGTTCTAAAAACCGCTTTGAAGTTTACGCTGATATGGGTGTGCCAGAGATTTGGCGATATGATGGTAATGATTTTAGTATTAATATTTTAGAAAATAACAAATATATATCTGTTGAGCAAAGTTTAGCTTTTCCTAATTTACAGATTCTAGAAATTGCTAATTTTTTAGCCCAAGTTGGAGAAAAAGATTATTTAGAGTTAGTTAGAGAATTTCGCAACTGGGTTAAAAGCCAAATTCAGCATAATCAATAGATATACAGCGGTTCTCGGTCGAATGCAATACAATCGAGGGCGGGGAAAACCCCTACAGGCTTGGTGATGAAAAAATGTACCTCATAACAGCAGGGAACGCTGTATTAGAAGCATTATTCTGTAAGCTTAAAAGTTTAGAAGATACTCCTAAAGGACAATTAGGTGGAATTTGTAGTTTCCAAAGATTGATTGTGGGAATGTCTAATTTTTAGTAGTACAGAATAACTACTACATTTTTTTTCAGGAATTTGCATAAAGAGTTGATTTAGCTCTGAAAATTACACACGAGGAAAGTTTCTTTGTGCGCCATGCCTAAATTACCTGTGATAATTAAGCGATTACTGAAAAAATATGGCTATCTACCCGATAAACAGGATAAGACAACGGCAGCAGTGTTAAAACAGGCAGTGTTGTTATGCAAAGACTGGGTAGAAAAGCCAAGCAATCTGCCTACAAGAATGTAATTAACAGAATAATCAATAATATGCTTCCATCAAAGTATGTCATGTTCACACTTTCTCTACTGACTACTGTTGTATTAGCAGCTAATTCACTTAATATGGCTGATGCTGCAACTAAGTTTAATGGTATTAAAATTGCGGGATTAAAACAAAACAATCAAAATTATATTGGGCTACGGTACAAAGATATACCTAGAGGTTTGAAATCTATTAGCGGTTGGATAGTGGGCGATATTAACGCTAGTAGAGTGTACGGCATAAGTCGTATTGTCAAAGGAAACCAGGAGATGCTGTGGTTTCAATTTATTTTTACCGATAGCCAAGGAAAAGCCAATTATCAAGTTATAGATGTACTGAATCTACCTAAATTAAGCAAATCGGAAACATTAATAGGTGGACCAGCTTTTGCATGTCTGCTCAGGGGAGTTCGCGATCTGGAAATAATCACAGTTATCGCTAGATCTCAATATCAAGATACTCAATATTTGAGACAGATTAAAAAGGCTTGGCGGGCTAATCGCAAATCCAACAAGTTTGAAGAAATTTCTACTCGTAATATTGCCTGTGAAAATCCGGCGTGGGGGTTATAAATTCATGAGTAATCTGCAAAAATTACTTTAGATGGAAGAATAAACAAATGAAAATGCGATATTTATGGCGAGGTAATCTATCGCTATTAATTTTAGGATTTAGTGTATTGACTCTGGGAACTAATCAATTATCAGTATTAGCCCAAAATCGACAACCCACAGATGTAGAAATAGGCAGATTACGTCAACAATTTCAGCAATTTATCAGGTCAACAAAAAATAACAGTATAGGTGCTGGTTATATTCAGGATAGACGTACTCAATTAGAAAAAAATACAAGAGAATCCTTTGTACGGTCTTGGTCAAAAATTGAACCAGGATTAGCTCCTTTCATGGGTGTATGGTACGGATACGAAAATAGCAAACATATATATCCATCAAAAACCAAGGGTTGTGTTTGTGTTATTTCAACAGGTGAAGGTTATGGAGATTTTGATATCGGTGTTTTATCTAATGGAGTAATCACAACCAGTCGTGGAGGCGTATTATTCAAAGAAGGAAATTACTTAGGATCAGGATTGCTCAGAGATGGCAAATTTGTAGAGAATAATGGTGAAATTCCTTTCCATTCTCCTAGACCTCTTGAACCATTAACAAAATTGCTTAATGATATATTTGAATCACCAGATAAAAGTCAAGTTTCTCAACAATTTAAAGCTGCTGGTTGTATTTCTTCTCGTCCCTTGATAAACGGGGGTAAATGAGCAGTCGATACTGTTGACGAATGTAATCCAAAAAGGAATCTAAGGATTTATCTGATGATTCACCAGTGTGCAAGCAGACATTTTTGCAACTGGTGAATTGAGGATTAAGTTAGCGATGGACTACGCCCCGCCCGAAGCGATCGCGAAACGTCTCGTAGAGAAGCGCTGCTGCTTTGTGGCGATCGCAATATACTAGTTACTGGTTTTGCTCGCTGTTGTTGATAAAAGCGGACAACTTTTTGCACATAATCACCTGTAAAGCCTTTGTCGCAACCTTTATAGCTGCCGGTCATCCACCAACAAGCGGCACCACGCACAGAGGCAATTTCGTTGTTGTTGGTGGCGCGAAACTGGTTTGTTAACTCACGTCGCGTGATGCAAGAGACAACTTGACGCGCGATCGCGGGATTGTTTTCAAACTGCGTTGGTGTTAGTTCCTTTTTAAGACAAGTTTTTGACCAACCTCTGAGAGTTTCCGGTTTAACCTGCCATTCACTGTAATATCCATCATTAGCTTTTTTGGTTTGTGGTGCAGCCTTTCGCAACGCTTCAACCATCGCTGCAACTTGAGCATCAGAAACCGTTTGCTGTGCTTGAGCTAATAATGGTGACAATCCGAAGCTGACAATAACTCCGCTGAGTAGTAATCCTAAGGGGTTTTTGATCATGACTTGGGAATTATTTTTAGATACCACAATGCAGCATCCTATGTCTTCACAGTGCCCATTAGCAAGACATGATGGACAGATTTAAGTAGTGCATATTCTTTAACCACCAACTAAATCTTCTATAGTATTGGCATCATTTGGTAATGCGGCTGTTAAAACTTCCCTACCTGTTGCTGTGACTAATACATCATCTTCAATGCGGATTCCTCGGACATCGGCGAATTCAGATAAACGTTCCCAGTTGACGACATTCTGGTATTTTGAGCGCAGTTGAGGATCATTTAAAATTGCCGGGACTTGATAAAAACCAGGCTCAATGGTGACTAACATACCTGGACGCAGGGGACGATTTAACCGGAGATAACCTAAACCAAAGCGATCGCTTCTTTTCCTTCCTTCTTCATACCCAGCTAAATCGCCCAAATCCTCCATATCGTGGACATCCAAACCCAGCAGATGACCAATACCGTGAGGGAAAAATAGGGCATGGGCATCGATTTCTACTAAATCCTGGGGATTGCCTTGTAAAATGCCTAAATCCGCTAAACCTTCAGCGATCGCATTGGCAGCTAACAGATGAATTTCCCTATACTCCACACCAGGGTAAATCTTGGCAATGCAAGCATCATGAGCCGCTAACACCACATGATAGATATCTCGTTGGGTAGAGGAAAATTTGCCAGAAACCGGCCAAGTGCGGGTGATATCAGCAGCCCAACCCATCGTAGTCTCCGCACCGACATCAGCCAGGAGTAAATCACCAGGTTGCAAAGAATGGTGATATTGCTCATTATGTAAAACTTCGCCGTGAACGGTGACAATACTGTTGTAGGCGGTAGTCATATTATGGGCAATAATGACTCCTTCCATCGCCGCCCGAACTTCCGCTTCCCGCCTGGAATTGGGTGTAGCAGCCATTCCAGCAATGTGAGCCTCAACACTAACAGCGGCGGCTTTTCGCAATTCAACTAATGCTTCTTCATCGTGGACAAGGCGCAGTGATGCGATCGCTTTCGTTAACTCCAAATCAATTCCTTGGGGCGGATTTTGCGGTAAAACCCATCTATTCAATAACTGTGATTGCTGTGTCCAAGTAGCAGCATCCTGGACAGCAATTGTCGCCGCATTTTCTACCCAAGATTCTAATTCTGCCATTGGTCGAGCCGCATCCGCCCCGATCTTTTGGGCGATTTCTTCACGTTTTGGCATTTCTCCATGCCAAAGGGCGCTACCTGGTTGGGGGTCATCCATGAATAGTTCTAGTTTGCCCGCTTCCAGGCGAATCACGGCATTTGGTAGCGGAAAACCAGCAAAGTAGAGGAAATTACTGCTAGCGCGAAAAGGAAAGCGATTTGCGGGAAAGTTGCGCGGATTGCTGCTTCCTGACCACAGAATTGCCGGAAAATTAATCAGGCTGGCTAGTCGTTGGCGGCGGTGGCGTAGAGTTTCGATCAGGGAACTAGAGGTATTTTGGAGCATCATAAAAATGTCCGGTTTATTAATTTGTTTATTTTTTAATTTTGAATTGTTTATCACGACTTTGGGCAAAAGTTTGGATTTAAGTGAATACCGTAAAATTATTGAGCGTCACTCTCGTGACGCCTGTTCTACGTTCTTGATTATGTGTCTTGACGATAAAATTATTGAGCGTCACTCTCGTGACGCCTGTTCTACGTTCTTGATT
Source organism: Cylindrospermum stagnale PCC 7417 (assembly GCF_000317535.1). Classification (NCBI taxonomy): domain Bacteria; kingdom Bacillati; phylum Cyanobacteriota; class Cyanophyceae; order Nostocales; family Nostocaceae; genus Cylindrospermum; species Cylindrospermum stagnale. Next base: position 6,019,676 of record NC_019757.1, read on the forward strand.
ATGTGTCTTGACGATTGAATACCGTAAAATTATTGATGATCACAGGCGAGATGCCTGTTCTACGTTCTTGATTAGCCGAAAATTTATCGGGGTGACTCTATGGGACAAATTATTACTCAAGTCGATGCTTTCACTAATAAACCATTTGCAGGTAATCCGGCGGCTGTCTGTGTTTTACCTTCTCCCCAAGATGATCGCTGGTTGCAAAATGTGGCGATGGAAATGAACTTATCGGAGACGGCTTTTTTAGTCAAGCAGGATGATGGCTTTAATTTGCGTTGGTTTACGCCAATGGTGGAAGTACCGCTTTGTGGTCATGCAACTTTAGCTAGTGCTCATGTACTTTGGTCAGAGGGGCATTTATCACCTGATGCAGAGGCGCGGTTCTATACTAAGAGCGGTGTACTGATTGCTAAGTTGCAAGGTGAGTGGATTGAGTTAGATTTTCCGGTGAATCACTCGCAAGAAATAGAAGCACCGCCGGAACTTAGCCAAGCTTTGGGTGTGGCTTGCAAATCTGTTTACCAAAATTCTCTAGGTTATTTGGTGGAGTTGGAGTCTGAGGAATTGGTGCGTTCAATTCAGCCTAATTTTCAGCTACTGAAAATATTACCTGTTGCTGATGTAATTGTTACTAGCTTAACTAATCCTGGTTCAGATTATGATTTTATTTCCCGTTTCTTTGCGCCAGGTTTAGGGATTAATGAAGATCCGGTAACTGGTGCGGCTCATTGCTGCCTTGCTCCATTTTGGCGGAGTCGCCTGAACAAGGATCATTTTCTAGCTTATCAAGCATCAAGTCGTGGTGGGGTGGTGAAGGTAAGTTATGGGGGAGATGAACGGGTTTTGCTCTCTGGACAAGCGGTAACAATTATGCGTGGGGAATTAATCACCAACATTGTGCAGCGTCTCTAGTTTTTTGTACTACGTTTTGTTTCAAATTGATGCAATAGGCTAAATATAAGGGTTCCAAATCGAAAAACTCCAATCTAAAATCTAAAATTGTATGAGTGACAATAGTTAAGTAAGTCCATTTCTCGGTTTTAGAAATGACAGCTAAACAAATAGATAGTATAAATCCGCGCCAATCTAGTAACTGGCCAATTGAGAAATTACCTGGATTGAGCCAGGAGGAACAATCCCAACTCCAAAGTTTTGGTATTACAACCACAGGAGCGTTAGTTAAACAAGGGAAAACGCCAGAGGCGAGACTAGCGCTAGCAAATAAGTTACAGATAAATGTTCAGTACATCAATAAATGGGTGGCTTTAGCTGACTTGGCACGAATTCCCAGTGTCGGGCCAGAACATTGCGGTTTATTACTGCATGCGGGTTTTGTCTCTGTGGCGCAGTTGTCGCAGATTCCCACTCACAGGTTGCACCAACAAGTTATGCGGTTGCACGTGGCGACGATGCAGCGGCGAGATTTGTGTCCAGCAATTGAGCTAGTACAACAATGGAGTCAACAAGCGAAAGCGATTGGTAATTGGTAATTAGTCATTGGTCATTGGTCATTGGTCATTGGTCATTGGTCATTGGTCATTGGTCATTGGTCATTGGTCATTGGTCATTGGTCATTGGTCATTGGTCATTGGTCATTAGTCATTGGTCATTATTGGTAAAACTCTTTCCCAGTCCCTAGTCTTTGGCTAAGACGCCATTCAGGAAGATGTCAGCGAGTCCTTCTGCCATTTGTTGCATTTCCTGGGGGGAGGCGTCGGGCGACATGAGGGTATTATCGGAAAAACCTGCGATCGCAAACATTCCCAAAAATACCTTAGCAACAAGTTTGGCATCTGTCTGACGATAGATGCCTTTATCCATTGCTGTTTGAAAAAATGCTTCGGCAACATCGGTCATTTTGCCAATGACTTCTAACTGAATGCGATCGCGCAAATCTGGGTGAAATTGCACTTCCATAAAGCAAACCCGCATTAAATCGGAATTTTGTTGTAAATTCCACATTCGGCGGCGCATCACTTGTGCGATCGCTTTATAGCTACCCATTTCACTCAATTCTGTCAGTAAATCTGTGAGAATCTCTACCCAACCACTAGTAGCTACTTCTACCAAAATCGCCTTTTTATTGGAAAAATGACGAAACACTGTGCCCTCCGCCACACCTGCTTTCTGTGCCAAGTCACGGGTGGTAGTGCTAGCAAATCCCTGGGAGGCAAACAATCTCAGCGCTGCCTGTAAAATGCGGGTGCGCGTCTGTGCTTCTGAAGGCGGGGGAGAATTAAAAACTCGCATAGTAGTTAAGGTGATATCTCCGGAACACTACTTGTAGCATTATTGTCTAACGTCAAGTACAAAAATCACAGAAAGCTTAATACAACATTAGCGCTGTGTTGAGTTAATTACCTGTCTCTGAAGAAGTGTAAATTTACTTTAATTTTCCCAGATGAATGATCCCAGACGGTCAATTTTAGATTGGAAATTTTGGAGCCACCGCGTTGCTCTGGTTAAGAGAGTTGTCGCAAGTGGCGTGATTTTGGATTGGTTAAATAAATTATCGATTACCTTACGTCGGCTGTGTTTCACCACGTTAGTGCTCACAATTCTCTGGTGGGGGTTAATGCCACGAATGGCAACAGCGCTGCAAATTGCCAAAACTCCCACCCCACCCACTGCTCAGACTTCTATTCAACCTTATCTAGATCGGGCAATCAAGGCGTTGACAGAGTTTCGCCTCGACAATGGCATGAAGTTTATTGTCTTGGAACGACATCAAGCGCCGGTGGTTTCTTTTCTTACCTATGCAAATGTCGGCGGTGTGGATGAGCCAGACGGACAAACTGGTGTAGCCCACTTTCTCGAACATTTGGCCTTTAAAGGTACGCAGCGTATTGGTACAACAGACTACAAAGCCGAAAAACCACTACTAGAACGCTTAGAGCAGTTGGATAGCCAAATTAAAACCGCAAAAGTTGCCGGCAAAAAAAATGAAATTGCCCGATTGCAAGCTGAGTTTAAGCAAGTGGAATCCCAAGCAGCCAAGCTAGTCAAGCAAAATGAAATGGGGCGGATTGTCGAACAAGCGGGAGGCGAGGGTTTAAATGCCACTACTTCCACAGAAGCCACCCGTTATTTTTACAGTTTTCCCGCCAATAAGTTGGAACTGTGGATGTCGCTGGAGTCTGAGCGATTTCTAGAACCTGTATTTCGGGAATTTTATAAAGAGAAAGATGTGATTTTGGAAGAACGCCGGATGCGGGTAGAGAATTCTCCCATCGGTAAGATGATCGAGAAATTTATCGATACTGCTTACAAAGTCCATCCTTACAGACGTCCGGTGATTGGTTATGACGAAGATATCCGCAATTTGACCCCCGCAGATGTGCGGAAGTTTTTTGATGCTTACTATGCACCTAGCAATATTGCGATCGCGATTGTCGGCGATGTCAACCCGACTGAAGTTAAACAACTGGCGCAAACTTACTTTGGACGCTTTCAGGCTAAACCAAAAACCGTTGAGCAAATTTCCGTCGAACCCCAGCAGACAAACACCAGGGAAGTTGCTGTAGAGTTCCCTTCTCAACCTTTGTATTTAGAAGGTTATCACCGTCCAGCCGTTACCCATCCAGATAATGTAGTTTATGAAATCATCGGCAGCTTATTGAGTGATGGACGCACATCACGGCTGTATAAATCTTTAGTAGAAAAGCAGCAGTTAGCTTTAAATGCCCAAGGTTTCAGCGGCTTTCCGGGGGATAAATATCCAAATTTGATGTTGTTCTATGCTCTCACGGCTCCTGGACACACGATTGATGAGTTAGCGATCGCATTACGCCAAGAAATAGACAAGTTGAAAACTGAACCTGTGACGGCGGTTGAGTTGCAACGGGTGAAAACCCAAGCCAGGGCGGGTTTGTTACGTAGTCTCGATTCTAATTCGGGTATGGCCCAGCAGCTGTTGGAATATGAGGTGAAAACTGGTTCTTGGCGAAATTTGTTTAAGCAGTTAGATCAAATTGCCGCAGTGACTCCTGCTGATATTCTGCGGGTGGCGAATTCGACTTTTACTTCTGAAAATCGCACAATTGGCAAGTTGTTGGCGAAGAAGGTATGAGAAAAAACGAACCACTCCAGGCGCAGAGGAAGAGGGGAAGAGGGATATGCTGAGGTTTAAGGGTAAGGGGCAGATGAAATTTAAAGTTCAATATGTATTGGTTGCGGCTTTTGCCTTTTTAGTTGTGACGTTTAACTTTTCGCTGGCGGCGGCGGCAGGGGCGAAGCATTACACGGAATTGCAGTTTGCAGCAGTACCGGAAATTAAGTTACCCAAGTATGAGCGGTTTGTGCTGCAAAACGGCTTGGTGGTGTATTTGATGGAAGATCATGAACTACCTTTGGTAAGTGGTACGGCGATTGTGCGTACAGGTTCCCGGTTAGAACCAGCTGATCAAGTCGGTTTGGCTAGCTTTACAGGTTCGGTAATGCGGACTGGGGGAACTCAAAAGCATTCCCCTGACGAGCTGAACGAGATATTGGAACAACGGGCGGCGGCGGTGGAAACTAGCATTAGTGAAGCTGCTGGTAGTGCTAGTTTTGAGGCGCTGAGTGAAGATTTAGAACCAGTGTTTGGGCTGTTTGCTGAGGTACTGCGATCGCCACTTTTCGCTCAAGAAAAGCTCGATTTGGCGAAGACGCAGGCTAGGGGTGGAATTGCCCGGCGTAATGACAGTCCAGATAATATTGCCGGTCGAGAATTTCGGAAATTGATTTATGGCAAAGCTAGTCCCTACGCGCGCACAATCGAGTATGAGACGGTGGAGAGAGTTAAACGTGAGGATTTGCTCAAGTTTTACCAGGAATATTTTCATCCCAATAATTTAATTTTGGGGATTATCGGAGATTTCGACGCCAAGAAAATGCGATCGCTCGTTCAAGCTGAGTTTGGCGACTGGAAACCCAACCCATCAATTCCTAAACCCCAGTTACCAGCAGTATCCCCAGCTAAAACCGGCGGTGTGTTTTTTGTCAATCAGCCACAACTGACTCAGAGTAATATTTTCATCGGTCATATCGGCGGAAAATTCGATAGTCCTGACTATCCAGCCTTGGATGTGTTGAATGGGGTGTTAAATGGTTTTGGCGGCCGCTTATTTAACGAAGTGCGATCGCGTCAAGGTTTAGCTTACTCTGTATACGGCTTCTGGAGTCCCCGCTTCGACTATCCCGGAATGTTCATCGCCGGTGGACAAACCCGATCTGATGCTACTGTGCAATTTATCAAAGCCTTGCAAGCAGAAATCAAGCGCATCCAAGCTCAAAAAGTCACACCCAAGGAATTAAACTTTGCCAAAGAATCTACACTCAATTCCTTTGTCTTCAATTTTCAAGACCCCAGCCAAACCTTGTCAAGGTTAATGCGATATGAATATTACGGCTACCCGGCTGACTTCCTGTTTCGCTATCAAAAAGCCGTAGCCACAACCACAGCGGCTGATGTCCAACGGGTAGCACAGCAATATCTCCAGCCAGAAAAGCTCGTAACTCTAGTGGTAGGGAATCAAAACGCCATTCAACCACCATTAACCCAGCTAGCCCCACAGGTAACACCAATAGATGTAACCATTCCCGGTTCAAAACCACAGGCGAAAAAGTAATGGGTGATGGGTGATGGGTGATGGGTAATGGGTAATAGTTTGTTCCCATCACCTTTTTTCCCAATTCTGAAAAAATCATCACCTTTACAGACAAAACTCCTTTACTTCTGTCTTTAAAATTAGGCCGAAAACATTGACTTTATCGAATCAAAGCTCAAAATATAAGAATAGGATTCTAAATTCCTATCTAGGGCTGTGTTACTCAATATCCCTGTATTGGGGAAGGTAAGTCAATGGTGAGTATAACAATATCTGACCTCTATCCTACTAAAGACGAACAGCTTCTCGATGAACTAAGCCATGATGAAATGAAGACTGTAGCGGGTGGTACAAGAAGAAGAAGAAGAAGAGGGTCAAATTCAGTCGATACAGAAGACGTAGCCACCGTCATCCAATCATTAGATGACCAGATCCAGCAAATGACGATCAACTTAAATGAAACATCTGCAAAACTACGAAGCCAACTCGGTATTTGAGCATACTTTTTTGTTAATTAAATATTCTCCTGGTTAAGGTGCGTTCTAAGTCTAGTAAAGATTAGAACGCATTTTTTTAGGCAAATTTTTCACTAAAAATACCTAACACCAATTTAAAAAATGATGGCGATAGATGGACAGACAAAACCCAGATAGACCAAGCAACTTCCAATCCAACATCTAAAATGCAAAATCTAAAATGGTATAACATAGCAATTTGCAGAGTAAAAATCAAAGCCTTTCTCCAAACGAGAAGCGCTAGATTAATTAATCCGCATTATATCTCGCTCTAAACGCTCTTTTAACCCACCTGAAAGCGAAAAAAGAGTATCAGGTAGTGACTTTCAACCTATAGATACAAAGAACTATTAAACCCAAATTTGATATTTAACCTTTATCAAGAAGCTTGGTATGAGTATTAATCAGAAAAAATGTAGCTTAAATTTTAAAATTCAAAAAAGACGTAACTCATTTATTTATGTCTTTTTAAACAGGTTTTTAGCCTTGACTTTCCTGTTTTTCATGAATAAAAATGGTGTTAACAGGTAAGCGAACCACAGCTTAACTGCCCGCAGATTCTACCTCACTGAAAAACAAGTAATTTAGGAAAAAAAATCATGGCAACTATCAAACTATCTGAACTACAAATCGCTGGTTCTGAACTGTTCCAAGATTCCGAAAGCTTTATCAACGAATTGAACGATGTAGCTTCCGTGTCTGTACATGGTGGCGGTCACGACAGCGGATTCTCAGATTATGGTCACTTTGGCGCTGACTTCGGCAAGAAGTACCTTGAGTACTTAGTCAACGGATATGCTGTCAGCACTATCAAGGAAATCGCTAAGTCCTACAGCGAAAGCGACGATAGCTACAGCAACGGTTACTACTAAATCTAATTGCTTAGTAGTGCACTACTAAGCTAAGTAGCTCTCTAGGGGTTAAAGGGAAAAAGTAACCAATGTGATCACCATCAGGTTTCTTAATTCCCAATAACCCCAGAAAGCTAGCAAAATTTAGTAATTGACCAAGAGTTGTCTGCTAGTTTGTAGTTCTTCGCTGCTGATTTGTTTTTGGCTATAAGTGTTTGTTGAGAAAATCAAATAAATGGCGAAAATTACAATTTCTGCTCTGCATCCTGCTGATTCGGAAACCTTTATCTACGACCTAAAAGATATAGATTCTCAGTCTATATTTGGTGGTAGAGATGATGTATTCTCTCCGGCGCTTGACTTTGGGGCTAAGTTTTTTGAATTTGTCATATCGATCTATGCTATCGACACTATTTCTTTGCTGGCTAAGTCTTTTAATACGACCAAGTAAATCTTTATATTTTCCAGATTATTAGATGACAAATTGACATGATGACCAAGAAGATGTTGTATGCGCTCGCTAGTTGGACAGTATCATGGTTTATCTACGGTTTATTGATTAACCAACAGCAACTTGTAACTACGCTCAAAAGCATCTGAACCTATGCGATTTATCTTAAGTTATCAAAATGTTTTTGACTACCTAATATCTCATGGAGTTATCACTCAAGAAGAGAAATTATTGAGTAATATTGAGCGAAAATCTGGTAAAAACTTTAACTTGTTAATCAGTTTGCCAAATGAGCGTCTACTCCTGATTAAGCAAGAAAGTTTAAACACAGAAGCAAAAATTAAGGGTGAGTTATTCGCAGAATGGCAAGTTAGGGATTTTTTGCAAAAATTTCCCGAAGTTAGGCATCTTCGCTCATCTTTTTCAGAAGCGATACATTTTGATGCAGAAAATTCCATCATAGTTTTCAACTATCTAAATGACTATCGCGATTTAGCAAATTTCTATGATACGGAAAATTCATTTCCTACTGAGATTGCCAGGGCAGTTGGTACAACTCTAGCATCAATTCATCGCCTAACTCTAGACCGTCAAGAGTATCGGGAATTTTTCCAAAATATTCAGAATGGATTAAGTCAAAAACCTCCTAACTTGGCTCGTGGATTAGATAGAATTTCTCCAGCAATTTTTGGTGCGATGCCTGCTGATGGTCTGAAATTCTTTACACTCTATCAACGTTACGATCAACTAGGAAAAGCGATCGCAGATTTGAACACAGCTTTCACTCCTTGTTGTCTGACCCATAATGACCTCAAGCTGAACAATATTCTTTTATCCTTAAATTGGGAAGCAGCAGTATACCAGGAATCCGGTGAGAGGATTATTCGATTGATAGACTGGGAACGCGGTGCTTGGGGAGATCCAGCTAATGACTTAGGCGCATTAATCGCCAGTTATCTGCAAATCTGGCTGTATAGCATAGTAGCCAGTAAAGCGATCGCCATTGAAGATTCTCTCCGTCTAGCCACCACCCCCCTGCAACTGCTTCAGCCTTCCATAGCTGCACTGGCTTCCGCTTATTTGGCACACTTCCCCGAAATCTTAGAACTTCGTCCTGATTTCTTGCAGCTAGTCGTGCAATTTGCCGGTTTAGCCTTAATTAGATCTATTCAAGCAAAACTCCAACACGAAAAAACCTTCGCTAATTCGGGTATCTGCATCCTCCAAGTTGCCAAGAGTTTACTGTGTCGTCCAGAAGCATCCATTTCCACAGTTTTTGGTATGGAAGCATCAGACCTCACTCCCACAAGCTTATCTCCTGCTTATACCAATTTTGGATTTTAGACTTTGGATTGTAGAGACGCTGCATGCAACGTCTCTACTGTTCCAGAAATCTCAAACAATACTACCTATCCCAATTTGGTATAAGAATTCAATCCGGTTCACATTAGGCTTAATCTCCCCTTTTTTTCAGGTGGGTTGGAGATAATTCTCACAACTCAACATCACAAACTGAACTGTATTTGCTCAGTATGTGCCATTTTGAAGGAAAGAATTTTGAATTTGTCTTTACCATCACCCCTGATTTATAGGCAAGACTTATGCAACTCTTAGACTCACAGCTAAATCAACTTTCAGATATTCCAGAGTCATTGCAGACATCACTACAAGATATCGTCACTCAAGTTCAAATTGAGTCCCATGATTATATTAAACATCCAAACTACAACCACGAAAAATTACCAGAGTCAGTAGTCTCTCGCTTTCAGCAATTGCCTTTAGAAATTCAGAATAAGCATTTGGTTCTGCTACTGCGTAGTCTTCTCTATAGCATCTATTATAACGGCTCCTGGCAATCTGCCCTCGCACCTGATGCCGAAGGAACCAATTTAGCCGCGAACCAAAATCTAGAAAATAATAGCTGGTTCGGTGTAGATTTAGCATTTTATGAGCGTTTGCATACCAGCAACAAAGGTACAGGCTACTGGAGTTATAATTGGCTGGTAGTCAAACAAGAAAAAGATGATACTTTGGCGGTGCAGAGGAACGGTTTGACTTTGCACATTGAGCGCGATATTCATCTACCGCCAGAAGATCAAGCTGCCACTGTTGGTAATTTAGTGGCGATCAAAATGCCTAAAAATTTAGTGCAAAACGCCTTTTATATGGCAATGTCTAATGCCTCTGCATCCCCTGATCAAAATCTTGTTCGCATCTACTTCAACGTCACTCCAGACGGTGCAGTATCAGTCATGGAAAGTTTAACAACTCTACTCAATGCCATGCCGATTTCCTTCTCATTTAAAGCACTAAACAACCCCTCAGATTATCGGCGCTACGACTCAGCAGTGCTTTATTTTGACAAAAATAACTATGAAGTTGTCCACCCCATCTTAGAGAGAATTTATACAGAAAACCAATCCCATTTTAATGAGCAAATACCTCTATTTACCAAGTTATTAGCACCTGGATTAGGTTGTGCCGAAGAACCAGACCAAAAATTTGCCGACAAAGAAAGTTTTGGTACTAATCGCTGTCAAATTGTTGCTCATGGTTTACTCGATGCTTGGCTACAAGGCAATGATACGCCAACAGGTCGAATGACATCAATTTTACAACAGTTCTCTTCACGCTCAATTAAATTAGCACGTCCTTACCTCAACCCTAATTCAAAAGATATCTACACCCCTTTAAATTTATGAACCTCAAAAATCTTCAGTCTGCTTAATCACTGCATTGAGGTAATGCTATGACACAAGAAAATTTTGAACTAAATGAACCATTAGACAAGATATTCAAGCCCGAAGAGTTCGAGCAGGTAGTCAAAGCCATTATCGGTGGTAAGTATTCCTGGGCTTGTTTTTTAATCCTTCATTTTGCTGGTTACAATCCTATAGATTTTATCCCCTACCGCACTTATATTAGATTACTCAAAAAAAACTGCCAAGTAGGTGGAGAAAAATTTTATGCGACTGAACATCGAAAATTAGAACCTTTATCAGCTTGGGTTCGACTAGGTGGTGATAAACATGGCTCAAACTAAAGGCTGATACTAAAACTCAATATCAAAAGGTTATGAAAGAAGAATTAGAATCAACCTCCACCTCAACAGCCATCCGCGACCAAGAAGAAGAACACTACAAGAAAACATTAACCTTGGTTCCAGTTCCTCCCGCAACTGATGCCGAAATCCTGGCATATCTGCGGCGTTCTGGAAAATTAACCGAAATTGCCGCTTTAGCTGAACGAGATGTCATAATTTTAACAATGTGCGAGCAATTGGGAATTACGATCTCTGATGCGGAATGGCAAGCAGCTGGAGATGCTTTTCGTCTAGAACGCCAACTCTGGGGAACATCAGAAACCTTGGCATGGTTAAAGCAGCAGCGCATCAGAATCCAAGAATGGTCACAAGGAATTAGAGTAGCTTTATTAGAGAAAAAGCTCAAAGAACATCTGTTCGGTGCAACTGTAGATAGCACTTATATCTCTAACCAACACAACTACAGACGGGTAGCGCTGTCACAGATTTTAGTTTTTGACCTGACAACTGCTGAGAAAATTGTGCAGACATTGCAAGCCGGAAGTGCTTCTTTCTGCGCTTTGGCATTAGAATATTCTCAGGGTAAACTATCTCAAGAAAACGGCGGTTTTGTAGGAATTCGCTGTTTAGTAGAACTTTTGCCAGAAATTGTGACAGCTATTACTGATGCCGAAGAAGGTGAAGTTATTGGACCAATTAAAACTAAACTAGGGTATCAGATTTTCCGAGTAGAAAAGTGGCTTTCCTCAGAATTAAATCAATCAGTCAGAGAACAAATTCTGGACATGATGTTTAAGGCTTGGCTAAATAATTTACAGAATTATACTGGTAATGGGGAATGAGAACATCATGCCACCGCTGCAAAGAATTTGGTATTTAGACACACCTGCTTTTTATCATTATTGTTGCTAAAGTTCCAGTTTTTATACACACAGTTTTTGAAGCACCGAGGAAATCTACTTTGTAGGAATTCTCGGTTTTATTATGGCACTCAATAAAAGGTCTGATTTGTGAGATAAATCTGAGACTAAAAAAATCTGCATTTTTATTTTTTAAACCACAGATATAGACATCTGTGGTTGATTTGTAAGGATATTGTTTTTTGCAATATCTTCAATTAAACATGGAGTTCATCCTGAGTTAACATATTTTTAGATGATTGAGAATTAGTATCCTCTGCTAGCTTGGCGACAATTTCTACTGTGGTGATTTGTTGCTTTAACCAATTTGTAAATAAATCTCCCATAATTTTCAGGCGCAGTTGTTCATCTAATTGGGGTTTAATGATTTCTTCAACCACAATTATATGCGCTCCTTTGGGTGTAATTATTGGCTTAAGAATCTGCGGGGGAGTAGCAGCAAAGACTACCGCTGCAATTTCTGGTCTAAAGTCGCTACGTGGTCGGATTCCCTGATATCCTCCAGCGCGACGGATTTCTGGATTTTGGATATATTGGCGGGCGATTTCTTGAAAGCTGATTTCGCCCTCTTGCAGAGCATAAAAAATTTCCAGCGCTAAGTCTTCATCATCGAATATAACTTCATAGGTAACTGCTCCGGTATAATCAAGTTGGTTCGCATAAAAAAAATGTTCAATTTTATCTGTAAATAAGTGATTTGCCAACTTTGTAGATAGTAGGTTAGCTAGGGCTATTTCTTCAAAATCATCTAGAGAAAGATGATGTTTCTCTAACCAGACCCACGTATCTTCTGCTTTGAGCAGTTTATTAGCTAATCGCAAGTTATCGGCTGCCTGTTGCAGCTCTTCTGTCTCGATTTTAATCCCTTCTTTTGCGGCTGTGTCGGAAATAATTTTTCTTGTGGCGATTGCTTCCAATAAAGTAGGAACTTGTCCAGAAAGTTTGATATAGTAAATAATCTCTTTGTTAGAGATGTTTAAAGTATTTGACATGATGGAATTCCTCCGATTACTCAACTATTGTGGATTAGTCATTCAAGCTGATTCACATAAATTAGTTGTGTATCTATCATATTTAGCTTAGATATTTTTTTCTTGTCTCTATCTAATGGTACTTTTAATATGTTAAATTAATATTTAATAAGGGAATTATAAATTTATAATACTGATTTTAAATATGTGCTATTGTTAACTTTAACTAAAAAAAACCTTAAAAAATATTTATAAACTATTATAATTCGTTATCTATATAAATCAGAACTTATTAATGACATTAACTTAATTTACTAACGATAATTCTAGAAAAAAATTGATTAATTTAATCAGAGGAAATGTGCATATAGATAGTAATATTTTAACGCACATTTCCAGGTTATCAAATATGAATTAGCACCTGATTAAATTACCAAATAGATAGTCATTCTTGAAAAGTCAACGGTAAAAATCTTGTTGTCATATAAACCAAATGGACTATGATATGTAGTTGATGTGTTATTCATACCATCATGAAAGGTGCTTAATGCGATATCAGGATCGTTACTCCACAAGGTCAGAATACCATTACCTGATATAGCATTTATTTGTTCTGAAGTTAGTTCATGTAAAAACGTCTTTTCGTCAATAGGATGTAAGTCGGTAATCACGATTGTAGTCATTGTCTGATTTTCCCTATTAGAAACTTAACAGTTTTGCCACCTTAGTGGAGCAAAATTGCCGACAAAATTATGTGAAAGATATGCCAAAATTAAAGCAATTGCACCGTCAATACTGCTTTTTGGGTCGGTTTATATGCTCATGTTTGGATAGTTGCCATCTAGTTCTGTACGGGTTTAGCTCTTTATTTGATGTGACTGAAGCCTCAAAAACTACCCCACTTTCTGAAATGACTACGTACTGATGTCACTCCGTCACGAAGTACTATAAGTTTTTGGCAACACAACTGAGTCAATTATCAATTACCAAGAACGGTACCAAACATAAGTTGACCTTGAATAGTCTACGGTGTTAATTTTATTATCATGGTAGTTGCCTGCACCTTCATATGTAGTTGATCTGCTATTCGTATCGCCATGAATAGTCAGTATCCGAGCATTGGGGTATTGATCTGATAATAAGCCGCCTAATATAGTCTTTGCTTGTGCTGGATATAGATCATATAAAAATGAATCTATATCAGTAGGATGTAAGTCCGAAATTACCAGCTTATCCATTGTTCTCTCTTCTGAATTAAGATTTAAGTTGACTCTTTCATTTTTACATTATTCATTCATTGCCCGTTGCAAAGTTTTCATTTAAAAGACATATTTTTTTTTAAAAGTCTTTATAAATCAATAGTTTCAGGTAGATTTTATTTTAGACCTAATTCAAGTAATTTTGTCTTGAATATGCTGTTTTTATAGGAGTTATATTTTCTATAAAAATCCAAAATAGATTAATATAAAAAATAGATGATAAAAAAATGCAATTATTTAAGAGGTTGTTGGAAAAGTTTTAGGCGAATATAATAGAGCCGGAGGCATCTTTCCCATCCTTTAAGTAATAAATTAGACTTTTTAAACATCCTCTAAGACCTAATTTAATGAATTTTGTCTCAGAGGATCTTTGATTCGTATCAAAATTGATCGAGATCCCCCAACCCACGCGCCACTTGAGCTTTTTTGAATTCAAAATTCACTAATAGAGCCTACGACTCCCGTAAGGGATACAAAATTCTGTTAGGAAGAGAAGAATGGAAATAATTTTGAATTAATTAATTCTGGAAGCCCCCGCCGCAATCAAAGATTATAGCGGTCAACAAGAAAGTGGTGAGTCCAGAGCTACCACTAATTGTCTTTTATTTTGAATTTTTAATACTTCGACAAGCTCAGTACAAGTTTTTAATTTTGAATTGGAGCGAAGCGACTTGACGGCAGTTGCTACAACTCTTTTAACCAGAGCAACGCACTGCCTCCTTTAAGCCGGGAAACCCTAGTCGAGCAGTGGCTCCCCATGAGCGACTGGCGTGGATTTAGGGGGATCTACGAGTGTTTGATTTATGATAAACAACTTTTCAGACATCCTCTCAAAAGCTGAGAATTTATCATGTTAATCACTAAACATAATGATTTTCCTACAAAAGAAAATCAAGCTTATTTTTAAATTCAAAAGGTGAATTAAGCAAAGTAGAAATTATTGATACAGCAGTCCTAGGTTCAGGGCAGTTTTGGCAGTAACCAGCAGCACAACACTACGCTTATTTGTCAAAAAAATTAATTTTTTTAACGCTGATTAAAGATGTGGAAACGCTAAAAGTAGGACAGACCAGTATGATCTACCCTACTTTTGATAGTCAAGATATATATTTTACATCACCTCAAATCTTGCACAGAGAGAAAGTCCATTAGAAATCGTAGAATTAGACAAATGTAGATTCGCCGAGGGACTTTGTTGAGTATGGGGATTATTTTGTGAGCGTGCCAGCGCTGAACCGTTAGGTCTGCGTAGCGTCTTGTCAGTTCGGTTTCTTTGAAAGAGGTAAGGAGTGGACTACAATTCTAGACCACCGCTTTGCAACTTCTTAAATGGATCTAAAATCAAGTCGATTACCCGACGCTGGCGGACAATCACTTCTGCTGTTGCTGTCTGACCAGGCGTTAAGAAAACGCGCTGATTGGCAGCTTGGATATAGGGCTGATCTAGGGTAATATCTAACTCATAGATTTCACGGCGATTTTGGTTATTTTCTTGAATTTTTGAGTCAGGTGAAATCCAGCTAACTCGCCCTTGTAGGACTCCATACTCTTGGAAGGGATAGGCATCAAATTTGATTTTGACTGGCATTCCCACCTTGACAAAACCACTTTGTTGACTAGGAATTTGCGCTTTGAGGATTAAGGCCGTGTTCTGGGGGGCAATTTGGGCAATCATTTGTCCTGGTTGGACGACAGATCCTGGTTTTTTAATGGGCAAGGCAAAAATCATGCCATCAATTGGCGATCGCACGACTCGTTGCTGTAACTGAAGCTGTAAGGATGTAATTTGACTCTTGGTTTGAGCAATATCCGATTCCAAGGTAGTTATTTGGTTTTGCAGGTCTTTGATCTGTTCTTCGCTTTTTAGCACCGCCAGTTTACCTGCTTGTACAGCGCTTTGATAGCTGCTTTGCTGCTCTTGCAAGCGCAGTTTTGCTAGTTCAATATCTGACTGAGCCTGACTCATCAGTGACTGATAGCGGTTCGACTCTTCTCTTAAGCGCAGATTGGCTAGTTGGATGTTGGATTGTGCTTCTTCTTGCAAGCGTAGGCTTTCTTCTGCGGTTTTTTCGAGTTCGACAACTTTAATTTCGGCAATTGCACCCTGCTGTAAAAGTTGGCGATAGCGTGTGACTTCTGTGGCATCTCTGCTCAAACGACTGTTGGCTAACCGCTGGCTAGTTCGGCTAGATTTGATATTCTGCTTTGCCTGATCTACTTGAGCTAGTTTTTCTAATTTTTGTAAGTTATAGGTACTCTGTTTAGCATCCAGGTTTTGTTGAGCCTGACTAACTTGTGACATTTTTTCCCATGCTTGGGATTGGTTTTGTTGCTCTTGGATGTTAATTGCCAGCATTACTTGGTTTTTGAGTAAATCCAGTTGCGATCGCCGATCAGCTAAACCTGCCAGCTTGGTTTGTGCCTGTTGCAGTTCGGTGCGTAAAACATTAGACTCCATTTCTACCAAAACCTGCCCGGCTTTGACGGTTGCACCTTCTGTAACATTGACAGCAATCACACTGCCAGTCACGGCACTATCTAATTTTTGTGTTGCTCCTTTGGGTTCTATGCGCCCCGTAGCACTTCCTGTTTCATCAACTTGGGCAAACATCGACCAAGGTAAGGCGATCGCGGCAAAGCTAATTAATAAATACAGCATTGAGCGCGTCCATACCCTCGGTAAGGCATCTAGCAGTTCCTCAGTACCGTAAAACCAATCATCGGACTTAGTTGTGGTCTGTGTCTGCTGCCCAAATACAGCAATAGATTCATCAATTACAGGTGGTTGCTCTGGCGATCGCTCGATCAGGGTGGATGATGACTGATTGGATGGGTGTGGCATAAATAATGGGTAATGGGTAATGGGTGATGGGTAATGGGTAATGGGTAATTGGTAATTGGTAATTGGTAATCCTTCTTCATCCCTAATCCCCAATACCCGTTACTCAATACCCGTTACTCAACCTGTTTGCGCTAACTGTTGCTGGTTGAGATAGAAATAATGACCTCGTTTGGAGATTAATTCCTCGTGAGTGCCGCTTTCCACTAAGAGTCCGCGATCTAACACTAAAATCAGGTCAGCATGACGCACCGTAGAAAGACGATGAGCAATAATCAGACTTGTCCGCCCTTGAAGAATTTTTTTGAGGTTAGTCTGAATAATCCGCTCAGATTCAGAATCTAGGTGACTTGTCGCTTCATCTAAAACCAATAGCCGGGGATTGCCTAACAACGCCCGCGCGATCGCTAAACGTTGGCGTTGTCCCCCAGAGAGCATCCCCCCACCTTCACCAATTTGGGTTTCGTAACCCATTGGCATGCGCTGAATAAATTCATCTGCTCCTGCCAGACGCGCCGCTTCTGTAATTTCTTCTAGAGTGGCTTCCGGATGAGCAATGCTGATGTTTTCGCGAATTGTCCCGCCAAACAAAAAGGTATCTTGATCGACAACCCCAATTTGCGATCGCAGCGAGCGCAAAGAAATACTAGTTACATCTTGATTGTCAATTAATACCTTCCCATCCGTCGGCGGATACAGACCCAAAATCAATTTAGAAAGAGTGGTTTTACCAGAACCACTACGCCCCACAACTGCTACAGTTTGCTCTGGCTTGACTTCAAAGCTCAGATTTTCCAGCACATTAATCTCACTTTCTGCGTGATAGCGGAAAGTGACATTATCAAAACTAATTTTACCGCGTAGCCTGGGTAAAGACTGACGTGGTTGATGCTCTAAATCTTCCTCAGGTTCTGCTTCCAAAATATCATTAATCCGCTCTGTAGAAATTACCACTTCCTGCAATTGATTCCACAGAACTATTAACCGCTGAAAAGGCTGAATCACATTACCTAACAACATATTGAAAGCAACTAACTGCCCAATTGTCAGTTGGTTTTGAATTACTAGCCACGCCCCAAACCACAGTAAACCTGTATTCGCTACAGATTGAATTGTGGCGCTAAGAATTTGTAATTGATTGCCAATTACCTGGCCACTAAAGCTTTTTTTCGTTAATGTATTCAGCAGTTCTTCCCAATGCCAGCGCACCGTCTGTTCAATAGCCATTGAGCGGATAGAAGCAACCCCTGTCAAAGCTTGAATCAGATAACTATTTTCATTGGCTCCAGCAGTAAAAACTTCGCGGTTAAGGCGGCGCAAAAAAGGTGTGGCAATAACTGCCAGCAGCAGATAAGGCGGTAAGATCATTAAAGTCAGCCAGGCCAATGCTGAACTGTACCAAAACATTAGCCCCAAATAGATAAATACTGTCAGCAAATCCAAACAAATAGATAGTGCTTCCCCGGTGAGGAAGCGCTGAATTTTTTGATTTTCTTGGACGCGAGAAACAATATCGCCAACGTAACGCGACTCAAAGAAAGAAAGAGGTAAACGAAAGGTATGTTTGATAAAACCTACCAACAGCGCTACGCCGATGCGGTTAGCTGTGTGATCTAGCAAATATTGCCGCAGTCCGTTGATCGCGATGCGAAACAACCCAAAAATCAGCAACCCAAAACCAACAGCGTTTAATGTCAGAACACTACCCTGAACAATTACTCTGTCTAATAAAAGTTGGGTAAATAGGGGTGTAACAAGTCCAAACACCTGAATCAACACCGAAGCAACAAACACTTCTAGCAACACCTGGGAGTGGGGTTTGACTAAATCAAACAACTGCCAGAATGGTGTATTTGCTTCTGGGGTTTCTTTGAGTGAGCTTGTGGGTTGCAATAACAACGCGTAACCAGTCCAACCAGCTTTGAATTCCCCAGCAGTCAGGGTGCATTGACCGATAGCGGGGTCGCCAACAATCACCCGTTTTTTGTTGATTTCGTAGACAACTATATAGTGTTTGCCTTGCCAATGCGCGATCGCAGGTAGGGGTTGTTGTGCCAATTTATCAAAGCTAGCTTTCACCGGACGGGTAGCAAAGCCGATGCTTTCTGCCGCTGATGTTAAACTCCGCATTGATGAACCGCTGCGGCTGACGTTGGCTAAATCCCGCAGCCGATTCACACTTAAGTTTTTGCCCCAATAGCGACTAATCATCACCAAGCAAGCTGCCCCACAGTCAGAAGCACTTTGTTGGGCAAAGAATGGATACCGCTTAGTAACACGTTGCCACCAATGACCCGCACTCACCTTAGGGTTGGGAAAGTAAGCTCGTCGTTTGTTTGGTTTTGGCTGTGGTGGTAGCGAGGGAGTTGCTTGGGGAAAGGGAATAATATTGCGCTTGACTTGGACATTTTGTTCGACAACAGCGGCGGTTTGGCGTTCACTAAAGTCGCTCAACTCTGCTAATTGCGGCCAGTGTTGCAGTGCTGTTTGCCAATCGCCATGACGCAAACTATAAGCGATCGTTGGTTGTGTCGCCTGCCAACTCCCCTGTTGAGGATTTACATAAATGTCTCCTGGTGTTAACGTCCGCCCGTCAGAGTATAGTAGTTCACCCCGACGTAGCAGCCAGAGCTTGGTATCTTTGGTGAGTTTGGCATTGAGAGAACCACTTTCAAGATTGTGGCGCTCAAATAGGGATAGTGCTTTGAACATCGACTCGGCGGAGCCATTTTGCGGCAATCGGGAGTTTTGGCAACATAACAGCAGTGCATCCCAAAGTTCTGCCCTGGTGAGCAGGCGTAAGCGAATATTGCTAGATGAGCTAAATAGTTCTTGCAACACCTCTTGGTGAAGATAGCAGAGCTTTAAATTCGCAGAAGCTCTGGCAACATAGGGAATGAAATTCTCTTCGGGAAACAGCGTCAACTCGCCAAATGATGCCCCTGGCGAAAGGGTAGTGATTAAGTTATTAGAGCTATCCAGCAGTCTAACTTTACCCGCAAGCACGAGATAAAGTCCCGGATTCGCTGCTGTTGCTTGCCAAAACTGTTTGGCTACCGGTGGTTCAACAATTTCTACTGCTTTGACACAGATGTCTTTTTCCCTGTTTGACAACGACTCACCCAAGAGTTGGGCGAGTTGTTCAGCCAAATGTTGTGGGGAAAACGCTTTTTGCATTTCCTTACCTCCAAAACACTACTACTTATTGGTCTGAATCAGATTGAGTGACCAATGGAAACTAGGTTTGGAGTTAGATTGCAAGTCGCAAATCGTAATACCAGCGTCCTTCGGATGATCAGTTTCTGGTGGAGCGGAACTTTTTCGTTTTGTGGAAAGTCCCATTTGTTTAAGCAGACGATTAATATGGCGATCGCTAATTTCGATGCCAAATTCAGTGGCTAGATGTTTGCTTAACCATTGAGCCGTCCAGTAACCAAAAGCATAGCCATATTCACGCGGACTATGACTTACCAATTCCTTCAATCGTTCAATATATTGATGATTTACCGTCTTCGGTCTGCCTATCGGTCGCTCATTCCACTTGTGCGCCATACCTGCTTGGGCCACACCAATCCAGTACCGCGCCATCTCCTGAGAACAACTTAAAATTTCACAGATTTGAGCCTGGGATTTACCCATATCTGCCAGCAACATAATTTCCATCCGCCGCCGATATTCTGGCTGTAAATTAGCTTGCAAGTTTTTCAGTAGAGCCTTGCGCTGAAATGGTGTTAAAAACTTACCTTCCTGTGGTTCATAACCCTCAAAAGCCTGATCTAGACTGGAATAGTATGACATAATCTTTACCAGTTGCCGTCTACTGTACAATGTGGGCAATTATGTACGTTGCAGATGTGGCTGAAATTCAGATGCCTAAAGTTCTACAGATGCAAAATTAATTGGCTCTAGCAGCCTAATTAAGTACTTACATGATGTGTAACTCACACTAGATATTTCCCCCCTAGCTTTCTGATAATCTAGAGAGTAATAAAGGCGTTTACTCAGATTTTGCTCTATCAATATCCGGCGTTAACGCGCTTCACCTGATAGATAGAGATCATCAAAAAATCTGCACCAGACCATGTAAATTAGGTTTTTTTCATCCAGTAAAATCTTGACAAAAACTTCACTCCAAAGTTACTAAAGTCGAAAGTTTGAAAGCAGTAGAAAGCATCCCTGACAAAATATGCAGCAAGCATAGCCGTTTTCTGATAAACAGCCGTGTCTGGTAAAACACCTAAAGCTAGTGAACTACTCACTGGTTAACCCATGAGTTTGAGAGCCTTTTCTAGCACTTGGTACAATAATGGTATTGATTGAAACCATTTACCCTGGTTGCTAATCAAAGGAAAGCAATTTCGAGCCTGAACGTGGCTCGTTGTTTGAGGATGTTACTGAACTCTGCAATACAGGTTCATAGGTCAACCTCCAAATATTTAGGTTGGTTAATTTTTGAATACCAAAAAAGGGTTGAAAGCTGTTCAACAGATTGAAGCCTAGAATTAGTTAACGTCAGGCACGAGTGTAAATCTATTTCTTACACTAGCCTAACAATAGTTTTTTCTCATCAGCAGATCATGATAAATCTGAAATTCTCTGTAAGAAAAATTCAACGAAACAGCGACAGTTCATCAATCTTTGTCTTGACACATATTTATTTAAAAATTTTCCTACATCCTAGCCAAGAGTTCTTCTAAAAAAAGAAATCTTTACCAAAAATTTATCATAACTTTGTTGAAAATTTATAATTGACTCAATCAAAAATAATGGTCTAGATATGATTTTTTTGCTAAATTAAATGATGATTATTTAGAATCACTTATCTCACCAGTTCGGGACTGGTAAATTACTATTTGATCGGCAAATATCTGTATAAAAGATAAATACTATCTACAACAGTAGTAGATATACCTCTATCATTGGTAGTAAGGTCACATATTTATTACCATCTGTTATATCAACCATATTTGTATCTATCTCTAGTAGGAAACTTTATTTATAAAGTAAATATTAAATTTGTCAAGTTCGTTACTAGAACTGGCGCTCATGTTCAGAATTTATCATGCTCGGTAATGTCTAACTTATCTACAGCAATTTTATTTTTACTATATTTGTATCTATCTCTAGTATGAAAAACCTCTGAAGTGAAAAGCTGCCAAAGTTTTCTCCAATTACAGTTTCTAAATCTAACCATAGGTACATGATTCTTCAATGAAATATCCGTATCGACTTAAAACCTACTTGGAACAGAGAAAGATACCTGCGGTACTTGCAACGGGTTCCTTATAGGTTAGAATTAGTTTGACTGAAATTAAATAATTAATTAAATTTATTCCCAAAATACAGGTTTATTATTTAACATCTAAACAGAGCCAAGCCAATAATTTATTTACAGCAGTTTGCCAGTAAATAAAGTACAGCTATTAGCGGTTAAACTCTTGTGTTGTCGGACTAAAAACCCGCTCTTGTGTACCTTATTTTGATGTCATTGGTAAAATCTAAACCTTGTCTTGTAATGACAAATTCAGCAGAGAGTCTAGCTCAGAAGCTAGCCAACGTTGAAACATATTATTGAGAATTTCTTGATACCTTTCAGACGTTAATTCTGCTGGTAGGAACTCATCAACCAGAAAAAGATGATAACCTTGATCAGTTTTCAGGGGAGGAATTAACTGTTTAGCTGGTGTACTAAATACAACAGCAGCTATATCTGGCTGGAGAGCAAAACGGTAAATCTTACCTTCATAACCGCACTTGTATCTGCGATGTTCATCAATATCATAAAGGTGAGCAGCATGATAAAAACTTATTTCCCCTTCTTCTATTTGATAAAAAAGCTCTTGAGCAAATTTTTCATAAGAAACAATAATTTGATAGAGAACAACTTCCTCAAACTCTAGACGATTTTGAAAAAAAACTTTTTTGACTTCTTGAGCAAACAAGAACTCAGCTAACTTTTGTGACAGCAGACTAGCATGAATTCCCGCTTCCCAATCTTCAGGGGTAATTAATTGATCTGCTAACCATGCCATTGTATCAGCAGCTTTTTCTAAGCGCTTATTTCGGCGCATATTATTCGCTTGAGCCTCGATTTCTTCTGCTGTGACAGTTATGCCTCTTTCCTGAGCTACGTGGAAAATAATTCTTTGAAATAGAACATTCTGGTATACTTCCTTAAAATCCATTTTGCTCTTAAGGAAGTTAATAATCTCCTCTGGTTCAACAATTATATTTGAAAGGTTATTCATGGTATTTATTTCTTTTTAATAACCTGCTACTATTGAAATATTTGGTTATATGTTTCGATAAGTATAAAGTAAAAAATACAAGTTTTGCAGAAAATTTTCAAAAAAAATCATTAATTTTTAACATAACTGAACTGAAGAGACTATTTATTAATTAATCTTTAGTAGGGTGTGTAATAGCAAATTAATATGAAGTTGCATAGAATAAGATATGAAAAAGAATTAACCGCAGATAAACGCAGATAAAGATGGATAATTAAATTGATTTCATCATTCTATGCAGCTTCACATAAAATTGGTATAACGGCTTTGCTATTAAGCACCATATTATAGCGGTGCGTTAGTGCCTCTTGCCTCTTGCCTTTCTCCTACCAGCAAATTCACAAATAAAATAGGACTGCAATAAAAAAACTCTACAGTTATTTGATATTTGCTTTAATTTTAAACATAAAAAAACTGGAAGCTGTTTAAGTGTTTGAGCTTCCAGTATTTGCTAGATAAATTGCCAGTTTATTTAGCAGAAATAATCCTATTTGGGAGGAATCGGATTATCATAGTTGAGAGAAAAGCGTATGAGCTATAAGTTCTACCACCCATAACAACGATTTCACCGTAACCTTTCAATTTCCATACCTGCTTTTGGTGCTAAACCTAAGTTTTTTAGACTAAGGTGACATCAACCACGGGACAAAAAGTTTTATAGATATTCAAAGTTTGATTAGAGAAAGCCACTACTCCAATCTCTCTTTGCTCAGACTTCCTGGGAAAAGGAACCACCATTAGCAACAGTTACATCGTCAGTCTTGGTTTAGAAGTTATCTAATCCATGAGATACTGACTGCTTTAGCAATCAGTTTGATATATTGCATGGTTAGAAATTAAGAGTGATTTTATTGGTGAAAATGAATCTGCTTGCCAGGCACCTCGGTTTAGGTTGTTATTTATAATTTATAATACTTTTTCTGTGTATAATTGCCACTTTGGCAGATTTCTCCGGGTAATTTATTACTCCCTTCCTGCTGCAAGATTTCCTATTTATTCAGGGCGATGTATCTAGTCTTAATGTAACAAAAGTTTGAATTTCCCTATACTCAGTGAAATTTAAGTATAATTACTATGTAGTCTGTTCGCATTCCGTCCGCTCAATGTTTAGCCTGAAATTAGAAAGGTGAGTAATTAATGAAGAAACAAACACTACTTGGTATCACAGCAAGCTTAACAGTTTTAGGTGTAAACTTCCTACCAGTTAAAGCTCAAAAAACAACAGCCAATCAACCAAATTTTAAACTGGTCAATGCAATCACAGAGACTATTCACAAAGAATTTGCAGATGCTGATTTAAATGAGATTAAAAAAGATATTACATTTCAATATACTGAACTAGATTTAAACCAAGATGGTATCAAAGAAAGTCTTGTTAGCATTCAACAGGGATTTCCCTGCAATAATCGTCATTGTCCTGTCTATATTTATCAAAAAGTCGGTAATAATTATCGCTTCATTTCCTATGTATTTACCTCACGCGGTGAACTGGAAGTAGCTGTACTTCCAAATCGAAATAAAGGCTGGATTAATATTGCTGCTCCTGTGTTCACTTATGAACCAAGAGAAATAGCTTGGAGAGTATTCAAATTTGATGGAAAACAATATCAGCTTACTTCCCAAAAATTGAGATTTAAGCCTAAGCAAATTGTCCTGAGAGAAAATCTTGTCCCCATATTTAATCTAGCAGATTTCCCAGAAACGAATCAAAGCTATAGCGATCCTAAATGAGTCGTGAACACATTTTTTATCATCGAATATTACTTGAATTCTATTGAACACTAAATTGTAAATAACCAGCCATGCTAAAGATTTTGAATCAGCATAGCTGGCTATGATGTACTCAATCAAAGGTGGTGCAGCGTCTATTGAGGCAATAGACTTTTTAAATAAAATCACAGAATTTCAAGGAAACATCTTGAGTTTTTTCTGGGTTTAATTGAGATTTTATTGGTTGAGATTCAGGAAGTTGTTTTACTAACCAATGTTCCATGTTACCACCACGAACTTCTACTTTTTGCTTGCCCACCACCTCAAGATAAGCTAAATCTTTAATTTTGCTTAAACAGCTTGGGGCAAGATTTTTCTCAGTTCTTTTCTCAGCAACTTGGTTGGCAATTGTTATATTTTCATTGTGCTGCGAGTTTGAACGGCTCATGCGGGAGTTTTCTTTGAGTAACCGGTTGTAAGTGCGGTAGGGAATGTAATGTAGAGGATTGTAGCCAACAAACCGCAGCATTAAAACACATGCCCAGGAATACTTGCCGGCAAGGATGGCTTCTACGACTTGGTCAAATTGTTCAGGATGCATTTTCTTATCTAAGTTGCTACTAATGCCAGGAATGTCTTGATTCATAGTGTTAGTTGTCTTGGATGAAGTAAACTCGTCCGGTTTCTTCGAGTGTGAGTGTTTTAATTAGGGTTGACAAACTGCGGAAAAAGAGGTTAGTTTCGGCAATTTTGGCTAGTTTTCTGGGTAATTTTCTCTTTGGCTGGTCGCAGACTACTAGCTTTAGCCGCTATGGGGACAAATGCTGCAAGAGGTTGAGGAGTTAGTGGAGTCTGAGTCATCAAAGCTATGATTTGCCGAGATGGGGTGTGACTGACTTTTTCAATCTTTGCTGTACACACCCAAACTAGCTGGGGATGCAAATTATCATGGTTCATCCCTGAACTGCGGTTTTGGCTCGAAATTTTGACTCTTATAGACATGATGATCATTTCCACTCCTCTAACCTTTGATTGAAAACTTGACTGTTTTGAATCAAGTCTGTTTACTGCATACCATAATTTCCCTGATTCCCTCCGTGGTTCCACAGCCCTCACCCACTGGGATTGGTTGCTAGGGTTGCCACCCCCTATTGGTTACTACTAGGT
The DNA here is from genome assembly GCF_000317535.1 of Cylindrospermum stagnale PCC 7417. Taxonomy (NCBI): domain Bacteria; kingdom Bacillati; phylum Cyanobacteriota; class Cyanophyceae; order Nostocales; family Nostocaceae; genus Cylindrospermum; species Cylindrospermum stagnale. Next base: position 6,045,280 of record NC_019757.1, read on the forward strand.
GTGGCTCTTGGTAGATGCAGTTTTGCCCTGAAGAAAATTTCCTAACCCCTAATTCAATTACTTTCCCTGATTATTTGTTGTGTAAGTTATTGCTAATAAAATCTGAATGTTTTCAGTGAAGTTGCATTTTTATTAGCTTGTCTGGAAAATATATCCCCACCCTGAATCTCAAAACTTACACTTTTATTTATACTATTTTTCGCTGCTCATGTCATCCGGCAATTTTATAGGCTTATAAGTTAATTTTAATCAACATCTTTAGTTAATTCCTGATGTAATTTATCTCTTTATTTTATGCCTTAATATTTAATATGAAACAGGGGGTAACACCCCTCATGCAATCTATTTTAAAGTTATATTTTTCTCAAGTTACTAGGAAATTTTGCTACTAATTTTGCCTGCAAAACCTTACCATACAAGCATTACAGATGCTATCTGCGAAATCTGACTAGACTATATTTATTGAAATTATTTTTTATATATCATTGATTAAATGTTGTTATCTATCTGAGTAAAATATGTTGTATGGAAAGATTGTTAGCTTTCACTTATCCGCATAAATTACAGTAAAATTATTGTGTTTATTGCAGAGTTTTTTGCCAGTAATTACAAAGAAAAAACTTATAATAATTTTTGAAATATGGTATAATCTATTAACTTTATAGAGGCTAAAAAATAAATATAAAAATACCCCTTGAGGGGGCATTATGAAAATAAACTGTAGCAGGTTTTACTAATCTAAATTAGATTTTTTATAATTAATAATTAGTTATTTTCTAGAGAATGTTGCTCAGTTAATTTACTAATAATTTTCCTGATTTTCGGGGTCTGACTGACTAAGCTAGGTGAGATTACAGCGGCAATTGCTGTTGAGCTAAGTGGGAATAAAAACCGCCAATTGCTATTAGTTCTTGATGAGTACCTTGCTCAACGACGATACCTCGGTTGAGGACAAGGATACAGTCGGCATGGTACATGGCACAAAGACGCTGGGAGATGATGAAGGTGGTACGATACAGACTAATGCGGGTTAAGTTTTCGTGAAAAGAGCGTTCTGAATCGGCATCTAGGGCGCTTGTCGCTTCATCCAAAATCAAAATTCCTGGATTTCTGATCAGTGCGCGAGCGATCGCAATTTTTTGTCTTTGTCCACTAGAAAGCTGGAAACCGCCAGCGCCGACGGGGGTGTTGTATCCCAAAGGCAGCGCCTCGATAAAGCTGTGTGCTTCTGCTAACTTCGCAGATGCGATCGCACCTTCAAGACTAAATTCCGAGCTATACAAAGTGATATTGTCTAAAATCGTGCCGGAAAACAGAAAACATTCCTGTGAGACAAACCCTAACTGACTTCGCAACGACTGGGGCGAAACCTCAGCAATATCATGCCCATCAATCAAAATCCGCCCAGTGTGGGGACGATATAAACCAGTCAGTAAATTAACTACAGTGCTTTTACCAGAACCACTTTCACCAACAATGCCAATAGTCTGCCGGGGTTTCACCTTAAAAGTCATATTTTGTAAGGTGTTGCGCTCTTCCGAGGCATTGTAACGAAAAGAGACATTCTCAAAACGCACTTCACCGCGAATTGGGGGCAGGGCTTTTTGGGGATTTTCTTCGGGTACAGAATCCAAAACATCGTTCAGCCTCTCCAGAGAAATCAGTACCTCTGGCAACTCATTCCCCAATTCCACCAAAGCCAAAACGGGATTAACAACATTACTGGTGAGCAGATTAAAAGCCACAAACTCACCCAGGGTCATCTCTCCACCCATCACCAAACTCGCCCCGAACCACAACACCATTGTGTTACCGAGGTGCAAAAGTAACCGGTTAGCTAGTTGTAATTTATTAGCTAGCTTCTGCCCACGCAACCGCACCTGCACCATACTCATAAACCGCTCCTGCCAACGATTCTGCATTGACGCCTCAGCCCCTGCGGTTTTAACTGTGGCCACACCAGTGATCATTTCTACTACCGAGGCATTTTGTTGTGCTGATGAGAGCAGAATTTCCTGGGATACTTTTTTCAGGAAGGGACTGACTCCCAAGGTCAAAAGCACAATCGGTAAAATCCAACCCAGGACTAAAAGAGTCAGTTGCCAGTTGTAATAAACCATCAACCCCAAAAAAATCACCACCATCACAGCGTCTAAGGCAGCACCAAGCACTTGATGGGTGAGAAATATCTGAATTTTGCGGTTTTCCTGAATACGGCTAATAATGTCTTCCACTTGGCGCGAGGCAAAAAACTGCAACGGTAACTGTAATGTGTGACTGATAAAACCACTCATTAAGCTGAGGTCGATGTGGTTGGCAAAATAGTCCAGCAGAAATTGACGCCCGGCTGTTAAAGCTATGCGCCAGATGCCTAAGATGAGGAAGCCGACAGCAAAGATATTTAGAGGAACAAAGCTTTGGAGGGGGATGACGCGGTCAAGAACAATCTGAGTAAATAGGGGAGTAGCCAGTCCCAAAACTGAACCCAAGACTGAGGCGAGAATGATTTGCTGGAGTAATTGACGATGAGTCTGGAATAACTGCCAATAGCGATTTAGAGAAACTTCCTCACTTTGGAGGGCGTCGAATCGTTCCGTGGGGTTTAAAATCAGGGCGTATCCTGTCCAGCCGGCTTCAAACTCAGAACGCGAGAGCCAGCGTTTACCTCTAGCTGGGTCGGCAATTAAAATGCTCACGCCTTTGACTCGCCAAACAACTAGATAATGAATTCCTTGCCAATGAGCCACCCACGGGTTAGGATTGGATTCCAGCTTATCCAAACTCGCCCGCACAGGTAGCACATCATAGCCTAAAGTTTGGGCGGCAGCGGCTAAACCCTGGAGCGACGCACCCATCCGATCTACTGCCGCTAAATTTCGCAGACTGTTGAGGCTCAAACGTTTGCCCCAATATTGGCTAATCATTGCCAAGCAGGCTGCCCCACAATCGGAGTAACTCTGCTGCTGAATAAAAGGATAAGTACGCCAGAATCTACCTCTGGGTGGAGGTTGAGGAAAATCAAGATCTTGTAAACTGTGTAGACTGTCTGTCAGGGAATGGTTAGGTAGCGGATCAATTACCTGGGAAACAGGATTTGGAGATATTTGCCAGTTATGATCAAATTTCTCCTCTTTGATTGGTGGCAACTTGTGAGGAAATAGCTGCGGTGCTAAAGCTGTTGCTAATTCCCAATGTTCTATCGGCAAGTGGTAAACTGACAACTCCGTGGCGGCAATGCCCTCGATTGGTGTGACATCAGGATATCCCCAGCTTTGAGCTACAACTGCTGAGGTTTGAATTTTTCCCCTCGCCAGCCAAAAGCGTCCTGTTGTTGGCGGTGCTGCTTCTACCAAAGACGAACCAGCGTTGATTTTGCTCTCTCGGATATGGGGTAAAAATTGCTTGATAGTTAAGCTGGGCAATGAGCGCAACTCAGTGTAACTTTTGAAGAAAATTAGTGCTTGTCGCTCAACAGTTAACTGAATCAGATAATTTTCTAGCTTAGGTAGGCGCTGCAACCAAAGTTTGAGGGTACCGAGGGGAATTTGCGCCACCACACCCGCACTAGATGCGATCGCGCGGTATGAGAAAGGTTGAGTGCAAAAGAGATGGTCGCCGCCAAAGATTTGTTCCGCCAACAGCAACTGAGTAGAAACTTCTCGCCCAGCAGTGGCATCAAACGCCAGCAACCGCACACGACCTTGGCAAACTAAGTAAATATTATTGTCGCTGTCTTGATTTTGCCCCCCTAAACAGTAGCTCGTTAGTTCGTCACCTAGTTGAAATTCCCGTAAAACCCAAACTTTCCTAAAGTCTGATGCTAGACTTGTATCCCCGGCAAGTAAATTTAAAAGTTTAATAATAGCCGCATTGGGAGTGGGAAACTGGGAATTACTTGTATATTTCCGCTCTCCCTCGACTCTTAACGACGAAGAGGAGTTCATGATTTTATTTCCGTGGTTTTAGTCAACTGGTTAACTTTTACGCTTATGAGCGATTACGGGAGAACAACGTTGGCAATTACTTCACTGCTTGGATTTAGCATCATTCCCACCACCTCTGGAAAACGCAATTATTTGTGTTTTGAATCACCAATTGCTGAGGTCTCATTTTTCAGTGGCTTTTTTTAAGTGAAAGTTTGCGAAACAAGATAGAAAAAGGCAAAACCCAATTTTTGTTTACACCAGACTCTCAGTCACTGCTGATGCATGCTTGTAAAATCTACACATTACCTCAGGGTTGATCAAAATTTTATTCGGTGTTCATTTGCGTAAGTTGCTCCTTTGCGTAGTTTTAAACACATTTAATTTATAAAATCAACAGTTAAATAATCCAGTAGATTTGGGGATATTTTTTTTACGCTATAACTTAGAAACTTGATATCCACGAAAAATCTCATAATAATAAAATCTTTCTTGAGAAAAGATTGTTCATCGTGAACATAAAGTTAGTAAGTTTTATGGCTAACCCTGGCAGTATGGGCATTTTTGAACACTTTGTTTTCAGTTTTAAATCTTTCAACTCTTACCATTACTTATATTTTCCTACGATTCCGGAAACAACCGGAAAATACAATCACAAATGGAGATATCTGCTTACTGGGTAAAAAGTGGGACATTAGCTAGGGCGAATTTTAAAACAACACTGCGTTTATGAATGTATCTTAAGTTGCAAATTGAAAATTGGGTTGCCCAATAATTGATTAGACATAGCAGTGAAAATTAAATATGCATTATGCAGAACCCAAGGTAGAGACGTTGCATGCAACGTCTCTACATTCTTTGCTAGGACTTGGATAAGTTCTGAACCAAGTAAATTGCCCAAATAGCCATTGGCCGCAGGTAAGTACTAGCGCGGAAAGTACCAGTGGTGGTGATGGCTTCAGGAGTGCGGAATTGCAACCCATTGTCGTAAATTTGGCTTACCACAGCTTGTGTTAACCGCAATGCTTCATCCTGCATTCCCATTTGCACGAGAAAAGCTGCCAGTCCAAAGTTAATCCCCGTCCAGACTTCTAGGGGATGAGTAGCATTAGGATTTTCCGGGACACCATCGGGACGCACACCGTTAGCAGCACCAAACTGACCATCGAAGAATTTTAAGAAACAAGCATCATATACTGTTTGTAAAGCAGAGAGAGCGCGATCGCATTTTACAATATCTGGTAATCCCAACAATCTAGCGTAGAACTGCCCACACAACTGATCTGCCATTACCACTTCAGTTCCACTTTCACTATCCAGACGGTAATATTGGCCATTCCAAAGCTTCTCCTCATACACAGTCAGAGATTGCGCCAACCAAGCCCCATAAATAGACCTTTGCGTCTCCAAATTCTTGGCGTTCTTGGCGTCTTGGCGGTTCGTTAATAAAATATCACAAATAGCGATCGCACATTCCAAAGCCGCCAACCACAACCCCCCACAATAAGCACTCACACCCTGCAACCGCCAATCATCAAAAGTTTGGTCAGGTGCGCCAGAATTTTCCGGAATCCCATCCCCATCTTTGTCGAAACCTTTCAAATAATCAAGAGTCTGCACAATCGCATCCCAACAATCTGCGAGAAATTCCACATCATCAGCACCCGTAAACAGAAAATCTCGGTATACTTGCAACACAAAATCACTGCCCAAATCCTTCCACAAATTGCAATCTTGATAGCAGGTATAGTTAGTTTTTTCCCAGACGTGTTCATTGGGTGCGCCCAAATCATGGGGTGTCGCCCCGGCAATTTTGCGGACTGCTGTGGTAGTATCTGCCCCAATGGTGTAATAGTAGCCAATAATCCGCTGATGATCATCACTCTGGGGAATTGCCCGTGCAAAAGCCCGAATTACCGACTTTTCCAATTCGGGAAATAACATCAGCAAAGCGAAGGAACCGTATAACCGCACATCGAGACTTTCATACCAGCGGTAATCTAAGCATTCTAATACTGCAAACTGACCGAAGGGGTCAAGTTCTGAGGCTGCACTCCAGAGAGTCCCGCCGCTGGTAAGGTCGTAAAGCTCATTAAATAGAGCCATTTTGAACCAGGGAGGTAAATCTTCGCGGACAAGAATCGGTTTTTGCCAGTTTTGAATCTGCGATCGCCAATTTTGGTATTCTTGTAGAGATAGAAATGCGATCGCCTCAGCATTTTGACCACTGCGCCCAAAAAAGTCTGTATATCTGCGATAATAGTTAACTCCCGCCGCAAATTCCGTCACCGGAAAATCCCAAGCCAGCACAAAAGGAACTTCTAAACATTCCCCAGGTTGCAGAGTGAAACGCACAGCCAGCGCCGCCCCAATTCGGGTATTCTCTGCGGCCGCTGTCTCATCTACATAATTAGGCAAAGAACCATCAGCAGCAAAGCTTTGCCACACCTCATCACCCGTACCAACAGGATTCCATCGAGTGTGGTGAAATACCTCAATCAGGGGATGTTTGCGAGTTGCAATACACCAAGTCCCGTCCCCTTCCTGCACAGGTGCATCACTAGCCACCCGACCTAAAACACAACCAACTTGTTGAGTATTTTCAATTAACTGATGATAATTTCCTTGACTTTTTCCCAACCGTGGCTGATATTCATAAACCGGACTACCATCATCCCGTATCTGCACTTTGGGAGATTTCAGGGCATTAGTAAACCAACCTACCATATTTTCCCAAGTGAGCATAATACTGAGAGTGATAGGTGCATCTGTCGGGTTATGTGCTTTCCAGTTAAACACCGCCACAGGGTAGCTAGTTTCTTGGTAATTATTCGCCCAAACCGGGGAAAATTGCTCACAGCTTAACTGTGCTTGAAATACATTCTCATAAACAAACCAACTACGCGGATACAAAGCGTGATATGTGCCTGTATCTTGTGGGGTGGGCATCTTGCCCGCCTTTGATTCTGCACTACGCGGATACCATTGCCAAGCAGAGAGAGTGCCATCTTCCGGGGGTTCGGTAGATAAAGCGTAAGCCTGAGAGGAGGCGCCATGAGACTCAAAAACGCTAAATTGACAAGCAGGGATATTTTTGAAAGTATGTTCACCGCCGTCAATATGCCACAGGTTAAAGTCTCCCCGTGAAGAACGACCAATGCAACCAGCACCAAAGCCACCTAAAGGCATCCCATGCCACGGGCCATCATCAATATTGCTAGGGTAGCGGACTGTATAGGGTTTGTCCCAGCCGAGTCCAATGGGACGGTTCCAAGTGCAAGCGGGAATTTCCGGGGAGGGTAAAATAGTCATCGCCTGATATCACAGATTTACGCTAATGAACACTAGCGCGATGTGTGACTTTTCTCAAGTCATCGGTGGGGCGGCATTTTTTTTCATCACTCACAATAAAAACAGCTTGACTTAGCCGAAAATTATTTTCTATTTACTCATTTGCACCAATAATCACCTCAGAATTCATTCTGAGGCTAATAGCAGAAGTCGTCTAAAAACGACTGATAAAGGATTTCAGTCCGTTTTAACTCATATCTTGCACCTAGCCCTAACGACTGAAAGTCGCGGCTATAAAAACGTTCGCGTAGCGTCCCGTAGGGATAGTCTACCGACCTGGCCTAATCAAAAATAAAGAATTTTGAAGCCTGCGTAGGCAGGCTTTGTTCTGGTAGCCGCGATTTTAATCGTCTGGTGCAAGATATTAGTTTTAAAGGACTTTGGCTATAAGAGGAGGGAATTCATTCTCAGGCGGGTTAGGAAGGCTTAATAAGAATGGTACAAAATATAACTTTTAAAGTTAGTTATTGCTTGATGTGTCTTTATCATACTCGATGTTAATCTTATTCATTTCTGTGATGAGGGTAGCTTTGTATTCATCATCAAGATTTGCCTCTGGGGCACACTTTTTTTGTAACAAGAGCAGTTGTTCTAAATCGACTTCTCGCTTGGCAAAACATTTCGTCAGCAAGCGATAAAGTTGCTCCTCCGCCTGATCAGCAAATATTGAAACGCCGTTGTTGTACCATACATAGTCATAGATCCATTTTTTTAGAATTTCCACGTCATCCCAGCGCCATGTTGTAACGCGAGATATCGCTGATAGAGGAATCGCGCCAATATAACAACAGTTACCCATTTGTTGAAGGCTGTCTTTCCAAAGATACTGGTAGGACTCTAAATTTTCACTGAAATATTTTGTACGTTCTGTTATCTCTTTTCCGACTTCCAAATCTAGGTTTGAGTGTGCTAAGAAGTCTTCATCAGGGTAGAAATTATGTTTTTCTACTAAATCAATATCTATTTCGATTAAGGCTCCCATCCAGATTTTCATTTTGAGGACACCGCACATGTGAGCATAGTATGGTGCATAAGCATCACTTAAATAAACAGCGTCGGGTCTTGACTTATACTCATCAAACCAATTGCCATTTTCAGAGGCTCTGGGTAACAATCCCTGACTTAAAATGCCGGGAACATTTTCAAAACACGTACCGTGGTAAAGCAACATTAGTCTATTTCTAGAACAATAATCTTAGTATACTCAGTATTTCAGTAATAGGCGATCCATACACTAAATTATAAAAGTGATATCTAGGACGGGCTACGCCTACACCATTTCTACTAAACCATGCTCTAGGTAATTGCCCACCCTAACATCATCAAAAATGTTTATCATTTTGGATTTCTGCCCCGTTCTAAAGCTTTTGATGCTGGTGGTGGTTCAGGTAGCTTTTGAAGGATTTTAATAATTGCAGTAATGACTTCATTGATTTTTTCAAAGTTCAATTTACCGATATGTCGAATAACATTACTTTTATCAATCGTGGCAATAATGTTAGGGCGAATATAACAAGGACTTAAATTTAATTTTCCAGATATGAAATCTTGGTCTTCTAATTTAATTTCATAGTCTCTACCTGGTTTGCTGGTAATAGGACAAACGATAATATTATTAGTATCTGATTCAGCTATTACTAACGCAGGTCTTCTTTTAGTAGCAGATGCGTCAGAAAATGGAAAAGGTACAGAGATGACATCACCTTTGACAAGATGTTCTATAGATCCTTCCAAGCTTCGTCTTCCTCTGTATTTAGCCAAACTTTACTCAGTGATGACTCACTCAATTCCAGAAAATCTTTTACTAGTGTTTGAGAATTTTCTAAATCGCTAGCTTGCAAATTCTGAACTTTTTCAAGTGGTAATCCAGTTAATTTTGCTACTAAAGCTAAATCAATACCTTCCCGCAGCATATTGAGTGCAACTTGGGTTAAACCATGCTGCAAACCTTGCTGCCATGCATCGCGTAACGTTTTAGTTTGAATTGCTTCCGTCATGATGATTAATATTCCCGCAATAGACAATCTCTATGCTGATTCTAGGAGCGTTTGAAACCCGCGCAGGCGGACTTCCCGGCGGGAAGTCGCTACGCGTCTTGTCTGTGTAGTTGCAGTTTCTAATTGCCGATTTAACTTAACAAGTGTCCCTGAACTCTCGTGACGCCTGTTCTACGAAGCGTTTTGCAACTCAGCGGTGCGGACTGAAATCTGCTGTGTCTGATTACCCCGTTGCACTTTCACCTGCAACGCTTGACCAAGGCGACTATCTTCCACAATGCTTTGCAACTGTTCGGCGGTGGTGATTGGTTCTCCATCAATTTGGAGAATCACATCGCCGCGTCGAATACCGGCTGCTGCTGCTGGCGAATTGGGGACAACTCGCATCACCAAAACCCCATTAACTTCAGGAATGACGATCGCCGAATTCGGGTCAGTGTTATTCTGTTTTGCTAGCTGGGGCGTTAATGTCACCATTTGCACGCCTAAATAAGGGTGAGCAACTTTACCGTCACGTTGCAATTGCGATGCGATCGCTTTAGCTTTATCAATAGGAATCGCAAACCCAATCCCCATCGCATCCGCCCGAATCGCTGTATTAATCCCAATCACCTCACCTCTACCGTTTAATAATGGCCCCCCAGAGTTACCAGGGTTAATCGCAGCGTCGGTTTGAATGAATTCCAAGCGTTTATCAGTAATTCCCACTTGGGCGCTGGAACGTTTAAGAGTGCTGACAATGCCCAAAGTAACGGTGTTATCAAATCCTAAAGGATTACCAACTGCGATCGCCCAATCTCCAACCTGCACATTATTAGAAGAACCCAAAGGCGCCACAGGTAAATCATTCCCAGCGTTAATCTTCACCACCGCCAAATCTGTCACTTCATCAATCCCTTGCACCTTACCTTCAAAGGTGCGACCATCTTTGAGGCGGACTGTCACCTTATCAGCCTGATCCACTACATGGGCATTGGTGAGAATTAACCCACTCTTGTCAATAATAAAACCAGACCCCAAACCGCGTAATTGCTCCGTGGGTGACTGTTGGGGCAAACCTTCACCAAAAAACCGCCGGAAAATCGGATCTTCCAAAAATGGATCAACACGGCGAGTAATAGTACGCTCCGTATCAATCCGTACTACTGCTGTTCCCACACGGTTCACTGCATCTGTCACAAAACTACTAGTACCGATAGCCGCCGTTGCAGGTGATTGCCTTTGAGCAACGAGTCCCGGTGCTTCTGCTATCGTCAAGCGGGGCGCAGATTCTGCTTGGGAAGGTAACACCCACAAACTACTAACCGTGAGCAAAACTCCGAAAGCAACTGCTAAAACATAAATACTGCGTTGGCGTATAGACTGGGATATTTTGGGAATTTGCATAATGATCTAGAAGCCTAGTTTTTACTTAGTCGTGACAAATCTATCTACACTTATTTTTACAGCTTGGTTGGAAAACCCTCAGTCATGGAAGTTTGCACTCTACTACAGGTTTCCTCACCTCGTCCCCAGGTTTGATTTAGGGCATAGCGCCAGTTACCTATAATCAACTTAATGGAAGATTGAGCTACAAAGCTATTATGGAGATTCACCCTTAAAAGGTTCGGGTTTTACCCATTAATCAAGATTTTCGATTCTTGGTGGGTCAGTGACAAGTAGTGATAAAATACACAATTTACTACTTAAGACAGATGATAAAATAACTGACAGCACCCATTACCCCTGAATCATTGCCTCCCTTGCTAGGATCTTAATTAATACCAGAACCTTGATCACCCATGAATAGCTCAAACCGATTAGCTAAAGAATCCTTGCCAACATCCCAGCAAGCAGAACACACCCACGATCACGATCTAGACCACAACCACACAGATCATACTCCTGGGACTGGAGAATCGGCTCATCCTCACGTCCATAGTCAAGAGTCTTTGCGGCGAATTGTCAATCGGCTGTCGCGGATCGAAGGACACGTTCGTGGCATTAAGACAATGGTGCAGCAAAGTACCCCTTGTCCTGATGTTTTATTGCAAATTGCCGCTGTTAGAGGCGCATTGGATCGGGTAGCGCGAATTGTATTGGATGAACATTTAACTGAGTGTGTTGCCAGAGCTGCCAAAGAAGGCAATATGGAATTTGAAATTGAACAACTTAAAGCTGCTTTAGATCGGTTTTTACCTTAGCGGAAGAAAAAAGATAGATCTTATTACTACAAGTATTTTAGTGATTTTGCTGGATTATTCTGGTTTTTAGTGCCATAATTCATACAATTGTCTCACAATCTTTAGCGATAGTTTGGGCATCTGGATATAAATTATACGATGAGCGCTATCTCATTGAAAGGAGATTATCAAGTGATAATTCTCAGTAACTAAAGCATAATACCCAAATTTAACCGAATCTTGCCTAAATATTTCTTTGACCAATCCATCAGTTACCAAATTGTTGTTGAAGAACATAATGGGCAAATACGGTGTATTGCCAATTCCAGACAAGATACAGAATTCCTAATCGAGATTCCTAGTATCTATCATGGCGCCAAATATGATCCTAGAAAACTATCAATTTAACTATTCTTTAATTGCTAAACAAGATAAACCATTAATTCTTTTTTTACACGGATTTATGGGTAACATCAATGAATTTGATCAAGCCATAAAATTATTATCTGATGATTTTTCTTATCTAACACTTGACCTCCCCGGACATGGCAAAACTCAAGTTTTCGGTGGGGATGAATACTATAAAATGGAACATACTGCTCATGGTTTAATCAACTTATTGGATGAGTTAAAAATATCTCAATGCTTTTTAGTTGGTTATTCAATGGGGGGTAGATTAGCTTTATACCTCACCCTAAACTTCCCGGAACGTTTTCTAAAAGTTGTCCTAGAGTCAGCTTCCCCAGGTTTGCCAACAGATGCAGAACGATTAAACCGCATTAAACTAGATTCCCAAATAGCCAGAAAATTAACTAGAAGTGTTGCTAAAAATGACTTTGCTGCTTTTCTAGACAATTGGTACAATCAGCCAATTTTTGGTGATATCAAAAATCACCCAGAATACGCTCGCATGGTAGCCAGCCGTTTAGAAAATAATCCACGGGAATTAGAGAAATCACTGCGCTTTATGGGCACTGGCTACCAACCCTCTTTGTGGGAAAAGCTAGAAGAAAATAAAATTCCTTTGCTTTTGCTAGTTGGCGAATATGATAATAAATTTATAGCTATTAACACACCAATGGTTAACAGATGTGAGTTTGCCCAGCTAAAAGTAATTAGTAATGCTGGGCATAATATTCATTTTGAAAACACTTCGGCTTTTGTGCAAAATGTCAGAAATTTTTTGATGCAGTAAGTTATATGATGTCCGGTAAATCACCCATAATGTAGAGACGTTACATGCAACGTTTCTACATCGGTTAGCAGCTTTTTTATTATGGTCAATTAAACGGACATTATATTAGCGACTATAGCCGTTTTCAATCCTATAGAATACAGTCTATTTGTAGGGGCACAGCATTGCTTGCCCTTCATTGGTGTCAACTTAACGTGAAAACCTGGTAAAAACTAAGTTTCATCTAAACCTTTCTCGTTCCCATACTCTGTATGGGAATGAATTCTATTCGGCTCTGCCTTCAATGACAGCAGAAGAGGTAGAGCCTCTGTGATGACATTCCCAGTCGGAGACTCTTAACGAGATATAGTAAGAATTTGAGCTTAAGTTGACACTCATGAGCAATGCTGTGCCTTTACTTCTTAGATTTTAGTTTGCTGGTAGGTGTAGGTGTCAACTTTGGTGATGCTGGTTGATTAGCTGCGGTTAATTCTTCTTGCAAGACATTCTGATAAACCTTAGGTAAATAACGAGTGTTGGAATTAGTTTCTATCCCATATCCCAAACTTGTCCAAGTGGGAGACAGTCGCCGCAAAACTTCATTTAACTTTCCCTGACGCAGCAGTTGAGAAATGTCAGTTTCCCAAACTCGTGAGTCACTCAACCAGCGGTGAACCACCACATCTTGATACTCTGGTTCAAAACTATAACCAGTCCAAAACATTAACTGCGTCGGTTTTGGGTGATAGCGGGGGGCGATATGATACCAAGTAGTATTGATGATTTGATATCTGCCAGCCGCCGTGGAACAATTACCAGTGTTCGGGCCTGTGACAATGGTGACGCATATCTCCGGATGACGGCTGAGGTCATTGACTTGCTGTCCGCCATATAACAAAGAATAAGGACGGTTCCCACTGGCCTCACTTGCTGAGATGGTTCGCATTAAAGCACGGATGTAAGGATCACCGCCTTTCATCACTAAGGGAAGCTGTTTTCCCCCAAGAACAGGATCAGTAGGCGATCCTCCCAAGGGAATCGGCCCAAATCGCCAATCGTCAAAAACATACCACTGAAATAGATATACGAAGCCGAGCAGCGCAGCTATTGGGCCAATCAGTTTTTCAACGCCTTTCAGATTTAGACTCCTGCTTACAATTTGCTCTCTTAGCTAACAACAATCATCGACGCACTCTTGGAGGCAAAGTTCGCGTAATATAAGAACGTTGCAATGCAAGGTCTCAAGTTCTATATTTATTCGCTCAGGCGACGTTAGCAAATAACTCGCCAAAGCTTTTAGAGGTAGCCTCAGGTTTAGCTATAATCTCAACAATTTTATTACGTGCGGCTGATTCAAACAGGGACTCAATACAAACTTGGGCGACTTTTTGCCGGGGAATGCTACCATCGAACAATGTATCAGCGCTCTGCATCACTATCGGGTTGAGATCATCTTCATTCTTCAAACCCCCAGGTCGGACAATTGTATAAGTCAGTCCACTTTTCTGAAGATACTCTTCAGCTTGTTTTTTCCACAGCAAAATCAGCCAAAACAAGTTTAGCGGATGAAATAACTGGGAGGTACACAAAGAAGAAACAAGGACAAAATGCTCAATTCCCTTTGTCTTAGCCGCATCTACTAAATTTTTAGTACCTTCAAAATCTACTTTGTAGGGGCCAGTGGGGTCAAAGCTGGGTTTCGCACCAGTGGCACACAGCACAACAGTGCTATCACCCAAAGCAGCAGACAGGCTTTCTGGTTGTAATATGTCGCCTACAAACAACTCGACTTCAGGAGACAAAATACCCCTAGCTTTCTCTAGATCGCGCACCAAGGACCGGACGGGAATATTCCGCGCTATCAGTTCTTGCACAATCCGGCGACCTGTTTCACCTGTTGCACCTGCTACAAATGCTTTCATGATAAACGCTATCCTGAGAAACTAATATGTGTTTGTTTCGTTTTTTATTTTAGTGATTTTCTGAAGATTATGACAGATTGTTGAGGTTTCCGTCAAAATGGAATCTTAGTGCGAAAAATCCCGCCCAACCTGGGAATTATTAATGTAGGCAAACGCCAAAGTATATAGGAAACGCATTTATGCTGGCAAGAAAGGGCGAATATCAATCTTTAGAAATAAAAGAAGCAATTTTACCAGTGGTGTCAAGCGTCGCAGAAGACGAGAACCAATTAAAAGAAGTAAATGTATCTACGACAACAAAATTTTATGGTCATTATCAAGACTTTATGGAAATGCATGCCCCGATAGAGGTGGTTGCTGAGTATATTGGTGCTCACCAATCATGGTTTTATCGCTGCGCTGAACCCATGAAGGTGCAACCATTAGGGGAAAATGGCTATGCTTTAGTAATTGGTCGTTTTGGCTCTTTTGGTTATGAAGTAGAGCCGAAGGTTGGTTTGGAATTATTGCCCGCAGATGCAGGTATATACCGCATCCGTACTATCCCCATACCTGACTACCAGCCACCTGGTTATGATGTGGACTATCGGGCATCGCTACAGTTAACAGAAAATCTGGCTAGCGATGTATCTACTAATGTTGGTGAGATTACACGAGTGGAATGGGATTTGGATTTGACGGTTGATCTGCACTTTCCCAGATTTATTCAGCGATTACCCCAGTCTTTAATTCAATCTACTGGCGATCGCTTACTTAACCAAATTGTTCGCCAAGTCTCCCGTCGCTTAACTAAAAAAGTCCAGGAAGATTTTCATCAATCTTTGGGTATACCGTTTTCTGTCGAATCTCAAAAAAAGCGCTCTCATTAATGTCATTAGTCAATAGCTAATGATCGTTCGGCTGAGGCTGACGGCGAAGCCAATGACTAATGACTAATAACCAATGACTAATGACTAATGACTATGCTTTACTGAGAATTCTTTGGACAATTTCCACCCCAGAGACGGCCTGCCACACGAAAAGCCCCAGAAGCCCAAAATTAAGCAGAATGTGCGTCACCCGTGCCCAATTTGCCCCTTTTTGCATATAAGGAGATAAGGCAGCAGAAAAAGCAATTATACAAGTCATCCCAAGTCCTGCTAGCAGGTGAGACGAGACAAACAATTTACCATTATTGATGTAGGTGACAGCCATCCCTCCAATGGCACCTGCAACCATCAAAGCTAAAAGTATCGACCCGATTTGGTGGTGTTTGAGGCTATATCTACCTTTAATCAGTTCTTTCTTTTCTTCGCCTTGAGCATTTCTGGTACGCTGTATTTGCAGCCCCAGGTACGCAGCGTAAATTGAGACTGCTAATAGCACCCACATCATCAGCGGGTGAAAAAAGGTAAGCACAAATTTCACCGATGGGGAAAGTTCTAGACTCATCGTGCGTGTTCTCTTCTAATTATTAAATCTTCATAAAATTTAGTATACCTTGATTTTGTGTGCCTAAAGCGCGGTAGGGGGTAATAGTTTTTTCCGGTTACTTATTACCCGTTACCCATGACCAACGCTTAATAATTTTTCATTGCCCGTTGAATATCGCGCTGATCTTGGCGTCGTTTCAGGTCTTCGCGTTTGTCGTGGAGCTTTTTACCTTTACCAAGGGCGATACTCACTTTCACCCAGCCTCGTTTGAGATACATTTTCAAAGGGACTAATGTTAAACCTTGCTGTTCCACCTTACCAATTAGCTTGCGGATCTCCTGGCGATGTAGCAGCAGCTTGCGCGTGCGGCGCGGTTCATGATTAAAATATTGTCCACTGGCGTTGTAAGGCGAGATATGCATATTGATTAACCATGCTTGGCCATCGCGAATTAAGGCATAGCCATCTTGGAGATTGACTTTACCCTCGCGGATCGACTTCACCTCGGTTCCTGTCAACTGAATTCCAGCTTCGTAGGTCTCGAGGATTTCGTACAGATAACGAGCTTGTCGATTGTCGCTAATAACTTTGTAACCGTCGTTCTGATCGCTCATTGAAAATTTTGCTTGTGTTATGTATGTATGCCTAAAAAATTATTTAGACTGGCTTTTGACCATCCCACGCCCTAAAGTCGTGGGATTCTTGATTTAGTGACATCCTGCCACACCAAAATCTTTTCTTTGGTGTCAGATCTCTCCTAACTTCACCTGCACTAATGACAAATTTCGTTTTCTGGTATTTGATACTCTAATATTTTACCCGTTTGACATCCTCACCGGGCTAAAGCCACGGTGATTCCAAAGATCACTCTTTGGGCTTCCTCTTTCCACGACTCGGCTTAGATTGAGGAGTTTCCCCACCAATGCAGAGGTCGATGTCTCCAGAGGCGTTAAGCGTTCCCGTGTGCCCCACGGTACGAAGTCCAAGTTCTAAGATATTCCAAGCGGCGTTCCAGTCTCTGTCCAGCACAAACCCACAATGATGACATTTATGAGTCCTTGTACTCAAAGATTTCTTGACGACTTCCCCACAGTTAGAGCAATTGGCACTGGTGTAGTGAGGCGGAACGGCAACCGTCGCCACGCCAAACACTTTGCCAAAATATTCCAACCAATCTCGAAAAGCCGACCACGCAGCGTCAGAAATGGACTTGGACAGCTTTTTGTTTTTGACCATGTTCCGCACCATCAAATCCAGCCTTCGGCACGGCGAAGCGCCTACATAAGCAACCAAGTCGCTAGATTGGATAACGCATCTTGCCAACTTCACGGCAAAATCTTGACGCTGCCTACTTACTTTGAGGTGTTTCCTACTCAAGCGATTCCGGTACCTTGGGCTGTTGGTGATTCAGGAAGTTGATTGGTGTTGGCAGGGTTTGGGGAATCCTGGACAAAACCGGACAACCTTGCCAAAAATTTATTCGCTACGCTAGTAAACCCTGTCCGGTTTTGTCTAGATAAAATGAAGCGGCGATACTCGAAGGGTGAAAAGAAAGCTGTCTGAGAGCGAGTCACGGGAATAGGAGTCCCCAGATTTTTGGAAATAGATGAGCGTAGCTTTGCTATTTTTATTTGCGGAGTGTCAAAGGATGGTGAATATTTACGCCATTTAAGTGATAAGTTGTTACGAATTACAAAACTCTCTGCACCTAAGAAGCACAGAAGTCGCAGGTGCGTTACACTTCTTAAACACTTCCTGAGGATTTAAGATTTTCTTTATAAATCACCCCTTAGGCAGTCATTAGCTGGTAATCCTGTCATAGTATGAAACATAAGAACACTATTATTGTCTGTGTTCATTGATAGTGTTCATAGAAGCAAATTTCTTAGTAAAAAAAATGCTAGGGGTGTACTGTCCATGCCCTTGACGATCCTTGTAGTGGATGACGACCTGGGCACTCGTCTGTCTATTAGCGATTATCTTGAACTGTCTGGCTACTCGGTGATCACGGCTGATGACGGTCAAGAGGCTTTGGCAATGGTCGAGGAGTACCATCCTGATTTGATTGTCACTGATATTGTCATGCCACGGATGAACGGCTATGAATTAGTGCGCCGGGTGCGTCAACAACCAGCGTTTCGTTTATTGCCTGTAATTTTGTTAACAGCACGCACAAAGACCCAGGAAAGAATTCTCGGCTACCAATCAGGATGCGATTTATACTTGCCCAAGCCTTTTGAACTAGAAGAGTTAGCCGCAGCGATTCGCAATCTTCTAGCGCGATCGCAAATCATTCAATCAGAGTACCGCTTTTCTCATAAAGATAATTTGGGCACTTCCATCTCAACAAAAGCAGTGGATGCCCATAATCCTCCGTTCACTCAGATTCACGAATCCCAGATGCTGTCCTCACTGACTTCCAGAGAACAGGAAGTCCTAGAGCTATTGACTCATGGTCTATCTAATGCCGAAATGGGTCATCAGCTACACCTAAGTCCACGAACAGTGGAAAAGTACGTGAGCAGTTTATTGAGAAAAACCTCAACTAACAACCGAGCGGAACTGGTACGTTTTGCGATGAAGCATGGTCTGGTCGAATAACAGCTAATCACTCACTTGGTTGCTGTTGCTGGCTAGTAACATATTTCAGCAGACCTTCACAAGCATCAACGAGTAGATCAATCACCTGATTAAACCCCTCTGTACCGCCATAATAGGGGTCTGGAACTTCCTTGAGGGTGTGTTTTGAGCAAAAATCACACATCAAATGGACTTTATAGTGATATTGCCGAGAGTGGTCAACAGAGAGAATATCCTCATAATTGTCTCGATCCATCGCCAAAATCAAATCAAACTCTTGAAAGTCTGACTTTTGAAACTGGCGAGCTTGACCACGCAGTTTAAATCCCAGCTTCGTAGCCGCCGCAGCACTCATGCGGCGGTCAGGTGAGCTACCAATGTGATAGCTAGATGTACCAGCAGAGTCACAGAGAATGCGTACGCCTTTGGCGTCGGCGCAGCCATTGCTCACGCCAGCTTGCTCAATCAGATGATTCATAATATTTTCTGCCGATGGCGATCGGCAGATGTTACCCAAGCAGACAAACAGCAGCTTGTAAGGCATAAATATTTCACTTCGTTTATCAGTTGTCAGGTGTCAGTTGTCAGTTGTTTTTTCTACTGACAACTGACCATTGACCACTGACCATTGACCATTGACTAAAATCCAGGAAGCTCCAATCCACTGGTTAATTCTTCCATCCGTTCCCGCATTGTGGCAGTGGACTTGATGTAGGCGTCTTTCATTGCCACTGTCACCAGATCGGAAAGTACTTCTGCACCTTCTCCTAGAGCATCTGGAGAAATTTCCACTCGCTTGGGTTCTTGATTGCCACTGACAATCACCTTGACCAGACCACCGCCAGACTCTCCTTGAATCTCCATCTGCTCCAATTCTTCTTGGAGTCGCTTTGCACCTTCTTGAACTTGCTGTGCTTTTTTAAAAGCTTCGGCCAGTTCTTTCATTTTTCCCAAGCCAAAGCCAAAACCCTGTCCTTTTCCTGTCATAATTGATTGTTCGCTTGTGCGTTGAATAACAAATCAAATTCAATTATAGATGCGGTGGGTAATTTGCCTCTTCTGTTGCCAATAATTAATGCACTATCTGCGGGATCTGTCGAGCATTGGAAGAAGGCAAAATTTCCCATTTTCCAGTTTCTATACACCATTTTCCGGACAATTTATGGAAAGTTTCAACAATTTGCAGCTTGAAACTCGCCGATCATTTTCACTTCTGGCTCTAACCAAATTGACCAACGTTCTTGTACTTGGTATTGGATATGACGAATGAGGCAAAAAATATCACTAGCCTTAGCCCCACCACGATTAACGATAAAATTGGCATGCAGTTGTGCTACTTGTGCTCCACCAATTTGGTAGCCTTTTAGACCAGTTTGTTCAATTAACCAGCCAGCGGTGTAAGGTGTGGGATTACGGAATACACTGCCGCAGCTGGGGAAGTTATAGGGTTGGGTGGACAGCCGATGCTGCTTGTGCTGTTTGGTTGCCGCTAAAACTTTTACTGGATCAGCACCTGGTTGAAGTTGTAAGGTAGCTTGAGTAACTATGCGACTGCCACCTTGCAGTAATGAACTCCGGTATTGGTAACCTAACTGGTCAGGGGTGAGAGTTTCCAGTGTACTTTCGGCTGAAAGCACTTGGGCGCTGACTAACATATCTGCAATACAGCTATTATGTGCCCCTGCATTCATCACCACAGCCCCACCGACGGTTCCAGGGATACCAACAGCCCACTCCAATCCTTCCCACCCCCTATCTGCTGCTTCCCATGCCAAGCTGGGAATAGATTCTCCCGCAGCGACGGTTAATTGACCTGTTTGGGGGTCGAAGTAGTTAGAGCGGAAATGACGAGTAGCGATGACTAAGCCGGGTATACCCCGATCGCTTACCAATAAGTTAGAACCCGCCCCTAGTATTGTTACTTTTAAAGCCTGTTCTTTTGCATACTGAAGACTTGCTTGTAGCGCTTCTAAGTTTCGGGGGGCAACGTACCATTCAGCTGCTCCGCCGACCCTATAGGAAGTAAACGCTGACAAGGAAGCCTGGGACTTAATCACACAATCCGTACTGGGTAAGTAAATTATTTCACTATCGACAGAATTAGCTGTTTCCTGTTTCTTTGTAGTCAAAGCAGAAACTGTGCAAAGGTTTCCAGCTGCCTGGGAGGTTGTCATCTTTACTTCAAATGATGAATTTTTTACTTTTTATTTACCGTATAGATACGGTAAGCTTATTAACTAATGGAAGCATTGCTAGTTGGGTACTTTGCTCAGAAACAAAACCTAGCAAGTCTCGTTAACTTAGGATGTAGCTTTAGCTGGCTCGCGAAGTGTCGCCATGACTTCAGGAATCGCCTGATTCAAGTTTCCGGCTCCCAGAAACAGCGCCAAATCTCCAGGACGCAGTGTTTGCAACAAGAAATCGCACACTGCGGATAAAGTTGGTTGATAAACTACCTGCGGGTGCTGTTTAGCAATTTCCGCCGCCAGTTGCTCACCACTAATCTGGCCTAAATCAGGTTCCCCTGCACTGTAAATGTCAGTCAGCACGACCAAGTCAGCATGACCAAAGGACTCAGCAAATTCTTCTAAAAAGGTCAGTGTGCGGCTGTAGCGATGGGGTTGGAAAATAGCAACGACTCTTTGTCCTGGTCTGGCCTGAAGGCGTGCTGCGGCAAGAGTAACGCGAATTTCACTGGGGTGATGAGCGTAGTCATCGATGAAGGTAATACCATCGACTTCACCCCGGAACTCAAAGCGGCGTCTTGCACCTTCAAAGGTGGCGATCCCTTTGGCGATCGCGCCAAATTCTAAACCCAGGGCGCGTCCCACAGCCACAGCTGCTAGGGCATTACTCAGGTTGTGGCGACTCAGCAGCCGCAAATTCAACACACCTAAGGCTTTACCTCGTTCCCAAACAAGAGCCGTAGTGCCATCAGCACGATAGTCAACATTGGTAACTGTGTAGTCAGCTTCTGTATCTGGGTATAAGCTATAGCTAATTTCTGGTTTTAGGCGATCGCGTACTGTATGACAATCAATACTACCAACCAAAATTTTGCAACCCTGGGCAAATTTTTGGAAGATGTCAACTACTTCCTCTAATGTGTCGTAGTGGTCAGGGTGATCCAGTTCAATATTAGTAATAATGCCAATTTCTGGAGCGTGTTTTACCAGTGAGCCATCTGATTCATCTGCCTCTGCGACTAGATATCGACTTTCTCCCAGTCGCGCATTGCCAGACCAAGCATTTACTTCACCACCCACCAAAATTGTTGGGTCTAGACCAGCTTGCAGTAACATATAACCAATCATGCTACTAGTCGTTGTTTTGCCGTGGGTTCCGGCTACGGCAATGCTGTAGTAATCAGCAATCAAGGCAGCTAGTACATCTGAACGATGTAGGATTGGGCAGCCTAATTCTAGGGCTGCTGCGTATTCGGAATTATTTGTGTTAATAGCTGTTGAACAAATTACTTGGGGCATTACTGACTTGAGGGCAGGTAATTTCTCTTGTGAGTTTAATACTCCATTCGGCGATACCTGAGTCAGAAAGAATTCCAAATTGCTTGCTTCTTGCGTACCAAAAATATGAGCTCCGATAGATTCCAACTTTCGTGTCATCTGGTTTGGACGCAGATCCGAACCGGATACTGGTAATTGACGCTTTGCCAGAACGTATGCCAGAGCAGACATCCCGATACCGCCAACCCCAATGAAATGAAATGGTCTACCGCTAAAATCTATAGAATTACTCATTGTTTGCTCCTCTTATACCACACCACACCATAATCACAAATGACACGCGTATCATAACAGGATTTTGATTTTTACCGATACATCTCCTGCATTATTCTTATATCTGATAAATGGTTGATTTTTTCACTCTGGTTTTGCTGGTTCAAAAAGATTTTACCTCTGTGGGAGGTTTTTTCAATTTCTGACCTGTTTTTATGATTATTCTGTAAATTTCTGCCACGTCGGGAAAGAAATTCTTGTAATGTCAAATACATATTTTTGGTCGCCTTACTGGTAATGCCTACAAGATTACATTGGTAGTGAAACTGATTTTAAATTGCATAAACTCTAGCTGTGAATTGACTACAATAGTACATTGGCAGTGAAACTATTTTTCAATTGCATAGAGAGCTATGGCGTGACTGGATGCAGCAGCTAGCAATTTTTGGTGGCACATTTGATCCAATTCATTGGGGACACTTACTCGTCGCTGAGACAGCTTTGCATCAAGTACCCCTAGAACAGGTCATTTGGGTGCCATCCCTAAATCCTCCTCACAAACAAGCGGCTTTGTTTGAGCATCGGGTAGCAATGCTGAAACTAGCCACAGAAAACAACCCAGCGTTTAAAGTCTCACTAATTGAGATCAAACGCTTTGGGATTTCCTATGCCATCAACACCCTGATCGACTTATCTGCTTTGCACCCAAATACTCACTGGTACTGGATTATTGGTTTAGATGCTTTCCAAACCTTACCCCGTTGGTACCGTGGACACGAACTAGCACAAATGTGTGATTGGTTAATCGCACCCCGACTGCTAGGTGGTGAGACTATAGCTCAAAGTGAGTTAATCTGCAAGCAAGTGGAGAAAAAACTTAGAGAGCAGTCATTTAGCATTAACTGGCAATTCCTGGATATACCGTTAGTAGGCATTTCGTCAAGTCAGATCCGCAAGCTTTGCCGCGAACGTCGGTCGATTCGTTATTTACTGACGGAACCGGTCAGATCGTACATTGCCGAACACAACCTCTACACCAACAATTCTGAATAAATTGTGTTTTTTTTTTTTGATCTAACACTTTAAGGTTAAAAGTACTCCCCCCCTTTGCGATATGATTGGGGTCAACGATATCAACTTATAAGCATAAATACAGAGGGCAAGACACTGTGATTAGAGTTGCAATCAACGGTTTCGGGCGCATTGGACGTAACTTTGCACGCTGCTGGGTGGGAAGAGAGAATAGCAATATCGACCTAGTTGCTATCAATGACACATCAGACCCTAGAACTAATGCTCACCTGCTGAGATATGACTCAATGCTAGGTAAGTTAAAGAATGCTGACATTAGCGCTGATGATAACTCAATCACCGTTAATGGCAAGACAATTAAGTGCGTATCTGATCGCAACCCAGAAAACTTGCCCTGGAAAGACTGGGGAATTGACCTGATTATTGAAGCAACTGGTGTTTTTACTAGCAAAGAAGGAGCGCTCAAGCATGTTAATGCCGGAGCCAAGAAGGTACTGATCACCGCTCCTGGTAAAAATGAAGATGGCACATTTGTCATGGGTGTGAATCATCACGACTATGACCACAACATACACAACATCATCAGTAACGCTAGCTGTACCACCAATTGCTTGGCTCCCATCGCCAAGGTGTTGAATGATAAATTTGGCATCATTAAAGGTACGATGACTACCACCCACAGCTACACTGGTGACCAGCGGTTATTAGACGCTTCTCACCGTGATTTGCGCCGGGCGAGGGCAGCAGCGATTAACATTGTACCCACCTCCACCGGTGCGGCAAAGGCAGTAGCATTGGTAATTCCAGACCTCAAAGGTAAGCTAAATGGGGTTGCTTTGCGCGTACCCACCCCGAACGTTTCCATGGTAGATTTCGTGGTTCAGGTTGAGAAGCGTACTATTACCGAAGAAGTTAACCAAGCCCTAAAATCTGCTGCTGAAGGTGAACTCAAAGGCATTTTAGATTACAGCGAACTAGAGCTAGTATCATCCGATTATCAAGGTTGTGACGCTTCTTCGATTGTTGATGCCAGCTTAACTTTGGTCATGGGTAATGACATGGTCAAAGTCATGGCGTGGTATGACAACGAGTGGGGTTATAGCCAACGAGTTCTAGATTTGGCAGAATTAGTAGCCGTGAAGTGGGCTTAATATTTAGTCATTAGTCATTAGTCATTGGTCATTAGAAAAAAATTAACAACTGACTACTGACTACTGACCAAAATGTTGAAATCCCTGGCTAAGACTCAGCACTTTGTCGGGGAATTTTTCGTGTTCATCGTGCAATATTACTGTTGACCCTGGTGTAATTGTGCCCACAATTGCTGCGCCTTGACCCAGTTTTTGCACTAAATCAGATGCTGGCTGTTGTGGTAAGCACAGCACTAATTCAAAGTCTTCGCCACCATGTAGGGCATATTCTAGCGATCGCTCTTTTGTCAACCAGTGGTCAAAGCTTGTTGCTAAGGGAATTTGCCTAGTTTCTAAGATAGCACCGACACCACTGGCGTGGCAGATTTGCACCACAGCGTCTGCTAAACCATCGCTGCTATCCATTCCAGCAACGGCAATTATAGATTGGGATTCTAAAATTTCCCACAAAATGGGTAGGACATCTAAACGTGGGTTGGGACGCTGATGTGCTTTGATCAGAAACTGCTGTTCTTCAGCGTTGAGGTTTTGTCCTAATTCGGGATGCAACAGTAATTCTAAACCTGCACGGGAGGCTCCGTGGATACCTGTGACAACGATCGCCTGACCTACAGTTGCAGTAGAGCGGTGGATAATCAAATTAGGGGTAGCTTGACCGAAAGCTGTGATGGCTAGAGTAATGATCGGCGATCGCACAAGATCACCACCGACAATTGAGGTGTTGTACTTATGCAGGCATTCTGTCATTCCTTGGTACAAGCGCTCAACCCAACTCACCATCACTTCCCCAGGGAGTCCCAGTCCAACAGTAATTCCCAATGGCTTCGCACCCATTGCCGCTAAATCTGATAAATTAGCAGCAGCAGCTCGCCAGCCAGCATCTTCTGGGGAAGTGGTGAGATTACTAAAATGCACACCATCAATTAGCATATCTGTAGTGACTACCAAAGATTTCTCCGGTGCAGTCAACAGCACTGCTGCATCATCCCCAATAATTTCTGGAGGACAAAAACGCTGCAATCTTTCTAAAAGACCTTGTTCGCCAATATCTTGAATTTTCAGGGAAGATAAATCACTGTTCACAGGCAATTTTCCGCAGAAGAATAGTGCTAAGAAGAAGTTTAAAAGTTAACAAGAATGCCGAACACTATAAAAAGGTCAAGTCGCTTCGCTCCAATTCAAAATTCAAAATTAAAGACAATTAGTGGGAGCTACTTTTCATTAAATTAAAATTTTTGGAAGCCTAAAAAATTAAATATCCCTCTTCTGTCACTTTCGCCAGAGCCAAATCTAAAACCATTATTTATCAAGGTTTTAGCGATTTAATAACATTTTAAATTTTTGGTGATAAATAAAATGTTGAAACCTTGAAGACATCTGGATTTCAAAACTAGGGAATTGTTTTTTCTTCCCACTCTGACAAAAAAGGGATATTAAGTTCCCTTTTTGAAAAAAATCTGAATGAATTTTAGATTTCAGATATAATCCAAAATCTAAAATCTAAAGTTGATTATGTTGCTTGCGGCTCGACTAAATTTTCTATGCCCTGAACCACAGATGCGGATTCAATTTTGTCACCTGCCGTCAGTTTATCCAAAACTTCTCTGCCTTCAGTGAGATAGCCAAAAACGGCATAACGACCATCCAAGAGATTACGTCCGGCTGGGGTCAATTCTGGTTCAAACAGGAAGAAGAAAAATTGCGAAGAACCCCCATTCGGTTCGCTTTCAGGACGAGCCATGACTACGGCACCGAAGGAAGAGAAAGGTAGAACTGGCATATCGAGGTAACGACCAGCTTCTTCTAGAGTAATGCCGTAGGTAGGTTCTTTGTCACCTTCGGCTAAGATTTCGAGGGGAACGGCGCGATATTTGCCTGTGCTGGGGTCAATAAAACCCACCTCTTTTCCTGGTGGATCTCCAGTTTGCACAAAGTAAGATTCTTCAGAACGGGTAAATTCTAAGCCATTATAAAAACCCCGTTGCACCAAATCGACAAAGTTACCAGCGGTCACAGGGGCGCTGTAGCCGTCTACTACCAAGGTAAGATTGCCTTTGTTAGTTTTCATTTCGATGGTGGCACGACCTTTAAGCTGGGGCAGGTTGCTGTACTCGGCAGGTACTTCAAAGGGGTATTCCTTCACCATTGACTCTTCTAGCAGAGTCACGAGATTTAGTAGTTTGGCTCTGCCTTGGAGAATTTGTTCTTTATCTTTGACTTTCACCGATTCTTGGACAGCAACTACACCAGATTTCAACTCAGCTAACCAAGCTTCGGCTTGGGGTTGGCGTTCTTTGGGTACGCTTGCTAAGATTTGGGAAGGTTTATCGAGAATCCGTGATGCTTTGCTGAGGTCATTGGCGATCGCACCCCAGCGCCGATTTGCCCGCAGTTGGTTAGAAATATCTTCTAAACTGGCTTGCAGTTGCCTTACAGGTTGATTATTGATCGGGAGTGCATACCGCAACAAAGCTTTGCCGTCGGTAATGGCGTTTCCGGCTGGTAGGGCGGCATTACTGGAGGGAGTCCACCCAGATGCACTGATGCCTAAAAATATTGTTACCAGCAGTATTGTCATGAGGCTGTTTTTCAGCCAGGACTTTAATGAGTTAAACATGGGATAAATCAAAAGCAGCATCAAATTGTTGAGAAGGAAGTAACCCATCTATAATCTTCCCACAGTAAGAGTGCTGAAGAGCCACTGCATCGGCTCCGCCGACTTGTTAGCGTAGCACTTGGAGCAAGGGGCAGCAACTGGCGTTGCTGAGTGTTAAGTTTTTTATCAGTAGTTGGTTGCTGGTAATCAATCACTTCTTAATTTGCGACTGACAACTGACAACTGACCACAGACTACCTTTGAAGGGTACAATAAATGCCGATTGTCTTCCAAAAATTGAAAGTTTCATGATCTCTAGTAACGACTTTCGACCCGGTGTTTCAATTGTCTTAGATGGCTCTGTTTGGCGAGTGATAGATTTCCTCCACGTTAAGCCAGGCAAAGGTTCCGCTTTTGTGCGAACCACACTAAAAAATGTCCAGAGTGGGAAAGTACTCGAAAAAACTTTCCGGGCTGGGGAAACTGTGCCCCAAGCTACTCTGGAAAAAATCACGATGCAGCATACCTATAAAGAGGGCGATGAGTTGGTCTTTATGGATATGGAAACCTACGAAGAAGGTAGATTGACCGTAGCGGAAATTGGCGATCGCGTAAAATATCTCAAAGAAGGTATGGAAGTCAACGTTATTCGTTGGGGTGAGCAAGTGCTAGAAGTAGAATTGCCCAACTCTGTAGTTCTGGAAATCGTGCAAACAGATCCAGGCGTAAAAGGTGACACGGCAACAGGTGGTACTAAACCAGCAATTGTCGAAACTGGGGCAACTGTCATGGTTCCCTTGTTTGTTTCCCAAGGAGAACGTATCAAAATTGATACTCGTGAAGACAAGTACTTAGGCAGGGAATAATTTTCATCTCGCAGGAGATGCTTGCTCGCGATTTCAATCCCTTATCTAGAGGGATTAAATCCCTGCCAGACTTCAAATTCTAATTTTATGAATAGGTCGAGGTAAAAAAACTGTGCCATTGGACTTTAATGAAATCCGCCAGCTACTGGTAACTATAGCCCAAACAGATATTGCTGAAGTAACGCTCAAAAGCGATGAGTTTGAGCTAACGGTACGTAAGGCTGTAAACGTCAGCAATCAAGTGGTATCGGTAGGTCAAGCAGCGTTAAGCAGTGTGGTTAGTACAACATCACCTACGGCCAACCAGACGCTAGCCACGCCGTTACCAGAAGCGGCGACAGGCCGAGCCTTTGATAATGCCGTTTTGTCAGTTAATACCCCCTCGGCAAGATTAGTAGATGTTCCTTCCCCGATGGTGGGAACATTTTATCGCGCCCCGGCTCCAGGTGAAGCGGCATTTGTGGAAGTAGGCGATCGCGTTCGTAGTGGTCAAACAGTCTGTATCATTGAAGCCATGAAGCTGATGAACGAAATCGAAGCCGAAGTTTCTGGACAAGTGATGGAAATTCTGTTGCAAAATGGCGAACCTGTAGAATATGGTCAGCCTTTAATGCGAATTAACCCTGATTAAGTATTAATCTATATATCAGTCATTGTTAATACTCTCAGTTTTTGTGGGTTAATCCTGATGAAACAAGCGTTGCCTGTACCACCAGAAGTGGTGCAACAAGTAGCCGAATACTTCAGCCTGTTAAGTGAGCCGATGCGCCTGCGGCTATTGCACTTACTGAAGGATGAAGAAAAATGCGTGCAAGAGTTGGTAGAGGCAACACAGACGTCTCAGGCAAATGTGTCTAAACACCTGAAGGTAATGTGGCAAGCAGGCATCCTTAGCCGCCGCAGTGAAGGAACTTGCGCTTACTACCGGGTGGAAGACGAAATGATCTTTGATTTGTGCAATCGGGTTTGCGATCGCCTGGCCACCAGGCTAGAACAGCAAGCCCGTAGCTTTCGTGTGTTAAATAGCAAACGCTAAGTCAGTAGTTAATCGTCAGTGGTCAGTGGTCTATCAATTTCGCAAGCAACTGACAACTGACAACTGACATCTGTCTAAAGTGGATAGTTTTGCTTAAAGCTTTCACGAGTCAGCGGCTGATCGAGTTCCACTCCTTCGCCACCTAAAACATCCAACTGCTTACCATTCACCTCAATGTACACCTTGGCATTAGGATTTAAAGTTGTCGCAGTGTAGACAACTTGTCCCACCCGACCCATCATTGAGGTACTACCACCACCAGTGGTAAAATCTTCTGATAAATTAACGTGGACTTCATTATTATCCATTTTCAGCCCCAGCAACTTGGTGTCTTTAGGAATGGTTGTTGATTCTGTCCCCTCTGTGGGGCCTGCTAACAAAGTTTGGAAAGCGGCTTCTAAAGCTTGGTTGGGTTGTGTAGCGGCGATTTTTACCGGCTGGGGAACCAAATCAACGCCTTTTTCAGTTGGTTTCAGCCAATAGATATTAGCTGTTTGCTCATTACTTGGTGGTGTTGCTACTACCTGTCCCGGCTGCTTGATAATTTGAGTGGTGTTTGGCGGTGCAGGTGCATTACCAGATTGCGAAGCAACCCAAGCCGCACCGCCACCTACCGCTACAACCGCAGCTGAGACTGCTGCTATCACTCCTGAAGAAATACGGTTAGATCCTTGTTGGCCTTTCATAATGTAAAACCTGCTTGACTGTGGGCTGAAATGGTATTTTTTATGAGGAGCAGCCTGGTTAAGGACGATACTGACGTGCGGAGAGTTTCCGGAAACCTGGAGATGCCTTGATTTAACGAAAATGTTGCTAAGTTGAATATTGCCTGTTTAATACCAATTTTGGATTTTAAATTAGGAATCCTCTTCGTTAGGCTATTTCAGCAATTTGTTATCCCGCTCCCATAGTCACTTTATCTCATCTTTAATTTTAGGTTGACAGTTCTAGTCCGTCACCCGAACCTTGATGTAAATATAATCGTTTCTTGAAATACGGTTACTAAGAGGGGGGAGGGGAAGATATTTAATACTCTCCATCCTCCCAGATGTCTGTAGTATCTAAACCTTTCCGTACCTCTGCGTTTAATTTTTATCCTTGCCTGCTACATGAATTTACTCCACTGTCAGAATCAGGATTTACAGGATTTGAGGATGAGCAGGATTTTATCTTTGGTTTGGATGACTCATTAATCCTAATATTCTCCACTGTCAGAATCAGGATTTATCAGATTACAGGATGAACAGGATTTTATCTTTGGGTTAGCTAACTCCTTAATTCTTAGATTCTCAGATTTTCATCATCCTCTTCATCCTCAAATCCTGTAAATCCTGATTCTGACAGTTATATTTTGTCGTTAATTTTACCGTTCCGTGGCGGCTTTAACCCATTGTTTGAGGGTATTTACGACTTCATCAATGGCAATTTCTTGAGCTTCGCGGGTAGCGCGTTTGACAACTTCTACTTTGCCATTAGCGATCGCTCTCCCTGTGACTATTCTAAACGGAATGCCAATTAAATCAGCATCTTTGAATTTTACCCCCGCCCGTTCGTCGCGGTCATCTAGCAGGGTTTCCACACCGGCTTGATTCAGTTCTGTGTAGAGTTTTTGGGCTACTTCGAGTTGTTGTGCGTCCTTAATGTTGGGGATGGTGACGATCGCATGATAAGGTGCGATCGCAACTGGCCAGATAATCCCATCTTTATCGTAAGATTGCTCTACCGCCGATTGTGCCAAGCGGGACACACCCACCCCATAGCAACCCATAAATAAAGGTTTCTCTTCACCCTGTTCATTGGTATAAGTTGCACCCATCGCTTCGGAGTACTTTGTGCCGAGTTGGAAAATGTGACCGGCTTCGATTCCCCTAGCGCTTTGTAGGGTTTGTTCTGGGTTGTGAATTGCGCGATCGCCTGGTCTTGCTTTGCGGATATCTACTGAAGTGGAAGGTACGTTAAATTGCTCACCCCAATTAGCACCAACTGAGTGAAAACCCGATTCATTGGCACCGGTGACAAAGTTCTTTAACTCCACGGCTGTTTTATCCACCAACCGCACAAACTGGGAATGTACCGTTTTACTACCAACGATATAGTCATCAGCGATATCGGTTGCAATGTAGCCTAAAGGTAGAGATTTCGCCGCCCAGGTTTGTTGCGCTTCTTCATTGGGTACAGTTAAAGAGATAATAGTTATAGCACCGAATTGAGGAGCAATTTTGGTCAATTCATTTTGCAACTTGACCTCATTCACTTCTTGATCACCGCGAATGCTTACCAAAACTAACACCGTCAACCCATTGTCATAAACAGTCTGGTAAAGGACATTTTTCACAACTTGGGTAGGAGAACAATTGAGTAATTTACACAACTTCTCAATTGTGTCAGTTCCCGGTGTTGCTTGTTTTTCGTAACTTGTAAATCTTGAATTTTCAGCATCAGCAGCTAAAGAAACCGCCTTTTCAACGTTAGCGGCATATTTGCCATCTTCGGTGTAGAGAACTTCATCTTCTCCAGCTTCCGCTAACACCATAAATTCTGTCGAACCAGAACCACCAATTGCACCAGAATCAGCTTCAACTGCGCGAAAAGCCAAACCAGAACGCCGCAGCATATTACTGTAGGCTGTGTACATATCTTGGTAAGTTGCTTTCAAGCTTTCTTCATCAGTATGGAAAGAATAACCATCTTTCATGATAAATTCCCGTCCGCGCATCAAACCAAAGCGGGGACGAATTTCGTCGCGGAACTTGGTTTGAATTTGGTAGAGATGCAGCGGTAGTTGACGATATGAGCGAATCATATCACGGGCAACAGTTGTAATTACTTCTTCATGAGTGGGGCCTAATCCTAATTGTTGCTCACGACGGTCAATTAGGGAAAACATAATTCCCTCAGCTTTAGTGTAAGTGTCCCAACGTCCTGATTCTTTCCATAATTCAGCCGGTTGTAATTGGGGTAACAGACATTCTTGTGCGCCGGTGGCGTTCATTTCTTCCCGGACAATTTGGGAGACTTTTTGCAGTACCCGCCACATCAGCGGCAGATAAGCATAGATACCGCTACCGATGCGACGGATATAACCTGCACGGAGTAATAATTTATGGCTGGGAATTTCCGCATCAGCAGGATCATCCCGTAGAGTTACAAATAACATTTGTGACAGTCGCATCGTTTTTTACCTTTCCAGAATCGCTAATTTCTAAAATTGTTTAAGTCTAAAATGTGTCATCACAACTTCAGGAGCAAACTACCTTGTCCGATGTAATGTATCAGGCACAACCACCCCTTGAGTTTATCCCGCCGGCGTTTAATCCTTTATTTCTGCGATTTTTTCATCTTTTGCTACCGAACTTGATCCGCTGGCAAACACCTATCAGCGAAATTGAAGCAGACAATGTCGAAGAGTTGGTGGATCTTTATCGCCAGTTTCAGGAGGGTAAAATCCGGTTTATGCTGGCATTTCGCCATCCGAAAACGGATGATCCATTTGCTTTAACCTACTTGTCTTCGCAACTCGTACCCAAGATAGCGCGATCGCAAGGTATAACGCTACAGTCTCCGATTCATGCCCATTTTATCTACGATCGCGGAATTCCTCTATGGGCGGGTAGCTATGTTGGTTGGGTGGCTTCTCGCTTGGGTGGTACTCCCATTCAGCGGGGTAAGGCTGACTGGACGGGGTTACGTTCAGCGCGGGATTTGTTTGCTAATGGCAAATTCCCGATGGCTGCGGCCCCAGAAGGTGCAACTAATGGTTTATCGGAGATTATCAGCCCTTTAGAACCGGGAATCGCCCAAATGGGTTTTTGGTGCGCTGAAGATTTACTGAAGGCTGGACGCTCTGAGCAGGTTTTAATTGTACCAGTTGGGATTAAATATAGTTACGTGGATGCGCCTTGGGATGCGATCGCTAATTTGTTAAGCGAATTAGAAGCCGCTAGTGGTTTACCTGTAAATCAAGGTAATGTCCCTTCTATGGAGATACTTTATCCCCGGCTGTTGACTTTGGCAGAGCATTTATTATCTTTGATGGAACAATTTTACACCCGTTTCTATCATCAAAAACTGCCAGATGCCAAGATTACAGATAAAGAAATTACCGATAGAAATGAAGCTTTAGCCCATCGATTACAAGCTTTAATGAACGTAGCCTTATTTATCTCAGAGCAGTATTTTGATTTACCATCAAGAGGTAATTGGACAGACCGTTGTCGGCGGGTAGAACAAGCGGGATGGAATTATATATTTAGAGAAGAGTTTAAGGATATTACAGCATTATCTCCCATCGAGAAAGCTTTAGGCGATCGCATAGCTGAGGAAGCAAATTCTCGAATGTGGCACATGAGGTTGGTAGAAAGTTTTGTGGCGGTTTCTACTAACTATATCCGCGAAAAACCAACAGTTGACAGGTTTGCTGAAACAACTTTAATTTTATGGAATATGGTAGCTAAAATTCAGGGACATAATCCTACCCCGCGTCCGCAATTGGGCAAGCAAAAAGTCAAAATAACTGTGGGTAAACCGTTATCTGTTTCTGACCGTTTTCCAGGTTATAAAGCTAATCGCGTCGGTGCTAAACAAGCTGTGGCTGAGTTAACAAATGATTTGCAGCAAGCTTTAGAGGCAATGATTACTAAGGAATGATAGGGGTAATTATTCTAACCTGATCATTTTATGTAGTATAATAAATAGCTAGTAATCATGAGGTA
This sequence comes from Cylindrospermum stagnale PCC 7417, assembly GCF_000317535.1. Taxonomy (NCBI): domain Bacteria; kingdom Bacillati; phylum Cyanobacteriota; class Cyanophyceae; order Nostocales; family Nostocaceae; genus Cylindrospermum; species Cylindrospermum stagnale. The sequence goes on from NC_019757.1 coordinate 6,078,932, forward strand.
GCCACAGCATTATTGTGACTACCTTAATTTTGGCTAACCAAGCTAGCTTGAGAGGTTTAGCATTGCTAATTTGCAAGCTTACTCAATGTGATTTCACTCAACCAGGAATATAGGATTGTATGCAAACTTTAAGGAAAATTGGCGAATAGCTAAAGAGATGACTTTAGAAGAATTAGAAGCAACAGATTTGGGTAAATTCCTCAAAGAAAAAGTATGCAACCTATAGGGAATGAGGAAAATTTATATGGCTTCAGATTTTCATGAACAGCAGCAAAATTTTATCAGTGACATGAAAGCGGATAAAGAAGAAAAAACCTATATGCGTAGTGATGAAATTAGGGCAGGTTCAAGCGAGATGATGACTCATGCTCAAAGGCAAACTTTTTTGAAAACATCATCTTTGGGAAAACTCTTCGGAGTTGCACATTTACTTCCTGAAGTAAAACTAGGCAATTAAATACTACCATTATAATGGTAATAGTACGTAAACATACTATTGCAAAGTTCTGCTAGTACAGATTATCGTAAGTAAGGGCACAACAATGTTGTGCCCCTACCCGTGTACTTCATTTACCTGAAAAATGCTGTATTAGCCAGGGTTTCATAATTTACCCCGGAAACACTTTAGATAAATCCAGAACTAAATCAGGGAAAGATGGCAGATTAACTGATTCATTAGGTAGAAAAATTAACTTGCGGCGATAGCCAAATTTACCTTGTGAATCTTGATAAGGTTCGCTGTAACACTCTAGACATTTATTTAATAAATTAAATATCCAATAATCAGAAATACCTGCTTCTGCATAAAGAGGTAATTTCACCTCTTGGTCATATTTTAAAGAGGAATCTGCAATTTCAATTAAAAGTAATATATCAGCAGGGCTGGGATGATTTGCCAGATAGTCATCAGGATGATTTTGCACAATCGCCAAATCAGGTTCTGGTTCACTGTTGTCAGAAATAATAATTGGTTCTTGTCCTCTAATAGTCGCCTTTTCTACGACTATCTTGAATAACTCTCGATACAAGCGAGTATTGCAAACAGAATGCGGTCTACCTTTTGCAACCATCTGAATTATTTCCCCCTTAATTAGCTCAACTCGGTCATTCTCCTCAAAGAAGCCGAGTTCTGCTAGACGGTGATATTCAGATATGGTGAAGCGTTTAGCAGTGACTACAGTCATAAGAACTATGGGAGTACAGAGCTATTGATATTTTAACTGTTGCAACCATTCAATGGAGTATTACTAATATTGTAGGTTGGATAGAACGAAGGGATACGCGTAGCGTGCCGGAGGTATAAACCAAAACGGGAGATGTTGGTTTATGGCTCCTGCTCCCCTTAGGGATACGTTCCTCAACCCAACCAACTTAGGCTGTAATTTCTACGACAAAATTTGCCTGAAACCTTGATGATTGCTGGATATTCAACGTCTTAGAGCCTCCGCACTTAGTTATGGAGTTGACATTGTATATTTTGTGTGAGATATTGTTTGAAGGTTAAGTGGAAGTTGAGTGCTGTACGCACATACTAGTGCTTGATCAAGAAAGCCAAAAGTAACAATCTTCTGCGAAACCTTAGTTATAAAGACTTAACAAGAGGTCTAGATGTCTTTAGCACCAGAGTATTCTGAGTTATTAGATAAATTAGCACAGGGATGTGCTGATCAAGATTGGCAAAGCATAGCAGGACCACCGGCTCCTACAGGGATTAACCAATTTCCCCTTACGCCTCCACCTGAAGTGGTATCTAGAAGACGCTTACCAGACCGAATCTTAGTTGAAGATAAGTATGAAGGCCAGATTACCAATCAGGAGAAATTGACAAATCAGTGCTTAATAGTAATGGCGCGGTACAATAACTTTTTGAATGCTACCGCGTCGCCAAGTACGCCTTTTAGTCGAACATACAGCATAACGGTGGGTGCAGAAGAGACTACAAGTTTTTCGCTTGCTCTTGAACTGTCGATGGGAGTAAGTATTGGCGGAATTGGTGATTTAGGCGCAACCCTGACTACAACCTTTGCAAGAGAGATAAAACTATCTACATCAACAACAATAACAACGACTTTCAGCCTAGCGCCTCCAAGTGGTGAAATTTCAGCATCTTGGTGGCAAGCAGAGTATGTATATTTGTTGCGATCACAGAAGGTCACTACATTTTACGGTGAAACGACAACAGAGGAAATAGAAGAACAGTTCTACGACCGAGCCGAGACGTATATTCCAACACAATATCCTCCTGTTTCTAAGAGCGATGGTTCGCTCTATATTCTAGAGCCTGGACATTTCTAACTCTGAATAGGTAATTTTTCAACTACTAAGGGATTGATGCAATTAACATTACGCCGAGTTTAGAGATAAACAAGGTATTTAATGTTTAGTTGATACCTGCATTCATACTTCATCTCCAAGTCAGAAAGAAGTCTAATTTCTGATGGTTAACCATGGTTCAGAGAGTCCTGTCCTCTCTGAAGACAACGAAAAGCGCCAATTGCAAGCACAACTTAATCATTTAGAAGGTTCCAATCATGACAAACCCAGTTGCACCAAAAAGAGTAAGTATGATTCAGCAAGTGCGAACAGTAATTAGCATATTAGTTCTAACCGCTGTGATATTTGTTAGTTTCAACGCCCCATCATATGCTGTGGACAGTCGATGTGCATTGATAGTGAGCCAACCACATCCACAATCGGGTCAAAACAATAGATCAAGCGGAAACTTCTCGGCACAGGATTGCCCAGGGCCTAGACTTAAGTGGAGAGTTCCTGGTAGCATCAAATTCAAGGTCATGGAAGACAAATCTGGAACAGATCTATTGATTCATTCTAATGTGGATAACGGTAAAGTAACCAGAAAACACTCATCAAGAAGTCTCTATATTGCAAATCCTGAAAATGCAACAGCAGATTTTCAAGTTGATGTGTATAACACTGAAGATCCACTATCTCAATACTGAAGATCCACTACCTAAAAATGGGAGTACGAAGAAATAGTACTTTCAGGTAGAGTCTTTGCATACACAATGAAAGCTTCTGGCTCCAATTGCCAAGTTATGACTCGCCAGTGCTTCTGATATGTTTATCCTTTCAGAGTAACGCTTGTAGAAGCTATTGAAACGCACCCCGACTAAACTTAGTTATAGTCGGGGTGTTTTTGAGTAAGTAATACATCACCTATGACGAATCTGGCAGCGATCGCGCAGCTAGACTTGTTGCAAAGACTGTATAGTTAAGTCAAATGATTTTCTAGCAAAGATGCGATCGCAGCTGGTTGAATCTTCTTGTACTCCTTTTTACCAATGGTCAAAACGCAGTTAGGGGCGCTGCTGCAACGTTTTTGGCAATCGGTATGCTCAATTGTGACTTTGTCTAACAAACCGCGATCGCACAAAGTCTTCTCTAATTCTGATAATAACCCTTTACCACCCCGCTTCAGGCAACCGGATTTTTGACATACCATAATCCTGGCTTTGGGTTGCGGTGCTAGATTGTCAACTGGACAAAAACCAATTTGATTTACCCGCGAAACTTCGAGTTTTATTTCACTTGTGCGTGGGTTTAACTTACTAAGACCACAAACCGTAACTTGCTCACCAGGCACTAAAGATAAACCCAGAGATAAGCGTAACTCTTTAGGCAATTTAATCAGCACATTTCCTGAGGGAATCGCCAATTGCAAGTATTTATATTTTCCAGGCTTATCTCCCACAAAACCGAGAAACTGCCCCTCGATGTTCAACTCCGATAACGTCAAGTACTTTTGACTCATGTTCAGCAACTCAAATTCCAAATAGAAAATAATAAACCCCACTCTAATGGGGTGATGTTGCTCATCTAGAGGAAGAAGGAAGAAGTAAAAATCTTTTTTTACCTTTTACCTTCTCTCTTTATTGTCGTGTCGGGATTTTATGCGAGGCGTTTAGCTTCTACAGTTTGGGGTAAATTTTTAGATTCTGGCAAATTGGCAAATTCTAATTCCCAACCATTTGCTAAAGTTAAAATCTTCCCTTGTTCACAGTCTGTTTGTTTGACAACTTCTTCTTCTAGGTCTTTTTTGGCAACGTAGACAACCAAAGTACCAGCATCATTCATCCGTAGCATTACTTTCATGGAGTTTCCTCAACAGATTCTATTTCTTTCTTTTTACAACCGACAACGAACCCTGTATTTAAGAAATGCACGGCATAAATATAGGAACTCTGCAAATATGTGCCGATACTCGCTACATAGCCAATTTCTCCTTTTTTCGCTAAAACTGCCCCAATTTCTTGACCGGGAAATGTCCCATCATTTTTGATCAGCTTGCGAATTCGGACTTTTTGACCGATTTCAAAAGCGGGTGGTAAGTCTAGTTCTAATTCATCGCGTTGCATGAGAAAACCTCTGTTCTCTTACTAAAGTCAACAGTTCTTCTGTAGTGAGGCAGCGTTTTTTTAGTACCGACTCTTGGCGCACTACATCTAACACAGACTGAGTTTCTTCTGGGTTCAAAAAGATGCCGTGCTGTTCTAGCAAATTAGAGATTAAATGCCTACCAGAATGCTTACCCAGCACTAAACGCCTTTCCCAACCTACTTCTTCAGGAGCAAAGGGTTCATAGGTGACGGGGTTTTGCAACACACCATGAGCATGAATACCAGACTCGTGAGCAAAGGTATTTTCTCCAACAATTGCTTTCCAAGGTGGAACGTTAGCACCTGATGCAGCAACAACTAATTGAGAAAGTTCTAATAAGCGCGGAGTATCAATGCCTAAATCGATACCATAGATGCGTTTCATCGCCATCACAACTTCTTCTAAAGCTGCATTTCCAGCCCTTTCTCCTAACCCGTTGACGGTGGTATTTACAGATGTAGCTCCACCTTTAATACCCGCTAAAGCATTAGCAGTTGCTAGACCAAAATCGTTATGGGTATGAATTTCTAAAGGAATCGATAAAGCTGATACTAATCGCTTGACTTTTGTTAGGGTGCTGAAGGGGTCAAGTACTCCTACAGTATCGCAGAAACGAAACCTTGATGCACCCCATTCTTGAGCATTTAGTGCTACATCTAAGAGAAAACTTTCATCGGCTCTAGAAGAATCTTCACCGCCTACAGCTACCCAAAGACCATTATCAAGAGCGAAGTGAATACAGTCTTTTAGTTTTTGTAAACTTACCCGCCATTGACCATGAAATTTAGCAGCAATTTGGATACCAGAAACGGGAATAGCAATATGTACACGCTGGAGTCCGCAGGCGATAGAAGCTTTAATATCTGACATCACGGCACGGTTCCAGCCTAGGAGTTTGGCTTCTAAACCTAAGTCGGAAATTGCCATGATGGCGTGTTTTTCTGCTTCACCCATTGCCGGAATACCGACTTCTAATTCGGGAATGCCAATAGCATCAAGAAATTTGGCGATCGCTACTTTTTCTTGTAAGGTAAAAGCAACGCCTGCTGCTTGTTCACCGTCACGTAATGTAGTGTCATTAATTGTGATTTGATTCATGCCAACCATCCCTTTGTCGGAATTATTCATAATAGGTTTTTTCTCTACAATTCCTAGTAATGTAGATGCTTAATCAAATGCTAAAATTATCACCATGCCTAATGCATGATTTTTCATTCTTAAATATTACCCAATTAAGTAATGCTACATCTGTATGACAAAGAACAAAAAATTGGTATAATTTACGAATGGTTTTGAGAAGGAGGTGTCGGAATTTCTGCGAGTAATAAATAGATGGCGTAGCTATTAGTAAATCCCAGAAAAACTAAGATGCTCAGTCCAGCAATTAAGTTAGAAATCATATTAGTAGCCTCGTATTTTTTTTGTCGTTAATGTGTAGATCAACAATTTACCTAAAAGTTTGACTTGTAGCTCAACTAAGGGTGGTCTGCTAGCCAATCAAATATTCGCTCAAGCTGCTCTAAATTAACGAGACCATACTGCCAGAGGAGCATTGGCAAAGGGCCATTTTCTAACTCACGGTGTCGCAATGCTACAGCAATATCAGCATTTGAAAGTTCGAGTTCGTTGTGCAAAAAATTGATTAATTTTATATTGCTGTTACGATGTACCATAATCGGACGTTTAAATTTATTGATTTAAGAGAACACTAAATAATTGAAATTCCAAGTTATACTTGCTAGTTCGGCCTTGATCAGGAAAGATATGTGAGAAAATTTTTAGATTCAGCAGAGTGGATGAAACCCAAGATTAGACTAACTATCTGCAATCTGCAAGCGAATTTATGAGTGAAGATTAACTTCAGTTTTTCAGGAGAATAAATCATACTTGCATGATTTATTTTGCTCTGATATTCTGTTGATGAAGTCTTCTAAAAAGACTAATGTGCTATCACTCACGCAAACCTCAAAACACAAGATTTTGACCTTTTCTAGTTCACACTCAAAACTCAGCACTGTAATTCCAGCAATACTCTAGCCAGTCTAGTAATTCCTGGCGAGGGGCAAGAAATTGCATAACTGTACTGCAAACAAGAATTGCTGCTAACCAACTATTTACCTGTACGTGCAAAGAACCATCAGGGAGACAGGAGGAGGGAATCATCAACTCTTGCAACCGATGATGTATTGAATAGCGATCGCATAAAGGAATCTGCAAAACTTGCTCACCGAGGGCAACATAACTACAATTTGGGTACATACTCAACGATCCTTTACCAAAGGTGCTTGATCCTGTTGATTACGCTTCAGGGTTTGCAGTTGTTTTTCTAGTTGCTCAATCCGAGAAAGCAGAGAACTGATCACAGTTGCTTCCAAATCGGGTAGCAATGCATGTTCTAGGGGACAGAGTTGATCATTTTGTTTCCGGGAAATGATTCGTCCCGGAACCCCGACTACAGTGGAATCTGGGGGGACATGCCGCAAGACAATGGAACCTGCGCCAATACGGACGCGATCGCCAATTTGCAGATTACCCAAAACCTTCGCACCCGCTCCCACAATCACGTTTGCGCCCAAGGTAGGATGACGTTTACCGCTTTCTTTCCCAGTCCCCCCAAGGGTGACACCCTGATAAATTAGTGTATAGTCTCCCACAATGGCAGTTTCACCAATCACAACACCCATCCCGTGGTCGATAAACACACCTTTACCAATCTCTGCACCAGGGTGAATTTCAATTCCTGTCAAAAAGCGCCCCAAGTGAGAAATTAAGCGGGGGATAAAACTCACTCCCCCCAGGTGTAACCAGTGAGCAAGACGATGCAAACAGAGTGCATGGAATCCAGGGTAGCAAAACACCACCTCTAACCAATTGCGTGCGGCTGGATCTCGCTCAAAAATGATGTAAAAATCGCTCAAGAATGGCTGAAAAAAACTGCCAGTGAGTAGATTTTTGATCAGGGAAGTAGGTGCTAAATCCTGAATTTTTGCTGTTTGGGTTTTACTGTCACTGTCTAAAGACTGTTGCATCGTTACTGTCTGGGTAAAAAAGCTATGTGCTATTTTTATGCTTATATCAGGCCACTCCAAACTGGACAGTACATCAGATGCTGATTGGATTTATTGGATTAATTAAGGTTGTACTCAACCACCTTAAACCCCCGCTCCAAGCACATTTAAAATTTGCCTTGGGGTAGGGGTGCTAGCTTTTTAAAATAGGGGTACTAGCTTTTATCGGGTGGGGGGTTCAGAATTTATGTACTCAACACTAAAACCTTTGTCTACTAGAGTTTGCAGTGATTTAGCCAAGATATTTTGCGATATATTAAGCTGTACTCATTTGCCCGGAACTCGAATGTAGACAAGACTACAACTAGCAATTCTGTATACTCAGCTACGATTGTTATTTTATGATTTTGGTAGTTAAAAAACTATTTTAGTTATTTTGTTTTAGGGTTTTTTGGCTGTATGCAGAGATACATAATTTATCAGTCTCATATCTCGGACTTCTTAGAGAATTTGGGGATTTTTTCTGTGTGATACAGAATAGAATTCACTAGCTCTACAAACGATGACCAATTAACCTTTGACAATGCTAAAATGAAATAGTTTAAAATCATACATAGACATGACTACAAAAATTACATTTGACATTGATGAAGCTTTGATCAAAAAGGCAGAATGTTGGGCAAAGCAACAGCAACTTTCACTTTCTGATGTGATTGCAAATTTACTCCGTCAGTTACCAGAACCTGATGTAATACCCCAAACTGAACATCCTTTAGCCAAGTTTGCTGGGATTTTGAGTGATTCTGAAGCTGGAGAATTGCAGCAGGTAATTGCAGCAGAGTTTGAGCAGGTGGATACCAATGAATGGTGAAATAGCTTTAGATACTTCTGTTGCAGTGTAATTCTTGAAAATTTACGTATTTTTTCTGTTTACTAATATTATAGTTAGCATTAATAAAAACACAAGTGGATATTAGCAGAGAATTAAGGAATACAGAAAACTCTCTAAGAGGATGTCTGAGAAGTTGTTAGTGATAAATCAAACACTGGTAGATCCCCCTAAATCCCCCTTAAAAAGGGGGACTTTGACTCTTGTTCCCCCCTTTTAAGGGGGGACTTTGACTCTTGTTCCCCCCTTAAAAAGGGGGGTTAGGGGGGATCTCGATCAATTTTGATACTTTTCAGACATCCTCTAAGAGACCTATTCAGTTATATAATCTTGATAGCGTTACGTTCGGATATGAAGTTCTCCCTCCTATCCCTCCTAAATGATAATACTAACAATGGTTTGCAGCATGCGTTGTCACAAAGCGCAACGCACCATAATCAAAATTATCTAGTCTGACTTTCCTAACTTTTATTGGCTGCCCAAAGAATAGCAGTGTCTTTATACTCTCTGAATATTGAATCGGCACTAACGAGGGTCATGTCTTCCATCTGTGCCTGTGCAATTAGCATTCTGTCGAAAGGATCGCGATGATGTAAGGGTAAAGTGGCCGTTCGTAGTGCATGTTTAGTTGTAATTTCCAGATAACTAGCACCCAACCGCACCATGCGGCTAGAAATGTAACTGTCCAGTGCTTCTGGTAATGGCAACTTACCAATTGAAACTTTTATTCCCATTTCCCAGACACTAGCAACAGAAAGCCATATTTCGTTGCTTTCATTGGCGATTTGCGTAATTACCTCTTCATTCAAACGCTCTGGTTGGGCAAACCACCATAACCAACACTGGGTATCTAATAAAAGTTGCACTCCTCATTGCCCTCAAATGCCGCCAAAATGTCTTCTGGTAAGGGGGCATTAAAGTCTTCTGGTACTACAAACAGTCCTCGATCTTGCCCTAAACTATCCCGTCTATTAGATGAGACACTAAACGGAACTAGCTTGGCGATAGGAACACCCCGGTTAGAAATAACGATTTCTTCGCCAAGTTCTACACGAGATAAGAGGCTTGAGAGATTTGTTTTAGCTTGATGGATATTTACAGTTTCCACAGTTTTATAGCTAAGTCTATAAACTAAGTTTAATTTAATTTTCAGATTGGTGCAAGATGTCAGTTACCCAAAATCAACACCGCGATAAATTTCTGCCATTGGTAATTCAACACCAACTGATTCTAAAGAAATAGATTTTTCTAAATCGTTAAAATCACTGAGTAACCAACCTTGGGGTTGCTTACTATAACTTTCTATAAAAATTTCATCTTGCTCGACTAATAAATATTCATTCGCAAAAACTAGGAATTGATCGATACATCCGAAAGTTACTTTGGCGGTTGTAATCTGCTGTTGAGGGGGAGAGAACTTCAACAATTAAGATAGGATTTAAAACTTCATCTAAGCGATTATCATTTAGTTGTGGTTCACCCTCAAAAACCATCACATCTGGATATACTCCGCGTTGATGTTCAGGAATCCATAGCCGTAAATTGCTGTTAATTGGCTCAAATTTAGTATCTCGCAAAAGATAGGTAAGATAGGTCAAAATATTCCGACCAATACGGCTGTGGGTGAGTGATCCTCTGGGCATTGGTACAATTTCTCCATTACGATATTCGCTGCGTCCTTCTGCTTTTTCTTCTATGGCGCGATATTCTTCTAAAGTGTAGCGACGCTTAACGGTGGTAATCATGGGTTGTAACCAATTACATTGGCTGTATGTATGACAAGGAAATTTAATTTTTAATTTTTAATTGCCAATTTTTAGCAGTTTTCATCTATTTGAACCATATTTCTTGTAGGGGCACAGCAGTGCTGTCTAGCGCGTGGTCTATTTACCTGAAAATCGCTGTAAGACAAATTATAACTAAATTAAACGGACATGATATTAAGATGCTGCCAAATCAAATGGGATTAATGGCGATCGCAATTTTTCCAGAAGCATGCTCCGTTTCGCTATAAGCATGGGCTGCGGCTAGTTCTTGCAGGGGATAGGTGCGATCAATCACTACACGGATTTTGCCCGCTTCAATCAAATCTTTTAAATAAGCCAAGTCTTGACTATTGGGTTTTTCCAAGACCAGTTTAGCTTTTTGACCGGGGAAAAATGCGGTGATCAGGGTTTCTATAACGCTTTGTGGCGTAGGTAGGGTGCTGATGTAGATGCCGTTGGCTTTGAGGACACGTTTGCATTGAGATAGCGATCGCTTGCCTACCGCATCAAAAATCAGATCGTACTGCACATTACCGTTTGTAAAATCCTGTTGCGTATAGTCAATCACAATATCTGCGTTCAGAGATTTCACCAAATCGACATTTTTAGTACTGCAAACTCCCGTCACCTCTGCCCCCAAAGCTTTGGCAATTTGCACGGCAAAACTGCCCACACCGCCTGCTGCGCCATTGATCAATACCGCTTGACCTGATTTGATGTGACCTTGGTCGCGCAGGGCTTGCAGAGCCGTTAGTGCCCCGCCTGGAACAGCAGCAGCTTCTTCATAGGTGAGGTTGCTGGGTTTGAGAGCTACTAAATTTTCGGCGATCGCGGCATATTCTGCATAAGCTCCCCCAGGTAAGCCAGTGCTGCCATAAACGGCGTCTCCTGGTTGAAAGCGCGTGACTTGAGAGCCAACTTCCACCACATCACCTGCCAAATCAAACCCCAGAATTTTCGGGAATGCGCTGCCTGTAATCAAGCTCAACATCCCCTGGCGGATTTTCCAATCAATGGGATTAACACTACTGGCGCGGACTTTGACGAGTAACTGGTGAGGCTTAATTTTTGGTGGTTCCACATCTTCATACTGCAACACCTCAGCAGAGCCATACTGCCGGATCACAACTGCTTTCATCGCTTTTCCTCCTGCCACCCTGTTTGATTTGTTGGTCATAATTACAGTTTAGCGATCGCGCCAGGTTCACGGTCAGCAATTGTGGCACTTTCACCGGAAAATCAGCCGTTCGGTAGAGCCTAGAAACAAGGAAGCAGACGGTATCAGCTTCTAGTATTTATTCCTAGGCAGTAGCCCCAGAACAAAAAAAAGAGCAGTGAAAAATTAAATTATGTGAAAATCATCTGCATCAATGCACCTATTTATGGAGCGTGAAAACCTTATGCAGCAAAGCTTGTAACTGCCATTGAATAGCATGATTAAACCAAAAATTAAAAAATTATGAATTGCATTTTTCCCCAAAATAAAATGATATGTTGGATACAGAATTGAATTTCGCGAGTATCTGGAGTGGCACGACTGAGAACGCTCCAGTTTTCCCCCCTTAAATCCCCTATAAATTATTTCTCCGAGCGGGATTAAGGCATATCTGAGTACAGGCTAGCAGATACAAAAAACAGCCAAAATAAAGCTCAATCCCTTGTTGGTATTGAGTTTTAAATGAGTACAAAGAAATCCTGAACCCCTTTCCATAAATACTCGTACCCCAAGTAGAAAATACTAGAACCCCTACCCGAAAAAATATTTTTTAATTCTTGTAATGCCTAAATAAGGAGGGTTTCAGTTTTTGAGTACAAGCTTAATATATCCAATAACTTCTAGCCCAGATAGATAAGTCGCCTAGCAATTGATGGCTGATATAAATCTTATATCGCCAATCACCCAACGCTCTAATCCAAAAAAAGAAAGCGACAAGTGAGTGGAGGGATGAGATAGCACTATGTTTCTGTGAATAGAAGTTGCGGCTGTACACACAAATTCTACCCAAAACCCAAACGTTGACACACACCAGCCGACGGTTCTCAAAGATTTTCAGCCTGCCCTACTCTGCTAGTCACCCTCATCAGGTGCCTACGCTATCGCTCCAGGGTTATCACACCTCAGGGCAGAGTGAGTATCAGAGGTGACTTCAATTCACGAGCATAGGGAGTAGCAACGGCATCTCCCACAGTGGCAGCCAGCCCACCGAACTTTTGCGAAATTCAATGACACTACCGGCTACAGGACTCCTCACATCTGATAATCAGGAACCAATAGTAACCCAAGCAAAATCCGGTGGTTGCGGTTGCGACAGCAACACTAGCGCCACCGTGGAAAGGGACGAAAGGCTCCTACAACGCATCGCCCAACATCCTTGCTACAGCGAAGACGCGCATCATCACTATGCCCGGATGCACGTTGCAGTTGCGCCAGCTTGTAACATTCAATGCAACTACTGCAACCGCAAATATGATTGCGCCAATGAAAGTCGCCCTGGAGTAGTTAGCGAATTGCTAACGCCAGAAGAAGCCGCACACAAGGCTTTGGTAATTGCCGGCAAGATTCCCCAAATGACAGTTTTGGGAATTGCTGGACCTGGTGATCCTTTAGCGAACCCAGAAAAAACTTTCCGCACCTTTGAGTTGATTGCAGACAAAGCACCAGACATTAAGCTTTGCTTATCAACCAACGGCTTGATGCTAACTGAATACATTGATCGGATCAAACAATTAAATATCGACCACGTTACCATCACCTTTAACACCATAGACCCAGAAATCGGCGCCCAGATTTATTCTTGGGTTCACTACAAACGCAAGCGTTACAGAGGCGTTGAAGGTGCTAAGATTCTGCTCGAAAAGCAGATGGAAGGATTGCAAGCTTTGAAAGAAGCCGACATCTTGTGCAAAGTCAACTCGGTAATGATTCCGGGAATTAACGACCAGCATTTGGTGGAAGTGAATAAATACATTCGTGAGAATGGTGCATTTCTGCACAACATCATGCCGCTGATTTCTGCACCAGAACACGGCACACACTTCGGTTTAACCGGTCAACGCGGCCCTTCACCCAAAGAATTAAAGGACGTACAAGACAATTGCGCCGGTAACATGAAGATGATGCGCCACTGTCGCCAGTGCCGAGCCGATGCTGTAGGATTGTTAGGAGAAGACCGCAGCCAGGAATTTACCAAAGATAAATTCTTGGAAATGACTCCAGAATATGACCTAGAACAACGCGCTACAGTTCACGAAGGCATTGAGAAGTTCAAAGAAGAAATCAAAGTAGCTAAAGAAAAGGCGAAAGCATCTGCTGTAGAGACGTTGCATGCAACGTCTCTACAAAACAATCCAAAAATCTTGGTGGCAGTAGCAACTAAGGGCGGTGGATTGGTTAACCAACACTTCGGTCATGCGAAGGAATTCCAGATTTATGAAGTGGATGGTAACGAAGCTCGCTTTGTCAGTCACCGCAAGATTGACCAGTATTGTCAAGGTGGATACAGCGAAGAAGCCACCTTTGAAGGTATTATGAAAGCGATCGCCGATTGCAAAGCAGTTTTAGTCTCCAAGATTGGTAACTGTCCTCAAGAAAAACTGCAAGAAGCTGGCATCCAAACCATTGAAGCTTACGACGTAATTGAGAAGGTTGCTCTCGAGTTTTACGAGCAATATGTCAAAGAACTAGGGAAATAGGGAATAGGGAATGGGTACTGGGTATTGGATTCTGGGAAAGAATCCAACCCAAAGACAAATCAACTATTAACTAAATATTCCCAATTCCCAATCCTTAATACCCAATTACCAATTCCCAATTCCTCATCCCCAAAAAAGGTAAATAATCATGGCTTACCAAATCACTAGCCAGTGTATTTCCTGTGATCTTTGTCTGTCTGCCTGTCCCACCAATGCAATTAAGATAGTTGACGACCAGCGCTGGATTGATCCTGAACTTTGCACAAACTGCGTTGGTAGTATTTATACCGTACCTCAGTGTAAAGCTGGTTGTCCCACCTGCAACGGTTGCGTTAAACAGCCCAGCGATTATTGGGAAGGTTGGTTTGCCAATTATAACCGCGTCTTAGCCAAGTTGACCAATAAACAAGATTACTGGGAGCGTTGGTTTGACACTTATTCCCAGACATTTTCTGAGCAATTACAAAAACGTCAACGCCAAGTAGCAGCTTAATCAAGCATTGGGCGGGGAAACCCCTACATGGCCCTTGTGAAATAAAATTGGAAACAATGCAAAAGAACTGCATCTATCTCGATAATAATGCCACCACCCAGGTAGACCCAGTAGTTGTAGAGGCAATGCTGCCTTACCTGACGGACTTTTACGGTAATCCCTCTAGTATGCATTCCTTTGGCGGACAAGTCGGCAAAGGTGTAAAAACAGCAAGAGAACAACTTGCAGCCCTCCTGGGAGCCGATGAATCAGAAATTATCTTTACCAGTTGCGGAACTGAGGGAGATAACGCCGCTATCCGTGCAGCATTGCTAGCACAGCCAGATAAGAGACATATCATCACCACCCAAGTAGAACACGCAGCGGTGTTGAATGTCTGCAAACAACTAGAAACCCAAGGTTATAGTGTTACCTATCTTTCGGTGAATGCTCAGGGACAGTTGGATCTAAATGAATTAGAAGCCTCCCTGACAGGTAACACCGCCTTGGTGTCGATTATGTATGCGAATAATGAAACTGGTACGGTTTTCCCAATTGAGCAAATTGGGTTAAGAGTTAAAGAACATGGCGCGATCTTCCATGTCGATGCGGTGCAAGCAGTGGGAAAAATCCCGCTGAATATGAAGACTAGCACTATTGATATGTTAACTCTGTCTGGTCACAAGCTGCACGCACCCAAAGGTATTGGTGCTTTGTATGTGCGACGCGGGGTAAGGTTCCGTCCTTTACTGATTGGGGGACACCAAGAACGGGGACGCCGTGCGGGAACAGAGAATGTCCCAGCAATTATTGCTATGGGCAAAGCGGCGGAACTAGAGATGCTACATTTACCCGATGCGACCAAGAGAGAAAGAAAATTGCGCGATCGCCTAGAAAAAACTTTACTCGCCGCAATTCCCCACTGCGAAGTTAACGGTGATCCTCAGCACAGACTGCCAAACACCACCAATATAGGCTTTAAGTATATCGAAGGTGAAGCAATTCTGCTTTCCTTAAATAAGTACGGTATCTGTGCTTCCTCTGGTTCTGCTTGTACTTCTGGCTCACTGGAACCTTCCCACGTCCTTCGGGCTATGGGCTTACCATACACCACTTTGCACGGTTCCATTCGCTTCAGCCTGAGTCGCTACACCACAGAAGCTGAGATTGATCAAGTTATCGCCGTCATGCCTGAGATTGTTGAACGTTTACGCGCCCTTTCACCCTTCAAAAATGACGAGGCGGGTTGGTTACAACAACAGTCAGTCGTCGCTAGTCATTAGTTATTAGTCATTAGTCAGTAGTAAATCATAACTAACCAGGACTTACGCATAACCTTCCATTTCTTGGCGTTCTTGGCGTCTTGGCGGTTCGTAAAACTCCTATTTGTAAGTCCTGCTAGCTACTGACTAATCTTAAATCCAAAATCTAAAATCCAAAATCTAAAATCGACCATGTGGGACTACACAGATAAAGTATTAGAGCTGTTTTACGATCCCAAAAATCAGGGAGCAATTGAAGAAACAGGCGAAGCTGGAGTTAAGGTTGCAACTGGAGAGGTAGGAAGCATTGCTTGTGGTGATGCTTTGAGATTGCACCTGAAAGTTGAAGTACAATCTGACACAATTCTCGATGCACGCTTTCAGACATTTGGTTGCACCAGTGCGATCGCATCTTCGAGTGCATTAACCGAAATGATCAAAGGCTTAACCTTAGATCAAGCCCTGAAAGTCTCCAACAAAGACATTGCAGATTACTTAGGCGGACTACCAGAAGCCAAGATGCACTGCTCAGTCATGGGACAAGAAGCCCTAGAAGCAGCCATCTACAATTACCGAGGCATTCCCCTAGCCACCCATGATGATGATGAAGGTGCCCTGATTTGTAGCTGCTTTGGTATTAGCGACTCCAAAATTCGCCGTGCAGTTTTAGAAAATAAACTCACCAGTGCGGAACAGGTAACAAATTATGTAAAAGCTGGTGGCGGATGCGGTTCTTGTTTAGCCAACATTGATGATATTATCAAAGAAGTACAGCAAGAAGTCGCCACATCACTCCTCAACAACAATGGCGTGAAGACCACTACAGATATCTCGACTTCTGGAAAGCAAAAACCGCTGACCAATGTGCAAAGAATTGCCCTAATTCAAAAAGTACTTGATGAAGAAGTCAGACCTGTATTGATCGCCGACGGGGGAGATGTAGAACTTTATGACGTAGAAGGCGATCGCGTGAAGGTTATCCTTCAAGGTGCTTGCGGTTCTTGTTCTAGCAGCACTGCCACACTCAAGATTGCCATCGAAGCCAGATTACAAGATCGTGTTAGCAAAAACCTTGTAGTCGAAGCAGTTTCGCCCTTGCTGTAGAAAAAACACTCTTTACGAAGATACATTTATCTGTATCAGCCAGGAACTGCAACTAGGATTTGACCTAGATAATTCTCAACAATCAAGACTTCAGTCCTGCTAACAACAAACAGCATCTAAGCGGAAAAATTAAACGCTTAATTGCAAGTTTCACCATCCAACTCGCTTCACAGGAAAGGAGAAAGATTATGGGTTTATACGACAAAATCGGCGGACAAGCCACAGTTGAAAAAGTCGTTGATGCTTTCCACAAAAACATCATGGCAGACAGCAGCGTTAGCGGTTACTTTGCTAAAACAGATATGGCAAAACAACGCGCTCATCAAATTGCTTTCTTCTCTCAAATTCTGGAAGGACCAAGCCAATACGCTGGTCGTCCAATGGAAAAAACCCACACAGGCATGAAGCTACAACAAGCTCAGTTTGATACTATCGTCAAACACTTGAACGCTGCAATGACCGCAAGTGGTGTATCATCTGCTGACGCAGCCGCTGCAATGGCTAACGTTGAAGCTTTGAAAGGCTCTATTTTAGGCAAGTAGGACTAAACCATTGATTGTTGACGAATTACTTCGTCAAGTCCTACCTATCTCTACAGGCTGTTGCATATTTCGGTGTATTTGTAAAGTGCCTAAGTTCTTTGTTCCCACAAGGGACTTAGGGTAAACATAATTTTATCTAGGAAAATCAATGCTTTCAACCACAATAGTTTTGGCGGTAGAGCGATCGCCTCCCGATACGTTCTACAAATACTCACTGCTGTAGCTCAACAGGCGTGAGAAGTCCAGAGACAAAACTTCACCCACCAACCAACCAACCAATTGTAGGAAAACACGAACCATGACTGACGAAAAGATTAGACAGATAGCTTTCTACGGTAAGGGCGGTATCGGTAAATCTACCACTTCCCAAAACACCTTGGCAGCTATGGCAGAAATGGGCCAACGCATCCTCATCGTTGGTTGCGACCCCAAAGCTGACTCCACCCGTTTGATGCTGCACAGCAAGGCTCAAACAACCGTTCTTCACTTGGCTGCTGAACGTGGTGCCGTTGAAGATATCGAAATCGAAGAAGTAATGCTCACCGGTTTCCGTGGTGTACGTTGCGTAGAATCTGGTGGTCCAGAACCCGGAGTAGGTTGTGCAGGTCGCGGTATCATCACCGCCATCAACTTCCTAGAAGAAAACGGTGCTTACCAAGACCTAGATTTCGTATCTTACGACGTATTAGGTGACGTTGTATGCGGTGGTTTTGCTATGCCTATCCGTGAAGGTAAAGCGCAAGAAATCTACATCGTTACATCTGGTGAAATGATGGCGATGTACGCTGCTAACAACATCGCTCGTGGTGTTCTTAAGTATGCTCACACCGGTGGCGTGCGTTTGGGTGGTTTGATTTGTAATAGCCGTAACACTGACCGGGAAATCGAACTTATCGAAACCTTGGCAAAACGGTTGAACACCCAAATGATTCACTTCGTACCCCGCGACAACATCGTTCAACACGCAGAATTGCGCCGGATGACTGTTAACGAGTACGCACCAGAAAGCAACCAAGCTAACGAATATCGCACATTGGCTACCAAGATCATCAACAACAAGAATCTAGCTATTCCTACACCTATCGAAATGGAAGAATTAGAAGAATTGTTGATTGAATTTGGTATTCTCGAAAGCGATGAAAATACCGCCATGCTGGTTGGTAAGACTGCTACTGAAGCTCCTGTAGCATAAGTTGCTGCTAAGAAATAAAACTCTAGCAACAGGAAAAAGGCAGAGAGTGCCACATCATTGCTCTCACCTTTGACCAACATTTCTTCTATCCCTTAAGGGGACTTTAAGTCCCCAACCCCACAGGGGAAAACCCCTTCCCTATTCCCGTTCCTTAGGAGCAAGAGAGACAGAAAATGACTCCTCCAGACAACAAGAAAATCATCGAAGAAAGAAAAGAACTAGTTAAAGAAGTTCTCAAAGCTTATCCCGAAAAAGCTGCTAAAAAGCGGGAAAAGCACCTCAATGTATATGAAGAAGGTAAGGCTGACTGCGGCGTTAAATCTAACATCAAATCTTTACCAGGTGTGATGACCGCTCGTGGTTGTGCTTACGCAGGTTCCAAGGGTGTGGTTTGGGGTCCTATTAAGGACATGATTCACATCAGCCACGGGCCTGTAGGTTGCGGTTACTGGTCTTGGTCTGGTCGTCGTAACTACTACATCGGTACCACAGGTGTTGATACCTTTGGTACCATGCACTTCACCTCTGACTTCCAAGAACGGGACATCGTTTTTGGTGGTGACAAGAAACTAGTCAAATTGATTCAAGAACTAGACGATCTTTTCCCTTTAAACCGTGGTGTTTCCATTCAATCTGAATGTCCCATCGGTCTAATTGGAGATGACATCGAAGCTGTTGCTAGAAAGACCTCCAAGGAAATTGGTAAGCCAGTTGTTCCCGTTCGTTGCGAAGGCTTCCGGGGTGTTTCCCAGTCTTTGGGTCACCACATCGCTAACGACATGGTTCGTGACTGGGTTTTCACCAGAGCAGACCAAGCGAAGAAAGATGGTACACTCAAGTTTGAAGGTACCCCCTATGATGTAGCCATTATCGGTGACTACAACATCGGTGGTGATGCTTGGGCTAGCCGCATCCTGTTAGAAGAAATCGGCTTGCGCGTAGTCGCTCAGTGGTCTGGTGATGGCACCATCAACGAAATGTTGATGACCCCCAACGTGAAGATGAACCTCATCCACTGTTACCGCTCGATGAACTACATCAGCCGTCACATGGAAGAAGCTTATGGTATACCCTGTACAGAATATGATTTAATGTGTTTTGAACCCACGATTTAGTCCAGGCTTGACTTTGCTCAATTCAAACATTGTTCCAAATGGACTAAATTTTAAGCCAAATTTAAGACACAATGGAATTTAGCAATCAGGACGTTTTCGGCGATTTCACACCGCCAGCATCTACCGATGGCAGCTATCTAGGGAATCGGGAACAGATGAAAGCGACTCGGCAGCATTTAGAGAAGAAGTTTGAGAAAGGTTTGGCTGAGGTTAAGGCTCGGTTGAAGGCAGGTAAGGTTAAGGTCGGGCTTGTGGTGGCTGGGGATACTATTCAATTGCAGGCATCGCTACCAATTAAGCCTGGGGACACCGACACCAAGGGGACTGGGGACAAGCAATACAAAATCTCGCTCAACATCCCTGCAAACTTGGATGGACTGAGGACGGCTGAGGAGGAAGCACAGGAGTTAGGCAGGCTGATCGCCCGTAAGCAGTTTGAGTGGAATGATAAATATTTGGGTAAACTCGCCAAGGTGGAGAACGGGCCACAAACTGTTGGTGAGATATTAGAGGAGTTTGAAGTTGAATATTTTAAAACTCACAAGTTGACAGAAAAAAGTAAGCATACTTTCTCTTATTACAAAGACCATTTAAAAAGACTGGTTGGCACTGACACGCTATTAAGTCAGGTTTCTATAGATAAAAAGATTGCAGAGATAACTAATGATTCTGCAAAATATCACGCTGTTAAAAGTTTGAAGGTATTAAGGTCAACTCTCAACCTGACTAGCTTTAGCCTGGATGGAATCAAGAGTACACAGCCCAAGAGTCAGGTTAGAGATATCCCCAGTGATGAAGATATAGTCAGGTATTATGAATCGTTTCACAATTATTCGTTGTCTAGAAGTCTAACAATTAAGAAGGATTGCATAGATAGCTGGAAGATGTGGGAATGGGTCTATGGGATGCTTGCAACCTATGGCTTACGACCGAGAGAACTGTTTGTTAATCCGGGGATTGATTGGTGGTTAAATCCTGAGAATAAGGATAATACTTGGAAGGTTCACCCAGATACTAAGACAGGATATAGAGAAGCCTTACCGCTCCATCCTGAATGGGTGGAGTTGTTTGATTTAAAGAATCCCGAAGCTTTGCAGATGTTGAGATCGCAAACTTACGACAGAACGAGTTTTACGGAAATCAACACGATTCGGGTCAACTGTTCGTCATGGTTTAGGCGGGTAAAGATTCCGTTTACTCCCTATGATTTGCGTCACGCCTGGGCAATTAGAGCGCACATGATGGGTGTGCCGATTAAGGCGGCGGCTGATAATTTGGGGCATTCAGTGGAGATTCACACTGAAATTTATCAGAAGTGGTTCAGTTTGGAGAACCGGAAGAAGGTAATTAGGCAGGCGGTGGATAAGAAGGATGATATTGAGGCGTTGAAAGAAGAGAACGCACGTTTAAGGGCTGAGGTTGAGCGACTTAAACATGCGTTGGCACGGAAGCAAATTTCAGAGGTTCTGTTGTAAAACTTCTTTGGCGGTCAGGCGTAATTCTGGGAAGGTTGGAGATACTATAAAATCGTCTCCCCTAAACTGGGTTACTTGATATTCACCTTCAGTCAAGGAATAAATTGATAGTGTGGGTAACTTGGGATTGCCGATAAATCTTCTGCCGCCTACTCCCAGGTAATCTATGATCCAATATTCAGGAATTCCTATGGCTTCATAGTCACTAACTTTATTCCCGTAATCAACGCCCCAATTAGAGCTAACAACTTCGGCGACGAATGGAACTGATGCGGCTTGGCTGACGGTTGACTGTTTCTGCCACAAGGGTTCATTGGCCAAGTTGTCTAGATTTAACAGCAGGATGTCGGGGCAATAAGCTGTTTCCGTTGCTGGGGTTTTAACAAAGGCATTTTTAGAGATGACGTAAGGCCGGTTTCTCCTAACTATCTCTGCTGTTAAGTTGCGACTTAGTAGGGCGATGATGAGTTCATGTTCCCCTAATGGCTGGTTCATTTCGACAATTGCTCCGTTGTGCAGTTCGTAGCGTAATCCTGTGTCGGGGTACCATTCTGCAAATTGTTCAAAGGTTACTGGTTTTGGTAAAGCTTGAACCATAGTTCGCCCTCTTGTGCGATCGCTTTTATTTTACTCGTTGCCATCATTTCTCTACCTGGTGCAATGAAGGGGGGCTTTGGGCTAATGCAACGCTAGCGGCTGGAAAGGTTGAAAACTAAATTCAAGGATTCTAAAACTTTTGGTCAAAACACCGTTACCCCCGGCACACCCGGCACAGCCTTACCAGACAAGGATTGCAGCCGTGTCACCTCTGTGCCGGGCGGTGGCACACCCGGTGCAGAGTTAGAAAACAGTTAACCATCTGTTACGGCAGTTACGCTACCTGTAACAGAGGTGTAACAGCCACAACCCTTACAGCAAGCCGCTGTTACACCTGTTACGGGTGTGACGCCCCCCTTGAGCAAGAAGTTAAAAGTTTTGAATTTTAATATCCGTCGTCAGCGATCGCCTATAAAAATAACCCCCGACCAATGACCAGGGGTTATCTCTGAAAACTTGGAAGCTTTAATCAATTAGTGGCGGCGTTGGACAATCTTCTGTTGGTACAAAGTTGAAACGTCTGGCACTCCAGAAGTATTTACTTTTAAATTTCTGCTGATCCGCCTCATTCATCAAAGGATAGGTGTTGGCTATGGCAAGGTCTTTGACGATGGATATTGCGTCCCGAACACCAATATCGATTTTAAGTTCTAGTGCAAGGCTGATTTCTGACCCCGTGATTTTTACGCTCTCAAAATTTGACACACCCGCCTGGGGTGTGTGAAAAATCTCAGAGTTTGACACACTATTTTTTAGGGTGTGAGAAAGATCGTCTGCTTTTGCTTTTGTCTCCGGTAACTGTTTCCATTTATCCAATCGGGAGCCAAAAGCCTTACACCACTTTGTAGCGTTGATATAACCGTCGCCGCGCTGGGCATCTTGCACCAATTCACTAAACTTTTCTATTTCTGACATGGGCTAAACTCTTGATAGTTGAATTTCTTTCTTTTGAGTTAAAGCAGCCAGCACCCGTAACAGGTGTAACAGCGGCTTGCTGTAAAGGTTGTGGCTGTTACACCTCTGTTACAGGTAGCGTAACTGCCGTAACAGATGGTTAACTGTTTTCTAACTCTGCACCGGGTGTGCCACCGCCCGGCACAGAGGTGACACGGCTGTAATCCTTGTCTGGTAAGGCTGTGCCGGGTGTGCCGGGGGTAATGGTGTTTTGACCAAAAGTTTTAGAATCCTTGAATTTAGTTTTCAACTTTCCCCGTCCCCCGTCTTCAATCAAATTCATTAGGCAGAAGTAGAGATTTCCTTGATAAATGCGTCGATCGCCTTTCCCGCTGTTGACTGCCTCCCCACCTTCAGCTTTTTCAGCACCTTATCCCGCGCCGCATCATAATCTACTGGTTGCCTCAGAGATTGGGTGTTATCTCTCAGGCGGTCAACTCCCCCAGGCGTTCATCTAACTCCCGCCTAACATCTGCGATCGCGCTTTCCACTTCCCGCTTAACCAAATTCTGGATGTCCACGTCGTTTAAAGCAGTATTAGTAGACTCAGCTAGAATACGCTCTACTTCTTGCTTAACCAATTCCTGTGTAATTACGGTGTTTATGGATTTATTGCCATTCGACGGAAATCCCAAAGCACCCATTAACAGCCTTTTAGCTGTGAGATTCAGGGAGTCTTTATCTTCCGGTGTCTGCTGCAATTGCAATGCCTCAACCTCAAAATCTTGGAGACGGAATGAGAATAGCTTGCTAGTGCCACTACCCGCGATTACTGGCTCCCAATTCAAATCAGGTTCTAACAGGTCTATTAGGTTTGCCTCTAATGCAGGTAACTCATCTTCAGTGATGGCGTACTGGATCGGGGATACCGTACAAATGGTTTTGGCGTACTATTGTCACCCAGACGTTACAGCTGCAACGTGTCCTGACTTTTTAACTTTAGCGATCAATTCTGAACCGCTGAACCGCCAGATAAATTACTGAAAACAAGTTCTGGCATTGATTACAAGTCCTTTCACCCGCCTGAACCCAGTTCAGACACTCCTGAACCGCTGAACCAACGGACTGACAAGGGTTAGGCAAGAAATGTGAACCAGTTCAAACACGCCACCAAGCTTACTTATGAGCAGTGCTTGCATCTGATTAACTTCTGAACCGAACAAGAGGGGGAACTTATCACCGGAACAAAGGCAGAAGGGTACAGATTACCCGCTTAGAGCCGGAACACGGAACAATCAGGAACAGACGGAACAGCTTACTGTGTCTTGTTCCTAGCTGTTCCGGGTTTGTTCCGCACTTGTTCCAGGCGGAACAAAAAAGCGATCGCGTTTAGGGGAATGCGATCAGCATCTGTTGTCTGGCTGCATTCACACCCAAACTATTAAAATCAGCAAAATTTAGACAACAGACAACAGACAACAGAACCAGGCAGAATCCTTATGTATCAATGCACAGAGACAGACAACAATTGGACAACACACAGACAACAAAAAGCGATCGCGTTTCTTAGGGAGTGCGATCGCTTTTTTCATTAACTTCTCTCCCATTACTTGTTGTCTGTCTAATCTCTGTCTGTTGTCTAAATTCTGTCTATTGTCTGTCTGTGTCTGTCCATTGACCTGTAAGGATTCTGTCTATTTCTGTCTAAAATTCGTCAATTTCAATAGTATTTGCATCAACCCAGACAGACAGACCCACGCTAGGTTTCAGAATCCACAGGTCTAACAACCAGTAATTGAGTCAGCGCGAATTTACCCGTTACAAAACCGTTACGCCTATTTGGGTCAACGACAGGAACAAGTACCATCCGTTCCTCTAGCTCCACTGTTGCCCCTAGTGCTAGTGGTTTGTCAATTACTGCGTCGCTGGCTGGCTTGTCTAGTTTTGGTTTGTGAGTTTTGTAGCGGGATAGTGTCGAGTCAAAGTCACCCGTCCAAATATCGTCTTTTATCTCATCCCTAAGCGATCGCGCCTTCTCGCGGTTAGCCGGGGTATCTTCTAGCCCAGTGCGTAGAAAGAACTGTTTATCAAATCCCTTCACCCTAAACCGCAGGGCCAACAGGTTAGACCGTGAGTCGATACTTATCCATTTATCCTCTTTTGTCCGCTGGTCAATCTCTTGCTCATCTTGAGCGAGGGGAGTTACTTCACTGGCATCAACAGTAATTGGTTCCTCTACTTCACTGGCATCAGCGGTAATTGGTTCTTCTACTTCACTGGTGAGGGGAGTCACTTCACTGGCATCAGCAGTAATTGGTTCCTCTACTTCACTGGCAAGGGGAGTAATGGGGTTAGCTTTACTGACAGTTTTGAGTTTCAGGCACTCTCTTAAGTCACCTAGCAACTCTTTAGCCTGGTAGTACTCCATTGGTAGGATACCTCTAGGAGATTTCTTGACGACATAGTCAAAGATGTCATCCCAGCTATGAACAATTTCTTCTATTCGTTTAAGCCTGGACAGTCCATCTTTAATTGAATCGGCGGTTTCTTCAGGTACTGACAGCATCGTGAACAGTGTCTATGGTATAGTTATATACTATTATATAAATTGATTGAATATCTAGATACGATAGATTTGTATTATTGTTAACCGTCAGGGTTGCATCTGGGGACTGGCAATAAAAATGCGATCGCATTTCTGGGGTGAAGTGCGATCGCTTTTTGTTACTAGCAGCAAGTGCTTCATGTCTACTCTGAATGTTTTTTGTCTATGCCCAGAGTAATTTTTATTTCAAGAATATCTCGACTCAATATATTAAAATCGCTTTTAACCTCCTGCAACAGGTCATTAATTGCGTTGGATATTTGCAATTGATTATTTTTAAGGTGATTAAAATCTCTTTCCGCCGCATATTTTTTGCGCTCAAAAGATTTTTCATTACCAATGTACCAGACAAGAACCAAAACCCCTTGGGTTATAACAGTAAACGCCAGTGTCCCAATTGCAATTCTATCTGAGGTATTCATGAGGTTTTACTCTCAACAAGATTGCTACTCCTTTTCATTAAGCCTGACAGTAAAATCAGTTGTCTTTGAAAGAAATGCCTGTATGTCTTTGATGGCGCTATTCTGCCGTCTGTTCTCCTCCTCCAGACTTAATGTCAAAGTGTCGAACCTTAGCTTTGATAACTCGCGCTCATATTTGTATTCCAGAACATGAGCATCCAGTGAACTAGCTAAATTTTGCATTCCAATTGTATGGTGTTTGTCAATGTCACTAATTGCCCTTAATATTGAATTAAGGTAATTAGCAACAACCCACCCGCCGCCGCCCAACACAGCTAAAATTGCCACCATCAATTCTTTGGTAATCATCTTAAGAACACACTAACTGAACACTTTAATCTGAGGATGTGGCGCTATCCTCTAACAAATCCTTGATAGCTGCTACACCTGATTTAATCCTAGTCAAGCCTTAGCTAGGATTATTATCATTTCCTGTAAACTCCCAAATGCTTACAGTGCAGTCCCTAAAATATTTTGGCGTTTGAAACGAAACTTTGTAGGGAGGGGAAAACAACAGAAATTTAATTATTTTAGGAGTGTAGAGAGGGATAAACAGCCTTTCTCCCTCTGCCATGCCTGCTATCCCTAGCGGCGCATCTAAAACCTGGCTTAAATACCCGCCTTTAATCCAGGTGTCACCTGCTGATGCTGAAATTACTTGGATGCCAATAATTGAAGAAGTAAAAATGTGTAAAGGCTCGATTTCAGGGATTGGATTATTAAATGTTCCACTCAGAGTATTAGAAAATATTAAAATCCAATCAAAGCTATTTTGAAACATTTTTAATCCAAGGACTTAAGAAACAGCAAGAGTTACAGTAACACCATTACTATCGTCCGTTAGCCCGGTGGTGTTATTGGTGGTGATACAGTTTCAGGCAACAAGACAGCTATAATGTCTTTGATGTCCAGCTTGTCCGAAAAAGTTTCATCATCTTTTGGAAATCTAATATGAGCACCTTCCCCCCATTCGTCCTGCGAAAAATATCCATATTTAGAAACTATTTGTTCTACT
Source organism: Cylindrospermum stagnale PCC 7417 (assembly GCF_000317535.1). Taxonomy (NCBI): domain Bacteria; kingdom Bacillati; phylum Cyanobacteriota; class Cyanophyceae; order Nostocales; family Nostocaceae; genus Cylindrospermum; species Cylindrospermum stagnale. The sequence goes on from NC_019757.1 coordinate 6,105,420, forward strand.
AAAAGCCGCCATTCTGGCAGTTTTTGTAAATACCCATAAGCGGTCTCACTAATCCAGTATCTCCTAGCTTCCTTGTCAACCTTAACTAATACATTAAACTTCTCAGTTAATGATTTTGCATCATTACCAGACTCTTTGGCTACATGATCAATAGCTAAATCCATTATTTCCAAACATTCATCAGTAGATAATACTTTCATTTCATTGCCCTTTATTTAAAATGTAACTATTGTCAATCTTGCTCACTAGAGAATAACGTAGGCATTACTAACTGGTGACCAATTAGCGGGGAATTCTTTCTCAGGGTCATAAAAAGTTATGACATTTGATGCCGTTGCAGAATCGCCTGCCCCAGAAACAACTAGCTTTCTAGCTTTCCCTGGTTTAGGAAATTCAGCACCGAATACCAAATCTTTCACGTCGTTTTCTGTGGCATATTTAATACCTAGCGCCGCTAAATCAGCGTCGCCTATTCTTCCTATTGTCACTTTGGGCATATGCCAAGCATATTTAATACCCCTAATAGTGACGTACACTGTGCGAACAAAGCTTGACCCTCCAGCAGTCAAGTGCACAGATGGAAGTTTTCTATTCCTGGTAACCGTCCAACCATCTACACGAGCGCCGTTAAAATTTGCCGCTGCAACGTAACTGGATGAAGATTTAGTTTGAAACCGCTTGCTAGCCTTGGCTGGTTTAGGATAGCTAGGGGTCAATGCCGTTCCAACGGGCAATTGAGTTGTGTCAGTAATTGTCGAGATACCTAAAATAGTTCGGCTGGCTTTAGGTATATTGGTGTAAAACGCATAAGTTAAAGCGCCCACGCCCTGCTCATCTCCAGGATTGATTGAAACCGTACACAAATCCTTTGGATCGTATTTTGTAGTGCTTCCCATGCCTTTCCTCACTCATGCTTGAACAAAACAAGCTAAACACATTTACAATCTATATGCAACGCACATTACAGCGATTAGGCAAGGTTAAAAGCCTGGGGAAAATCATCAGGAACCCTAGGGTTCCACAGAAGTAAAAGACTCTGTTTCAGCCATTGATTAAAATATCTTATGAAACTTACCTGTTACCCTTTAATGCAGCAAAGAAGCAGATTGTGTATGACGCGCATAGTCAGGCGGCGGCATTCAAAATGGGGGCGAGGATACCAGTATGTACCCCGCCAAGACTTAGTGCAGAGACTAGCGAGAGAACTAGGATGGACAGAGGAAGCAGTACGTAACCAAATAAAAGAGGAAAGAGATTGGCTGCTAAAACAGTTGTATTGAGTGCAGACTTAACAGTCACCATAGGGTTAGACTGACCGCCGACTACCCACGGTGTCAAGGAAGTATTCAAATATGATGATCATTGACGGTGTTAAAACTTAAGCCACAATTAATAAATCAATTTACTGTTTCGACTGGGTTTCAGGCGTTAAAACAAGGCAATTTAAGCCAAAATTAAGCCATAAAACTGCGCTCTCTCCAGAATGCTTACACAGTAAACGTTTTACGGCGTCAAACTTTATCTACCCTGGCTTGAGTATAATTTCTTCGGACCCACCAAGATTGCTGAATCTTTACGGGAAATCGCTTCTAAGTTTGACGAAAAAATCCAAGCAAATGCTGAGAAGGTAATTGCTAAGTACCAACCCACAATGGATGCGATCCTCAAGAAGTATCGCCCCCGTTTGGATGGTAAGACTGTTGCGATGATGGTTGGTGGTCTACGTCCTCGTCACGTTGTCCCAGCTTTCCAAGATTTGGGCATGAAGATGATTGGTACAGGTTATGAGTTCGCTCATAATGACGACTACAAACGTACTACTCACTACATCGAAAATGGTACCATCGTTTATGACGACGTTACCGCTTATGAATTCGAGGAGATTGTTAAGGCATTGAAGCCTGACCTCATCGCTTCTGGTGTGAAAGAGAAGTATGTCTTCCAAAAGATGGGTCTTCCTTTCCGTCAAATGCACTCTTGGGATTACTCCGAACTTGGTGATGGGGGTTGGAAGTCAGGTAAATCAAGGTTTTTTGAGGATGGGAGAGAAGGGAGTCTATTTCTAGCCTAAATGGGATCTGTAGGGTTCGTGAGTAACAATGTTTGTTTGATACTGGATCTAGTATAACTCTTATTCAGCCTGGTTTTGAGGCGTGGCTTAAATTTGGCTTAAATCAAAAATTGTAAAGTGAAAGACTATTTTGATTGATGATTTATTAGACTAAATAGCGATCGCATTGTAGAGGTAATTAAAAAGCTCCTGAATAATCCAAGTATGCGTTGCCTAGAATTGTACTAATTGATGAGTAGCTGGAGCAACGAGATTCTATCTGATTTGTTGTAGTTGTTTGATCTTTTCTATCAACAGACGAACTTGAACAGGTTTGTTACGAAACCAGTCTGTTGACCAAATGCGGTAAATTTTCCAACCGAGCCTTTCAAGCACTTCTTGTCTGAGGCGATCGCGATCTCTGGCAGTTGGTGAACTATGGTATGATGCCCCATCACACTCAATCCCCAGTAAAAACTCACCAGGGCAATTGTTATTGACTACAGCCAAGTCAATCCGGTATCCTGAGCATCCAACTTGGGTGCGGATAGTGTATCCCTCTTGGACTAAAGTATAGTAAACATCTTCTTCAAATGGCGATTCAAAGCGAAGCGTATCTGTGGAAGAGTTACCTTGCAATACTTCTCCGCCACTCGCTGCATATTTTAAGTAATTATGTAGTGCTTCTATGCATTTGCTTTTGGCGCGTGTAGTGTCGATGTCCCCAGGCTGTATGGAAGAAACGAGTGTAATTTTACTTTTCGCCCGCGTGACAGCGACGTTGAGCCGTCGTTCTCCACCTTGCCGATTCAGGGGGCCAAAGTTGAGAGAAAGCTTACCTTGATCATCACGAGCATACCCAACGCTGAGTATGATTGCATCTCGCTCATCACCCTGAACATTTTCTAGTGCTTTCAGAAAAAACTGTGGTGAGTTATCACTACAAAACGTCTCCAGATCAGGATATTCTTTCCCAGTTTTCCCAGCGCTGCACATGAAGTTGTTTTAGACGTTCTCTAGCAGTTTCTAGTTGGTTAAAATCGAGTTTAGAAAACTCCTTAATTTGCCGTTCGTGTACTTGAATATTAAAGTTTTTTAACTCAGGCTTTTTGGCAAGAATAGCATCAAGGCATATTTGATAAATTCGCTTTTCTAAAGCTGGAAACCATTGCTCTGGTTGAATTTGATTGTCACGTAAAGCATTCAAAAACTTATTATTCCCCAGACTTTCTAATTTCTGGTAAGTTTCTTTATAGGTCAGCCATTCTTGAAAATAAGGCAGTTCAGATTGAGCCAAGTTTAAGAAGCTGTCTAGTTCGGCAAAAGTAATTTGATTACGAGATCGGTAAGAATCTGTGATGTCACTTTCATTACAGAATTTCTAAAGTTCGAGGACTATCTTGCCGAAACTTGATGAGAGGATTTCGTATTCCCAAGTCAGCCAGCCCAGCTTTCCACTTTGCAATTTTTTGAGCAAGGTTTTGTTGAGAGTTTGAAGCTGACTGTCGCATACTCGCTTTTCTCGTAAATAGACCTACTGTCCAATATTATACTATCCTTGTTGCCTGTAAGCAGTTGCCCCCATCACTGCGGATTCATGCGAATTAAGTCTGTCAAAATATTATCCAAACTGCCGTTAACTTGAATCCGATCAATTTTTTCGGCAATTCGTTCTAAAACCTCCAATTCCTTCAAACGCAATGCAACCGGATTATCTTCCATCACCTTGGCAGTGTTTAACATACTGCGAGTAGCAGCAGTTTCTTCTCTGCGTCTGACTACGTTGGCTTGAGCGGCTTTTTCAGCCTCAACAACCTTACTCAAAATAGCCTTAATTTCCCCAGGTAAAATGATGTCTTTGACACCTACAGAATCAACTTCAATTCCATATTCAGCAGCTTTTTGGCGAATATATTCAGAGATACTTCTATCAATTGCACCTTTATCTTCTAATAAAGCATCTAAAGTCCGTTCACCCACTGCACCACGCAAGGCAAATTGCAATTCTTTGTATAAGAAACCGGAAATATCTGATAACCCGTTTTTTGCCTTCAATGGGTCTTGAATGCGGAAGCCAGCAGTTAAGTTTAAACGCAGAGGTACTTTATCTTTAGAAAGGATATCTTGACCAGAGATTTCCATGTTTTGTAGTCGCAGGTCGATGGCTTCGGTTTGAAAAGAACGTCCAAACAACCACCAAGCGTTTACCCCTGGTTGGAGTTGTGCTTGAAATTCTTGATTAATGTACAGTAGTCCGACGTGCTGTGCGGGAACTTGGCAGATATGCAAACAGTTGCGACTGAGCAATTTTACATCTGCTGCACCTTCAACTAACTCTGCAACCAAGGGAAAGGGTAACTTTGCATTTGTGCTGATGTCTACAACTTCCACTTCCACACCTTGCCAAAATAACTTGCGGCTTGTAGGTGGCAAAATAGAAATTACCTTACCCCGATATCGCACAATCGCTACTTGATGACTCTGTAATTGTACGACTTCACAGTAAGCATCAACAAAGTTGGGATGTTTTTCAATTAGTACATCTTCTAGGGGGAAATCTGGATTAGGCACAATCCGGCTGAGAGTCCGCACTGTCACATCTTGAGCTACAGACCAAAAAGCATACTCTCCTGGTTCCAGAGGTTGCACAAAATTGTTTTGCAGATATAGCAAACCAATCTCATATTCAGAGATTTGGAACTTTTTTATTCCAGTCAATGCAACTGAGCGCAATTGCTGCACAAAAGAACTAGGCAATTCTAAGCTTTCTTCTAAATTGAAGAGATGAGATTCTACTTCAATAAAACCACGCCAAAATGCCCGTAATTGATTTGGGGTAATGATTAACCAATTCCGACCCCAGTGGACTAAAGCAGTTTGATTAAATGCGGTTCTGACAATCAATAAATGTTTTTGCAGTTCATCTGCATGATTTCGCAATAATAGTTCTAGGTTTTCAATCTGTGCTTCCGGCTGGTTGAGGTCGTATGTTTTGACTTGCCAATGGCGACCAAAGTAAGTATATGTACCAGGCTGCAAGATTTTCTTAAAGTCGCTGCGGTGATATAAAATGCCGATTTCGTTAGGTTTGATATAAAATGTTTGCCACATAGTAATTTGCATATTTGCAATATCAGATTTATTTTAGCTGCTTGTAATACAATACTACAACATTTTTTTAACTCTGCGATCGCAAGTGTTGACAGTTCATGAGTGGACAAAAGCTGCTCCAAAACTGGATTAAGATGGCTGTAACCTTGTCCTGGCTGCACCGTAGCAAACCAGATCAAGAAAACCGCGCTCAAATATGCCGTTCAGTTGACCATGTGGAAAACGAAGGGACAAACTCAAGTTAGGGAGAAATGCAGTTGCACTAACTCATTTACTGTAGCTACCGAACATCACCCTTACGAGCAACGACCGACAGCAAAACACTTGCACCACAGAGTTTAGAAAAGGAGGGTTTCAGACCTTTGGGGATCTGTACCATATTGGCTACCTTAAAAGGGTAGTGTCCTTTAACCCGGACAGGGTTGTGCGAAAGTACAGGAATCGAACCTGCTACAGATCGATTATGAGTCGATTGCTCTAACCAATTGAGCTAACTTTCTGGGGTTTGATACAGGATTTGAACCTGTGACCCATCGATTACGAGTCGATCGCTCTACCAACTGAGCTAATCAAACGATATAGTTTAAAGTACTAGGCGGTATACGCTGATCGCAAAGGATGGCGCACCAGTCAGGTGTATAGAACCTAAACTATAGCTTTGCAACTTTGTTACTATCCCGCTCCAAATGTAGCACATTGTAGGAGATGTAGGTGCAGTTTGTAGTGGAAATGGCCTTAGATGGAGATGGCGATCGCAAAAATCAGCTTTTGTCGGGCATTTGCGATGTTTGAAATTATGGTGCGTTGCGGTTTGCGACAACGCACCCTAGAATAACGGTGTTGCAGCTACGCCTGTTGTAGACATTGCACTCAGGGCAATTTTTTGTGGTTTATCATTATTTCAGTCAGGGAAAGCTAAACCTGTTCTAGGATCGCGGATATACAGTCCTAGGGTGAGACTACGCATCACTTCATCCCAAACAGGTATTAATTGCTCTGCTTGATCTGCCCAATAATCAAAGGTAATCAAGCACTGAACATTCGAGCCTAAACCAATGCAAGTCCGCGAAAAAGCATCCCGTGGTTCTTCTTGGGTGTCGATAAACTTAATCTCCATCCAGACAATCCGGGCAGTTTGCCGCTTGACGGTGATGATTTTTCCCCTTTCAATAATATTGCGACTGTCTTCTTCCATCGCTTTCCTCAAAGCGGATTTTATGGGAAACAGACTCCAGTCTCCCGGTGGTAGATGATTGAAAGATACTTCTAGACAGCAATCATCATTGGGGGGTTTTTGATCCATAAATTTGAATGATTTTTCTTGTGGCTCAAACACCCAATTCTGAGGAACATTGAAGCGAACAGCCCCCCTACCTGCTACAAAAATCTTATAGCCAGGAGTCCCGTCCCAATGATGATCTGGTTTTAATTCAAGGGTTTCTTTAATCCACTGGAGATTGCTTTTCTTGCGCTTTGCCATAGTGGTTTTTGTGAATCTGCTGCTTTGTTAATAGTACCAAATTCCCAGATGTCGAATATAAACAAAAGGTAAGTTCAAACCTAGGGTACATTGTCGCCTAAGTTGCAAGTTGCTTGATTACACTGTCCACTCTATAAAGGGGTGTTTGAACATGACTGTATAATCTCAAACTTATATTACTAAAAACCTGGAAGTTTCCCAAAATAGACCAATAACAAGATTGCTGAGATAGACAGCCACAGGTTTTTTGAAAGTTCTTGACTATACTTAAATTTCTCGAAATCATTGGGAAATGCAGTAATACCCCGCTCGTATAAGTAACAGAACTCGAACCACAACCAGAGGGGCGGAATAATAATCCAAAATCCTATTAGTACCTTTTTGATATCATCTGACTAATTGAAGAAAACAGCACTTACAACTGAGAGCAGCAGCAGAATTATCGTAGCTCTGGCAAACATTCTTGTTGGATTAGACTTGACGCGATTCATATTATTTAGAAGTATATATTCTAACTATTTTTGCCATAGATTTACCCGTTGGGCTAGGTTAAAGGAGGGATGCGATGTTTACGACTACACCATCGCACTACTGTACATACTCATCAACAATATTGTAAATCCCTTGGGCTAATGCAGGATCAAATTGCAATTGTAAAATACCAATTTCAGGATTTTTCATAATCACATTTTCTATCCCTTTCGGTTTGAAACGAAACATATCTGTTTTCGTGTTGACATCAACCTTGAAGTTATCGCCATCTACTCGAATAGAAACGATATCATCTAGAGAAATTTGATAGGTAAACGCTAGAAGATATTTAAGCCGAGGTGATGTGTTGATGATTTCAGCAATTTTACTTTTATCTGTGAAGGAAATGTCTGCCATAAAGTTTACGCAACTCCCAACAGCCACAATGTAGCACTTTATTCAAAAATATTTAAAATCTCTAAGTAACTTTACAATCGTACCCTACAGATAAACACATGATTCAGCTAACTAATGTAGAGACGTTGCATGCAACGTCTCTACATTATGGGTGATTTACTGGATATCATATTAGATTGGGGTTGCAGAGATGATGCTGCGTTACGATAGGTGAAAAGAGGGATGCGTAGGCTTTCAGCTAGTCGTAGACATCACGCTAGCTCAGGAACACCAAAGGTATCATATCCCTCTGTAAAGGAAAATCTTTGATGTTTAGCCATTATGCTTTTGCTCGTCCGATTCTAGTAGTTGAGCAAGTTGATGTGCGGCTACATGGGAATTAAGCGGTGACGAAATAGGATAGGTTGCATTTCAGAACCTTCCTAGATGTTGCTCCATCAGCTTTTAATGGTACACCATTACTATGATGACCTCGATATTTTGGAACTTTTAAACCTGATGACTTAAATGATTCTACAATCAACTCAATTTTGTCCCATCTTGAATATTGTGTTCCTTCTTCTAAACCAGTCCACTGAAAATAATACTGAAGAGTATCATCCTCTAACCAATCGACTTTTTCTATCAAAACACGCTCGGCTAATTTGGTAGCTGTTCTGGCATCTGCACCACTTTCAACTATTACAATAAACTCAATCACTGACTTCTCCTGCAACAACCCAATCTTCACCCTCAGCATCCCAAAACTCACCAGTTGTCAAGGTTTGTTTTGCCCATTCTACATCAGGATGTTCATCTAAGCGTTTGGAGATTGTGAAACCTGAATTACTGTTATTCAATATATGTACTTGAGAAGGAACAAGTTCATCAATAATATATGGGGAATGAGTAGAGAAAATAATTTGCAGGCTGGGATTTTCTTGAATTATTTGCTTAATAACAGTCATCAAGTCACGTTGTGCTTTGGGATGAAGTCCCTGTTCAATATCATCTAGTAAAACTAAATTAGGTTGATTAGGGTTCATTATCACAGTTAGCAAACCTAAAGTTAGCATTGTTCCTTCACTAATTGCATGGGCTGGAATACGTTCACCTGTATTCATATCTAATATAACTTCTTGCCCTGTCATTTCCTGAGTTTCGTCATAGGAAATAGATTTACCATCAACTTCGATTAAACGTTTGCGAATGACTGGAACTTTTGCCCGCTTGATGCCAACTTTGCGTACATTTGGTACAATTCGACTCAGCTTTTCTTCTATTAATTCAAATTTATCTGGAGCTTCATCACGCAGAAAATCTAAAGTTGGTGCTAATAACGAACCATCAAACTCAACTTTGGGTTTGACTTTATCACTGTAAGCTGGTTTGGCAAGATTACTTGCAGCTAATTTTAGGTAAACAGTAGGTTTTAAAGATTTACAAATTGCATCCGGGTATTTTATTGGTGTTTTTGTCTCTTCTTTATACCAACTAGCTTCATTTCCATCTATTTTCCATGATGTTGCTGGAATCCAACTCTTAATACCGTCCTGTCTCAAATGATAGGAATAAGAAACTTCCCAATTATCTTGATTTACATCTTGCCAAAAACCACTCGCAGTAACAGACATATCTGTTTCCCCAATTGTTGTAATGAATTGGGGTGATTTATCATACTTAAATATTTCCCTAAATGATGAATTAGTAAGCATACTTAGATAATATACTGCCTGTAACACGCTTGTTTTACCAGCACTATTTTTTCCTACAAGTCCATGTAATCGGGAACTATCGAAATTAAGTTCTGTAGATTTATGGCTTTTGAAATTATGAAGTATTACTTTTTCTAGCATTTGATAGTTAATAGCCTCAAATATAACAGTCAGCTTACACCAGGTTTCACGTATCTAGAACACACTCTTGATTTCTCTCTGCGCCTTTGCGTCTCTGCGTGAGATAAAAAGCCTGGTTTATTTACCTGAAAATCGCTGTTTATTAAAACCGCATATTCAGATATTACTACAGTGGCATATATTTTTGTATGAGCATCACTGATTTGCAACAAAACTTTAACTCCGTTTATAAACCATCTCCATTTTTAATTTTTCAACCTCTAATTGCAACCTCTCATTCTCCATGCTCAACTTGGCATTATCCTCCTTAATCAAATCAACTTCATTTCGCTTATTTAAAGCTTGATTTATTGCTAACTTTCGCATATCTAGGGAGAACCAACGCTGATAGGTTTGGGTGTGAACTTGCACACCATGCCCCAAATTATCCGCCGCTGCTTTGATGGGAATTCCTAGAATGTGCGCTCGAATTGCCCAAGCGTGACGTAAATCATAGGGCTTAAAGTCTAAGCCAATTTTTCTAAACCACCAACTAATTCTCTGGATTAATGCCGTGATTTCTGCATGATTATTTTTGTCCTTTTTACTAATTGCCATTGCTAGCATTTCTAAATATTTAGGATTCCTTAAATCAAATTCCTCAATCCATTGTTTATATAACGGTAAAGCCTCTCTTTCGCCAGTTTTGCAATCTTTATCGACTTTCCAGGTTAAATCTACATTTTCTTGGCTCAACCACCAATCAATATCAGGATTAATAAAGAGTTCTCGTGGACGTAAACCAAAAACAGCTAACATTCCATAAGTCCAGCGCCAAAGTTGCCAGCTATCTTTAACATTTCCATTAACTTGCTTACCTCTGTTAGTCAGGTAAATGTCAAACTTGAAAAATCCCGCTGAGATTTCTGCATCTGTAGGGATGTTGCGGGAATTATTTTCAGGCATTTTGGAAAAATGAGATAAATCAATTTTGATTTTGAATGTTGTGCAAAAAGCAGATATAGCTCTGGCTGCATTATATCTCGCCCAATCTTTATCAATGTTTTCGATTGAATTAATTAGATTTACTGCGGTTGCCAAATCTTGGGGGTTAGTGTGGCGTTTTGTCCGGGAAAAATAATAAAAAAATGTATGTTCGCTTTTGGTAGTGCGTTTATGAGTTTTAAAATACTCTGCTTCAAATTGTTCGAGTAATTCTCCTATGGTGGCAGAGTTATTTTTAATTGCTTCATTTCCTAAATATTTATCATTCCATTCAAAGGTTTTTCGAGCAATTAACTTTCCTAATTCATAAGCTTCTTCTTCAGCGGTTTTTAGTCCATCGAAGTTAGCGGGAATATTCAAAGTGATGTTGTATTGTTTTCTCGCAGTACTCCTGATGTCCTTGTCTCCCGGTTTAATTGGTAAAGTCGCCCGTAATTGCAGAGATCCATTTGATTCCCGGATTGTTACCCTTGTCTTTGCAGACTTCAATCGCAGATTTACTTGCTCTAATTCCAGTGTTAATTTTGTTATCATGATGTACTTTTTGTGGTGATTGCAGACTTGAGCCAAGAAAACTGCGTCGGTAGATGAAACAGGCTCTAAATCTGCGACAGCTTATTGTTACTTGTCCTTACCCTGGTTATGCACAGATGTGTTTTCAATACGGAAGATCCCCCCAACCCCCCTTAAAAAAGGGGGCTTTTTTCTTCCTTTACCCCTTAAAAAGCAGGAGGGCTAAATTTGCTCACCCATCTTTTTAAGAAGGGAATTTTTCTTCCTTCACCCCCTTTTTAAGGGGGTCGCCATAGGCGGGGGGATATTCTTTGAACTATATTGGCTGAGTCTTTAGCCTATATTTAGCCTAAAAATAAATGTGTTATTAGCGAGCAATGTTTAGCACTGACACTGCTTACTGCAAACATAAAGCTGTTGAAAGCGATTAAATCATCAAAAGAATACTCCGGCCCTTATCACGGTTACGACGGATTTGCTATTTTCGCTCGTGACATGGATTTGGCTCTTAACAGCCCAACATGGGGATTAATCGGCGCTCCTTGGAATAAGAAAGCCGCAGCTAAAGCTACAGCTAAAGCTACAGCTAAAGCCTAGGGAACTGGGAGAGAGTAGGGGCGGGGTTCTCCCGTCCGTACAGGGATAGCCTGGGGTGGTAAACACTCCAGGGGGAGTTGGAAATTCAAAATTAAAAATTCAAAGTTCAAATTTTTGAATTTTGTATCTTGAGTTTTGAGTTGTATTTCTACTCTCCTCCAAAGCAAGAGCAAGAGGGCGGGGAAACCCCCTACGACTTCCACAGCGCATCCTCATTCCCGGTAAGAAACTACAGCAAGCTTGGAGAACTAGAAATGCCACAAAATCCAGAAAAGATTCAAGATCACGTCGAGCTATTCCACCAACCGGAATATCAGCAGTTATTTGAAAACAAAAAGCAGTTTGAAAACGGCCACAGCCCCGAAGAAGTACAACGGGTTGCAGAATGGACGAAGTCTTGGGAATATCGTGAAAAGAACTTCGCTCGTGAAGCTTTAACTGTTAACCCTGCTAAAGGTTGTCAACCTTTAGGCGCTATCTTCGCTGCTGTTGGGTTTGAAGGTACTCTGCCTTTTGTCCAAGGTTCTCAAGGTTGCGTGGCTTACTTCCGTACCCACTTAACCCGTCACTACAAAGAACCATTCTCTGGTGTGTCTTCTTCAATGACTGAAGATGCAGCGGTGTTTGGTGGACTGCAAAACATGATTGATGGGTTGGCTAACTCTTACCAACTCTACAAGCCAAAAATGATTGCTGTCTGCACCACCTGTATGGCAGAAGTAATTGGGGATGACTTGCAAGCGTTCATCAACAACGCCAAGCAAGCTGGTTCAGTTCCTCAAGATTTCCCAGTTCCTTACGCTCACACTCCTAGCTTTGTTGGTTCCCACATTACGGGTTACGACAACATGCTGAAGGGTATTCTTTCTAACCTGACAGCAGGCAAGAAGAAGGCAAAAAGCAACGGTAAAATCAACTTCATTCCTGGGTTTGATACCTATGTTGGCAACAACCGAGAAATCAAGCGGATTGCTGGTTTGTTCGGTTTTGACTATACAATTCTGGCTGACAACAGCGACTACTTAGATTCACCTAACACTGGTGAGTTTGATATGTATCCAGGTGGTACAAAGCTGGAAGATGCAGCAGATTCAATCAATGCTAAGGCAACGATCGCACTGCAAGCTCACTCTACCCCTAAAACCCGCGAGTACATTGCAAAAGAGTGGCAGCAACCAGTTACAGTTTGCCGTCCTTGGGGTATTAAGGCTACTGACGAGTTCTTGATGAAACTCAGCGAACTGTCAGGTATTGCTATTCCTGAAGAATTGGAAATTGAGCGTGGTCGCGCAGTTGATGCGATGACTGACTCCCACTCTTGGATACACGGCAAGCGCTTTGCTATCTACGGTGAACCAGATTTAGTTTACAGCGTTGTTGGCTTCATGCTGGAAATGGGTGCTGAACCAGTGCATATCTTGGTTAACAACTCCAATGAAGTGTTCGAGAAAGAACTGCAAGCGGTGCTAGATGCTAGCCCCTTCGGTAAGAGCGCAACAATCTGGGGTGGTAAAGACTTGTGGCACATGCGTTCTTTGATGTTCACTGAACCTGTTGACCTGTTGATCGGTAACTCCTATGGTAAGTACCTGTGGCGTGACACCAAGACTCCTTTAGTGAGAATTGGTTACCCCATCATGGATCGCCACCACTTACACCGCTACTCCACTATCGGTTATCAAGGTGTGATCAACTTGCTCAACTGGATTGTGAACACAATCTTCGATGATATCGACCACAACACCAACATTCCTTCTAAGACCGATATTTCTTACGACTTGATTCGTTAAGAATGTCATTGGTCATTGGTCATTGGTCATTAGTCATTAGGGAAAAATAACTGACTATTGACTTTTGATGAAGGACTCATCAAGTAATTATTGGGGGTTGGGAAATAGGAAATTTATCTACGACCCAATCCCCGTTCTCATTTCTCGCATTTATATCAGGTATGTCAGATGGAATCTACTACTCATTCTCATTCTCACCCTCATTACTCCCCCCCTAATGTTAGATCAGGAAACCCCATCCAACGTCTCCTCAATCCTTTGCGGCGCTTGGTGGATGGAATCCCGGTTAAAAATTCCCGCTTTGCTCACCTAGTTTGTCAGGTAATTCCTTGCTGCTGCCCCTTTGAGCGCAGTATTCAAGTATTTGGGCGGAGCTTCGATATCCCACCACTGTGCAAACTCAATCCTTTGTATGACGAGTTTGTGGGTATGCGGTTTCGGGCTTTATCTTATCTTGCTGATGATTGTGGTGAGGATATCACGAAATACATTTGTTAGTTGTTAGTTATTAGTCATTAGTCATTAGTCATTAGTCATTAGTCATTCGTTATTAGTTATTAGTTATTGGTTATTCGTTATTCAAAGGACAAATGACTAATGACAAAAAAACAATTTCTATCCAGCACGAGAATATAGATGAAAACTACCCAAGGCAAAGTTAACGAGCTGCTTAGTGAGCCAGGATGCGAACATAATCAGCATAAACAAAGTGAAAAGAAAAATAAGTCTTGCGCGCAACAAGCCCAACCAGGTGCGGCTCAAGGGGGTTGTGCTTTTGATGGAGCGATGATTGCTTTAGTGCCAATTACTGATGCTGCTCATTTGGTTCACGGGCCGATCGCTTGTGCTGGTAATTCCTGGGGTAGTCGTGGTAGTCTCTCTTCTGGGCCGCAGCTTTACAAGATGGGCTTTACGACTGACTTGGGTGAAAATGATGTGATTTTCGGGGGCGAGAAAAAGCTTTATCAGGCGATTTTGCAACTTCAGAAACGCTATCAACCGGCGGCGGTGTTTGTCTATGCTACTTGTGTAACGGCTTTGATTGGTGATGATATCGATGCTGTTTGCAAGGCTGCGGCTGAGAAAACTGGTACTCCTGTAATCCCGGTGATTGCTCCTGGCTTTATTGGTAGTAAAAATTTAGGTAACCGCTTTGGCGGTGAATCTTTGCTGGAATATGTAGTTGGCACTGCTGAACCGGAATTTACTACACCCTATGATATTAATTTAATCGGCGAGTATAACATCGCTGGGGAAATGTGGGGTGTATTGCCGTTGTTAGAAAAGTTAGGCATTCGGGTTTTATCAAAAATTACGGGTGATGCTCGCTACAATGAAATTCGTTACGCTCACCGCGCCAAGCTGAATGTGATGATTTGCTCACGGGCGCTGCTGAATATGGCGAGAAAGATGGAGGAGCGTTACGGCATCCCCTATATTGAAGAGTCTTTCTACGGCATTAATGATGTCAATCAGTGTCTACGGAATATTGCGGCTAAATTGGGCGATCGCGATTTGCAAGAACGGACAGAAAAGCTGATTGCTGAAGAAACAGCGGCTTTGGATTTGGCGTTGGCTCCTTATCGCGATCGCCTCAAAGGTAAGCGTGTGGTGCTGTATACTGGCGGTGTCAAGAGTTGGTCAATTATTTCCGCTGCTAAGGATGTGGGGATAGAAGTTGTCGCTACCAGCACTCGCAAAAGCACAGAAGAAGACAAAGCCAAGATTAAGAAATTAATCGGTCAAGATGGCATCATGCTGGAAAAGGGTAACGCCCAGGAATTGCTAGAACTGATTAAAGAAACTAAAGCAGATATGCTGATTGCTGGGGGACGGAACCAGTACACCGCTCTAAAAGCGCGGATTCCCTTCCTCGATATTAACCAAGAACGCCACCATCCCTATGCAGGTTACGTGGGGATGATTGAAATGGCACGGGAACTGTACGAAGCCCTTTACAGCCCTGTGTGGGAGCAAATCCGTAAGCCCGCACCTTGGGACTAAGCAATTCAAAATTCAAAATTAAAAATGAAGAATCTCAATTATGGGATAAGGCATTTTTAATTTGTGATTCTCTTCCTCTTTTCTGTCCCTTTGAAATTCAATCATGGCGATCGTTAATTTTGAGAATAAAGCTCTAACAGTTAATCCACTGAAGCAAAGCCAAGCTTTGGGTGCATCTTTAGCTTTTTTGGGATTGAAGGGGACAATACCTTTATTTCACGGTTCCCAAGGTTGTACTGCTTTCGCCAAAGTTGTGTTAGTGCGGCATTTCCGGGAAGCGATTCCCCTAGCTACCACAGCGATGACAGAAGTAACTACCATTTTGGGTGGTGAAGAAAATGTCGAACAGGCAATTCTCACCTTGGTAGAAAAGGTTAACCCGGAAATTATTGGTTTATGTAGCACTGGGTTAACAGAAACTAGGGGGGATGATATTGAGGGTTTCTTAAAAGAAATTCGCTCACGTCATCCTGAACTAAATCATTTAGCGGTCATTTACGCCCCAACCCCAGATTTTAAAGGTGCTTTGCAAGATGGCTTTGCTGTTGCTGTTGAAAGCATAGTTAAGGAAATTCCCCAAGCTGGTGGTGTTAAACCTGAGCAAGTAACGATTTTGGCAGGTTCCACTTTTACACCGGGGGATGTGCAGGAAATTAGAGAAATTGTCACCGCTTTTGGACTAGAACCGATTTTTGTACCTGACTTGGGTGCTTCACTAGATGGACATCTAGAAGATGGTTATAGTGCGATGACGGTTAGCGGGACAACTCTCAAACAGCTACGTTCTTTGGGTAGTTCGGCTTTCACCATCGCTTTGGGTGAGAGTATGCGCGGTGCAGCCAAGATACTGCAAGAGCAGTTTGGCACAGCTTACGAAGTATTTAGTGATTTGACGGGATTAGAGCCGGTGGACGAGTTCCTCCAAGCAATAGCTGTTCTCAGCGGTAATAGCGTCCCAGAAAAATACCGCCGTCAACGCCGTCAATTACAAGATGCGATGTTGGACACGCACTTTTACTTTGGTGCTAAACGGGTATCCTTAGCTTTAGAACCAGATTTGCTGTGGTCAATGGTAGCTTTTTTGCAATCGATGGGAAGTCAAATTCATGCAGCGGTGACAACTACACGCTCACCATTGCTAGAGAAACTTCCGGTCAAAAGCGTGACCATTGGCGACTTAGAAGACTTTGAAGAATTGGCGATAGGGTCTGATTTGCTGATTGGTAATTCTAATGTAAAGGCGATCGCTAAACGGCTCTCTATTCCTCTCTATCGTCTCGGACTGCCCATTTATGACCGTTTAGGCAATGGTCAGTTCACAAAGGTTGGCTATCGCGGCACGATGGAACTTTTGTTTGGCATCGGCAACCTATTTTTAGAGCAAGAAGAGTCATTAGTCATGAATCCATCTTCATTAATAACTAACAGCTGACAACTGACAAATGACAACTGAAAAAGGACAAATTAGGATGAAAATCGCCTTCACCACCAGTGACCGGATTCATATTAATGCCCACTTCGGATGGGCCAAAGAAATTGATGTTTATGAAATCACCGATAAGGGATATCAATTTCTCGAAACTCTGAAATTTGAAGGCGACCTCAAAGAAGACGGGAATGAAGATAAAATCACACCCAAACTTGACGCCTTAGTTGACTGCACCATTGTTTATGTTCTCGCAATTGGTGGTAGTGCTGCCGCTCGTTTAATCAAAAAGGGTGTTACCCCAGTCAAGGCGAAATCAGAAGAAGAAGAAATTGCTGATGTACTAAATAAGTTAGTGCAAACTCTCAAAGGCAATCCTCCCCCTTGGCTGCGTAAAGCTTTACAGCCAAAAACCGCTACATTTCTCGATGAAGTTGAAGACGAAGCAACCGTATGACCGCAAATAATAGTGTACCCGGAACCACCACAATTGCCGAGTTAAACTCACCTTTCCTCAAGACATTAGTCAAACAAATCCGTGGTCAAGATAGCTATGGATTTTATCGCACTTGGTCGGATGATTTGATTCTCAAACCCTTTATTGTCACCAAACAAAAGAAACGAGAAATTTCTATTGAAGGTGAAGTTGATCCGGCAACTCAAGCACGAATCATGGCATTTTTTCGGGCTGTAGCTGCTGGTATTGAACAAGAAACAGGTTTGATTTCTCAGGTTGTAGTTGATTTGAGCCATGAAGGATTTGGCTGGGCGCTAGTCTTTTCTAGTCGTCTGTTACTAACTGTAAAAACCTTGCGTGATGCTCATCGCTATGGCTTTGACTCCCTAGAAAAATTAGCAGAAGAGGGAGAAGGTTTTGTCCAAAAAGGAATTGATTTAGCGAAGCGCTTTCCCGAAGTAGGCAGCCTGTAATTAGTCATTAGTCATTAGTCATTGGTCATTAGTCAAGGGCTAATGACTAATAAAAAAGCATAAGGGACAAAGGACAAACAACTAATTTAGTCATTAGTCATTGGTCATTAGTCAAGGGCTAATGACTAATAAAAAAGCATAAGGGACAAAGGACAAACAACTAATGACGATTGAGGAACTGAAAGGGCAGATTAGAAAGCTAAACAGCAAAGCTGGTCAAATGAAGATGGATCTGCATGATTTAGCAGAAGGGCTGCCAACAGATTACAAAACACTTATGGATGTTGCGGCTGAAACTTTTGAAATCTACGACAAGTTAGACAAGCTCAAGCAACAGCTAAAAGAATTGGAGAATGGTAAATGAGCGGAACTATTGATGAATTCAAGAAACTCGTAGATGCAGAAGAGTTTTTTCACTTTTTTAACCTGCCCTACGACCATGACGTTGTGCATGTTAATCGGTTACACATTTTGAAAAAGTTTTCTCAATACATCAATGAAATTGATGATAATTCTGCTGACTTGAGTCCAGAAGAAAAATTAAATCAATATTCTGCGGCTTTCCAAAAAGCCTATGAAGTATTTCTTGAATCAACACCCCAGGAACAAAAGCTGTTCAAAGTCTTTAATGACAAGGCGAAGAATGTAGTCAAGCTGACAGAAATCACTTCTGATTAGGAGGTAAAAAGTGGTAAACCTGACGCCTACCGAATTAGAACGCTATCGTCGCCAAATGATGCTCCCTAATTTTGGTGAAGCAGCTCAGAAACGCCTGAAGTCAGCGACAGTTTTGGTTACAGGTGTGGGGGGATTAGGTGGTACAGCGGCACTTTACCTAGCAGTAGCGGGTGTCGGACGGCTAATCTTAGTCCGGGGTGGTGACTTGCGGCGAGATGATATGAATCGTCAAGTTCTCATGACAGACGATTGGATAGGAAAGCCAAGGGTATTCAAAGCCAAAGAAACTCTGGATGCGATTAATCCTGATGTCCAAGTGGAAGCGGTGCATGATTACGTCACCCCGGAAAATGTAGATGCGTTGGTGCAATCCGCTGATATGGCTATTGACTGCGCCCACAATTTTACAGAGCGCAATTTGTTGAATGAGGCTTGTGTGCGCTGGCGTAAGCCAATGGTAGAAGCCGCAATGGACGGGATGGAAGCTTACCTGACGACGATTATTCCCGGTGTAACTCCTTGTTTATCCTGTCTATTTCCAGAAAAGCCTGATTGGGATCGGCGCGGCTTTTCTGTGCTGGGGGCTGTTTCGGGGACACTGGCTTGTCTGGCGTCTTTGGAGGCTATCAAGCTGATTACCGGGTTTAGTCAGCCGCTATTGTCGCAACTGCTGACAATGGATTTAGTTCGGCTGGAATTTGCCAAACGTCGTTCATATCGCGATCGCGCTTGTCCAGTATGCGGTAATACTGCACCCTGGAGATATTCGCACCCCCCATCAATTGAGTGTGAAGTCTAAAGCGCCACTTCTCTTCACATAGCGCGTAAACGATAATTCGTGGGTTTAAAGCTACATCACCCCCAAACAACCCACACCATAAATCACAACAACTAATCGCTACTAATCAGGAGATTTGATGACTATTACTTTAACTGAAAAAGCAGAATTTCGTCTGCGGGCGTTCGTCCGGGGTTCCGCTCCCGAAACTAACGACGCAAACAAAGGTGTCCGCATCTCCGCAAAAGATGGTGGTTGCAATGGTTATGAGTATGGAATCGATATTACCAGCAAACCACAACCAGATGATTTAGCAATTCAACAAGGCAGTGTTTTGCTTTACATTGACGCCAAAAGTATGCCGTTATTAGACGGAATGGTTATCGATTTTGTTGAGGGAGTAATGGAAAGTGGCTTTAAGTTCACTAACCCCAATGCAACAGATACCTGCGGTTGTGGAAAATCCTTTAAAACAGGTGACTGTACACCACCCGGCGTACCTTGCAGCTAATCCCATTGGGGATTGATTTGGGAAAATATTAGTGTGGATGTCCTTCACAATTTCCTGAGCAACAAGTCATCTGTAGAGACTCCCCGTAGA
The DNA here is from genome assembly GCF_000317535.1 of Cylindrospermum stagnale PCC 7417. Classification (NCBI taxonomy): domain Bacteria; kingdom Bacillati; phylum Cyanobacteriota; class Cyanophyceae; order Nostocales; family Nostocaceae; genus Cylindrospermum; species Cylindrospermum stagnale. The sequence goes on from NC_019757.1 coordinate 6,125,085, forward strand.
CGCAGAGAGCGCAGTTTCTTGAAGAGTAGTAGTAAGTCATGGCGATATTGATTAGTGAGCGTAGTTCCTAGTAGCGCCACTCCACAAGAAGCCGCTACGCATCTACAGCCAAAACAGCGATTCTACGAACCCATTAAATCAATATCGACAGGCTTTGAAGTTGGGGATATTTAACAACTTCAAGAAATAAATCTAATCCTATAACTTTTGAGGAGAATCGGAAAATGGCAAGCTATCAAGTTAGATTAATCAACAAAAAAGACAACCTCGACTCCACAATTGAAGTTGACGAAGATACCACCATCCTAGCGGCAGCAGAAGAAAACGGTATTGAGTTACCTTTCTCTTGTCACTCAGGTTCTTGCTCTAGCTGTGTTGGTAAAGTTACAGAAGGTGAAGTTGATCAATCAGATCAAATCTTCTTAGATGATGAGCAAATGGAAAAGGGATACGCTCTACTTTGCGTTACTTATCCCCGTTCTAATTGCACAATCAAAACACATCAAGAAGCTTATCTCGTATAAAGCATTGATTCGTTTACTATTCTTGGTAAGCGTTGAAGTCATAGCTTAAAAAAGGATGAAGGATATTTTGCATCCTTCATCCTTACTTTTAGAAAGTACACTGTAGATATTTATAAACTTCACCCTTAACTCTACAAATGTATACCCCCTTTACTATTATCGGCTGCTCATTAGAATTGCTGAAACCAGGAGAGCGAGGAATCGTCATTTTCTGTAAGTCTCAAGATGAAACAATCCGGAAAAAACTGATTTCAATGGGGATAACTTCAGGCACTAACATCACTTTAGAACAACGCTTTCCCGCTTGGATTATTAAAATTAAAAACACTACATCCTTAACAATAGACAGAGAAACTGCCCGCGCTATTTATCTGCGGATTATTGATCATGTATAATTAGGATTTTAACAGATTTATTTAAATTAATCAGATATATTCAAGACTAGCAACCTAATTAAATAAAATAATTTTATAATTGTAATTGCTCCAATTTTAACCAAATCTAAAATTCAATAATTAATAAATTATTTTTTGAGGTTTGAATTTTCAATTGGAGCAAAGCAACTATTTTCTAATCAACAGCAACTATCACGTCTGAAGATTTAATTAAAGCATAAGCCTGCTTACCCTCTGCCAGTCCCAGCTTTTCCGCTGATGATTTTGTGATGATTGACACCACTTCTACTCCTGGTGCTAGTTCTAAAGTCACTTCAGTATTAACTGAACCAGTTACAATCTTTTTCACAGTAGTTTTGAGAAAATTACGAGCGCTAACTTCCATATTCTGTTGACTTTCTAGTTATTTGCACTGTATAGACTAGCAAAATTTTATATCGCTCAGTAAGTTCTTTGAAATTTCTTAATAAATCATTAGCAAGATATGACGGTTACATATATTACTTATTATTTGAATACAGCACGGAATATAGAACAAACCTACTGACTTGCTAATATCCTAAATTCAGAAAATTAAATGTAAACATTATTACTTATTCTGCATTTTTTAATTTTTTATGTCTAGGGATCTTCATAAATCATTCATTATTCAAACTTATTAGGGTGATAATATATAACTAAGTTGCTAGTCAACCTAGACTTCAACAAAAAACGATTGCAGAATTATCTCAAAGATTTTTACCTTAATTTTGAGTCGAATTACTAATGGGTATAAAGTACTAACCAGTGAATATGGGTTAATAAGCTAACCAGGCAATTAATGCTACTTACAGCATTAATTTAATAATTAAAACCTTGAGTAATTATAGGATTTACGCATTGACAAAAAATAGAAGTTATTAGCGTTTGAGTTTAAACTCGTGCGTTAGGGAACGCACCCTACAGGTAAGTCTGTTCTAAATTAGTATATTTTTTGTCTGTTTTCAAAAAGTAAAAATCCTTTTGTTGAATAGATAGGTAATGTTTAGATGCTGAGGTAAATCTAGCATTATTAAATTTATGTTTACTTGCAGCACTAAATGGTTCGTAAGCTACCACAATTTTTTGATGATTCAAATATCATTTTTTAAGCATGGTGGGTAATATCCGCCATGACTTTTACCCATTCTTTCATGAGTATAAATAGTTATGAGTCAAAAAAGTAGACAAGACTTGAGTACATTCACCAGCCAATGGCTAATAGCAAAAGGCTACAATGCTGAAGATTTAAATCAGCCTGGTGATAATGGTGATACAGCTTTGATGAAAGCTACTAGAGAAGGCGTTTCTACAGTTGTTCAAGAACTAATTAATGCAGGTGCGGATATCAATGCCAAGAATAACGATAACAATAATGCTTTGTGGTTTGCTTGTTTTGGCAATCACTACGATTTAATTAATTTACTGATTGCCGCCAAAATTAACATTAACAACCAAAATGATAATGGGGCAACTGTTTTAATGTATGCAGCATCAGCCGGCAAAACAGAAGTTGTAAAGTTGTTGCTAGAGCATCATCCTAACATGAATTTACGAAATTTGGATGATTACAAAGCTATTGATTTTGCTAGCAATATAGAAGTATTAAGGCTGATTAAGAATGCCACAAAATAAGATTTATAGGGAAAACTATCACGAAAAAACTAAACATTCTTACTTATCGGTACAGATTGATCCAAATTATGTAGATGCATCAACCCAACCATCTGCATTTAAAGTTTATCCCAAGTTTTATCGGAGATTGAAATTAAATGGCGATAATCCAAATCATACTTTCATCTGGTTAAGTAGTGCGATTACCTTTGAGAAGCTGTATAAAGATGTCCCCTATAAACTGCGGGTAAATCCATCAGCAGGTGCTTTGTATCCGACAGAGGTTTACGTCCAGATTCGTGGTGTGGAGGGGATAATCGATGGTATCTACCATCTAGAACTTGAGAATAATTATCTAACTCTGATTTATGAATTAATTGATGATGGGTTGGAGAGTTATATTATACCGGGAAAAAGTATCAACGGATTCATTTTTTTAATCGGTTGTGTTTATTATAGGTCTAGCTGGAAATATCAAGACAGAAGCATGAGATATTGCTTTCTAGATAGCGGACATCATTTAGGTGCAATTGCTGCTTCAGCTTATCTTCACGAGAAAAACACCCAATTAATCTTTGATTTTGATAAACTCGGTTTAAATGCAGATTTAGGCTTTGAGAATAAAGAGTTTATTACTGGTTGTGTGATATCGGGAGAAGCGCAAGAGAAGAAAGTCAGACGCTTAAGGCTAAAAGTTCCTTTTGTGTCTGGGACTGATTATTTTGAACCTAATCAATTTGTTGAAGATGCTTATCAAGCAACATCTGTACAACCTAGTCGTCAGCAAAAACTAGAGTATCCTCAATTTGATTTGTGTCAAGATAAGTTTTTTGAAGCCGTTTGGAATAGACGTTCTATTAGACGGTTTCAAAAGTACTCTATTTCCCAGAAAGATTATTGGCAAATTTTCCAAGCCGTTCAGCAGCCAATACCGACTGAGAATTTTGAGGAAATAGAAATTTACTCGGTGGTGCATCGAGTAGAGGGGATGTCACCTGGGTTATATAAAGGTACACATTTAATTAAGGCGGGTAACTTTAGCGAAAAGACGGGTTACTTGTGCATTAACCAAGCTATTGCTAGAGATGGCGCGGTAACTGTATTTTTTGTGTCCGATTATATAAATTATCAAACTGCTCTGCAATTAGCCGGATTTTTAGGACAAAGAGTGTATCTATTTAGTAACTATTGGGGAGTTGAGTGTAGTGGCATTGGTGCTTACTATGATGATGAAACTCAAGAGTTTCTCGGAACTGATAAGGCTGTACTTTATGCAATGACAATTGGAATATAACTAGGACACTGAAGCGAGATGGCTAGAAAGAAATATTTCTCCAATGATGATGACTCCCATCCTATGCAACCGTCATCAGCAGATATTATCCTGCGGCAGCAACTGGAGTATTCTATTAGTAGATACTTTTATGAAGCTTGCGATCGCACAATTCAAACTCTATTATCTAATTGTCGGTGGTATGTCACAACCCGTGCGGGTGTGCTGACGTTGGTAATTGAGTGTCCTGATCAAGTTACTAACTGGCGAGTTTTGCAAAAAATCGTGCCAATGGGGACTTTACTCAACGGCATTATCGATAGCGCTAAAATCCGCGTCTGTCCCCCTGAGAGTAACGGGATGCCGTTTGAAATGCGGGTAGATGAACTATCAGTTTACCGCGATTGGGCATAAGGCGATTTTGGATTTTAGATTTTAGATTTTGGATTGCTGATAAGTTCGGTTAATTCCTCAAAAACCAAATTAGCAGCATGTTCGACAGCAGGACTTAACTCCAATCCAAAACCAAGATTTGCTGCTTCAATGAGGTAAACTGTCACCTCTTGGGGAAAGTCATCTTGAAAGATTTTCCTCCCGGCAGCTAAAGCATTATCCCAGCGGAAATCATGCAAGTTATAACTAGGTTCTGGCAGTGCCTCTAGTTCTTTACCTGGGACTTTAAATATAGCACCTGGTTCGGAATTTGTGGCACTAGCATCAATAATAATTAATGTTTTGCTGCCTCTGGCTTGAAACATCACTTCCATGCCGGCTGTGCCACAGTCATAAACGCGCACGTTGGGGTGAGGATTTTGGGCGATAAATTGCTGTAGGCGTTGGGCAATAATTACGCCTACGGCATCATCATTACGGTTGAGATTACCACAGCCGATAATAGTTAGCATGGGATTTTTATCAAGTTCAACTCTTAATATTTACGGAACTTTTGTATGGCAGCACTCTGATTAACTATATAGTTACTCTAGCAGTCCTAAATCCTTGACAAAAATCTAGTTTTATTTCTCTGCATCTGGAGTGTTATTCCCCTAAAATACTCTTCACAAATCATGCTAGTAGTTCGTGATACAGAGGCTAAAGGTAGAGGTATATTTGCCCATAAGGATTTTGCTAAAGGAGAAGTTATTGAAAAAGCTTGTGTGATTGTTATCCCCAAAGAGCAAGTTAAATTAATTACTCATACGGTTTTATTTAATTATTATTTTAATTGGCATGGAGAAAGTGGCGCTATAGCTTTAGGTTTGGCGTCACTTTTTAATCATTCTTATCATCCTAATGCGCTTTATGTGAAAAATTTTGCTAAAAGGGTGATTGAGGTGATTGCTTATCAGGATATAGCTGAAGGCGAGGAAGTTACTGTCAATTATAATGGTGTTGTGGATGATGTTACGCCTGTTTGGTTTGATGCGGTGGAATGAGTTTCACGCACTCGTAGCAAAGGCGCAAAGGAAGAGGAAGAAAGCAATTGTAGGTTGGGCTTACCGTGCGAGAACCCAACATTTACACGTTTATTGTTGGGTTGCGATCTGCTTAACCCAATCTACAATTTTACAATTCTTTAAATGGTGAGGTACTTTAATAAGTCAAGTTAATTAGGCTTCTATGTCTAACCAAGAGTTGAGACAGTATTTCCTGAAACATCGGCAAGATAAAGCCGCAGTTTTTTCCAAAACATACATTATAAATGTGTACAATAAGAATTGATGTGCAAGCCAAAGCCATAAATCATGCATCGCCGGATTAACATCACCTTGCCAGAAGAGACGATTAAACTAATTGATCAAGTTATCGAAAAAGGCGAATCTCCAGAGGAGACACTAGACGATGGCGCGGAAACGCCCGCTGAAAGTGTACGCAGTCGATTTATTAATGAAGCAGTACAATACTATATTAATGAGAAAGCCTTAGCCCGCGTTAGAGAACAGTTGAAACAAGGCGCTATCCAACGTGCAGAACGTGATTTGGGGTTGGTTGAAGAGTGGTTTGATTTGGAAGAAGAAGCGTGTCAGATAAACGAAAAATAATTTACCCTAAACGTGGCTAAGTGTATTTGGTCAATTTCGATCCAACTGTTGGGGCAGAAATTAAAAAGACACGTCCAGCTTTAATCTTACAAAACGATGTTTCTAACCAGCACAGTCCTATAACTGTTGTCGCTGCTATCACCTCCCAGTTTACAGAACCTTTGTATCCCACAGAAGTGCTGATTAAAGTACCAGAAGGGGGTTTACAGATAGATTCGGTGGTACTCCTCAATCAAATTCGTTCAATTGACAGGTAAAGACTAATAAAACGTCTGGGAATTTTACCTCCAGCAATAATGGAACAGGTAGATAAAGCTATTCAGATAAGTCTTGGTTTGGTGAACCTTTGAGGAAGTTTGCAATTGTAAAATATACATCTCCCAAAGCCTCTAAAATAGTGTTCCCAGCCGGAGGCTAGGAACGAGGGAATTTAGAATTAGAAATCTAGAAGGTTACGCCGTGTTTGGTGGCAATTTCTACTAGTTTTTCACACTGGTGTTGTCCGGCTTTTGTTAATATCTCTTCTGCTTGTTCTGGTGTGCTGCCGTCTTTGGGAATTAAGTATTTGACGTAAAGTGATACAAAATCAACTAGGGCTGCTAAACCAGATAAATTGTGTTTGTCTGATTGCTGTCCGGCGATAACTGCAACTAAACCAGCTTTGATGGGGTCTGGTTTGACTTTCATGAATTGATCTATGAGTTTGGGGATGTATTCGCTTGGGGGTAAGTTATCTAATTTGGTTTTATCTGGTGTTAGTTTACATCCGGCGGCTGTTGCTTGATCTAATACACACCATTCTGTAAATTCTTGTAGTGCTGCTTCGGGTAGGAGTGGAAGATGTTTGTGTAGTTCTAAATCGGACACTAGTTTACCTTATAAATGTTAGTTTTTTTGGAGCGCGTTAACAGCGTAGCTTACTGTTTCTGTTCGTTTTGTAATGGAACTGACAGTTAAGAGAAACGAACCGCAGAGGCGCAGAGGACGCAGAGAAAGAGGAAACTAAGAGAGTTTTTGCGTTTTTCTCTGCGTCTTTGCGCGAAACATCATTTAAGCTGTGCGAAAACGGGCTAGTTCTTCGCCTGTTTTGGCGTCGTGGGCGTGAACTGTGCAAACTAAGCAGGAGTCGAACGATCGCGCAACGTGTCCTACTTCTACAGGATCGGCGGAGTCGTGGATGGGTGTGCCGATTAAGGCTTGTTCTAGGGGTCCGCGTGTTTCTTGGCTGTCACGGGGGCCGAGGTTCCAGGTGCTGGGGGCGATAACTTGGTAGTTTTTGATTTTACCGCCTTCTATTTCTACCCAGTGGGATAGGGAACCCCGCGCTGCTTCGGTTGCACCCCATCCGCGTCCATCTTTTTCTTTGGGTTTGATGTACCAGGGGTCGTTTAATTTGAATTCGCGTAGGCAATGTTCGGCTTGACGATATAATTTGACAAGTTCGTGAACTCGTGCTAGTTGCCGGACATGAATGTTTGCACCGCGCATTTTTTTGAAGACGTCGAGAATAAAGCCGTCTTGGTGTTGCCAAGATTCGCCATGTTTACCACCGGCGACTAGTTGACGGGCTAAGGCACCTGCTTCTAAACGTCCGAAGTCTTGGTGGAGTACTGCGCTTGACCAGGAATAGGCACCGCTGAAGTCTTTGGCGTTGTTGGCGGTGGGTTTGGTGGTGCGATCGCTTGGATGAATATCCTCGTTGCCTTCATCATACCAAGAGCGGGTTGTGTTCTCGCGGACAAAAGCCTGATCCATCAAGGTGTGTGTGTCTGCAACACTGTCATACACACCACTTTTCATAATTAACGCCGCATTTCGACCTTCAATAGTTGGTTTTTGATATTTATCTTCGTGTGGCAAATATCCCCAAGTCACATATTTACCAACACCAACGCCATATCTATCTAAACCGATATCTAAACCCATGCGCCAATAAAAACCTAAATCTGATTCTCGGTGATTTTTGTCTTCATCTAACCAATCCCGAAAATCATCATAAGTTTGGATTTGTTCATAACGTTCTAAAGAACAACCCAACCAAACAGGTTCTAACCAATTGGTGCGGAAATATTCGAGAAGTGCCCAAGCGCGGGTAATGTCTGTTAGGGTGGGGGCGCACATCACACCACCAGGCACCATATAACTGCTATGGCAACTGGTTATATACTGAAAATGTTCATGAGTAACTTGTTGTGTAAAGGAATTTTGCTCAACAATAACATTTTATTTTCACCATTTCAGTTTATAAATAAGGGAATATTTAGGGAATGAGCGGACAAAATCAAAACCAGGGTAATTGCGAGGGGACATATTCCACATCTACAGATGAATATGCAAATGCAGACTCAACCGACTGGTTCGCAGATATGTTTGCAGATTTTGAGCCGCAGAACACTACAGACGGTAGCTATAGAGGAACAATGGCGAAAATAAAAGCAACAGAATTACAGTATCAAGAAGTTTTTCAGCAGAAGTTTGTCGAAGCTAATACTAATTTAAAAAGGGATAGAATTAGAGTTACTATTAAACAAACTGGCAATTCTCTCCAGTTAAGGGCTACCCTACCGTTAAAACCAGGCGATTGCAGTTTGGGTAAGGAAAAAAAGCAATATGATTTGTCTCTAGGGATACCAGCAAATTTAGAAGGACTGAAAACCGCCATCGAGGAAAGTTACGAGTTGGGTAAATTAATTGCTCGTCATACCTTCGAGTGGAATGAGAAGTATTTAGGAATTAAGTCTAGAGAGAAGCAAGAGATAAAAAATATTGGTGAATTATTAGATACATTTGATGAAAAATATTATCAAACCCGCCAGAAAACCATAACCAGTCAAAATACTTTTGCTAACTATATATCTGTTATTAAAAGAAACTTTCCTTCAACAACTTTAGCAACAAAAAATCATCTTGAAGAAATTATTAATTCATTTCAGGGAAATAAAAAAAATGAATTAATTGCGGTAACTTCTGTTTTTATTAAAACTTTTCAGTTGGGATTTATACTTGATGTGACGCGGGATCATGTCACTCCTGCTCATCGAGAAATACCTGACAATGATAAAATAATATCTGCTTTTGACCTCTTTGAAAAATTCGCCCTCAATCGCAAAAATACAAATATCACTGATGAAATAGACACCTGGGAAATGTGGCGTTGGGTATATGGAATGTTGGCGACTTTTGGGTTAAGACCAAGGGAATTATTTGTGGAACCAGATATTAATTGGTGGATGTCTCCCCAAAATATAGATCATACTTGGAAGGTCAATAAAAATACCAAAACTGGATATCGAGAAGTTATCCCTTTTGTTCCTGAATGGATAGAATTATTTGATTTACAAAATCCCAAACCATTAAAGATTTTAGAAAAAAAGGTGACAAAAATTGCATCTGTGCAAAATATTAATTGGATGCGGAGAGATATATCCAGATGGTTTAGAAAGGTGGGAATTGAGTTTCAACCCTACGATTTGCGTCATGCTTGCGCGATTCGAGCGCATCTTCAAGGAATACCCATCAAAGCCGCAGCAGACAATTTAGGTCATACTGTTGATGAACACACAAAAACCTATCAAAGATGGTTTGGGATTGAAAACCGGAAAAAAGCCTTTGGTGAGGTAATTAGTCAAAAGTCATTAATTGAGTTACAGAAAAATGAAATATTGGCGCTACGGACGGAGAATGAAAGGTTGAAATTGGAAGTTGAAAAGTTGAAATTCTCGGAAAATGTTTAGCAATCCAGAGGACTACGGACAGCTTTTCCGCTCCGGTAGCATAAATAATTGTCAAGCTATCAGTGTATAACAAATTATTGGAGCGAACAAATATGATATTTTGGGTTTGAATTAGGGGTGATCGCTTGCCGCTCAATTCAGCCGTTATACCGCAACGTGCGTACACTCAAAATCTGATGATTAAAATTCAAACTTCGGGACAGAAACCAGAATCGGTAAGTATTTCGACTGAAGAGTCATTAAGTATTTCGACTGAAAAGTCATTGCTTATAGCGGCTTGGGCATATGGGCTTAAAGAAAACGAATCAATTCATAGGTTTTCTTTGTTTGCTTTCGTGCAATCTCATATCAAAGACGCACCGGAAGAAAACTTGCAAGGATTCATTGAAAAAGATTCATCAAACTGGACTGGCATTAGAAAAGGCAATTACAAATTAACATCTCTTGCTTTTAAACAGATACTTGATCTTGATTTTGATACTCCCAAGGTTATTTTGCCTAAAAATATTTTGTATACATTCAAACGTCAAATTGAAAATTCGGAAATTAGTGTTACTGTCGATACTGTCAAGAGAAAATATATTGTTAAACAAGACAATTGTTCACGAAAAGCGGTTGATGTTGTAGAGTATCTTAAAATAAAAAAATTTGATATTCCTACAAAGGACACTTCAAAGCCTAGAAAAGTATTTAATTGGATATTATCGGGTGACTACCATTGGACAATCGACACAACAATTGAGGAAACGATTTCTTTGGAAGTTATTGAAAGATTTAAAGATTTAGATGAAGAAGAAGTTTTCTCTGAAGGGAAGGAGAAGTATAGCGTTCACAAGTCAAAAGAGAGAAATCAAAAACTTGTCGCTAGAAAAAAGCAAGAAGCGTTATCAGTAAACCCAAATCTGCCTTGTGAGATATGCAAATTCTCTTTTAAGGAACGGTATGGGGAACTTGGAGACAAATTTATAGAAGCCCATCACATTTTTCCTATTTCGGAATTGACTGAAGCAACAGAAACGAAATTAGAAGACTTAATTTTGGTATGTTCTAATTGTCATAAGATGATACATCGCACAAGACCTTGGTTAACGAAAGAAGAAATAAAAAGGTTTCTAAAATAAATGGGTTGCGGTATAACCAGTCACTCAACCTGACGTTGCAACCGCTCGCGCACCGTTAAACATCTTTGAGAAAAGCGATAGCGCAAGCGCTGACTTGTCAGTTCGCTAATCTTGTAGGGTGCATTACATTTCATTAATGTACTTTTTTGATGCTTATTATTTGTGCGATACGCTTTTTTGATAAACTATAATCAGGGAAAGAGCAAGATGAGATCATGAACTTAGATACAATTCAACAAGATATTGCGTCTCTTCCTCCCGATGCACAACTAATCATAGTGGAACTCGTAGAAGTCCTGAAAAAACGCTACCTTTTGAATCAACCCGAATCTTCAGAAAATTCCTCGCAAGACTGGTCAGACTTTATCGGTTGCATAGAAGCTGAAACAGACCTCTCTAAAAACTATAAAAACTACTTGTTTAAGGTAATATGAGAGACTAATTTAATAAATTGATTCGTATTTTACCCTTGATAATTCATATTTTACAAGAACCTGCAACACCTAGCCAAATCAACGAGATGCTTCAAGCCAATCGTTTTTATATTAAAACAGCCGTAGATATACGTCATCAAATTTTGGCAGGTGGAGGTGAAATGCACTCGGACTGCGAAACTATTTTACTTGAAAATGGAAGTCAACAGCAGGATATTTGGGGTGCGAGTTGGAATCCTATTTCTCAAGAAATTTTTTATGAATCAATGGTAAATCTCCGTCCGCGTCAAAATAGAGCGATGGAGATTTTAGATCCAGCAATTAGGGAACAGGTCAAACAAATCATCCACAAGTTATTAGGAGGCTTATGAATAACTGGACTGTAGAACAAATTGCCTTTCGGTGCGATCGCCTTTCTGTACGTCTTGAACGATTGGCACAGAACTTTCTGCAAATGGCATCTCTCAGTTTGGATGGCGTTAATGGGGAAGCGGTACTTGGGATTGTTAGAGAAAGTAAAGTATTTTTAGAACTGACAGCGATTGATTTAGATGTGGACAGTGCCTTTGAACTGGCTCAAATGCAACGTCAATTGTCTCGATGGCATATTCATTGGTGGTCAACTTGGGCAAGTGATTCTAGTCGTCTGGAAATTTCAAATTTGTCTCAAACCTGGGTAAATCGAATTAGGGAGATGGCAGGAGTTCTGGTTTAAGCTTTTTAAGAGCGCTGACTTGTCAGTTCGCTAATCTTCTTAGTATGATCATTGGTGACAAATTAAAGTCATACCCGTTTTAACATAAGTAATAATACGGTTTAACATTTAAGTATTTATCTGGAAAATTCTGTATAATTAGGTGGATATTATTGTATATTGAACTTTAGGTACTTAAATTCCGATGTTAAAAGTAAAGTTACAATTTTCAAGGTTTCTCGTCGGATTGTTACTGGTCGTCTGCTTTACCTTCTTCACGGTATATGTAGCGAATTCTCAACAACTCCCTTTAGTTGAATACCAATCCAAAACATTTGCTAGAGAAACCTCCAAGTATAAATTAGCAACCGAGGTACTACTAGAGATAGGAATCGCAAAAAGATACGATACCCATTTCGACCACTTGATAGGCACGCTAATTGGTAAGGGCGATGATTTTAAGCTTTATACAAGGTTTAGGAAGATGTTTGTACGAGAAATTGGGTGGAGACACTTCAAAGATGCCTATGCAGCAAAACTGGAAGCCGATTTTTCGGAAGATGAATTAAAGGAACTGTTAAATTTATCAAAGCAACCTGTGATGAAAAAGTTGTTGAAGTCTGAAGTCCAAGCATATATGGATACATCTAAACAAAGGTTCAAAATGGGATTTGAATTGTGGGATAAATATAATAATGGCAAAATAAGTTTACCACCAGACTAGACTTCCAGCCCCATTCAGAAGGGTTATAACAAATCATTGGACTAGACAAATATGATATTTTAGTTTTGAGTTGGAAGCGATACCTGCGGTAAGCTACGCTAACGCCTAGCTGCTCAATTCAACCGTTATAAAAGAACTCGGTTTAAAAAATTCACATTAACCTCAGCTTGAAATTTCCAAGATGAATTTATCTAAAGACTTGTTCTGTAAAGGTTTATCAGTTAGTTTTTCTCTTGTCGTCCTCATGACTTTCCTTGCACCGAAAGCAAAAGCTGAATATACTTGCGGTGGCGCTGGGCCTGGAGAGAGAGTGGTTGGCAGAACCCAAGGTGGGCATGGTGTCGCATCTGTTCTCCTTTGTGAGAGCGACCCGAATTATCAAGAGGAGCCAGAAGATCGAGGGAGTGATAGTTCTCGTTATTACGACCCTAAGTTTGCGGCTCTACAGTTTCAAGCCGCTTCTGCCATGATCAATTTGCAACAACAACTTGAATTATTGCAAGATCCAAAGTATCTGAAATATCTATCGGGCAGTTGGAGGCTTTTTCCTACTTCAAGGTTAGAGGGGGTAAAATCAGGTGGCTCTTGTGTTGCATCCTTTTTCAAGGCATCAATGGACCCAGAAGCTAAAGACGCCCCAGTAATGATCAATTTGTTGGCGCCAAGTGGCAACGAAAAGTTTGCTCTTCTTACATTTGCAGCCGAAAGAATTCCTAGACCTAAAACGATACAAACAATCACGGTTACTTTGATTCAAAACAATGACCCCCCTGCTACTGTCAAGGCGTTCAATTACACAATGCCAAATATGCCATTTGGGGTGATTGCTTTTGCTGTGCCGTCAATTGATGCAGCTTTAGCGGGGATAGAAGATGTCCAGAACTTTGATGTAAAAATAGATGGTAAGTCTGTTGCTAAGACCATGTGGCATAGTGGGCTAAAGGTAAAGGATGAATTGCGTAAGTGCTTGAATGGTAAACCTTATTCGGTAACGGAGATTGACATAGTGCCGGAGCGTTTGAAAAAACCATAAGCGATCTCTAACAATCCCGTTGCACACCGACTGTATCAGGTTGGTCGGTGAATCTGAGAGGTTACTTGCGGTGGGTGAAAAGCGATGGGTAAAGCCCGGTCTTCGACCATCGCTCAATATCCAAATAAATCAATACTTCTATACATAAACAGACTTGTACTTATTTAAACTCAAATATTGCTATTTGCGTATTTATATTGAGAAAAACACGGCTTTATACTTCAATAGCAAGAAAATAATTATACTTAAATAATTGATTTGAACTTCCTTAACTGCGATTAACTGCGATCGCCGTAGGCATCGCTGCGATCGCGCCAGCGCTGACTTGTCAGTTCGCTAATCTTGGTTTTACCTCATTTCCGGGGATGGGAAAATAATTGTCCAAAATATTGGGATTGCTTCCCTAGACTGCGTTTTGGACTCAAAGAGAAGCCATCACTCGTCTATGCAATGACAAATTTTGTTGGCGGAAGTCCTGATATTATGAAAGTTGTGTTACTGAAATTTGAAATTGTATGGAAAATCAGAAAATCATAGCACTACAAAATATCTTCAGTTCTAGGCTCGATACATTGAGTCATCTGTTAGAGGTAGCAGAGAGTCATTTCGCAGACGATGTAGAGTCTCTATTGCAGCGTCGCATCGCGCCCGATATGTTTCCTTTCGGCACACAAATAGCGTTTGTTTGCAATCAGCCTCGTAACTTTGCATTGTGGTGCGGAGGATTGCCGGCAAACAATTTGAACCCCAATGTCGCATCTCTTGTTGAGGCGCGTGGTCACATTTCATCAACTAAGGAATTGTTGGCAAGTATCAATGTTGCTGATTCTAAGCTGTCAGAAATCAATCGGCTCGATCTTGGGCAAGGGCTATATGCAGAATTATCTGGACTTTCGTATGTAGATGATTTTCTCATACCCAACTTTTATTTCCACATAACAACGGCGTACAATATCCTGCGTATGGCAGGAGCAACAGTAGGTAAGCGCGACTTTATGATTCATTTAGTCCCTTTTCTGAAGCATTAGGGAAAAATTAGGTAACGTTTGAGAAAACCAAATAACTTTTAGTATCGGAAAATAAATGGATTTACTGCTTGCTATCTCCGCTTTTAACGTAGCTAACCATAGGTTTATCGCGTAATTTAAGGAAAAGCCAGGGAATCATTCAACCTATCCTTGTAAATCCCTACTATATAAGCAATTCCCCAATTTATTGCCATATAACTGCTGTGAGGCCATTGTCCGCCTAAAAGGGCGTAAATTTCTACAGGTTTGGCAGAAATTGTAATTCCGAGTTCGTAAGATTTGCCAGTGTAGGCAGCAAAGCGGCGAACGGCTTCTTCATAAAAGCGGCTACGACGGTAATTTTTATGGGTTAAGTCAATGGCAAATAAACCATAAAAGTAGCGGGGAATGCTTTGAATGGTTTCGACTATTTGACCTAAATTCCTAGCTAAAATTGCATTGCGGGGAACTTCACTTTCCCAAGCTGTATCTAATGCCCAAGATGCACAAGTTAAGTGAGAACCACCACAAATTCCGCAAATTCGCGGGGTAACAATTAATCCGGCTTGGGGATCTTTGCCGCGCAAAATCACTTCAAATCCGCGAAAGAGTTCGGCATGAGTCCAGGCGTTCACTACTCGCCCATTTTCAATATCGACTCGCACATCTAAATCGCCCTCAACTCTTCCCACCGGTGAAATATCTAATGTTTCAATTGCCATGTTTTTTGGTGTTTGGTGAAAAGTTGATTAATCACTCGTAGAACAGGCGTCTCGCCTGTACATAATGTAGAACAGGCGTCTCGCCTGTACATAATGTAGAACAGGCGTCCCGCCTGTACATAATTAAGTGATGAGAGAAATTAATGAATCACTCGTAGAACAGGCGTCTCGCCTGTACATAATTAAGTGATTGGTGAAAATTAATGAATTATTTGTAAAATGGCAGGCGAGACGCCCGCCCTACAAATACAAATGATGCCTTACACGGTGAAAAAGTCTTCGTCTGCCCATGCTGGGGCGGCATCTTTAGCAACAACTGTCAAGACGGCGTAATCTTTTTTGTTCACCCCTGGTGGTAATTCTTTAGGAACACCCATCACCGTTTGGGTTTTAAATACGGTTCCTGGTTTCAGGTCAAAGAAGGGAAATTCTGGTTCTGTGCAACCTAAACAAGGCATGCCGGCGCGGGTTTTGGAAGAAACGCGGTTCCACAAAATGCGGTTGCAAGAGGAATGAGTCATGGGGCCGCGACAACCCAAGTCATAAAATAGACAACCTTTGCGTTGACCAAATTCGGCGGTTGATGCTTTGTAGGCGAAGTGAACGTTGCGGGTGCAGCCTGTTTGGGTATATGTGTTAAAGAAGGTTTGGGGGCGATGGAGGTCGTCTAGGGCGATGTCGGCGATGCGTCCAGTTGCGATCGCCACTAATATCTGTGTAATCCAGTCAGGATGCGCCGGACAACCGGGAATGTTAATCACAGGTAAGCCAGATTGTGTCAAAAAATCTCTGCCTAAAAAACCGCCTTCCTGACGCTTGAGAAATTGCAAACCCTGTGACTCGCTGGGGTTGGGTGACATGGCGGGAATTCCGCCCCAGGTGGCACAGTCACCTACAGCCACAATGAATTTAGCTGAAGCGGCTAAATCTGTTAACCAATCTTTCATGGCGCGATCGGCAAACCGATTCCACTCGCCGGTGCCGTTGGGGGCATTAATCACGCTGCCTTCAAATACCAAAATATCCAAAGGAGTTTTACCTTCAACGCAATCCCACAAAAGTTTTTGCAAATTTGCGCCCAGTTCCAGCCCCAAAGAAGGATGCCAAAGTAAATTAATGCCAAAGTCGGCAATCAAATCACAAACTGTCGGTTCTTCGGCGTTAAGAAATGACATGGTGTTACCAGAACAAGCACCACCTTGTAGCCATAGTACATTAGTCATCGGCTAAGTGTTTTTGTATTGTTTACCATGCATGATCTAGGTGATTCAGGCTTGTAGAGTCTCACCCGTCTATCAATATTTATTATTTTAAAATAACGTATTTTTTGATTCACTTGATTCTTATTAATCAAGAATTTATAATCACTCAATTACATTCATTTTTAATTAATAATTTTATATAAAAGTTAAGTTAATAGCAGACTTTTCTCAAAAAGTATGAATTGCAGATCCCCGACTTCTCTAAGAAGTCGGGGATCTTGTTAATTTTGTTGGGCGTTGATACAAAGAACTTTTCATAAAGTTTTAAATAACTTTAAACTATCTTTAATATTGGTATTTTCCCTCTAGATATTTTTAGATAGAGTGCCGTATAGTTATAAAACTTGATTCATCAAATCCAAGGAGCATTTATTAGACCTCTGGTAAAAATGCCTGGTGATTAAAACTGTGGCTTCCCGGATTTTATTTCCTTAGGGAATTAAAAAAAAGATGGGAAGATTTGAGATTGGGGAATTAAGAGGAAACTCAAAATCTGCGTAAATCGGTTTGCTATCTATCGCCCTGACTTGTGGGCGTTGACAGACTCGATTCCCCAACCGGCCGCTAATTATGACCCCTAGCATTACAGATTCAGGCGTCAAGGCTGCTGTGGCCGCGATCGCATCGGAGTCAGCAACGACAGCAGAAAAAATCCAGATGCTGATCGAGATGGGCCAAGGCTTTCAAAAAAAGCCAGAAACCGCCCAAGACTTGCGGAACGCAGTTTCCTTGTTTTACCGGGCCTATGAAATGTGTGGTGATGAATATCCCTTGCTAAAAGCCCGCGCCCAGGCGGGGATGGCGGGGACATTACAGACGATTCCCGATAACGGGCCGCAACTGCTGCTGCAAGCGAAAATTGGTTATGAGGAAGCGTTGCCGATTTTACAACAGTTAGCAACGCCTGTGGAAGTAGCAGAAGCCCAGATGAATATGGGGTTGGTGTTACAGTCGTTGGTACAGTTCAATTTGGCGCGGATTGTAGACAGCATCCAAGCGTATCATGAGGCTTTGCGGGTGTTTACCTGGCAAGATTACCCCCAGGAATACGCGATTTTGTACAACAATATTGCGATCGCCTACCTGTCCATGCCCCTAGCATCAGAACGGGAATACTTGCGTCAAGGGTTAGCTGTGCAGTCATTTGAAGTAGCCCTGAAGCATATACAGCTGATTGATCACCCCAGAGAATATGCGATGTTGCAGAACAACCTGGGTAATGCATTGCAATATCTAGTGAGTTCCCATCCCCTAGAAAACAACCTGCGTGCGATCGCTGCTTATGACGAAGCCCTGAAAGTGCGTAACCCCAAAGATACACCCCTAGAATACGCTAACACAATTTCTAACAAAGCCAACGCCTTATTCAACTTACCCGACGACCCAGAAAAACCAGAAGCTGGTAATCTGCAAAATCTCTTGCAAGCCCGTACTTACTGTCAACAAGCCAGGGAAATCTTCACCCAACAGCAACAGATAAAACAAGCAGAAGTTGTCGCCCAAGCTTTGCAAGAAATTGAGGCAGAAATAGCTCATTGGTAACGGTAAGTAGCAGCCATAATTGCTTACTTTAGACTAGATGGGGAGTATCATCCAAAATGAGCCAGATTTTGACCAGCTTGGAATTAAAAGATTTTCTCACAACTTTAGCATCTGGTGAACTGAACCTAGCCACAGAATGTGCATGGGTAGTTATAGCCATAGCCTTATCAATGATTGGTGGCGCTATTGGCGGAATGCTATTAGCTGGCAAAGATATAGGTTATCAATTCGCCGCCATGCTTGGGAGCTTATTTGCTCCCGCTGGCGTTATTCCCGCCGTTATATTTGGGCTAACTGTGCTAAATTTATTGACAAATTTCTAGGAGGAATCATGTTAGAAATTGGGTGGTTCTCCGCGAAGTTATTTCTTAAAGGAAAGCTACTACGCGACCCCTTATATTTTGTCCGTCAAACCGCCATTGGTTTTAGCATAGGTTCCCTACTATTAGTCTCACTAGCACAAGCGCCAATTCCCTTATGGATACCAATCACAGTATCTAGCTTAGTCACAGGTGCAGCTATGCCTTTTCTCCTCAAGGATTTCAAAATGAAATAAGTAGTGAGTTGAGTGTTTAACGGTTGTATTCAATTTGCATTCATTCAATTTCATGAAAATAAAACCACAGATAAACACAGATAAATTATCAGTGTTTATTGGTGCAATACTTCTCAGTTAAAACTCACTTCCCCACAGCTTGCCCCCTTTTTAATAAAAAATTAAGCCCCCCTTTCTAAGGGGGGTTGGGGGGATCTTCTTTTTGCTCACCCACAGAAAAATACGAGAGTAATCCACAAAATCAAATAAATTCATCCCGTGGGGCATCTTGCCTTCTCTAAACAGGCGAGACGCCTGTTCTACAAATGTTTGGGATGTTTTTATGGAACACTCTTCCACATCACTGTTTATCTGAGGTTTTAAATAATAAAAATTTATTTTTGCAATAAGTCTATTCATCGCCAACATTCAAGTTTGATTAATAACTAATGGTGAACCTCATTCAACACACAGCTACATTAGAAGAATTAGTTCAAGAAATAAATCGCTTTGAGGCAATTGTATCCGAATGGGATGAAAGCCAGCGTTGTGTAGTTGTCGGACTAAAACGAGCAATTGAAGCCTTACACAAAGCAGCCTTGACGCGTTTGATTAAAAGCCTCAAGCAAGAATCAATGTCAGCTTTGCGTCATGCTGTAACTGATGAATTAGTATATGCAGTCCTGCTTTATCACGAATTAGTCAAACCACCAAAACCACCCCTGATAGAACGTATTCAAACAGCCCTCGCAGAAGTCCGCCCCGGCTTACAAAGCCATCATGGGGATGTAGAAATAGTAGCTATTAAACCACCTGATACGGTCGAAGTTAGATTAATCGGCACTTGCAGTAGTTGTCCAGCTTCTACCTTAACTTTATCTCAAGGAATTGAACAAGCAATTAAAAATCATTGTCCAGAAATTACCAAAGTAATTGCGGTCAATAATAGCCCTACTGTTAATCAAAGCAATGCTAATTTAACAAGTCCATTTGCCCCAACGAAAGCAACCTATTGGGTGAAAGTGGCTACCGTTGAGCAAATTACCGAATCTAGCGTATTAGCAGTACAAATTGCTGATAAATCCCTGATTTTACACCGTCAAGGTGAAAACATTACCTGTTACTATAATGCCTGTATTCATTTAGGTTATCCCCTAGATGCGGGTAAGGTAGAAAACGCAATTCTTACCTGTCCCTCCCACGGATTCCAGTATAAGTTAGAAACTGGCGAATGTGTAACCGCCCCTGACGTTTCTCTCCAATCATATCAGGTACGAATTAAAGGTGATAACGTTTTTGTACAAATGCAACAATAATCTAACTCAACTGCGGGTAATATAGCAGTTCTTAGTCAAATCAATTAAAACACCAGAAATCTCACCCCCTTCTCTGCGAATGTAGAGACTATTTCCCCTCTCCTTGTAGGGGAGGGGTAGGGGAGAGGTCAGTGTTTATTGCATCCAAACGAGAACCGCTTTATGAAAATATTTTTTTAACCAACCGCAGAGGCGCAGAGGACACAGAGAGAATAAAGAAAGAGAAATTTTCACGATTTATTTAGGATTGCTATACACCTTTATCAAAATTAATTCCACACCAAAATTGCAGCAACAATTTAGAGAAGCTTCCCCAAATTTTCCCCTCTCACCTCAAGGTGCAGAGGTGATTTTAGGCAATATTATTGAACCCGAACAATTAGCCATACCCATATTACCAAGTTCCACAACAATGTTTGGCCCCCGTGGTGCTTGTTTGCTATCTGAATCTGGGCCATTGTGGGTGTCAGATACGGGACATCATCGCTTATTAGGATGGCGAAATTTACCCACCACAGATAGTCAACCTGCTGATTGGGTAATTGGACAACCTGACTTTAATTCTGAAGGACAAAATGCTAAAAGCACACCGGGAAGAACAACCTTGAGTGTACCCACAGGAATTTGTGCTTGTGGAACAGGATTAGCAGTGGCAGATGCTTGGAATCATCGGATTTTAATTTGGAAAAACTTACCAGAAGATAGTAATGTTCCCGCAGATTTAGTATTAGGACAAGCTAATTTTATTGAGAACGAACCAAACCGGGGAACTCAACAAGCATCTGCCAATACAATGCACTGGCCTTATGGAGTTTTCTATCATCAAGGACGGCTATTTGTTGCTGATACAGGAAATCGCCGGGTGTTGATTTGGCAGCAATTACCAACAGAAAACGGTCAACCTGCTGATTTAGTTTTGGGACAACCAGACATGGTATCTCGCAATGAAAACGGCGGCAATTCTGCCTCAGCAGCGAGTATGCGTTGGTGTCATGATATTGCCTTTTGGGGAGAAAATCTCGTTGTCACCGATGCCGGTAATCACCGCGTGATGATTTGGCAAGGAATGCCGACAGAAAATAACGCCCCTTGTGCAGTAGTTTTGGGACAAAAAAACTTTGATGTTGTAGAAATGAATCAAGGAGGCTACTACCCCAACGCTAGCAGTTTGAGTATGCCTTATGGTGTAGGAGTTACAGATGATTGGTTGGTAGTTGCAGATACAGCTAACTCGCGCTTGCTAGGATGGAAAAAACCAGAATCGATTTTATCACTACAATGTAAAGTAGCAGATGCTATCGTTGGACAAAAGGATTTTCAAAGTAAGAATGAAAATCGTCACTTTGGGCTACCAACGCGAGAAAGTTTAAATTGGTGTTATGGCATCAAAATTTGTGGAGAAACAGCGGTAATAGCTGATTCTGGAAACAATCGAATTTTGATTTGCAAATTTAACCATAGCAACCCTACTAAATGATTTTATGACTTACGCCTTGACGAAAAAAGCTATGTATGGGTAGGATGCGTCCCCTGACGCATCAAAAAATCTATGGTTATAAAAATGATTTTCATAACTCAGATAAAACTGCTATATGGCAATAGAACAAATTAGAGTTCGCGGCACAGTTCAAGGAGTAGGCTTTCGCCCCACCGTCTATCGTCTCGCTAAAGCTTGCGGGTTGTATGGAGACGTTTGTAATGATGGACAAGGAGTTTTAATTCGGGTATCTGGGAGTGAGACAGCCTTAACAGAATTTGTCACCAGATTAAAACAAGAATGCCCACCTTTAGCCAAAATTAATCAACTAACGCGCATTCCCTATACAGGTGAATTCAACTTTGATGATTTTGTAATTTCTCATAGTGTTAGCAACGCCATCAAAACAGAAATTACCCCTGATGCTGCCACTTGTCTAGAATGTCAACAAGAAATTTTTGATCCTTTTAGTAGATTTTATCGTTACCCCTTTACCAACTGCACTCATTGCGGCCCTCGTCTAAGCATTATTCGTGCCGTTCCTTACGACAGACAAAATACCAGCATGGCAGCTTTTGCTATGTGTCCTGAATGCGAGAAAGCATATAATGATGTAGAAAATCGCCGCTTTCATGCCCAACCTATAGCCTGTCATATTTGCGGACCTCAAGCTTGGTTAGAACGTGCTGATGGTAAAACTGTTACCGCTTCTATGTTCTCTATGTTAGATGATGTTGATGCCGTTTGTACTCTGTTACAAAAAGGTGAAATCGTCGCCATTAAGGGTTTAAGTGGGATTCATTTAGCTTGCGATGCGACGCAAGAAACAGCCGTGCAAAAACTGCGTCAACGGAAAAAGCGTTATGACAAACCCTTTGCTTTAATGGCGAGAGATATAGAAGTAATTCAAGAATATTGTACTGTTAATAGTAAGGAAAAAGAATTATTAGCTAGTTCGGCTGCGCCGATTGTTTTATTAGATAAGATAAGAACAGGCGAGACGCCTGTTCTACGGGGATTAGATCAGAAAAATTTTATAATTGCCGCATCCGTTGCACCAGGGCAAAATACCCTTGGGTTTATGCTACCTTATACGCCTTTACATCATTTAATTCTCAGGCGGATGAATCGCCCGATAGTTTTAACCAGTGGCAATATTGCTGATGAACCGCAATGTATTGATAATCAAGAAGCGCGAGAAAAGTTAAATAAAATTGCGGATTATTTTCTCTTGCATAATCGGGAGATTGTTAACCGGGTAGATGATTCAGTAGTGCGCGTTGTTGGTGATAAAGTGCAAACAATTCGCCGCGCTAGAGGATACGCACCAGCACCGATTAGTTTACCGCCAGGATTTGAAAATATACCGCCAATTTTAGCAATGGGTAGTGAGTTAAAAAATACCTTTTGTTTATTGCGAGAAGGTGAAGCAATTCTTTCTCAACATTTAGGAGATTTAGAAAATGCGGCGGCTTTCAATGCTTATGAAGAAACACTTAAATTATACTTAAACTTATTTGAACATCAACCAGAAATTATTGCCATAGATAAACACCCCGAATATCTTTCAAGCAAACTTGGTAAAGAACTTGCAACCGCCAATCAAATCAAACTTTATTCTATTCAACATCATCACGCCCACATAGCAGCCTGCATGGCAGAAAACGGTATTCCTTTAAATTCAGCCCCAGTTTTAGGAATCGCTTTCGATGGATTAGGCTATGGTGAAGATGGCACAATTTGGGGCGGAGAATTTTTGTTAGCTGATTACCGGAAGTTTCAGCGACTAGCAACATTTAAACCAGTAGCAATGATAGGTGGAGAACAAGCAATTTATCAGCCGTGGCGGAATACCTATGCCCAATTAATATCCGCGTTTAATTGGGAAGAATTAACAGAAAAACACAGTAATTTAGAAATATTAAAATTTTTAGAAAAAAAACCACTAAAACTACTTAATCAACTGATAGAAAAAAGTATTAATTCACCTCCAGCTTCCTCAGTGGGGAGGTTATTCGATGCAGTAGCAGCAGCAATCGGTATTTGTCGAGAAGAATGTAGCTATGAAGGACAAGCAGCGATTGCAATGGAAGCCTTAGTCGATGTTAACCGCTTAAATAAAGTTGAAGAAACGCTAAATTATCCTTTTAACTTAGACATTTTAGATAGTATTTATTGTATAGACCCTGCCCCGATGTGGCAAGCCTTGCTTAATGACTTACAGCAGCAAACACCTCAAGCAATCATAGCGGCAAAATTCCATAAAAGTTTAGCCAATGCCATTGTAGAGATAGTTAAGAAACTTTCCCAAGAAAACCTGATTAATCAAATCATCTTAACAGGAGGAGTATTTCAAAATCGGATTTTATTAGAACAAGTTACCAAACGCCTACAAACATTAGAAATTACCGTACTCACACACAGCTTAGTCCCTAGTAACGACGGCGGATTATCACTAGGACAAGCCGTTATTGCATCTGCCCAATCAATTGCTTCTTAGTATTTTCTCTGTGTCGTGCCAGTTGCTACAACGGGGGGAACCCCACGCCAGTTTGCTCAAGTCGGGAAACCCGCCCACGCAACTGGCTCCGCAACGCACTGGCTTCTCTGCGCCTCTGCGGTTCGTATCTCTTAAAAAAGGAAAATAAAAATGTGCTTAGGAATTCCCGGACAAATTATTGAAATCACCAACCCCGAAAACAAACTAGCCATAGTCAACATTAGTGGAGTCAAACGCCAAATAAACATAGCCTGCATCGTTGACGAACAACATCCCCCCGAAACCTGTATAGGAGAATGGGTATTAGTTCACGTCGGCTTTGCCATGAATCGAATTAACCAACAAGAAGCCGCCGAAACATTAAAACTATTGCAAGAAATTGCAGACTCACAAATATGAATTCAAAATTCAAAATTCAAAATTCAAAATTCAAAATTCAAAATTCAATAATTTCTTCCTTCTTCTTCCTTCTTCCTTCTTCCTTCGCGCCCTTTGCGCCTTCACGGTTCGTTAAAAAATTCCCAACCCATGAAATACGTAGATGAATTTCGCCAACCAGAAAAAGCCGAAGCCCTACGCCGAGAAATCGAAAAACTCAGCCAACAGCTAGGAAAACATCTCAAAATAATGGAAGTATGCGGAGGACATACCCATTCCATATTCAAATATGGCATAGAAGAAATCTTACCCAACAGCGTCGAATTGATTCATGGGCCTGGGTGTCCGGTATGCGTCATGCCCAAAGGAAGAATCGATGATGCGATCGCCATCTCACAAAATCCTAACATCATTTTTACCACCTTTGGCGACGCCATGAGAGTTCCCGGTTCCCAAACCAGCCTACTACAAGCCAGGGCCACAGGCGCAGACATCCGCATGGTGTACTCACCCCTAGACAGCCTGCAAATCGCGAGAGACAACCCCGACAGAGAAGTAGTATTCTTCGCCCTAGGCTTTGAAACCACCGCCCCCAGCACCGCCCTCACCATTCTGCAAGCAGCAGCCGAAAAAATTTCTAACTTTAGTATGTTTTCCAATCACGTCCTCGTGATACCCGCCCTCAAAGCACTGCTAGAAAACCCAGACTTACAGTTAGATGGATTTGTCGGACCCGGTCATGTCAGCATGGTAATTGGCACCGAACCATACCAGTTTATTTCTCAAAAATATCATAAACCAATAGTCGTTTCTGGCTTTGAACCATTAGATATATTCCAATCAATTTGGATGCTGTTAAAGCAGCTAGTAGAAAATCGTTGTCAAGTCGAGAACCAATATAACCGCCTAGTACAAACAAACGGAAACACCTTAGCCCTAGAAGCCATGAACCAAGTTTTTGCAGTGCGAGAAAACTTTGATTGGCGAGGTTTAGGAGAAATACCCAACTCCGGCTTAAAAATTCGGGCTGAATATGCCCAATTTGACGCAGAAATTAAATTTACCATACCTAACTTAAAAGTCGCCGACCATAAAGCTTGTAAATGCGGCGAAATTCTCAAAGGAGTTCTCAAACCTTGGGAATGCAAAGTATTTGGTACAGCTTGCACCCCCGAAACCCCCATTGGGACTTGCATGGTATCTTCCGAAGGTGCTTGTGCAGCTTATTACAAATACGGGCGACTTTCAACCATAGCCAAGAGAACTTAAACAATTCAAAATTAAAAATTAACAATTAAAAAATAAATTAATTTTCAAGATGAATAAATCAGCCCAAAATCCCCTATTTGACAAAATCGAACAAATCCGCCGACGCCAAGGAAAAGTGAGAGATAGCCATATCACCCTTGCACATGGTAGTGGTGGTAAAGCCATGCGCGATTTAATAGATGATATTTTTGTCAAGAGTTTTGATAATCCGATTCTCTCCCAATTAGAAGACCAAGCCACCTTCAACTTAGCCAATCTCTTGCAACATGGAGACAGACTAGCTTTTACCACAGATTCTTATGTAGTAGACCCGTTATTTTTCCCAGGTTCTGATATCGGAGAACTAGCCGTAAATGGCACCATTAATGACTTAGCAGTTAGTGGTGCCAAACCCTTATATCTCACTTGTAGCGTCATTTTAGAAGAAGGATTACCTGTAGAAATTTTGCGGCGTGTAGCTGCAAGCATGAAAGCCGCCGCCCAAAAAGCTGGCGTGCAAATTGTCACAGGAGACACAAAAGTTGTCCATCGTGGTGCCGCCGACAAAATATTTATTAACACCGCTGGGATTGGTATTATTCCCGCAGGAATCGCCATTTCTGCGACCAACATTCAACCCGGAGATGCGATAATTGTCAACGGTGAAATAGGAAATCATGGAGCAGCAATTTTAATTGCCCGTGGAGAATTAGCACTAGAAACCAATATAGAAAGTGACTGCCAGCCATTACATGAATTAGTAGAAACCATTCTCAAAGCCTGTCCTCAAATTCATGCCATGCGAGACGCCACACGCGGCGGATTAGCCACAGTCTTAAATGAATTTGCCATTAGTTCCAACATCGGAATTAGCCTAGATGAACAGACCATCCCAGTACGAGAAGAAGTAAAAGGAATTTGTGAAATTCTCGGTTTAGACCCCCTATATTTAGCAAACGAAGGCAAATTAGTCATAGCAGTAAGCGCCGAAAATGCCAACAAAGTTTTATCAGCCATGAAATCCCACCCCGCCGGAAAACACGCCTGTATTATTGGCAAAGCCATCCCCTCACCCCAAGGAATCGTATTATTAAAAACCCCCTTTAACGCCGAACGCATAGTTGATATGCTAGTAGGAGACCAACTACCCCGAATTTGTTAATACACCCTCATCTCCTCACTCCTCCTCTCTTCCCTCTGCGCCCTCTGCGCCTCTGCGGTTCGTTAAAGGAATAAATATGCACGAACTAGGAATCACCCAAAACATAATAGCCATTGTCACCGAACAAGCCAAAAACCGAAAAGTGCAGAGAGTACTATTAGAAATTGGCAAACTTTCAGCCATCATGCCCGATGCCATATTATTTTGCTTTGACATTTGCGCTAAAGGAACCATTCTCGAAAGTGCCAAATTAGAAATTAGAGAAATTCCCGGTTTAGCAAAATGTCGCCAATGCGGCACAGAAATTCCTTTAGAAAAACCCTTTGGAACTTGTAACTGTGGTAGCGTGCAACTAGACTTAATAGCCGGCGAAGAACTAAAAATTAAAGAAATAGAAATAGAAGAAATATGTGTGTAACCTGCGGTTGTGCCGATGATGCCGAAGCCAAAATCACCAATTTAGAAAAAAGCGAAATTGAACACAACCATCATACCCACACCTTAGCTGATGGAACAGTTATCACCCATTCCCACAGCCCAGAATCACAAATTCACGCCAAAATACATAATACAACCATATCTTTAGAACAGAATATTTTAGCCAAAAATAACCTATTAGCTGCCCAAAATCGGGGATGGTTCAAAGGTCGAAATATACTCGCTTTAAACTTAATGAGTTCTCCTGGTGCTGGAAAAACAACCTTGTTAACTCGCATTATCAACGATTTAAAACATCAGTTGTCTATCAGTGTAATTGAAGGCGACCAAGAAACAACTAACGATGCCCAAAAAATCAAAGCAACAGGCTGTAAAGTTGTGCAAATCAACACAGGTACAGGCTGCCATTTAGATGCATCAATGATAGAAAGAGGTTTACAGCAACTAAATCCACCATTGAATTCAATAGTGATGATTGAAAATGTGGGTAATTTAGTTTGTCCCGCTTTATTTGATTTAGGCGAACAGGCAAAGGTGGTAATTCTCTCAGTCACCGAGGGAGAAGATAAACCAATCAAATATCCCCATATGTTTCGCGCGAGTGAGATAATGATTCTCACCAAAATTGATTTGCTGCCTTATGTGCAATTTGATGTACAACGCTGCATTGAATATGCCCGACAAGTAAACCCGCAAATTCAGATTTTTCAGGTTTCCGCAACCACTGGTGAGGGGTTAGCAGATTTGTATAGTTGGTTAACAGAAAAAGTGGCTAACTCAAAAATACCCGAAGCATATTTTGGCTAAAGGTTGTCAGGAATGCGATACCTGCGGCACGCTTTTTTTTGGTTTGATCTCACTTTTTCTCGTCGCTGCTGAACTGAGAAACAGGAATACGGATGATAAACTCCGTTCCTTCTCCGGGTTTTGAGGTGCAAGAGAGTGAACCACCATGTTTTTCTGTGACAATCTGGTAGCTAATCGACAAGCCCATACCTGTACCTTTGCCCACAGGTTTTGTAGTGAAGAAAGGATTGAACAAGCTTTGCTGAACAGACTCTGGCATACCAGAACCATTATCTGCGATGCGGATTTCGACTTGATCATTATCAACTTGTTCAGTGTTAATGCTAATGCTTGGGGTAGCAATTTGTCCTGGATTGTTGATTAATGACTCCTCTAAAGCATCGATGGCATTACTCAATACATTCATAAACACTTGATTCAGTTGTCCTGCATAGCATTCCACTTGGGGCAGGTTGCCGTAGTTTGTGATCACCTCAATACCGGGACGGTCTGACTTTGCTTTGAAGCGATGTTGCAGAATCATGAGGCTACTGTCAATGCCGTCATGAATATTCACGGCTTTGATCTCGGCTTCGTCCATGCGTGAAAAGTTTCGCAGGGAAGCGACAATTTGGCGAATTCGGTCTGCCCCAACCCGCATGGAGGACAGTAGCTTAGGTAGGTCTTCTAGCAAGAATTCTAGATCAATTGCCTCGGCTTCTTCCTGAATCTCTGGATGGGGAGTTGGGTAATGTTTCTGGTAAAGTTCCAGCAGTCCCAGGACATCTTGGGTATAGTCGTTAGCATGGGTGAGGTTGCCAAAGATAAAATTGACCGGATTGTTGATTTCGTGGGCAACACCTGCCACCAGTTGCCCTAAGCTTGACATTTTCTCGGTCTGCACAAGTTGAGCCTGGGTTTGTTGTAGTTTGTGCAGGTATTGTGCGAGTTCTTCGGCTTTTTCTCGCGATCGCGTTTCGGATGCTTGGAAAGCTTCGTTTTTAGCTTCGAGTTCTTGTGATTTGGCTTCCAGTTGTTGCGAGTAAGTTTGCAGATTGGTGTAGAGACGGGCGTTGTCAATCGCAATCGAAATTTGGGCGCTTAACAGAGCCAGTACCTTCACTCGGTCGGGGGTAAAGGCACCAGGAATAAGATTATTTTCCAGGTAAAGAATACCAGTAAACTGAAGAGAGTGAATTAGCGGTAGACACAAAATCGATTTGGATTGGTGAGTGGTGATATAAGCATCAGCCGCAAAGCGCGGGTCTTTAACAGCATTGTCTAAAACCAGATTCTTTCTAGTTCTTTCGACATAATTGAATAAGGCAACTGGGAGTAAGGGTAAATCAGGTTTATCCGCTGGGTTAACAACAACGCTAACCTCCTGACCTTCAAGCATTCCCGCCGCTTCTAACATCCATTGATTTTTATGCTTGGCAATAAAGTAACCTTGTTGAGCGCCTGCATTTTCGATGACAATTTTCATCATTTTTTCGAGCAGGAGACTCAGCACTATTTCTTCTGACAGCACCTGTGAAGCTTTCATCACTGTCATCAAATCGAGAATGTGAGAGTCTCCGGTGGTTGTGGAGTTTGTTTGAATAGTTTGCCGGTAATTCGTTTCTAACTTTTCTGTGTTTGCCCGCATAATCAATTGCGGATAGCGTGCTTCTAAATCTTTGACTTTAGCAACAGCACCCCAATCGCTATAGGCATAGTAGGCATCTGTCATGTAGGTTTGTGCGATCGCCACTTTACCCCATGACAGATAGAATTTAGCGGCGAGTTCGAGGGCCAGTGCTTGTTCGTGGATGTACTCGTTTTCTTTGGCCAGGGCGATCGCGCGATCGTACATCTCCATCGCTTCTACTTTTTCCCCTAAAACCCGATGCCGTTCAGCCTCTACTAGATAGAATTTGTGTAAATGATTCATTGGGGCATAATGCGCCCATTTTTGCATTTTTTCTTGATTAGCTTGGACGCGATCAAGAATTGCATTTTGCTCTGACTCTTGGCTATTGGGATACACCGCTAGCCGTACTAAAGAATCGTAAACATGGAATAGAGGAACAAGGGGCAATCCCACCACTACGTCTAAATACTTCTCTGCTATAACAGTATTTTCAATCGCTTCTGAGTAATTTTCAAACCAGTAACTAAGTAAAAGTTTGTGCCAATATATGTAGGCAACTCCCAATCTATCCTTCGCTTGCTCGTGCAATATGAACGCAATCTGCTCATCGCAGGCTTCACCCTTTATAAAACAGGGATTTTCATTTTTTCCGAGCAGATTTAATGTAGCCTGCCGATAGGTTTCTAGATAATGAAGCGGTGTTTCTTGGTTGATTTTATGAATAGCATCTCTATTGATTGCCATCTCTCTTTCCAGGACAGTCAGTTCTTTGCCGCTAAAGTAAGCGAAACAGGAGTACATTAGTAGACCATAGGCAGCAAATTCTAAATCACCTGTCTCCATTCCGCTAGAGTAAACTGACCCTAAAGGTTCTAAGGTTTCTCTCAGATGATCTTTCCAAGGTCGGATAAATATATTTACTATCAGGAGTGTCTTGGCTTTGATTTCTTGAGCATTTAACTTTGACACTAAAGCTAAAGCCAATTGACCGAACTGATAACCTGAATCAATATCTCCCACAACTCCGCACAAAAGAAGACCATAATTGGCGTAAGCAAACGCAGATACGGAAGCATTACCATATTGGACGGATAAATTTACTTGTTTGCACACCGTCAAAGGCACCAGTTCTGGCGCAGCCATGTATGCAGGAGCAAAGATACTTGATATCAGTCTCATGGCTGCTAATTTATAGGGATCGGTCATTTGAGGCAGGTCAACTAAATCCTCAATTTGTGTTCCACTCAAAATTGCCGCAGTTTCCCCTAGTGCCTGCCCAATATCTGACAGGTTTGGCTCTTGGGGAAACTCCACCCCTAACAGTTTTAAAGCTTGTAGCCCTATATTAACCGCTTCTAATAGTCTGTTCTGCCCTATATAAGCTTGTATCTGGACTTCATCCACTTTCACTTTGTCCAGCAGCGTTTTAGCGTGGTTTTGGACTATTTCAACGAATCTTTGCATTCCTGCAAAATCACCGCTCAAAAAAGCTGCCTCTGCTGCTTCTGAGTGCAGTGATAATGTCAGTTCATATTGACAATTCCAGCTATCTGCTGCTAAAAGTCCTAAACCCACTTGCAAATATTTAACAGCGGAATCGTGTGCTGTGGCTGCTTTCGCTCTCTGACCTGCGATGAGATTGAGTTGTGCAAGTTCATATTTTTCTGTTTCAGATATTAGTAATTCAGTACCGTAATTGAGTTGATTAATTAAAGCAAATATATTTTCTTTGCGTTCTTCTGGTGTAGTATTTTGCAGCAATAATTGACCAATTTTCAGATGCGTTACTTTCTTTTGTTCATCGGGAATCAGAGAATACGCTGCTTGCTGCACTCTGTCGTGTAAAAACTTGTAGTCAACCTTGATGTCAGTTAAAGCAATTCCGCCAGATTCCTCTTGACTAAACACTAAGGGAATTTTGTAGTCATGAGTTAAGGGCAAAATTAACCCAGCTTGCAGCGCTGACCACAATTGTGCCGCAGTTGTGAGGGAAGATGCTTCGTTGACGATCGCTAATACATCTAAGTTAAAGGTGTTGCCAATACAAGCCGCCAGTTTCAGGACTTTTTGCGTCTGGAGTGAGAGTTTGCGAATATTTCTCGCCATTAATTCAACCACATTCAGGTCGCTAATGCCGATCGCTTGAATATGTTTAATATCCCACTGCCACATTCCAGACTCGAAGTCATAGGTTAACAAGTCTTCTTGATGCAGGGTTTTCAGCAGTTGCGTTAAGAAGAACGGATTCCCCCCAGTTTTGTGGAACAGTAACTCTGCTAGGGGTTTTGTGCATTCTGTGTCATTCAACGTATCGCCAACTAACGCTGCCACATCCGTTAACTGCAACGGTGCTAAAACGATGTTATTCACCACCGCACCTGCTGCTTGGATCTTGTCTAAACTGAGCATGAGTGGATGGGTGGGCGAAACTTCGTTATCGCGATATGCGCCGATTAACAGTAAATAGTTGCGTAGCTTGCCGCCGTAGGCATCGCGAACAGCGGGGCGTAGCCCATCGCCTTTGGTGCTGTGCGGAGTGCGATCGCGAACAGCGGGGCGTAGTCCATCGCCTTTGGTGCTGTGCGGAGTGCGATCGCGAACAGCGGGGCGTAGCCCATCGCAATCCGTCATCAATAACTCAATTAAGTTCAGCGATGCCAAATCAGCCCACTGTAAGTCATCCAAGAAAACAACCAGCGGATGATCTTGCGTCGTGAATACCCCAATGAATTGCCCAAAGACGCGATTGAAGCGATTTTGAGATTCTGTCGCCCCCAGTTGTGTTACAGGTGGCTGAGTACCAATAATTAGTTCGATTTCCGGAATCACATCGATAATGACCTGCCCATTCTCCCCCAACGCAGTTAACAGTTTCTCTTTCCACCCTTGGATTTGGGCAGCACTTTCGGTGAGCAATTGCTGAATCAAAGATTGGAACGCCTGAATCAACGACGCATAGGGAATATTGCGCTTGAACTGGTCAAACTTGCCTGTAATGAAATAACCCCTTGCGCCCACAATCGGTTTATGAACTTCATTCACAACGCTTGTTTTGCCAATCCCTGAATAACCAGAGACGAGCATCATTTCGCTGCTACCACCTGCCACACCCTCAAAGGCAGTCATCAAAGTTGTTACTTCTGCCTTGCGTCCGTACAGAGTTTGCGGAATCAAAAAATGCCCAGATTTGTCCCGTCTTCCCGGCACAAAGTTTTCAATCTTGCCAGTCACTTGCAGCTGAAACAAGCATTCCTCTAAATCCGCTTTCAGTCCCCAAGCGCTTTGATACCGCTCCTCTGCTGTTTTTGCTAACAACTTCAAAATAATCGCACTAATCGCCTCTGGCACTTCTCCCAGAACACGACACACGGTTTCTTGACAGGGTGCGGCTGGCATTTTGGCAATGTGACAGTGAATCAACTCCATCGGGTCAGCAGCATGAAACGGCAAAGTACCCGTCAGCATTTCATACAAGGTGACACCCAAAGAATAAAAGTCGGTGCGATAGTCGCATACCCGGTTCATTCTACCCGTTTGCTCAGGTGACATATAAGCAAGAGTACCTTCGAGCAAATTAGGATTGCTCAAGGTTGAATTTTCTTGATCAAGGCGCGAGGAAATACTGAAGTCAATCAGTTTAACTTCCCCAGATTCAGGATTAATTAAAATATTGTGTGGCTTAATATCTTTATGTATAATCTTTTGGGCGTGCAACTCTCCTAAGGTGTGCGCCAGATTAATCGCCACCTTGAGAAAAGTAATCAATGTAGTTGCTTGAGTTGCAATCACTTCCTTGAGCAAGTAACCGGGAACGTATTCCAAAACCAAAGCCAGACCATGCTGATAATTCTTTAACTCATAAGGTTTAACAATGCCTGGAATTCGCAGCGGCTCAATGATTTGATATTCGTGGCGCAGTCGAGCCACATCTTCTAGGGGTGGATGTTCGCACAGCAGAGTTTTGATCACGACAGAAGCGTTATCGGTTTCTCTCCGTCCACGATAAATGACGGTTTTACTACCGGAGTGAAGGGTTTCAAGGAGTTGATAACCGGATAAAGTGGCTGTCATTGTATTCGGGGGCAATAGAAGTATCCTTAAAGTGCCCATGCAAGTTTATAACTACAGTATTTGAGACAAAACTACGCACTCTTTCACAAGCCGTTACAAATCCTAATTGATTCTCAAAGTAGCGTTAAAAGTTTGTAGTGAGGGCTTCAGCCCTCTCTATCTCCTGTGGTCGATAAGCGCAGTGTTCCATAGGAAATAGGAATTTAACCCGTTAAAACAGGTTAATTTTTTGTATAGTTAAGTGTTAATGCTATTGCAGTTATTTAAAATATATAATAAACGTTAAGATGATGGTAGAAACAAGTCCTCGATTGATAGAGTTTATAAAAAGCTGAAATTATCTATCCGCATGGTGAGAAATGGAAACTATAAAATTGCTGACACATATTGGTGCAGATGGGATATTACAAATCCAGACACATACAGATTTTAAAGATAAATCTGTAGAAGTGCTGTTAGTTGTGCAACCATTAGATAATATAAAAGTTTCATCTAAAGAGGAAAGTTTACCCAAATATAATGCTTGGGGAAAACCTACCACTAAAAAATCAATTCAAGAAGCAATTAATAGAATGCAACAACTGCGGCAAGAAGTTGCTTTAGATAAAAACTCAATTCGTCAAATGATTGAAGAAGGCAGAAGATTTTAATGCAGTTTGTTTTAGATTGTTCTGTAGCAATTAGCTGGTGTTTGGTAGATGAAAATAATGATTATGCTAACGCGATATTAGCAATAATACCTGATTCTGAAGCCTTTGTACCAGGAATTTGGTCACTGGAGATTGCTAATACTCTTGTTGTAGCTGAACGACGTAATCGCATGACCAAAGGACAATCTGAGCAAGCTATTGTTTTGTTACAGTCTCTCTTAATTCAAGTTGATACAGCTACAGATACTAAAGCCTTAGATGCAACCCTAAATTTAGCAAGACAGGAAGGTTTAGCAGCTTATGATGCGGCTTATTTAGAATTAGCTTTGAGGTTGCAATTACCATTAGCAACACTTGATACTCGATTAGCAGAGGCAGCTACTCGCTGTGGTATTAGTTTGGAAATACATTAAAAACGGTTCTTCCGCTTAAACGGGAGGTAGAACCTCCTAGAAGGCATTCCCAGTCTGAGACTGGGAACGAGGTAAATATTATATAGCGATTTTCAGATCAATGAGGTACAGTTTTAAATCGCAAAGTAGGGGCGGGGTTTCCCCGCCCTTTATTGTATTTCATCCTATCGGTTAATAGGTGATGGCTTCCAATTATCCAGCATTTCTCTAATAAATATCAATTCATTTAGATATTCACTCGCTTGAGATTTTTGACTCTTAAGAGTAGAAACAATCTCATGAGATTCTGCTTCCCTGTTTACCCGTTCTATCAGCAAGTTGTCAAAATCAGCCTGAAATCTATTGATGTAATCATTGATTTGCTGTTCCCCTTTCCGAAAGTCTTCTCCTACTTGTTTTTCAATAACGCGCTCAAGTAACTTCAGGTTTCTCTGCACTTGCTCATCTATCTTTTTATGAATTCCTTGAGCAATCTGTCTTAAATCAATTTCATGGTAAAATACCTTTTCCTCATAAGGTACTTGTACTGTATAAACTTTATCAGGTTTACAGGGAATACTCTTTGTTTTTACTTCGTCCTTAATTTTTACAACTACTTTTTGCTGTTCTTGAATCTTGGCATCAATACCAGAAAATTCAAACTTAGGAAACTGAATTGCATTAGTACCAATTTCTACTTGTAAAGCATCACCAATAAACTCAGAAAGTTCATCAGAGATAGACTGGATTTCTTGTTGAATTTGTTTAACTAAGTCCTCACGAATCTTTGTTCCCTCTCTTACCAGTCTGTCTTGTGTGTCTAACCAGAAATTGTGGATAATAGGAGTGCAGTATTCATTAATAATTTTACCGATTTTCTCAGCATCTTCTTTGTTATTAGCCTTGATTTTATATCTGTCTGAATTTGAATCATCTTCAAAAAACGAACTGACTTTATTCAAGATAGCTAAGAGAAGGTTTTGGTTTTCTTTACTAGATAAAGAAATAGATTTTTTAAATTGATTTTCTGCTACCTTATCAATTTCTACTGCTATACGATTTTTAGCCATTTCTGCAAATTCATTAATTCCTTGGCTAAAGGTGGTGACTAATATTCGCTTTTGTGATTCTACAGACTTTTTTACATTTGCCACCTTATTCCTAGCTGAATCAGAACGTTGTTTATATGCCTCTATTTTTTTTTGTAATTCCGCAAATTCTAACTCCCATCCGCGAATTTCCGTAATCAGTGTATCAGCTACAGATTGAGCAGCTTTGTTAAAAACAGCCAAGACATCACTCAATAAATTCCATCCTGAATTTTGAGAGATATTTTGAATTACTGTATTTTGAATTTTGGGAATACCACTATCTTTTAAAGCTTGTGATGCAATTTTACGCGGTGCAGGTATAATCTGGTTTCCTTCTTCATCTTCAGTTGCATATCTAGCACTATAAAAAATCTTAAAGTCTTGAATATCGCTATCAGTTGCCTTTTCTTGAAGAATTAGCTTCGATAACAACCCTTGTCTTGCACTGGCTGAGTAAATGTTTGGTTCAGGAATGCCAAATTTAACTAAACTCTTTCTTAAAGATTCAATAACATCAGAAATAGGTCTATTACTTTCCTCTTTCCTATCTACTTTGTTAAGCACAAAATAAATTTGACCTGTATTCTGTAACAAAAAATCCCGACGCTGTTCAATTAAATCTTGAAGCAATTCTAAGTTTATATCGTCTTGGAAGGATGTGTAATCCAGAATAAATAAGATAGCATCACAGGTACGGAGTGCTTCTAGAGCAGTTTGTTTTAAATTTACTGTGTCAAAACTTTCGGCATCCCAATCATTTGGGCCAGGAGTATCAACTAAGGTAAAACCAGCTAGAGATGGCAATTTACTAATTGCTTCAATGGGATATTCTAATTCAAAGCGTATAGTTTGATCTGAATTTTTCTGAGTTTTTCGTATCTGATTTGTACGTTCTATAAACTTATGCTTAATTTCTCCTGCATCACCGATTGCTAGAATGTGAGGATTTTCTTGTCTTTGTCGATATTCTAAAAGCCTGGGTGTTTGTCCCGCATCAATTGGACGGATATCTGTACGAAAAACTGTGCAAGCTTCCATGTCAGTTGCTAACACATCTGCACCAATTAAGGCATTGAGGAAAGTACTCTTACCTGCGTTCATCGCTGCAATTACAGCTACCTGATATTTTTGTTTAACTAAGGCTTGCAAAGCTTTTGAAATACTATCTTCAACGCTTTGCAATCCTGGGGTACTATCTCCTTCTTTGAGTCTTCCCGCACGCAGTTCTTTTAGATAACTTAAGAGTCTGTTACCTGTAAAGTTAACTCTGTTATAGGTATCCTGAAATTCTTGAGAATAGGATTTCATTACTTGTTTCTCCTGATTAGGTTTTTTGTTTGGGGAAGTTTTTTCTTGTTTTGGTCTATCTGATGGAAATTCTGCTGTTTCTCTGGTAGATTTAACAGCTTTGGTGAAATTGCGTTCATAGTAATCACTAGGTACGCTAACTAATTCTTCATTGATTCGGGAGAGAACATTATTTGTATGTTCTACTGCTCCTATAAATTGCTTTAAGACATCTACTGTAGGTTCTCTATCAATCTCCCACATCAGATAAATCAAACTCTGTTGCAATCTCACTGCTAAACGCAAACAGTCTTTTTCTATTTCACTTAATGCGTGTTGACGAGTTAAATCATTAATCTGCTTTTTGCTTTCATCAGCAAATTTATGATATCTTTTCTCTAAATCTGCGTATTTTTCTGTTAATTCATTGGCAACTTGTCTGTGATGTTTGGCTGCTTGTCTGTCCTTTTCGCCAACAGCATGAGCAGTAAAAGCACCTGCAACAGCACCAACGGCTACACCTACAGCACCGAAAACAAAAGGTAGGATAAAAATCATAGATTTTTTGACTAATTATCTAGGAATGAGGAGGAAGGTAAGGAAGTTGAGAATCAGGCAATAACTTACTATCTGCTGATGTGAGTCCTAAAGATTTCGCAATAGCGACTGATTCCCGCAAAC
Source organism: Cylindrospermum stagnale PCC 7417 (assembly GCF_000317535.1). Classification (NCBI taxonomy): domain Bacteria; kingdom Bacillati; phylum Cyanobacteriota; class Cyanophyceae; order Nostocales; family Nostocaceae; genus Cylindrospermum; species Cylindrospermum stagnale. The sequence goes on from NC_019757.1 coordinate 6,162,869, forward strand.
GTTGCATAGCCCCTTCTACACCTGGTGCAATAGGGCGATTTGTAATGTTTTGATTAATTGCTTCCGCTTCAGCCAAAAATTCTAGATTTTTATTGTGTTCATAAATCAGTTCATTTTCAATTGCTTGCAAATGCGCTAGTTCGTGCTGAGTTAAAGACTCGTAATATACTCTTACATCCTGTTTATGGTCATCGAGGATTTTGAAAAACTCGGAAACCATACCCGCAGCACCAACAACAGCTAATGCAGGTGCTACTGTGGTTAATAAAACTCCAATTGGTGGAAAAGCTGCTGCTAATGTTGCAGTTGCAAATGCTGTTGTACCCCCAACTGCACCACCGATAACGGTATCTTTTAACGTTGCTGTAGTCGCTTCCTGTGCAGAAATTTCGCCTCGGACTACACGCAGAGCATTAGTTAGAAGCGAAAAAGGAGCGGCTGTTAACGCACCTACAGCAGCCCCCATAGGTGCAGCTTGAAAACCGGCTTTGACAGCACCAGTTAGGTTGTCAAATTGCCATTTGGCATCTAATCTCATTTTCTCTTGCCAAGTCATGGTTTTACTACCACGAGCAATATTGGCTTTGCCGTTCTCCCATTTGATATTGTTCGGATTATTAGAACCTCCTTTGCTGTGAGGTTTGATGTGACTAGCGTGCTTATCAGATAGGTACTGTTCGGCATTACTAGCCGCAGATTGGCTATCTATACCTGCGCGTTGAGAAGGGGGAATCTTCTCTAACATTTCTTGGGCTTGTACTCTAGTTCTTGTAGGTTCACCAGGGCGAATTCCACTTTTATAAAATCTACGTGCTGTACTTAAAGGTAAATCCTGTAAATTGGCGTGGTGAATGTTGGTTGTCGCAGCAGCATTGACAGCAGCATTCCGCTGGGAATCTTCAGACACGGGTAATTACCTTTTTTAGTTTATTTTTTGCAATGTACTAATAATGGGCTGCCATCAAATTTAGTAGCAGCGTTTAATATCATAAATTATACTCAATGCTGGGAGAATATACTAATTCACGAATGAATATAAAGTTTAGGTAAATTTCAATTTGCATAAAACCGGGATTGAAACCCATACCGCTAGGGATTCCTGATGAGGTGGTGGATGAGGGCTTTAACTACGGATTTGGTGGCACAGATGCTAGAGGCTGAGGCTTTGGATTTAGAGATTAAAATAGAGTTATCAAAGGTAAGATTTAGTTTAAAGGAGGTTCTATGATGACTTTACAAGAAATTATTAATTCTATTGAAAGTTTGCCTACAGAAGAGCGAGAGTATTTATTTGAGTTTCTTCGACAGCAACGAATTGAGAATCGGCGGGTTGAAATTTTGGCTAATGCTCAGGAGGTGATGCAGGCTTTTAAGGATGGAACAGCAACGCGGGGAAGCGTTGATGATTTGATTGCTGATTTACTAGGAGATGATGATGGAAGTTGTCTGGAGTAGTGGATTTAAGCGGTCTTTTAGGAAGATTACAAAGAATAACCCGCGATTAAAAAATCAAATTGTTAAGGTATTAAGGCTTTTGGCAGATGATCCATTTACACCGTCTTTGAAGTCTCATAAGTTAGGAGGAGATTTAGCGGGATTTTGGTCTTGTTCGGTTACTTATGATTGTAGAATTATTTTTAATTTGACTGAGGATAAAAAGTTGTTAGAAATGGTTCTTTTATTGATTGATATTGGCAGTCACGATGAGGTTTATTAAATGGTAAAATCGAGACAGAGTCTTTGAATTTAGAGATAAAATACAGTTAGTAAAGGTAGGTTTTGCTTTAGACGAGCTTACGCGAGATAATTTAAAAACAGAGTTATAGGAAAAATATTATGCAAGCATACAAACTCAAAGGAAAAATTGACTCATCTGGTAACTTGGTAATTACCGAACCTGTGAATTTACCCCCCGGAGATGTGGAGGTGATAGTCTGGTCAACTGCTGAGACGCTTGATAATACTAAAGTCCCAGCAAGTGAACCAGCACCAGAAACACCAAAGAGAAAATCTAGGATAAAAGCATTTGAGGGTTTATTTGAAAATGCCCCACCCGTTCCAGCAGACTTTGATCCAGAACAAGCCAAATGGGAATATTTAAAGGAGAAACATAACCTGTGAAAGTCTTGCTAGATACTAATATTATTGTTGATGATGCTCTGGAAAGAGAACCTTTTTGGGATGCTAGCGAGCAAGTTTTATCACAGATTGAACAAGGGCAAATAGAAGGTTATATTTCAGCTTCAACTTTTAGTGATTTGTATTACATTATCCGTAGGGCAAGAGGTCGAGATTGGACGCTTACTTATTTAAATCAGTTAGTTACCTTCTGTCAAATTGCTACAGTAAATCAGGCTGTAATTACAATGGCTCTCACAGCTAATTTTAGAGATTTTGAAGATGCTATTCAATACTCCACTGCTGTATTAAATCAATTAGATGCAATTATTACCCGTAATCCTCAAGATTTCCCTGTTGTTACTCCGCGAGTTCTAATTCCTGAGCAATTGATTGAGGAATTAACAAATACTCCTTGACTTACTTACACCAGGTTTCCTATTTTTCAAAAATAGTTAGTAAAACTGGGCCTAATAAATAATAGTGACCTAAACAGAATAATCCAGCTTCTGCGCCTAGGTTTTCCCGGCTTTTTGGGCTGTAAAATCTAATTTTGGCGGGGGAGGTTGCTATTAGTTGAGATGCTGTTTCACTTTTGGAGGTGATATCAACTAAGTAGAAACGTCCACCGGGAGAAAGCACCCGCGCTACTTCATTTAAAACTTGTTGTGGTTCTGGATAGTGTAAGAAGCTGATACAGTTAAAAACTGCGTCAAATTGACCTTCGGCAAAGGGTAGAGATTCAGCATTTCCCTCAAGATAAATTAAGCGGGGATGATGGCGGTTGCTTTGTCTAGCTACCCGCAACATCTGGGGAGAAAAATCTAATCCTGTGCCGCGCAATTCAGGATAATTAGTTGCCAAGCGGTTTAGTAAACGTCCGGTACCACAGCCTAAATCAAGTACGTTTGCTTGTGTTGGTAATTCTATTTTTGTGAGTAATCTTTTATGAATTGCTTGGTAAATAATAGATGGGAATGTCCAATCATAGCTTGGTGCCCAGCGGTCAAAAAGTTGCTTTTTGTTATTGATAAAATTGTTAATCATTGCTTTTGTTAATTCCGGATTAAATAAGAGTGTTGCACTTATATTAATGATAGTACTACGTTAAGCCGATAATATAATTTCTCTAGGAAGCTGTACGTGAAGATCCCCCCAACCCCCCTTTCCAAGGGGGGCAAGAGTTGGTTTGTTTCCTGTTTTTTTAAGGATTTACAGTCAATCTTGATAAGATCCCCCCAACCCCCCTTTCCAAGGGGGGCAAGAGTTGATTTGTTTCCTGTTTTTTTAAGGATTTACAGTCAATCTTGATAAGATCCCCCCAACCCCCCTTTCCAAGGGGGGGCAAGAGTTGATTTGTTTCCTGTTTTTTTAAGGATTTACAGTCAATCTTGATAAGATCCCCCCAACCCCCCTTAAAAAGTGGGGCAGAAATTGATTTGTTTCCTGTTTTTTTGCGGATTTACAGTCAATCTTGATAAGATCCCTCCAACTCCCCTTAAAAAGGGGGCAAAAATTGATTTGTTTCCTGTTCTTTTGCGGATTAATTTAGGATTTACAGTAGGATTTACAGCCAATCTCGATAAGCTGATATTTCGTTGACAGCGATTTCAAAGGGTTTACCTTTGCCAAATGGCGGATAAACTCGGATTTTGGCGTCGCTGGTAAAGCGTTCTAGCCGATTGCCTAACTGGGGTATATTGCTGACTATATGCCAGTAGGATACTAGGTCAGGGCAATCGATGATCAGCATTAGGGTGGTGGTATTTGTGGTCAGATACCACTGACAATTAGATAGTAGTACTTGGGTTATGCGATCGCACGCTTGATAGTAGCATCTGCCGATAGACTGTTCTAACTCTAGATGCAGCATTCCATCCTGTTTGCTTACCTGAATGGGAGGTAAGTCGTCGGGAGGAAGCAGGGATAGCTTAGAAGACATAATTTCTCACCTCTTGATTGTAGCGCTGTAAACTCTCCAAGTTCTTTGACAGAGCCAAGGATGAGGGTTTAAGCGCTAGTGTGCCTAGGTTGAGTTCGTCTTGAAATTTCTTGATTTTGTCGCGACAGGTTTTTACATCACCGATAATTGAGTTCTCAATCAGGTAGTCTTCGTCAAAACAGATATTTGTCCGATTGAATGGATTCTGCTTCTGGCCACTGTTCTGCATTACTTGAGCGGTGTTTGCCGTCATTTTTTGGCTGAAATGGCGGATAAATGGCAACGCTTCACTCACTGCCTCACTGTCGGTTTGTCCGACAAAAAAGAAGCGTGCTAGCATCAAGTTTTCTGCACCGCTAGAATTTAATTCCCGATATTTGCTGAGTGTCTTTTTCAGTCTTTCTAGGGAAAAGGGCGGCCCTCCCATTAAACTGAAGGAATGTTTGGCGGCAAATGCGATCGCACTATCATCACCACTAGCGACATACACGGGAATGGGTTGCTGCAATGGTTTGGGGTAAATTGTCAGGCTCTCGCATTGATAATGTTGCCCGTTAAATGATACGTTGGTTTCATATAAAAGCTTTTGAATCAATGCGATCGCTTCAAGCATCTGGCCACGGGATTCACTCATGGGTATGGCAAAATGCTTATTCTGTTGGGGAAAGGGGCCTCCTTTGGCTACCCCAAATTCCAGCCTTCCATTGCACAAATTATCTAGGGTGGCAATATCCTCAGCTACCCGAATCGGGTTATGAAATGGCAGTAATACTGCCGCAGTACCTAAACGGATAGTTGAGGTAACACCCGCCAAATGTGCCATTAACAGCAACATTGAGGGGCTGAGATTGGATTCACTAAAATGATGCTCACTCACCCAGGCTTGTTCAAAGCCTAAAGTTTCCGCCTGTTTCACCAAGGCAACTTGTTCAAAGATGGCGCGACGGGCATCTTCGTGATGATTTTCGTAATTGCAGAAAAGTCCAGTTTTCATTGTTTGAAATCGCTATTTTTAGGTTGCAACCAACTGCAACTCCAACCATAAGCGGGGTTCGGACTGCTTAAGCTTTGACATAGGATCACGGAGCAATCGCTTGGCATTCATGCAGACTACCTGAATCAGTCCCATATTGTCTGCAACTTCCCGAAGGATGTGTTTATGGGCTAATACATGGGGAATCATATCCGCAGAGCAATAAATCCCTATGTATTGAAAGCGTTTAGCAGGTCGTCCCCAGAAACAGGTGATGACTTTCACATAGCACCCGTCTAGTAGTTGCCCAGTTTTTGGGTAGTAGTGGTTGACGACTTTTGTGAATTCTTTGGCTAGGATATCTTCAGCAATCATTTGCACTGATAATTCTGTAGCGTCCATCACGCTATTTAATATAACATATTTTTGTCATTTAAAGTTGACAATTTTCCTGGTTATTCTAAAAAAAATCTTAAATAGTACATTAAAAAAGGAGGTGTACTCTGGTTAAGTATCACCTCCTAATAGGGAATAGGTAATGGGTAATGGGTAATAGGGGATAGGAATAGGCAATAGGGAATGGGGAATGGGGAACAGGGAACAGGGAACTGATAAAATTTTATTCCCATTACCAATTACCAATTACCAATTACCAATTACCCATTACCAATTACCAATTACCAATTACCCATTACCAATTACCCATTACCCATTACCAATTACCCATTATCTTATCTAGAATTGCGTTCTGACACCAAAACCTCAGCGAGTATCTCTGGTAGATTTATGATGTCTACATATCCATCAGCACCACGGATTGGTGAAATAAATGTATAGTTTGGGTCACAGGCTCCCGTGTCGTAGACTTGAATAAACCACCTATCAGGAAAGCCTTCTACACCCAGTTCTACAATGTACCAACATTCACCAACCAAGCGAGAGTCAAAGATGGTGAACCATTCTCTGTGATCTTCTGAGATGTTCCAATCTGCCATGAGGAACTCTAACGCTATTTTTCCCGCGTCAGTTGAAGTCAACAGCATTGTTACTCCTTATTTGCAACCTCATTAGAAACTTCAGGATATAATCCCAACTGTTTAGCTAACTCTCGTCCAATAAAAAATAAAAATTGGGCACCGTCTTGATTACCTTCATGGGCAAACATGGTGGCCACTTGTAGCATTGTCTGTACTAAATTAGCATCAATTAATTCGGGGTGAGATTCTAAAACTTCCGGTTCTTGACCATTGGGACATCTGAGGAGTTCATCGATCAAGTTAAAATACTGAGCTTGGCGTTCTTCTGACATGGTAAATTGATTTATTTAGCTGAAGGGAACATCGAATTCTTTATTGCTCGATACTGTGCTGCCAAAGCCTTTCCAACATTTCAATCTGTTCTTGTAAAACAGCAGCACGATACACAAGATACCTGTCGTAACCAATAATTCCTAACCCAATACAAATAGGTGTAAACAAACATAACCATTGCAAGATAGTAGCGATTTGGTAATGTTCAGTAGCCATTTGTAATCGTCTCAAAAAAGTTCGATTAGATAATTTTGTGCTAGCTTGGTATTGAGAGGGATGTGTACCATCTGGGTGGGGAGCTAAGGCGTGAGTGCCTATACTATTATGGTTAACTTCACAGGATAAATTCTGTGTCTTAACTAACTCTATATGTCTTCCCCAAATCACACCAAATACTACTAGACCTGGAGAAAGCACCGCTAAAGTAACTACACAAACTGTAAGAACGTTTAAAAGTTTGACTTTCATCTGGGTTCTCCCTTGCTAGGTCGTATTCAGCCAGTCAAAAAATGCTTTTGGCGGTTTATCCCAGCACCTTTCTTTTTCTTGTTCTGCAACAGTCAATTCCTTTTGGGGGAATTTAAAATTAAGAATTCAATTATCAGACTTCTTAAATTTATTTAGGGATTGTAAACAAGGACACATTAATCCTCACGCTTCTCCATGAATTATTTTTTTTTAATTTTGAATTTTCCAGAGAGGGGATAAGAAGTCCCCCCTAATTCGTCAGACTTTCGTCTGGGAATTTCGGGGGGTAGAGGGGAATCTCTGCGTAAATCCTAAATGATTTATATCAGCCGCCTCTCTACCCAGCCGTTTACATCAGCCGAGTTAAGATTATTGAAGTTATTAGCATAGTACTCAAGGCTGATAATCCTTGTCTGATAAGTCTTTTAAAATTTATTTGGGGTATGGGTACTAGCATTTATGATCTGGGGTGCTAGCATTTATGATCTGGGGGGCGGGGATTTTTGTACTCAAAAAAATCCTGCTGAATTGGTGGTTGGAGGCGGTCTTTATCCCAAAATCTGGGCGGTAAAATCTTGTACTCAAAAAAAAACGATGCCTCTTAGTAAAGATAAAATAGAGAAGTAGAAAAGAAAATTAAAACTTTCCCAAGAAGTTAATTTTTTTTGGATAAACTAGAAGATATGGAAGCTAATGCTACAGTAGTTTTTATTTATTTTAACCACACCTGTCGTAGGGGCACAGCAATGCTGTGCCCCTACATCGGGGTTTGTTTACTGAGGTTGATTTCTGTTAGCTACCAATAGCTTCAGCTACTGGATTTTGCAGCTATTGGCGATAATCAGGGTTTAAAAAATGGTAAAGCTAGGCACGGCAAACTAACCCCAGTTATCAGCTACAATTACTGGGAAAACCTGATGGAAATTCCGATTTAGCTTTGAGATTTTCTGGTTTAGTTAGAGTACAGAGTATATATACTTGCTGGTACTCAATTACAAGTTAAATACAGAAGCTGATTGTTATAAGTAAATACTTTGCACTAAGATTTAGGATTTTAGGAGTTAATTTATGCGGATAGCTAAAGACGTAACCGAACTCATTGGTAGAACTCCGTTAGTTCAGCTGAACAAAATTCCCCAAGCTGAGGGAGTTGTTGCCAGGATAGTTGTTAAGTTAGAAGGGATGAACCCAGCGGCTTCGGTGAAAGACCGTATTGGGGTGAGTATGGTAGATGCAGCAGAAGCTGAGGGGTTGATTTCGCCGGGGAAAACCATTTTAGTTGAGCCGACTTCGGGTAATACGGGAATTGCTCTGGCGATGGTTGCAGCAGCTCGTGGTTATCGGTTAATTTTGACGATGCCGGAGACTATGAGCCAAGAACGACGGGCGATGCTTCGGGCTTATGGTGCGTCTCTGGAGTTGACACCGGGGGCTGAAGGGATGCGGGGTGCAATTCGCAAGGCTGAGGAAATTGTGGCTAATACGCCTGATGCTTTGATGCTGCAACAGTTCCGCAACCCAGCTAATCCGAAAGTTCACCGGGAAACTACTGCTGAAGAAATTTGGTCAGATACTGATGGGTGCGTTGATTTTGTGATTGCTGGGGTAGGTACTGGGGGGACGATTACGGGGGTGGCTGAGGTTTTGAAACAACGTAAGCCGAGTTTTCAAGCGATCGCAGTTGAACCGAGCAATAGTCCTATTTTATCTGGTGGTGAACCGGGCCCCCACAAAATTCAAGGTATCGGTGCGGGATTTGTTCCCGATGTTCTCCGCTTGGAATTGATTGATGAGGTGATTAGAGTTAGCGATGAACAAGCGATCGCATTTGGGCGACGTTTAGCGAAGGAGGAAGGTTTATTATCAGGTATATCTTCGGGTGCTGCTTTGTGTGCTGCAATCCAGGTAGGTAAACGCCCAGAAAATGCCGGTAAGTTAATCGTGATGATTCAGCCTTCCTTTGGTGAACGCTATCTCAGCACTGTGATGTTTCAAGATTTGACTTTGGAAACTGCTGGGACTCGTTAGAACCTCACCCCTAGCCCCTCTCCTTCTAAAGGAGAGGGGGACATGAGGGGGACTTATTAATCAAAATCCCTCCCTTCATTCCTAATCCCTCTCCTTACGAAGGAGAGGGACAGGTTTTGCACAGCAAAACCAGGGTGAGGTTTTGAATCGCCACCATAAATTGCATTCAGAAAGACTTGTGCGTACACCGTAGCTAAATAAGAGGGCGACATGAGAGGGATTGAAGGGTGTTGGTGATGCTTTGTAGGACATTGGGGAGGTTTTCGGATATCTCTTCGTTGCGAAAGCGGAGAAAGTGAATACCTTTAGCGGTGATGAATGCTTGGCGATCGCTTCCAGCGGGGCGTAGCCCATCGCGATCGCGTTCAGCAATCTCAGGAATATCATGAATACTACCGTCAAGCTCAATCGCCAGGTGTGTTTCGGGACAGTAGAAGTCAACCACAAAGCGATCTATCCCATACTGTCTGCGAAATTTGTAGCCCTGAAGCTTTCGGTTACGCAGATGTTCCCACAGAATGCCCTCAGCCGCAGTTGAATTCTGACGCAGACGACGACGTTTTTCAATATCTTCAGTCCGATTAAAAAGCTCAGTCATTTCTCATCTCTCCCTCTTCATCCAACATTCTCCTCAAGTGCCCCTCAAGTCCCCCTCTCATATCCCCCTCTCCCCTCATATCCCCCTCTCCCCTCATATCCCCCTCTCCCCCTCATGTCCCCCTCTCCCCTCATGTCCCCCTCTCCTTTAGAAGGAGAGGGGCTAGGGGTGAGGTCTTAAAAGGCGTGGGGTAACATAAATACCCGCTGGCAATAAGTATACAGAAATTCTTACCACGCGAGTTTGTCTTGAGCCATTTAGGGACTGAAGAAACCTCACCCTGGTTTTGCTGTGCAAAACCTGTCCCTCTCCTTCTGAAGGAGAGGGATTTGGTGGAGAGGGGTTTGGTGGAGAGGGGTTTGGTGGTGAGGGATTTGGTGGAGAGAGAAGAGAGGTACTTTGAATAGGATATTAGTTTGAAGCTTTCTTTTTGCTGGGGCGTTTGCGTTCTGATTTTTTCTTGAAGCCAACGGCTTGGGCTGCATCACTATCAGAGCCAAATTGACCCTTAATCGCTTCTTTCATGGCAAGAACGGCGTTGTGGAAGTCCCATTCTGCTTGTTTGGCAGCGTCTGCGGCGGCTTTGAATAATGCTTGTTTTTCCGTTTCTTCTTGTTGTTTAGCCACCATCTCAGCTTGTGCTTTTTGCAATGCTTCGGGGGTGGCTTCCGCGCGAGCAGTGGTATAGCCTGTAACAGCTTTGAGTCCGTTGTAAGAGTCGATGTCTTGCTGAAGGATGGTAGGGATGAGGCGGCGGGTAGTGTCTTGCGCTGGCATTTTAATTTTGTTGTAACAAATAATGCTTTTAGTTTAGCAAGCAATAATTAAGCACAGCAACCCTTTATTTGGGTTTTTTGGGCAATAATTCTGGATTACAACTAATTTTTAGTTGTTTGTGTGGCAATGTTAATGCTGTTAAAACTTTAAAAAAAGCTACTTGGCTTGTAGTGTGCGTTCCCTAACGCACAAATTTTAATTAGAGCAGTATTCATCTATTGAAACCACATCTATCGTAGGGGCACAGCATTGCTGTGCCCCTACCCCACTGGTGTGATTTTGCCTAAATTTTGTTAAATTAGCATTAATTGCATTTAATAATTGAGCAATGTTTTAAGCAACGCATCTCATTAATATCTTTATGTATTGCCATCTGATGCTTCTGTTTGTTGCTGCAATGCTTCTCGAATATATGACAATAGCTCAGGATTGCTTTCTAGTTTTTCTAGCATTGCCAGCGCTACTTCTGGATTAAACGCGGGAATTTCTGCTTGTTGTGCAAGAGCTTGAAGAATGTCAAACAATGTTTCCTTATTACAATGCAGAAAGCTCATTATATGCAATGCTTTGACAATAAATGCTACTTTTTGTGTATTTGGGTGTTTGTTACCTAACTTTTTTTGATATATTGCCAACGCCTGTTTAGACAAACTTTCAGCTTTTGCATATTTATTTTGCGCTTCATACAACAAAGCTAAATTGTTAAAACTCGTTGCTACATCGGGATGGTCTTGTCCTAGTAGGCGTTTTCTAATTTCTAAAGATTGCTGATAAAGAAATTCTGCATCGCTGTAGCGTCCTTGGAAATGGTAGAGTAATGCTAAATCGTTAAGACTTGCTGCTACATCAGGATGGTCTAGTCCCAATTGACGTTTTCTAATTTCTAAAGATTGCTGAAAAAGGGGTTCTGCTTCGCTGTAGCGTCCTTGAAAGCAGTAGAGTCCTGCTAAATGGTTAAGAGTGAACGCTACATCGGAATGGTCTAGTCCTAGTTGACGTTGACTGATTTTTAAAGATTGCTGAAGAAGAGGTTCTGCTTTGCTGTAACGTCTTTGAGATTTGTAAAGTGCTGCTAAATTGTTGAGACTTGTTGCCACAGAAAGATGGTCTAGTCCCAGTTGGGATTTTCTGATTTCTAAAGATTGCTGAATAAGAGGTTCTGCTTCGCTGTAGCGTCCTTGAAAACAGTAGAGTGTTGCTAAATTGTTAAGAGTCGATGCTACATCAGGATGCTCTAGTCCTAGTTGGGATTTTCTGATTTCTAAAGATTGCTGAATAAGAGGTTCTGCTTCGCTGTAGCGTCCTTGGGAATTGTACAGTGATGCTAAATTGTTAAGAGTGGATGCTACATCAAGATGGTCTAGTCCTAGTTGGGATTTTCTGATTTCTAAAGATTGCTGAATAAGGGCTTCTGCTTCGCTGTAGCGTCCTTGAGAATAGTAGAGTGTTGCTAAATTGTTAAGACTGGTTGCTACATCAGGATGGTCTAGTCCTAGTTGGAATTTTTTGATTTCTAAAGATTGCTGATAAAGAAGTTCAGCATTGCTGTAATGTCCTTGAGATTTGTAGAGTGCTGCTAAATTGTTAAGACTGGATGCCACAGCGGGATGGTTTAGTCCCAGTAGGCGTTTTCTGATTTCTAAAGATTGCTGATAAAGGGGTTCTGCTTTGCTGTAGCGTCCTTGAGTATAATAGAGTGTTGCTAATCCATTTAAGCTGGTAGCAAGTTGTGTATTTTCATTGCTTTTACACCAAGCAATCATTTTTTTTAAATGCGGTTCAATCAAATTAAATGTTGCTAGAGTCCTAGATTGATTAACATTACCAGCAACATCTGCAAACACATCACAAAAGGCTTGTTTGATTTTGCTGTAATCAGAATGCTTTTTAAGTTGTTCGCTGAAATAGTCGCTGACGAGAAGATGCAAGTTATAAATATCTTCTTCAACCAAAATAACAAAATGCAACTTTCGCAGAGATTTTAACCAGCGGTCTTTTAAGTCATCGGGACTAAATGATTCTTCTTGCAGAATATTATAAATTGCTGTGACAAAATCCCAATGGATGGGAGACGATGCAAATGCACCCAATACACAAGCGAGATATTTTGCCTCTGGTTTTAATTTTTCCCAACTCAAATCAAATGCAGCTTGCAGACCTCTTTGTGCTTGCATCCCCATCGGTACTTCTTCCGGTGACAATGCGGGATGTTTGACTTTATATTCTAACTTTTGGCGCATTGCTAACAGCGATAGTTGCTGATAGTCTTCATCCTTTAGATAATATCCCACCAGTTCTAAGGCTAAAGGCAAGCGTCCTAAGTCTTCGCAAAGCTTTTCGGCTTGTTCTAGTTCTGCTGCAACTCGGTTTGCACCAATAATTGAAGCTAATAAATCCACTGCTGCTGACAGTGATAATATTTCTAAAGATAATGTTTCTGCAATTTGTTTGTCAGGTATCTCCCGCGATGTCATCAACAAACGCACTGTCACTAAATCTGATGGTGGTAAATAAGGCTTGAGGTTTTCAGCTAAATCAGCTACATCATCAAGAATCAGCAACACTTTTTCTGTCTGCATTTTCCATGCTTGCCAACACTGCGTTACCTTTTGTTTTGGTGACAAATCGTCTTGCAAATCTCTATTAAATTTCCACCTGGTCAGTGTGACAATTTCAGCAGCAAGATTTTGTCTATCGCGCACATCAATATAATACACTCCCCCGCTAAAGTGTGTTTTACATTCTGGGCTATGGGCATATTCCCGCACCAGTCTGGTTTTGCCAACTCCACCCATGCCGGAAACTACGCAGACATTCTTACCACTTTGCAATAATTGATGGAGTTCTGCTAATTCGTCATCCCGTCCAAACAACCCACCCTCTCGCGGTTGCGGTGGTGCAAAGGGGTTCCCTTCTATTTGCGGTGGCTGAAAGGAAAAGATGTTGTTTTGGGTGTTGTCTTTGCCATCTTGGTTGATGTTTATCAGCTTATCAATATTGTTGGGGTTCATAAAAGAGTTTCAATTAAAAAATATCTAAGGGTGGGGTGTGTTTTCGCCATAATATATAAGATGAAAATGGTGATAATTAGGGCGGGCAAGATGCCCACCCCACAAGAGTTTCATCTAATTTAGATATACAAATTAGATGTGTTGTGGTTTATTTGAATACTCTGACACCGATATGTGTTAAATAAAATTCCTCACCCTCTGACTCGTGCAATGCATCCAAATAGGCATCAATGCCGCGAGGTTGGGGAACTGATTCGCTATTTTGCAGATGGAAAACTAGCGCTGAACGCATATTCTCTAAAGTTTCTTCTAGTGTCTCACCTGTAGCAATGCAACCCCACACATCAGGTGAGTATGCCGAAAATCCTGTTTCGCTCTTTTCTAAAACAATCAGATACTTATCCATCATTTCAGTCCTGCTTGTCTGAGAATGCTTGACAAAGTTCCTTTCCTCACATCATCACTCATTTTGCCTGATACCGTTACCTTGCCTGGCTTTATTGAATGCTTAAACTGACGATGACTACCTTCGGTTCCCACCAGATACCAGCCATCTGATTCAAGCAAGTTTATGACTTCTCGCACTTTCATACTTTAGAAGTTGCTGAAGGTGTTGGTTTGGGTGTTACCTGTACCAGCTTGTGTAACGGTAATCTGTTTGCCAATAATGTTAATTGTGCCACCTGTTTTCACTGCTTGAAACTTATCCTGAAATGTGGCATTTTTCTCTGCATCGGCAGTATCGACCAATTCGGCAAAAATCGGATCGGGTGGAATTTGTTCTAAGACTGTTTTATCTAGATTTAAAACTTGTGGATCAGCTGCTGCTAGTGCTGTGGCTGTCTCTGGGGAATGTTTGCGAATTTTTGCAAGTACTTCACCAATCTTTTTCGTAAAACCGTCGCTGAAGTTCTCACCGGATTTTTCTAGTGCTTTGGTGAGAAATATAGTAGCGATCGCTAATGCTAAAGTTGTCGGTTCCATAGGTTTTGCTGAGTAATCTAATACACTCATTGCAACACAGTTACCACAAACCAGCAAGAATTAAGCGCAAGTTCGTAGTCAGGACTTTAGTCCTGATTGTGATAAGCATTCTCCGTGCTTACTACAAACTATCAAATAGTTGCGATCGCTAAACCAGTTAAAAATTTATAATCATAGGACTTACGCATCAAGTACGAAATGTAGGGGCAATTCATGAATTGCCCCTACGGTAAATCCTTGCTCTTACATCATTTTTGCGTAAGTCCTGATCAAAATGAGAACGCCTAGAATGGCAAGCATTCTAGGCGCTATAACTATCTTGATTCTAGGGGTGTCTGTGAACAGGCGGGACGCCTATTCTACGGAATATAGCTAATGTTTGCACTTTCCTTTTTCGTGGTGGTGTTCATGGTTGTGGGAACAACCTTGTAAGTTCTGTGCTAGGAGTTCTTCCATAATTGCCTTTTGGGACTCGTCAACAGGCTGTAAGCCAATCCAGGCATCAATTTTGGCGACATCAAAACCGACTTCGCGGCGATCGCCAACTTGAAGTAAAGGACGACGAATCAACAGCGGATCTTGAATCATCAGCGCTAAAGCGGTATCAGCATCGACTTTTTCGGGAACTACCTCACCAGACTTGATTCGGGGTGCAGATTTGTTAAACCATTCGGCTACAGTGCTTTTGCCAAAAAATGACCGCAGCTTTTCAACAGTCCAAGGTTCTGCTAACAGATTATATGCCACTACCTCATGACCTGCCGCTGTCAGCAAAGCCTTTTGCTTCGCACCACCTTGACAGCCTGGTTTTTCATAAAAAATTACTCTCGTCATTGAGATTTTCTCCTAGTGACAATAATTGAAGCGAAACACCGAAAATTTAGTTCCCTTTAAATTTAGGCATTTAGTCCCACTCAACGAGGACTTCGTGGAAAGTGCCGCGATTTTAATCGTCTGGGCTATTTCATTTAGCGCTTATTTTCTAGCTTAAATAATTATTTGACCTTGTGCCACTCAGCTTAAAACTTTTTAGCAATATGGTTAACCGCATCAAATTCAAATCTCTTTCGTGAGTCAGTTTCGCCATAAATATTAAAAGTAACAGTTGGTTCATCACCCACCGCTTTTACACGGTGAATTGCATCATGAGTCAAGCTAATTATGTCACCAGGTAATAAGCTAATTTCTCCCGTAGTTTCAATTTTATCTGGAAACTCAACGCTCTGACTTCGCCGCCAAAAGGTATTTTTTTCCTGACCTTTTAACACCGCCACTACTCCCCAAGTTCCATGATTATGGATATTAGACATTATTCCTGGGGCAAAACTGACCATTTGCACCGTTAACGGAAAACCTAACTCATGGTAAAGAAGTAAAACAGAAGTTCCCGTTTTTGGATCAGGTTCTAAAAATTGACTCTGTACCCAATAGGAATTTACAATCAACCGCCTTACCAACAGCCGAATTTTAGGTAAAAAAACAGATTCATCTTCAGCCTCATTGATAACATCCTCTACCTCAGTTAGAAACCGATAAAGACGATAATTATCCCGCAACAAATCCCATGCTCTCGCCGATTTACAGGCTTGATACTGCCCATCTCCAGTTACAAGCCAATCCTTACCTGTCATAATCTTTAAACTAAATGACTAATGACCAATGACTAATGACCAATGACCAATGACCAATGACCAATGACCAATGACCAATGACCAATGACCAATGACCAATGACCAATGACCAATGACCAATGACCAATGACCAATGACTAATGACCAATGACTAATGACCAATGACCAATGACCAATGACTAATCATCTTCTTCTGGTGGACGTGTCAAAATATCCAAGAGGATACCCGCACCAAAATCATTTTTTTCATCAATCTCTTTCACTCTGGCACTAACTTCTTTAGCTGGCTCTATTTCTCCTAATTTAGCTAAGACTAATCCAGAAGCAGCATAAGCATTTAAGTACAATCTAATTTGGGGTTCTTCCTTGCGCCTAATCAATATAGGTTTAAGCTTTTCCCAATCATCAGAAAAATTCTCGGCTGCTTTAATTTTATCTGTGACTTTGACTACTGTTTGCAGCGCCAGAATAAAATTATTTTTGTAGTAAAAATATCTATATGCTGCAATTAAAACGTCGATATTTTCCCCAGCTTTAGCTAAAGCTTGTTGCATATACTGCTCAGATTCAGCGGTATTTTCCCAGGTCTTCGCCGCCAAGATTAATAACTCTTTAATATCTTCTGGAACCTGAAACCATGATAACTTTTGGGCATCAACTTGCATCATAACCTCCTAAGGTAATTGGCTTCAGATTCCCGACTTCTTAGAGAAGTCGGGAATCTTGTTGAATTACCAATTTAGAAAATATTGAGAACGTAGACCAAGGTGAAGAGAACAATCCAGATGATGTCTACAAAGTGCCAATAAATTTCTGCCATTTCAATGCCAGTGTGATTGGTGGCAGAATAATGACCAGGAACGCGCGATCGCCACAATACATTCAACATCCACAAAAGTCCCACAAATACGTGCAAGCCGTGGAACCCAGTCAAGATGTAAAAGCAGTTGGAGAAAACGTTGGTAGTTAGACCGTAGCCTAAATTAGTGTATTCATACACTTGACCAACCAAGAAAATCGCGCCCATGATTGCAGTAATTCCATACCACAAACGCATTCCCTTAACATTATTCTTTTTAATCGCCACATCACCCAAGTGAATGACGAAACTACTAGAAACCAGAATAACGGTGTTAATCGTCGGCACGAATAACTCTACTTCCATTCCTTCTGGTGGCCAAACTGGTGTGATGGCTTTAAAGAACAAATAAGTGGCAAAAAATCCCCCAAACATTAGGGATTCAGAAGCGAGGAAAGTTAACAGTCCCCAGACTCGCAAATCTGGATGTGCTTCGTGATGTTCACTTGTCGTCGTCGCGATGGTCATCTCTTTAGCCTCTGAATAAATGCCCAACAAGGGCTAGGTAAAGGATGAAAGCCTTCATCCAAAACATGGCAGTCTTTTTTGATCAACAGGAGATCCCCCCAACCCCCCTTAGAAAGGGGGGCTTAATTTTCGGCTTATGCTTATGCCCTGAGAAAGATGTTTTAATTCTTCCTTTACCCCCTTTTTAAGGGGGTCGGGGCGGGGGGATCTAATTAAACACTAACTTCTGGTGTTCCAGGTGGTTGTATAGCAGCACTATGACCATGACCGTAGTCGTAGGGGCCATGAGTGACAACAGGCAGCACTTCCCAGTTTTCAATGATGGGTGGAGAACTGGTTGTCCATTCTAAGGTTAAAGCTTGCCAAGGGTTATCACCGGCTAATGCACCTTTGCGCCAACTTTTAATGATGTTGTAAGCAAAAGGAAGTACCGATATCCCCAAGATAAATGAACCGATGGTGCAAATTACATTGAGGTTGACAAATTGCGGGTCATACATGGCAACTCGTCGGGGCATTCCTTGTAAACCCAATTCATGCATGGGTAAGAAGGTGAGATTAGTGCCGATGAAGGTGAGGGCAAAGTGAACACGACCCCAGGTTTCATCCAGTTTCCGGCCTGTCATTTTGGGGAACCAGTGGTAGATGCCGGCGTAGATGCCAAACACGGAACCACCAAACAGGACGTAGTGGAAGTGTCCGACGACATAATAGGTGTCGTGGACGTGAAGGTCAAAGGGGGCTGTTCCCATTGTGACGCCGCTTAAACCACCCATGACGAACATGGATAGTAAGCCGATCGCAAATAGCATGGCGCTGGTGAAGCGGATTTTACCACCCCAAAGGGTTGCTACCCAGCCAAATATCTTAACGCCAGTGGGTACGGCGACAATCAGGGTAGTGATGGTGAAGAAGATCCGCATCGGCCCGGATGTGCCGCTGGTAAACATGTGGTGAACCCAGACGAACAAACCGACGACGCAGATAGCGACGCTGGAATAAGCGATCGCTTTATAACCAAAAATTGGTTTGCGCGCGTGTACCGGAATTACCTCGGACATAATGCCGAAGATCGGCAGAATCATTAAATAAACTGCCGGGTGAGAATAAAACCAGAATAAATGCTGGTAAATAACTACGTTACCGCCGGCATCTGGTTTAAAGAAGGAGGTACCAAAGTTTAGGTCAAACAACAGCAGCACTAAACCCGCTGCTAGCACTGGTGTAGAGAGAAGTGCCAAAATGGAAGTTGCCAACATGGCCCAACAGAACAAGGGCACTTGATCCCATTTCATGCTGGGAACCTTCATCATCAAGATGGTGATCACAAAGTTCAGTGAACCCAAAATTGAGGAAGTTCCCACCAAGACGATCGCTAAAATCCACATAGTTTGAGCAGCGTGTGCTGTCACCAAACTCAAAGGTGGGTAAGCTGTCCAGCCTGATTGAGAACCGCCAAAAATGAAACTACCTAACAGCAGTAATCCGGCTGGTGGGTTTAACCAAAAGGCGATCGCATTCAGTTTGGGGAAAGCCATATCTCTAGCACCAATCATCAGCGGTACTAGATAGTTGCCAAAACCGCCAATTGCACTGGGAACGATCCATAAAAAGATCATGATCGTCCCGTGATTGGTCATAAAAGCGTTATACAGGTTCGGGTCGAGGACGTCGGAATCTGGTGTCGCTAATTCGGCACGAATCGCGATCGCCATCAGTCCACCGATCAGATAAAAGAAAAACGCTGTCACCAGGTATTGGATACCAATCACCTTGTGGTCAACATTAAATGTAAAGTAATCTTGCCATTTCCACGCCGTCGGATGAGAGGAGTGATTTCCTGCGGATGGCGTATTCCGGGGAAATTCTACTTGTGTCATAGTTTTGCCAGTTGTCAGTTGTGAGTCAGTTGTCGGTTGTCAGTTGTCGGTTGTCAGTTAGCAATGACCAATGACTAATGACTAATGACTAATGACTTTAAAGTTGCAGCACTAATACCCATATCGCGGACATGAGGTGCAAGAAACTCCGAAGTTGATAAATTAGCTGGGTTAACTGCAACCGCTTGATGCATATCTTGCTGTTGTGCAAGTTGGTTTTCTGTTAGCCAGCTTTGATAATCTTCTGGGGTGTGGACAATAACTTGCGATCGCATCGAACCGTGATAACCACCGCACAATTCCGCACAAACTACAGGATATGTACCTACTTTAGTAGCGACGAAACGCAATTCAGTCGCGATACCAGGAAGCGCATCTTGCTTCAACCGGAAGTTTGGCACCCAAAAAGAATGAATCACATCATCTGCTGAGAGATTCAACTGCACATCAGCACCAACAGGAACGTGTAACTCCCCTGCCGAAATGCCACTTTCGGGATAATTAAACAACCAAGCGTACTGAATCCCCTTCACATCCACAACCAAATCGGCTGGCTTACCTTGAGCATTAGGCGTCCCACCAATACCGATTGACGCCTCAGTTGTTGATGCTGATTGATCATTCAAAGTAGCAGCCATTGCACTACCTGAAACATGAGCAACATGAGCCGAAGAATGAACATGTCCCGCAGGCTCAAACCCGCCCATTTTGTTATAAACATCCACACTGTAGATGCCCAAAACAACCACAATTACTGTAGGGACAGCAGTCCAAAAAATTTCTAAAGCAGTGTTCCCTTCCACAGGCACACCATCAGTATCATCACCCCGACGGCGACGATACTTAATCAAAAAAATTACAATGGTTCCTTCTACTACTAAAAACAGGGCAATAGCGATGGTAAACATGATATTGAAGAATCCGTCTACCAAAGGCGCTTGTAGCGATGCTTGCACCGGCATTAGAGTGTGGTTTTGACCAATCAAGATGCTGATAGCTGAAATTAACAACCCAGCTAACAGCGTCCACAGTGAAACAGGGACTTTTTGCATACATGTTACCTGCGCTGTAAACCGTAATTCAATCTGCGATTTTCTGGGAAACTATGAGTAATCGGAATCAGGATTTTAGGATTAACAAGATTAACAAGATTGATTTTAGGTATAAAGACTAATCCTGCTCATCCTGAGGATTTTCAGATTAAAGAATTAACATGATTAACTTGAGAAATCTAAAGATTAATCCTGCTCATCCTGTCATCCTTAAATCCTGATTAAATCCTTTTATCCTGTTCATCCTGTCATCCTTAAATCCTGATCCCACTTACTAACTTTCTAACTTGTAGCCAGACAAAATGGGGGAAACTTCCAGATTTTTTCATATCTTTCCCCCAAAAAATTAAAAAAAATTTTATTTGATATCCTATGACAAAGATAGCCATGCTGTTTCCAGAAAAGCTAATTTTTTTAAGACTACACCATTAATAGTGACTGAGTAAAACCTCATAGCTACAGCTAGAAGTAGGAAACAAGAGAACTTGTATTCCTCCTTCTAATTATTAATTTAACAACTCAGAATGTTGCACTGCACATTCATTAGGCTAAATTAGCAGCAAGTATTAATTTGTTAATAGATAACAATTAGCGATTTACGTTTTTGTTTACAGTGAACTTTTTACCCAATTCCGGTAAATATTTAGGATTCCCCTCCGGTTACCTTGCTTGACAATTCGCCCTTTAAATAGTGCCTCCTTGTAAAAATTAAAACCTTGAACAGACTGAGAAAAACTTAATTGTTTACTGTGGTATGGCTGTAGCAGTTCTTGGGACAAATGCGTGAACAAGCTTCACAACCAATACAGTTTTCAGGGGAGGTAACAGCCATTACTTTGCGTTCAATTTCTTCATCATCTTCATCTTCCACAAATTCCCCTTCTTCATTGAGTGCCTTTAAACCCAGTACATTGTGACCACACACTTTAATACATCTGCCACAACCGATACATTTATCTTTGTCAATCTCTTGAGCAAATTTAGGTGTCCAAGTTTTACCGCCAAATGTCAACCCTGTGAGTTGTGCCATAAATAAACCCCCGGCAATTTTGCCTACAAATTAGTTGGTACTTTAATCATCATACTAGCTTAAGTTTTTTAGCTTTTAATGTTAGAAATTTACTTTTTAGCATCAAAGTTTAATGACTTGATTTACCAGGTAATTATCCTGTTTACTTAACCTTTATTAAATGACATTTTTTGGCAATAGTTATTGTGTTGATTGAACAACGAGACCCCTGACTTCTTTAAGAAGTCGGGGATCTGAACCTTGAAAAGAATACGCCTTAATTTATCTCAGTTATTTTGAAATATGCATTTTTGATTAAAACCTCAGAATCAGAGATGTTCCTAAAAAACACTTTAGCTAAGTCTTTTTAGTCAAAAACGAACAATTATGCGAGTAAATATGCTGGCAAACCTTAAGAAATACTTCTAAGCTCACCTTGAACAATCTTATCGAAATCTTTATGAAATGTATAGTTAATGAAGAAGCAATAAAGGCGTGGCTGGAAAGGGTTAAATAGCTACCAATTGAATGCGAAGTCCCAATCTGGATGTGGTAATTAGTGAGGCAAAAAATATTTTTTTTGTAATAAAGATAATTTGGTAGCCAGTTATGAATAAAGAGGACACATCCAGGGGAGACATGAGCCGAACATCCCAACGATTAGAGTAGGAAGAGTAGCATTATGCCTTATACAATTCCTAACAACAGTTGCGTTGGATGTGACAACTGTCGTCCCTTATGTCCCACGGGTGCAATCAAAATAGAGAACGGTGAATACTGGATCGATCCTTGTCTTTGTAACAATTGTGAAGGTTTTTATCCTGAACCCCAATGTGTAATCGTCTGTCCGACAAATTCTCCTATGCCTTGGCGGGCAAAAAAGGGCAGATGTAAAGTTGAACCGCGAGATGCTACCAGTCCAGATTTATTTTCTAATGGCAAAAATCATTCATTTGCTTCTGCGATCGCTATTTGGGAAGCTTGCAATCTATTGTCCCAGCGCACATCTCTACATTGGGAAACAGATGAAGAGGGATACTTATGTTACAGCCGACAAGTTAATCAAGGCCGGGGTGCGATTACCTTTCACATCCAAGATCCATTGCAAGTCGGTAATCGAGCCACAGACTTACAAGCAATTGAAGGGCTAGATATCCGAGCCGCAGCCATACATCTGATTTTCGCCGCCCATGCTACAGCCTTAGATCAACCTTGGGAGCAGGAATTTGCCATCGACGAGCGCCAAATTGAGAAATATTTAGGGCTAGAGAAACGCAAAGACCTGAGCAAAATTGCCAAGCTGACTTTAATGAAAAACATCGTTCAGCAAGCTTGCTCATTGATCATTTCCATAGACTGGCCCCAACAAGGTCGAATTAGAGGATTCTCAGTTACACAAAGTTGCTTGTGGCATTTGACGAAAATTGAGCACCACTTTCAAGAAGATGATCTAGGCTGCAAATATCTCATCGGACTGACTTTTAAAATTAGACCTGGCATCTGGACACAACATTTCTTAAACAAACAAGCCTGTAAAGAGCGAACCGCATTCTATCAATATGGCAGTCTACCCAAAACACTCTTAACTACAGTTATGAGTATTTGGCAGCAACACGAAGGCGCCGTCAGACTCATGTTGTGGTTGCTGTTTAAAACCAAAATGGGCAAAGAACAACGCATCACCATTCCTACCTTGCTGCGCGTTGCTTATGGTGAAGAAAAAGTCGCCCTAGCCTCTAGACAACGGGAAGAACGCAAGCGCCTACTGCGAACCTTTGAAAGTGATTTGGAAATGCTCAATCACTATGGAATCAAACCACTTTTTGACCCAATTACCTACCCACCAGAAATTCAACCCCTATGGGCAAAATTAGTCGATCTACCCGAAGATCCAGATGAAGCCTTGGAATTTTGGATTAATGACGGTGGTGGTGAGACTCGCCTCACAGACACAGGTCCCCGTGGTAAGTGGAATCTGCTCATGAATGCCCGAATTTTGTCCTTTGAACTCCCCCCAGAATGGGATCAGCAAAACTCGGAATCAGACAAAAAGCAGCGGCAAGCTGCTAATACCAAAAAAAAGCCCAAACCCACAGGCGATTTACTCGGCGAACAGATTTTGCAAGCACGAAAAAATCTAAATCTCTCCCAGAGAGATTTAGCAAAGCTCACAGGTAAAAGCCAAAGCTGGATTCGCGATGTCGAAAATGGTCGTTTAAAACCCAAATTAGAAGACCAAGCCCTACTACGGAAATTGCTAAATATTGGTAATGGGTAATTGGTAATTGGTAATGGGTAATTGGTAATTGGTAATGGGTAATTGGTAATGGGTAATTGGTAATTGGTAATTGGTAATGGGTAATAGGCAGGATTAACTAAGGTTTTTTCATGGGTTATGGTGTATGCACTTCACGATGGCTAGTTAATTAATTATGTAAAATCTTCAGTTACAGCTAGGATTGTTAGTAGATGCATCACCTAGATTTTTACACACTATAAGTTACTACCTTTCTAGAGGTAAGATAAAGATTATCTACAGCATATTTTACAACCACTGACTGTTGTAAAGCATTGCAAGAAGTCCGCAGTTCTTGACTCTTGACTTGATCTTTCACAAGTTTGGCTTGGTAAGTGTAGAGAGAACCAGAAGGTTTTTCAAAAGTTAGTTCAGCGAGAATCGTATTATTGTCTAAACTTTGCTCTAAAATTTTGCCGGCTACTTTGTAGTTAAACCAGTCCCATCCGTGGTTCAAAATTAATTCTCTTTCCAACACCTGTAGTGCAGTTGGCAGAATTCCCCAGCCGCGATAGACTTTATTTAAACATTGAATATCGCCAGTACGGGTGAGAATCGAACTGAATGTATCTTGATCGAGAACCCCGTAATATCTTCCTTCTGGCAAGTCTATGGCTGTGGGGGCAAATCTATGTCCGCCAAAATGGGTTGATCTCCAAACCCGTACATTATCCAAATACAAATTAGCAACAGTATCTGTAGCATGAAAGTAAAAGGGATTGCCATATCTAGCGCAGCACTTATCATGGCTACCGTGGGTACAGACTAAAATATCTCTAGTTACACCGGTTTCTACTTTAGATTCAGGACTTTTACTCCACAAACATTTTCGGACAACGGTTGCTACTTGCTCAATATTTTCTAGCTTAAACTCTTGCTTGCGGTAGCCACTACTTAAACCCTGTTGTTTTTGATAAATCAATAGGGTGGTCTGATTTACTTTGTGTGATGAATCATTAGCAATTAACAGAAAGCTGATTGGTAGTCTAGCACGCTTCACTTCTTCTACCAAAAACCGCAAATTCTCTGGTACCCATTTGGAATTAAACGGTTCTGATACCCAAGGAGGAGGACACTCGACTAAAATATAAGTTTGGTAATTGGTCGCGCTACCAATAACATCTTCTCCTATTTGCCGCGAATAGTCAGAGCAAAAAAAAGTATTCATCTAGATTTACTCATGAATGGATTTTATGGACAAAGGAAATGGAAAAATATGATCGTGTTGTTGGCTACAAATTCCTGGCTGAAGATAAATCAACAGGAAGTATATAGATTCCCTCTCTTAAAATCAGGTAGCCACTTTATAACATCCTTGTTTTTTAACGTCTTTCCGGTTAATAAATCCTCCATCATCAAACTCAAATACCCAAGGAGTGATATTTCCGTATATACAACGTTAAATTTGTATCTACTTTTGTCTAGCAGTTGAGAAATTTTCACAAGCTGAATCTTGCTTTCTCTACCATGATCAAATATATTCCACCTTGCTAGATCGGATAGAGAGTTTTCGGTACTAGGCTGGACTAAGAAGTGAAGGTAGCATATATTACTTCTGATAATATTACTTGCAACCAGGTAGATTTTTAATCTCTTGCTTAAATTATCTACATAATCACCAATAGCCCCTGTCTTCCTTACTTAATTGCATAATCCTACATACTTTTAAGATAATATTATATCCATATTGCTAATAATTCTCAATTGAGGAAAAAAAATAGACATGTCTGGTTTACAGGTAAACGCAACGATTGCCTGAATTTTATGCCTGGTAAGCTAGTATCCGCCCTTAGTGGCTAATTCTTGGGGAATAGCACTACCATCAGCATCACTCTAATCTAGGATTTAGCCTTTTACCTTATCTAGCTTCCTGGAAATCACATCAGGTATGGTCTCTGGGTATATGCCTCGACTGTAACTGAAGTCAATAAGAAAATCAAGTAGTTGACAATTTTTATTAATTTTCTTACAAGTCTTAACTTTTTGTAGGCTTTGTAAATTAAAGTTAACTCACATTGAATAGTTGAGAATGCTCAAGCCCGCAAACATTAAGACTTTCAATATAATCAATCATCTTTATCAGATATTACAAACTATTGCAAATATCCCTGGTATGAGTCTTCCTAATTGGAGAAATTGGGAGAATAACTAATGACTAATGCCCAATGACCAATGATGAATACTATGGCTGTTGCTTTTTTCTACTTTTATGCAGAATTGAATGATTTTTTACCACGACATAAAAAGCAGGTCAGAATATCTCACTCCTTTGCAGAGAGAGCCTCTATTAAAGACATGATTGAGGCTTTAGGTGTGCCCCATCCAGAAGTTGATTGTATAAAAGTTAATGGGGAATATGTAAATTTTTCTTACATTGTGCAGGATAAAGATACTATCCATGTTTATCCAATTTCTGCTATAGCTGTGACTACACAAATTATTTCTGTGCGACCAAAAGCGCTCAGTGTAATTCGCTTTGTTTTAGATATTCATTTAGGTAAGCTAGCGACATCTTTAAGATTGTTAGGCTTTGATACTTTATACCGTAATGATTATGAGGATGAAGAATTAGCACAAATATCTTCTAGGGAAGAACGGATACTCTTGACTCGTGATAAAGGTCTATTAATGCGGAGCTTGGTGGTGCATGGTTATTATGTAAGAAACACTCAACCTCAAGAGCAAATAGTGGAAGTATTACGACGCTTCGACTTATTTAAAAAATTATCGCCCTTTCAAAGATGTTTACGGTGCAATGGGTTATTAGAAGCTGTAGCTAAAGAATCTGTTATTGACCAATTGCCTGAAACTGTACAATTGCAGACTCATGAATTTCATCGCTGTCAAGACTGTGCTCAAATTTATTGGAAAGGGTCACATTATGAACGCTTGCAACAGTTTATTGAGGCGATAATTAAGCAAGGGGAATAGGGAATGGGGAATATAAAAGATTAATTAAAATTGTCAATTACTAATGCCCAATGCCCAAGGCCCCAGTCCCTATTTTTATAATAGTTATGGCATTTATATTAGCTCTTGATTTTGGCGGAACTAAACTGGCGGCGGCGACGGTAAATGTCGGTTCTAGGGAGTGGCTACGTTATGAAAGTCGTCTCTCACCGGCGAATGCAGATGTGCTGAGTGATTTAGATATAATGCGATCGCTAATTGATTCTCTACTCAAAGGCTCAAAACCCGATGCCATTGGTGTTAGTTTTGGCGGCCCAGTAGACGCAGCCACAGGTTTAGTGCGACTCTCTCACCATGTCCCCGGCTGGGAAAACATACCCCTGAAAGACTTGCTAGAAGAAGAATATCGCGTGCCTGTGACTGTAGACAACGATGCCAATGTAGCGGCTTTAGGCGAACATCGCTTTGGTGCTGGGCAGGGATACGAAAGCCTGTTTTACATCACCATCAGCACCGGCGTGGGTGGTGGTTGGATACTCAATGGCAAACCTTGGCGGGGTGCATCAGGGATGGCTGGGGAAATTGGACATATGGTTGTCGATCCTCATGGGCCAGTATGTCTGTGTGGTAAGCGCGGTTGTGTGGAACGTTTAGCATCTGGCCCCTACATGGCCCAAAATGCCAGAGAAATTTTAGCAGCTGAATCTCTGAGTCGAAAAGGCATCGTCAGGGGAGAGATATTGAGGAATTTAGTAGGGGATAATTTAAGCCTACTTACGGGGCAATTAGTCAGTCAAGCGGCAGCAGAGGGAGATAATTTAGCTCAGGAAGTTTTGCAAAAGGCAGCTTGGGCGCTAGGTGTGGGTATTGGCAATGTCGCAAACTTGATGAACCCCCAGCGCTTTGTTTTGGGTGGTGGTGTGACAAAAGCGGGAGAGGCTTTTTGGCAAGTGGTGCGAAGAGTAGCGCGAGAGACAGCGTTACCAGAAGTTAATTTTGAAATTGTCCGTGCGGTGCTGGGTGATGATGCACCGTTGTGGGGTGCTGTGGCTTTGGGTTTAGAAGTTTTGCATTGATTTAAGAACCTCTCTCCAAACCTCTCTCCTAAGAGGAGAGAGGCTTTGAATCTTGCTCCCCTTCCCCGCAATAAAAGCTTTTCCTTTCCCCTCTCCTCTTAGAGGATGTTTTAAAAGTTCTCTTGTTGGTAGCAAAAAGTTTTAGATCCCCCTAAATCCCCCTTAAAAAGGGGGACTTTAAGAAGTTTTCCCCCCTTTTTTAAGGGGAGCCACTGCGTTGGGCGGCTCCGCCGACTTGAAGCATGTGGCGTGGGCTAGGGGGGATCTCGATACGACTTGATACTTTACAAACATCCTCTTAGGGGAGGGCTAGGGAGAGCTGGGAAGGGGTTGGGGGTTAGGTTTGTTTTGGATGCAACTCTAACCCTCTATAGCCGTTTTTAGCCCCCCTTAAAAAGGGGGGTTGGGGGGATCTTCGAGTTGTGTAATTTTTAATACTGTTTTATCATGAATACATAATTAAGTTTTGCTTTTAAATCAAAGATGAATATACATTTATCTTCAGAAGTTATTTGGAGTTTAGCCATAACCAGTTTGATAGGTTTATGGCTAATTTGGCAGGCTGTAAGGATAAACTCTGATATTGATATATTGCAATTATCAGTTAACTGGTTTAGAGATAGACCTATTATTTTGCCTTCTTTACTTTTTTTGATTTCCCCATTTTTGTCTACATATATTTTTCATAATTTATCACCAGATTTTAATAAAATACTTGATAATAAAATAATTGCACAATTATTAATAACTTTTGGGGCAGTTATAAGCATCTATATTGGAAACAGAGCTTTAGAAAGCTTCAGGAAAACTCAGGAACAGAAGAAAATAGCGAAGATACTTATTGCAAGTATGGAATTTCACTGCGAGTGTTTAAAGGAAATTGATAGATCCATTCAAGATTTTGTATATGAATCAGACATGGAAAATATTGAGTTCAAGGTTACTCAGAGCAGAGAAGATAATATATATGAGTCTACTATAAAACAAATTGGGGTTTTAAAAATTGAAGATACAGATAAATTTTATAAATATTACACAACTTTAAATTCTCTTCTTGGTAATATAATGCAAAACGAGAAAGCTAGAGGTTTGAGCAGTGAAAAATATAGGGAAATAAAAATATTTAAAAATTACCATCACCAACAAGATATACAAGAGAAAATAGAGATATTTTTCCTAGATATCAATCTATATCTTATGAGTATAAGTAAAGAAATACTTCTGGATATAGACAAATTCAACAAGTACAAAGAATTACTAAAAGCTGACTATAGCAAAATCAGAAGAAAAAATCATACTCACGGTAAAATGTACGATTTACTTAGAAGAACTGAAAAATTATTTAAAAAGTATGGATTACTTGCAGAACTTGAGGATCATTATAATAGACAAAAATCATTATGGTTAAGTTATTCTACTGCACAAGAATTAAACGAAGAGAATTAAAATTTTATGCGAACCCTTAAACAATCACCGGCGCTTAGGGAAAAATTCCAACAACAGGTTGATGTAAAAAAATCTGTCAAACGGCAAGAAGTTCAAGAATCATTAGGTAATGGTTTTTTGGGTTCATTGGGTGCAGCAGTATTTGAAATTAAGCAATTTCAAAACCAAATTAAAGGCAATTTGGGTGAATTTGGTGTTTCACTGCTGCTGAAATCATTACCTGATAGCTGGGTAATATTTAATAATGCTTTAATACCTACCTCTAACGTAAATACTTTAACAGAAATAGATTTATTAATTATTGGTGCAGGTGGAATTTTTTTAGTAGAGGTAAAAACTTGGAAAGGGTCATTTACTGCTTATAAAGATAAATGGAAACGACGAGAGGGAAATAACTGGGAAGTAATATCAAATAGTCCAACTTCTCAAAGTATCTATCATCAAAAAATGTTTAGTCAGTGGATTAATTGTTTGATTCCTAATCTACCTGATGGAGTAGTTAAGGCTCCTGTAATTTTTCCTGTAGCTAAATGGTTAGGAGTGACTGATTGCTCAGTTCCGGTTTTGCAAGGTATTCCCGCACTACTACAAATGATAGTAAGTTCTGCTGATTGCTTAACACCAATGCAAGTGCAGGTAATTGCTGAAGCGGTTGAAGATTTGACGACTCCTGCAAAAAGTGTTGAAATTACTAAACCGATTCCTAAGCCTAAACGCGAGAATTTGACTGATGTTAAAGCAGTTAAAGATTTGACGATTCCTGCTAAAAGTGTTGAAATTACTAAGCCGATTCCTAAGCCTAAACTGATTAAGCGTGAGAATTTGAAAGATTGAGTTCTTAAAAATGAATGTTGGGTTTCGTTCCATTGCTCCGCAACGCTGACGCGAACAACCCAACCTACAGGTAAATTGTAAGCGAATGCCGACCGCACGCGATCGCGAAGCGCAGATCGCATCGGGCACGGTGTTCACGATCACTACGGATGCAAATCTAGCACAATGACTAGCTCAAAGTTATCTCGTAAGCTTGAGATCAGCTTTTGAATGCTGCGTCACCATGCTTTTTCAGTGCAACCTCTACTTTATTCTACTGAGTATTACGGCCATCATTTCAGTCACCGTTGCCTTTGCAGCTTGGCAACGGCGCTCAATTTGCCTGGCTAGCAAGCCTTTTATATTGATGATGCTAGCGATCGCACTTTACGCTACAGCAGCAGCGATGGAAGCTGCGGCGATCGCCATTTCCGAAAAAATATTTTGGTCAAAACTGGAGTATGTCGGCTCAGGTAGTCTAATTACACTCTTCCTGATGTTTGCAATGCACTTCACAAACAGAAATCGCTGGCTAACGCCTCGAAATACAGCGTTGCTATGGGTTATCCCTAGCTTGAATGTCGCTTTGGTAGCAACCAACGAATACCATCGTTTAGTCTGGTATGACTTTTTGCCAGATCCAAATGGTAGTACCTTTGTGATTTATAAACACGGTCTTGGTTTTTTTTGGATTATGACCTGTGTTTACGTTTATACAATTCTAGGTGCAGTGCTGCTGATTCAGAAGTCCTTACTACCATCAGTTCTGCATCGCCAGCAGTCTTGCATGACATTAGCTGGTGCAGCATTCCCACTGTTGGGAGCTAGTATGTATATGCTAGGCTTCACTCCTCCCGGTCTGAATATCGCCCCGATGAGCTTCATGCTAACCGGACTGTTGGTTTTCGTTAGCCTTTTTCACTTCCGAATGTTTGACCTCGTGCCGATAGCTAGAGACACCCTGATTGAAAGAATGAGTGACGGTGTGCTGGTGTTGGATGTAAAAAACCGGATTATTGACATTAATCCGGCAGCAAAACATCTGATTGGAGTAAAAGGACTGCATTTTGGACAATCGGCCGATCAAATTATTTCAAAATGGCCAGAAATCCTTGGGCTATACCACGCTGATGAAAGTGTCAAAACAGAGATATTCATCGATTCGGTAATACATCGTTATCTAGAGCTACAGATTACGCCATTACACGATTATCGCCAACAGTTAACAGGGCGTCTGCTGATTTTGCGTGACATTACACAACGCTATCAGGCTGAGGCTGAACTGCGAAAGGCTAATAAACGGTTACAAAAACAGGTACTCGAAATTGAAACCCTACAGGTTCAGCTACGGGAACAGGCTACACGGGATGGACTCACAGGTTTATTCAATCGGCGTTATTTTGACGAGATATTGCCAAAAGAACTGATGCGGGCAGCGCAGGATTGTTATCCTGTAGCCTTGATGATCATGGATATCGATTATTTTAAGAATATTAATGATAGCTTCGGACACCCGGCTGGCGATCGCGTCATCCAATTATTTGCAGACCTTCTTCGCTGCTATAGTTCCTCTGGGGGCATCGTCTGCCGATATGGTGGCGAGGAGTTTGTATTGGTTTTACCCGGTATGACCCTAGAGAATGCCCTTCAGCACGCTGAACAAATTCGGTTATCCTTTGAAGCTACGCCACTGGAATTTGGCGGTAAAGAAATATCTGCAACGGTTTCCGGCGGAGTCGGCGTGTTTCCTGATCATGGAAAAACCAGCAACGATCTCTTGCAAGTAGTTGATCAAGCTTTGTATGCCGCTAAATCAGATGGGCGCAATTGTATCAAGTATGTGCAGAATAACTAGTGCGGCGTGGCGGAAATAACTACAGCAGATTGCAACTTGGTGAGGTACAGATTATCTACCCGCGTACCTCATTTACCTGAAAAATGCTGTATTACATCATGTCCGGATTTTAGATTTTAAATCTCAATCCAAAATTTTAAATCTAAAATCTAAAATTTGGTCAACCAGCCAGCGCTTGCTGTTCATCGCGCCACAATTGATATAACCGATTTGCCGGCATCGTCAAATACAAAATATCCCCAGGACTGAGGGTAGTTTCTAGCAAATCCCAACAGTGAAGGGTTTGAAAATTAGTTTCTATATACAAAGGCACAAAGTCAGCAGACATGGCGACATCTTTGACCGGCTGATGGCAAAAAGGGTGTGTTGGTGTAATCACAGAAGCAAAAGCCACCCAAAGACTATCTGCTGTAATGCCATTACCGATGATTTTTCCCCCCAGTGCAGCGGCTGCAAAAGCTGGTGCTGCTAATTCAGCGGGACTCAATACCGCCTCGAAATCAAAAAGCTGTTGGGCCATCCCGGCAAAATCAGGATCGGCATAATGAACAATCACCGGAATGCTGGGAGTTAAGTTTTTAGCTTTGAGGGCAATTTCTAAATTAGTGGCATCGTTGTTGGTAACAGCTAACACTGCGGCGGCAGAATGGATATTGCTGGTTTTCAGGGTAGCTTGGAAGCTAGCATCGCCGAGAATTACGGGAATACCTAAACCTCTAGCGGTATTGACAAATCTGTTATTGCTGTCGGTTTCAATTACTACCACCTCATGTCCGTTGGCGTGGAGTTGTTGGACAATTTTGATGCCAATGCCACTCAAGCCACAGACGATGTAGTGATAGCGTTGGGGAATTCTGGCTGCATCCCAAAATTGCTTAAAGCGGCTGCCTAAAACGAAATCGGTAAGCATAGCGTACCAAATACCAATCACCGCTGCCCCAATTAGCATGATGAGAATGGTAAATATTTTAATGCTATCGGGTGCCTGTTCTAATACTTTGTCGTTACCACCAGCGCCAGTAATCATACCGACGGCAAAATATAAGGCATCAATAAAGGAGATATTTAATTTGGCGGAAACATAGGTGAGGGTAGCCAGTAAAATTATTACTAATAAAGCGATCGCCATTCCGACAACTGCTTTAGCGTGTTGCTGAAATTGTTTAATATTGGTGATGACCTTCAGCAGCTTGATAATTAAAGACTTGCGCGGGGAACGGATGCGGGGTTGAGTACTGACAATTAAGCGATCGCCTAATTTCAGCTTTTGTTCAGACAACACCGCAGACACCAAGTTCATTTTACCTTCCACCGGCAAGTAATAAATCAGCATCCGCGAACGGTCTTCCCACAACTCACTGAGTTTTCGACCTCTCCACGGATGGTTTTCATCAATTTTTTCTTCCTGGATGGGCCAAGTTTGCTGCAATAACTTGATTTGTCCGATTGCTTGGTTTCCCAGGGCCGCAAAAGTAAAGACTGTGGCTGCTAAACCCACCACACTCATACTCCAGTGGTCTGGCAAAGTCTGATCTAAGCGATCGCCTAAACTTGTATTATAAAAGCGGTTGATTACCCGAATCTGGGGATTCAGTACCCGCGCCTGCATCATAATTGACAAATTTAACGCATCATCAGAGCTAGCAATCACCAAGGTGTGCGCCATCTCAATTCCCGCTGCCATCAAGGTTGCAGCCGTTTGTAAATCGCCAATAATCACATTTCCTGCGGTTTCTACAGGGATAGGTTTGTGATGAATGCCAACGACATAGGCTCCCTGTTGTCTCAGCAAACGAAAAATTTTATAACCGGTACGTCCTAAGCCACAAACAATGATTCGAGGTTTCATGAAACAGCAGCATGATTTACAGGAATGGCTGCATTTATTAGTTCTACATCAAGATTGTGGCTTACTTGCCTGAGAGATAACTGTAGCTGAAAACACGTTAAACAATTAAAAATTAACAATTAAAAATTAAAAATAGAAGACTGAAACACTTTTTTACCTATAGACGAATGGGTAGCGTGATCCTCATATCCTGATGAGTTTAAATGCGATGGCACTTTGACAAGATTCTCGGAGTCAATGTATTGAGATAGTAGAAGTTTTTTGGCAAATTTCTGAAACGAAACTTAACAACATATCAGCTCATGAAAACTTTAGCAAAAATTACCCTCTCCTTTGGTTTGTTATCAACATTGTTAACCACGACAGCAGCTAGCACCTTGGCTGTCACACCAAAGCCACAACTCCCAAAAACTCCACCTAATGAACAGTTAAAGGTACAACGTCAAAGCGGCAATTGTCCCAAAACATTCGGTATTTGGAATACCTTTCGTTACTACGAAGGTGGTGGAGAACATACTGTAATTGCCGACACATTAGCGATCGCCCTTCCAGCCAAGTTGGTATCATCGAGCAAAAAGTTCGCGGAGTACCGAGCAACCTTGAAAAAAGCTTATGCTACCTGCGTTGGTAGCGCTAGTAGCGAAGAAAATACTTATCGCGTTAGGTTTCAAAAAGGCAATGTTTATTTCCGAGTCCAGCTACCAAAAGACACACCCTCTAATCCTTCCGAAATTAGCGCCAGCACTATCCTAGCTTCCCGTCCTTATGTGAGGTGGGCGATCGCTGATTAATTTTTTCTGCCATGCTGTACTAGAGTGATTATTAGACATCTGGCGGGAAAGAATGTAGAGACTTTGCATGCAACGTCTCTACAAGGGTTATGCATAATGCATACAGCAGTTCTCGGTGTTATCAGGTACAATAGCAGCAATTAGCAAACCAGTTTTTTAAATGTTGAGGATTCATTTAAAAACTTTAAATTTATGCCAAAAAGACAACGCTTAACTCTCAAAGTTTCTGAAAGCGGAAAACAGTTGATCAAGGAAGCCAGGATTAAAAAAATTGAACAAGCCAGACAAGAAATAATTAAGACACAAGGAAGAATAGAAAAGGCTTGGGATATGGATGAAATATTTCTTAGGGAAGTAAGTAAGATTCTAGAACCAGATGAGAACTGGGATAACGCTCAAGAATCTTATTATGTATCGTTAGCGACTTGGAGACGATTTCGAGAAGCAAGACAACCCATCGATGCGTGGACTTTCCAGGCTTTTTGCCAAGTGTTAAACTTACCCTGGGAAAAAATAGCAGAAAATGATGTAGAGTGCCGCATAAATTTCAGTGAAGCACCTTCTATTGGTAACTTTTATGGTCGTACCCAAGAGTTAGCACAACTTCAGCAATGGCTGATTCAAGAACGTTGTCGGTTAGTTCTTATTCATGGAATAGGCGGAATTGGAAAAAGCGCCTTAGCTCGCCTTTTAGTAGACAAAATTACTGACAAATACGATTGCTTAATCTGGCTTTCTCTAGAATCAGCACCTCCATTTCAACAAATCCTAATTAAACTGGTGCAATTTCTATCTAAAGGTGAAAAACAAGAAGGCGATATTTGTCAAATAATGCAGTATTTACATCATCAAAGATGTTTAATAGTGATGGATGCTTGGGAAGAAATAATCGGTAATAATCAAGAAGATAGTAGAAACTATCGTGTATTTGTAGAGAGAGTAGCTAAAGAAGCCCACAAAAGCTGTTTATTATTACTTAGTAGAAAAAAATATCCAGATATTGAAATATTAGAAGGACAATTAGTTCGCTCAAAAAGATTAGGAGCTTTAACTTTTGAAGAAGCAAAAGAAATTTTAATAGCAGAAGGTATGTCTGGCACAGATAGTGAACTAGAAAAATTGAGCAGGCGTTATAGCAACCCGTGGATACTTAAAAGAATTGCCCAGAGCATTCATAATGTCTTTGATGGTGATATATCACCATTTATGGATATGAGTACATCAATTTTTGTTGATAAAGTCACTACTGACTTTTTAGATCGGCAATTTGAAAAACTTTCCAGAGTAGAAACCAACCTAATTTATTGGGTAGCTCTCAGACGGAATACAGCCTCATGGAATCAATTAGTACAGGATAGTAATAGTTTTTTAACTTATAATCAATTATTTCAAACATCAAATGATTTAATAGTAAGGCATTCTTTAGTTGCTAAAAAGACCGAAGATACGCCAGTAATCTATATACTAGATCCAGTAATTTTAAAGTATACTACTGAGCGATTTATTAGAGAAAATTACCAAGATATTAATCAAGTAATTAGAAATAAAAATCTTAATGGATCTGAACTGTTTATTACTCATAGTTTCATCACAGAATACCCAAAAGATGAAGAACTCAATCAGGAGCAAATGAGGCGGATTGTTAAACCTATTCAAAAAATGCTCTTAGCTGAATTCCGTAGTCAGAAGCGAGTTGAAGATGAACTACAGAAAGTTCTGCCCCTATTGCAAAATCAAGGATTGTCCGATGGGTACGCATCCCAAAATATCTCACACCTGATTCAGTGCGTCAATTTGGAGTGAAATCAGCGAGGACACTGTTGGCGAATTCTTGACATCCTCCCACTTGCTGACTTGACCTCAGCTATGGTCGGGGGATGCCTCTTTTTTCGCCCGTGATTCATGAGGCAGCTCGTTGGGCGGCTCTGCCGACTTGTAGCGACTGCCGTCTCGCCGCCAAATCAGAGATTATGGCGGGAGACGAATCACGGAGTTAGGTAAAGTTTCAAGGTCTGCCTGACGAAATAGTGCAGTGGTAGCTTGACTCAACTTATCTGTAGCAACCTGTCTAGCAATCCTTCTAGCTGTGCGCGAACTAGTCTAAAGTCCAGCACAAAAGCGTGAGCGTTAAATGAACTTTTCTTTGAACCATTCAATTATTCTCTGAGCCAAAACTGAGTTTGAACTCATATTTGCTTTAATGGTAAACCTTAATCAAGGTTCCTTCTTCCGGGTTCCTAATGCCAACAATCTATTGCAGAACTTTTTGGTTTACTACCTTCTGCAAGCGTCAAGCTAAATTTCTCGATTACATCCAAAACAATTACAAGAGGGTCTAACCATGTTAATTCAACAACAAAAAGTGACAAAAGCCAAAAAAACATCCCTTTACTTTTCACTATTAGGCTTGTCTATGTCAGTCTTTGCTGCCTTTCCTGTTAGCTTTTTTACTAGCACCACTGCTGCCCAAGCACAGAATTCAGAAAACCCAACAATTGCTACAGTCGCAAGCATGACAGATATCGGCGGCGGCCGGTGTTCCGTCACGTTAGTAGATGAATATCAAAATCAGTACACTGTGGATGCGAATTCAAACGTTTGTGCCCAAGTAGAAACTTTTTTGAACCACAAAGTGAGCTTAATGTATGAAGAAGAAGATGCTCCCGATTGCTTAGACGCCGGACCCTGTGAGAATAAGATAACTGTAATCACCGATATGCAGCTATCCGATCAATAAGTCGGGGCGGACTACCCGATTTGCTGACAAAATTATTTCAATAACAAAGTGTTAACTATTTACGCTAGATAATTTCACCTACCTACATGGCTAATTCATCAGATTAGCCATGTAAACAATAAGCAGGTTATATCCTAATTTTTAACTATAAATTAGGAAAAATCGTCAATTCAAATTCCGGAGAATAATCAAATGATAAATCTCAAGACTGCTCAAAGAATTGGACTTGTAATCATAGGTTTTGTAACATGCATGGCTTGCATTTTTTTTACTCAACCTTCAAAAGCAAGCACTACTACTTACCGACATATGCTTGCACTTGGTTTAGTTGATGAAATTACAACACCGCAAAAAATTGGCTTAGATTACCTCGCACATCAGCCAACTGAATTAATTGCTATTAGTCAATTAATGAATAGTATTATAAATGTATGTAAAGCTGCATCCCGAATGCCTGAAGATATAAGTTTAGCTATACCTTTAGGTACTAACAGCCCTATTGGTAATGGACAGTTACCGAATGATTCTGGCACACCTAAAACTGGTAATTATGAAGCAACTGGATTTATTAATCCACAAGGTCAAGCTAAGAATATCACACCAAATGATGTAGCAGATATGACTAAAACTGAAGTTCAAAATGGAGGTAATTTACCTTCTACTGCTGAAGCACAAAATATTCGATTAGCCGATGCTAGTGGAAGATTTTATCAAGCAAGGAGATTACCAGTTTTTAATTTGATTGTACGTGATCGGAGAACAGGTCAAAGGTCAGTAATAAAAAAAGTGAATGCAAACGCTTTTTGTAGAGATGTTCTGAATGCTTTTTTAAATCGAACTTATAGACGCATTTAAAAGTATCTTATTTGATAGATAGCTCTCAGGCTTTTAGCCTGGGGCTATAGCTAGGAAAAATACAATATTGGCAATGAGAAAAGAGATATGTTAATCCAAAGAATAAGATTATTCGGAACAATTGTTTTAATATTATGGATATTTATCAGTAGTCCTAATTCTGCCTTATCCTCACAAAATACCAAGATGGTTGAATCAGCCGAGCTTATACGAAATATTGGAGTATCAATTAATTTAGAGGCAGTAAAATTTGGACATATTAATAATATTCAGAAAAATCCCCCTAAGAAAAATCAATTAATGCAAGCTAGCATATATCTACGAGATATGGCTCGATATCTGAGTTCAAATTCACCTATTAATATCTCTGTTTATTCAATTGATGTAGATATATCAGCAAAGAGTAATTCTCAAAAAGAATTATATCAAATTACAGATGTCAAAAAACCTGATGGTAATTGGAATACCTTCACTGTCGGTCATGCATTACGGCTGGTTACAGAAGAAATAGCGGTAATTCAAAATCAGCAGCAACAACCAGTAATTGACCTCTTAGCTAAAGATGCCAAAAATCATGTTTATCATCCTTTAATTGGCGTTCGATTAAACGATGTATGTTCTGAAATATTAAAGCGGTTGGTAATTGAGTAATTTTCCTAATAAAAAGATCTAGGCATTATGATGATTAACAAGGTGGCATTGAATCTAATTAAACTCAGCATTATTACTTTATTTATAGTAATAAATCTGGGAAGTAACAGCTATGCGTTAGAGATACAAAATTTCGATAAATCTTCCGGAATAAATAGCTTTTTAAACTATCAAGTCAAACAAATCATCAAGGCTGCTGCACCGGGAAATAAAGGGCTTGATTATTTTATTCTGCCCGAATCATCAGAGTTAGACAAAATTCCTAGTGAACCACAAAATCCGATTACTTCTGCAAAAGTTGAGCTAGGAAAAGCCTTATTTCACGAAACAGCTTTAAGTATTAATCCACTTAATCCTAAACATTGGCAACAATCCAGTTGTGCAACTTGTCACATCGCACAAGCAGGATTTCGAGCCAACATTGCACAGGGCTTGGGAACTGGGGGTTTAGGATGGAATCAATTTAGACACCGCGACCCAGAAATATCACCCGTACAAATCGATAAGCAAAATGTTCTCGTTCCCTCTGTACTTAACAGCGCTTATCAAACTGTGCAAATGTGGGATGGTCGTATCGGTGTTGCAGGCCCAAACATTAAAGAAGCAATTATCAAAAATAATGATGTCAACCGACATCAATTGCAAGGGTTAGAGACACAACCAATAGACGGAATTGCTTTCCACCGTCTGGGAACAGCTGCGATCGCGCAAATTCCCGAATACCAAAAAATGTTTGCAGCAGCCTTTCCCGACCGACCCTATGTGAGTGCTGAACAGGAAGACAACAAACGGACAGCTTTTGCGATCGCAGCTTACGAACGCACCCTACTAGCAAATAAAGCACCGTTCCAAAAATGGCTCAAGGGAGACGAAAATGCAATGTCAGCTAAGGAAGTGCGAGGAGCTAAAGTATTTTTTAGCTCAACTTGCGTTCAGTGTCATGTTGGACCATCTCTTGCGGTTTCAGATTTTCGTGCTGTAGGATTTGCAGACCATCCAGCCGACTTTGGCGGACTTAATCTCGGTCGCGGAGCAATTACCAAACGTACTAGTGATGACTTTAAGTTTAAAGTACCCCAACTTTATAACTTGGCTGATAGCTCACCTTATGGTCATGGAGCATCATTTAAGACAATTCGTGAAATAGTCGAATATTTCAACCAAGCTGAACCGCAAAAACAGGAAGCAAAATACTCAGGTAGTCTCAGCGTTTGGTTTAAACCTCTGCATCTAACGGTAGACCAAGTTGATGACATAACAAGTTTTTTAGAAGTTGGACTGCGCGACCCCAATTTGACACGTTACTTACCAAAAATTATTCCCAGTGGTCTGTGTTTCCCCAACAACGACCCGGAATCACGAAAACAACTTAATTGCGACATGAACCTATCCCACTAATAAGGATTAAGCTGAATTTAGTCTGACTCGCAAAGCTTCGCAAGTCACCACATCAGTGGTTTTTGCGGAAAATCTTCAGAATGTTAATTTCCGAGTACAGCTACCAAAAGACACGCCCTCCAATCCTTCTGGATTTAGCGCTAGCACAATCCTAGATTCCCGTCCTTATGTGAGGTTGGCGATCGCTAATTAATTTTCTGTTGGTAAAATAATTACCACAGGTGGGTTGGCCACAGAGTCGTATAGACGTAGATAAAAATATCCAATTCCCGCCAATCCCAGCATTAAATTTGGCGTTTCTCCTCCTCCCAACACACCACAAGGCCAGGGACTCTGATTTTTTTCATACCGTTCATCACCTCGCAACCCAACCTGCGCTGCCATCGATTTGTAATCGGCATTTTTCAGCACCCGACTGGCATAGATCAGCAATTCTGCATTACCAGCGATACCATGACACAACGAAAAATTTTCCTGACTAATCACAGACTGCTGTAGCATCTTCACCGTCGTCCGCAAAGCAGCTTCTGCTTCCAAGCGGTAGTTATCTTTGCCAGAGATTTCATAGGCACGCAACCGCGACAAACCAATTCCCGGTGCGCCGTGACACCAAGCAGTCGAATAGCCCAGAGCTTGCTTTGTACCAGTTATCTTGGCTTGATAATTCCGCAGATCCGGCCAATTTTCCTGCTCTGGGCTAAACCAATGTTGCTCATACCGGAAACCTTCCTCAGCAGCGATCCGAAACGCCTCAAGACTCGTTTCTCGATGCAATTCTAGAAGCGCCCAGGCAATCCCCGCAACCCCATGAGAAAAACCGGTGAGATTGGGTTGTTGTTGATTTTCAAGCTCATTTAGAGTAGGCCAAGACCAACCAATATCACTTTTAATCGCTGTCTCCAGTAAATGCTTGCCAAAAACGAGCATCAGACTTTTGAGCGAATCTCGTCGATACCGCTGATAAGTAGACAGTAAAACTGGAATAGCACCAGCTATCCCCGTAGCCACATCCAATTTTTGCAGGCTCAAATCGTCAATTATTCGTTCTTCAAGCATTTGCAGCCCTTGGTCAATCCAATCCTGGTTGCCAAAGATTTCTCCAAGACGGATTAAAACATAGGCAACACCAGTAAAACCTGAGTAAAACCCGCTGCTAAACGCTGGTTTAATATCCTGTAACCGCGACAGTGCCTGATTCATTGCCCCTACCGCAGTCATCCGATAAAGTTTCTCGTTCGTCGCCTGATACAACTGTGCTA
Organism: Cylindrospermum stagnale PCC 7417; assembly: GCF_000317535.1. Classification (NCBI taxonomy): domain Bacteria; kingdom Bacillati; phylum Cyanobacteriota; class Cyanophyceae; order Nostocales; family Nostocaceae; genus Cylindrospermum; species Cylindrospermum stagnale. The sequence goes on from NC_019757.1 coordinate 6,203,913, forward strand.
GAAATAAGGCGATGCCACTAGTGCCACCATATAAGTCTGGGCCAAATGTGCACTGTGTCAAAGTCCAATTTTTGAAGATCAGCTCCATCGACGCCCCCAACCAGTTACATCGAGTACCATCCCAAATGGCATCCCGACATAATCTAGCCCCAATGGCGTCTGCTGTTTCGAGAAAGCTGTCTTGTTGAGTATTCATCTTTTCCTACCCGCACACTTGAGGAAATACGTATTGATCGATTGACCCCGGAGACAAATAAGGATGGGCCAAGGTAATTTCATAGTGGCTAAAATTCTTAATTACCTCAGACAATCGAGCCTGCTGTGTTTGCAACCCTTGGGTATCAGCATTCCAGATTCCTTCAGCCAAAATGCGGCAACGGTTCAACCCAAAACTTTCGCCATTCTCAGGATCTTCCGCCAGTCCCAGTCCAGGGGCTAGAGGCTTGCTAAACAAGGGTGTATCCGGTTTTAAGTATTCCTGTATCTGTGGATAGATATCTGCCATCAGTGTGGCCGTAATCTGATAGAACCGCTTGTTCACGTATAAGACTGCGGCATCGGCACGAGAGAAAAAATCCCAATTAGTCAAACACTTGAAGCGAAAAGGCACCTGGAAGCGATTCAGAGCTTTTGTGAGGCATCGAATTAAGGTGGTTATACCTGCCTCTTTGATATTCCAATAGAATCGCACTAGGTTGTCATCATCTTCTTGGCTGGTGACTGTTTCACCAAAGACATAATAAAAACCTGGTTGTAGAGTCCGGGATTCTTTTGGCAAGAAAACCCTGATGTTTGCCCCTACCCGTGGTGCAATACCATGTCCGTCTTCTATGAGAAACTGACCAGGCCAGAACAATCGGTTAGTACTGTACTTATGGGCGAGAATTTGACCAGAGGATTCCATGCGAGATATCTGCCAGCCGCTATCCCAACGTTCTCGACTAGTATTAGACTCAGACAGGTTTTGGATCAGGCGTTGAGATTCTTGTGAAAGCAGGCTATCTGACCAATTGCGAGGAATTGGTTCATCGGCAAGTGTGCCAGTAAATCTTTGACAATAGCAATAGAGATAGAACAGGTATTGCAATCGCGGAATCGATAAGTTTTGTGTAGGGGCCAGCATCTGTAGTTGTTGGATTGCAGGTTCCAACTCAGGTGCAGGTCTTCCAGCAAAAGAAAACTCACTCGGAGACTCGATGCTGACTGCTTGGCAAATTTTTGTTAACTCCCAAATCAATTGTGCTTCCATGTTTTCATGCTCCAATTAAGAGTAAGATCGCGATCGCCTCTTGGGGATTTTGTAAAATATTCAAACTCACCTGAAGCAGGCTAACAGCATTGGGAGTGATTTGGGGAGAAAAAAGCATCTGTTCGTACACTGTTTGCAGCATTCTCGCCGCACTGTACTTTACGCATCTTTCCAGCAATAGAGCCGCGTCTTCATCCTTGAGAAACCTTGTCTCAACATAGGTTTTCCAAAATGTTTGCATGGCTGGCTGCATATCTACCAACTGATACGGTGCTTCCTCCACCATTTGTGCGGGTTGGGCTGCCGCATTTATTGGCATCGACATCACCCAGAAGGAGATATAAGTCCCAAAGATGGCTCCCACATCCCAGCAGGCATCACCCAAGTCAGCAATTTCCCAATCCACCACCTTGAGATTTAGCTCACCGTTCCCGTCTTCTTGGGGATAAACAATACAATTGTCCCATTTCATATCTCCATGAATCAGGGTGTCGGTTTGCCACTGACTACGGAGAATATCTAGTGCTTGGGGAAGTTCAGGGTATTGCCGCAAAATCGCCAGTAATTGGGAATTTGCCCCACTCAGAGAACTGAATGGAGAAACGCCTTGATGGAACGAGAAAATCCAGGGAACCTGCTGGGGAAATACTGAATAGTGGGGGCTGTCTTGCAAAGATGTGCGGTCTATACTGTGATAAGTGCCAAGAGCTTTGCCCAGTTTAGCCGCCACCTCCGTGGGGAATTGTCCCAAGCGTCGATGATAAACAGACAGATTCTCAGCTTCTGGCAACAGTTCCAGAATTAAAATCCCGCGTTTGGCATCAAAGGCGTGATACTTGGGCATTAGGGGAACTAAGGGAGCTAAGGTTAGCTCCCGTTGTGCCATTTGGTAAACTAGCGCCTCTCGTCGCAATGTGCTAGCGGCTTCTGGCTGCCAATCTTGAATTTGCTTGACAAAATAGCTAGGGTTGTGCTGGCGGATGACGACACAATTGCGGTGACGGCTAGTAGCTTCGGCGACGATGACATCCCCATCGACAACAGAATCAAAGGTTAAGAAACCGCGCTCCAGCAGGTAATGGACGATGGTGCTGGGGGTGTTGACCATAGGACAGATTCTAATCTTGGAAGGATTGGCGGTTTTACTGGAATTGTCAGTCCCGAATTAAAGAAGCTTCGTCCTCCAGGGGTGTGGTGCGTTAGCGGCAGCGTAGCGCACCATACTAGCATATCTATGCTAAATTGATACACATGATAATAGCCTTAACACAAGCATTATCAAAAGCATTTGCCAGTTTAACTAAGGCATTAATTTAGGCTTGACACGCCACTACTAAACAATCCGAAAATGCCACAAGAATTTCCATGCTCTTTGGTCTCTATCGAACCAAAGAGCATGGAAATCAACAACGTCGCTACCCCCGCTAAGACTGCGAGTTACCCATCGAGTAATACCCTTCGCAGTCTTGAACCCAGTACTCGCTGACTGCGACCATGAGTTTCCGGCGTTAGGTGCCCACTGATTCCGTAGCGTGTTTGCCGTATTTTGGCTGATCACACTAGCGGCGTGGGGAGCGTTACTATGGTTTATTGGAGGACTAGCCATTTCCCACAGATCTCTATTTTGAGATAGTACTTGCTGTGCTTGATTTGTTGTCAGAGGTACTGGAGCTACTGGTGTCCCGACTCCAGAGACAGCAATGCAGCTGAAAACTCCATAACAGCTACCCACCTGCTGTAGTGTTTCTGGAGGAGGTGTTGGAGCCTGTCCTGCCCCTGTCACCGCAATGCAACTAAATAGACCAATGCAACTACCAACTTGCTTCAACGAAGCTTGAACCAATCCAGCAATCACCAACTGCGTGGCTTCTGGCAGTTGTCCAAACTCAGCTTGTGAAAATTCCAACGCCTGAGCCAAACTTTGTGGTGGATATTCCTTGACAACTTCTACTTGTAGATGTTCAGGCAATTGAGCGATCGCATTAATAAAGTTTTGCGGTTGCGTATTAGCAACTATATTTTCGATAGTCTGCTCCTCTGTGGGTGCTATATTGTTCCCTGTTCCTACCCCAGAGGCAGCAATGCAGCTGAATATTCCTATACAGCTACCTACCTGTGGTGGTGTTGAGCCAATGTACGCATGTTGGCGAATAGCTGCTTTTGTAGCCTCTGGAAGAGATGCAAACCCCTGCTGATTGGAGCCTGCAATCACATTTTGCCAGAATGTTACTGGCAATTTCTTTACTATCATGATCTGGAGATGCTCTGGAACACCATGCAAAAGTTCTGCGGTCTGTTCTGGGTGTTGTGGTAAGTAATCGACAATAGTCTTTAAGGTTAGATCCTGAAGTGACGGCAGTACCCCAGTTCCGACCCCAGAGACAGCAATACAGCTGAATATGCCGATACAGCTACCTACCTGCTGTGATGGTTCTGGAGGCGGTGGTGAAGCCTGTCCTGCCCCTGTCACTGCAATGCAACTAAACACACCAATACAGCTACCCACTTGCGCCGCCTCAGCTTTCACCAGTCCAACGATTACTAACTGGGTTGATTCTGGTAGGTTGCCAAAATTTGCTTGTGAGAGTTCTAATGCTTGAGCCAAACTCTGCCGTGGGTAGTCAGTAACGACTCGGACTTGCAATGCTTCTGGCAATTGCGCGATCGCATTAATCAAGTCCTGTGGTTGTGTATTGGCAACAATGTTTTGGACAATCTGCTCTTCTTGATTCGCTGGATTATTTGGTGTTCCTACTCCAGAGACAGCAATGCAGCTAAACACACCAATACAACTGCCTATTTGTTGTTGGGATGTGGGATTCACTGGTGTATTAGAGACTGCACCGACGTTGTTCAAAAAGTCTTGCTGAATTTTACCTTTGAGAAAATTGGCAGCGGCAATTTCGTTGGTTGACATAATAGGTTTCTCCTATTTAAATTATTGTGATTTTTCGTATTTAGCAAAAGGTCGATAGCAGGGATTTGTCGTCTCCCTGAAGGATTTCCCTTTTGGCTTATCTAGGTGAAAAATGTCTTGAAATTAGGTTGTAGTCTCCAACGACTTCCTAACAGCTTCGGCAGCAGCTTTGGCAGCATCAACAACGGGGATAGTCGCGTCACGAGCGGCTTGAAGGCTTTCCAGAGTTGTGGTTATAGACTCCCTAGCCTTGGTGGCAATTTCGCTGTTTTTGTTGTCACTGGCAAATCTCATAGCTTTTTCGGCATCAAAACTAGCACGAGAGGCGGCAGCCATTGAAACGGTGGCTTCAGCAGCGAGCTTGAGGGCAGCTTGGGCAGACTCAACAACGACATCGGCAGCTTTAAGGCTGATGTTCCGGACAGCTTTTTGGGCATAGGCCCGGGTTTGGTTGATTTGCTGTTCCGCGTTGTAGATGTCTTGATTAACAACAACGCTGGCTTTCAAGGCTTCATCCGCAGCCTGGCGGGTGGCGTCGGTAGCCACTTGAAGAGTTTCTTTGGTGATTTCAAGAGCAGCACGGGATTTAGCTACGGTAGCTTGGATAGCTTGGGCGCTGATTTCTGCCAAGGCTGCCGTGTTAGCAAAAGCTTCGTCAACAGCCTGACCTAGATCATCTCTGGATATAGGCCTGATCGATGGCCTACTGGGTGAAGAATCTAAACCTGGTTTTGCCTGTTTTGTCAGTTTCCAGGAATCAAACACACCAGTATATTGTTTGCATTTCCAGTCCATAAAACCTGAACGAAAGCAGGCTTTGGCGTCATACTTCAGCGTTTGATTATCAAAATCTGCTGTCAGAGTCACTTCGGCTTTGGCAATACCAATATTCTGCGATATCGTCGTGGATGCGTTTGAGGGACTCAAGTTAGCCTCACCCACTTTGTAGTCCAACAGATCCACCGAAATATTGATTTCGGTCGCAGCCAGAGATATGCGGTATTGGATCGTCAACGGACCAATGCTATAACTGCCTGCATACTCACCTAAGTCTGCTAAAAGAGGAATCCCATCTCCGACTTGCGTGTCGAGGTTTTTTAGGGAGTCAGTTATGGGAACCCCCACCTGACTCAAGAAAGGTAGAGTACTTCCCTTGCTTTTTTCGTCACCAACAGCAAACTCTTTTGTATTAATCCAATCTGCTTGGATTAATGACCACCAATCCTCAGCCAATCCGTTTAATACGTAATCGTAGGGAAGCCAACCATAACCGCTGTCTCCCCATCCTGGTCCCCAAGAGTTTCTAATTAACAAAGCTCCTTGGGTTCGTTGTCCTCTTGAGTTGGCATTTTGAATCTGCATCGTATCGTCGTAACCCACAGCTGTCATGGCATGAAGACCAGTAGGTTTTTCGCCGGGGGCTGGGTAGGGAATTCTGCCAGTTTTATCAGCCTGGGAAATAGATTCATATATATAAAACCCGAACATCGACGGGAGATTGGCGGCAAGATGGGTTTTAATTCGCTTCAGCAGTTCATCTTTGGAAGTTCCTGGCGGATCGTAACGGTAGTAGTTCACCGCTTTGTAGTTTTCAGCAAAGGAGTAGCAGAAAGCAGGCGGTTCTACATCAACACGACTCTCGTCATAGGGCCAGTATTCTTCTGGTGGTACACCAAATATTTTTAATGTCCCCATTGCTGTTCGCAAAAAAGCTCCACGGTCTCCTGTTTGGAGTAATATGTTTCGCGCCACCTTGTAGAGAAAGAGTCTGGAAGCTCCTATACTTGTGCCAAAAGACCGCTTTTGAAAATACTCTAATAAAGCTACCGTAGTATTTGCTGTACAGGACTGCAAACGACCTTGATTATAAATTGGCGGGAACCATTCCCGTAAATCAACACTAGTTGGTAGGTATACTAAGTCTGGTTGTGCCGCACCTACTTGTGTGAGGAGTGGCTTAACTTTTTCACTATCCGGTGTGTAGTCTTTTGCATCAGGGAAGTCTGGTATCCATCCCGTTCCGCTTTTAAGCATTAATTTTTACCTCTTGTGTGGGCATGACTAATTACGGGTGTGAAAAAATAGAGTCTGACCGCAGATTAATTTGCCTATGCTAAAGAAATGTAAGTAGTACATTCTGCATAGTTATCAGGGTTGATTAGAGATTTATGCTAATTCGCAAATAAATTTACATTGATTCAATTTATTGCCTAATTCATCAACACCATCAAATGTGGGTTTCAGGCGCTTGAAAATTGAGCAACTTGCTCTGGAGATTTTACAATATATAGATATAATTTTTTAATCTTCGGCAATCGAATTTAACCAAAATTTCAGTTATTTACCTGGAGGGTAAAATTATCATATCAATAGTACTTTGTCAAGCTTTAGGTGATGGATTAAGAGGGATTGATTTGAGAAGTCCATCAAGATGATGTTGACAGAGTACTAGAGTGATTATTGTTATTTGCCAACCGCAACGGCTGTTTACCGCGAGATTATCAGCACCCACATACTAGCCCCCAAGCCAATAACCCCCAAGTGTTGCCAAAAAAGCGATTGCATCGGTTGACGGGCAATTTTTTGGGTTAAAACTATGCTTAATAGCACAGAGAAAATCAGCGTAAACCCTTGCAAGAAGGCAATCACCGCAGGATGCGCCACTAATATCGGTAACTGCTCCCCATTTAACCCAAAAGTCGCCAAAGTAATTGGCATAATTCGCCCAGCTTCCCCCAAACCCAAACGCAGATAATGAGCCAAGTTCCCGCCTAACACTAATGGTAAATAGCCATAAGCAAGTTCAACAAATAATCGAGGCTTCACACGATTTTGAATTTTCCCTTGGGAACTTTGAATGTAATTAGTCAACCTGTAAGAAACTTGGATTAATCCGTATCCTAAAAAAGGAATAGCCACAGGGATAATTAACGCCAGCAATGATAAACCCAAATGCGGCCAAAACTGAGTTAAATCAATTTCTAAACCTAGCCAAGTTTGCAATTCTGGCAACCGATGCAGATATACCCCACCCAACAGCAAGAATAACAAAGCCACTTCATAGCTGCGGGGTACATGAGTTGTCCACAATTCAATTCCTGGGGGACGCAAGTTAAACTCAACGGAACGATGGGGACAGGCTTTAAGACAAGTCATGCACAGCACACAATCTCGATTATCTTCCAACTGTGCTGGGTGAGAATACAATGGACAGCCGTTAGTTTCCATTCCCTCACCCTTTGGCGTCCCACCTTTGTAACATTGGTAAGTGGTGCAACTGGCAGAACAAATGCCTTGCTGTGCCCGGAGTTCAGTCATGGAGAGTTTGGCAAATAAACCATTCATGCCACCAATTGGGCAAAGATAGCGACACCAAAACCGCCGCTCAAAAATGGTAGAGAAAATCATCGCCCCAGCGGTAATTAACAGCAGCAAACAAGCAGAAAGGTAAGCCGTGTTTTCTAAATGCCAAAGTTCTTCCCAGAGGAAAATTAAGGTAAATAGTCCAAATACAAACCATCCGCCCCATTTTTCTGCCTGTTCCCTTGGCCAGCGCTGGAGTTGTCGAGGAAACAGCATCAGAGAAAGCTTTTGGGTAATTTCTCCGTAAATCATGAAAGGGCAGACAGAACACCAAATCCGACCCAAAAAGGGAAAGAGGAACAGGAAGAAAGGCCACCACCAAGCCCAAAATAGATTTAAGGCGAAATTGCGATCGCGCGTTTGCGGTCCGAGAAACAACACCCCAATCATCAAAGCAAAAACTACAACGGTAAAACCATAGTTCAAACGGTCAGGCCACCAAGGACTCCGCAAAAACCGCCGCAAATCAGGATAGACATTTAACAGATTCACCCGAAATTGCTTTTTCTTCGATTGGGCTGGCCAGAAAATTTCTTCTGTCAGTTGACGCGCTTTTCCCGCTTGGACAATCGCCCTTTCTACGAGATTTTTCAACTCCTTCAAATTGCCGGGGAAATCATAAGACTGTAAGCGGCGCAAGGATTCTGGGGTAACTTGCGGTTTAGCAATACCTCTAGCCCGGACGTAGAGACTGATATAGTATTGCACCTGTGCTTGAATATCAGCTTTCCGCACCCGTAGCGGTGGCACTTTAATACTATGACCAACACAGCGTTCGATACTTGGCAGCGCTTTCTCTGCAACCATGAGAATGCGTGCTCTACTGATGCGGGGTTCTGCTGCTGGTTCTCCTGGACGAGTGACGGGGGTGTAAGTGTTTTTTCGTAACAACTGCGCCAATAGTGGTAATAAATCTGAGGGTAATTCTTGGATATTGTTCAGCACTAGAGTACCTTCCCCTAGCCATTCCAACAGTCCTGGTTTACCGCCGTCACGACCAAATAAGTCGGCACCGCTAGTTTGGAGAATGCCACAATTGATTTTAATAATCGGTTCTCGCCGTCGGGGAGAACCATAGTGGATTAAGGCGGCTATATTGTCTTTTTCTAAACCTGGTTCCCCGAAAATCTCCACAGATTCCCGGTCACTGGCGGCTTCGCGGATTTGCTCCCGCAGACGCACAGCATAGCGACTTGTACCGACAATTCCCCGTTGGGCCTTGGTGACTACATAAGGACGCAAGGCTACAGAACGTTCTTGTTCGTAGGTTAAGGCAGATGTGACTTGCGCTAATTCTTGAGCCAAACGGCGGGAAAAAGCCTGAGAAATTTCTGGGTATTCGCTGACTAAAGCGCGAAATTTAGCAGCGGGGACAACCCATAAGTGACATTCTGTAACTGTAGTAATTGAGCATGGGGTTAACTCATCTAACAGTATTTCTTGGAGGTGAATCACTGCACCGGGAAGGAACCCACAAGCTAAAGCTGGGTTGTTTTTATTGGTGGTTTCGCTTTCGAGTTGACCTTTTACAAGCAGATACAGGGCTTCTGGGGAAGTACCTTCGCTAACTAGGGTTTTTTCGGCGCTGACAACTTGTGATTCTATGATTTGCGCGATCGCCAACAACACCTCAGGTGAGAGAATTCCTAAAGTCGTGCGTTCTTGTAGCCATATAACCGTTTCTGGAGATGTCATTGTGAGTTCTCCGTGCAACCTGGTTGATAAAAGGCATTATCGCTGAAAGTCGCGCCAAAAGAACTGTATGCAATTGTTGTACATTAATATCGGGGCATTTATCAGGGGGAATTTATGGCAATTTATCTAGATTCAGCGATCGCATCAGAAGCTGAAGTTGTCAAGCATTGGGGTTGGGTAAAGGGAATTACAACCAATCCCACGCTTTTAGCTCAAAGCGACACTCCACCCGAAATCATCCTGAAAAAATTGGTTTCCTTAACTTCTGGCCCGGTATATTACCAACTCCTAGCGACTGATAAACAAGGAATGCTGGCGGAAGCCAGAAAAGCTTTTAAGCTGATTGGTTCGCAAACAATTTTAAAGATTCCCGCCACACCCCTAGGGTTTGAAGTGGTGGCGAGTTTGTCACCAGAAATTACTTGTTCAGTGACAGGGATTTACAGCGCAGCCCAAGCAGCAGTAGCACGGGAAGCGGGGGCGAAAATTGCCATAGCCTATGTAAATCGGGCTTCTCGGCTCTTAGGTGATGGTATTGCTTTAGTGCGGGATATGGCTAGTGTGCTCAAAGGCAGTGATGTGGAAATTTTGGCAGCTAGCATCAAATCTGCCCAAGAAGCCGCCGAATCTCTCCAAGCCGGGGCCAATCATCTCACTTTACCTTTAGCAATGTTATATGCGATCGCCACTCATGAATTTTCACAGAAGACAGTCGAAGATTTCGCCGTCGGTGGGATAGGTTTAGATATTTGAGAAATGCACTCTAGCATAGGGAACAGAAAGATGGCTTTTGCTGATTTACCTAATCTGTGGGTACCCTTAGCTCTTTTAGGGTTGATTGTTCTGGCTGCTGTCTTTTTCAGTCGTAGTCCTTGACAAATCAAATAAGGCAGCTTTTCACATCATCTAATAGCAGATGCAGTGGGTTTAATAAGTTAGTGTTGAACATTTAAATATTTTAGAAAAATGCCAATTTGGCAACCACCATTTAATTAAGCAAGCTAAATTGTATTGAGACAAGCAAATACAGGTTGTGAATAAAGTTACTAAATTACCAACTTACTCTTGTTGCCAATGTCTAACAAATGATTACCCAGGAGAAAAAGCAAAGCTACTAATAAATTGTAGATTATTAGTTCAGCAAACAAATATTAATCATAAAATTTGGTATTTGCTGCGATAGGAATACTAACGGTGTACGGGCAATGTCGTTAATCTACACATAACCCCCCCCTAAATAACAGGCAGCGTCTGTACATATTCCTGAGCGCTTCAGCAGCAAATAGAGAGTGGGAGAGAAATGGCGATTGGTAATGCCTACTCCCACTCTCTTTTTATGGAGTGGTTTCAATACCTGAAGGATCAGCCCCCTAAAAAAAGGGGGTTGGGTATCTTCCAACACGGTTCGGATAAGATCCCTCCGTCTTCCGGGGGTAAAAGAGCCTTAAAAGACCCTTAAAAGCCCCCCTTTTTAAGGGGGGTTGGGGGGATCTTCTCAGGTTCCTAATCCTCAAAAAGACTGTGAATAGGAAAAAAAACGAGAAAATTTTAGAAAAATGCCAAATTGGCAACCACGATCAAATTAATTCAGCTAAATTAAATTAGACAAGCAAACTAAAGGAAGTTGTTAAGCGGGTTACCAAATTAGCAAACGTCTCTAGTACAGATTGTCTAGCAAGTTCTCCAAGTTCTCATTAAAGATAGTCAAGCACTTTTTTTAATAGTTCACCAGCTATCTATTCGGTAAAAAATCTTAACAATTAGGCTATCACATTTGCTGCAATAGGAATAATTATGTATAGACTTTGTTAGTGACGTAGCCCCCCTAAGTAACAGGCAATGTCTATACATATTCCTGAGCGCTACAGCAGCAAATCATAGAGTGGGAGATTAAAGGCGATTGGTAATGCCTACTCCCACTCTATTTTTTGTAGGGTGAATTTTTCGCCTAATAAAAAATGCCAAATTGGCAACCACAATCAGATTAAGTCAGTTAAATTAAATTAGACAAGCAAATTCAAGAGAGTTTTTAAGCGGTTTACCAAATTAGCAACCATCTCTTGTACAGATTGTCTGGCAAGCGAGCATTAAAGACAGAAAGGCACTTTTTTTAAAACTGCGGAAGATTAATTCAGCAAACAACTATTAATAATAAGGCTTAACATTTGCTGCAATAGGAATAATAATTATGTATAGACTTTGTTGGTGATGTAGCCCCCCCTAAGTAACGGGCAGTGTCTATACATATTCCTGAGCGCTCCAGTAGCAAATGGTAGAGTGGGAGATAAATGGCGATTGATAATGCCTACTCCCGCTCTATTTTTTTCAGCGGAGAAAATTTTCGCGCTTCGTTGTTATTCCGCCCAGAAATGAAGTTCAGGGCTAATAGTTAAAGTCTACTAAAGTAGACTAAAAGTTTTTCTTCCTTTCAACTTTGCTAAGACTTATGCACCGGAGAAATTCACCCTCTTTTTAATTAGAAAACTACCTGTATGCTGCGTTCCCTAACGCACAAATCATAATTTTAAATCACACAAACCATACCCCATATTTACTATTTTCTGTCCGTTAAGTCCTAGCTTCGTTGTTATTTTGCCCAGAACTGAAGTTCAGGGCTAATAGTTAAAGTCTACTAAAGTAGACTGCAATTTTTTATGAGTATAAGTTTATATAAAAACCTAAAGAATTTGAGAAATGTTTTCTTCAGTCCACTTGAGTGGACTTTTGCTATTAGCCTAGAAATTCATTTCTAGGTGGGATGACAACGAAGCGAGATGTTTGTAAGTGGTTTAGGATGCGGTTTTACTGTGTCATCAGTGTAATTAAGGATACTTGACATTAATACTTCCAAGATAGGAGAATTGACGTATTAGTAAAACGTCCACCTTCATCATTAGATATTGGCAGCGGTTATGTCTGAAACTACAATCAGAACAGGTTCACAAGTTAGCCGAGAGCAAGTAGAAATAATTCTCAAAAAATTCTTGGATAATAACAATGGAAACTATAGGGTTTTAGCTCTGAAAGGAGCTTGGGGTGTTGGTAAAACCCATCTAGTACAGAATATTTTAGCTAAATACGAAAAAGAATTCCATTATTATGCTTCTGTTTTTGGTATTTCTTCTATTGAACAACTGAAATCACGAATATTAGCAAATTATAAGAATGATCTAAAAACTAATCATCAAGATTCTCAAATAAGAGCCGAAGGGATTATGAATTATGTAAAAAAGCCTATAGCTAATCTTTTTGAATGGTTCAATGGTAACTCTGGAAGAATCGAACGAACGCCAAGATTAGATTTAGCACTACCAGGACAAACTTCCATCCAAGTAGCAGGCTCATTAATTTCTGTAGCTGGAGACTTGGGACTAAATCTATTATTTAATGGAGTCAAAAATTCAATTATATGCATTGATGACCTTGAGAGAAAATCTAACCTTTCACTAGATGAAATACTCGGATTTGTTGAGTATTTAGTTCAGGAAATGAAATGCAGACTTATTATAATTTATAATGAAAAAACTCTAGACTGTACATCGAAAAAAGCTTTAAACCAATATCGAGAAAAAGTTATTGATATTGAAGTTGAACTCAATCCAACAGTAGAAGAAAACTTAGATTTTATATTTAAGGATAATCCTGATATAGAGGTCATCAAATCAGTATTTAAAAAAGCTGAAACAAATAATATTCGCGTTCTACGCAAAACTAAATGGTTTATCGATGAACTTATTCCCTTCATGTCAAATTGGGAGCCTAGTTTACGTGAGCAAATTATAAAAAATATCATTGTTATTTCTTTGTCTAAACTTGATACTAAATTTCCTGTAACTATTGATAAAATCAAGAATTTAGAAAACTCTTTATCTACAGATAATGTAACATATGAAGAGCTAATACAAATTTATTCAAAGTTTGGCTATAATAAACTGGAGATTAATGAGCAATTAATTCAGGTAGTTGAAACCTCATTGTTTAGTGAACAGGATTTTATTCAAAAAGGTAATAATCTTAATAAAACAGAAAAACATAACCAGATTATTAAAAAATTTGATAAGATTTTTGAACCATACTCTAGTTCATTTGGGGCTTCTGAGAAAGAAATTTCTGAGAGAATGATTAAATTTCTGGAACAATATCACCTTGATTTGCCTATCGACAAGTTTAAATCACTGGAGAATTTAGCATTAGCTGTTGAAGTCGATATTTATCACTACCAGAAGTTATCACTTAAAAATTTGATAAGTAGAGAAGAGCCAAATTTGTTGGAGTTGAAGAATCTTAGAGAGATAGTTATTATAAATTACCCTGAATTAGCAGATGAGTTAGAAAAAAGAATAGCAGAAATTGATGGAGAACAAGACATTACTACAGTCTTGTGTAAGATTATTGAAAATAAATATTGGTCTTCGTCTGAAGATATTCAACTTTTGAATAATTGTACTGTTGATGAATATTCTAAATGGCTTCAAGAAGATCATCCTGATTTATATACGATGGTTAGATGGTGTCTTAACATAAATAATGTTGCCTCTCAACGGTTAACAGAAGCTATTGTTAAACTTGGTAGAAAAAGTGATCTCAATAAAATGAGAGCTAAGTTCCTCTACAATATTAATATAGAAGATTATCCAGATATAAAAGATACTAATGATGAAAGCTGATTATTAAAATCACCCACAAGTGCAATATCTAAAGACGAAAAAGGTCAAAATTGAAAAACCGGCTGCTGCATAAAATACGCCGCTGATGCCGCCAAAACCGAAGACAATACCCATCAACAACGGACCTAAAGTTTGCCCTAATCCAAAAAATGTGCCATTAACTGATATTACCGTGGCTAAATATTCTCTGGGGGCTATGTCTGCTAACAGTGTTTGAATACTCGGAAACCCAATTCCTAAACCTATACCAAAAATTGTTGTGGGGATTAATAGAAACCAGAGACTTGGCATCAAGGGAACAATTAATAATGCTACAGCATACAAAATATAAGACGCACTAATTAAAGTTGTAGGGTGATATCTTCTGGCTAATCTGCCTAACTGAGAAGATGTAATTGTAATTGCTACAGAAACACTAGAAAGGATGATGCCAATTGTGGCTGGTGGCGCTTTGAAGATATCGTCAATTAGTTGTGGTAAATATGTGACGTGGGCACCATACAGCAAAGCGAAGTTAGCCGTACTGGCAATAAACAGCCCAAATAATTGCCGATTTTTGAGAACTTTTGCCGCGTTGCTCAAATATAGTTGAAGATTGCGATCGCCTTTTGGTTCCTCATTTTTGAGCGCAAACAACACCAGCAAGCCTACAGGAATCGCTACTAGAGGCATCATAAAGGGATAATTCCAGCCGAGTGTAGCCAATGCGCCGCCAATTAACGGATAAGTTGCTGTACCAACACTACTAACGCTGGAACTGTAACCCATTGCGGTAGTGCGTCTATCTCCTGTATATAAGTCGCCAATTAAGGTAATACTTAGCGACAATAATGAAGCTGCGCCGATTCCTTGCAGCAAGCGCAAAAATAATAATAAGTTAAAATCACGAGCAAAGGCGCAAGCTGTCCCCGCAATGCCAAATAAAAATAGTGAAGGAACGATAATTTTTTTTCTTCCCCATCTGTCGGCAAAGACACCAATAACAGGCCCTAAAACCAGAGATGGCAATGTAAAGGCTGTAATCAATAAACCCAAATTTTTGGGGTTGATATTCAAGGCTTTAGCTAAGTTAGGAAAAGCTGGAGTTACACTAGAGACTCCCATAACAGCAATTAGTGTAACTACACAAATAATTTGAAAATTAAGTTCTTGGTAAACTGGTTTGCGGCGCTCTAGCTGATTTTTATCTTCTGCTGAATTCATGAGTTTTTTTATCTGGATAAATTGCTGATAATCTGAAAATTTCATTAAACCACATATCAGTACAGATAAATATAGATATACACAGATAAATTATCTGTGCTCATCTGTGGTTTTAAATATGTATGCATTATCCAGAACTAAACCATTGTAGAGACGTTTCATGTAACGTCTCTACATTATTTTCCACTGCTATGTCTAATGACTAACCAGGAATATTGCCAGAAGTCAATTGATGGCTGTTTTAAGCAGCAACTTTTTCTTCAAGCAGTTTAAAAGTCTTTTTGCTAGCACCGCAAATTGGGCAATTCCAATCTTCGGGAATATCTTCAAAAGCTGTACCGGGTGCGATTCCGGAATCAGGATCGCCAGCAATAGGATCATAAATCATGCTGCATTGTCTGCAAATCCATTTACGAGTTGCGGGATCAACACCTGCGACTCTTGTTGCTGCTTCTTTACCGTTTAATTCTTCTAAGGCTTCGCTGTAGCGATCTGCGTGGTAATTTTCGATGAATTTGAGCAAGCCAAAACGGTGTGCTGCTTCGCGGAATGTGTTGGCGTGATCGGTAGATTCTTGAACTTGCTTGAGAAATTCTTCGGCTGCGGGATTGTCGCGATCGCTTTGAGCAGCGGCGGCAAACTCTGGATACATGGTAGTGTATTCGTAGGTTTCGCCTTCAATTGCTAAAGATAAGCAGCGAGAAACGATTTCCTTTTTTTGCTCTTCTGTTAAAGCTTCTGGATTTTCAACAGCTAATTCTGGATGTAGCAATTTGAAATGTGCAAAAGCGTGTTCGGTTTCTTGGTCGGCTGTTTCTTTAAAAAGTTTCGCCAAGTCTTTAAAACCTAGTTTACGCGCTACTTCTGCAAAAAATAAATATTTGCGATTTGCCATCGATTCACCACCGAAGGCTGATTCTAAGTTTTGGAGTGTAGTAAAGTTGGACAAATCCATAATTCGTGTTTTTGAACTGTTATTTGGTGGATCGAAACAGGTTTTACAACCAGGTTAATGAGCTTATTTCTCAATAATTTAGACACGCTGTATTAAACGTGTCTAAGCTCTAAGTTATTCGCCTGGTTTGTCAGCTAGTCTGGGACAATTATAAAACTTAAAACCTTTAAAAGGTTACTATAGCGGTTTGCAGTTAAGTCCAATACAGACCTAACCCCCAACCCCAACAACCTCTCCCTAGCCCTCTCCTCTTAGGAGAGGGGAAAGGAAAAACTTTTGTTGCTCTTAAGGGGAGCAAAGCTCAAAGCCTCTCCCCACCCCCCTAAAGTCCCCCCTACAGGGGGGACAACAACTGAGCCTCTCCTTTCAGGAGAGGTTTGGAGAGGTGGGGAGAGGAATGGAAGCGAGGTCAAAGTATATTGCATAGAAACGAGAATCGCTATAATTTATTTTCCGGAGTTGCTTCAAGCTGTCTGAAGTTATAAAAATGGGTAATCGGTGTATCCTGTGGTATCTGGAGCGTAGAATGCTTTGGGGTCTGGGGTATTGAATTGCTTGTCAAGTTGCAGAGGTTTTGGTAAATCAGGATTAGCAATAAACAGCTTGCCAAAAGATACTAAATCTGCATCATTGCTGGTGAGGATATTATCTGCTTTTGAGCGATCATAGCCACCATTAGTAATCAAAATACCTGTGAATATTTGGCGGAATAAGGGTGTGGTGGGGTTGATGACCTCGCGGGTTGCCAAATCGATTTCATTCGGTTCCATCAGGTGGAGATAGGCAAGTTCAAATGAGTTGAGGGATGCGATAGGTTACGCTACAACCACTTTTGAATTAATTATCAAAATCGACATTCCAGAGTTTGACAGTTTTGTCTCTACTTGCAGAAGCGAGAGTTTTACCATCTGCACTCCAAGCCACGCTCAAGACAATATCCTTATGTCCATTCAAGGTTTTGATAAATTTACCTGTGCTTGCATCCCAGAGTTTGATGGTATTGTCTGCACTACTAGAAGCAAGGGTTTTACCATCTGCACTCCAATCCACACTACCAACCGCATCGCTATGCCCAGTCAGGGTTGTGATTAATTCACCTGTGGTTATATTCCAAAGTTTGATGGTTCGGTCTGTACTTGCAGAAGCGAGGGTTTTGCTGTCCGGACTCCAAGCCAAACCATAAACGGTTCCTCTATGTCCATTGAGGGTTGTGATAAATTTACCCGTGGTTCCATTCCATAGTTTGATAGTGCTATCCCCACTCCCAGATGCAAGGGTTTTGCTGTCCGGACTCCAAACCACATTGTAAACCTCTGATGTATGCCCAGTCAGGGTTTTGATTATTTTACCTGTGTTTGCATCCCAGAGTCTGATGGTTTTGTCCCAACTCCCAGAAGCGAGTTTTTTGCCGTTCGGACTCCAAGTTACACTCCAGAACCCGTCGCTACCAGTCAGGGTTTTGAGTCGTTTTCCAGTAGTTACATTCCAGATAATTATTTCGTTCCCACTCACAGAAGCGAGAGTTTTGCTATCACGATTCCAAGCTACACCATATACCTGATAGCGATGATTTAGGGTTTTGATTAATTTACCCGTCGTTATATCCCAGAGTTTGATAGTACCGTCTGCACTACTAGAAGCGAGAGTTTTGCCATCTGCACTCACAGCTACACTAATAACTAAATCGCTGTGTCCTGTCAAGGTTCTCTGCTCTGGTTGCTGTGCATCTGCTGTCGTCATAATTTGATGATTTGTTCTTAATCCTTCACCTGGTTTGAGTTTTCCTGCTACTTTGAATGCAGAATGATCAGCATCACTGGTGCTCTGCGTTGGGGAGAGACTTATTTGTGCTGACACCGCGTTAGCGTTGGCGGAGCCTTTCGTATAGAAGCTATCCGCAGGAATCGCATCTGTTAGTTGTTTTGGTTTCGCAAGTCCTTGTGCTTGACAATTTGCTGTCACAGCCAGCACAACCAACCCAACTCCCGCAGCAATAGTTTTACAAGGGTTAGTTGCCTGAAAAAATCTTCGTAAATCCATAGTCATTATGTTTAAAGAAAAGTAATTATTTCTACTTTCTAAGTAGATCAATACCTTTGCCAATTTACGGGTATTGACATAGAGCAAACCTAAGATTTTAGGCGATCGCATTTCCTCCGATATTGGCAATTTCCGCCACTACTTCCTGTGCTTTGTTGGCGTTATTTGCATAGTTAACGACAACAGAAGCACCATTACCGGCTTATTTAAGAGCGATCGCGCGGCCGATACCACGGGAGGCACCAGTCACGATCGCCACTTTTGGGTCTAAAGCTGCCATAGATTGATCTGGTTTTGTCTGGGTGAACTATACACGAAGGTTAAATTTACAGTTTGCTGCTGTAAGGCACCTTGTCATCATGATCTAAATAGTGAGGCTTTTTGGATGGATTCAAGCGATCGCGAATTGTGCCAATGACGATATACAAAATTGGCACCACAAACAAACTCAAGAAAGTAGCGATCAACAGTCCGCCAAACACAGGAGTACCAAGGGATTGGCGACTTGCAGCCCCAGCACCTGAGGCAAATACTAAAGGAAAACTACCCAACAAAGTAGCAAAAGCAGTCATCAGAATTGGTCGTAACCGCTCTTGCGATGCTTGCACTACTGCTTTAGTAATTGGTAAACCCTGCTGTTCTCGCAATTGGTTAGCAAATTCGACAATCAAAATCGCATTTTTGCTCGCTAAACCAATCAGCATCACCAGACCGACCTGACAAAACACATCATTAGTCAGTCCCCGCAATGACTGCGATAACAGCGCCCCCATAATAGCTAGGGGAACTGACAGCATAATAATCAAGGGATCAACATAGTTTTCATACTGTGCAGCCAGCACCAGAAAAACGAAAATCAGTCCCAAGCCAAAAATCACCGGTGCTTGACCACCAGACTGTTGTTCTTCAGCAGTCAAACCCGACCATTCATAACCCATACTTACTGGTAAAATCTCTTTTGCCAATTTCTCCATTGCGGCGGTTGCTTGTCCAGAACTAAAGCCAGGAGCAGGAGAACCGTTAACTTCAATCGAGCGTAATAAGTTGTAGTGATTGATGGTTTGCGCTCCAGTCGTTGGCGTAACTTTAACTAGACTGCTCAGAGGAATCATCTGATTAGTCTGAGAACGGACATACAACTGACCGATATCTTCAGGGTTAGAGCGAAACTTAGCATCTGCTTGCACATATACGCGATAAGTCCGAGTGAGGAAATTAAAGTCGTTGACATATCGCGAACCCAAATTATTTTGTAGGGTTCTAAAGATATTATCTATTGGGACTTGCAGTGCTTTGGCTTTATTGCGATCTACTTCAATCAACATCTGGGGTGTATTAGCGGTAAAGGTGCTAAATACAGCTTGCAATCCTGGTGTTTGATTTCCACGCTGCATAATCTGCCCCATCACTTCCAGCATGGCGTTTAAGCCACTGGTACCGGATCTGTCTTGCAACTGAAATTGGAAGCCGCTAAAACTGCCTAAGCCGCGAATTGCTGGCGGATTTACCGGGAAAACTCTGGCTTCTGTAATTGTCGATAGCGATCCTCTCAATTTGCCAATGATTGCTTGTGCTGACTGACCTGGTGCTTGACGGTCGTCCCAGCCCTTGAGGGTGGTAAAAATTACGCCACTATTGGCGGTATTGCCACTAAAACTAAAGCCACCAATGGCGAAAGTACCTGTGACTTCTGGTAATTTCAGGATTTCTTTTTCTACCTGAGCCATGACTTTGCTGGTGTAGTTGAGGGAAACACCTTCTGGCCCTTGAATAATGGTGATGAAATAGCCTTGGTCTTCGTCGGGGAGAAACCCTGTAGGGACATTGAGATAAAGCCAGCCAGTCAGACCCAAAGAGATGATGAATAGAGTGATGACGATCGCTTTTATCTTGATGAGGAAATTTAGCGATCGCTCATATCCTCGCTGCATAGCATCGAGAAACCTGTTAATCTGACCAAACACCCAGCCAAATACACCCTTTGGTTTGGGTCTTTGACGCAGCAATAAAGCTGAGAGGGCAGGGGTGAGGGTGAGAGCGAGGAAGGTAGAAATGGCGATCGAAAATGCGATCGTTAGCGCAAATTGTTTATAAATTTGTCCTGTAGTGCCAGGAAAAAATGCCACCGGTACAAACACAGCCATCAGCACTAAAGAAGTGGCAATCACCGCCCCAAATAGCTCATGCATTGCCGCTGATGTTGCTTGACGCGGCCTCATCCCTTGATCTTGGATTAAGCGCGAGATATCTTCAACAACGATAATCGCATCATCGACTCCCATCCCCGTAGATAAAGTCAAACCAAATAAAGTCAAGGTGTTGATCGAAAACCCAAAAGCTTTCACAAAAGCAAAAGTACCAATCAACGCCAAAGGAATGGTAAGGACAGGAATCAGGGTTGTACGCCAGTCCTGTAAGAAAATAAAAATTACCAAGATGACCAGCCCAATTGACTCCATCAGGGTTCTGAGCACTTCCGCCAGAGACTCTTCCACAACCAGAGTTGTATCAAAAGCCACCTTATATTCCATCCCTGGCGGAAAGCTTTTTGACAGTAGTGCCATTTCTGCTTTCACAGCCTTAGCAACATCCAAGGCATTACTTCCAGGCGTACCAAATATCCCTACACCTACACCTTCATTGCCCTTAAATCGCAGGAACGAGCTATAATTTTGGGCACCCAATTCCGCCCGACCTACATCTTTCAGCTTAATCAAACTGCCATCAGCACCTGTTTTGAGAACTAAGTCATCAAACTCCGCAGGTTCTGTGAGCCTACTAACTGCCTTCAAGTCAATTTGATACATCTGACCATCAGCTGATGGCTGCTGTCCGATTTGCCCAACACCAACTTGTAAGTTTTGTTCATTGACTGCATTGATCACATCATCAGCAGTCAGGTTGCGGCTAGCAAGTTTATTAGGGTCAAGCCATAAACGCATAGCATAGCGACGTTCACCAAAAATCCGCGCCTCGCTCACACCTTTGATTCTTTTAAGGGAATCTGTCATGTAAAGGTCGGCGTAGTTGCTCAAAAAGACGTTGTCGAATTCTTTATTCTCACTGTACAGACCGATCGCCAAGAGAATGTTGTTAGATTGCTTACTAACAGTGACACCAGTTTGCTTCACTGTATCTGGCAACTGCGCTTCAGCTATAGACACGCGGTTTTGAACATCAACCGCGGCAATATCTTTGTTCTTCGATGCGTCAAATGTAACTGTAATCGTACTGCTGCCATCATTACTGCTGCTCGAAGTCATGTATTTTATGCCTTCGACACCGTTAATCTGGCGCTCTAAGATAGTTGTAATCGTATTTTCGACAACTTCAGCACTAGCGCCGGGGTAGTTAGCATTAACAATAATTTGCGTCGGGCTGATTTCTGGATACTGTTCTGTAGGCAGTGTGGGAATACTAATGACTCCTACCAGCAAAATGACGATAGCGCAGACACTCGTAAATACAGGTCGCCTAATAAAGAAATCAACAAACATGGGGATTGGGTAATGGCTAATGGGTAATGGGTAATAGCTAATGGGTGATGGGGAATGGCTAAGGTCTAATGGCTAATGGGAATAAAACAATTACCAATTACCACTTACCCATTACCCATTACCCATTACTCAGGAACTATCGGCACGCCATCTCTGAGATTCAGCAGCCCTGAGACAATAATTTTCTCGTCTGGCTGTAATCCTTCGATAACTTGGTAATTATTACCTGTGATCCCACCTAATTTCACCCGCTTTTGCCGCGCCACAAGTTGAGAAACACCTTGAGGAGATTTTTCTGTTTGCGTTACATAGGCAAAAGTTTCCCCAGCTATGCGAGACACTGCTGTTGTGGGAATTAAAGCTCCAGAACGCTGACTCCAAATCACTCTAGCCTTCACCAATTGATCAGCCCGCAACTCACCTTGAGAATTGTTATAGAGTGCTTTGAGCAATATTGATTGTGTACCATCGGCAACGTTAGGAGAAATGAAAGATACTTCACTCGTACCCAGCCTCTTACCTTGAGCGTTGATCACTTCAACCGGTAATCCCTTACGCAATTGGGGGCCCCGCTCCAGCGGTACAGAGATATTGACTTCTAAAGGTCTATTTTGAGTAACAGTAGCTAATTTTGTGGCATTATTCACGAAATCACCTACTTTGACCGGGATATCGGCGACTGTGCCACTAAAGGGAGCCGTAATTTTGTAGTACTGGAGCTGGACTTGTTGTTCCCTACTATTGGCATCCGCTTGCTGCAAGGATCTTTCTACCTGGGATATAGTAGCTTTCTGTGCTTGAATCTTGGCATCAATTGCACCGAGATTAGCCCTAGCTGTAGCCAGCCTGTTAGCATACTGATCCTTAGTTTGTCGAGATACAGCTCCTTGGTCAGCCAGGTCAGAATACCTTTTGTAGTCCTGCTGGTTCAATTGGACATCAGCAACGTTAGATAGCCGATCAGCTTGCAGAGATTTTAATGTAGCGCGGGCATTCTCTAGTTGCGCTACAGCCGCCTGACCAGCAGCATTGATCCCACTGACCGCTGCTTGTTGCTGTCTAGAGTCGATTTGGATAATTGCTGATCCTAATCCGACTGTATCTCCTGACCTAACAAATATTTGGCTGACTTGACCCTCAATTCTTGGCTTGAGTTCGACCGAACGCCGGGACTCTAGCTTGGCAATGAACTCTGAACTATCCTCAATTGTGCCTGTTTCCACTGTCGATAGTTTTACTCTGACTCCTGGCGGTTGAGCATTTACAGCGGCTGAATTACTAGGAGTGAGCAAACGCCAAGCTATACCTGCTCCCCCCCCGACTAATAGTAGTGCTGCTAACAATAACCAAAGCCACCGCCGTGATTGGGGAGGTGGCTCAAATAAGGGCTGTGGAAGATCGTTGCCAAAATCCGTGTGCGGTTCAGGGGATGTCATAGCTTACTAAGAACCTAATGAATAATTTTACTAAAACTCAATCGAGATTTTATCTGTTGATAATTAAATTACTAATTAAGTATGAGACATTAGAGCAAATTTTGTGTTAGCTAATATAAATATACTACTTTTATGGGTCTTGAAAATCTATCAAAAGGTGAATGATATTTAGCAAGCTGCCGAAAGTTTTCGCTGCTCCTTAAAGAAGTCGATAGACAAAACACCAGAACCGATGAGTTGCGCCTGGAAAATAGTAACCTTGAGACACTGAAAATATTGACCATGAAAGACTTATATCATTATTTCACAACTTAAATCTAACCGCCATATCAAGCCCATGTGACTGTTCTTTGTTCAGTGCCTAAAGCCAAAATTGCACGATTCAACAACGATTTAGTCCGGCTATAAAACCAAGTTTACAGATAAAAATATCCAAATTTATATTCATTTTTTGCTGAAAATGTTTTAATATTGCTACTTTCGAGAAATATGTATATATAGTATATAATATGACGTCCTCGAAGATTCGATACAGGGGAGACTTTGTCTTCAGTTGACCGATTTTCCTAAATTTTGAGGCAATGCTTCCAATGATCTGCCGGCATAGCGATTGCCTCAGACAGGAGCGCTCCCTCGACCTGCCTCCGGTGGGTACACCGTGCCATTACACACAGTACCCAGTCTCCAGAGATGGCATTTTACAGACAGGTTGATAGCATTTGTTCAAAGACTTTGGAAAGAGCAGTTTGAAAACGCTGTCGGTGCTTGAGCTTGAAAAAGGGTCGAAATATTTCTGCGTTCACTCCAGTTCCTTCTCTGTTATCAATAACTTGAATCGTTTGCAGAGTTCCCAGCCGTAGTTCTTTTTTGACCATCAACTCAGAAATTCCCGTTGCACCGACACCGCTTTCCACAGCTGCCTTTGCCATCTCTCCACTGTTGAACACTAAAATTACATTTAATTCGCCAAGATTGATGCCCCAATTTAGCAAGGCTTCCTCAAATCTTTGCTGTGTTCCCGAGCCAGACTCTCGCATCACCCAAGGGGTTTGAGTCAGTTCTGTGAGGTAAATTTTTTGCTGTTCAAACCAAGGGTGAGTTTGGCCAACCACAACTTGTAAGCGATCGCTCCCCACAATTTCATACTCCAGAGTATTCCGTAACGCAGGTTTCACCTCTCCTTCCACCAAACCCAAATCAAATTCTCCCGTCGCTGTACCTAGACATATCTCTTCTGTATTGGCAAGAGTACAGTTAATCTGAATCCCTGGATATTGGCTTTTAAACTTACTAATCTTGCTGGGAAGCCAGTAATTACCAATCGTCAGACTCGAACCTAATTTCAATTCACCCCGTTGCAGATTGTTCAATTCTCGCAATCCCCGTTCTGTCAAGGTGACTTGGTCGAGAATTTTCTGTGCTTCTACTTGTAGTAACTTACCCGCCTCAGCAATCTCAATATGGCGACCAATCCGATGGAACAACTTGACACCGTATTCCTGCTCAAGGCTGTGGATCGCCGCACTGACCGCAGGTTGAGTAATATAAAGCTCCTCTGCCGCACGGGTAAAGTGTAAGTGTTCTGCCACAGCTATAAAGATGCGTAGCTGATCTAGCGTCATTCCTGCCATTTTGCACTATCCCTCAAACTTTGGTCACATTTTCATCACTTCTGTTTATCATTTTGACAAATAAAAGCATTTGATTCTATCGGTTAAGAAGATTACAGTATAAATCAAGCCTTTGGTACTGGGCTAAACAAGTTAAGGCAAACTTCGCTTCCAGTCAGAACTGAGAAGGACAAAACTCAATCATTGTGAGCAACGATCATGAATTGGTTAATTAGTACATCAGTTATTGGCATTTCCGCTGCTTTTGCCACCACCTTTGACGACAATTTATACTTGACCGCCTTTTTCGGAAAAGTTAATCGCACCTTTCGTCCCAAGCATATTGTTCTTGGTGAATTTCTGGGATTCACGGCATTAGTGTGTGCTAGTCTCCCTGGTTTCTTCGGCGGACAAATCCTTCCAGAAGCCTGGATTGGATTACTAGGCTTTCTTCCAATCACTATTGGTATCAGTCATCTAGTGAAACGGGAAGTGGAAGAAGAGGCAGTACAAGCTGTATCAATTAACTTACCCTCTCATGGCAAAACTCAGCATCACAATAAATCACTCTGGGGCACTCTACGTGATCCTCAAACCTACCGCGTTTCCGCAGTGACGATTGCCAATGGAGGAAACAACATTGGGATTTACGTGCCGTTGTTTGCCAGTAGCAATCTCCCAAGTTTGGGTGTAATTTTGTCTGTTTGCTACGCGACTATTGGGTTATGGTGCTTCCTCTCTTACAACATGACGCGCAATCCTCTTATGGCTCCCCTTCTAGCTCGCTATGGTCGAAAAATCTGCCCGGTTGTGTTGATTTACTTAGGATTTTCCATCCTGATTAAAAGTGGAAGTTTTCAACTTTTACCCGGTTTGAGCAATGCTTTTTAAGCAGTAAAGCCGCTGATTGCACTATTGTTAAAAATTATTGGCGAAATGTAAAGCACTATTTTCAATTACAGATTCTTTTACCTCTTGATTACCGACATATAATCAAGCATCACAATCAAAAAGGGATTTCACAAATGAGCGAGTTAATAACTGCAATTACCACTGGAATAACGGCTTTTAGTGCCACTAATATCGATGATATTGTTATTTTGACTTTACTTTATTCACAAATAAATCAAACCTTCCGCTCTCGTCATATCTTCGCAGGTCAGTATTTAGGGTTTGGTTTATTAGTAATTGCCAGTCTTCCTGGTTTCTTTGGTGGACTAATTGTTCCGCAGTCTTGGATTCGACTACTAGGCTTGATGCCAATCATTATTGGTTTCAGCAGTTTACTCAAACATGAAGAAGATTCATTACAGGAATTGTCAGTCGAAAGCGACCCATCTTACCCCTCTGCAATTGCCAGCATTCTTTCTCCCCAGACATGCAATGTAGCAGCTATTGCCTTTGCTAATGGCAGCGACAATATTAGTATATATGTGCCGTTATTTGCCAATACGGAATTAGAGAATTTATTAGTGATTATCGGTGTATTCTTTACGCTTGTAGGAGTGTGGTGCTATGCCGCTTATAAAATAACTAAGCTACCCACTATCGCGCAAGTCTTAACTGACTACGGCAATACTTTTGTTCCTTTCATTTTGATTGGATTGGGCGTATTTATAATTATGGAAAATGTTATGTTCACTGTTTTAGCTGTCGCAGCTAGTTATTTATTCTCAGTTATCTTAGGTATGAAGAATCAGCTAGCACTGAATAGTAAAGCTAATTAAGCATCTAATAGAAGTTGCCTCACCAATTTACTACCAAGATTGATTTTTCAAATTCAACCTAGAGCATTCATCAACAGGAGTCACATCATGAAAATTTGGAAATCTCTGTTAATCGTCTCAATGATTTTGGTAAATTTCGCCTTTGCTCAACCATCCTTGGCTGAAAGACCAAAATTCACCAGTAATCCTGACTATATAGAAGTCACTCAAGCACTTAATGAACTTAAACAATCAACAGCAGCACAACTAGAAACAGAGGGTTCTATCCCACCAGAAACTCAAAAGAAAATCGATGAGTTAGCCTTTCAACAATACGCTTTAGAGTCGGGAACTTATTGGGGCCAGTGCCGTAATGAAACAGGTAAAACCCTTGCTGTCTATGGTAAAAGATCCAAAAACGAAGACAACAAAAACAATGTATACGACAATGGGCTATATTTTCTAGCGGATGGTCAGACTACTAAAAGAAAATGGGACTGTGATGGATTTTATCTGCCGAATGATGCCAAAATTATAGGCTTAAGCCCTGATGGACAAGCTCAAGAATTTCTCGGACCGGTTGCTGTGAAAATAGCTGATGGTAGTCAGTTGGTAATTAAGACTAATCCGGAGACTGCGGTAATAGAAATTAACGTTCCTAATGCTCAAGTTGTCAAAACTGATGCAGTTAATTGGTTTATCCCCAATGTATCCCAAGCTCTCATAGATACAAGACTGCCTAATGCTCCCAGCAAAAAGTCTTGAATTTAACTCATAGTTGCATTTTCAACACTCTTTTTAAATTGACATAGAGCATCAGCCAAAATTAGAGAAATGATACCACAAGCATTGGTGTAAAAGCTCTCTAAGTTTGGTTGATTTTTTATGGCCAGTAATTTAAGGCTTGTTTTATTCCAATATCTGCATTAAAATGAATCTTGAAAAAAGGCACAAGCATAACAGGTATATTTGGGTAGTGCGCTCATCGCACTGGATGCAAATCGTCTGGAAGCTAATTGGCGATTTTCTGAGAATTTTAGTTAAAGTAACGTCTTTGGGAATCAGGGTGTTATCAATGCAATTAAAGTCCAAACCCATAGAAGAAACAAATAAAAAGAAGCCTGGAAGGCAGAATCCGTCACGAGTTCGGGATCACTTGGCAAATGAGCGTACCTATCTCGCTTGGATGCGGACTGCGATCGCGCTTTTGGGTTTTGGTGTCGTCATCGTCCGGTTGCGTGCCTTCCAAGTACCCCTGATAGCCAATCCTGGTAACGGTTGGAAGTTAGGCTTAGTCTTCTCTCTGGTGGGTTTGCTCACGGTTTGGCTCTCTACAGCGCACTATTTTTCTGTCCGCCGCGATATTGAAGAAGATACTTATGAACCCACAGACCGCTGGATACTTCTGTTTAGTATAGCGATTATGATTCTCGGTGCTGGGGTAGTTTATTTTGTCTTTACCACCCCGTTAAACCCCTTGAGTCCGATGATAGCTGAATGAATTTTGTCTACCTGCTGACAGGTGTATTCACAAACAGCAGCTGTTAGATAGTAAGAAACAACCAGAAAATAAACAGGTTGGGCTATGCCACAGAGAAAGACGCGGCTTGACATCCTCCCACCGCTAATCAGTCCTTTCCTGATATAGCGGGGGATTCCAAAGATCGCTCTTTGGGCTTCCTCTTTCCACGACTCGGCTTACTTGGAGGAGTTTCCCCACCCAGGCAGAGGTCGATATCTCCAGAGGCGTTAGTTCCGACATGACCTGCCGTACTCAATCCTTTTTCTAATATGTTTCGTGCTGCATTATGGTCGCGGTCTTGAGTATGCCCACAGTGAGGGCAAACATGAGTTCTGGACGAGAGAGATTTTTTGACAATCTCACCACAATTAGAGCAATTTTGGCTAGTGAAATTGGGAGGTACAGCAACCGTGACTACACCAAACACCTTACCGAAATACTCAACCCATTCACGAAACAGCGACCATGACACATCACTAATTGACTTAGCCAAGTGATGATTCTTGATCAAATTCTGCACCATCAAATCCTCATACGCCACAAGGTCGTTAGACCTTACCACGCACCTTGCCGTTTTAATAGCAAAGTCTTTACGCTGACGACTTACTTTGAGGTGTTTACGAGCAAGTTTATTTCTAAACTTAATTCTGTTTTTAGAACCCTTTTTAGTTTTAGACATTCGGCGTTGCAACCGCTTCAAAGACTTCTCACTTTTGCGAAGATGTCTAGGGTTGGCAACAGTTTCCCCATTACTATCTGTATAGAAGTGGTTTAATCCCACATCAATACCAATAGTTTTTCCCGTTGGTTCTCGCTTTTCTACTCGTTCATGGTCGATGCAAAACTGGCAATAATAGCCATCAGCACGACGCACAACCCGCACTCTCTTAAACTGTTTGAGTTGGTAAAAATGTAGGTCACGAGTTCCCCAAAGCTTGAAGGTTCCTGCCTTAAATCCATCGGAGAAAGTGATGTATTTGCGGTCAACAGAAAGCTTCCACCCACAGGTTTTGTACTCAACAGAGCCGTGTGTTTGTTCTTTCTTGAATTGTGGATAACCCTTTTTACCCCGTTTGTTTTTCTGACAGTTATCAAAGAAGCGAGCAATCGCAGACCAAGCTCTTTCCGCAGAAGCTTGCCTGGCCATGGAGTTCAACTTGGATACCCAAGGAAACTTGTGATTAGCAGCGAGCACTGCACAGAATTTACTCAGGTCGTATCGACCAATACCTTTGTTATCCATCCAGTATCGAAGGCTGGCATTGCGAACAAAACGAGCGGTTCTAATCGCTTCATTCAGCGACTGATACTGCTCGTTGGTTCCCTCAAGTTTGGCCTCAAATACCAGCATATTTACGTCAAACACACTAAGATAAATTATATCACGGAGTTAGGTAACTTCTTGCTTACTAGTGTGGCGATCGCAGGTACTGTTGCTATAGGTACTGGGCTACAAAACAATGCTGCCACTATGACAACACCCCTAGCAACTATGCCTATTTTCTCCACCACGGTTGCGAAATCTGTATTAAAATAAACGTTAATTACAAACAGATAAAAAATTAACTCGTGAAAAATATTAATCTTAGAGATATTGTTAGAGCTAACCTAACAAGTAATTTGACGGAAGAATTTCTATTTAACTTTTTGGAATTGGATGGTAATAAGGCAGCACTGAATTTAACTAATCCTGCTCAAGACGACTTAGTACGTTATGAAGCACTTTTACGAATAACGAATGCTGCTCATAATTCAAATTTACTCGTCCTTAGTGGTTCTAAAAATGCATCACTTCAGGTTATGCAATCTTTTCTTGAACAGCATTTGGGAGTGAAAGCAAAAAATTCTTCATTAACATATAATCCTAGTAATAAAAATATTACTATTTACTTTGAAGGTTATCAAGCTAAAAGTTGGAGAAATTGTCAGTATAACTATACCTGGATATTAGCCTCCTCCCAGAGTAACATTTTAGCTAACATTTCTAATGTTAATAGTCAAGTCACTGTTATTTTAGCGGGTGAGCAAGAGCCGGAGCAATTAACTAAATTTAATATTCTTCAAGAACAGACTTTAGTTTACGAGGGACAAGGAAATTTGAAATCATATCGTAGTAGAGGTAATAGCATTTAATTGAAGTTCAGCCGGGATGCGCGCAAAATAGGACACGTTATAAATAAATATTAAAGAGCGTGTTTTATTGCTTTACTAACTTGCTCATATAATGATATTGGGACAATCGAAAATTTGTACGGGGAAATCAACTCCTCACTCCTCTCAGTGGCTCAAGCTTGCCCATAAATAATCATTTTTGGTTTAAAGTGCGGAATGTAGGTTTTTTCTGTACCTGAACCAATTGCAAACCGCTATAAAAAATAACCCTTCCCCGAAAGTAGGAAAGGGTTAAGTTAATTAAGTAATTAACCAAACTTAATATCAACCCAAATCAAAAAGCAAGATTTCCGCGCTGGTATTGGTGCTAATTTCTAGTTTTTCTTCCCCGTTGATTTGCACCCCATCGCCGGCTCTGAGTTCTTCACCATTTAAGTTTGCTGTACCTTGAGCTATTTGTAACCAAGCATAGCGATGAGGTGGGACGTGATAATTAACAACATCACCTGATTCTAAAAGAGATGCATATAAATCAACATCTTGGTGAATAGTTACAGCACCATCACGTCCATCTTTAGCAGCGATTAAGCGGAGTTTTCCCCGCTTTTCTTCTGGGGTAAAAGCCTTTTGTTCATACCTTGGTGTGATTCCTTGCTTGTCAGGAAGAATCCAGATTTGCAGCAAGTGCAGTGGTTCTGTTGGTGAGGGGTTAAATTCGCTATGCTGAATACCAGTACCCGCACTCATGATTTGTGCATCCCCAGGACGAATCACTGAACCTGTACCCAAACTGTCTTTATGCTCTACTGCACCTGATAAAACATAAGTGAGAATTTCCATGTCTCGATGTCCGTGGGTAGGAAATCCAGCACCGGGAGCAATGCGATCGTCGTTAATCACCCGCAGAGAGCGAAATCCCATGCGGTTGGGATCATAAAAGCTGCTAAAGGAAAATGTGTGGTAACTATCGAGCCAGTCTATCTGAGCATGACCACGATTATTTCTATCATGAATTAAGTGTGTTTTTGTAGTTTGTTGAGACATAGGAAATTAAAGATTAAACTTGGTTTTGAACTATTTATATAGTAAGGTATGATACTTATAAATGAAAAGTACGCACTTTAAAGTGACGTACTTACCAAAAAGATACTACTAGATTAGAGACAGTTTATTTACTTTAAGATTACTTATCTCACTGCGGCTGTTTTTTGAGTTTTAGTAGTAGTGGCTGCGCCATTATCTGCCTTTGCTGGGGATGCTTGCAGATGAGCTTCTAGGAACCAGAGTCGTTTGTCTATGGTGCGAGAAATTTCGGTGTAAATATCAGCGGTGTCAGCGTCGCCTAAGTCGTTGGTTTTGGCGATCGCATCTCTGATATGTTTGGCATAGGGTGCAAAACGGTCTGCTAAGGCTGTGACGTGCTCTTTGCCATCTATAGCCTCAAAGGGAAATTCTGGTAGAATCGAGTTACTAGCGGCGATGCGGGCTGTTCCTAAAGCGTAGCCACCCAAGGCGGTAATGCGTTCGGCTACCAAATCAACGTATTCTTCCAATTCACCGGCAAGTTCGTCAAATAATTCGTGCAACTGATAGAAATCTGTGCCTTTCACATTCCAGTGTGCTTGCTTTGTCTGAGTTTTTAGATCCAAAGTTGCTGCCAATGTTTGGTTAAGAATTGACACGACTTGGACTCGCACATCGGTGGGAATATCAATCCGGGTGGAAAACAACCGTGATGAAAGTTTGTGATCGCTCATGTTTCAACCTTAAGCCATTTACTCCTTAACTGTACGGATATTTGCTGGCTACAAACAACTCTCTAGCGGTAGATATAATTAAGTCCGAAAGTTCAGTTGACGATTAAGGGAATTAATGCCTGAATGTGCAGTTTTACTGCTGTTGCTAGCTTTATAATTAGAGGTGATGATTATCTATGGTGCTGAAAGTGCCATGAAAAAGGTGATCGCGAACGGCATTTTTTTGTAAGAAGTCATGGGGGAAACCCAAATCAATTTGACTGACTTCATTCAACCGTTGCAGATGTTCTGGCGAGAGGGTGAAATCGAGATAACCTAAGTTATCTTGAAACTGAGAGAGCTTCCTAGCGCCGACAATCGGGACAATCACACCGCTTTGAGCACGTAACCAAGCCAGCGCGACTTGTGAAGGTGTGTGTCCAATTTCCGCAGCAACTTGACTAACTGTTTGAGCGATCGCTAAATGTCGTTCCGAAATAGTTCCTAGTGCCGGATTTGCCAATCTTCCCTGATGTTCATCGACGGGAATCGGTTGATTATACTTACCTGTGAGCACTCCACCACCAAGGGGAGACCAAGGCGTTACCGCTAAATCCAAAGCTTTAGCCATTGGTAACAAGTCCCGTTCTGGTGTCCGCTCAATCAAACTATACTCAATTTGCAGAGCGACAAACTGCGTCCACCCTTGATATTGGGCGATGGTATTGGCTTGGGAAACAATCCAAGCGGGTGCGTTCGAGATCCCGATATATTGTATTTTACCTTGGCGAACGAGATCATCAAGCGATCGCATCACTTCCTCAATCGGCGTGGTGAAATCCCAAGCGTGCAGCCAAAATAAATCAATGTAGTCAGTATTCAGCCGTTTCAAACTACCTTCCAACGACTGGATCAAATTCTTGCGATGGTTCCCGCTGGAGTTAGGGTCACCAAGGCGATCATTAATCTGTAAGGGAAAACTATATTTAGTTGCAACTACAAACCGTTCCCGGTCTTTAGCAATCAACTCACCAACAATTTTTTCACTGCTACCATCAGTGTAACAGTTGGCGGTATCAAGAAAGTTTCCCCCTGCTTCCACAAAAGCATCAAAGATTTTCTGACTTTCGTCTTTGGATGCCCCCCAACCCCGGTCTTCACCAAAGGTCATGGTTCCCAAAGAGAGTTCAGAAACTCTCAACCCACTTTTGCCCAAGAGTTTGTATCTCATAATTAAACTATTCCACATTTAATTGGCATCAAATCAATAGCTAGGATGCTTGCCAATACTGGATTTTCTAATTGGGAATTTTCAAGGAGAGAATTTGGAATTGCCTACTATCTTACCTGTTCTCTGTAGACTTTAGGCGTTGTACCCATCAATTTGCGAAAGACATTTGTAAAGTGGCTCTGATTCTGAAAACCCACTAGTTGATAGATTTGGTCTATTGTCTTTTCAGAGCGAGTCAATAAAATTTTGGCTTTTTCAATTCGACAATTGATCACATACTGATGAGGCGCAAAACCCGTTGACTGTTT
This sequence comes from Cylindrospermum stagnale PCC 7417, assembly GCF_000317535.1. NCBI lineage: Bacteria > Bacillati > Cyanobacteriota > Cyanophyceae > Nostocales > Nostocaceae > Cylindrospermum > Cylindrospermum stagnale. The sequence goes on from NC_019757.1 coordinate 6,237,160, forward strand.
AAACAGGCGCGAAAAATGATACATACTCATGCTCACCACCGCAGAAATTTCTGCCAAGGACAAATCTTTGTCGAGGTTATCATGAATATATTCCATGGCTTGTTGCAACTTTAGCCGAGACAAACCCTTACCATGAGTGTATTGAGGAATATTTTTTTGATCTGCGCCATAGCGTTTCAGCAGGTGAATGCAAAGCGTATTTGCCAGAGATTCAATGTAAATGCGAGTACCCATGTCATCAGATTCTAGTTCTGATTTCAGTGCCAGTCCAATCTGCTGAATTAGAGGATCGGGTGTAAAAAAATGGGGTGTAATTTCAATATTTTGTAAATCTACTGTTTCTAAAGCGATGCGATTGAAAAAAGCTGGTTCTAAACTGAGGAGGATAAATTCTCCCCCCGACTCGCAACGCGATATATGGTGAGTGTTTGCCGGAATCACTGTCACATCCCCATGGGCTATGGATTCACGCTGAGTAAGTCCATTTAACACCCGCTCTGCCTTTTTAATACCACGGTCGAGGCTGATGCCAATAGTATGTTGGTGGAAGTAGTGTTCGGGTGTTTCGTGGCTAGGCTGTCGATGATGATCTAAGCGAATACCAGCCCATTTAGCATGGTAACTAGAAACTAGGGGCGATCGCGGCAGAATGGCTGAACAAGCATCTTCTTGATCAAAATCAACAGTGACAATTTTTTCTTCTGGCATCGTTCTCGCCCCAGAAATAATTCAGTTTCGGTGTAAGGCTATACTTAGCTTTTCAAATATCCTAAACTATTATCCCCAAATAGCGGCTAAATACATGAATTACTACGTGATCTACGACGGAAATTGCCATCTCTGCGTCACCCTAGTGCAATTGCTAGAAACTCTAGACCGGGGAAACTTGTTTCGCTACACCTCCATGCAAGATGAGCAGACACTATCTCAGTGGGGAATTACCCCCGAAGATTGTGAACAGGGAATGATTGTAATTGATGGTAATACACCTTCGGGGCGTTGGCAAGGAAGTGCTGCTGCTGAAGAGATTGGGCGGTTATTGCCATTGGGAAATGTATTTGTAGAGGCTTATCGGGCCCTACCGGGGATGAAGTGGGTTGGCGATCGCTTTTACGAACAAATCCGGGACAACCGTTACACCCTTTTTGGCAAGCGTTCCCAAACTTATCAGTCGGCGTATTGTGTAGATGGTAGCTGCAAAACTGATAAAGAGTAATCTTGAGTTTAAGCCAGCTTTAGTACATAAGTTCTAGTATGCAAGAATTTAAACCTCTTTTCTGGGTGATTCCCGTCATTTTTGAATTCAGAGTCTAAAATATAGTTAACCTTAAGGGTTAACAATATTTATAGAACCGTGATAAAATGGATATTGTATTCGAGAGTAGCCAATTTGAAGAAGAGTGCAATAACCAACGGCAAAGGCTTCTAGTGAGAAAACACGGTGCAGATAGAGCAAAACGCATCCAAAAACGGCTAAATAGCTTACGTTACGCCAACGTACTTGAGGATATGCGAAATGTTCCAGGCCGTTGCCACGAATTGCTTCATGACCGCGCAGGTCAATTAGCGCTCGATTTGGATCATCCATATCGGCTGATTTTTGAGCCAGCAAATGAACCAATTCCTACCAAATCAGATGGTGGTCTCGACTGGAGTCAAATAACTGCCGTGAGAATCATCGGCGTGGAGGATTATCATGGAAAGTAAGATCGAAAATAGGTACAATCCAGATTACGTTTACCCTCCTGGGGATACCCTGCTAGAAGTTCTGGAAGAACGGGGAATGACCCAGGCAGAACTGGCGGAACGGACAGGAAGACCAAAAAAAACAATTAATGAAATTATTAAGGGTAAAGCAGCAATTACCCCCGAAACAGCATTACAGCTAGAACTGGTATTCAATATCCCAGCTAGTTTTTGGAACAATCACGAACGACACTACCGGGAATTTTTAGCGCAACAGGAAGAAAAAAAGCGTTTAAAAAAGCAAGTAGGTTGGCTGAAAGGAATTCCTGTTACAGCCATGATTAAGTCTGGCTGGATTCGCCGCCATCAGGATAAAGTGGAACAATTGCGGGAAGTGCTAAATTTTTTCGCCGTCGCCTCCCCTGAACAATGGGGGAGTATATGGTTGAATACTCATATAGATTTTCGTAAATCTCCAGCATTTCAAAGTGACCCTGGTGCGATAGCTGCTTGGTTACGTCGGGGAGAAATTGAAGCATCTAAGATTGCTTGCGCTCCCTATAATGCCGACAATTTTAGGGAAGCACTGCAAAAAATCCGTGCTTTAACTGTGGAACCACCAGAAATTTTCCAGCCAAAAGTAGTAAAGTTATGTGCAGAAGCTGGTGTTGCTGTAGTTTTTGTGCCACAACTTCCCAAAACGCGAACTAGTGGAGCAACTCATTGGTTGAATTCTGACAAAGCGCTGATTCAACTCAGCTTGCGCTATAAGACTGATGACCATTTGTGGTTTACCTTCTTCCACGAAGCTGGTCATATTTTGCTACATGGTAAGCGCGATTTCTTCCTGGAAGGGACAGGTGTTGTATCTGTCGAGGATCAAGAAAAAGAGGAACAAGCAAACAAATTTTCTGCGGATATACTCATTCCCCCTGGGTCGTGGAAGGGATTCCTGGGATCAGGTCAACAAATGAGTAAAGTAAATATTATGCAGTTTGCTGCTGAAATCGGCATTGCCACAGGGATTGTAGTTGGTAGGCTTCAGCACGATCATGTTTTACCGCCTAGTCACTGCAATGACCTGAAACAAAAATTTGATTGGGTGTTAGATGAGCAGGAAAGCTGATTATTTGACAATTAGCAAGGGGATTGGTGCGATATAACTGACTTGTTCAATCACTAGATTTATTAAAAATCTCTAAAATTTGCCGGCAAACCTGTTTCAGCCTCTCCCCGACTTCAGGAGAAGGTAGAGACTGTCCAACAAAACTCCAGGTTTCTATCGTTGAAAGTCGCCACACCTCGCCGCGATGGTCAAATCCAGCCGCTTCCAGTCCGATGGCCCGCCGGGAGTTATTTAGGGGATCATGATAAAACCGGATTTGAATCAAGACACTGCGACTGCGCCAGGATTTGCTGATTCCTGGAAAGTGAAAGCCGATGTCTATCGAATCTGGATCGACTAACTCCCTCGTTTCCGGGTCATTTTTCCAAGGTTTGAGATCCGATCTGGCATCAGGAAACTCGAATTTGAACAAATTAACTACCGTAGCAATCTTGCTGGCGAGTTCAAGGTTTGTTGCCTGTTCAGATGCATTCACGAAAAAATACTCCTAATATTGCGTCATTCTATGGGGGATGTGACGACAGAAAACCCGCCAGAAGGCTTATCTTATTAGTGCTTCAGCTTATCAAGACCTTTTAGATTTAGCAACTCTAAATCACGCTTTCCTCACAATTACTGCGGCTTATATCTGCCAAAAACTCCTGATTTCTGATTTTTGGACAAGTTAATAGCTATTGAGTAATTATACTTAATAAAATCTGGAAATAGCAGATGAAACTCTGCCCTTTGTAGAAAATTCCCATTGAAGTTCTCGGATTTTCTGCAAAAACCTTTGCTGACAAGAAAGATAAATTGCGCTAGCGATCTAAAATAACACTGTGAATTGATAAATACAAAACAAATAACTTCAGTTTATGGTGCGTCAACGCTCTATTTTGTCACTGCTTCTAGTATTATTGACAACATTTCTGATCAGTTGTGGCAGTCCTAGCGCCGCAGTTGCACCTCCCACCTACACAGCGGCTCAATTAGAGCAAATTCAGGAATACATTCCTGAAATTCAGGCTGTGCGCGATCGCTCAAAAGAACTGGAAAACCTGATTCAAAAGAATCAATGGATTAAGGTGGGTAATTTTATCCACGGACCCATAACCGAAGCAAGGTTGACCATGACCTATGTCATCCCCAGCCTGTTACCCAAAGACCAAACCACAGCGCGTCAGATAACGCGGGATTTCTTGAACCACCTGGTTAAAATCGATCAAGCAGCTACTGCCGGCAATACTCAACTGGCCTTGAGTAGCTACCAAGATGCTTATGCAGACATTGACAAATTTCTGCAACTGCTGCCTAAAACTAGCAGTTAACAGTCCTTCCTTCCTTGCTGAGTGAAAAATGATGGAGTGATAGGGTGATAGAGTGAACAGTTCACTCCTCACTCCTCACTCCTAAAAAAAGCCCATGAATGTAGTTATCATTGGTTGTGGTGTAATTGGCGCAGCGATCGCATACAATCTCAGCCAAGTTCAAGGATTCAAGATCACAGTTTTCGACCAACAACCACCAGCAAAAGCTTCCACAGGCGCTGCACTAGGCGTTTTGATGGGCGTAATCAGCCAGAAAATCAAGGGTAAAGCTTGGCAGATGCGCCAGACTAGCATCCAACGCTATGAAACCCTGATTCCCGAACTAGAAGCTTTAACCGGTCGGCAAATCCCTTTCAATCGCCAAGGAATCCTCATGCTTTTGCCTGAAAATTCAGACCCCTCCTTGCCCTTAGAAAGTGGGGTTGGGGGGATCTCCCCATGGGAAAAGCTGCGGGAAATTCGTCAATCTCAAGGTTGGCAGTTGGAAATTTGGGATATTGCCAAACTCAAAAATATTTGTCCTCAAGTCAATCACGCCAAAATTACTGGCGCTGTCTATTCTCCTCAAGACCGCCAACTTGATCCTACAGCCCTAACATTAGCTTTAGTGGAGGCTGCCCAACACAATGGCGTAACTTTCAAATTCGGCGTGACTGTATTGGATGCCCAAACCCCGGAAATTTCCCCTCAACTTCAAACTATTGAGACTACAGAGGGAAAAGTTACCGCAGACTGGTTTATAGTCGCTGCCGGGCTAGGTTCAACGCCACTGACGGCCAAATTAAATTATAAAGTTGATATTCGCCCTGTTTTGGGGCAAGCGTTACACCTCAGCTTAGGGCATCCATTAGGAAATTCTGACTTTCAACCAGCGATTACTGGTAACGATGTCCATATTGTGCCTGTGGGCGGCGGTGATTACTGGGTGGGTGCAACGGTGGAGTTTCCCAGTAATGGGGATGAGATATTGCCAGATAGTGAATTACTGGAATCTGTCAAACAACAAGCGATCGCCTTTTGCCCAGAATTAGCCCAAGCAACCATTATCCGCACTTGGTCAGGATTACGTCCCCGCCCCGAAGGACGCCCCGCCCCAGTAATTGGTAAGCTACCAGGGTTTAATAATGTTCTCCTAGCTACTGCACACTATCGCAACGGTGTTTTACTCGCACCTGCAACAGCCGATGCCATTCGTGAATTATTGCAAGATAGTTCTTCCTTATCAACTTCAGCATAACAAATCTAAAACCAAAAGTCAACACCCTAAACCCATATAATTGCAAATTTCAGCAATTCAAAAAACGATGTGCGGTACCATTATTCTTCTCATTCTTCTGCTACCTATTTATAGGATGATGAAGGAAAATTCAGTATTACGCCATTGGTGCGAGGCTGTTACATTCCCAAATAGGAAACATAGCGTGTCAATTAAAGAACAAAAAATAACCGTAGATTCACTAGAATGGTTTTATCGCGAAGCTCCAGCAATTGGTCAAACAGACTTGCTGCCTGTGTTACTACTACACGGTATAGTTTCGCAAAGTTATAGCTGGAGAAATATTCTCCCAAGTTTAGCAGCACAAGGAACAAGAGCGATCGCACCCGATTGGATTGGTTATGGTTTTTCTGCACAACCAGAAAAACGCGATTTTGCTTATACCCCCGATGCATTTATCACAGCATTAGCCGGATTTGTCAAAGCAGTAGAACTAGAACGTTTTTCCTTAGTTGTGCAAGGATATTTAGGTTCCGTAGGGTTACAATATGCCTTGCGTCACCCCGAACAAATAGCCAACATAGCGATTTTAAATACACCAATTACCACCAGTGCCAAATTACCCTGGAAAATCCAACAACTGGGGTTACCTTTAGCAGGTGAAGTCATGACTCAAGACCCCCTATTAGTAGACAGAACATTAGAAGGTGGTACTCGTTACCGCATAGAAGATAAAGATTTAGATATTTATCGCAAACCATATTTGAAAAGTTCAGCATCAGGACGCGGCTTGTTAGCAACCGTTCGCAATTTGCAACTTTTTCCAGCAATGACAGAAATTGAAACTGGCTTTAAACAATGGCAACAACCAATTCTGATTCAATGGGGAATGATTGACCCTTGGTTATCTGTAGATATAGCCGAAAAATTTGCCAAAAATGCACCAAATGCCGAATTAATAAAACTTAATAACGTCGGGCATTACCCCCAAGAACACTACCACGAAACAATTCTACAAGACCTTTTGCCCTTTGTGCGTCGCGCTGAATCTAGTTGAGTTGGTAGATAAATTAACAAGACACTGCATACTTTTTATGAAAATAACAACTATCGCAGAAATAATGATCAAAGCCGACATAGAAGATGTGTTTGACAGTTCAACGGACGATCAAAATTTACCTAGATATTTCACTGGTTATAAATTAATTCCGGCAATTGTCAGTGCTAGAACCACAGATAGTTTACCTCTTCATCAAGGGAGCAAAAGAATTATTACTAATAGGGATGGTTCAGAAATTGTAGAATTAATTACTGCCCTAAAACGACCAGCAATTCAAGAGTACAAATTAATTCAGGGGTTTAAACCTCCTTTTTCTTTGTTAGTAGATTCTGCTGCTGGAAGATGGTTATATACAAGTGGAGATTCAGGCACAAGAATTGTCTGGAATTTTGAATTTAAAATGAAAAATTATCTAGCATACTTGTTTTTCCTTGTAGCAGTAAAAATGGCATTCCAAAAAGCTCAGGTAATTTGTTTAGAGAATCTCAAAAGCTTCCTTGAAAGTCCAAAAGCTGATGAGCAAGTTTTTCCCAGCTAGATGATTTTAGATATTTTGTCAAAATTGCGGCTATTTAAACTCGGTAATTACTTAAAATGTCAGCAATAATGATGACGGCAATTCACACTTCTTAATCTATCTGGGGTGTTGTGGTCAATTGCCAGATCAGGTTTTGCTTTAACCTGATAATGGGAGTAGTAACAGCACTCTACAACAAATTGACAAAGGCAGGTTACGATTCATGGCTTATTCCTGGTTTAAAGCATTTCACATTGTTGGCTTTGTAGTTTGGTTCGCTGGGTTATTTTATTTAGTGCGTCTGTTTATCTACCATGTAGAGGCTAACCAAGAACCGGAACCCGCAAGAACGATACTGAAAAACCAGTATCAGATTATGGAAAAGCGGCTTTACGGCATCATTACCAACCCAGGAATGTATGTCACTATTGCAATGGCGCTGGGCATCATCTCCACAGAACCGGATATTTTAAAAGAACCCTGGCTACATTTCAAACTATTGTTTGTTGCCGTTTTAATTGGTTATCATCATTACTGCGCTCGTCTGATGAAGCAGTTAGCAGCAGATGAATGCCGCTGGAGTGGTCAACATTTGCGTGCTCTAAATGAAGCGCCTACACTGATGTTAGTGGTGATTGTGATGTTGGCTGTGTTTAAGAATAACTTGCCTACAGACCTCACCGCATGGTTAATTTTTGGTTTAGTTGTTTTTATGGCTGTCAGCATTCAGCTTTATGCCAAAATCCGCAGACGCAACAAAGAAAAGCAGTTAGAACAATTAAATCAAGTTCCCCAAGCCTAAAGTTAGAGGAGATTTTAGCGATACACTATACGCGGTAGGGGCACAGCATTGCTCATGAGTGTCAACTTAAGGTGAAACCCTTGTAATGGCGTTATATCAAACTTATTCAATTACCAACCAATCCAGAAGAACCCCACCCCGGTTTTGCTGGCGCAAAACCTCCCCTCCCCTCATAAGGGGAGGGGATTGAGGGGAGAGGTCAAACGGCTGTGGGACAACGGTTAAAGCTTAAGTTGACACCAATGAGCATTGCTGTGCCCCTACGAATGGTCTATAGTTACACATAATTAGACTGTAGCGTAATACCTCGTTCCCAGTCTCCGGCTGGGAATGCCAATTAAGAGGCTCTGCCTCCTGTCAACTGGGCACAGCCGCTTTACCTACATTTTCTGGTAGAATATGGAAATGAGATGCTGCTAAGTAGATTGACTTTTGCGATATCGCTTGATTCCGCTTTGGTTTATTCGCAATGACTGTAATTAATTTTGTTTGACTGCTTAATAGAGAAAAAAAGCGGCAGAAATGTTAGGATTGGAGGCGGAGCCTCTAAGGAGCATTCCCAGTCGGAGACTGGGAACGAGATATATTAATATAGTATTGTTATTGCACCCATTCTCGGCTGAAAAAAAATTATCGCGCGTAGCGCGAGAAGAAGGGAAAAGAATTAAGAAGGGTAGAGGGCAAAAGAGCAAGAGTATAAAGGGCTACAAAATCCTCGCGGGGGAAAAACAAACCACCCGAAAACCGAAGTTGTAGTACCTATTGTCCGGCGCGTTCCTGCCACGAGCCGCAGAACGGCAGACCCTCGGATTGAAGTCCCACGAACCACCGCGCAGCAGCCGACGATTATCATTCTCACCTTGCCAAGCGCTACCGTCTGTTGGCGAATTTATATAATTTTCGTGCCACCCACCTTGGCACCATTCCCATATATTACCATGCATATCGTATAAACCGAAAGCATTTGCTGGGAAAATTCCCAAATCAGTTGTTTCTTCACGATACACGCCCTTGGCACTGGATTTGTATGTGTAGTTCCCGTTGTAATTGGCTAGATTTGTGGTGATTGTGTCACCAAAATAAAAGGGGGTAGCAGTTCCGGCTCTACAGGCATATTCCCATTCGGCTTCGCTAGGCAAGCGATATATTTTACCTGTATGCTTTTTCAATCTAGCACAAAATTCCTGGGCATCATGCCATGATACTTGCTCAACTGGTCGGTTAGCACCTTTGAAGTTAGATGGGTTGGAGTCTAAATCAATTTTTACTTTTGGTAAAGCTGCTACCCTTTCCCACTGTGCTTGAGTAACAGGATATTTCCCCATGAAAAAGGGTTGAATAGTAACTCGATGTTGGGGACTTTGAGAAACATGGTATCCTTCCTCATTTTCTGGTGAACCCATCAAAAAATTTCCCCCAGGGATAGAAATCATGTCTAAAGTGACATTGTTTCCTAAATATTCAGTAAAATATTTGGCTTGGCAATTTTCTCTTTTTACTTCTCGACCTTCAGCATTTACAGTCACCACCTCAAACTGAAAAATTTGTAATTTGTTTTCCTGAGTTGGTGGGGTTTCAGGCTGTACAGACCTACCTCCTACAGGCGATTTTACAGGTTCAGGTTGAGGAAATGAAGAAGAAATTCCTTGTCGCTGAGAAATTCTCGAAAATGCTTCAATTACCTGCCAATCAGAACCTCTAGCAGCTACATTCACTCGCATCCATAGCTGTTTGGCTAATTCCCAATTTCCTTGTGATTCCGCTTGAAAAGCATCATTTTTAAGTTGAAGAATATCCGTTAAAGTGGCGTGCTGCGGTAATAAAATTAAGTGTAACTTGGTGGCAGGTTCAGCTACAGCATAAGGATTCTGCTGTATTTTCCCGTGCTGTTGATTAATAGCAGGAACTCGCCATTTTAAATATTCCTGCAACCTTTCGACCGTTGCACAGTTCCCTTCACCATTGATTCTTAACCCTTCTAACAAAGCGTAGGTAAAAGAACCATGTTGTAATTGCTCAATTTCCCAAGACTTTTGCTGAGAACTGCAAGAATAAAAGGTAATTACTCCTTGATGCTCTCCGCCAATACCTACACCGCTTCTACTTCCTTCGTTTCGACAGGCATCTAAAAATAATACTACATTATCAGCACCACAGCGGCGTAATCGTTGGGTGACAAAATCCACAGAGATAGCGGTATGCTCTGGATCACCGGGGTCGCTATCCGATAGCATTAAGTAGTCGCAGTCTGCATGACGCTGGCCATGACCGGCAAAGAAAAACCACAGGTTATCCCCTGGTTGTAACAGCGGTTCGTCAAATTGCGCTCTTAAAAAACGCCGCAAGTGTCCAAAGGTTGGTTGAGTTTCAATAGACGCAGGTGTGGCTGGAATGGGTGGGGAATCTTCTGTAAACAGGAAAACCTCATCAAACCTTCCTTCCTTGCTAAACCAATCACCCATTCCCTCAGCATCGCCCTTGGCGTATTCTAGGGGCTTAAGGTTGCTATATTTATTTATCCCAATTGCGATCGCCCAATTAGCCATTACTCCAGCCTAAACCCGATTTTTCCCCGTTTGCGGTGAAAATTGACGTATTACTTTTATCATAGTAATGTCTTGCCTTGTAAATATTCAGGACTTACGCAACTGGCATGGCTTTGTAGGGTGCGTCAGACTCGATAATTCGGTAACAATCAGCAGATTTTTAACATCTGACGCACCCTACAAGAATCTTTGAGTGTGAAGCTTGGGTAAGCCCTAATAGTAATACGCAGTTTAAGCAATAAAAATAAATCTGATGTCAGAAGAAATTTCTACCCCAAAAACAATCTGGATTGTTACAGAAGAAGTAGCTGAAACCTCAACTACTACTAGGGAAATATCAACGATTACTGGTGATAGAGGCGGTGTTGATAGAGGGGGAATCATCGGACGTAGAACGGCTGAAGAAGAAATAATTATTACTAAAGAAAAAGACAAAGTAGTAATTACCAGGCGCAAGGCTTTAGAGGTAAATCAACTCAAGCTGCAAATGAAGGGATTTCTGCAAGCAATGCGAGAAATGCTAGATGAAGCTGACGAACCTGATTCTAAAATTCAGCTTGATGAAGTGGAAGTAGCAGTAGAAATCAACGGCGAAGGACAATTTAGCTTACTGGGAGTTGGTGGTAAAGCGGGCGGTAAAGGAAGCATGACTTTTAAATTCAAGCGCAAATAAACCCAGCCAAAAATGTGGCTTTATTCAAAAAAAATTATTTTCTGATGGCGCAGAATTTGCCGATATTGCTTAATAAATCTACTGTAATCCTTAATTGACAAGGCTTTTGCTGTTGAGGGTGGTCTCATTTTTTTAATAAAACCCCCCTTGTCGGGTAATGACATGGGGGGACTTGGAGCTAAAGTCCGGTAGGGTAATCGGGCTACTTAATATTTAATATTTATCGCGGTTGTCTCAAGTCCTCCTTTAGACAGATAAATTTCTGATCAGAATTTTCATTTGGTATATTTTAAAAAAATCCCCCGTTGTCAAATATCAACGAGGGGATTTGCAGTTAAATTTCGTCAGGTGATCGGAATATTTAATTATTTAATCTTGATAGCGGTTGTCTCAAGTCCTCCGTTAGATAGAGAAATACCTCATCAGTATGTTCATGGTTGTATTTTCTAATACGTACAGTGAATATCGCTCAGAAATAGAGCAGAAATTCAAGGTTGAAAATTCAAAATCTCCAGGCGCAAGACAAAATTGGGGTAAGTCGGTAGGTGTAAATATTTGTCGTTGGGATGAGGCGCTCATGAACTCTTGGTTTGAGAATCCTTCAAATTTCTTTACACAGTTATCTTTAATTTATGCATTTTTACTTATCTAAATATTTGTGGTGTTCTAGTGTAAATAAGTATTAAATAAAATGTATATTAATCATCTGCACTTTTCGAGAAAAACAATTCATTAATCCGAGAGTCCAGGTCTATCGAAGTTGGAACCACAAAATTTCTTCCTAAAGTTAGATAGAAACTTGGTATTTAAACCACTACTTTTAGCCTATGGGCGTTCTCACATCCAAGACCAACCTTATTGGTGTTTGACAGAAAGTGCCCTTGTGGATGTTGGCTCAATACTTGAGTGACGCAGATCACAACATTTAGTTAATGCTAGTCACCAAATAAAGTGTCTTAGCTCACGATTAAATGGTAATCTACGTCAGCTTTTTGGGTGTGAAAGCTCATATCATCTTGGGACTTGACTCAGTATGGTGGCAGACTATCAATGATATGAGGTAGCGGGCAAGCTCGACCTAGACGAAATGCTTACCCAATCTAGCAACGGCAATAAAGTTATTTTTAGATTTGCATAATTTATGAAAAAAGTCCTGATAAATATTTAGGTAGCATTGCTTGGCTTGTGACCCAGGGACAGATTTTATCAAAACTTTATTTGGGGAAGGATAGATTTAATTTTAGGGAACGGCTAAGAACAGGCTTGATTCTCCCTTAACAACTGCTTTTCCTAGTGTGACAAAGTTTACTGCAACTTTATGTATATAAGGTTATATTTAATTTCAGGGAATACCTAATAACCGTCTTGATACTCTATTAATTAACAACTAATTTTCCTAGGAGGTATTTATAATGCAAACCGCAGTCGAAACCCAGCAACCTATCTTACAAGTTGGTTTTGCTGGGCTTGCAGTCAAAGAGTTACAAAAGCTTTTACTACAAAGAGTCAGTGATATTGAAGGTCTAAAGGTTGATGGCATATTTGGCGAAATAACTAAACTTGCTGTTCAAGTTTTTCAGTATCGGGTTTTCCTCAAGAATGATGGCATTGTTGAGCAAAATACTTGGCAAGCGCTCTACACTGGTCAACGCCAAGATTTACCCGAATTAAGTCGTGGTAGTTACGGTAGTGAGGTTGCCAGGGTTCAAAAACTTCTCAAATTGAGTCAAGTTGCTCAACAAGAGTTGGGCGTGAGAGGTTACTATTTTGGGGCAGTCGATAGCAACTTCGGTGCCAAAACTGAAGTGGCTGTCAAAATCTTCCAACAGGAGCAAAAACTTGTGGTAAATGGGGTAATTGGCCCTGAAACCTGGAAAGCTTTGATGGAACTTGCTGTCAGAGTTCAGCCACATTAGTTTTTGCAGATGTGGCGATTGTTTAATATATTTTGCATCTACAAGTTCAGTCTTGGGCGAATCTACATAAACTACTAAATTACTTACCATCTTGTCGGTGTTCTTCTGTGCGCTCAACGCCAGTAACATAAATGGGTGGCAATTCTTGATTAAACTCTAAATAAACTGTTGTATTTGACTTTTATTATTTTTTTGTCAGTCACTTTACCCAAATTAAATGTGAGACAAAAGTACAAAGACGCAAAGGCTTGCTTTGCGTCTATAGAGGTTCTCAGGTGAGATAATCAGTTGCTTTTAGGTAAAGTATCTCCAGGACCGGCGGTAACAATCACCAGATTCTCAGGCTTAATTAACTGCTTGATTACCTGTTGCACCTGAGCCATAGTCACTGCTTGAATGCGGTTGGGAAATTCGCGAATTTCCGCTGGAGAAAGCCCCAAGACAGCATTGTTCAAAATGATGCTAGCTACTTCACTGGGATTAGCTAAATCCACAGGATAGCTGTTGGTAATTGAGCGTTTTGCTGTGTTGAATTCTGCCTCGGTGACGCCTTGGTCTCGTAACTGTTGGAGTAAAGCGATCGTGCTGGCGATCGCTTTTTGACTATCTCCTGGTGCTGTTTGCATCTGAATCAAGAACGGGCCAGGATTGATTCCCGCAGCAAACCCACTATATATACCGTAAGTCAAACCCAGGCGATCGCGAATTTCTGTACCCAAGCGACTCGATAAAGTATCACCACCCAAAATCTGATTCAGCACCAATGCCGCATAGTAGCGTGGATCTTTGCGGGAAATGCCATTGTAACCGAGATAGGTAACAGCTTCTGCCTTACCGGGAATCACGGGATTCAGGCGTGTCAAAGTTGCCGGAATTTGCACGGAAGGCAAGTTGAGAACTGGCGGTTTACCCGTGGCTGACCATTTGCCGAATTCCTGATTGAGCAAAGCTTTCACCTCAACAGGATTAAAATCTCCCACCAGGGTGAGCGTTGTAGTATCCGGTCGATAGTGTTCTTGGTAGAAGCGCCGCAAATCATCGCGAGTAATACTCTTTAAACTCTCGCTAGTAGGAAAGCTATGAAAGGGATGATTTTCTGGGTAAATTGCTTGCTGAAATACCCGTCTTCCCAGTCCTCTGGGGTCATCTAGCTGATATTTGAGACTCGTCAAGGCCCGCTGACGACTCAATTCCAACTGGTCAGCGGGGAAAGTGGCGTGTTGCAACACATCTGCCAGGGTTTGGATTAATATCGGTAAGTTGACTGACAGTCCCTGAGCGCTAATATCAACTCCTTCCCGATTTGCAGCGAATTCTAAATCGGCTCCTCGGTCTTCTAAGGTTTTCGCTAAAGTCAAAGCATCTTTAGTCTGTGTCCCATTGATTAAGTTGTTAGCAGTTAAGTTTGCTAATCCAGCTTTTTGATTACCATCAAACTCATTGCCGGCGTCAATTTGCCCGCTGAGGTTAACGACGGGGAGACTAGAGTCAGGTAATAGCAGCACCTGCAAGCCATTATTCAGGGTAAATTGCTCTGGTAAAGTTTGTTTGCTGCTATCTGTAGTTGATGTGGGGGGTGGTAGATATTTAGCAAGTTCTGCTGGGTCTACAGGCTTACCAGGGCTAAAATTTTCTACAGTCCGATCAGCACCAGCGCTGGAAGTGCCTGGTTTACCGTCTGCTTGGGTTGGTTCAAAGAAACCGACGGTTTTTTTGGCAGGGTTGAGGTAAGTTTTAGCTACTCGCTGTACATCTGCTGGGGTAACATTGGCGATCGCCGCTAAATACTTTTCGATAAAATGATAATCTCCAGCAGTCGTTTGGTTATACCCCAATTGACTAGCTTGACTGGTAATATCCTGATTTCCCAGGACGAAAGAAGCTTGCAGTTGTGTTTTTGCTCGCTCTAATTCTTCCGAAGTGACTGGTTGCTGTTGCAGGTTTGCCAAAGTTGCCTGAATTACCTGGTCAATCTTGCTTAACTCTTGACCAGGAGCCGCAGTGGCATTAATTTCATACCAACCCGGTTCGATCAGTTCAGCTGCACCACCACTAACTGAACTAGCGAGTCCAGATTCCACCACAGCTTGATAAAGTCGCGAACTGCGTCCACCTGTGAGAATGGCATCCATCACATCGATTGCTGGGACATCAGGATGGTTAATATCAGGGAGGGGATAGACAGCTTGGAGTATTGCAGTACTTCCCGGCTGTTTCAGCAAGATTGGCTTTTTCGGAGTCGCAGCAGTTGCAGTTACAGAAGCTTTAACAGTTGGTGTTTTAGCTCGTTGTGGCACTTTCCCAAAAGTGTCTTTGACAACTTTTAGTAGGGATTTTGTGTCAAAGTCCCCCGTAACTACCAAAGTGGCGTTTTCTGGGCTGTAATAGGTTTGGTAATAATTCCGCACCTGCTCCAATGTAAATTTCTCCACATCAGCTTTTGTGCCTCCCACTGGTAAACCGTAGGGGTGGTTAGGAAAAGCCGCTCGCATGACTGCGCGATCTAAACGATAGCCTGGTGAATTCTCATAGCCTTGCAACTCCGAGATCACCACCCGCTTCTCGCTTGCCAGTTGCTCAGGATTAATTAAAGCATTTTTCATGCGATCGCTTTCCAGTATCAGCAGCGCATCTAATTTATCTCGCTGCACCGTGCCAAAATAAGCCGTTTCATCATAGCTAGTAAAAGCATTGAACTGACTACCCAAAGCACTAAACAACCGCCCAAATTGCACCGGACGGTCAGTAGTCCCCTTAAACATCAAATGTTCCAATTGGTGAGAAATGCCGTTAATTCCCGGTCCTTCATTGCGGGAACCAACCTTATACCAAACCTGCACACTCACCACAGGAGCGGTATGTACTTCTTTAGTGAGTACTGTTAAATTATTGTCTAATACTGTTTTTTGCACCCCTTGAGTGAAAGAGACACCAAGAGCGGGTGCGACTGCTGCGGGTGTGACTGCATTGGTGATTTCGCCGGAAAATGGCAAAATACTGAGGAGGAGACTGAGGCACAACCCAATAAGCATATATGAACGTATTTTCATAGCGATTTTAGAGGCAAATTTCTCAAATGCAATCCCTGAAGGTAGTTCAAAATTAAAGTTTCAAGACACTAAACAGGCTTTCCCATTTATTGTAATCGTGGAAATTTCGCGCAAAGACGCAAAGAGGCAAAGTTTTAGATTAAGCCCTGGGTGGAAATCTCACCCAGAGGAGGAGACTTGCACAGGAAGGGTTTCCCGACTTGAGGAGCCAGTGCGTTGGACGGGTTCCCCGGCTTAAAGCAACTGGCGTCAAAGTGTCCGTCGAGCAGAGGCACAGAGAGAGATTTAGAGAGCAATAGTGAATAAATGAGATGTAATCCAGATTTTGAGCCTTCCTGGGGTCACCGTGCCAAAATGGGAAAATTGTCCGCTAAGACTGAAACGCTTATCCAGCAAGCCTCTTAAACACTCATATTTCTATCTTGGTAGCGTACCAAAATCTCCCTTTTGCATAAAACAGAGTGGACTTACCTAATAAATGGTAATCGATGACAATACAGGTTCTTTTATGAAGACAAATGTAAAGGTTTAACGTTTATTTCTGCACAATTGCTATCAAAACCCCTTACGCTCTGCCGCTCAACTAAGCCGTTAGGCTGACTATCAGTCAAACAAAAAACTGGATAACAAAGATGAAACCCTCACGCAAATCTATGTTCTTTAATTTGTTGATTTCTACTGCTGCTTTGACCATACCCTCTTTGATGTTGACACAGACTTTACTGTTTGCACAGAACAACCAATTGAGCAATCCTATCCTGACGCAAACTGGACGAGAATTGAAAAGAGACAATAACTGGAGTGATATAGGTAAAGCAGAATTCATCGATGCCAACACCGCAGATCGATTAATCAGAGAATTTCAAGCACAGAAAAAGCCTGAACCAACATTAGAGCTTCAAGGAAAGACTGACCCTGAAATGGAACAGCTTATTGCGGTAAGAGTAAGCGACGGGCAAACGCTAGAACAAAAGGTTGCTCGACCACGTTCACAGGACACTGAATCTAGTCAAAGCACTGTTGACAATCTTGCTACTGAGGAACCACCTCCACTCCCATCAATCGTAGGAAGTGACGACCGTAAACTATACCTTGATATGCAGGCATATCCTCATCGAACAATTGGTGGGATAGCCCCGAAGGGAAGCACTACTTCTAGCTGTACTGGCACTTTAGTAGGCCCTCGACATGTGCTGACTGCGGGACATTGTATTCATCCAGGCGGTGGCGGTAAGACAAAGTTTTATAAAGACCGAGGTTTTGCTCCAGGGTGGAAAGGCAAGGGAAATACAAAAGCTACACACCCGAATGGATATTACAGTCCTGTTCATTACTTTGCTCCCCAAGGTTGGATAAACAAAGGAAATAGTAGATACGATTACGCACTTATAGTACTAGAAAATAACAGTGAGCTTCGCCAGCTTGGATGGTTAGGAACAACCAACGGTAATGTTGGAAATTTGACACAAAAATCGATTATAAATCGTGGTTATCCCGGCTCAAATCTTAATTGTAAAGCATCTCCCATAAAATCAGGTCCAAACAAGGGCAAATGCTTCAACTATATGTATGGAATGACCGGTAGAGGAATTGCTGTTGGCTCTTTCAGGTTCTCGCATACTGCTGATGTAGTGGGTGGTCATAGTGGTAG
The DNA here is from genome assembly GCF_000317535.1 of Cylindrospermum stagnale PCC 7417. Lineage (NCBI taxonomy): Bacteria > Bacillati > Cyanobacteriota > Cyanophyceae > Nostocales > Nostocaceae > Cylindrospermum > Cylindrospermum stagnale. The sequence goes on from NC_019757.1 coordinate 6,254,710, forward strand.
CCCACTATTTAAAAGCAATAATAAAATTTATGGAATTCATACCCAGTCTGGTCCTGTATATAGCTGGGCAATCAAAATGAGGAATGGTATTCAAGACATGATTCATGAAGCTAAAGACCAATTTGAATAGGGCATCACCGGGCCAAATTGGGAAAACTGTACGCTAAGGAATTGAGACTAACCTTAACTCTATGAAAATAGGTTGTTTTGAGCAAATGGCATACCTCTATCCCTGATTCTTGACTCGAATTAGTCTTTCTTTATGGTGCAAAGTATTGGTACTACTCTGCACCATCAAAAAAATTAACAACTCGAATCTAGACAGACAAAGACTTTCAGCAGATTCGTACGATTTTCCCGTTTGGGGTGCGACACGATGGCGCACGAAGGGCTGGAAGTCCCTATATACAAAGCTTCCAGAAGATGAGTGAGGAACCGATTCCTCCAGTCTAGTGTCCAAGGCTGTTCCTAATTCCCCCATGCAGTACTGGTAACGGCATTGTGTGAAGCGGGGAATAAAGCCCAAGGAAGCATTTAGCCTAAAAATGTAACCGGACAAAGGAAAGATTGGATGGGTGAATGTAAATGAATCCTTGTTAAGGCATCGTTAGAAAAGGTCATCGAAAAGGCTGACACGGTGATACGAGTGAATGTACTGAATGCCCCGAAATCATCCAGTCAAGGTTCAACTCCCCAATTTAGCTGAACTGGGACACCAACCACTCCGGTGTAGAGAGGACACCCTACCCAATTACATCTCATCCGTGCGTAACGTAGTAACCCCAATGAAGTCTGGGATTTACCCAGTAAGCAACCCGTAAGGGAAGCCGAATTCTTCAGTGGGTCAAGGATGCTTCCAAAAGCGAATGCCACCAGCCGAAAGGCAAGGGAAATCCATAACCCGGTGGATAAGGCAGATGTCCAACCTGAAAGGGTGCTGACGGGAAGCAGGTGAGTCAACCAATATCCGTTGTAATGATTTCAAACCGAGGTGTAAGTTAGATGCAGGCAACTGTAAACCGAACCAAGGGACAGACTGATTGGAATTGTGTTAATTGGCACAAAGCCAATCGGATTGTTCGGAATTTGAGACAGCGAATCTTTAGGGCAAAAACTGAGGGCAACCTGAAAAAGGTACGCTCTCTCCAGAAATTGATGCTACGCAGCTATTCTAATCGCCTAGTCAGCGTTAGAAAAGTGACGCAGTACAACAGAGGTCGATATACACCAGGGATAGATAAAGTAGTAGTGAAAACTACTGCTGCCAGGGGTCAGTTAGTAAATAAATTAACTGATTATTCCCCTTGGAAATCATCACCAGCACGACGAATTTACATCCCAAAAGCTAATGGGAAGAAACGACCTTTAGGAATCCCAGTAATACAAGACCGTGCCATCCAGGCAATGGTTAAAAATGCCTTGGAACCCGAATGGGAAGCAACTTTTGAAAGGTCAAGTTACGGTTTCCGACCAGGACGTAGCCCCCATGATGCTATTGAAAGTATCTACAACCTAGCTCGTCCGAATAAACGGAAGAAATGGGTAGTAGATGCAGACATTCAAGGATGTTTTGACAACATTTCTCATAATTTTCTGTTAGAGCTTTTAACAGGCTTTCCAGCCCGTGAATTAATTAAACAATGGCTACTAGCAGGATATATGGAAGCGGGTTCATGGCATCCAACAGATGCTGGTACACCACAAGGGTCTGTTGTCAGTCCGTTGTTAGCAAATATAGCTTTGCACGGTATGGAATCTGCTCTGGGAGTTAAATATAACAAGGATGGAGAACTCCGTGCAGCAAGAGCCTTGGTGAGATACGCCGATGATTTTGTGGTGTTCTGTGAAACACAAGAAGATACAAAAAATGTTATTCAAATCCTTAATTATTGGATGCAAGTCAGGGGGCTTACCCTCTCCCTGGAGAAAACCAAAATATCGCATCTCACAGAAGGGTTTGACTTTTTGGGTTTCAATATCAGGCACTATAAAGACCAAACCACTAAAACTGGATGGAAGCTGTTAATTAAACCTAGTAAAAAGTCTGTGTTAAATATTCGGAGTAAACTGCGTTCCGAATGGCTTAACTGTAAAGGTCAGCCAGTAGATGCAGTCATTAAAAAGCTCAATCCGATTATTCGGGGGCAAGCAAATTACTTCCGAATTGCTGTATCCTCAAAAATTTTCAATTCTCTTGACCACTGGTTATATGAGAAGCAGAAAATGTATGCCAAACGCACTCATCGGAATAAATCTGATAGCTGGCGTAAGGCTAAATACTGGGGAAATCTAAATCTTGATAGACCATTTGACCGATGGGTTTTTGGTAATAAACAAACCGGAGCCTATATGTTAAAATTTGCCTGGTTCAAGATTGAAAGGCACATTCTTATTAAAGGTAAATCATCACCCGATGACCCAAAATTAAGGGACTATTGGATTAAACGGCAAGAAGCTAAAACTAAATCCGAATTAATCAAAAGTAGGCAGAAGATAGCCCAAAGGCAACAATATGTCTGTCCTGTATGCGGGGAATCTTTATTAAATGATGAGGAGTTACATCTTCATCATAAAAAGCCAAAATCTCAGGGTGGTGGTGACAATTACGGCAACCTACAACTCGTACATCTGTACTGCCATCAGCAAATACATTCTGGAACAATTTGTAGTTTATGACTTGCTTGAGCCGGATGCGTTGCAAGGCGCAAGTCCGGTTCTGAGGGGGCGGGATTATAGCGATATAGTCCTGCTACCCGACCATGGTGACGCCTTCCTCCGCGCCTTTGCGTGAGACAAAAAAAGGTGGGAACCTCCCCACCTTAATCTCTTCCTTTTCTTTCTTACCTTTGCGCTCTTCGCGTCCTTTGCGGTTCGTTTTCTAAACCCCCAAAACCCGCACCAAAAACGCCCACTTATCAGCCGCTTCCTCAATAATTTTCGCTGTTGGTTTACCCGCACCATGTCCGGCTTTCGTCTCAATTCTAATTAAAACCGGCGCATCTCCACCCTGAGATGCTTGCAAAGCGGCGGCAAATTTGAAACTATGGGCAGGAACCACGCGATCGTCGTGATCTGCCGTAGTAATTAAAGTAGCAGGGTAAGCCGTCCCCGGTTTCAGGTTATGCAGTGGCGAATAAGCAGACAAAACCTGAAATTCTTCAGAATTTTCCGCCGAACCATATTCAGAGACCCAAGCCCAGCCGATGGTAAACTTGTGGAAGCGGAGCATATCCATCACGCCGACAGCGGGTATTGCTGCACCAAATAAATCGGGACGCTGGGTCATACAAGCACCCACCAGCAACCCGCCATTACTACCACCTGCGATCGCTAATTTTGCAGGTTTTGTATAATTATTACTAATCAGCCATGCCGCCGCTGCAATAAAATCATCAAAAACATTCTGCTTTTTCTCCTTCATTCCAGCTTGGTGCCATTCTTCCCCATACTCCCCACCACCTCGGATATTTGGCATCGCATAGACACCACCCATCTCCATCCATACCAACATACTCACAGAAAAACCAGGCGTCATTGAGGCATTAAACCCACCATAAGCATAAAGATAAGTTGGGTTATTGCCATCTAAATTAATGCCTTTTTTGTGAGTAATAAACATGGGTACACGAGTCCCATCTTTACTTTCATAAAAAACTTGTTTTGTTTCGTAATCAGCCGGATTAAAATCTACATTTGGCTGCCGGAAAACTTCACTTTTACCCGTAAGCATGTCATAACGGTAGATAGTTCCCGGTATAGTAAAACTAGTGAAACTATAAAAACTTTCGGTATCATGACGTTTACCACCAAAACCACCTGCCGAACCAAGTCCGGGTAATTCCACCTCACGCACAAACTTTCCAGCCAGGTCAAAAATTTTAATTTGGGTGTGAGCATCTTGGAGATAATCAACGACAAATTGATTATTAACAATTCCCGCATCTTCCAAAGTTTCTGCTGATTGGGGGATGATTTCTTGCCAATTTTCTGGTGCTGGTTTTTGGGCATCAATAGCAATAATTCGTCCCCGTGGGGCATTTAAATCTGTGCGAAAATAGAATAAACTATCATCATTATCAACAAAACTGTAATCTGCCTCAAATTCCTGAATCAGTTCAACAACTTCAGCACCTGGGTTAGTCAAATCTTTGTAGAAAACCAGATTTTTGGGGTCAGTTCCCAGCCAAACCGAAATAATCAGATATTTTCCATCTTCAGTAACACCGCCACTAAAACCCCATTCCTTCTGGTCAGGACGATGATAAATTAATATGTCTTCTGCTTGGGAAGTACCGAGTTTATGGTAATAAAGTTTTTGATAATAGTTGACATCTTCTAATTTGGTTTTTTCGTTTGGTTCATCATAACGGCTATAGAAAAAACCTTGATGATCATGTGTCCAAGATGCACCAGAAAACTTAATCCACTTCAGATGATCTTGCAGGTCTTCACCAGTTTCTACATTGCGGACTTTCCACTCTTGCCAATCAGAACCAGATGTAGATAGACCATAAGCTAAAAGTTTACCATCTTCGCTGATAGAAAATCCCGCAAGTGCAACAGTACCATCTTCTGAAAGTTTGTTAGGGTCAAGTAAAACTTTTGGCTGGTCTTCTAAATTTTTAAGAGTATAGAGAACGCTTTGGTTTTGCAGTCCATCATTTTTGAAATAAAAATAGCTTTCCCCCTCTTTAAACGGGATACCATATTTTTCATAATCCCAGAGTTTAGTGAGGCGCTGTTTAATTTTTTCTCTGGCAGAAATTTCACCAAGATAGGCAAAAGTCACCTGATTTTGTGCTTCAACCCAAGCTTTTGTTTCTTCCGAGTCGGGATCTTCTAACCAACGGTAAGGATCGGCAACTAAAGTACCGTGGCAGTCATCAACTTGATCACTCTTACGGCTGGGTGGGTAGCTGGGGATTTTTTCAGAGTTAGACATAGTTCCTAGGGATTGGCGATTGGCGACTGGGAAAAAGTTTTTTTTACAATTTGGTTGGGGTTTGAATCCCATCAAAATTATCCCAATCCCCAATCCCCAATAGCTAATCCCATTTTAAACGGTGATCATGAGTTTTTCTCCTTTCAACATCCGGGAAGCGGCTTCAAGTAGCGCTTCTTCTAGATATGGCTTGGTGAAGTAACCACTAGCACCTAATTGAACCGCCATTTGTCTGTGTCTGTCTGCACCCCGCGAGGTGAGCATGGCGATCGGCAGGTGGTTGAGGTTAGAGTCTTTTTGGATGCGTGAGAGTAACTCCAGACCGTCACAGCGGGGCATTTCGATGTCGCAAAATACGATATCGCAAGGCAAACCTGAGCGGAGTTTATCCCAAGCTTCTTGGCCGTCACGCGCTTGTTCGACCCGATAGCCTGCTTTGTTAAAAGTGAGAGAAAGCAATTCCCGGACTGTAATGGAGTCATCGACAATTAGCACTGTCGGGTCAATCTTCTCAGCAGCGGTTGGTACAGGTGGAGCAGCTTTTTGCTGCCAAGCACTACCACCAATTTGTTTAGCCATCCGTCCCTGGAAGATGTCAATGATTTCCAGCACGTCAGCAATGGGCATAATCCGACCATCACCTAAGACTGTAGCACCAGCTACACCGATGGGTTTAGGTGCTGGACCTTCAAATTGTTTAATGACAATTTCCTGTTCGCTCAATACTTGGTCAATCTGTAAGGCAATCATCGTATTTCCCGATCGCACTACGACCACAGAAACCATATCATCATCTCGTGTACCGCCGTACACACTACCGCGACTGATTTGGCGATTGAAGGTTAACAGTTCCTTCAGGGGTCGGAATGGTAGCGCTGTCTCCCGCCAGTAAATAAATGATTGTCCTTCAGCATTTTGCTGAATATTTTTCATCGGGATATCTAATGTGTCTTCCACCCCATCCATCGGGAAGGCAATTCTAGCTTTATCGGAGACGCAGCAGAGGGCTTTACAAATACTGAGAGTCAGTGGTAGACGAATGGTGAAGGTAGTGCCCTTACCGATCGCCGAATCGGTGTTAACTATGCCGCGAATTTCGCTAATTTCCGAGCGCACTACGTCCATACCCACACCACGACCAGAAAATTCATCGGCTTGGTCTTTCATTGAAAAACCTGGCTGGAACAGTAGATCGTAGATTTCTAGGCGAGAGATATTTTTGCCTTGATCTGGTGTAATCATGCCAATTTTGAGCGCTTTGGACTTGACCTTTGTGGGATCAATGCCTGCACCGTCATCGCCTACAGAAATCACGGTTTGGTTGCCTTGGTGGAAGGCGCGGATGGTGATTACTCCCGCTGGTGGTTTACCTGCGGCCATGCGTACTTCTGGGGTTTCAATTCCATGTGCGATCGCATTATTCAGCATATGCGTCAGCGGGTCAGTTAGATGATCCAAAATCATCTTGTCAATTAAGGTGTCTCCACCTTCAATCACCAACTCCACTTGTTTGCCACACTTGATCGCGTTGTCGCGCACTCCTCGCCGCTTACTGTCAACAGCTTGGGAAAAAGGCACCATTCGCGCTCTTGTTAGTCCCTCTTGTAGCTGGGTAGTTACCTGACGGAACTGCCGCGCTACCCGCTCGGTTTCTTCGGTGACAAAGTCGATGTCACTCGCTGACTCTCGCACCCGCACAATGAACTCAATCATCTCTTGAGACAGTGTATGGAATGGGGTAAAGCGATCCATTTCTAGGGCGCTAAAACCCCTGTCTGTATTGGCGTCTGGGGCTATAATGCCGAAGTCTTTAGGTTTGCGGCTAGCGAGTAGTGAGGCTTCTAGTAGCGATCGCTCATACAACTCCTGCATCCTCGCTCCCACATCTGAGAGCTGTTGCACCTGAATCAGCAAGTTATCTAGTGACTGTCGCAGACGCTCATGATCCTGCTCTAAGGTATTCCTATTTACCACCAACTCCCCAACCAAATTGCTCATATCATCCAGCTGCTTGACTGGAACCTTCATCGTTTCTTCAAATCTGGCAGCACGACGAGTAGAAGAACGGGTAGTTTTGCTTGTATTTGATTTTACAGACGGTGTGTGTGATATGGTTCGATTCGCCTCTTCCAGCATCTCCTCCAATTCACTAAATTCATCTTTTTCTGGTGATGAAACAGCATTATGAGATTTTTCGGTTATCGGTTGAGTTATATAAGATGGCTGCGCCTTAGGTACCACTGCTGCTTCATCATCATCCATACCCAACAATGCTTCTAAAGCAGCAAAATCAGATTCTGCTATAGAAGTAGGATTAGCGATGGGTGCTAATTCCTCTTCTAGCAATGCTTCTAACTCAGCAAATTCATCTAGGTCATCTGTCTCATTTTCATCGAGAGTAACATCTGCTGTAGTTTCCGCCTCCAATTCTTCAGTTGGCGGAACAATAGCATTTTCTCCCTCAATCACTGGTGCGGCTGGCGCTGTCTCGCCAAAATCCAACAGATCCTCAGACAACTCCGCTGCGAAATTTGGCTCCATATCCAAGTCACTGTTGTCTGTGTTTTCGGCTAACTCTTCCTGGTTTCTAGCCTCTGGTAGAGCAGTTTCTGTCACCAATAAACCATTAACTAAACTCAGTTGTGCAGTCTCAACAACAGAGATTTCTGTGAACTCAAAGGCATCTACCGAGGCATCGCTCATCTTGGTATCTACAGCCTCTGGATGTATCTGCTCACTCGCTCTGACATCTACTTCTGTTTCTATACCAAATAATTCACCAGCATCACTGTCTGTCAGTTCTGGTTGAATATAAGTTGAGTCAAAGGATAGCGGCAGATTTTCGGCGCTGTCTTCTTCCAGACTATTCCCAAATAATTCACCAGCATCACTGTCTGTCAGTTCTGGTTGAATATAAGTTGAGTCAAAGGATAGCGGCAGATTTTCGGCGCTGTCTTCTTCCAGACTATTCCCGAATAATTCACCAGCATCACTGTCTGTCAGTTCTGGTTGAATATAAGTTGAGTCAAAGGATAGCGGCAGATTTTCTTCGCTGTCTTCTTCCAGACTATTCCCGAATAATTCACCAGCATCACTGTCTGTTAGTTCTGGTTGAATATAAGTTGAGTCAAAGGACAGCGGCAGATTTTCTTCGCTGTCTTCTTCCAGACTATTCCCGAATAATTCACCAGCATCACTGTCTGTCAGTTCTGGTTGAATATAAGTTGAGTCAAAGGACAGCGGCAGATTTTCTTCGCTGTCTTCTTCCAGACTATTCCCGAATAATTCACCAGCATCACTGTCTGTCAGTTCTGGTTGAATATAAGTTGAGTCCAAAGGACAGCGGCAGATTTTCTTCGCTGTCTTCTTCCAGACTTATTCCCGAATAATTCACCAGCATCACTGTCTGTTAGTTCTGGTTGAATATAAGTTGAGTCAAAGGACAGCGGCAGATTTTCTTCGCTGTCGTCTTCCAGACTATTCCCGAATAATTCACCAGCCTCACTGTCTGTCAATTCTGGTTGAATATAAGTTGAGTCAAAGGATAGCGGCAGATTCTCTTCGCTGTCTTCTTCCAGACTATTCCCGAATAATTCACCAGCATCACTATCTGTTAGTTCTGGTTGAATATAAGTTGAGTCAAAGGATAGCGGCAGATTTTCTTCGCTGTCGTCTTCCAGACTATTCCCGAATAATTCACCAGCCTCACTGTCTGTTAGTTCTGGTTGAATATAAGTTGAGTCAAAGGATAGCGGCAGATTTTCTTCGCTGTCGTCTTCAAGCGTATTCCCGAATAATTCACCAGCATCACTATCTGTTAGTTCTGGTTGAATATAAGTTGAGTCAAAGGATAGCGGCAGATTTTCTTCGCTGTCGTCTTCAAGCGTATTCCCGAATAATTCACCAGCCTCACTATCTGTTAGTTCTGGTTGAATATAAGTTGAGTCAAAGGATAGCGGCAGATTTTCGGCGCTGTCGTCTTCCACAGTACTAAACAAATCAATTTCCAGGTCAGCAGATGCTTTGGGAGAATCAGCAGCAGTTGTCTCTGGAGCCAGGTTGGTAAATTCCGGGATGAAATCCAACGCTTCTGGCTCTTGCGAAAAGCCGCGAATTTCCTGCAAAGGCACTTCATCATCGCCAATGGCTGGAGAGATTATGGAGTTGCTTCCCGCCAAATCGTCGAACAAGTTATCCCCAGCATCTGAAGCAAAGATGAGATTCTGAGGTTGCTCTGGCTGTAGGAAAGTGATATCAAAATCTTCCAGTTCAAAACTTGCTGTGGAAGAGGGACTAGATTGCTGAGAGTCGGCAAAAATTTCACCAGAAGTCGCAGCTGCAAATAAACTTTCTTCTAAGTCCCTTGCTACATCCTGCTCGACTGTAGAATCAAGTTCGTTTGGTTGTGCTTCATTTGTCTGGTTCCAGAAGTTGCTCAGTTCATCATCTGAAGTAGAAACTTCTGCTGCTGTTGCTTTTGGTGAATCAAATAAATCACCAATTTCTGACTCATCTGTAGGCTGTGGTGTATTTTCTTCTAGTTCTGCAAACAGATTGTCTAAAGATAAGCTGTCTGGCTGGGGCGGGGGAAGCTCCTCTAGGGGTACTGCATTCGTAGTTTCTGATTCTAAATCATCAAAACTGCTTTGGGAAACGCTTGGTAGTTCTCTGCTGGCGATATTTTCCGTTTCTAGTGAAGTTACTTCGCTTGTGGGCAATGACTCATTGTCATCTAGCGTCAGCGCCAATAAGTTTTCTTCCACAGGAGATTGCGGCGATTCGCTAGAACTTACCGTAAATTCCTCTAAAATCTCGACAGTCGAGGGGCCTAAATCCGAATTAAAACCGGTAATATCGCCAACTTCTACAGATGCAGGAGATATTGGTTGATTTTGCGGTTCTAAATTCTCCCTGTCTAGGAAGCTTTCGTCGCCAAATAACAGATTTAGTTCTTCTGTACTACTTGTGGTCGTTTGGCGATGATCATTACTTGTGTCGTCGTCAAATGACAGAAAATCGGCTAAATCCTTATCATCATCTTTAATGTCGCTGTCGCCCATTCCCAATTGATTGGCGGCGATAGTGTCTAAGATTTCTTCTTGATGCCAGGTTTCATCCAGTTCGGGACTATCGCCTTCAAACAAGTCAGCAAGGCTATTTAATTCGGCGATTCCTACGACTGGGCCATGTGTATCAATATTACTTTCGCTCAGAAGTGTCTCTTCTTCATGATCAAACAAGGGTACAGCAGCAAAAGGAGTGGCAGTCAAGGCAGTTACAGGTGTTCCTTGCAACTGATCAGAGGCACTATCACCTGTATTTTCCTTGAGATTATCAAGTAGGCTATTTGTGCTGTTTTGTGGCTGCAAATCGGCTGTTGCTGGTTCAAGAGTGCTGGCGGCTTCTGCCACAACCTGTGGTTGTTCGACAACAAAATCAGGAGTTATTTCTAACAACTCAATTTCTGCAAAGCTCAAGAGTGCATTTAGTTGTGGACTAATGACAATTTCGACTTCCCTACCTTGAAGGACTAATTCTTGAGCCTTCTTGATTTCGGTAATGACAATTTTGGCTAAATTGAGATAGGAATTATCGGTATTGGCGTTCGCCCCGCTATTCGCGATCGCACTGGCTGCTGCTTGGCACAAACCACTCCAATGGGACAAATTGTGAGCCGCACCAAGTTTGGATAACTGGTGACAGCATTGCTGAAGATTTTGCCGCGTCGAGGGTGTTGTTGTTTGCTTAAACAGTTGCAACATTTCCCGCAGGGTTTGTAGCACCGTAGCTTGAAACTCGCCCCAATTCTGATTTAAGGAGGTTTCTGTAGATGGGCGGCGGGTGTCTACTTCCCTGTTGGGAATATTCTGCGGCGGAAGCATCTGTGTTGGTGTAGTCCCACCATTTACCGATGCTAGTTGCCGTTCTGTTGCTCTTGCAGTGATTGCTACCCCACTATTCCCTTGTTCTACGAGTTCTTCCAGATGTTCATTCAGCCATCGAAAGACTGGCTCGGTTTCTGACATCAAAGAATTAGCTGCTTCTTCCGAGAGACCAAATGGCCCGCTCAAATGCTCTAACAGCACTTTTAGGGTATCAGATACACCGAGAAACAAAGACTCTAACTTTTCATCTACCTGAACTGGATTATCTTTGAGAACTTTGAAACAATCTTCCAAACGGTGAGCGGTGTGCTGGATGCTATTCAGCCCAAGCATTGCCGCTCCTCCTTTAATGGAATGAGCCGCCCGGAAGACTTCGTTGATCATTTCCGGGTCGTTCAGGGTACTTTGGAGATTCAGCAACCCCTGTTCAATGGTGTTCAGGTGGTCTCTGGCTTCTTCGAGAAAGTAACCTAAAATCCGCTGTTGTTGTTCCGGCAGCATAATTCAAAGTTCTGAGTTATAAGTTCTAGGTTCTAAGTCGTTCTTTGTCTTTTGTCCTTGGTCATTGACGCAATGACTAATGACTATTAACTATTGTCTTGATTCGATGGTTTCCACTCGGAAGCGTTCCACGGAGGAAATCAAGTCGCGGGATACACCTACTAAGTGTTGTAGGGCACCGGAAACTCGCTGCGCTTCTTGGGAGTTTTCTTGAGCGGTGAGTTCTACTGATTGCATCACCTGGGCGACAGCGCGGGAGGTTTCTGTCTGTTCCACGGTGTCACTGGTAATTGAGCGCACCAAAATATCAATTCGATTCGCTACTTGAATGATGTTTTCTAGCGATCGCTTGGCTTCTTCAGCCAATTTTGTGCCTTTAATTACCTGTTGTGTACCTTCTTCCATCGCGGTCATTACTGAGCCAGTTTCGCTCTGGATTTGCATGACTATTTGTTCAATTTCCTTTAAGGATTTGGCAGATTTGTCCGCTAACTGGCGCACTTCATCCGCCACGATCGCAAATCCGCGTCCAGCTTCTCCCGCTCGTGCCGCCTCAATACTAGCATTGAGTGCTAACAAGTTGGTTCTGGAGGCAATCTGGGAAATCAAAGCCACAATTTTAGAAATTTCTTGGGAAGATTCCGCTAGCCGTTTGACTTTCCGGGTAGTTTCGGCTACAGTCTCCCGAATTTCCAAAATCCCCGCCACGGTATTTTCTACTGCTTCCCCACCCTTGAGTGCGATCGTGCTGGCATCGCGAGCCACAATTTCTGCTTCCCGCGCCGCTTCTGCTACCCGTTGGATTGAGTCGGTCATCACTTGCACAGAATTCAGTGTTACCGCCAACTCTTCTGCTTGCCGCAAAGCATCACTAGATAAGGCTCTAGCGAAGGTTTCCGAGTTGGTTGAACCTTTTGTCACTTCTTTGGCCGCCACTTTCACCTGTTGCACAATATCCCGGAGGTTTTGAATTGTCAGGTTAAAGGCATCGGCTACGGCTCCCAAAACGTCGGCTGTCACCTCTGCTTGGACTGTTAAATCTCCTCTAGCGGCTCCTTCCACATCATCCAAGAGGCGAATCACCTGGCGTTGCAGGTTTTCTTTCGCTTCTTCTTGTTCCACGGCTTTACGTTGGGCGTCATTGGTGGTCGTGAAAATTACACGAGCCATATCGTTAAAGCCAGTGGCTAAGTGTCCTAATTCATCTTCGGAATAGACTGTGGCTTGAACATTGAGATTTCCTTGGCTGACGGCATCAAATTGAGCTTGCAAATCTTTGGTTGTCCGCCGAATTTGCTTGAGTGAAATATTCCCCATGAAACCAGCGGTAGCACCACCGGCGATTCCAGATGCCAGTGCCATTGCCCAGCCTGTGTTTTGTACTGACTGCCGTTGTTGGGATGGAGTAAATGAGGTGATGGCCGAGCTGACAAGAGCTGCTACCACCGCTGAGACAGCCCCTACACCAATGGCGATGTACAATGGTTTCTGTTTTAGGGGGGCATTTTCTAAGAATGCCAATACGCCTTGCTCGACGCCGACGTTGGGTTCTACCTTTGAGATGTCAGATTGAGTAAAGGCTGGGACTGCTTCTTGTGAACCTGTGATCGTGAACAGTTCCTCTTCGCGATCGCTAGCAGCATTATCTGGGAAAGTATCGCTAATTTTACTGGGGGAATTGCTTCTGTTTTCCAGTAATGCCACATCATCGAAGCTAGAATCTCCTCCTAGTTCAAACCCTGGAATGTTGCCTAAATCGTCAAATTCATCAAAGTCATCGAGAAAATCTATATTACTCTTAGTATTTTCTCCAGCCAGTATATTGTCTCTGTCTTCAGAAGTTAAGTCTTCTGAGCCAAAAGCAGATTCAAATGCCTCGATATCAAAACTATCATCATCAAAGTTATTTGGGTCTACCGTTGCATCCGATTGAATAGTTTTTGCTTCCGGGGCAAAATTCCCATTAAAAGATGAGGCTACCTCATTTAACTTTGACGGGGCTGATTCTGCCTCCCTTGGCAATTCTCTCTGATGTAATTCAGACAAATTATCTTGATTGCTGTCTTCAAAATTATTTGTTTTGGTCAAATCATTGTTTAATTCCTTGCCAACAATCACTAAATTCTCATCTCCATAGCTATTGTTTGTCAAGTCAGAATTCCCAATACGCAAGTCTTGGTATTCTTGTTCTGTAAACAATTCAGTAGCCACTTCTAAATTACTTGTTTGTAAATCAACTTCTCCAAAAGGTGAATGACCATTATTATCAGTTACTGAATGCTCGTTAGCTGAATTTGCGTCAATGAGAGGGAAATAACTGTTGCCAACTTGCTGTTCAATACTCTCTTCAGAAATATCTTCTTGCCAGAAAGCTGGTAACTCTAACTCTGCTGGCTCCTGCCAACTCTTGCTATTCGACTCTTGCTCATGGAGTTGTTGATTTAAGGCAAAAGGATCATCGCCAAAAGCTGCTGATTCCTCTGGTGTTTGAGCAAATTCTCTACTGTCAGAGATGTCAAAAGGACTGCTCGATGATAGGTCTTCGATAACATCTGTAGATGATTCATAGGAACCAAAAGATTGTAAATCAAAGCTGTTGCTATCAAGATCCTCATTCACCTCTAAATCTGGAATTGCTGCTGAATTTACCAGATCCAAAGACCGTTCTGCGGAATTTATTTGCTCATCAGCCTCTATTATCACAACATGAGCGTCTGACGCATTTAGGTATTGATTGATGTTCTCAAGACCGTGAGTGGCAAAACCAAGGATTTCTTGATCTTCTGTCAAACTCAAGACCTGTTGATATTCTGCTGTTGCTATATCGTAATGCTGCAAAACGTAGTAGATGTGACCTCGCAACAAATGGGAGTTGGGATCATCTGGTAAATTTTGCACCACTTGGTCAACTAAAGCAGCAGCAACTGCATAATTTCCCTGTGTATAGGCTGTTACTGCCTGCTGATATGTTTGATTGTAATCATCTATACTTGTTGCCATGTCCTCCCTCCCAATTTCATCCTGCCCACCGCGCACTCCGCAAAATTGCCATTTGATCTAGCAGTCGTAGACACTGTTTGTTTTTAGCATCAAATAACCACTCTCCACGCAAAAAGGGAGCCATAGCATCCGGTACGTTACTAGGTGGCATCAGATACTGTACATCAAGCCAGTCCATACCACCGATGTCTTCGACCGCTAAACCCACGATTGTGTCTTGCTCTTCAATAGCAATCACCGCAATCTCGGCTCGATCCGTATTTAACGCAGTTGCTTCCCCAAGAAATTGACCCAAGTCAGCTACCCAAATTACTCTACCTCGTAAATTTAGAGTACCCAAAAGTAAAGGAGAAGCATTAGGAATTGGGGTGATTCTATCAGGACTTAGTTCAATTACCTCCCGGATGCCAGTTGCTTGTAGTGCAAACTCCTGATGAGAGGGAATGTAAAACCGCAAATGTAGCTCACCTTCGGGAGTTTCTACTTGTAATTCAGGGCGGAAGTGGTCTTGACCACTGGCACTAAAAAAATCTGGTTTACTGAGCATTTTGTTTTCATCTTGTTTTCGCGGGATACCCTACCTATGGCTAATGGCTAACGCCACGCTACGCTTGACCCTTATCCTCGCAGCAGTTGTTTGACTGTTCCCACCAACTCGGTTGGTTGAAACGGTTTGGCTATGTAGGCGTCTGCACCCTGTTTCATACCCCAGTAACGATCAAATTCTTCACCCTTGGAAGAACACATTACCACAGGGACATTTTGGGTTTTCGGATCGGACTTTAACCGACGACAAAGTTCGTAGCCGTTCATTCGGGGCATGACAATATCCAACACCACTAAATCGGGAGCTGCGCTTTGAATTGCCTCCAAAGCTTCAACTCCATCTCCGGCATGGATGACTGTTAAGCCACTGGCTTTCAGGAGGTCTGTAATCATCTCCCTTTGGGCGATACTGTCTTCCACAATCAGAACTGTACTCATAAATGCCTATCTACCTCCTGATGTCGACGTTCCTATTTGGAACATTCCCTGATTCCCCCGCAAATATTAACTGTATAAATTATTTCTATTGTTTCACTACTTTACTGGATCTTGGCGTTTTACTAGGTTTAGCTGATTCTGTGATAACATTTTTTACCCCATCTTTTAGTGAATCAACAAGTCTTGTATCCCGTTTGTATCCCTACACAAGAATCTATATTGATATATTTTTCTACGAGCATTTGTAACTCAGTATCTGCAAATGGTTTTGTCAAATAATCTGTCGCACCGACCATCCTAGCTCTGACTCGATCAATAAATCCATCTTTACCAGTAAGCATGATAATTGGTACAAGCCGAAATACTGTGGAATGTCTCAGCATGGCACAAATCTCGTATCCATCCAATTCCGGCATAGTAATGTCACACAAAATTAAATCTGGCTTGAGCTGAAAAACGAGACTCAGGGCTTCTAAGGGATTTGTCAGGGAGATCACTTCATATCCCTGTGGTTTTAAGATCGACTCTATAGTCTCACAAATGGCGATCGCATCCTCAATACATACTATCCGTCCCTTTTGGTTACCCACCAGTCCACAGTCTTCTGTCTGTGTACTAGAGTGAGTTGTGCTCGCATAAGCTAGTTGCAGCCAACCCTGCTGCACGTAAGGATATATCGCTTTGGCGACTGTCAAAATGTCGCGGTTGAGATAGCGAGCTAGTTGGCGCAGGGTTGTTTTCCCGTCTGCCCAATGCTGTAGCTTATTCACTGTTGCCTCTGGTAGTGAGGAATGTAGCCGAGCGATATCAGCCAACAACGGTAATTGTTCGGGTGACTGGATTTGTGGATATAGTTGTTTCCACTCTTGCACCTGCTTGGTAATTTTGGTAACCAAGGGAGCAATTTCTAAGGTAGTTAGTTGTGGCACCAGTGCCGTATCTAGATCGAAAATGAAACTGCCTTGGTGTAAACTCAGCAGGTCAAAAAGCGTCTCATGCACTAAGCCGTGGATGATACTACGAGCTACCTTGGGGTTGATAATATTCCGCTCTAGGAGCTTCCAGAGATAGGCGTACTCTGGGGAGTTGGTTGATGTTAGTGCAGCAAGTTGCATTTCATCCAGTTGTTTCTCGACTCGGTAATGACGTAAATAATCGCCGATGCGGGATAAACTACTATCGCCTGCTTGGCAATAAACAATTTGACCGTTGAGGAAAAAGACGAACCAAGACTGTGGTTTACCCTCCCAGTTGGCGCGATGTGCGTGAGCCTCGTCTCCACCCGGCTTGTTACTCTGGTAAGAGCTGCGAGCTTCCACCCACAACTGCCCAGTTCGCTGTCCTAACTCAATCAATTGCAGGATACTGCAAATATCAATTTCATTTAAATTTCCCTGCATTTAGCTAAAAAGTACTCCTTGTGCTCCTATTGACATTCTTGATCAATTGTGACTTTTAGTTTCTCCGTGTTTCTAGCAGGCAGATGCGGTGGTGAGTTTTGACTCTTGGCAAGATTATTGCCCATACAACTAGCCTGAAAAGCGAAATATTACGCTATAAACCTTAAACTTTTGTCATGTACTTTGACAAAGGTAGTGATTGTACGGAAGTCAGCGTCACTATCATCAGTACAAAATATAAAGGCGACCTAGTCGCTCCTATAAATATCAAGATGTGATATTTCATGTCTAGAAGACGTGACATCTCGTGTCTATTAATAGTTTTGTCTGTCTTGTACTGCTAAACTTAAGGTTGAACAAGACAATTTAACAGAATTATCTAAGGTATATCTCAAAACTCGGATATCAAGTACATCAAAAGGATAAACGGTGTGCTGTATTTAGCAGAAGTACAAAAACAGAAAGGCGGCTTACTCAGTGGCGGTTCCAAAACTGAACTCAGGCTGCTAGCTTGTCAGCGAAGCGACCAGAATTGGAGTACTGTGTCGGAAGAAGTGATGGCTGCTGAAGAAGCAAGCAAACTAAACGATGGCGCACTGGTACTGGTGGATCTGAGTCCGAACCGTCAAGTGCAGTCGATTAAAGAGGCGGGGCGGCCTCTAGTGAATATTTTGCAGAATTTTTCCCGTCAGTTGGAAAAATTTAAGCTCAAAGAGGACGAAATCGACCAGTGGAAGCAGTCACTGACGTTTCAGGCGCAAGAATTAAATCGCCGGGAAATGGATATGGAAGCACGCCTAGAACAACTGCAAGATCTGGAGGATGACTCTCAACGCTTGGAGGAGCAAAAACAGGAAAATGAAACGTCCCGCGCCGAAATTGAACGTTTGCAAACAGAAATGGCGCGAAATCGCCAGGAACTTGAAGGAGCTTGGGAGCATTTGCGGGGTGAGCAGCGTCGCCTGGAAGAGTTTCAAGCTGACTGCCAACAGGGGACGGTTTTGGATGAGGAGCAAAGTCGGGCAATCAGTGAGTTACTCAATCGCTTGTCTAGTGGCGTTGCTCCCACCGAAACAGTGCGGGAAAATCTCCATTTCGCTTTTGAATTGGTAGAACGGCAGCAAGCTACTCTAAATCCACACTGGCAACAGCTAGAGGAAAAACGAAATTTAGCAACTCTTCAGCAAGAGGAAGTTGAACGCCTGAGTCAAACGCTGCGCGATCGCCAAAACTCATGTCAACAGGCACAAAGTTCTTTAGAGCAACAATTAGCCCAATTCCATCTGAATACAGCTACACTTGCCAGCAAGCAAGACTATGCTCGAATTCTCAAAGAGCAATTGCAAATTCAACAAGCGTTATACCAACAGATTCACTCCTTGGCTGCCACGTCTATTGATGCGGTTTTCAGCCAGCAAGTTGATGTAGAACCTTTGCAGAAAATGCCCCTTGAAGAACTGCAAAAGATGGTACAAGACTTGCAGAACAAGCTGTCTATAGACTCCAGCTTCGTTCATGATCAAGAACAAGAACTTAATTACAAACAAGAAGTTATAGAAGAATTACAAAGAAAAGTTAAGCAGGCATCTGGCAAGGCTTTGCAAAATTTAGAAGGAGAATTAGCGGATGAACAAGACCTCTACCAAATGGTAAATCAATCTTTGGTAGGACAACGCCGCAATTTGCTAGAGCGGGAGAAAATTTTTAAACAACACCAAGCTGTGCTGATGCAGCGCCAAGGACGTTCTATTGATAACGCACCAGGTGATAACAAACTTGATTTAGGTCCAATTCTCTCGCAAATTGAAGCCCAGCGACAACAACAGTCGCAGGAACTGCAAAGGCTGGAATATGAGATTGAGCAGATGCGTGGTGGGATTGAGCTAGACCAAGGAATGATTAGCAATCAAACCCACGATTTAGAGCAAAAGCGCCAAGAACTAAAAACGATCGAGGAGAACTTGCTCAACCTGCGAACAGCAACCGCTGAATGCTGGGGTCGCGTGAATCTCTATCAAGAAGCACTACAACCCATTCAGGATGCTCTGGATGGGTTGCGGCATAAGTTGCAAGGAATTGCTGAATCTTTGGCTCAAGTCCAAGAATCTGGTGATTATCAACTGCAAACTATCACTCAAATGCGCCAAGCTCTCCAGAGTTTAATAAATCAGCCAGAATTGCTAGCGTCTTAAGGATTGCTGAGTTGAAAGTTAGGAAGTGCGGAGCCATTTTTAGCAAACCACAGATGATCGTAGGGACACAGCAATTCTGTGTCCCTAGGGACTTCCAAATAATAAAATATCCTAAAATTTTCTTGTGGGGTGGGCTTCTAGCCCGCCCGGAATATGGGACGGGCTAGAAGCTCATCCCACAAGATTGGGTAATTTATTTCTTGGAAATCCCCTACACCATGCTATAAATCCTGAAAGCAGATCCAGTCGTCTATGACTTGAGCGATCGCACCACCAGGAAAAGGATCAGTTTGCGAACGATTTGGCGCTGTAATTAAAGCCGTTAATTTTTCGATATGTTCAAAGCCAGGGGCATCAGGCAATATTTGTTGTAATACCTGACGCATCACACGCCGCTGCAATGCCAGCGGTGCTGTCCTTAATACCCGCCGATTTAACCTTAAGGCTATATCATCCCCTTTGCCTAATTCCATCGCATCTAAACGCAAATTTCCGGCTGTTTGCTCTAAATATTCCACTTCTGCTTGCAGCAGTTCGGCGGTTTGGGCTAAGGCTGATTCAACTTTGGGGTTGAAATTTTCTTGCAAATATGGTAAAAGCTCCTGGCGGATGCGGTTACGGGCATATTTCCAATCTTGATTGGTGGCATCTTCCCAAATTGGCAAGTTAAACTCTTGACAAAATTTCTCTGTTTCTGAGCGAGTAATTTCTAAGAGGGGACGTACTAACATAATGCTCGCAGTTAGTGGGCGTTGCCAAGTGAGAGCCTGCAAACCATCAGCGCCGGTACCGCGAATTAAATTGTAAAGGAGAGTTTCGGCGCGATCGCTTGCCGTGTGTCCTGTGACAATATATTGATAATTATTAGTTTGGGCAATTTTACTTAAAGCTTGATATCGCCAATTCCGTGCCGCAGCTTCACTCTTCACAGGTTCCTTAGCTGTGGCTAAATAAAAAGGAGTTTCCCAAATTTTAGCTAAACTTTCTACATGACGAGCATTAGCTTGGGAATCATCACGCCAGCAATGATCACAGTGAGCAATGCCTAAGCGCCATCCCCACTTTGGTTGTAAATCTAACAGTATTTTTATTAAGCACAGAGAATCTTGTCCACCGGAAACAGCAACCAATAAGCTTTGATTCGGCTCAAATAAATGCCGTGCGCGGATAGTGCGGTGTATTTTGGCGTGTAGGGGAGTCCATAACATTTCCATACTTCTTTATTAAGCACCTAAAAGCCTTCCAGCCTAGCGCTGAAACTCTTGAAAATTCGTGAATAAAAGTCAATTATGATGCTGTTTTAAGCTTTTAAATAAATTTGTAGTTGATCACGGCTTACCCATTAGCACCTATCTCTAAGGGTGAGGTGTGATGGTGAGTATTGTCAGTTCATATTGATCTGGGCCATAATACCAAAATATCCTATAAGCAGCCGGAGTATTATTTTCGACATAGGCTTCAAAGACTTTTTCTTTATTTGGCCCTTTTAGAGAATCATACTCATGAGTTTTGAGACTAGCATGACGTAAGTTTTTTTCCATGAAGCCTAAAGTTTTCATTACTTTCTTATGTTTCTTTTCATCATTTATTTTTAATATTTCTAATACTTCTTTAGCTTCATCTGTAAATTTTAGTTTGTACTGCACTGTTAATTTGCTACCAATTTATAAAAAACTATTTTTAGTACATGAGCTATTATAAAACCGTAAGCCCCAAAACTACTTGTAAGCAAGCGGTCTAAGGGCTTTGGCTGAGTTAATTAATTGTAACAGATTAAGACTGATACTTAGTCGTCAATTTCTAAATCTGCATATTCGGCAAAAGAACCTAAATCATGTAGTTCTCCAGCCGCAGCTTGTTGCATACCTTTTTCCAGAGAAGCACGAGCTTGTGAGTTTTTCCATAGCCACAGTTCACGCTCTGGAATATTAACTACTGGATCAAGTAATATTTGACCAGATGAGTTCATAAATACGCGGTAATTTTTTGATTTTGCCTCGGCTCCCAACGTTAAGCGTCTTCTGTCATCAATTGATGCAGATTCTTTGATTTGTTTGAAGTTTCCATCTGAGACTAGGGCTTTTGTGTACACTTTAATTCACCTTTCAATAACTTTCATGTAAATTATTCAGATGCATGAAAAATACACTGCCCATGCTAAAACTTGCAACCTATAAGTATCTCTTACAAAATAGAGGTTGGAGAAAAAGGTTTTTGCTTGGGAAGAATAATATGAAGCAATTTGGCAACAAACACTAGCACATAAAGTTAATTGCTTAGATTCTATTAGGATAGCAATAAATTTTAAAATGGGCAAGTGGGTAAGTGGGTATTTAGTTTTCAGCTTATATTTCCCAAGAGACAGCTATAAATATCACATCCAACATTTCCCCTCTCCGCCAGCAGAGAGGGGTTAGGGGTGAGGTACTTAGAAAAACCAACCGTAAGAATGTAAACCTTTACCCAAGAGATTTACACCGAGATAGCAAATCCAGACGACAACAAAACCAGTAGCCGCTAAGATTGCGGGACTGCGTCCTTGCCAACCGCGAGTGATTCTAGTGTGGAGATAAGCGGCGAAAACTAACCAAGTGATTAACGCCCAAGTTTCTTTTGGGTCCCAACTCCAGTATGAACCCCAAGCTTCATTTGCCCAAACGGCACCGGCAATAATGCCAATTGTCAGCAGGGGAAATCCCAAGCCGATGATGCGATAGCTGATGTTATCCAGGGTTTCGGCTAGGCTGAGGCGTTGGGGAGAAAGTGGTTCGGCAGATGAGACGGTTTTAGATT
This sequence comes from Cylindrospermum stagnale PCC 7417, assembly GCF_000317535.1. NCBI lineage: Bacteria > Bacillati > Cyanobacteriota > Cyanophyceae > Nostocales > Nostocaceae > Cylindrospermum > Cylindrospermum stagnale. The sequence goes on from NC_019757.1 coordinate 6,276,407, forward strand.
CAGGGGCTGTGATTAAATTCAAAACAGCGGTACCGTTGCCGTTGTTATTGCTTTCGTAACGTGAAAAACCATTATTTTCGGCGGCGGTTGCTGGGAGTTGAGAAATTAACTCACCTGCTTTGCGTAATTGATAGCCGTTGCTGCGATAACCGCCGGTACCAACAGAACTGCCTTGTAGTTGGATGTTTTGCCCGCGAGTGACGATCAAAAATGCGATCGCCATCAGCGCACCCACCATCAAAGCCGAATAACTCAACATCATCACGCTGACGTGCATCATCAGCCAATTCGACTTTAGCGCCGGCACTAAAGGTTCAGACAGTTGCATACCTGATGGCAAAGTCAAGGTAGCAAAAGCCGCAATCCCCATAGCTACGGGGGCAGTCACAACGCCCACCAAGCGGCTGCGGCTGCTATTTTCGGCAATTAAATGAACGGCTGTAATTCCCCAAGTTAAGAAAAATAGGGATTCATACAGATTGCTCAAAGGAAAATAGCCAGCTTCGATCCATCGTGCCCCTAGTAGGGTAGCTATGCACAAATTCGCGATCGCCATACATGCTGTCCCCAAAGCGGCAAATGCTGGCAGATTTGGAAAAGCCGCCCCAACCCAATACACCAGCATGGTGAGGAATAAAATCGCAAAGGAGGCATTGTCCAGCCAGTTCTGGAGTACAACCAGATTCATAAAGTCTTCTCCCTAGTGGATTATTTAAAATATCGATTCTGACTATTCTGATCCTATCCGCTTAGAGACTCATGGGGCATGGTTGTTAGCCGTCCTTAAGTATTGCTCAAGCTGATGTCGCACCTGAAAAAGATTAGGGAGATGGATTTGGTGTTGCTGTAGGTACGGGTACTAGGGGAGTAGCAGCAGCGCCAGGACTTGGTATAGGGGCTGGGTTGCCAGCTTTTTTGAGTGCTAGAAAAATATCATAGCGAGTACTACGACTGTCGTTGACAGCAGTTGTCACCCCAATTGAACGTGTGGCTGCAAGCATTGTTTGTTGATTGGGGAATAGTGAATTTAGCGTAAAACTTTTGACAGTCTGTTCCACATCCAGGAAAAATTGCCCATTGCTGGGTGATGGTTCTTTGGGAACAGTTTGTTGAAAGGGGAGAGTATTGCCTAGGGGATTGTTTGGGTTTGTAACAATTTTATCGGTGATGGGAGCGCCCACTACTAAAAAAGCCACGTCTCCATCTAACCAACCATGGGTTGCGGTTAAAGTGCCAAAAGGTGAAATCCAGTTGACAACGGGTTTACCGGAGACTGTCCCCGGTTGGATTTGGAACTGGTATTGATTTTTCATCACATCATCCAGCTGTTGTAAAGATGTTTCAGCGGCATTGCGATTACTTGCCTGTACCATAAACACCAAACCCGCCCGAAAATTCTCTGGGGAACTGTCTTTTGAGCTAGTGGGAATTACAGAGAGGGAAAACTCGCCTTTCATCCAACGGAGAAAATCCCGTTCTAAGTCCAGATTTGTCAGCGATTTCACACCACCTCGCAATTGTTCTGGCGTCATCGGCGCTAAGGGATTTCCCTGAGCCGTTAAAACATAATCAGCCCACAACCGCTGTAAGTTACTACCAGACAGCATCATCAAAGTTTCCCCAGGTACTCGGCTTGGCATTTTTCCAGCTTTGTTTTCCACTGCTAGCAAACGCCGACTATTAGGGTTTAACCAAGAAATTCCCTTGAAGCGCATTCCTTCTGGCTCCAAACTCACTGTCCCAGCTATTCCTTGGTTATTTTGAAGTTGAGCCAAAACTTGAGCAGGTAACCGATGCTTGGGAGCAGCAGCAGCTATTCTCGCTGCTATGGGTACATTTACATAAAACTGGGCAAAGGGCTGGTAAGTGGCGATTTTCGGGAAATTATCCGAAAATCCGCCAATTGTTGCTAAAGATATTTTGCTTTTGTAGGCGTCAATCGCTCGTTCTGTGGCTTGAGGATTATCGGTAATCACTAAGTAACGCTGATCTAATAATGCTGCTGAAAAGTTAGCTCCAACTTGTCCCTCAGTCTGTTTAATGGCGATTCCCTGATAAGTGCGATCAATCCATTTGCCTTGTTTGAGAGGTTTAGGTTGTGCCAAAATGCTTTTAGCGATTTCTGGATTTTTCACCGGCAGCACCATTACCACTGACTGCTGACTACTAGTAGCATCTCCATCGGTAGCTACAGGTTTGGGTGCAGGATTTGTAGCTTGGGGGGCTAAAATGGCGATCGTTACTTCATTACCTACCCAAGGTTGAATATCTTTCTCAAAATTGTAACCATTATTCGTCAGCAAGCGATCGCCAGCGGCGTACCGGAGGTAATCGCGCAACTGCACAATACTTTTATCCACTTCTCCTTGGGTTTCTGGCGTCCCAAACTCCCGTAATTTCTGCCATTGTCTAGGATCTGTCGTTAGAGAAACCGCAAATAAAGCATCTTGTGGAATAATCTTGACACCTACTGGCAAATCTCTGGAAAGTGGTTGTCCCTGGGTTAACAACCAATATGCTGCACTCCCCGCACCAATCAATAACCCAGCAGCCGAGAGCGTCAACACCAGAGACGGTTTCTTTTTTTTATTCTTTACAGCAGACACAACACGCAGTGCCATTGAAACCTACACCTCATACTTGCGAACTCATTACTTGCTTTATTAGCTAATTAGATAAATTTTTCCACCCTGGATATTGTTGATACTTCGGTAATCAACTTTCCCGGCACTTTCAAAAAAAGTGTTTTTGTGGTTAGTTACTTTTAACATGCTTTGTTTAACTTCGCAGAACCTTTCCCTGAAAAGTTTCTCTCTAGCAGCAAGTCTTTGGGAGATAAATTTCTCACTGCCATCAATCCTCCTGATAACTAACCCGCAAAAGCGGCAAGTCATCAGCAGCTAATATTACCCTTTATTGGTACATTTTCAATTTAAGAGGTTAACTGAATCAAACCGGTAACAATTAACTTTCCAGATTTGAAGCTTGATTGCCAAATAAAATGATCAAATTTCAGAAATTTCGCTTCCTCATACACAACAGTTGTTATTTTTGCTGATGATCAACTGCTATTTTTCTCGAAGCTAATAAAAATTAATTAATCAGCAACAAATCAGGCAATTTGGCTAAAAATGACTAAATTAACCATATTTAGTCGCCAATCTCAGCTTGATAGCCACACTAAACTGGAAAACTAATCAACCCTCTCAGTGCTGACTAGGAGCTTTTTTGATCATCTGGTAGTTTCCTAACTCATTAATTCGCCATTGACACTCAGCTGCATGGGCCCCAGATATTTAGTTAAATAAGGCGAAAAAACTTCATAAATCAAGGTTAAAGGCTGTCCACGATGCCAAAATAAATAATGGCGTCCCCAAAAAGGCCCAATCTCATCAAAACCTGACTGTAGCGCTTCAGAGTAACCGTAGTAAACTCCTTGGACATCTCGATATAATTCTGTGCGGACACGAGCTAAACTCGCCCAAATTGGTAACGAACGGTTTTGCAGATACTCATCTACATGACTCGCTTCCCACCATGAAGAAGCGTAACCCAGGCGCTGTCCAGAAGCTGTACGCAGCCACACCTGTCGCCGCAGTCGTGGGCCAGGAACAGCTTCGATGAGCGGAGGCGCATGATCTGAGTCCATACCAAGTAAAGACATATCAATGACATCCACTTCCGTAGGCTCACTTGTAAGCAATTGTAAATGCCTTGTTGGGGAGCCATCGCCTAAAAGTAGCAATTGCCAAGCTGGTGCCATTTGAGTGTGAGGCAAACCAGATTGCAGAATTTCCTCCCCACCTTGCCAAATCGGAGTCAGGCGATGCCAAGCAACTGGCAGTGTTAAGTTGTTTGTCGGCGTAACAGTAGTAGTCAATGTTTTTTACAAAACTTCACCTATCTATATAAAAGCATAAAAAAACTGGCGTCCCAAGAGCTTTTGCAGCGGAAATTAGGTGAAGGGTTTATGGAAAGGTTGGGAAATGGCGAGAAATCCTGTCTCAGGACTCCTCACTCACTCCGCCAAACTCAGCACTGAAAAAATGCGGATGGCGAGACTCGAACTCGCAAGGCAAAGCCACACGCACCTCAAGCGTGCGCGTATACCAATTCCGCCACATCCGCACGGTATCTCTAGAAATAGAATATAGCATAAAAAATAATTGAAGTGAAATATTTTCCAAATTTTTTCAGTAAGGATATCTGACTGACAGAAATCTAGTAGCGGCAGTGATATTAAAAAAAGTAGAGCGTCTGTGAATTGCATCGGGCGATATCGCCAAAGCCGAGTTCCCGAACTCGGCAAACACCACTTACAGCCGCAATCTTGTTAGTCTAGTTAAAACTCGTGGAGGCGGCAGAGCCAAGTCTCACCCTTTGGGAAGCAGCCCTTCATCAGGTGTCTACACTCTGCTCAGAACGAGAGTTGGCAATTGACTATGATTATTTGAAATAATGCCAAATGCCACAGCGTTATTTCAACTGGATAGGAGAGAATATCAATCTACTAGTACTGATATCGAAGCTAGAAAATGAAATTTGACAAAATATTAATTGCTAATCGGGGAGAAATCGCCCTTCGTATTCTCCGAGCCTGTGAAGAAATGGGAATTGCGACGGTTGCGGTTCACTCTACTGTTGACCGTAATGCCCTCCATGTGCAACTTGCTGACGAAGCGGTTTGCATTGGCGAACCTGCCAGCAGTAAAAGTTATTTGAATATTCCCAATATTATTGCCGCTGCCTTGACTCGCAATGCCAGCGCCATTCATCCTGGTTATGGCTTTTTGGCAGAAAACGCCCGGTTTGCGGAAATCTGTGCTGACCATCATATTGCCTTTATTGGCCCCACTCCCGAAGCCATCCGGCGGATGGGGGATAAATCCACAGCTAAAGAAACGATGCAAAAGGCTGGGGTGCCAACAGTGCCTGGCAGTGATGGGTTGGTAGAGACTGAGCAAGAAGGACTGCTACTCGCCAAGGATATTGGCTATCCCGTGATGATTAAAGCCACGGCGGGTGGTGGTGGAAGGGGTATGCGGCTGGTGCAATCTGAAGACGAATTCGTCAAACTTTTTCTAGCGGCTCAAGGGGAAGCGGGAGCTGCTTTTGGCAATTCCGGCGTTTATATCGAAAAATTTGTTGAACGTCCCCGCCACATTGAATTTCAAATTTTGGCGGATAACTACGGTAATGTCATCCACTTGGGCGAGAGAGATTGCTCGATTCAGCGCCGGAATCAAAAGCTACTGGAAGAAGCCCCCAGCCCGGCGCTCGACTCAGAACTACGGGAGAAAATGGGACAAGCTGCGGTGAAAGCTGCCCAGTTTATTAACTACACTGGGGCAGGTACCATCGAGTTTCTCCTCGATAAATCCGGTAAGTTCTACTTTATGGAAATGAACACCCGGATTCAAGTTGAGCATCCGGTAACGGAGATGATTACTGGGGTAGATTTGGTCGTCGAACAAATTCGCATTGCTCAAGGGGAAAGACTCAAACTTACCCAAGACCAAGTAGTTTTAAGGGGTCATTCAATTGAATGCCGCATCAATGCCGAAGATCCTGATCATGATTTTCGCCCCTCCCCTGGACGCATCAGTGGCTATCTTCCCCCTGGAGGCCCTGGTGTCCGCATTGATTCCCATGTGTACACAGATTACCAAATTCCGCCTTACTACGATTCCCTAATCGGTAAGTTAATTGTTTGGGGGCCAGACCGACCGACTGCGATTAACCGGATGAAACGGGCATTGCGGGAATGTGCCATCACTGGACTACCTACCACCATTGGGTTTCATCAGAGAATTATGGAAACCCCCCAGTTTTTGCAAGGTAATGTCTATACCAATTTTGTGCAGGAGATGAACAACTTGGGGCAATAGTCAGGGATTGGGGACTGGGGACTGGGGACTGGGGGAAAAATTCTCTCCTGTGCACCCTAACTCCTGCCCCTCTGCCTCTTCAGCCAATTACCAATTACCAATTACCAATTACCAATTACCAATTACCAATTACCCATCACCAATTACCTAATTCGCACGAGACAGCATGGTTAGCAATCCTTGCTGACCTAGCAAAATTTCTCGCACCAGACTGAAGATTGCCACCCCAATGATGGGTGTAATGTCCACTCCGCCTATGGGTGGTACTAGCTTTCGCAACAGCAATAAAAAGGGTTCTGTGGGCCAAGCTATGAGATTAAAGGGGAACCGATTCAGATTCACTTGCGGATACCAAGTGAGAATGATGCGGAAAATAAACAAAAATATCATCAGTCCCAACACAAGGCCGAGAATCAAAGCAGTCAGGTTAACGCCAGTCATTGGTTTGAGCTACTATCTGTGAAGAAAGAAAAAATTTGCCAGCTTGGGAATTTTAAGCTTTGTAAAGCATTCTCTCTCTAATTTTAACCAAATGCTGTCACTTCCTTTGGCAATAGAAAAGCAAAGTGGCTGAGGTGGTGAACTTAGTGAAGCGATTACTAAGTACAAAATTTCGTCAGTGCGTATCGTTAGAAGACAAGATTTAGGGCTTTTAGTTGTGTTGTCGCACTAAAACGCGACTATCAACGTTAACGCTACGAATTTATGTAAAGCTGTACTAAGTTTGGTGGCTCACAATTTAGAGGCTTCTCAAGAAAGTGATACACCATTAAAATTGAGATGAACTGTGTAAAAAAAGGTTGAGAACTATGACGCCTTCTTTAGCAAATTTTCTTTGGAGTCTTGTAGCGGGTGCTGCGATTGTGGTTATCCCGGCGACAGTTGGTTTGATTTTCATTAGCCAGAAAGATAAAATTCAGCGTTCTTAATGCTTGGGGGAGTCGCTTTGACTCTGGGGACTGGCTAATGGGGATTGGGGACTGGAATATTCTTCTTTTCTCTCATCCCTAAGACCCAATCCCCAAACCCCGATTGCGATCAACGGCTTCAGAGCTGATGGCGCCAGATGCTTTGAAGCTTAAATATATTGCGTCTAATTAAAGTAGTGATTTTAATTGTGACTCGCTAACATAGATTTGATGTTGGGAAAACAGCAATGATAAATTTTGGGCTGAACTCAGCCAGTATTCTAGGTCAGGTAAATGTAGGGGCCACTCCAGCCACTTTTCTAGGAATTTTCCTGGCTGTAGCTGGGGCAGCTCTGTATTTTCTCCGCACTATCCGCCCTGAGTTATCACGAGATCAAGATATCTTTTTTGCGGCGGTAGGTCTACTCTGCGGCTTCATTCTCATTTTCCAAGGATGGCGGTTAGACCCAATTCTGCAATTTGGTCAGCTGCTTTTGGTGGGTACAACTGTGTTTTTTGCGGTTGAAAGTATTCGCCTGCGGAGTATAGCTACCCAGCAAGCGAAGCGCAATACTCCGATTGTGGACGACGAGCGAGAGGTGAGCAGAAACTACTCATACTCTGAGCGGCGAAATTATGAGGCTGAGATGGATGCAGACTTAGAGCCACTACCTTATGAAGAGGAGCAGCGCCCGGCACGTCGGCGAATTCCAGGTAGTAGGGATGAGCGATCGCCTCGTGATGACTACTACGAAGATCAAACCCCCCGTCGTTCTGAACGCCGCAACACGCGGGAAAGACCAGAAGTAGCAGATAAAAGACGTCGTCCTAGTTCTGGGCGTCCAGTGAATCGTCCCTCTGAGAGTTATGAAGATGAAAATTGGGGTTCTACTTCTGCTAAGGAAGTAGATGATTGGGATAGTTCGGGCACAGAAACCAGAAAACCGGCACGTCGTGGTAATAGCGGTAATAACAGACCCCAGCGTCCAGAAAATCGCGAAGATAATGCCACTCCTAGACCGAGAAGGCGTCGTCCACCTGCTGACTCGACTCCTCGTCGAGAACGGGAAGATGATGAGGCGATACCAACTGAATATGTACCATACAACCCGATTGAAAAGCCAAATGGCGAGCCAGATAATTCGACCGATTTTGACGACGATATTTAAAACATTTGGTGTTGAGTCAGGCTTAGAGGCGACGGAAAACAGTTGAGGTGAATAAATTTACGCCTACATTTTGGCTCCAAAGACCACTTTATTGGAGCCTGATTTTTGGTTTAACAAGTTTGGTTGTATCTTGTGGTACTAATGAGATTCCTCTAGGGTCTACTTCGCTCAACAGTCGCTACACTGAGGAGCAACCTGCTTTGAGTGGAAATGGGCGTTTTTTGGCGTTTGTATCTCATCGCAATGCTAATCAGCAGTTACTGGTGTACGACTTAGAAGAACAAAGGTTTATTCGCACACCAAGCTTAAATCGACCAGAGACAATTGCCGAAAGTCCTAGTCTGAGTTATACCGGACGTTACATTGCTTACCTTACGAGTGACCAAGGTAGACCAGTGGTAGCGCTTTACGATCGCGCTACCCAACAGTCGCAAATCCTCACTCCTATCTATCGCGGCTGGGTAAGAAATCCCCATATCAGCCCAGATGGACGTTATGTTGTCTTTGAAACCGCTAGCCGTGGTCAGTGGGATATTGAAGTACTAGACCGAGGCCCCAATATTGAGTTAGATATTCCTAATGGTGCAACTGTAGCCCCACCGTAGTCAAGGAGATGGGGAGATGAGGAGAATTACTAATGACCCCTCCGGGGTTCGTCAGTCGCTCATGGGGGAAACCCCCAAGACCGCGCTGACTCACCAATTACCAATTGCTTTATTTTTATGTTCTAGTTTATTAACTGGGTGTTTTGGCTACCCTCGTCTGTTGAGTTATCCGTTTGATCCAGGGGGCCGGGGTCTGAATAGTTTGGCTTCAGAATTAAATCCCCAAATTTCTGGGAGATATATTGTGTTTATTAGTGACCGTCGGGGTAGCCAAGATGTTTATATGTTTGATACACTATCTCGCAATTTGGTGGATTTACCAGGAATAAATTCTTTGGATGCGATCGCCACTCATCCTAGTGTGTCTGAGGATGGTCGTTATATTGTTTTTGCTTCTAGTCGTCAGGGTCGCAAGTCTATTTTCCTCTACGACCGGGAAACACGCCAATCGCGGAATTTGACTGCTAACTTGCCAGCAGAAGTTGGCAATCCTACAATCAGCGCTGATGGTAATAGGATTGCTTTTGAGACGAGTGACAATGGACAGTGGGATGTTTTAGTCTATGACCGTTTTGGAAGACGGTTAAATATACCTCAAGATCCGAGGTGAGCAAGAGGTAATAGGCAATAGGCAGGGGGAGAAATTCTCACTTCTTACTCAGCGCTTAAGACTCAGCTTGTTGCACAGATTCAATCAGCGATCGCACTTGTTCAGTTCCCTCTGAAGGTTCAAATGAAAGAGGGAATTTACCCCGGACTATCATCCGCAAGCCTAGAGGTGCAAGACTGAGTAATCCTTTAAGATCGCGAAAGTAGTTACCGACAACTTGCACACCAAATTGACGTTCATCAATCCAGCCACCTTCTTTTACTAACTCGATCAATACTTTGCGGTGACGAATTGAGCGACTGTCGCTGGCTTGTTTGCGATCAAGAATTTCTTGTTTAATTTTGGTGATTTGCTCTAGTGGAGCCACTTCCATTGGACAGACTGAGTCGCAGTAAAGACAACGGGTGCAACCCCAAACACCTTGAGTACCTTCGTTATAGCTTTCTAAACGATTTTCAGTATCGCTATCGCGGGAATCTGCCACCATCCGGTAGGCTTTAGCGAGAGCATGGGGGCCAACAAAGTTGGAATCAACTTCCCTCGCATTGCACTCAGAGTAGCAAGCACCGCACATAATACAGTTACCAGTTTGATCAAGAAGCGATCGCTCTTGTGGTGTTTGCAAAAACTCCCTTTCTGGTACTTTTCGCGCTGCTGTACTCACATAAGGAGCAACTGCCTCCAGATTATTCCAAAAACTACTCATATCCACAACCAAATCCTTAATTACAGGCATATTCCCTAAAGGAGCCACCGTAATTTCTGGAATAGCTGTGTCCTGAGATTTTGGCGATGGGATTTGCTGTAATCTGGCAAGTTCGCTGCCAACATTTTCCTTACAAGCTAAAGCCGAACGCCCATTTATTCGCATAGTACAGCTGCCACAAATGGTATTGCGACAATTTTTGCGAAATGCCAAAGTCCCATCTTGCTCCCACTTAATCCGATTGAGACAGTCCAGGATTGTATTGCCTGGTTCTGTCTCCAAGAGGTAAGTTTGCACAACAGGGGAAGAATTTTGTTGCTGCCGAATGACTTTAAAAAGAACTTCCATTGCCACCAACCAAAATCTTGAAATTACTCCACCTGCCTCAGAAATCAAGAGTACAGACAGGTGGTTGCGAAAAATGAGCTATACCCTTGTTGCTCTTTATTCAACTTCAGCTAGTTAATAGGCTGATGAGCAAAGAGCTACTGATTCTAGTTTAAGGATAACCATTAAAATTTTAGTTGTAGAAGCGCCGCCAGCGACATTTGTCTCCAACTCTACGCCCAACAGCAAATAAAGTAATCAAGGCTATGGATTTAATGGGATCTGTTTGTCCTGCTAGGGAAGAGGCGTTGCATCCTCCAGAGAGACTTGCTTGCGTTCATTCCCTGCATAGGGAAAATAAGCAAATAAAATACACGTTAAGTTATGGATACATCTTGATGTCAACTTGAGTCAAGTCCTGGCTAAAAAATCCCTCAAGCGCCAGCAAAGAGGAAATTTTTTGGTTATATATTCGTGTTAAAGCGGATGAAGATCATCTAGTGGCGGCAATTAAGCACCAGGCAAATGTGGTAAATTTATTCTTCCCCTAGACAGACGTGCAGAATAAGTTGAGAGTTTGTTGCCTGATTGTCATAAACAGTGAGGAAAATCTACACTGCTGTCTTGAAAAGTTCACGCACCGGGAAACCCGGACGCGCGAGAGTTTTCGCTTTTTGTCTGCTCTCAATCAAGAAAATCTGGGATTTAACTCATTGATCAAAACTGAAGAGTCGAAATTAGATGAATTTTTATAAAATTTGTGCGCCAATACTCTCTAGGCAATAGAGCATGAGAAAAATCCACATCGCTTTTTCCCCAACCTAGTCCAGGAATTTAGATAAAAGTTTACCAAAGACTTTAATTCAAATTTAAACAAATATTTTGCTATTATTAGTCCATGCTAGTATTTAATATAAAATTACGAAGAAACAAAACCAGTATCAATAGCCGTATAAGCGCGGCTGCTACCGCTTTGTTTCTTCGTAATGTAGAGATCAGAAAATTCACGTCTCTACAGGCAGGACAAAAGGGTGATATGTCCGTAAGTCCAGATTCAAATACTATGCTGTCCTAAGCTTGAGAGGATGAGTAGGGACAACCCGACAACTCAAAGGCAATAAAGGCAAGCACTGAAAGTGAAAAACCTGCTATTACTGGGCTGCTACGACTTATTTGTAGTAGAACCAACCCAATTTGTAAAGGTGGCTTAAAGTTACACCGCTACAGTAGCGCCAAAAGAGAAAAAAAATAATTTCCGATGGCGAATGATGGTTAAAAGTGCCGTAAAATCACCGAAATTAATGTTTGTGGCGACCATGACATCTAATCTGTTGTGGATAACCATAATAGAGGTGTTTGGGCTGCCTATCAGCAGGAATTAACCCCTTACCCTAGGGTTCTCAGTCGCTCTGTGCAGATGCTAAAAAGCCAAACACTGGCACGAGACGACATAGTTTATCAGTTTGGAGAGATTAAGGAAATTTTGAGCGTAATGACAGAAACTGCAACCGCGCCGTTAACCGGAAAAACACTGCTGGCTAAAGTAAAAGAACTTTCCACTTTACCAAGAAGAGAAAGAGCCAAACAGTGCGGCTATTACACCGTTACTAAAAATAACCAGGTTCGCGTCAATCTCACCGATTTTTATGATGCCTTGCTGTCGGCTAGAGGAATTCCCCTCAGTCCAGAAGCACCGAAAGATGGACGTGGTCGCGAACCGACATATCGGGTTAGTGTCCATCAAAACGGTCAGATTGTGATTGGTGCTACCTACACCAAAGCAATGGGCTTAAAGGCTGGTGATGAGTTTGAAATTAGGTTGGGTTACAAGCATATTCACCTGATTCAACTTGGTGAAAGTGATAAAAAATTAACCGCGCCAGATTTAGACTCAGACGATGTTGACGAAGAAGAATTAGAAGATGAAGAGTAAAATCTTCTAGTGATAGGGGTAAGTTTGAGGCGAATGCTTGATAACTTGTCCCTATTTCTACAGCCAACTAACAACTGTAGCTGGAAATTTGGGTCACGGCAAAAAAATAAGATTCGACCTACGGTGAAAGTCCTAATTGCTTCGTTCATGAGTACAAGCAAAGAGACTTTCACTATTTGTTGTGAGCGTAGCTTATGGCGTCTCTGGCACAAGTTGTCAATTTTAGCTTAAAAAGTAGAAGCCTCTCACCTACCCGATAGGGAGGTGATGAGATGAATACGAGTGAGTTGACGACAGTTCTCCGACCAATGCCGCAGGCGAGGAAGGAGAACAAGTCCCAAACGTAGCTTGCTTCCCGAAGGGTACAAATCTTAATTCTTCTCACCAAGTGATATAATTTGACTGATAGGTGTAATCCAATTAAATGCTGAAAAGCAGCCTATCATAATAAAAGCTAATTGTTTGAATCAACCAAAGAACCGTGGGGCGCACGGTCTTAAAGCTCAGTCAATGTCTTCAAAGAAGAGTCCCCCAGATGCCCACACTCACCCAAACGCGAACAGCGTCTCGCAGAGAAGGGGAGTGTGTGGAGTACGTCACTAGACTCTTGATTAATAAGCAAGAAATTTATTTCTGCTTATAATCTGTAGTGTTTTTTTGTCGGTTTTGGTAGCATTTTTAGAGCCATCAGCCAATACCTTACTGGCATTTCAGGAAGATGAAATGCTAGAGGTCGTGGTGATGGCATTTTTCATTGCTTGGGTAGGATGCTGGTTGCCATGAGTAGGGATATTAGCGATCGCTCTCTGCGGGTGCTGTTGCCCAACCATCCTTTCAGAATGGTTGCACCGTGCCTTTGGTACGGTGAGACCTATGTGAAAACGAAAATATTCAAAAAATAAACACTGTCGTTAATCGTCTAAATGAACAGTAATGGTCAAATCAAGATTCTGTTTCTCGCAGCCGACCCCAGTGATGTTGCGCGATTACGCTTGGGGCAAGAGTTGCGCGATATTCGGGAGCGGCTACAACTAGCTAAAGAGCGAGATAGATTTGTGATCGAGTCCCGTGAGTCTGTACGTCCGGGAGATATCAGCCAAGCCATATTTGATGTTGAGCCGCAGATTGTGCATTTCTCTGGACATGGAACAAGTGCCGGGGAGCTTTGCTTTGAAGACTTACTAGGAAATTACCAACCGGTACAACCCGAAGCCCTAGGGGCACTATTTGAACTGGTAGCTGATCAAATTAACGGTGTAGTTTTGAATGCTTGCTATTCAGAAGCCCAAGCAAAAGCCATTGCAGAACATATTCCCTTTGTCATTGGGATGAATCAAGCAATTAAAGATCAAGCGGCGATCGCATTTGCAGTTGGTTTTTACAAAGCCTTGGGTGCTGGAAAGACCATAGATAAAGCTTTCCAGTTCGGTTGCGTAGAAATCAGACTGCAAGGCATTCCAGCCCATTTGACTCCAGTTCTGTACATCAAACCAGAGGTACAGCAGATAGCTGCCAATGCTCCTGGTGAACCAATAATTTCTCCGCCAAATTCCCCTACAACTAATCTGAGTACTGGACAACGACGGCGAATTTCACAGGAACTCGAAGGACTCCAGCAACAATATGAGATGTTAACAGACAAGCTGAATTACCTGCAACGGGAATTAGTCACACAAGCAGGTGCTGCTATTAAGTTTCAACTCCAAAAAGAAATTGAAGAAGTTGAAGCCGAAAGAAAGAAAGTAACTCAAAAAATCGAGCAGTTAGAAAACAGCCTGTAATAAAAATTACAATTTTCGTTGACTTTGCCAGTGTTATATTTAGTTATATGGTTAGGTTTATTCGTGCCTAATTACTTAACAAAGAAACTCACGTATGTTTTCAGTTCGGCACTTTCAGCAAAAACTCAAAGAATCACAGCAAGAGTACAAAGTTCTCAGTGAGAAAATATCTCACTTAAAGGAAAAATATCACCGAGAGGCTGGCGCTGCAGTACAGTTTCAGCTAAAGAAAGAGATAGAAGAAGCTGAATCAGAACGTGAGCTTATTGTCAAGCAAATTGATAAATATGAGAATGCAGATAAGATTGAACGTCTCAACAATGCCCTGTTACGCCTAGACTACGAGAAACAAACACTTTTATTTAAAGAATTTATTGAACAAGAACAGCGAATTGGAGTTTTTCTAGTTCATGGAGAATCAGAAGAACATGGGCAAATCTGGCTATTGAACCGTCTGTTAGGGCGAGTGCCGGAGATGGAGACGATCACACTAGAATTTCACTTGTCTCGCAAATCACGGCGACATGATATTAGTGCTTTATGGCGAGAATTGGGTGATAAAGTTGGGGCAAGATTAAACTCCCGTGCAAGTATAATCACTGAGGAAGAAATTGAACGCGTTCTTCAAGGAGTTATTCAAAAGTTAAGAACCGAACACGTAATATTGGTTCTTCATCAGGTAGATCATGTAACTGAAGCTTATCTTAACGAGCTTTTACATAACTTTTGGTTACCATTAACAAGCTTAGTACGTAAGTCTATTGACCAAAAGAGCGATCGCTTACTGCTGATGTTTTTAATAGACTGCGAAGGTTGTGTCAGTACCTGGAATATCACCTTTGCACAGGAGTTTGACTCAGCTTGGGAACCGCATATTCCCATAAGTTTGCCCATGATTAAGTGTTTATCTAGTGATATCTTGACTAATTGGTTCAGATATGAAGTTGAATCACTACCAACCAGGGTAACTAAAGAAATTAGCTCTAACGTTCAGGAAATTATGCTGATGAGTGAAGGCGTTCCTGAACTTGTGTTTGGGCATATTTATGATTTGTGTAATTGTGATGGGCAAGAATGGAGGCATAGGTGGCAAAAGCTATAAACGGAAAGCGGCTTAAATACACAGGCAAGATACAACCCAAGCCTGGAGAACAAGATCCGCAGACAGGGCAACTTTTGTATCCTTATTTGCCTAGTGATAAGTTGGTAGAAGCGGTGAATTTAGCGATCGCACTCGAACGCCCCTTACTATTAAAGGGAGAACCTGGGTGTGGCAAAACAAAATTAGCTCGTGCTGTAGCTTATGAGTTAGGTTTACCCTATGAAGCTTGGTACATCAAATCAACCAGTCGGGCGCGGGATGGACAAGTAATTAGTTAAAATATTTTTGCTGATGTCGCTCAAATCTACTTAACACGCGTTAGACTATTCATAGTCGAATTAAGTAGGTTTTAATGCAACATGTCACTCCCAAGGAAGCGGCTAAACTCCTTGGTGTCCACGTCTCGAGTTTGCGAAGATGGGAAAATGAAGGAAAGCTCAAAGCAATCCGGACACCAGGAGGTCAAAGAAGGTTTATCCTCGAAGAAATCGAAAAAGCAGCAGGTATCCCCAGAACAATTAGAACTGTTTGCTACGGAAGGGTTTCGACTCATTCCCAACAAGACGATTTGCAACGACAGCTTGAGCATTTACGCCAAGGATACCCAGAGGCGGAAATCATTTCAGAAACTGGAAGCGGACTCAATTTTAGAAGGAAAAAATTCCTCTCAATTTTGGAACGAATCATCGACGGCGATATCCAACGTCTTGTGGTTGCCCACCCCGACCGACTTGTTAGGTTTGGGATTGAATTGGTTAAGTGGCTATGCGAAAAATTTGAGTGCGAACTCGTGGTTCTCAATGACCGCAAGCTCAGTCCAGAGCAAGAACTCGTACAAGATATGTTGTCGATCATCCACTGTTTCAGTTCAAGGCTTGACGGACTTAGAAAATACTCCCAGCAAGTCAAAGAAGAGTTACAAAAAGAAAACCCGTCACTCAAGGTCGAAATCGACAAAGCCGCAACCGAACAGTGTGCAGAAAATCAGGCTATATCCTAGCAAAGAATTGCACAAAGTTTGGAAGGGCTGGTTAGCTCAATATCGTTATTATTACAACGAAACTATTAGCTTGCTTCGCTGTTTTCATGGAGTTGAAAGGGTATCGGCTGAAGCATTAGATAAGATGTTACAGCGGTTAGAGAATATTCCCGACTGGGTGAAAAGTATCCCCGGTCATCAACGACAAGAAGCTTGCTTTGAAGCTTATGATGCCTTTAATAGAGCCAAAAAAGATGGCGGGTCAGCCAAATTTAAATCGGTCAAAAGCACAAGTCAAACAATCCAATTTAAAGTGGGTAATTTCCGAAATGGTACGTGGTATTGCCAGAAGACCAAAGGCTTGAAATTTACCACAATTAATCAAGCTGTACCGGATGAATGTTTTTATGGCACAGAGCTTATATACCGTCGTGGTAAATGGTTTGGCTGTTTTCCCTGTGTCGCAGAAGTTCTTACTACTGGCAGTGAACGAGTAATTGCCCTTGACCCAGGAAATCGCACTTTCTTAACTGGATTTGATGGCGAAAACGTCTTAGAGATTGGCAAGGGAGATATCGGACGCATACAAAGATTGTGTCAGCACCTTGACAGATTGATCAGCCGTGCCGCTCAAGTTAAAGCCTGTCTTCGCCGAAAGATGCGGATGGCGGCCAACCGTGTTAGAGACAGAATTCAGAATTTAATTAAAGATTTGCATAATAAGGCTACCAACTTGTTAGTTAATTCTTACAAGATAATCTTCCTTCCCACTTTTGATTCTAGCCAGATGGTGCTCAAAAATCAAAGGGGGAAGAAACGCAAGATTAACAGCAAGTCAGTACGTCAGATGCTAACCCTTTCTCATCACCGTTTTGAACAACATCTCAAGCAAGCGGCATTAAAAAAAGGTGTATTAGTTGTACTTTGCAATGAATCTTACACATCTAAAACTTGCGGTAACTGCGGTCATATTCACCATAAATTAGGTGGCTCAAAAACCTTGAAATGCCCACATTGCGGAACAATCATATCTCGTGATGTGAATGGCGCACGTAATATTTTGTTACGTGCTTTGCAGGCAACTGCCTTCACCGTGACGCATGATTCTATTGTGCTGTCGGATTCCTCCGAATTGACGGGAAGCTATAGTTAATCACGTTTAGGCGTTTTGATTAGCTTAAAAGTTGCACGTTTGGGAAAAGCTGATATTTACTATTTTCACAATTGTCCCACTCGCTATCTTTACCGTGACCCCACACGCCAAAAAGCTGAAGCTGTGGCAGATTTTCTCATGCAATTGCGTCCAGAACGTTCTGCTGTGTTGATTTTTAGTGATGGGGGAGCCGCTAGGGGGGGGTTTAGTGGGGAACGCTGGGAATCAACTGTAAAATTTATTGACAAATTGAAACAGCGTGTGCGTCATATAGCATGGCTAAATCCAATGTCAACAGAACGCTGGGATGGTACGACTGCGGGAGAAATTGCCCGTTTAGTGCCGATGTTTGAAATTAGCCGTCAGGGATTGGATAATGCGATCGCTATTTTACGCGGAGGGGGAAACATTACACAATTAAAATAGAGGGTAGTTAGGCAAGGAAACAGCCGATGGCATACAGTGAATTCACACTTGCTAAAGTCAGAGATGCATTTAGCTTAAATTTGGAAGAAACCCGCAATTTATTTCCAGATATAGCAGTGGTGCAGCCTTCCGACCTGCTGAAACGGCTACTAGATGAAAATCTCACTTTGGCGACTGCTATCAACAGCGAAAAAGCCCGTTCTGAATTCATCATTGCTCCCGTTTTATCTGAAGTGAGGCGGCAGTTAAATTATCGAATCAGCCTTTTTTCTGGTACAGAATTTAATGTTAACCCGGCTCAAGGACTTTCAGGTTTTTGTGACTTTATTATCAGCGCGAATAGTGAACAGTACTTTATTAGCGTTCCCGTGGTGACAATTATCGAAGCAAAAAATGAGAACATCATCGCCGGCTTAGGACAATGTGCCGCCACGATGATTGCTGCTCAGATATTTAATCAAAGAGCCGGAAATGAAATTACCGTAATTTATGGAGTAGTCACCAGTGGCACAGCTTGGAGGTTTTTGACTTTAGAAAAAAATACTTTATCTATAGACTCAATTGAATACTACATTAATGCAGTCGATAAAATATTAGGAATCTTATTACAGCCATTTCAGAGGTTGTTATCTAAAAACTTAGTTTAAGGCAGAGAGAAATAAATATATGCTAATTCGG
This sequence comes from Cylindrospermum stagnale PCC 7417, assembly GCF_000317535.1. Classification (NCBI taxonomy): domain Bacteria; kingdom Bacillati; phylum Cyanobacteriota; class Cyanophyceae; order Nostocales; family Nostocaceae; genus Cylindrospermum; species Cylindrospermum stagnale. The sequence goes on from NC_019757.1 coordinate 6,294,672, forward strand.
TAGAAGAAATGAAACCAGAAGTCGCCACTCGTCGGATAGAAGCTTTTGAGCAACGCTTTGGTGAAACACACCTATATTTTGCTTATCAAGCTGCTTTTCCTTTAGCACTTACCCCAGATTTGCTTTACCGCTTGTGGGCGAATTTTCAGCGCGATATTCATGGCGCAGATTTGAAAATACCCTGGTTAGCCGTGGCGGATTTATTGCTTTCTAGTCTTTGTGACGAAGTGGGACATGAACTCTATGAAATGGATACAGCAGTGCGAAATGCGCTGTTGAAACAATTAAAAGAAAATCCCCGATTTGGCGAAAAGCGAATTCATGAATTATCTGATTTTTTGCTTAATAGTATTCAGCAGCAAATAGAGAGTCATGATCCTGATATTAGAAATTTTGCTCAAGTGCAAAGGTGGACAGCTTTAGCATATACAAAACCAAGTGAAGCAGCGCGAGAATTAGCTTCTGTTTTGGCAGGTTTGAAGTTGGAAGAAAAAGCCGAATGGGTTCGCATGGCTTCTGTGATTGAAACTTTTGCCGAACCTTTAGCCGGGTTTGAGCCATTATTGGTTTATGCGCGTGTAATAGCAAGTTTTGTTCGTGGGAAGCAGGAAAGTGCAATAGAAGAAATTACGCAATTGCTAGGTGAAAAAGGGTCAGAATTACAAATTAGTGGCGTACAACTATCTATTCCTAAACAGATACTCGATGAAACTATATCTCAGCAGATTTTAGAAAAATTTAATCTTGACAAATATAAAACTAGCACACTTAAAGCTTCTGACTGGGGATTAGCAAGGGTTGATAGTGCTAGAACAACTAGAGGGTGGAATAAATATGAGTTATTTTGGTTAGAAAAAGCCCTTGTTTCAAAATCTACTTTAACAAGATTTTGGCGGGGGTTACCTATTCGTCAGGAGAATTTCATATCTATCTGTGAATCTGTCGGTATAGAACATTGGCAAGATATTACAGAACCAAGGCAGCCTGGTCACTTTAGTACTTTACGTACTAAGATAACTGATATTGAAATTCTTAAAACATCCTTGCGTGATCTAGGAATTGCGGTTAAAACTGAGGCTGATGTTCGTGGATGGAATGGTCAGCGAGTTAAAGCTGATGTTGTTGCTGTTTTAGAAGGTGAATATGACATGGGTTGGTCGAAAAATTCTGATGGTTCATTTGATTTGATAGGTGATTTGTGGGGTATTGCTCAAAAGCATAACCAGATGGAACTAATTAACGCTATTAATCAGAAGTATGCTATGAATAAAAGTTTATTAGAAATAAAGAGACGTTCTTGAAATTTACAATGTCCTCGATGTTGTTCACATAAAACTCATAAATATGGTTACCAATTTGGTAAACAAAACTATATTTGTAGAAACTGTAACACACAATTTTTAGAATCTTAACAAGTAGATTGCGTTACGCTTTGCTAAAGCACCTAATCCTTATATAAAAAATAAAAAAGCCATTTTTCACAAATATAACGGTGCGTTACAGGCTTCGCGCTAACACATTCTACAATTAACTTACAACTAATAAACTTCGTCGTGAGTTCCTAGATTTAGTAATAAAATCGCGGTTTCCTCATCCTCTGGATTCTGGAAAAACTCGAAAAGAATACGGTAATTATAATCGATTGAGCATGACCAAATATCAGCCAAATCGCCTTTTAGTTTATGAGTTCGTAAAGTAGGCTAAGATAGATCTTCTGCTAACTGCCGTAACGTTTGTTCAATCAAAATGCGTAATTGAGGATTTCTCCGAACTAAACGTTTAAAAGCACGAAGAAATAGAGGACTCCAAGCAAGTTTCATCAATCATCTAAAGCCGCTAAAAAATCATCAACCGAACCAAATTTAACCTTACCTTCAGCATAATCTTGACGGACTTCAGCAACTTCTCCTGCTAATTGAGAGCGTCGTGAGGCATACAGGCGCTTTTGAAGAATGTCCAGCAGAATTTCTCGATCCTCTAAAGCCATTGCTTCCACAGCCTCAATCACTTGCTGAAAGGATGATGTTTGAGAGGAATTGCTCATCTTTTAACTGTTGTTGGGGTATTGCAACGATTCGTAAAAAATTCCGCCATATTGAGTGAAATGGTTACACACAAAGGATTGTAGATATATTCAGTCCGTCCAAAAAGATTCAAATCTCTGGGGAGACATTTGCGTGTAACGCACGGTGTGGTGAATATTCTTGTGTCCCAAGTAATCTTGAATTGCTCTGGTATCATGACCCTGGGCTGCTAAATAGTAGCCACAAGCATGGCGCAATTGATGGGGATGAACTGGTTCAGTGATTCCAGCGCGCTCGCCAGCGCGTGCGATAATGTGACGAACGGCTCTAGTTGATAGTGGAGCTTTACGCTCAGACACAAAAACATAGGGAGTATCAGGATAATCGCGTTGCAATTGACGCAAGGCTCTTAATTCTGGAGCGCGTAACGGATGAACAGTATCATGCCCATGTTTGAGACGACGAATGTCGATATAACCCTCTGACAAATCTACTTGTGACCACTTGAGCGCAACTAACTCAGCAGTACGAAGTCCATGCCGGAACATGAGTAAAATCATCGCTGCATCCCGCACAGAGTGCCGACCGATAGAACGAGCCGCACAGATCATGGCATCAACTTCTTTCGGTCGCAAATATTCTCGTTGGCGTGTAGATGGGCGTTTAGCTGGTGGAGTCGAGTAGTTAGTTGACTTTGCCGAAAATGGAAGTTGAGTAGTGTGGGTAGACATGGGCCAAATCCTCATGTCTTAGTTGCTATCTCCAGCATACATTGCCTAAAAAGAGACGAACTAGGCAAAGTTATAAATTACCTCAAACGAGAGGCTTGTATCTTTTAAACTTAAATTCGCACTACCCCTTAATCATAGAGAATTTTAACGTCCGTGCCAAGTCTTGCTGAAACTGCCTATCCCCGACTGAAAAACCAGATTAGTTCCAAAGAACTCTTAGAAATTTATACCCCAACTGACCTTGAACTTCAGTTTGCCAGCCAACATACCAAAGGTAAAGTTGCCAAATTAGGTTTTTTAGTGCTGTTAAAAACTTTTCAGCGATTGGGATACTTTGTTTTAGTCAAAAATGTGCCTGATGCAATTATTAAGCACATTGTTGAGGCAGTTAAAATCAACTTTATTCCCCAAAAGTTGGAGAATTATGATAGATCAGGAACACGCTGGCGACATTTAACTCTAATTCGGGATTATCTCAAAATCATCCCCTATGGTGTCGGTGCAAGGCGAATTATCGTCAAATCAATGGCACAAGCAGCACAAACCAAAAATGACCTAGCTGACTTAATCAATGTAGCGATTGAAGAATTAGTTCATCACCAGTATGAATTACCTATTTTCACAACTTTAGTTCGTGCAGCTAGAAGAGTTAGAGCAACTATTTCTCAAATCTTTTATCGACAAGTAGCAGATGGTTTAAATCTAGAAACTAAGGTCATGCTAGATGGGTTATTGGAGACGAGTATTCTCAATCTCAAAACTCCTTGGTATGAACTCAAACAAGACGCTGGTAAACCCATACTCAAGAATTTAAAAGCATTAGTCGAGCGGTTGAAATGGATAGATGAAATTAATCCAGCTCAGAAACTATTAACAGATATTCCTGATAGCAAGGTTAAATATTTTGCAGCCGAAGCTATGACCTTAGATGCGGCACGCATGAAAGAGCTAGAACTTAATAAACGTTATACATTGACATTAACTTTAATTGCCATTCAAGCCGCAAGAACACTGGATGATATTGCGGAGATGTTCATTAAAAGAATGCTCAAGATTCATTTCTATGGACAGGAGGCATTAACGCGTTATCGTCAAGAACACCAAGCCAGAAGTGACAGATTAATTACGACCTTAAGAGATGTGGTAATTGCTTACTCCAGTGAAGGTCAAATCTCCCAAAAATTCACTGCTATAGAAACAGTTATTGGCGAATCTCCCGAACAGCTTCTAGAAGATTGTGAAGCTCATATTGCCTATGCAGGCAATAATTATTATCCTTTTCTGTGGCGATTTTATAAAAGTCATCGTTCTACTCTCTTTCAGATTCTCAGATGGGTAAAACTCCAGTCAACTACCCAAGATACTTCCTTAGAAGAAGCAATTGAATTTTTGAGTAAGCATCAAGGAAGCCGCAAAGATTGGTTAAAAACAATCATAGTTGAAAACCCAGGTACTGCTGAAGAAAAAACCAGGAATTTACTCAACTTAGATTGGATACCTACGAAGTGGTGGCAATTAATCACCAACCAGAAAAACCGTCATTCTTACCCCACACGAATTAATCGTAAGCATTTTGAGGTTTGTGTTTTTTCACAGGTGATGTGGGAACTGAAATCAGGAGATTTATATGTAGAAGGAAGTGATGCCTTTGCTGATTACCGAAAACAGCAGATTTCTTGGTCTGATTATAAGGCGACAGTTGCTAACTATGGAGAATTAGTCAATTTACCTGTTGAAGGAAAAGCCTTTGTTGTTCATTTAAAAGAGTGGCTTTCTCAGGTAGCATCCCAGACAGATAAATCTTTTCCTAAAAATGAGTTTGTTCGCCTAGAAGATGGCAAACCAATTATTCAAAAAACTAACAAGAAGGTTAACCAGGAAAAAGTAAAATTGATTGAGTCTCTCATCAGAGAACGGCTGCACCCAGTTAACATACTGGATATTCTCACCGATACAGAACTCTGGTTAAACTGGACTCGTTTCTTTCACCCAATTTCAGGATATGAAGCTAAAATCGACCATCCAATTGCTCGTTATCTAACTACCACTTTTTGTTATGGTTGTCATTTAGGAGCTTCTCAAACAGCCCGTTCTTTAGGAGCGTTTGACCATCGACAAGTGGCTTGGGTTAATCAGCGTCATATTACTGAAGAAACCTTAGATAAAGCGATTACTTCAATTATTAACGCTTATAATCGGTTTTCTCTGCCTAAATTTTGGGGAACTGGAAAACGAGCTTCAGCCGATGGGACAAAGTGGGATATTTATGAGCAGAATCTTTTAGCAGAATACCACATTAGGTATGGTGGTTATGGAGGCATTGGTTATTATCATGTTTCTGATACTTATATTGCCTTATTTAGTCATTTTATTCCTTGTGGTGTATGGGAAGCCGTTTATATTCTTGATGGTTTGTTAAATAATCAATCAGAAATTCAACCTGACGTTATTCATGCTGATACTCAAGGTCAAAGTGCGCCTGTATTTGGGTTGGCTTATTTGTTGGGAATCAATTTAATGCCTCGCATTCGCAACTGGCATGATTTAAAGTTGTATCGTCCTACTAAGGAGTCTCGTTACCACCATATTGATGGTCTCTTTTCTGATGTAGTCGATTGGGATTTGATTGAGACTCATTTGCCAGATATGTTACGGGTTGTTCTTTCAATTAAAGCGGGAAAATTTACCGCCTCAACCATTTTACGTAAGTTAGGAACTTATAGCAGACATAATCGACTCTATCAGTCATTCTCTGAGCTAGGGCTAGTGATTCGCACAGGATTTTTGTTGTCATATTTATCTGATGAAAAGTTACGCCTTACCATCCAAGCTGCATTAAATAAGAGTGAATCTTTTAATGGTTTTACCAAATGGGTCAGTTTCGGTGGATCAGGTTTAATTCCTAGTAATAATCGAGATGAACAACGCAAGATGATTAAGTATAACCATTTGGTTTCAAATTGCTTAATTTTCTATAATGTCTTTGAAATGACGAGGATTTTGCAGGAATTAATTGCTGAAGGGTATGCCATTGATGAGGAGATTATGGGGGCGTTAAGTCCATATCTGACTAAACATATCAACCGATTTGGACGCTATAGCCTGGATTTAAATCGCAAACCCCCAGATGTTGATTATGATCTGTCTCTAATTCCCATGGATGTAGATAATTCTTGAGATAGGCATAAGTGAGGAAAGAGTTATGGTATCGCTAAAACTCTCTCTGGGCAAGCGTTTCATGCGATATGGCGGAATTTTTCATGAATCGTTGCAATACCCCTTGTTGACTTTAGCTTGATGATAACAAGATTCCCGAATTATCAGATAATTCGGGAATCTACGCTATGCAATTAACCACCAAAACCTGGGATCAACCAAAACCTGGGATTAAACGCTTTAAGGCACGACCGGCAACGTCGCCATATCGCAATTCACCACACAAAATTTTACCCATGATTTGGGCACCAGAGGGACGCTTGACACCGACTTTGTAACCAATGCCGGGGAAGCGATAAAATGCTCCTGCTAATTTTTGCGCCCAAGCCATATCGGAACCCCATTGTTCATTAATGGCGTCGCTGTATTTTTCTAAAGCTTGGATATCACCAGAAAGAGCTTCATTAATAGCTCCCGCTGCTAGCATACCGCTAAAAATAGAGGGGCGGATGCCTTCTGCTGTAAAAGGGTCAACCACACAAGCAGCTTCCCCAGCTAATACCGCGTTTTGGGTATGTAGCTTTTGATTACCATCCCATAAGCACAGGGGATGACCATACTGTTTGCTAGTTTTAACATCGACATTGAATGATTGAGCGTATTCATCCAAAATCTTTTTAAAGTCTTGGGGTTCGCCGCCAATGAAGGTACCAACGCCGATAGAATAGCCATCAGCTTTGGGAAAATTCCAGATGTAGCCATTCTTGAGCAGTCCAAACTCAAAGTGAGCCGTGGTTTTTTTCTCCACATTAGCCTCTACTTCTGCTTCCAAAGCTCCTGCTATGCGCCGTTTGCGGTCTTTGAAGCCTAGCCATTTTGCCATTGAACCTTTAGCACCGTCAGCAGCGATTAAGTAACGTCCTGTAATTGGTCCGTTGGCTGTGTTGACTTGCCAATAGTCGCCTTTAAACTCAATGCCTGTGACTGCTGTATTATCTTGCAGTTCAGCCCCTTGCTTCTGGGCTTGCTCAACGAGAAAGTGGTCAAAAACATCTCGCCGTACCATCCAGACGGGTTCTTTAATGTCGATTTTCGCTTCTACAGGGTCGCCTAATTTCCAGGTGAAGCGTAGAGAGTCTACTTTCACAGAAATGGCGGGGCTAAAGTCAAAGTCAAACCATTGGGCGATAACTGGTGATACACCGCCGCCACAAGGCTTATATCTTGGCAGGGATTCTTTTTCTAAAACTAATACTGAGCGACCCTGCTTGGCTAAATGATATGCTGCTGTGCCACCTGCTGGGCCAGCGCCGACGATGATGCAGTCGTACATATGGCTGAATTTTTGCTCCTGAATTAGTTGATTTTTCTGAATATCTCTGTATTCTACGGAGAGTTTGTCTGACCGGAATTTAACTGAATTTTGAGATTGTGTGCCGAAAATTTTATAGCATTTGGTTTTACTTAGTTCAATATTTCTTTTTTAGTAAATATTTGTTTATAAAACCGCTGCTTTGATTAATTCATGTTTAATAATACTCTACGATTAGGCTATTTTGTTCTAAGTTTGCCGATAAGTTTTGGTAATTTCAATGTCTTGCTAGATTCCAGTTCTCTGATCTATTTTGCCTAACGGCTACTACCACACAATTTAGTAGTTACATCGGTTACAAATTTTTATGATTTTAGAGTGAAGATGCTCTGAAAGGATAAAGGCTGAAGAATATGTCTAAATTCTTCAGCCTTCATCTTTCGTAGGACAGAGTTTATACAGTTGAGATGTCTTTCTCTTTTTCTGCCAGCAATTCGTTGACTTTGGCAGTGTACTTGTCTGTCAATTTTTGCAGTTTGTCTTGTTGATCCCGTGCTTCATCTTCCGAGATTTCGGCGTTTTTTTCCTGTTTGCGAATGGAGTCTATGGCATCGCGGCGAATATTGCGAATGCCTACTCGACCTTCTTCGGCATATTTGGCAGCAAGTTTGGCTAATTCTTTACGGCGATCGCTGGTTAAGGGCGGAATGTTCAACCGAATTACGGAGCCGTCGTTGCTGGGGGTTAAACCCACATCTGATAAAGAAATCGCCTTTTCAACTATATTCAAGCTGCTGCGATCGTAGGGCTGAATTAGGATTGTCGAAGCATCCGGTGTGCTAATGTTTGCTAATGATTTCAGGGATGTAGGTGTACCGTAATATTCCACCTGTACCTTATCTAATAAACTCGCATTGGCGCGACCAGTGCGAATTGTATTAAAAGCTCGTTGAGTAGCCTCAACGGTTTTTTGCATCGTATTCTCAGCTTCAGCTAATTTCACAAGAACCTCCCACAAGGGTGCCAATAGATTCTCCCATGACTGCTCGGTGGATGTTACCTCGCACCGTTAAGTCAAATACAAGAATGGGAATATTATTTTCTTTACATAAGGCGATCGCGGTACTATCCATTACTCGCAAATCTTTGGCTAAAACGTGCGCGTAGGTGAGGCTAGTGAAACGTTTGGCGTCAGGATAAACATGAGGGTCAGCATCGTAGATGCCGTCAACCTTGGTGGCTTTAAAAATCACTTCGGCATCAATTTCTGCGGCCCTCAAAGCAGCAGTGGTGTCAGTAGTAAAGAAAGGATTTCCTGAGCCAGCGCCGAAAATTACCACCCGCCCTTTTTCAAGATGACGGATGGCACGACGACGAATATACGGTTCAGCTAATTCTTGCATAGCGATCGCAGTTTGTACCCGCGTCTGTACCCCTGTGCGTTCCAGCGAATCTTGCAGCGTCATGGCATTCATTACCGTGGCAATCATCCCTATGTAGTCAGCGGTTGCCCTGTCCATCCCCGCTGACGCCGCTTTGACGCCCCGAAAAATATTACCGCCGCCAACGACGATGGCGAGCTGAACGCCAGTGGCTACCACCTCTCCTACTTCTTGGGCTATTCCTTTGACCACTTCTGGATCAATGCCATAGCCCATATTGCCCATTAAGGCTTCACCGCTCAGTTTGAGTAAAACCCGTCGGTAATTCGTTCCCATGAAGTTTCGCTTTATCAAAAAAGTTGCAATTGCCTCCAATTTAAGATAGCAGTACAGTGACCATCTGTGTCTACTTGCGCCACACTAATGCAGTCCCTACTTGTTCCGTTTCCGGCAACTGTATTGCTTGAAGAGTAAACAAAGAGGCGATCGCATCTCTTAAATAATCCGCTCCTGTCGCCGATTGCTCTTGGGGATGATCGTCGATCTGTCCTTTATAGCGCAAAATTCCATCACTATCTATTAAAAAAGCTGTTGGTGTTGTAATCGCACCAAAGCTGTGGGTTACATCTTGGGTTGAGTCCCACAGATAGGGGAAGTTCAACTCATAACGCTGGGCAAAAGCCTTCATATTGTCAAAATTTGACCCAGATTCATGATTAACATCACTGCCATTCAACCCAATCAGTGTGAAGCCACCAGGGGCAAATTCAGCTTGAATGCTTTTTAGCCTATCTAGATAAAGCTCAACATAAGGACAGTGGTTGCACATGGAAATGACGCAGACTGAGCGGAACGTCTTGAGATAACGTCCGAGATGGTGTACTTGATTGTCAGTTCCTGGCAATTCAAAATCTGGTGCGTAACTCCCAACAGGAGTATTAATTGTTTCCAGTAGAGTCATCCTCTTTCGCCCGAAAGAACTAGGAACAAAAAAAAATTGTCAGAATCAGCGTCAGTTTCCAATTGCAAACTACCCTTTAGCCGATGCTTGATACCCAATTTATTTTATAGACCAATTTTACCACCGTGAACTACCTACATCAACCGCTTGCAGTATGATGTAAGTCTCCCAAGGCTAAAAATTTTTATTTTAAATAGTTCAAGAATTTGCTCACAATAAAAATAGCGATGACCATAGTCTACCGCTTAAGTCACAGCCTTATATTCAAAGCTTTGTTTTCTTTAAAATTCCTATGACTTCCTCTACTTCCAACACAAGAGTTACTGCCACAAAAACCTGGAATTGGCAAGGTTTCCCCATTTGCTATCAAATCCAAGGAACTAATGGCCCAGCTGTAGTGCTGGTACATGGCTTTGGTGCATCATGGTGGCATTGGCGGAAAAATATACCAGTGCTAGCAGAAAATTGCCGCGTTTATGCGATTGATTTGCTTGGCTTTGGCGCTTCAGCTAAACCTCAACCGGGTGAAAAAATTGCCTACACACTGGAAACTTGGGGACAGCAACTAGCAGACTTTTGTCGGGAAGTTGTCGGTGAACCAGCTTTTTTAGTGGGAAATTCTATTGGCTGTATTGTGGTTATGCAAGCATCAGTAAGCAACCCAGATATTGCCTTAGGAGTTGCCTTGCTTAATTGTTCCCTCAGGCTGTTGCACGATCGCAAACGAGTAACTTTACCCTGGTCTCGTCGTTTTGGAGCGCCCTTTCTCCAACGCTTATTATCTATTAAACCGATTGGTGAGTTCTTTTTCAATCAAGTTGCTAAACCGAAAACAGTGCGGAAAATTCTGCTGCAAGCTTATGCGAATGCGGAGACAGTCACCGACGAGTTGGTAGATATTCTCACCGCACCAGCAAGCGATCCTGGTGCCGTCGCTGTGTTTCTGGCGTTTACCTCTTATTCCACCGGGCCCTTACCAGAAGACCTTTTACCAGTGTTACCCTGTCCGGCGATTATTTTATGGGGAACAGCTGACCCTTGGGAACCAATTGAGTTAGGTAGAGAGTTAGCGAATTATCCCCAAGTGCAGAAGTTTATCCCTTTAGAAGGAGTAGGGCATTGTCCCCAAGATGAAGCGCCTGAGTTAGTTAATCCGATTTTACAAGATTGGATTTGGGAGCGATCTGCACTCTTGCAGCAGCGCTGAGTGCAAAGCACAAGCTTTGCGCGTTCGCGATTACGCCCCGGAGGAGGCGATCGCCAGTATAAGACGAAAGCGAAAATTGAGACATAATTCCCATCTAACAACCCCCAAACAAAGTTTTTCTTTGATTTCTGGGTGGGCTATTAGGCTAATTATTGACACTCCCCGACCTAAAGGTGCGGGGATTCTTAGTTCAACGAGTCCACTTTACACAGCCACTTACAGGCATCAAAATGAAAAGGGACTACACCAAGTTGGGCAAGACAAAGACGTTGACCACAGATCCACCGATATTACCAGTGTTGGCAACACCACCAATTTTGTTAGAACCAGCAGTTTTTCTGCCAGTGGGGTAAGTGCATCTGCTTTTTCTCCCACCAGCTATCAGCTGTTGTTCCTCTGTGGATAAATCTGCAACTAATTCAGAGTTGATTATTTGAGCTGACATAATGATTCAGTAACTCTTAAGTACATAGGTGCTACACACCTCTGCTTTTATTTATATAAATTATCTCTAGATATAAAATTATCCTAAAGACACAAAGAGAAAACTAAAATTATACCTTTTGGCGTAAGTTCAACCTATTTTAAAATAGGCAATTTTTTCCGAATATAAACCTTTCACTAATCAGATAAAATTCCCAAATTATCATAAAAATTGAGAATGGCTCAAATTTATTTCGCCGAATTTGTTATTGTTGGCAGCCGCAATATTTTCAGCCGAGTTTTCTCAATTTCCACCTGTCCATCCCCACCCTACTAAGAGTTGAGAGTGGGGAGTTCTGCGAGATTGCTAAAAATTAGTTATTATTTTCCGCAACAATACCATAAAATTCTTGGTCTTGGATTAAATTTTGTCTAGCAAAAGAATATTGGCGAAATTTTTAGTAAAAATTGTCAGATTTACACTATGAATATAGTAATCCTAAATTAGTAGCGAATGCTTTTTTTTACATGATGAGTAGTCAATCTTAAAAAACATCAAACATATCTCAGTCATAGCCCCTTTTCCGTTGGTTTTAGCCCGCCGATAAGCAGATTGAGAAAGGGGCATCAAAGTCTCTCTACTAAAAGGAGAAACATCTTACATTTAATTGAGTTGATTTACTGCGCCAGAAGGAAGCCACTGGGTTTATTATATATTTCCTGAGAAGTAATTTTCCCTATTCCGGTATAATTGCTATTTTGGGGATGAAGAAAATAGTCTACTTACTAGATTACTAATTAAATTACTCAAATTATTGCCATTGGAACTAATATTTGGCGAAACCAATGTGATAGAAGACCCGATAGTAACTTGGGAAAACTTATAGTTACTACTTTGTGAGCCTGTTTCACCTCCTCCTAAGTTTAAGTTGCTATCTGCCCCAGTTTCGATATTAGTATTTTGAAAGAAAAAATTACTATTACCGAGAATATTACTATCTTGTCCAGCGACCAAGCCTTCTTGTTCTTCTTCAGACAGATTTCTGAAAAATTCAAAATTAGCGAAAATGGAATTTTTAGCCATAGCATCACCTCCTTAAATAAGTAAAATTATCACAAAGCTAAAAACTTTAAATGTTCACCTGGTTGAGAGAGAAAAGTCTCCATAGTGCCTTGTAATTTGATCTGACCTTTATCTATGAGCACGATCCAATCAGCGCGATTGACTACGCTGGGACGATGAGTGATCAAAATCGTGGTTTTATCTTTTCGCTCCTCCAAGAGGCGATTTAAAACTTCAGATTCGCTGACCGGATCAAGTCCAGCGGTGGCTTCATCTAAAATTAGTACAGGTGGATCGGTGAGGATACCTCTAGCGATCGCTAATCGTTGTCTTTGTCCACCAGAGAGATTTGCCCCAAATTCCCCTAAAACAGTTTGATACTTATTAGGAAGTTGACTGATAAACTCATCGGCATCAGCGATTTCGCAAGCTTTGACAATTTGCTCAAAAGAAATGTAAGGCGATCCTAAGCGGAAATTTTCCAAAATCGAGCGACTCCAGAAATGAGGTTCTTGGGGAACATAAACCACCTGTTGCCGCAGGCAATCAAGGGAAAGGTCTTGGATGTTATAAAAGCCAATGCGGATATTGCCAGAGTTCGGCTGATACAAGCCGGCTATCACTTTAGCCAAAGTACTTTTGCCACAGCCTGACTTACCAATCAAAGCAATCACCTTTCCCCCAGGGAGTTTGAGAGAAAAATCCTCTAATAAATCAACTCTGCCGGGGTGATGAAATTGGAGATTGGAACAACGAATATCTGCATCTCCAGAGATTTGTGCCACTGGTCTTTGACTTCCTCCCACCACTTCCGGTGTAGCATCAATCACTTCCAGTAAGCGAGAAATTGCGGTTTGGGAACGAAAGTATTCATCCACAAAGCCAACTAACAAGTTAATTAAACCCAGAACATTTACCTGTAGGGCATTAAAAGCCAGCATTTGACCAATGCTTAATTGCCCTCGAATCACCAGCATGCTCCCTAGCCCAAGTAAAAGGACGCTACCGATGGTAGAGAAGAGTCTAGAAACAGTACCATTAATAATGCCGATTTGGACGGTGCCAAAAGCTAGATTGGCAACACGCCCAAAGCGACTTTGGAATTCATCCCAGAATTGAGGAGCGGCATTTGTAGTTTTGATTACCTGTGCGCCTTTAAAAGTTTCCACCAACACACCTTGATTTTCTGCCCCCAATACCAAGAGTTGGCGGGTTTTTTGTTGGAGAATGGGCAAGAAAGGCAAGCTGGATAAAGTCATTAAGCCGGCGACGAACAGAACTGCTAGTGTCAGTTGCCAGCTGTAAAAGAGCATCAAGCCGAAAGAAATTATCGCTATAAAAAACTGGCTGGGTAACAGAATTACAATCTGTGATACCAATTGATTGATTTCATTGATATCTCGCAGTCGGCTAGTGATTTCACCACTACGACGGGCTTCGTAGTAGGCCAAGGGTAGCTGAAGAATTTTGCGTCCAAACTCTAAGACCAGCCCTAATTGCAGTCGTTGACCAAAGTGAGCAATCATCGTTGCTTGTACTGCTTGTAGGCTACTACTAAATAAGCTCATCACGACAACGGCTGTGACGACAACGGTGAGTAGCTGGGTATCTCCGCGTACGAGGACATCATCTGTAAGCAGTTGGATGAGAACGGGGCTACCGAGACCGAGTAGACCCAAAACAGTATTGATTATCAAAACTTGAGTGAGTAGCCCCCGGTAAGGCAAGATGCGCTTCAAAAAGCGTCCTAAACCACCTTTTGATTCTTCTTGGGGCTGTTCAGAAAAGCGAGTGGGATCTGGCTCTAGTAAGAGCATTACTCCACTCCAAGCTGCTGTTAACTCTTCTTTGCTGACATAACGGATGCCGACAGCCGGATCGGCAATCACGTACTTTTTGCCCCGCTGGTCGTAGAGAACGACCCAATGGTAGCCCTGCCAATGAATAATCGCTGGTAACTGGATTTCTCGGATGCGATCGGCGATCGCAGGTGAGGCTTTAACTGCCCTGGCATTAAACCCAAGACTCTCAGAGCCACGTTTTAAACCCAGCAACGTTGTGCCTAGCTGTCCAGTACCTACTGCATCTCGGCTTTTAGTCATGCTTAAAAAGCGTCCGTAATGCTTGCAAATCGAGACTAGACAAGCTGCTCCACAGTCTTCCTCACTTAACTGTAAAACACACTGATAATTTTTATTGGGTTTGAGTAGATTAAACATAGTCACCCAAGCCTTTCAAAGTTGGTACACAAATTCAGTAAATTTAGGATTTTAAATTTAGTTACTCTGCTTAATCCAAAATCCTAAAAAAGCAATTGATGATTTTTTCAACCGAATTGTGGGATTACAAATCTGTGATTATTCTTCCTTTTCTGAGAATGAATTGAAGTACAGTTTCCCGACGGGAGATAATATCAGCGCGACCCTCCATTCCCGATTTCAGATCACACAAGTGCTCCCCTCTACCCACATAGAGGGTTTCTGGCTCAATAGTCACCTCGTAAGCAGTAGCTGGATTGTTTTTGTTTACTGCTAGGGCATCTGGTGCCACGTTTTTCACAATTCCCTTGAGAGTTCCGTAGTCTGGATAAGGACAAGCAGAAACCTGCATCTGGACTTTTTGACCTGTTTGCACCTTGTCAATATCTTTAGCCTGGACATAAGCCTTAATTTGTAAAGGAGTATCGAGGGGAGCAATTTGGGCGATCGCTTCACTTGGTTGAACTACCTGCCCTGGGTTGCGGAGATTCAGTTGCAGCAATACACCGGAAATCGGCGCTCGAATCACACTCTTACTTAAGTCAGTTCCTATTTGTTGCAGTTCTTGGCGAGTGCGAACGAGTTGCTTTTGTACTTCCAAACGCTGCTGAAGCAAAGACTCTCTTTCTCTTTTCAACCCAGCTACAGTGCCCTCACCCCTTGCCTGTTCTTGCCTAATCCGTTCAGATGCCACGGTAACGGCAGAATTATGAGGATTGATCGCGGTTTTAGCTTTGTCTAGATTTGTTTGGGCCACCTGAAGGGCTTGTTCTTTATCCTCCAAAAGATTTTTAGCAGTAGCTTTGGCTTGTTCTAGCTTGGCTTGGGCAGACTTCAGGGCTTGCTCTTTTTCCTCAAATAGACTGCGAGGAACTGCTCCCGATGCAACTATCGGCAGCAATCGCTCTCGTTGCACTTGGGCTAACTCCAAGGCGGCTTGTGCTTCTTCCACAGTTGCCGTTAAGACTTTATCCCGCCGCAATCGCTCAAGTTGCACCTTGGCTAATGCCAAGGCGGCTTCTGCTTGTGTCATTTCCGCAGTAGCTTTAATTTTCTGATCGTCATAGTTGCGTTGAGTGCCACTTAGCTCCGCTTGTGCAGACGAGATTGTGCGGTTAATTAAGTTTGTTTGGGAGACAATCTGAGTATTGATTTCACCCAGTTGAGCGTTGATTTGACCGAGTTGTAATTGACCTTGCTGAATACTGTTTTGTAGTTGGCTCTTTTGAGTTTGTAGGCGGGAATCATCAACATAAGCGATCGCATCCCCCTGATTCACCACCTGATTGTTTTGCACACCAATCTCTTGCACAGTGCCGCTAATAGCCGACTGAACAACCCGCAGTTCACCCACAGGTCGGATAGTTGCAGGGACTTTGACCGTAACATTGTAGTGGAGCACAGATGTGAGACTCATCCCTGCCACAAAGATCGTCAGCATCACTCCCCCGCCGATGCTAGTCCATTTATTGATATGGGGGAGAAACTCATTAGCTTCAACTAAATGCAGCTGCTCTGGAATCGGTTCATTAAAACGATTCCAAAAATAGTTTTCCTCACGGCCTAAGGAGTTCACAGTATTGCACCTTTTATTTTGAATTGAGACATCAACGGAAATTAGCCTGATCTCATGTCGAATATATGGGTGGCTTCAGATCACTCCAGATCAGGGAATTGCAAACCACGAAACAATCAGGTTCTGACTGAGGTAATATGCCTCAGGGAATAGTAAAAAATTTCCACCCATAGCCACATAGCAAAAAGTAACAGAGTAGCCTGTTAGCACAGGTTCTTTCGGTAATGCGATCGCCTCATAAAGGAACGCTTTGCGCCATCGCCTAGGTTAGACCTCCTTTCCCATCGCTCTTTGAGCAGGCGCTCCACGCCATCGCTAGTGGGCAACACCCAAAAAAATTACCCTAAAACAAGGCTTTTTAAACTTGCCCATTATTGACCAGAACAGAAAGCAGGAAAGCTATAAGCATTGCAAAACACCCTATAACAACGGGTGTACCCTAGGCTAAAACACAAAACCGTAACATATTCTGCTAACAGTAGCAAACATCATAGTTGATAATCGTCTATAATGAGTTGTAGGGGGAAGAGAAAGGAAAACGCTAGCCGCGATCATAATCTTTCTCGTATCTCGAACGTGGGTAAAACGTAGAGAAACAAAATAGAGGAGATAGCTCAAACTCCCTCAAAGTCCTCACTTACATTGAGCGAGTAATCAAAATCTCCTCTCCCCTCTTCTTACTTGGTAAACAAAAGATTCCAGAAATTTATTAGCGGATCTAGTTGTATTTGACGCATTTAGGCTAACTGTCGTTCTTTTCAAAAGGAAAAATGACAGGAAGTTTCTGAGATATGTCTGTAGCATAGCAACTAACTTGTATATCTTGGCTAGAGTCAGAACAAAGAAAGAACAAGTGCGATGCAAAAATCTATTCATTATTTACTCTTAATTGTTTGAAAGCAGCCACGTAATACTCAGTCTCTATATCTGCGAAGCTCTCTGGTGTTGCAGCTAATTTTTCCGGCTCATCTATGGGACTAGTACCGCTATCTCTACGAGACGCTACGCGAACGCGGAATTAAAAATTAGAAATTAAAAATTAAAAAGCATGTACTGTAAAGCTTTCAGCAATTGTGAATGGTAGCTTTATTTCCGCCGTGATGTACTAGTTACAAAATAGGTGGGGGAGGTAAGGCTGTAATCTTCCCAGGAATGCTTCCACCCAGTCCTATGAGATTTTGGGCCGCAGTATTAATGGCCTGATCCCAGCTAAGAGAATAGGCATTGCTGCCTAGGGGAGTGGAAGCGGTTGACTCCAGAGAAAATACAACTTTCTGGGCAAAATTAGTACTACTCAGACCAAAGTCAGCGCCACCAGATACAAGCTCCTGTTCATGAACAGATAACTCGACAAACAACTCGGATGCTATGATTTGATCTGGCATGATTATTAGCCTCTCTAAACCTACATATTTTTTTATGCAGGGGAAGGATCTAGGAAAAAATAATACGACTGAAGAAAAAAATTATTCATTATTTACTTTGGAATTTTTGATAACCCTAATCACCACCGTTAGCCATTGTGATTAAATTAAGGCAATCGACGAGAATCAAAGCTGATTTAAAATCCTTGCTATTTCGGTGTTGCCAGACTTAGCAGCAAAAGTCACTTTGTTTCCGTACTGGCGACAAAAGGTGGAATGATCATCGAATCGCTTGCAGAGGTAGCACCGCCTGAACCCTGGGCAAATGAGTCACCGGTGCTGCCAGCAGGGCCAGAAGCAGTTGCCCCCTGCGTAGTTTTTTTGGAGAATTTAAGTTCTGAACCGTCTCGTATAGCGTTACCCAGAGGATTTATTGGTTGACCACCGCCAAATGCAAGATTCTGTCCACCAGAGAAAAGTTCTTGTTGCTGATCAGATAACGAGACAAACAACTCGAATGCAATAATGTGATCTGACATGATGATTAACCTGACTTAACAAAGCTAGTTTTGGCTAGAGTTCGGGAAAATTTATTCATTTTTTGATGATCGAGTTATCCAAAAAGGATGATTATAAAAAACACTCTCTTCAGCGGTAAGCTAAGACACTTCCAGTGGTGAGAGGGAGGCGGTAAGCCCCGTCTCTTGAGAGCAAGAAACTGTGATTACTTGTAGGAATTCTTAAGGGGCAACAGTGGATATTTGCCCTGAGTTTGTGGTGCTGTTGAGTGGGCCTGTAGCGGCAGATGGGGCATCATCTGCACCAAGTAGAGTTGCAGGAGCTAAGGCACCAATACCTGTAGGAATAGCTCCACCAGAGCCTAACAAAGCTTGTGCAGAGTTACTGATGTAATTATTCTGGAGAGTTGAGTTGGCAGTGTTGCCTAAAGGACCCGAAGTAGTTGTCCCCAGTTGATTGACGACTCTTTGAGTAAAATTGCTTTTACTCAGCTCAGAGTCGGCGCCACCGACTAGAAGCTCTTGTTGTTCATCACATAACTCAATAAACAACTCAACAGCCATGATTAGATGCGACATAATTCTTAACCTTACTGATGTGATCTTGAAAAATCAGGATTCCAGATATCAATTCACAGACAAAGTTTTCCTTGGCGCATTCAGCCAGAAGATGGCATTGTGCAAAAGGGAAAATTACTGGAGAGCTTCTGGAATCCATGCCTGCTGCCAACGCACAAAGAGAAGAAAGCTTGAGCGCCCATCTTGTCATGCGCTACAACCACAACAAAGTTAACTATGCATTTGCCTGCCTAAATGCAAGGAAGCACTTTGGTGCGACATCTGATTTTTTTTGCTGCCTGTGGCGAAGCTTAAAGAGTTGGTGGGGGGGGTAAAGCTCCTATGTCTGTAGGAATGAGTCCACCCAAACCTAAGAAATCTTGTGCCGCTGTATTGGTTATATTACTAGTTGCTGCGGAGTTAGCGAAGCTGCCACCCGGTCCAGAGGCAGTTGATCCCCGTAAAGCGTTAATTCTGTTCGCGAAATTGCTATTACTCAGTTCAAAGTCAGCGCCACCAGTTAGTAACTGTTGTTGTTCATCAGATAAGGCGACAAACAACTCGGATGCATTGATTGGATTTGACATGATTGTTAGCCTCACTTAGATATTTTGAAGCAAAGTATTCCAAAAACTGGCTTGCGGAAACAGTGTTAAGAGCCGCATTCAGCCAAACAATTGGTTGGTGCGAAAGGGTTATCTGCGGGAATACTTAGACGACACATCCAGCGCCTGAGAGGCATCCAGGTCTACTGAGTCCTGCGGCTGGGAGGGTAACACCGACAGATAAATCAGATACGAATATTTGATTTGACACGATTTTTAGTCTAACTGAGGTATTTCAAAAAAAGGATTCCAGAGACTGACTTGTGATTGGGTTGTGAGAAAAAGTAGATGACAGAACGTCTCTGGAATCTACAGCTACCGCCACCACATCAGGAGAAGAAACCTTGAGCACCCTTCTTGTTTAGTGCCACAACAACAACGTTATTTACCGTTCTGTTCTGGAAAACCAAGCAGAATCACCTCTGCAATAGTTAGCTATTAGCAATCAAAATTGCAGATTTTGCCTAGGGGAAGAAAGAAGAACGACCAAGTACGATGTGATAAAGTATTGATTCATTCTTCATTCTTGATTGTTTGATCATCCCCACTCATTATTTCTTACCTAAATGTGCAAAGCACTCTGGTGTGACAGCTGACTTTTTAGGTTACCGATGGGAATGCTTAGATACCCGCTGGTGGGACTGCGGCTATTGCACCGGGGACTGCGGCTATTGCACCGGGGACTGGGGCTACTGGGGCTACACCTTCACCAACACCAAGTTCAGGTGCAGGAGCCAATGCGCCAATACCCGTAGGAATGGTTCCACCCAAGCCCAAGAAATCTTGTGCTGCGGTATTGGTTGCATTATTAATCGCGGCAGAGTTACCTGTGCTGCCACCAGGTCCGGAAGCAGTTGTCCCTTGTAAAGTTGCCAGTCTGTTCGCGAAATTGCTGTTACTCAGCTCAAAGTCGGCACCACCAGCTAGAAGCTCTTGTTGTTCATCAGATAATGCGACAAACAACTCGGATGAATTGATTTGATTTGACATGATTCTTCGCCTCAATTAGATATTTATAAACGAAAGGATTCCAGAGACTGACTTGCTCCCTACAGTTTTAAGAAACCCATTCAGCAAGACGATTGGGTTGTGCGAGAGGTTAGATCACAGAAGTCTCTGGAATCTACAGCTACTGCCACCACATCAGGACAAGAAACCTTGAGCGCCCTGCTTGTTTAGTGCCACAACAACAACGTTGTTTACCGTTTTGTTCTGGAAATCCAAGCAGGATGACTTCTGCAACAGTTAACTATTTGGAATCAAAATTGCAGATTTTACCTAGGGGAAGAAAGAAGGAAGAAAGACCAAGTACGATGTTATAAAGTATTGATTCATTCTTCATTCTTAATTGTTTGATCACCCCCACTCACTATTCCTTACCTAAATGTGGAAAGCACTCTGGTGTGACAGCTGATTTTTTGGGTTCCCGATGGGAATGCTGAGACTCCGCCGACTAAGTTCCGGCAGGGTTAACAACGATGCCTGTAGGAGCACCACCACCACCGGCTGCTTCTGGGGCCGCTGCACCTACACCAACACCAAGTTCAGGTGCAGGAGCCAATGCGCCAATGCCTGTAGGAATGGTTCCACCCAAGCCCAAGAAATCTTGTGCTGCGGTATTAGTTGCATTATTAATCGCGGAAGAGTTACCGGTGCTACCACCCGGTCCGGAAGCAGTTGCCCCTTGTAAATTTGCCAGTCTGTTCGCGAAATTGCTGTTACTCAACTCAAAGTCGGCACCACCAGCTAGAAGTTCTTGTTGTTCATCAGATAACACGACAAACAGCTCAGATGAAATGATTAGATTAGACATGATTCTTTGCCTCACTTACTTTCATTAGGTGTGTGACCACCTAAGAACTTAACTATACGCACTGGCTCCCAGGAATTCATAAATCTAGAGGCTGAATTAAAACTTAAATGTTTACTTCTAAAAGTAGATATAAAAAAAACTTTTATGTGTTTTTGCCAGACAAATATCCTGAGAGTAGTCATGGTAAATATTGAATATTTTTCCAAAAATTTGCCAAATTCATGAAAATAAACACGGTTATTGCCAAGCTGCGACCAGTAGTTTACAAGTAATATCATGTCCGGCTAATTACTTTTGTTCCTAAGTAATAGGTAATTGATAACTGGCTACTAACCAATTACCTATTAACAGAGATACAAAGATACAGATCAGTTAAATATTCAATTCTTCAATTCTCGCTATCATTTCTAGTCTTCCTAGAAGAGAAAGATCAAAACATTCATACTTCGTCCTTTTATCAGCAGTCCCACTGAAATTCAGCTAAGATTAATAAGCAGAAAACCATCAGAGTGCCAGTACCGATAAACTGCCAAGTACCGATATAAGGCAAGATTAAAATTCCCAGTAGGTGAAAGATGCTGGTGAAAATGAAGGCACGCGATCGCACTGCTAACCCTGTACACAAGTAGCCAAGTGTACTCAACCCTAACCACAATGGACAGAGGTGTATTAATATTTCCCCCCAGCCGAGAAAAATACTCAAATCAGTTAATATCACCCCAAATAGCATGAGGATTATCCAACAATATAGTAACCAGCTTACTCGTTTTACATTTACCCAATGGCTAGTCAAAATTACCATGACGGTGATACCAGTACAACTGAGAATTGACCATAAAGTAGCTTGTAAATTCCAGCTAATAGGGATAAATTGGGCAGTCATAAATATCGGTATAAGTAACAAACTCCAAAATATACAAGCTTGATCAACGCGAGTGTAAAATGTCGAATAAAGCGGAATTTTGCCAATTTGCCAGTTAACGCACCACAGTCCTTCCAATTGTTCAATTTCCACAGTTAACTGCTTACGGCACAGGGGTGGTTTTGAATAATTAAAAAAGCTCATTTTTTTAAGAAAAATTAATTTTCTAACCCGGTAAATTACCGTACTTATTTCCTATATAAATTGAGCAAAGGCTTAATCCCACTCTCTCTGAGGTGATAAGTTTAGCAATGGTATATTCGGCTTCTGGCAAAAATACGGTCTCGGAATATTAAAAACCACAGATGCACACAAATAAATACATAATATTTATGGTTGTGCATCTTTAATTTATCTATGGTTGCACTTTCATAACATTGACTTTTGTCAATTAATTCCAGTATTTTAGATTGACTCAATACCTCAATACAGGCAATACGATTCGGTTAACGTTTGAATCTATCGAAGATCCCCCCAACCCCCCTTAAAAAGGGGGGCTTTTAAGGCTCTTTTACCCCCTTGTTCAGGGGGTCGCCGCAGGCGGGGGAATCTTATCCGAACCGTATTGTCAGTACAGGGGCTTGATTTAAGAAAAATATCTCTTTTTTATCCCAATACAGTGATGTAGAGACCTTACAGTACAGTCTCTACATTAGTTGATGGTCTTAAAAACAAGCGGATTGTTTTTTATGCATAACTAAATTTAGTTGCTCTAAAACCTTTTTTAAATTTTGGATTTTGATGATTCAATCTAAAATTTGGTTAGAGGTGAAAACTGGTTTTTGATTTTGGAATTTTATTTACAGACTATAGTAAAAACAATAAACCCCCAGGATAAAGTCTCTCTAGGGGGTTATTTGGGAATTTAAATAGCAAATAAATCTCTGCTAACTCTGCTAAATACCTACAAGAACAACTATTTATCAATCAGTTAATTGCTAGTAGCTGAGTTAAGCTAAAAGCTAGTGCTGCACTACCTAGAGGAACTGTCAAATTGTCAATACCCAGAAACGAAAATGCTTCTAAAGCAGTGGCGATAACTGCTACTAACAGTGATATCACCCAAGTTTGCCAAATGTTTCCTTGTGTTCCTAGTAAAATTAAACTACAGACGAGATAGCTAACGAGGGTCATTGTTAGAGAACCTTCCCAACTTTTTTGTGACCCGAAAATTTTATACTTATGTTTACCAAAGCGCTGCCCAATTAAGGCTGCTAGTCCGTCTCCCCAGGCCATAATCATAATGCCTAGGGCGGCGTACTGGGGTTGTTGCAAGTGCCAAAAGCAAGCAACTAAAACGCCGATGCTGACGGCGTAAAAAAATGTTCCTAAACTTTGGCGGCCGACGCTATTAATACCGGGGAGAATTGGCAAGAGGTAAGACAATAAGGTGATAGCACTCGCTAAAATTGAAGCTGTAATCCCTACGCTGGCGGGGATATCTAGCCACCAAGCGATGAGTATTACATGACCGGTGCCAATATGAACTATTTTGCGGATGATTTCGGGTTCGCTATTGGTAAAGTGACTTACCGCCCAAGCGAGGAGGATAATGAACAAAACCCAAATTGCAGCAGGTGCAATTTGCAGCCATAAGGGGGGAATGAACTCTAAACCGGCAAATGTACTCAACAAAGATGCTTCTGAGAAATTTTGACCTTTGTTACCACTTTATTAGATTTGGGCGGATATGAAAATATTATTGATTTGGCTGATTAAAGGCTATCGAATGTTTATTTCGCCGTTGTTTCCCCCGACTTGTCGCTTTCAACCAACTTGTTCGATGTATGCGATGGAAGCAGTTGAACGTTTTGGGGTCTTGCGCGGTGGCTGGATGGCTACTCGGCGGATTTTGCGCTGTCATCCGTTTCATCCGGGGGGTTATGATCCGGTGCCGGAGAAGGCGGTAAAATCGTCTTGTTGTGAAGATGAATAATTTTTTGTCTCACGCAAAAGCGCAAAGAAGAGTGGAAGGGTGGGGGCTAGATGATAACTGCTGTAACAGTGCTAGGAATGATTGTAGGTGACAGATCAGCCGGATTAAATACCCATTTCTTGTTCCCAACGGCGTAAAACATCTTGATTAAAAGATTCTGTTGAGCTTCTAAAACCACCAAATTGATTAGGTGACTCTCCAACAAAATACTCCTGGTCTGGATGGGTTTCAGCAACCTGTAGTTGGTCGATTCTTACTTCCCAAAGCTTAGTTTCATTCACACTTCCATTGAGGTGAAGTTTTCCATTGAGAGCTAGATGTACACCAATGCCTAGTTCTTTCGCGTTCTGTGCAGCATCAGCTACAACAGCATAGAATAAGATATGAAAAAGAATTAACCGCAGATAAACGCAGATAAACGCAGATAAAGATGGATAATTAAATTGATTTCATCATTCTGTGCAGCCTCACATAAATTTGCATTTTGATCTATTATATTTTCTGCTTTTTGCTCTATCAAAGCAGAAATAATATCTGATCCTCGGTTATCCATATGAACTTCTTCAGTAGTAATAGGATCTACCCAAGCTGGTGATTCATGTAGAATTGTGACTATATCAGGTAAAAGTTCTTCTGTGGGATAAGAAATATAATCAGGATTTATCTACTTTAGAGTCTCTTTAAAAGCATTTGTTTCTGTATCATTCTCAGGTATGGGTAAAATAGCATTTGCCGCACTACCCCATACATGAGTGTAGAGAGTTACTGCGTTGATTAAATCTTCTCTGTTGCGAACTAAATAAACGAGGCGGAGAGGACGGGGCTTTACGTTAAGGGTAATTTCTCTTTCAGAATGTTGCATTTTTTAGCCTTTATATATTGCACTTGCAATATAGAATACAATTCCTACAGAAGTTGTCTATAGTATGTATACGTAAGTTAGACTAATTAACTATTGTAATTTTCAAGAAAATGCGACCTTATCATCAAGTCACGATTATTGAATGTGGCGAACCATTAGTAGAGATTCCTTTAGAACTGTTTGCGGTGGAATCTCCTCATCCTTATGAAAAATTAGGTGCTAATTACGGGGAATACTCGCCTTATTATCTCCGCCAAAGTGTGGTCGAACGGTTGTTGTCAGCGCAAAATTTTTTACAATTGCTGCGTCCTGATTGGCGGATTCAAATTTTTGATGCTTATCGTCCGGTGGCTGTGCAGCAGTTTATGGTTGATTATAGTTTTGGGTTGGCGTTGCGGGAAAGGGGATTGATTGAGGCGGATTTGTCACCCCAGCAACGTGAGGAGATTTGGCGGGTGGTTTATGAGATTTGGGCTGCACCGAGTTTGGATGAAAAAACTCCGCCTCCTCACAGTACGGGGGGGGCGGTGGATATCAATCTGGTGGATGCTGGGGGAAATATTGTGAATATGGGTTCGCCGATTGATGAGATGTCGGCGCGATCGCATCCCGATTATTATGCTGATAGTGATCAGCAGTATCATGCTAACCGTCAATTATTGCTGGATGTGATGCTAAAAGCTGGATTTGAACGCAATCCAAGAGAGTGGTGGCATTTTTCATTTGGTGATCAAATGTGGGCTTGGTTGCATAATCAATCAAATCCAGCTAATCCTGTGACAGCGAGTTATGGACGTTTGGCCTAGGTGCAGTTTTAAGCATCTTGAGGATTTAGTGGTGGGAATCTCAGTACCGAATTAAGCATCTTCAGGATTAAGTTTACTCATTAGCCAAGTGGTATAAGTGCCAATGGGACTCCAGAGTAAATAAGGAACTAGTAATAATGCTGCCCAACCAGAAATCGGTAAGACTGCAAGGGTAACTAAAACACAGATGATAAAACCTGTAGCACCGAGAATTGTCCCTACTTTCAGACTGCGAAGCCTGAACATTACAGGAGTGTAAGCTATGGTAAAAATTTCCAGAAGCAGGTATAAACCCATCATTAACTCTGTGGTGCTGGTTCCTGGGTTGTGTTCCCAAACAATATAAGCTGACCAAGCGCCGCAGATAAAGATCACAGTCCAGATCAGGGGAATTGCGGCTTCAAAGGTTAGCCATCTGGGACGTTGTAAGCGCTTGAACCATTGGCGATCGCTCGGCGTAATCAAGTTAGCTGCTGAGGCAACTAAAAAAGCCACTGCCCCAATTATCATCCAAGATTTAATCATGCTGCCTCTTAATTCTTTGCGATCTGCCGTTTGTCCAGGGAAACCAAGTTCAGGCAGCAGAGCGATGCTAACACTGCCTATGGCTTAAATATCACGCATTCTAGGGTTATTTTGGCAATTTAGTGGCTAATTTTCATCGTCCCTGAGTTTGATAACTTGCCCTTAGCTGATGATCTTTCAGGTTTCTGGAGCATTAGAAAATCAAACTAATCCGGAACGGAGGGCGACAACTGCTGCTTTGACGCGATCGTCAACTGCAAGTTTGTTCATAATCCCCCGGACGTGTGTTTTCACGGTGTTGGGACTGAGATAGAGTTTTGCGGCAATTTCTGGGTTGCTCAATCCATCTACTATCAGTTTCAACACTTCTAACTCGCGTCCAGATAAGTTGGCGGTGTTGTTGATGATTGAGGGTGGTTTAAGATTGTCTATTACTCGCCGGGCAATTTGGGGATCGAGGTAGGCTGCACCATCAACTGCGGCAGCGATCGCACTCAACAGTCGTTCTATACTTGCACCTTTGATGCAATATGCGTCTGCACCGCTAGATAGAGCGGCGATAATTTCCGTTTCTGTTTGATGAGATGTCAGCATGACTACATGAGTTTCTGGTAGCGCTGCTTTAATTTGCTGTGTCGCAGCAATGCCATCGAGTCGGGGTAAGCCAATATCCATCACCACCAAATCAGGTTTCAGTTGTAGTGCTAGTTGCACACCTAAATAACCGTCTTCTGCTTGGCCGACGATCTCCAATTGGGGTTGAGCCATTAATGATTGTTCTAGCCCCAGTTGCATCATTGGATCATCTTCGACAATTAACAAGCGCAAAGGGGACTTATCCGCCGGCAAATTTAGGTTCGTCATTTGTTAAGGGGTTTCCAAGAAATAAATTATCCAAATAAACGAACCGCAGAGGCACAGAGAACACAGAGACAGGAGAAATAGAGAGGATTTTTGCGTCAGTTTTGGGATATTTTTTTATTTGGAAGTCCCTGATTGTGGGTTGTCCTAAATTCTTTACTCTTCTACCCGATATCCCAATTCTGCTAAAGTCATCCGTGACTGACGCCATTTTGGTTGAACTTTGACAAATAGTTCTAGGTAGACTTTACCTGCGATCAGCTTTTGGATTTGTTCGCGAGCTTCACTACCAATGGCTTTAAGCATTGCACCACCTTTGCCAATGAGAATGCCTTTTTGGGAATCCCGCTCGACATTGATCGTAGCCAGTACACGGGTAATGCTGGGGGTTTCTTCGACTTTGTCAATGGCGATCGCTACTGAATGGGGTACTTCTTCTCGCGTCAGCAGCAAAATCTGTTCGCGAATCAACTCACCCATAATAAAACGTTCTGGCTGATCAGTGACTAAATCCGGCGGGTAGTACATCGGCCCGCGTTCTAAATCTTTAATTAACAACTCTTGCAGCTGCGGTAATCCATCGCCAGTCTTAGCAGAAAATTTCACAGTTTGCCAGTGATGGGTGGAGGCTAACTGAGCGTAACTATCATCGATAAACTCGGTAACTGTCGGTTGTTCGTCGATTTTATTGATCCCCAAAATCACCGACGTTTCGCTGCGACACAGCAATTCGGCAACATAGCGATCGCCAGAACCACAAGCCACCGTACCATCGACAACGAACAGCAACACATCTACTGACTCAATCGCAATCTTGGCATTTTTTACCAGCACTTCCCCTAATTGATGATGGGGTTTATGAATTCCTGGGGTATCGACAAAAATTAGTTGCGCCTCTGGTGTGGTTAAAATCCCGCGTAAGCGATTACGTGTAGTTTGGGCTACTGGTGATGTAATGGCGATTTTTTGCCCGACTATGTGATTCATCAAAGTAGATTTACCGACATTAGGGCGACCAATAATGCCGATAAAACCCGATTTAAATTCAGGAGGAGCCTGGGGAATTGTGACTTCTCCTGAAAAAGAGAAGTTGTAATTATCAATACTAGTCACCGTTGGCTCAACCCTCTTATGTTACAGCTTGGATAAATTGGTTTTTTGCTTAGACACAAAACAGACATAAAATTACTGTTATCACGCCTATAACTCAGTATAGCGCTGGTGAACCTCATGGCATCGCTATTGATTTGAGAGACCGAGAAGGTGTGCAGATGATTAGCCCAAATCACGGGAATTTGTCGGTGGTAGCAATTAACGCAGCACTACTAAATAATCCCTAGTACAAATTCGCCTTCATTTACAGCCTGATTAGTTGAGACATCATAGACTAATCCATCTTGTTGAGCGCAGACATCAATCACAGTGGGTAATTGACCTTCTTTATTAAAACTGAGAATTTGATACAGTCTTTCGCCTGTTTTTACGGCACTCCCCAAGGCAATTCTCGATTGAATCATGCCACCTGCGATCGCATAGTATCTTGTTCTTTTGCTACTGGCCGCAAAATACATTTGATGCGATCTGGTTTCCTCTAAAGGAAAGCCAGGGATTTGCAACACACCTTTGTGCGCTAAATAGTTTTTTATCCCCCGCACACCTTTAGCGACTGAATTAGGGTTCATCTGCATTCCTGCACCCAGTTCCAGAGTCCAAGCTTCTAGATCAAATTTGATATTTCTGCCCAGCTTTTGAAACTCAGCTTCCAGTGCTAACCAAGGCTTGATAAAAGCCTCATCAAAAGCATCCCCATCATATTTATCCAGTAATATGCCAAAATCCAGCAGGAAATAATTAGCGCTGTCTGCTCGATTTTGGCAGTAATAAAGGTAGTCTAACCCTTGATTTGTAGCACTGTGTATGTCAATTAGGTAGTCTGCATCTAAGCTGAGAGATTGGAGTTTGTTCCGAAACTGCTCAGTGTAGGGTATACCACCGGGGGAGTTAGTTTCTTCTAAAATTTTGGCAAATTTATCTTTAATTGCAGTGAGATAATTTTGTCGGACGACCTCTAGATCACAATCAAGTTGAGTAAAAGCTGCTAAATCATCAGCTTCTTTTTCGTAGTCCCAAAAGATGCGATTCCAGTCTTTGGATTCGTAAGCACAGTACCTACCAGGAGAAAAATGGTGTGCACGCGCATTTACTCCCATTGGATTACAAACAGGAACCAGCCAGATTTGCCCTGCTAAATCTGTAACATTTAGTGAGAGCAAAAATTCGATTAGTTGGTGAATAACGGCATTGCCAGCAATTTCTGCACCGTGCAGGTTAGATTGAATGTAAACTTTTTTACCAGGATTTGCGCCTTTAAATTGATAAACTTGCAGAGAAAGGCGATCTCCTGAAGCCATTTGTCGTAAAAAAATCGTTTCAATATTGGGAATCATCAAAACATTCCTTAACTCCCCGGTAAATTCCGCAAGCGATCGCCCAAATGAGTCCGGTCTGCCAAAACCTGCAACAGTGGCCCATGAGAGGTAAATTCTACAATACTTAACGAGCTAACCGGGCATCCCCAACGATAGCGGAAGCGTCCGACATCAATTCCCAGTAAACTACAGAGAATAATTCTGATAGTTGCTTTATGGGCAACAATTAACACATTACCACTGTGATAAAGTTGCCTAATTTCTTCAATTACCTGCATAGCGCGTCCGGCAATTGTCACTGCCATTTCCCCACCTGTTGGGGCATTCCAAGCCGGGTCGGCTGACCAACGAATATAATCATCATGATATTCGCGGTTGATTTCTTCTGGGGTTTTTCCCTCCCACTGGCCATAGTTAATTTCTTTCAAACCATCTCGCAGTTCTGGTTGCATCCCAGTTGCGGCACACAAGGGTTTGGCTGTGGCTAAAGTTCGCTTCATGGGGGAGCAAAAAACCGCCTTCCAAGGGGTAGAACTGTAGGCAGCGGCAAAAGCCTGTGCCATCTCCAAGCCTTCGGGGGTAAGTTCTGAGTCGATCGCACCGCAATAGGCATTATTGCGACTGAATTCTGTTTGTCCGTGACGCAGGAAATAAAGAGTTAGGCTCACAGTAGATTTTCACCGATTTTCAAGGATATTCTCAGTCAGAGAGGTGAATATTGCCGCTTTAACCGCTGCCAAATTGTGTTGCGAGGCACAAAAAGGGCAACAGCACCCGCTCGCGCGATGGTGCATCGCTAATATTAAAAAAGTGCCACTATTCAGATTCACACCCTTTGACAAACAACACAATGGTAACAACCGCAGTTAATCCATATCTCGATGGCAACTTTGCCCCAGTCCACGCAGAAATTACCACTGACACCCTGCAAGTAATTGGTGAGCTACCCCCTGAGCTATCGGGGATATTTCTCCGGAATGGCCCGAACCCCCAATGGTCACCCAAGGGTAATTACCACTGGTTTGACGGAGATGGGATGTTGCACGGAGTGCAAATTAGCAACGGCAAAGCCACTTATCGCAATCGCTACATCCAGACAGCAGGATGGAAAACTGAGCAAGCAGCAGGTAAAGCCCTTTGGACTGGATTTGCCGAACCCCCGCAGATGGAAAACCCCCAAGGTCCTTACAAAAATGTTGCCAATACTGCCCTTGTTTGGCACGCTGGGCAACTTTTGGCGCTATGGGAAGGGGGAGCGCCTCATGCCATTAAAGTTCCTGAGTTAGAGACAATTGGCGAGTACACCTACAATGACAAGCTAGTTTCTGCTTTTACTGCCCATCCGAAGGTAGACCCAGTGATCGGCGAGATGATGTTCTTTGGCTACTCTCCGTTGACACCACCTTACCTAAAATATAGTGTGGTTTCAGCCGAGGGTGAACTGTTGTCAACAGTGCCAATTGACTTGCCTATAGGGGTGATGATGCACGATTTTGCTATCACCGAAAACTACACAATTTTTATGGATCTGCCGCTGACTTTTAGCAGCAAACGAATGCAACGGGGAGAACCGATGATGCTGTTTGAGCGCGATCGCCCCAGTCGTTTTGGTATTGTCCCCCGTTTCGGCAATAACAGCAACATCCGCTGGTTTGAAAGTCCTGCCTGCTACGTCTTCCATACCCTCAACGCCTACGAAGAAGAAGATGAAATAGTACTTATTGCCTGTCGCATGAGTTCCACAAACGTCTTAGTTGCTGAAGGAATGCAACCCGATCCAGACGGAGATATCCCACGCCTGCATCAGTGGCGGTTTAACCTGAGTAAAGGGACAGTCCGCGAAGAAATGCTAGATGATACACCAGGGGAATTTCCCTGTGTCAACGAAAACCTGTTAGGACAAAAAACCCAATATGGTTACATTGGTAAGTGGGCAGATGCTACCTTGCCTTTGTTCGATGGTCTAATTAAATACGATCTCAACAGCGGCAAGTCCGAAACTCATACATTCAGACAAGGATGCTATGGCGGTGCAGCTGCGTTTGCACCCCGTCCTGGTGCCACAGATGAAGATGATGGCTGGCTGATAACTTTTGTCCACAACGAAGGTAAAGGAACTTCTGAATTAGTGGTGCTGAATGCCCAAGATGTGACCGGTGAAGCGGCGGCGCGGGTGTTAATTCCCCAACGCGTACCCTATGGGTTTCACAGCGCTTGGGTTTCTGAGGCACAGTTGAGGGGCGCTTAAAAAACCTTCTAAAAAAACGTAATATCTAAAGTGGTGTTACGGCGCATTTTACGGCGCATTGGTGTCAATTTAAGCGCAAATTCTTACCATATCTCGTTCCCAGTCTCCGACTGGGAATGTCATCATAGAGGCAGAGCCTCTACTGTCACGCCCAGTCCGATCCTTCTAGAATTCATTCCCATACAGAGTATGAGAACGAGAAGGCGTGAAACCCAGATTTTACAAAGTTTTTCTTTTTAAGTTGACACCAACGTACGACAACGCACCCTAGGATTATTTCGTTTTTAATTAAGTTGACATATTTACTAACTTCACAAACTCCTGCAAAGTTTTTCCATACCTTTCTCCCGCCACCCAGATAAAATCATTATGTGTCGCTTCCTCCACCCATAAAAAAAGTTTTGGCGACTTGGCAGCAGCAAATAATTTTTCTCCATGAGTAAAAGGAATAATTTCATCCGCTTTACCATGCATCACTAATACCGGACACTTCACTCTTTTAATTTTGCCCAAATTGCTAAACTTATCAAAAGGCAAAATTGGGAAAGGTACAATAACTCGAAATGCCGAAACAAAGGCGCTTTCAATAATTAAACCTGCAACTGGTTTTCGTGCTGCTAAATCTACTGCTGAACCAGCACCAACAGAACGACCAAATACAATAATCTGCTGCGGTGGAATCTTGAGATTTTGGGTCAAATAATTGTAAGCAGTATCAATATCTTGATAAGCATGATTTTCTGTAGGCGTTCCCTCACTTGTCCCATAGCCGCGATAATCATAAGCAAAAACATTAAAACCAAAATCGCGTAATTTTTGCAGTACTTGTTGGATATCTCCTAAATCTTCGGCATTGCCATGAGCATAAAGAATAGTATACTTAGCTTGAGCATTCAACAAATGCACTGCGGAAATATTCGTTTTTTCAGCACTTGTTAGCTTGAGTATTTTCTGACTATCTTGATAGCTAGAGGGTTGCGGCAAAAAAATCATACTATCTGCCCGAAAATAGACATAGGCAGCAAAAAATATATAGATAAAAGCTAGAGATGTGATCAATCGTTTCCAAGTAAAATCACCAATTAGCAGTTTTTTCAAACGCCGTTTATCCATAATAACCCGTTTTTTCTAGGAAAATAAGCCCTAACGACTAGAAGTCGCGGCTATACAAACAAAGTCCGCCTACGCGGACTAAATACCTAAAAATTATTGTAGGCTTTGAAAGAATCAAATAGCTCTAATTATAGCCCTGTATCAGCCAGATAGAGTAACATAAATATAAGAAATTTTAAATGGTATTTTTAAATTACAAAAATAAATGAGTAATAAAAATAATCAGCATTTAGAAGATTATTCATTAGGAAAACTAATTAAAGAATTTAAACCGCAAATTTCAAGAAAGCTTATCCAGCCTATGGTTATAGCATTATTTTTTATAATAGGTGGAGTACAACTTATATCTGGAGGATTCAAAGAAGCTTGGATAACAATTATAGGATTAGGATGTATTATATTCTCTGGCTTTTTAATATATGGTATTGTAGATATTCTGAGAGAACGTTTATTTTTATATGAAGATGGGTTAGTCTACAAGTCTAGCAATATCATAAAAATTATTAATTTTAAAGATATTGTAGCATTGTGGCAGTATGGTGTTCAATACTATCAATACTTCGTAATTCCCACTGGCAGAAAGAGTTATCAATACACAATTCAAACTAAAGATGGTAACGCAATAATTCTTGATGAAATAATAGCTAATGAGGAATTGGGTAAGTATTTAAATCATGAAGTTATTAAATACTTGATGCCTAGCCTTAAGTTTAATTATAGTGTAGGACAATCGGTTACTTTTGGAGAAATCACAATCAGTAAAAAGGGAATTAAAGCCAAAAATAATACATTACCTTGGTTAGAAGTTGAAAGTATAGATATTTCATCTGGGAAAGTTTACATCAGGAAAAAAAATGGTAGTTGGCTGAACAAAAATTGGTATGTGGCAGAAGTATCAACAATATGCAATTTATATATTTTTATAGAAATGACTAATACAATTCTTAGCAGTGTAAGACCTTAATATTTATTACTCATTATATAGAGTTTCTTTTTATGCTAATTTGATTATTTAATTCCCCCTCCACGAAACAGCGGGGAGGGGGTGTGGGGTTCTACGCGCTGAAATACTTCGCTACAGGGTGATAAGCAATAATCGCCGTTGTAGACTGTTCAGGATAAAGTTGCTCACTTTCATCCATATATAGATTAATCCTGTCAGTCCCCAACAACTCCAACTGCTTGTATTGGTCTTGGATATTCGGACAAGCCGGATAGCCGAAACTATACCGTGAACCAGAATAACGCTGCGCCAACATATCCCGAATATTATCCGGTTCCTCAGCACCAAAACCCAACTCACGGCGAATTCTGGCGTGTGTCCACTCAGCCAAAGCCTCCGCCACCTGCACCGCCAAACCGTGGAAATACAGATAATCAGTGTATTGATTATTGGCAAACAGCTTTTGAGCAAACTCCGTCGCAATATCTCCCACAGTCACAGCCTGCATTGGAAAAACATCAATTACACCCGACTCCTTAGTTGCAAAGAAATCTGCAATGCACAAACGGCGTAGGGATTTCTGTCTCGGAAACTCGAAGGTGGTGACGGGTTGTAGAGACGTTGCATGCAACGTCTCTACATCTTTGGGATTATAAATCAACAAAGTATTCCCCTCAGACTGACAAGGGAAATACCCATAAACCACTTGAGGATGCAACAGATTTTCCTCAATAATTCGCTGCTTCCAACTCTCCAGAACCGGATAAACTTTCTCAGCCAAAAACGCCTGATATTCCTCCTTAGATTGCTCCTTAGGTTTGCGGAATTGCCACTGTCCAGCAATCAAAGCTTGCAAATCTAAATACCAGAATAATTCCTCAAGAGAAAAATCACTTGGCTGTAACAACTGCGTTCCCCAAAAAGGCGGAGTTGGACGAGAAATTTCTATCGCCACAGCTTCCGACCGACGGGTATCAACCTCTTTGATTACATCAACATTTTCCCTTGTGGGGTGGGAATCTTTCCCGCCATTTTCGCCACTGGGTTGATGTCCATTTTCCGGCACTTCATCCAAAAAACCCTGCAAATCTTGCCAATTACCTGCAACTTTAGCAGGCATTAATTTATCCATGAAATGCAAATCAGAAAATGCGTCTTTGCCATAAACGACCTTACCCTGATAAGCGTTTTGGCAATCTTCATAGACAAATTTAGGAGTCAACGCTGCACCGCCTAAAATTACAGGAACAGTAATTCCTTTTTCGTTGAATGCCTCCAAATTTTCTTTCATAAAAGCGGTGGATTTCACCAGCAAACCACTCATGGCAATACAATCAGCTTTGTGCTGTTCGTAAGCTTGAATGATGTTTTCTACCGATTGTTTAATTCCCAGGTTAATCACCTTGTAACCGTTGTTAGATAAGATGATATCAACCAAGTTTTTACCAATGTCGTGAACATCACCTTTGACTGTGGCGATGATAAAGGTTCCTTTGGCATTATTGCCAGATTCTGACTTTTCCATGAAAGGTTCTAAATAAGCAACGGCTGCTTTCATGGTTTCGGCAGATTGTAAAACGAAAGGTAGTTGCATTTGTCCAGAACCGAACAACTCACCGACAACTTTCATCCCATCCAGCAAAAAGGTGTTGATAATTTCTAAGGGGGGATATTGTTCTAAGGCTTTTGTCAGTTGTGCTTCTAAACCGATGCGTTCACCATCGATAATATGACGCTTCAGGCGTTCTTCCACGGGTAAACTGGCATCAAGGGAGCGATCGCGTTTTGTCGTCACCCCAGCAAAAACCGTGGTAAGCTCTCCTAAGGGGTCGTATACGCAGACATCACCCTCAAACCGACGCTGATCATAAATCAACTGCCGACAAATCTCTTGATGGCGATCGCTAATCTTAGACAGTGGTAAAATCTTGCTAGCGCTGACAATTGCCGCATCCATACCCGCCGTCATCGCTTCGTGCAAAAATACAGAATTCAGGACAATGCGCGACGCTGGGTTTAAACCAAAAGATATATTAGACACACCCAAAATCACATGACATCCCGGCAACTCTTGGCGAATGCGGCGAATAGCTGTAATGGTGGCTTTGGCGTTTTCCCGGTCTTCTTCAATCCCCGTAGAAATAGGTAAAGCTAGAGTATCAAAGAATATTTCCGTCGGAGCAATCCCATATTCGACAACTTGACGATAGGCGCGTTGGGCAATTTGAAATTTCTTCTCCGCCGTCCGCGCCATGCCATCTTCATCAATTGTACCAATAACCACACCCGCGCCGTAAGTTTTCGCCAACTCCAACACCTTTAAAAAACGCGGTTCCCCGTCTTCATAGTTGGTAGAATTCAGCAAACACTTACCACCCGCGACCTTTAACCCCGCCTCCATCTTTTCCCATTCCGTGGAATCAAGCATCAGCGGCAGTGTCACATTATTAACAACGCGGGAAACCAACTCGTGCATATCACGCACGCCATCACGTCCCACATAATCGACGTTAACATCGAGGATGTGTGCGCCTTCCTTCACTTGTTCCCGCGCCATTGACACCAGTCCATTCCAGTCTTCCCCATTCAGCAAATCGCGGCACTTTTTAGAACCACTGGCGTTAAGACGTTCGCCAACAATCAAGAAAGAATTATCTTGGTCGTAGGGTTGAGTAGAATAAATTGATGCCGCTGCCGGTTCTAAACTCGGCTGTCTCACCTTTGGCTTCAAGTCTTTAGCGATTTCTGCCAACTGTTGAATGTGTTCTGGACGCGTCCCACAGCAACCCCCAATCACTTGGACACCCAAATCTTCAACAAAATGCATCAACGACATCCGTAATTCCATCGGTGTCAGGCGGTAGTGTGCTTGACCGCCGACGTTTTCCGGTAAACCCGCATTGGGAACACAAGAAACAGTAAAAGGCGAATGTTCTGACAGATATTTGATATGTGGCTTCATCAAATCTGGGCCAGTGGCACAATTCAGACCGAGAATATCAATGGGGAAAGGTGCCAAAATCGTCAGGACAGCGCTGATTTCTGTTCCCACCAGCATTGTCCCCATACTTTCCATTGTCACAGAAACCATCAACGGACGTCTTTCTCCCTTGCGAGCAAAAACTTCCTCAATTCCATTTAGCGCCGCTTTGATTTGCAGCACATCTTGGCAAGTTTCCACGAGAAATATATCCACACCACCATCCCACAGCGCTTCTGCTTGTTCCGCAAAAGATGCTTTCAAGGTGTCGAAGTCAATATGTCCCAAGGTAGGGAGTTTGGTTGTGGGGCCAATGGAACCCGCCACAAATCGGGGTTTTTCGGGAGTGGAAAATTCAGCGGCGACACTTTTAGCCAGTTCTACGGCTTTCTTATTTAGATAATAAACCTGATCTGCCAAGTCATATTCTGCCAAGACAATGGAGGTAGCGCCAAAGGTATCCGTTTCAATCACATCAGCACCAGCGGCGAGAAAGTCACGGTGAACCTTGGCGACAGCTTCCGGCTTTGTGTGGATTAGGTATTCGTTACAACCTTCATACTGGGGGCCTCCGAAGTCCTCAGCAGTCAGATTTTGGGTTTGCAGGTTAGTTCCCATTGCACCGTCAAAGACGATAACAGGACGTTCTGGACTATGTAGGCGTTCAAGAAAAGGATGAGTCATATTTTCTACAAGAAAATTGAACTAGTCTTGTTATATACTGCTTCTCGTTTGGATGAAATACACACTGACCTCTCTCCTGTTTATCTAGAGACGTTGCATGCAACGTCTCTACATTGTTTTTTCCCCATTCCCTCTTAGGGAAGGGGGTTAGGGGGTTAGGTGACGCAGTGTACTTGATTCAATCGAGAACCGCTATATTCGACTTAATTCATTATTTTCCAAAATATTGATATTTTGGACAGAACTTTCAGAAATTGGGTATGTGGGAAGGTGATATGAATGAAAATGAAGGGTTTATCCGCTTAACGACTGAGGAAGTAAGGGGTAACTTGCTGGAAATCCTCAGCGGCGTGATGTTGGAGGGAAAGCGCTTTGTCTTGCTTAAAGGTGAGGAAGAAGTTGCAGCTATCATCCCCATCAGGGAGTTTGAACGGCTAGAGTATTTGAAGGAAGAGATTAAACCTTCACCATTTTTACCCAGTGAATATGAATATTATGAAGATGAGAAGGGAATTCACTGCATTCGTCTCAATGAATTTAAAGTTGAGTTTGAGGAAATACTTTTAGAAGTAATGCTTAATGATGAAGTCTTTGGTTTAATTCCCCCCAAGCATTTAGAAATGGGAGAATTTGACACTTTTACACCTGCGGCTATTTTGATGAATATCAATATTTTTTGGTTGCCAGATTACTGGATTAGTGAGAAAAATCGATTAGAGATGTACAGATAGTAATGCATTTGCCATCCTATCTATTTATAATTTGGCGTTGCTGAATTAAAGTATGAAATTCCTAAATCAAGTCTTTAAAACTCTGATCTTTGTTGCGCCTTTGCTACGAGTGCGTGAGACTAAATTCATACTCCTAATCAGCAATCCCTATAATTTTAAATTATGTCCTTACATATTTGCACAATGATTTTGATTGTTTTGTGGGATGGGCATCTTGCCAGTTCTGAATATAGGGTATGGTTTGTGTCATTAAACATGATTCGTGCCTAGGGACATTACCTTTGGCTATGCGAACACCATGCAGCAGAATATAAGCGTTAATATGATTTTTGAGTGTAGCGATGTTGCCTGCATTGTCTCTATATTTGTAGGACAAGGTTTAGAGTGGGTTGCATACAAGCAAGAAGCGCTCTAAGTAAGTAGGTGAAAATAGATCAAACTATGTTAGCTAAAGTAAAAAATGTTGAAATTCGCTCGTAGTGAGGGCTGAAGCCCTTACTACAAACCTTTAATTATTTACGTTGCTATACTTAGTTGCAAGGTGTGAAGATGGTATTTTAAAATTATCGAGATGTGATAGAGCTGAAGCGTTTAAAATGGTCTTGATAGTATTAAAATAACCCTATAGATAGAGGAAGAGGTAGAAAAAAATATCTAACATGCTTTCAGTATACTAGGCTACTTTCTTTCGATATAATCAACATATTAATATTACTTTCAGCAGTTTTATAAGTATAAAAAATGAGATTTAGAGATTGGGCAACTAGAGTAATGCTAATTTTTTTGATGTTCGCTGCTTTGATTTTGGCGTTGTTTATCGGCAAAGGGGCACAACTAAAAAATCAGACAGCAACATTAAACCCAGATGATACAGTCTGGAATCAATACCCAACTGTGCAACTTCAATCAGCGACAGCTTCAGGAGATAAATCTCAAAGTTTGCCTAAATCTCCGCAGAAGACGAATAAGATTGTTGCCAGATATACAACTACTCAAGCTTTTGCTAGATACAAACCTAGTTTTGCAGCGGTTGCGGTTCATCCTAGCAATTATGGAGAACGGTATGCTCAAGATGTTAATGGCGTACCTGTGAATAATCAAGCGATTATCGTTATTCATGAAACTAGTAATTCTGCTTCTAGTGCGATTAATTTTTTTCAAACTCCCCATAGTGATGAAAGTGTCCAAGCAAGTTATCACGCTATGATTAGGCAAGATGGCACGGTGATTTATTTAGTCCCACCTTCTAAGCGGGCTTTTGGTGCTGCTAATTCTATCTTTTATGGGGTTAATGGTGCGGAAACTGTGCAAACTAATCCCAATTTGCCACCATCTGTCAATAATTTTGCTTATCATGTTTCTTTGGAAACGCCACCCGATGCTTGGGGAGATAGCAAAATATCAACCCACAGCGGATATAGTGAAGCTCAATATAATTCTTTGGCTTGGTTAATTGCTCAAAGTCAAGTTCCTGATGAGCGCATTACTACTCACAAAATAGTAGACCATTCAGGAAAGAAAGTTGACCCGATAAGTTTTGATTTCAACAGGTTTTTTAATTCACTTCGTGCTTTTCGGCAGCTAAAACCAATTAATACGGCTAATACGGTGAAAAAGCCCTAACGACTAGAAGTCGCGCGCCACATGCTTCTCCCAAGGGGAGACGCTGCGCGAACAAGTCGGCGGAGCCGACGGCAGTCGCTTTATGCCGGGGAACCCTTTCGGCAGTCGCTCATGGGGGAAACCCCCAAGACCGCGCTGCCTCACCACCGCGCTGCCTCCCCAACGCAGTGGCTTGGCTACACAAACGTTCGCGTAGCGTCCCGTAGGGATAGTCTGCCTGCGCGAACTAAATACATAAACATAATATTTCTCTGGTTTATTATCATCGTCAAATACTGTGACTTTAGGCATATCTTGACCACTTTTTGAGCCATAAAATGACCGCAGCGTCACGTAATTTCGGCGCATACAGCACACAAGCAGTATAAAGTTGTGAGTCAAATCATGACCGCAGGTTTGATTTGTGAGCCATAATGCGACTACGAGTTTTGTTTGTTCTTGTTTAAAATAGTAAGTATCAAAACATACCTATTTTGGACATAATTTAAACTTTTGTTATAGGATATGCCTCAAAGCGGTCAAGATATGACTCAAAAGTCTTTTTGGCATAAGAATTGAGCCTTCTTTGATGCTTTTGTACGGTGTTAGGGAAACTGCTCACTCTTGTCAAGCGGAATGGCTCTAAAGCATCCCAAAAACGAGGGATAAAGTGGCCGCCTATCTTGTGAGGTATATCTTGTCCTTTTTGTCCTTTTTATCCCTAAAAGCACACTGAGAGTCATTCAGGAAATATCGGGGCATAGGAATTTAGAGCAGCTGCAAAGATACTTGGAAGTGAGCGATGAGCAAGTGTTGGGAGCGGCGGCGGCGCTGTCGATGCTATCACCAGTTTCGGAGGATGTCGGAAAATACCTGATTAACGCTATCAGAAATTCTCAATAACTTTTTGTAGATATTCGGTGGAGGCAACTTCCGCTTGCGATCGCACCACCAAAGTCGGGAACTTTAACGCATCTCGCAACTGGCGATAAAAGTGAATACTGTTTTGTAGCACTTGAGCAATTTCATGCTGATTGTGTTGAGCAGCAATAGTCTGGTAAAAATCTCCAAGCCGGAGTGGAATTTCTTTCTCTAGATTTCTAACTCCACGCGGTAGTCGCCCTGCCTCAACTTTAGCCAATGGTGCTAAAATCTGCGCCCGGAGAAACGCTAAAAAATCAAGGGCTTCAAAGAGTTCACCTCTACCTAATCTAGCGGCGCAGTAGTGTACCCATACCCAAAAGCGGTCTTCAATCCATTGCAAATCAATCGGTGGATAGTGACATGGGTTATTGGCAATAGCTATTGTCAGTAAATTTTCTTGCTCCCACAAAACCACCGGATTTTCTACTCGGTCTGTTGTGAAATCTTGTAAAAGTAAAAACTTTAAATCAACGTGTACTAAAGGATTGTTGTAAAGACAAATTAACAATCTCGGTTCACCGACGTGTTCGCCAGTAAAAGCTGCTAACAATGAACCAAATTGACTGGCAAAATTTTGGCGCTCTTGTAAAATATTTTGGTAATGAACATCATCTACAACAATTATTAAATCTAAATCAGAATACTCATCCATTTCTCCTCTTAAATAAGAGCCAGCGATCGCCACACCTAATAAGCGTTCATCAGTCTGCAACTTTACAAGCATCTTTTCTAAAAAAGAACGCTGTGGTTCGGGAATTGGCATATTATCTTTCATCTGTTGGCTCTGTCAATTGACTAAGTTTTACAATAGCTTGCGTTGATGTCGCTCTATGTGAAGTAAAAAATATAAGTTTAATTGTAATCGCTCAATAAATTGGGGTAAATAGGTTAGCAGGTAGTCCGCCTCCAATTATTGAGCGGATACAGAGAAGCCATGTAGAGGTAAGGGGGGCGGTAATAGGGGTTTAAGAGGGTTGAGTTAAACTACCCAGGAAAAATGTAGATTGGTTTTTTGAAAAGTTATGTAGTACAGATGTAGGCAACTATAACAGGAAAGAAAGGATAAACCATTGAGTGATATGTCCCATACCCTGGGGATTATATATAAATAGAAAGCTGTGGGGTGTGGGACGGTCTAAAACTTTGTGGTGCAAGAGTTACAGCCGTTGGGTTAAAGGGTAACTTTAGGTGTAATTTTGGTGTGTCCGCAGTCCAAGTTAGATTATTAGTGTTTAAAGTAGTGTGGGGTGCTGTACGGTGGATTCTATATTTATAGAATTTATCAAACTTAAATCGCGTTTTTAGCGATATGGGGAATTAGGGATTGGGGATTGGTAAAAATGCCGGGGAAAAATTCTTGAGGGAAAATGGCGATGGCGTAACCGCCCGCCGTAGGCAATCGCTAGTTGAGCGAGTCGCGCCGGGAAGAATGCCAGCGGGGAAAGTCTCACGCCTAAAATTTGGGGCCTGTGCTTTTGTAAGGTGTTAGGGAAACTGCTCACTCTTGTCAAGCGGAATGGCTCTAAAGCATCCCAAAAACGAGGGATAAAGTGGCCGCCTATCTTGTGAGGTATATCTTGTCCTTTTTGTCCTGTTTATCCCTAAAAGCACAAATACACAAACCACTTTAGCAAATTTTAGTTTAATGCCTTTTTTACTGTCTTGTATATTATCTTGAAATAACCTGTAAGCTTCGTTAATGATTTCTAGAGGAGCACTACAACCAACTGGATAAACTTTAATATCAATTGTTGTCGTTAGTCCTAGATTCGATTTGTTTGAGTAACTCGAAATAGTTCTGTTCTGTTTCTCCTTCAACTACAATTAAATAATCATCTCTAGATTCTTGATTAGATAATACCAAATTGATATGAAGTTGGATATAATAAGATATTAAAAAAAATTAAACGCAGATAAACGCAGATAAAGATGGATAATTAAATTGATTTCATCATTCTGTGCAGCCTCGCATAAAATTGGTATAACCCATGAATTGTTATAATAATAAAAATTATACAACTTGATGGGTTAAGTAGCTAGTTTAGCAAGTTAGCCTAATACTTAAACTGTGGTTATGGGCTGATTTAAGCATACAGGCGTGATCAACAAATAGCTTTAAAAAACTATAGCAGTTCTTGTTTAGATGCAATACGGTGTAGGGGCACAGCATTGCTGTGCCCCTACGAATAGATGGAAATTGAGGAAATGCTTTTTGGCTATTGGCTAAAGCTGTAAATTTGCTGTGTCTCCAAGCGATCGCATATTGAAGATGGTACAGTCTTAGGGGCGAATATCTCTCGGTCTAGTTGCACTTGCAAGTTACTCAGGGGATCGCTACCAGGAGAGATGAGAAATTCTACCTTCTGGACGTATGGCAAAGTCACCAGATCATCTAAAATTTGGAATATTGCTTGCAGGTAAGGATGTCCAGTCTGTTCAAACCAATCAGCGTCAGCGACTTTGGCTTGATCAAAGCCGAGATGCACAGTTAAGGATGGTTTGTCAAAAAGTGCGATCGCTAATGGACGCGCTTCT
Source organism: Cylindrospermum stagnale PCC 7417 (assembly GCF_000317535.1). Classification (NCBI taxonomy): domain Bacteria; kingdom Bacillati; phylum Cyanobacteriota; class Cyanophyceae; order Nostocales; family Nostocaceae; genus Cylindrospermum; species Cylindrospermum stagnale. The sequence continues at coordinate 6,337,724 of NC_019757.1, forward strand.
TCCTGTAACAATAAATCATTAATTTTCGCTAAATGCCGCAGTTTCTCTAAACGTTCATAGCGTAGGGTCACTAATTGCGGGTCATCTAGCCAATGAATTGCCACTGTCACCAGATAAGTTTGTAACAGCATGTGACCCAGCTTTTGCGCTTTCGTCGCTAGGTAATAAGAATTGTAGTCAGTGGCCTCAATCAACAGCGGCACACGATCAACAACTTCCAACCCATAGCCCTTAACACCGGCAATTTTTCGGGGGTTATTCGTAATTAGGCGGATTTTTTTAATACCCAAATCCATGAGCATTTGCGCCCCCATACCATAGTCTCGCAGGTCAGCGGGAAAACCTAGACGCTCATTCGCTTCTACCGTATCCAGCCCCATATCCTGCAACGAGTAGGCTTTGAGCTTATTAATTAATCCGATTCCCCGTCCTTCTTGCCGCAGGTAAACAACGACACCTTGACCGGCAGATTCAATCATTTTCAATGCTGCTTGTAGCTGCATTCGACAGTCACAGCGCAAAGAACCCAAAGCATCGCCAGTTAAGCATTCTGAGTGCATCCGCACCATCACCGCTTCATCTTGGAAGGTTGCAGGGTCGCCCTTAACAACTGCTACGTGTTCGTGATTATCCAAGGTGTGGCGATAACCGTAAATGCGGAAATGACCGAATTGGGTGGGTAGTTCGGTAATAGTTTCGCGAATCACCAAGCGATCGTGTTGTAGACGGTAACTAATTAAATCCGCAATGCTAATAATTTTCAGTTTATGAGTTTTGGCATATTCGATTAACTGGTTTAACCGCGCCATTGAACCATCGGAGTTTTGAATTTCACAAATTACCCCAGCGGGGTATAGTCCAGCAAGTCGGGATAAATCAACAGCCGCTTCCGTATGTCCTGCTCGTTTTAGCACGCCACCCTGTTTTGCTCGAATCGGGAAAATGTGACCAGGACGACGTAAATCTTCGGGTTTTGTCGCTGGGTTGAGAGCTACTTGGATTGTGCGGGCGCGGTCTTCTGCTGAGATGCCAGTCGTTACGCCCAATTGTGGACCAGCGTCTATACTGACAGTGAAAGCTGTTTGGTTAGTATCAGTTATATTACTCACCATCAATGGCAAGTTCAATTCATCCAAGCGATCGCCAGTCATCGCCAGGCAAATTAGTCCTCTGGCTTCCACCGCCATAAAATTGATCATGTCGGGGGTAGCAAATTGGGCGGCACAAATTAAGTCGCCTTCATTTTCTCTATTTTCGTCATCTACCACCACGATGACGCGACCAGCTTTCAGATCTGCCAAGGCGGCATCAATCGAATCAAATTTAAAGGTTAGGGTAGTCTTAGGCTCTGACACAAACGATTTCCAGCTACCTATGTAAACTTTTTTTTCACAAAATTCTTCTTTTAGATTGTAGCTCTTTTATTCAGCACAGAAGTAGACTAGCAACGATTCGTTGACATGAAAGCACTGTACGAGGGATTGAGGATTGTGCGGAGGAATTATTGAATTCGTCTTGAAGATTGTCTCTTCCTATTACCGATTACCCATTTTGGGGTTTTGTGCGCTTGGCGTCTAGTCGCTGATATGTTGATAGCTGAGAACCAAATTAACCAAAAACAGATAAGGATTTCAGATTATGGGCAATTTTAGACGTGTACCCGTTGGAATTGTCGGTGCATCAGGCTATGGCGGAGTGCAACTAGTCCGACTCTTAATGGATCATCCAGAACTCGAACTGGTTTATTTAGGTGGTGAGAGCAGTGCGGGAAAATCCTTTGGCGATCTCTACCCCCATCTGGCACATATAGTCAACTTACCAATTGAGGCGGTAGAACCAGAAATAATTGCTCACCGCTGTGAAGTCGTGTTTCTTTCTCTACCCAATGGTTTGGCTTGCCAAATCGCTCCCCAACTGCTGGAAAAAGGCTGTAAGGTACTCGATCTGAGTGCGGACTACCGATTCAGTGATTTGGCAACTTATACAAGTTGGTATGGTAAAGACCGAAGCGATCGCACCACAGCGGCCACAGCAGTTTATGGATTACCAGAACTTTATCGCGATCGCATCGCTGAAGCCCAACTCATTGGCTGTCCTGGTTGCTATCCCACCGCCAGCCTGCTAGCACTGTCGCCACTTCTAAAGCAAGGCTTAATCGTGCCGGAAACAGCGATCATCGATGCCAAATCTGGCACATCTGGCGGCGGAAGACAAGCCAAAGTCAACTTGTTGCTAGCCGAAGCAGATAACTCCCTCGCCGCCTATGGTGTAGCCCGTCACCGCCACACCCCAGAAATTGAGCAGATTTGCAGCGAATTAGCCGGACACGAAGTCACCATCCAATTTACACCCCACCTAATCCCAATGGTGCGGGGAATTTTGGCAACCGTATACGCCACACTGCGCGATCCTGGTCTAGTGCGAGATGACTTAATCACAATTTTCTCCGCCTTTTACCGCAACTGTCCTTGGGTGAGAATTTGTAATAGCGGTGTTTACCCCCAAACCAAATGGGCGAATGGCAGCAATCTTTGTTATATCGGTGTAGAAGTTGACCCGCGCACTGGCCGTGTAATCGTCATGTCAGCTATCGACAACTTAATTAAAGGCCAGGCGGGTCAAGCAATTCAGTGTCTAAACATCATGATGGGCTGGGATGAAACTCTTGGATTACCCAAGTTAGGATTTTATCCCTAATTGGGGTAATAGGTAATGGGTCATGGGTCATGGGTCGTGGATCGTGGGTCAGGGGTAATGGGTCGTGGGTAATAGTTTTTTCAATTACCAATTACCTTTTTCCCAATTACCAATTACCTTTTTCCCAATTACCAATTACCTACTTCGGCCCCAAACCTACAGATCCAGCATAAACGGCGCGATCGCCTAATTCATCCTCAATCCGCAACAAGCGATTGTATTTTGCTACCCGTTCGCTGCGACACAGAGAACCAGTTTTAATTTGACCGGCACGAGTAGCCACAGCTAAATCAGCAATAGTCGTGTCTTCAGTTTCACCAGAACGATGGCTAATCACCGACCGGAAACCGTTACGAGTTGCCAAATCAATCGTTTCTAAAGTTTCCGTCAGCGAACCAATTTGATTCAGCTTAATCAAAATTGAGTTACCAGCTTTTTGCTCAATCCCTTTTTGTAAGCGGGTGGCGTTGGTGACAAACAAATCATCCCCAACCAACTGCACCCGTGAACCTAACTTTTGGGTGAGCAATTGCCAACTTTGCCAATCTTCCTCGTGCAAACCATCCTCAATGGACACAATTGGATATTCGTCAACCAATTGACCTAAATAATCAACAAATTCACCAGGAGTATGGGGTTTACCATCATAGACATACTGCCCATTCTTGTAAAACTCACTAGCCGCCACATCCAAGGCCAAAGCCACTTGTTCACCTGGCTTGTATCCAGCCTTCTTAATCGCCGCCACCAACAATTCCAAAGCCACCTGATTAGACTCTAGGTTAGGAGCAAAACCGCCTTCATCCCCTACACCAGTGAGTAAACCCTTCTCATCTAAAACTTGGCTGAGGGTAGCAAATACTTCCGCACCCCAGCGCAAAGCTTCCTTGAAGGAAGGGGCACCGATAGGCACAATCATAAACTCTTGAAAATCAACGTTGTTGGCAGCATGGGCCCCACCGTTAATTACGTTCATCAAGGGTACTGGCAACAAATTCGCCAAAGGGCTACCCAAATAGCGATATAGGGGAATTTCTAAAGATTCAGCGCCGGCTTTCGCTGCTGCTAGGGAAACCGCCAAAATCGCATTCGCGCCCAAATTGGATTTGTTCGCCGAACCATCCACAGCAATCATTGTTCGGTCTAGCAGTTCTTGGTTGAGGACATCCAAGTTTAATAATTTTGGTGCAAGTGCCTCTTTGATATTTTGCACCGCCTTGAGTACCCCTTTACCCCCGTAACGGCTTTTGTCGCCATCCCGCAGTTCGTGAGCCTCAAAAGTACCAGTAGATGCACCGCTGGGAACCTGCGCTAGTCCCACAACCCCATTTGCCAAATGTACTTCGGCTTCAACTGTTGGTCTACCCCGTGAGTCGAGAATTTCGCGGGCGACAATGGCCTCAATGGCGGTATCTAGAAATTTAGTCATTGGTGCTTGATCCTTTATTCGAGTGTGCTTTTGCAGTAGAACGCATACAGAACAGTTGCTTAACCCAATGGCTAGCTTATGCTGTTAAGTGACTTTATCGCCTGAGATTAAAGAAGATTTCAGAGATTGAGTTAACTGATGGGAGATGTTCGATTTTGGCTTCAGCTGACTGCCACTTCTTGACTATTCTCACTATGTGCAGCCTCATCAGCTAGAATGACTGCCAATACTGGGTTTTCTGATTTTTAACTTTACAGCGATTTTCAGGTAAATAGACCACGCGGTAGACAGCATTGCTGTGACCCTACGAGAGATGTGGTTCAAATAGATGAAAACTGCTGTAAAATTCATAATCTAAGTCAATTGAATATTTAATTTAATTAAAAAATAGTGATTTTATAAACGTCAAATTAATGATATGTAATTCGGCAGTTGTGAACTTTAAAGTAAAAAAATTCACAAAAACTACTTATATATTTGCGTAATATTGGTAATAAGCTGTGTATGTATTTGGGCAGGACACGACGAATCGCGTCCGTATTATCCTGGATACTTGCCGCCATGAGGGCGAGATTGAGGGTTCGAGTTGTGAATTTAAAAAATTGCCAATTACCCATGAAACCTACACTTACAGCAATTGCATTTTTTAGCGTCCTTGCCATGCTGGCAGGTAAAGTTAATGCTATACCGCCTGAAAGCTCCCTACAGATTACAGCGAGCAAGGCGACAAACATCAGTCAGGCTAAGGAAAAACTGGATTTGGAACTGCTAGCTAAGGCGATTACCAGCTTTTTGCAGAGCGATCGCTATCTGACAGAATCTGAATCCTTGGTGAGCGCCAAGACAAACGGCTTCGATTTCAATATTAACGTTCAAACTAAAACTCTCGCCCAATCAGGTAGAAAGTTTCGCTCCCAGATTACCTTTACCCCACAAGATGCAAAAGCAAAACTTGACTATTTGGTGATTTCTGATGGTAAACAAGTTTGGATTTACAGACCTGACTTAAAACAATACGCCATAACTTCCTATGCAGCTTTCAAAGAATCATTTTTCATTGGTATCTCCTCCTTGGCTTTTGTAGAAATCCCTGAAGATACTAGAAAATCAATTGTTGAAACCGATTCATCAAAGGACATTGTCCAAGAATTTGGTTTAACTAACGATTCAGGGCTAAAAGAAGAAAAACGCACAGTTGATCGCGAGGAATTGACTGTCTACAGTTACACTGATACCAAGGATGGATTTAACTTCAGTGGCTTTTTCCAGCCAGTAACTGCAACTCTCAAGCAAATCCAAATGGGCGGTAACAGCGAAGGTTTGGATATTCTGATTACCGAAACAATTATTCAGAGAACTGCAAATCCAACTATCGACGCCCAGACTTTCAAATTTTCACCACCACCAGGTGCAAAAAAAGTAAGGTCTCTTTCGATTAGCCCTTTTTGAAGCTAGTGGGTTGGGTTTACCCAGGGTAAACCCAACAAATTCATCGGTAATGTTGGGTTTCGTCCTTCAAATGCCACTTCTGAGGGCCAGATGGCGATATCGCTACATCTGCCATAAAAGCTAATTACGTTATAATTTTTCTAAAACCGCAGAAATAAATTATTTATGAACAAAAAAAGTATTACAGCCATAATTCATACAGGTGATGAGTTTGGCTATGTTGCAGAGTGTGTAGAAATTTCTGTTGTTACCCAAGGGGATACTTTGGATGAAGTTGTGAAAAATCTTACTGATGCAGTTTTTTTGCATTTAGAAGGAGAAAATCCAGAGGATTTCGGATTAATTGAGCATCCCGCTATTCGCTTTATATTTGAATTACAGCCGGTTTATGCCTAAGTTGAGAAGATTATCCGCACAGGAAACTATTGAGATTTTCAATCAATTTGGTTTTGAAATTATTAGCCAAAAAGGCAGTCATGTTAAATTGCGGAGATTAGGAGAAACTGGAAAACAAACATTAACAATACCTAATCATAAGCAGTTGGATTTAGGTACTTGTCGGGCAATTTATCGTCAAGCGACTAAATATATTTCCGAATCAGATTTATATGATTATTTTTATGAATAAGTTAATTTGTTGCTATCTTATTATATTGAAAACATACTCTAGTTAAGCTAATTTGTCAGCAGCTAAAAATTACTAAAAAAGAAAAATTTTTAATGGCAGTAATACTTGTAGGGACACAGCATTGCTGTGTCCCTAATAATACAGCAAAATAATCGAAATTTAGTAATTTATGGAGAAGAGTCTAATATGGAAACTCAATCATACTTGATTGCAGAACTGCCTCTCAAACCTGATGAAATCGACAAAAAGCCACTTTTATTAAAGTACACTCCCACGTCAGAATTAGGAATTTTTTACTACGGAGAACAACCACTTCAACTTTCTTATACCACCAACAAACACAGCTATTACCAAGATTTAAGTAGGACAAAAATACAGCCAACAAAGTATCAGATACCTTGTTCAACATGGATTGCTTGTTTTAGTGATTGGCAGATTGAGGAAGATAACTTATATTGTCGTAGTGGCAAACTAGACCATGAAAGTGAGACCGAAAGAAAGTGTAAATACTTCTCTGGCTTTAAGTTTGATGATGTCACAGGTGTTTGGAGATGTACTTGGGAAACAGATGAGCGAGAAATGGTCTTTAACTCTACTTTTGAATATTCAGACAAGATAGAACTGGTATTAAACTTATTAGATGCTGTAGGCAGTTACAACGAATATCGCTATGCAGATGCTTCTTCTTAATAGAGATGAAATATTCTCCACAGGAAAAAAGTTCTCACTAAAACGCTGAATCCATCTGTTAATACCCAGAGATTGATATTTCCTCCCGCTCCGCTATGCCACCAGTAGAGCCAACCAGCAAAAAAAAACTCACAAATGTTGAGGAAATTTTTGTTCGGTAAAATAGTCACAGATAACAATAAGGTCATTATGCGATTACTACACACCATGCTGCGGGTAGGCAACCTGCAAGAATCTCTGAAATTTTACTGTGAACTCCTGGGGATGAAATTGCTACGACAAAAAGATTATCCAGGGGGAGAATTTACCCTCGCTTTTGTCGGCTATGGAGAGGAAAGCGAGCAGGCAGTGATCGAACTAACCTACAATTGGGGAGTGGATAAGTACGAATTGGGTAATGCTTACGGTCATATTGCCCTTGGCGTTGATGATATTTACGCCACCTGTGAGGAAATTAAAAATCGTGGCGGTAAAGTTGTCCGAGAACCAGGGCCAATGAAACACGGTTCGACGGTAATTGCTTTTGTCGAAGATCCAGATGGGTATAAAATAGAACTGATTCAATTGGGAAGTCAAGGCTCTGCTGCCAAACAGGAATCTCCAGAGCAGCTAGTGACACAGTAATTATCGCTTCAAAATTTAGGCGATCGCTATCTCCCTCCACCAACCTTGGCTATGGTGGGGGAGTTCTTGGCAAAATTAGTTAAATCTAAATAAGGAATTAAAATATCATCAATTACCAATCGAAAATTGCCACCGGAGATATATCCACAGGTATGAAGTATGAAGGATGAAGGATAAAAATTTTCCGCCTACCCTAGAGAAGGGCTGCCATGCCCCTTGGGAAGGTATTTGCAAAGGAGTTTTTCCGGACTCAATCCCAAATTTCTAAACTAAAATCTAAAATCCTTAAAGATGCAGCCTACAGATCCCAATAAATTTACTGATACAGCCTGGGAAGCGATTGTCAAATCCCAGGATATAGTCCGTGCTTATAAACAACAGCAACTAGATGTTGAACATTTAATCATTGCCCTATTAGAAGAACCCAGCAGTCTGGCAACAGGTATCCTCGCACGGGCTGAAGTTGACCCGCTGCGTTTGCAACAGCAACTAGAAGCTTATACCCAACGCCAGCCAAAAGTCGCCAAAAGCGATCAGCTATATCTGGGCACGAGTTTAGACACATTGCTCGACCGAGCCGAGGCAAATCGCGCTAAATTCAAAGATGCTGATATCTCCGAGGGTCATATACTCCTGGCCTTTGCTGAAGATGAACGCATTGGTAGAAGGGTGCTGAAAGGCTTTAACGTGGACATTGCCAAACTAGAAGCGGCTGTGAAAACTGTCCGCACTAGCAGTCCAAAGGTGATGGAACAAAGTCCAGAATCCCGCTTTGCAGCTTTAGAAAAATTTGGCAGGGACTTGACAGAACAGGCAAAAGCGGGAAAATTAGACCCGGTGATTGGGCGAGATGACGAAATTCGCCGGGTAATTCAGGTATTATCTCGCCGCAGCAAGAATAATCCGGTGTTGATTGGTGAACCGGGGGTGGGGAAAACTGCGATCGCCGAAGCATTAGCACAGAGAATGGTAAATGGGGATGTTCCTGAATCTCTCAAGAACCGCCAATTAATCTCTTTAGATATCGGTAGCTTAATCGCTGGGGCTAAATATCGCGGTGAATTTGAAGACCGCCTCAAAAATGTTCTCCGGGAAGTTATAGAATCAAACGGGCAAATTGTCCTGTTTATTGACGAACTACACACCGTTGTCGGCACCGGTTCCAATCAACAAGGGGCGATGGATGCCGGGAATTTGCTCAAACCGATGTTGGCACGGGGAGAACTGCGTTGTATCGGTGCCACTACCCTAGATGAATACCGCAAATACATTGAAAAAGACGCCGCCCTCGAACGCCGCTTTCAACAAGTATATGTAGACCAGCCCAGCGTGGAAAACACAATTTCCATCCTCCGGGGGTTGAAAGAACGCTATGAAGTGCATCACAACGTCAAAATTTCTGATTTGGCTTTGGTAGCCGCCGCAACGCTTTCAGCCCGGTACATTTCTGACCGCTTTTTGCCAGATAAAGCGATTGATTTGGTGGATGAGGCAGCGGCAAAGTTGAAAATGGAGATTACCTCCAAACCAGCGGAATTAGAAACTATTGACCGTCGGCTGATGCAGCTAGAAATGGAAAAGCTGTCTTTAGCTGGTGAAGAAAAGGGAATTGCTCAAACTAGAGAGCGTTTGGAGCGAATTGAGCTAGAAATCGCCACTTTAACGATCAAACAGCAGAAATTTAATGACCAATGGCAAGGCGAAAAGCAGCTATTGGAGGCTATCAGTGTTTTGAAGAAAGAAGAAGATGCCCTGCGGGTGCAAATTGAGCAGGCAGAACGGGATTATGATTTGAATAAAGCTGCTCAACTTAAGTATGGCAAATTGGAAGGAGTGCAGCACGATCGCGAAATTAAAGAAACCCAACTTTTAGAAATTCAAAACCAAGGTTCTACTTTGCTGCGAGAACAAGTCACCGAAGCCGATATTGCCGAAATCGTCGCCAAGTGGACAGGCATCCCCGTCAATCGCTTATTGGAATCGGAACGGCAAAAGTTACTTCAACTAGAAAGCCATTTGCATCAACGAGTGATTGGGCAAGAAGAAGCTGTAGCTGCCGTCTCCGCTGCCATTCGTCGCGCCCGTGCGGGGATGAAAGACCCTGGTCGTCCCATTGGTTCATTTTTGTTCATGGGACCCACTGGTGTAGGTAAAACTGAACTCGCCCGCGCTTTAGCTCAGTTTCTCTTTGATTCTGATGACGCCTTGGTGCGTTTGGATATGTCTGAGTATATGGAAAAACACTCAGTTTCTCGCCTCGTGGGAGCGCCTCCGGGATACATTGGTTACGAAGAAGGTGGGCAACTTTCTGAGACGGTTCGCCGGCATCCCTATTCGGTGGTGCTGTTGGATGAGGTGGAGAAGGCCCACCCCGATGTGTTTAATATTTTGTTGCAGGTGCTGGATGATGGGAGAATTACGGACTCTCAGGGGCGAACAGTCGATTTTCGCAATACTGTGATTGTGATGACGAGTAACATCGGCAGTGAATACATTCTCGATGTTTCTGGTGATGATACCAAGTATGACACAATGCGGAATCGGGTCACAGAGGCTTTGCGATCGCACTTTCGCCCCGAATTTCTCAACCGCGTCGATGACATTATCCTCTTCCACACCCTCAACCGCAAAGAAATGCGTCACATCATCCGCATTCAACTCCAGCGGGTAGAAAATCTGCTCAAAGAGCAAAAAATCTCCTTTGATATCTCTCCAGCGGCTTGTGATTACCTTGTAGAAGCAGGCTATGACCCAGTTTACGGCGCTCGTCCTCTGAAAAGAGCAATTCAGAGAGAAGTCGAAAATGCGATCGCCACCAAGTTATTAGAAAATACTTTTATCTCTGGAGACACGATTTTTATCGAAAAAGGTGAAACAGGTTTAACCTTCAGCAAAAAAGCACCTGTGAAGGTAACAGTAGTCCAAACTGCTACTTAGTAGATTTAGTCATTATAAATACCCTAGGTTTCTTTAATCAAATCTATTCATCAGGATGAATGATTTCTTATAGAAACCTCTTTTTTTGTTTCTTCTGTGTGTAAGTAGTCCTGTTTCCTCCCATTGAGTCACCAACGCTTTTTTAATTCTTCAAATCAGAATAGGACTACACTAACCTCCCCATATTTCAAAACTACTTCAAAAATAGCGTGGTAAGAATCTCTGAGTTATTCTGACCAAATTGGGTGTTATTAATTATTTTCAAGAAGCTTTTTTTCTGCACATAAGTTACTGTGATTGATACACAGCTAATTACCATAAATGATATAACAAAATTATTAGTAATTGTTGGTAAAAACCCAGAAACCAACTTTTTCCAATAAAATAGAAATAAAATATGCCATAAATATATCCATAAAGTAGATGAACTTATAAATACTATAGTTTTCATCACAAAATTTCTATCTTCGGATAAATTATAATTTACACATAATTTATCAACCACCAGAAAGGCAAGCATCGACATAAAAATCCCATAGGATAAATAGTACAGCCTTGGTGGATACTTGAAATTCTGTGGGAAAAGCATTACTCCCTGTTTGTAGTAATAATAAATAGCAAGTAGCGAAAATACGATTGAAAAAATCCCAGCAATAGATGCTATCAATTTTCTACTCATTTTGGGCAAAGTAATGCCCAAGCCAAATAAGCATCCATAAGGAATCAGGTAAAGAAAATAACTATTGATAAAACTCAACGCTAATTTATTTTCTAACTTAATATTCTCCACCAATTTAAAGGTCACCTCATAGCATAAGTAGCTGACTAATAGTAAAATAAGAAATAATCTTTTACCTTGACAAGCTCTATATAAATTTAAAATAGAAGTAGAAATAATAGCCATGATCATAAACACACGAATTATCCAGACATAGCCTGTCCCGTCTGCTGTTCCGTTTAATAAAATAAAACCATTTATAATTTCTTGTAGAGAAAATGGATAGTTTTTATTTAGCAAGGAAAATATTAAATAAGTTAAAATAAAATAAAAACTGAGAAAAAACCATACAGGAGCAATCAGTCGGGGAATTCTTCTCTGCAAATAAAGAAATAAAGAATATTCCCTATTATTATTAGAGTAGTAAAATAGTGTTCCTGATGTAATTACCATCAGTGGAACATCAAAATTTCGTAGATGAAATAAAATCTTGTCTTCTGGAATTACATGGGCAAGAATAATACAGAGTATAGATATAGTTTTTAAGATATCAAATCGAATATCTCTTTTTGCACTTTGCGTCTGTTCTAATGGATGCTTCATAGTTCTACTTCTTAGAATTCCCGTCCCTCTTCAGGGCGGGGTAGTTGAATGACAACGGAGAAATCGGTTCGATTTTTAGCAAAAAACTGCCCTTGAGGGTATCAGTAGTACAAATAATTTAACTGATTAGCGGTAAGCTGGCAATAACTACAACGGCAATGCTCTTTGTAGTTATTGCATCAAGATAAATGTAAATCTTATTATACGTAATACTACGGATTGCTTTTATATAATGATGTAGTTAAATTTTTGTTATAATTCAACTTAAAAGAAAATTATAATTTTCTAGCTAAAGCTTATGCCCTCTAACCTGCTTAGATCAATACCTGGGTTCAAAAAAATTAGAGCATCCTTAGATTTTTTGTTGGGTAGTAGCTACCGATCATCCAACTGGGGTAGAGTAGTTATGCAACGAGAGACTGGGAAACTTGTTGAAAATTTAAACCCCAGTAAATTGAAAGTTTTAGAAATATCTGGCAACAATTGGCAACAGACGAAATTTAAGGAATATAAAGCTGTTTACTATCCCCAATACGATATTTGTGAAACTACTCTGCCAGAAACTTTTGATTTAATCATTGCTGATCAAGTATTTGAACATTTGCTTTGGCCTTACCGTGCTGCAAAAAATGTGCAACAAATGCTGAATCCTGGAGGCTATCTTCTCATCTCTACACCATTTTTAGTTCGGATTCACAACTACCCCATTGATTGCAGTCGATGGACAGAAACAGGACTGAAGTATTTTTTAGCAGAATGTGGATTTCCTTTAGAAAATATCCAAACAGGTTCATGGGGTAATCGTGCTTGCATCAAAGCAAATTGGCATGACTGGGTTACCTATCGTCCCATTTTGTTGCAATCATTAAAAAATGAGCCTGATTTTCCTTATTGCGTTTGGGCATTGGCGCAAAAATAAAATATCAAGGCGTGGTTAATTATTATGGACTTTAAATTTACTGTAGCCATACCTACTTATAATGGAGCAAGTCGTTTACCCAGAATTCTCGACAGATTGCGAAGCCAAAAGGATATAGAAGAACTTAATTGGGAGATTATTATTGTTGATAACAATAGTAGTGATAGCATTGCCAAACTTATTCAAGAATATCAACAAAACTGGCATCACCCATTCCCATTAAGATATTTTTTAGAACCTCAACAAGGAGCAGCCTTTGCTAGAGCAAAAGCTATTGAAGAAGCAAAAAGCGAAATTATCGGTTTACTAGATGACGACAATTTACCCGCACCTAATTGGATTTTAGAGGCTTACAAATTTGCTTTAAATAATCCACAAGTTGGAGCTTTTGCCAGCCAAATTCACGGTGCTTTTGAGGTAGAACCACCAGAAAATATTAAGCCGATTTTATTTTACCTAGCGATTACTGAAAGGGGCGGACAGCCTCATTTATATCAACCTCTTCGTCAGGGCTTTCCACCTACGGCTGGCTTAGTTGTCCGCCGTCAAGCATGGCAAGACAATGTACCTAAAAAACCTTTTTTAATCGGTAGAATTGGCTCATCTATGTTAGGTAGTGAAGATGCCGAAGCTTTATTTTATATTCAAAAAGCTGGGTGGCAAATTTGGTATAACCCAAGCATGGAAATAGAGCATATTATTCCTGCATGGCGACTAGAAAAAGAGTACTTAATTTCTCTAATGAGTGGCGTTGGTTTAGCTCGTTATCATATCCGGATGTTACTACTTAAAACTTGGCAACGACCTTTTGCATTTTTTATCTATCTTGCCAATGATATGCGTAAAGTTCTATCCCATTTCATCCGTTATCGCAGCAAAATTAACAGTGATCTTTTAGTAGCTTGTGAAATGGAGAGACTTACAGCCACTGTTATTAGTCCTTTTTACCTAGGAAAGTTAAGAATTGAGAGGCTGATAAAAGCCATGTTTAAATAAGAATTTTTCATCAAAAATAGTAGTATTAATATTCAAAAATATGCCTAAAATTTCTGTGGTTATCCCAGTTTATAATGGCGAAAAAACTATCCAGGCAACAATAAAATCTGTTTTGCAGCAAACCTACTCAGACTTAGAACTAATTGTAATTAATGCAGATTCTTCAGATTTGACATTAGATATTATTGCTGGCATTAAAGATGAGCGAATCAAGCTATTTACATATCCTCAAGCAAATGCAGCAGTTAATCGTAATCGTGGTTTAACCCATGCTTCTGGGGAATTTATTAGCTTTTTAGATGCCGATGACCTTTGGACAGATGATAAACTTGAGGTACAATACAGAGCATTAGAAGAAAATACCCAAGCCGCAGTTGCTTATAGTTGGACTGACGCAATTGATGAAAAAGGTGAATTTTTACGACCTTGTAGTCATGCTATTTGGCAAGATGATGTTTATTCTAATCTGTTGTTAGATGATTTTATTGGTAGTGGTTCTAATGTGATGATCCGCTCTGATATTTTTAAGGAAGTAGGTGGTTTTAATGAAACGCTTACTAATGCAGAAGATACAGAAATGTGGCTACGTTTAGCTGCAAGATATCATTTTGTTGTCGTGCCTAAAGTGCATATTTTTTATCGAATATCTGCTAACTCAAAATCTTCTAATATCTTAGGATTAGAAACATCCAATTTACGAATTATTGAACAATCATTTGCAGTTGCGCCTTTATCCTTACAATACCTGAAGCCTTACAGAATTGCTAACCTCTATAAGTACCTTACCTACAAGGTACTGACAGTTACTCCAGGAAAACAAAACAGCCGACAAGCATATCGAATTTTATGGCAGACAGTGATAACTGATTTTACTGTTCTACAGAAGCCAATTATCTATAAAGCTTTCTTGAAGCTTGCAGTCATGACTCTACTAAGTCCTAAACAAGCTATAGCATTACTGAATAAATTTCCTAGATTGTCTAATGTCAGTACATTTTTTGGATATATAAAGACGAATTTTGGCTGAATAGGTATTGATAATTATTAATTCAATTTAAATTGCTCAGATAGTTGGAAAAAGTTACATTATGAAAATAGCTTATGTTACTACATATGATGTCTTAAATCAAAACTCTTGGTTAAAAGAGCTACAAGGAATCTGTGCAGCTGGTAATTACATTGCAAAATATCTGATAGATGAGTCTACAGATATAGATTATCTTGGCCCACTTAGCAAAAATTTCGCAGTATTAACCAGGGCAAAGTGGAGCTTTTATCGTTATGTATTTAAAAAAGACTACTATCGCTGGGCAGAACCATTAGTTGTCCAAAATTATGCCCGTCAAATTGAAAAAAAAATTAGTTTATTAAACACAGATATAGTTTTATGTCCAGAAAATATAGTGCCAATTGCTGATCTTGACTGTAAGCAGCCAATTGTTTTGTGGACTGATGCAACTCTAAGTTCTCTAATAAATTTTTATCGGCATATGGATAATTTATGTGATGAAAACATTAAAAATATATATGAAATCGAAGTTGAAGCTTTAAACCGCTGCAAATTGATTATTTACACATCTGAATGGGCAGCCCAAACAGCTATGAAGACTTATAAAATTTTGCCATCTAAAATCAAAGTAGTTCCTTATGGAGCCAATTTAGAATCTAATAGAAACTATGCAGATATTCAGGATATAATAAAATCTAAAACTTCCAGTTTATGCAAATTGCTTTTCATTGGCGTTGACTGGGTGAGAAAGGGAGGAGATATAGCTTTTCAGGTGGCAAAAGAGTTAAATTATGCTGGCTTAAGTACTGAATTAATAGTAGTGGGATGTCAACCACAAATCAATGAACCTCTACCCCCCTTTGTGAAAGTTATCGGGTTTATTGATAAATCTAAGCCAGAAGGTTTAGACAAAATAAGTAGATTATTTGCTGAAGCTCACTTTTTAATTTTGCCAACTATAGCAGACTGTACTCCCCACGTTTTTGCTGAAGCCAATTCCTTTGGAATACCTTCTCTATCCACAAATGTTGGTGGTATATCTACGCTTATAAAAGATGACCTCAATGGCAAAACTTTTTGCCCAAAGGCAAGCATTTCCGAATACTGTAATTATATAATTGCGCTGATGACCAATTATAGTGATTATCAAAAACTGGCGTATTCGTCTTTTGATCAGTATCAATCTCGATTAAACTGGAATGTCGCTGTACAGAATGTTAAGCAGTTAATGAGAGAATTGGTAGGATAAACATTTTCAGGTACGTCTAGAGGGGCGATCGCTCCTTCCTAACAGTCTACTATGGGCGAGTAGGGAAATCCGAATCACTATTAGGGGGCAAACAATCCTCCAAAGGGGGGCAATCGCACTGATTCTACCCTTAAAATCCACAATATGAGACTTTAATCTAATCACAAGTTATGCTAGAACAAGGCACGATCAGTATTCATACTGAGAATATTTTCCCAATTATCAAAAAGTCGCTCTACTCCGACCATCAAATCTTCTTGCGGGAACTGGTATCCAACGCTGTAGACGCCATCCAAAAGCTGAAAATGGTATCCCGCGCTGGGGAATATGCTGGAGACATCGGCGAACCAGAAATTCAACTTGCTATTGACACAAACAGCAAAACTCTCTCCATCAGCGATAACGGTATCGGGATGACACTAGAGGAAGTAAAGAAATATATCAATCAGGTTGCCTTCTCTAGCGCCGAAGAATTTATTCACAAGTATCAAGGCAAATCAGATCAGCCGATTATCGGTCACTTTGGTCTTGGTTTCTACTCTTCCTTCATGGTGGCGCAAAAGGTAGAAATTGATACCCTCTCCTACCAAGAAGGGGCGCAAGCGGTTCACTGGAGTTGCGATGGTTCGCCAGATTTCACGATAGACGAGTCACCCCGAACAACTCGCGGCACAACCATTACTCTCACTCTCCAAGGAGAAGAAGAGGAATTTTTAGAACCAGCACGGATTAAAAATCTTGTCAAGACTTACTGTGACTTCATGCCAGTGCCTATCAAACTGGATGGTGAAGTATTAAATAGGCAAAAAGCACCTTGGCGAGAGTCTCCTAGTAATCTGAGTGAAGAAGAGTATTTAGAGTTTTACCGCTACCTATATCCTTTTCAGGAAGAACCGCTGCTGTGGGTGCATTTGAATACTGACTATCCGTTTATCATCAACGGGATTTTGTATTTTCCCAAAATGCGCCCCGATGTAGATGTGACGAAAGGGCAAATTAAGCTATTTTGCAATCAAGTTTTTGTCAGCGACAACTGCGAAGAAATTATCCCGCAATTTCTCATGCCGATGCGGGGCGTGATTGATAGCACTGATATTCCCTTGAATGTGTCGCGTAGTGCCTTGCAAGGCGATCGCACAGTTAAGAGAATCGGCGACTACATAGCCAAGAAAGTTGGCGATCGCCTCAAAGAACTATACCGCGACAACCGCGAACAATACATCAGTGCCTGGAAAGACCTCAGCACCTTTGTGAAATTTGGCGTTCTCAACGACGAGAAATTTAAAAAACAAATCGAAGACATCATCATTTTCCGCACCACAGCTAAAGTTGCCGAGAAAGCCCCTGCCGAAACACCAGTAGTCGAGGTACAGACCGCCGAAGGCGATCTTTGGCAAGATGTCACCCAACCCAAAGAAAACACAGGACTCAGCACCCCCTATACCACCCTCAAAGAATATCTAGAACGCAACAAAGAACGCCACGAAAACCGCGTTTTTTACAGCACCGACGAAGCAACCCAAGCAACCTACGTAGAACTTCATAAAAACCAAGGCTTGGAAGTTTTGTTTCTCGACTCCTTCATCGATACCCACTTTATCAACTTCCTCGAACGGGAATATCAGGATGTCAAATTCACGCGGGTAGATTCCGACTTAGATAACACCTTGCTAGAACAAGACAAAGCTGGAGAAATTGTTGACCCCAAAACCAACAAAACCCGCAGCGAGTCCATCAAAGAGTTATTTGAGAAAGCCCTCAACAAACCTAAGTTAAACATCCGCACCGAAGCGCTGAAGTCTGAAACACCCCAAGGAACACCACCGGCGATGGTACTTCTACCAGAAATTCTCCGCCGCCTACGGGAAATGAACGCCATGATGCAGCAGCAGCAGTCGTTAGACTTCCCCGAAGACCACATTTTGCTAGTAAATACCGCTCACCCACTAATTCAAAATCTCGCCCATATCAGCCAAGGCAGTATCATTCAAGGTGATGGTCAATCGCCTACAGATCAGTTAGTGAAAATGATTTGCCAACACGTCTACGATTTGGCACTCATGTCTCAGAAAGGGTTTGACGCTGAAGGGATGAAGTCCTTTGTTGAGCGCTCAAATGAAGTACTCACCAAGCTAACAGAACAAGCCAGCAAATAGAAATCATCAGTTTGTAGTAGGCACTTCAGTGCCCAAAAAGCACTAAATTGCTTACTACGAGCCTAGAATAGAAAGACTGTGTTGAAATAGAAGTTTGGAGATACCGACTATGTCCCGTCGCTGTGAACTAACTGGTAAAAAGGCAAATAACGCCTTTGCAATTTCTCACTCCCATCGCCGCACCAAGCGCCTTCAGCAAGCGAATCTGCAAAGCAAGCGCGTTTGGTGGGCTGAGGGTAACCGCTGGGTAAGACTTAAGCTGTCTACTAAAGCAATCAAAACCCTAGAAGTCAAAGGGTTGCAAGCAATGGCAAAAGAAGCTGGCATTAACCTGAACCATTACTAAACTTCTTTAACAAGGCATCAACCCCTATCCTAATTCCTCGGCATTGACCTGGGTTTAAGAATATTGCCCCAGCAGCCTCCCCCAATGGGGGAGGTTTTAACGTATAGGTATATTATTTTCTGCTCAGATGATATGTTTCCTTTTACATCTGGGTACTATAAGTATACTCTGTCAATAACATCTCCATGAAGTTGTCTTCAGATACAGCCAATTTAAGTAAAGTTACTGTAAAAATATGCTATAATCTTTCGTTATATTGAATTCAGGAATTTTGAAAATATCAGTATTTTCCGATGAACTGGCGCAATTGAGAAATGATATAACTCAATTAAATTATCTTTTTTTGTAGCTACTTCATTTTTAAAGTATTTAAATAGCAGTAGTTACATCGTTTAATAACTCAACTTTTTTTGCCTGCACAAATACTGAACGGGCATGATTATTAATATCGAATATCGCCTAAATCAAAATCCAAAACCGCACTAAATCGATTGACAGGGAAGCAGCTATGTCTAGAATACGTCAGCTAGTCAAGGCATTAACAAAATCATTCAAAAAACTTAGCAAGCAGTCTTTATCTGCCATTAATAAGCAACTTAATTGGCTTCTGCGGACTGTTTTTAACATCAACCGAAGACGCAGTTCTGCAAATTCTGGTTTTGTGTTGCCAACAGTAGCAATGGTATCTCTAGTAGTAGTCTTGCTGACCACTGCAATTTTAATTCGATCTTTTGACCGCTCCAAAAATGCCAGCAATGTCCGCGTCAATGAAGCTGTACTGAACGCTGCCATGCCAGCGATTGACAGGGCTAAAGCGAAAATAGAACAGTTGTTGGCTGACCCTTCATTACCACGTTCAACCCCAACAGATATATCCCTATATAATGCAATTACTAGAAATAATGGTAGTAGATATACCTTTGGTGATGAAATTTCCTTGATACTAGCGAGTGATTTGAATACAAATAACAGTATCCAAACCAGCACAACACTCGAAGATGATGAAACCTTAAATACTGCTTGGAAGTTCCCTGTTGATACAGATAACAACGGAAAATTTGATAGTTTTACTCTTTACGCTATTTACTTTCGTAGCCCAACGCGCAATACAAGTAATATATTCAATAGAGCCAGAAAGCCATTAGATGCAAGAACACCACCAATGGATAAGGGTCAAGTAGGTGGTATCTGTGCAGATGCTATTGGTACAAGCGCTAGTTTGATAGGAGACTCTAGCTGGTACAAATCGGGTGGTAAGTTAGCAAAAAGCTTTTTTGTTTACACTGCTAATGTACCTATTAACGCTCTTGGCGCACTTGATACTAACAAATATGAAGCTAAGGCAAATCGAGGTTTTTCGGCTTTAGAGTATCAACAAGACCGGGAACGCATCCCCGTTAACAATAAAGCAGTATGGTTTGAGAATGACTTAGAAATTACCCCTGGTGGTAACTTATTGTTAAACGGTTCCGTCCATACAAACGGCAACTTACTAGCTGCTCCTGCAAGTAGTACTATTGATTTCCGTCAAGTTAGTAGCGAAAACTCCTGCTTTTATGACCAAGAGAATGCCAAGATCACAGTAGGGGGGAATTTGGCTCCAGGAGGTGCCTCTGACACCACCAATAGAGCAGGTCTATTAAGAATAGACTTGTTTCGTCCAAATGATCGTCCACCTACGCAAGATGTAGTTGCAGTTAGTGATGTAGGTGGAGCTACTAAAAAATCGACCACAGCAACCGGCGGTTCAACGGTAGGGAGCAATGATGCTGCTTATACCCGGCGGATAAATACGATGAAAGATGAAGCAGTAGCTTTATGTACCACTTGTAACGCACAAACCACAGTAGACGCCTTAAGAACTGAGGCTACAAACGTTACAAGATATCCCCAAGTCTTGAAAGATAACCTAAGAGATCGGCTGATCACAGGTACTCCTATCGAGACTGCCCAAAAAATCTTCCGCGACGAAATTGAAAACTTTCTGAGAGACCGCACCCGACGAGTTCCTTTTGCAGAGGTTTCCCAGTCTATACCTACTGATGCACAAGCACTAGGAACTTACGCCACAGGTAATGTTTTTGCCGCTGGTGAAATTGAAGTACCAGCGGCATGGAGACTGATAACTCCTGCAAACACAGGATTGACTCTAAATTTTGCCCAATTAGCGGCAACAGAACCAGAGAAGCAAAAAACCGACGGTAAAGAAAATTATGAAGGCGATCGCGTTTTAATTGGTAATAACCTTCCTGCTGTTTGGAAAAATGATGCCGGTGAATACGGAACAGGTCAAAAATTCCGTCAAATTGTTAACAACGGAACCAACTGGAATAGTTCCACCACACCAAACGAACCACGTACCCGCGCCTCTCAACTACAACCACAACTCAATTTAGGAGAAACAGACCGCGGCGAATTTTGGGAAGAAAAAGCCGCTGAAGATAATTCTGCCAACCCACTATCTAATGTAGGTGGTTTGCGGGTGGTTACAGGAGCAGGTATCTATGTAGATGATGATGGTGTGCCTCGTGCAGGTGAAACTCCTTTCTATCAACGCAGCACATTCTCTTTTCTACCTAATCCTAATGGCGCTTTCTCTCGGAACACTAACCCTGCTGCTGGTATTGCTGGGCTAGATTTAATTGGTACTAATGGGCTAGATGGTAGTAATAATCCTGTCGGTTTTATAAGTAATATTACAGGTGTTCCAGGACAAGCAGTTACAGGCCAAATGCCTGACCCTCCAACCTTTGATGCTACTCGTAGTAACATAGTTGTGTGGCCCGACACCATGCCCATGACGTCACCTTTATATATTCCTTCACCTGTATCTGGTGAAATTAAAAAAGGTGATTTACTGATGAGGGCGACAGCGGTTTATCACTTCAGCGACAACGCCGGTATCGCCCAAACTCCAATCGCCTGTGTTAGCAGCTACTACGACCCCACGAATAATATCACTGCTCAAAACTTGACAGGCTTATGGCAAAATCCTAATCCTGCTTTTGCGACTACTACTGGTGGCAGATCAAACAACGGCGTCGTTTACAGCCCCGTAGCTAGAACTAATATTACTGCTAATTTAGACCTCCTCAGAAGGCAGTCCAGATTAGTATTTCCCAATGGGCGTATTGCCAATGAACCACTGAGAAAGGCGATAAAAAAATACGACAGCAATAGCTTTACTAATTTCACAATGGCAGATTATTCAGCCGTTGATACAGCCCTCTGTGCCCTTTCCATCCTTGATGGTACTGCAACTATCGATCCGAGCAGAGTTCCTCATGGCGCAATTAAAGAAGCAAGTTTCCTTGATGCTAGGGAAATTAAAGCAAATCAAGATATAGCACTACATAACACTATAAATCCTGCAATTCCAGGTGATTACAACCTCGATTTAGAACAGCGTCAACCCTTAGAAATTCGCGTTACCGAAATTAACTTGGGTGTGCTTGCAAATACGGCTATCGGTGGTAGTGAGTATTTATTGCCTAAGAGCGGCATTATTTATGCTACCCGTGATGATGCTCTACCAGATATTAGCGACGCAACCGTTAACCCAGCAGATTACCGAAATGGCAATATTGAAAAAATACTGCTACTTAGCCAAACTGACTTCAAACTTGACCCTACCCGTCGTCCTAACGGCATTCGGCTATTCAACGGTACGAACTTGTCACGGACTGGAATTAATAGGCCCTATGATCCCTCAGAAAAGGGATTGATTTTAGCCACTAACTTGCCAGCTTATGTTAAGGGCAACTTTAACCTGCATCAGGTTACAGCAGGCGGTACTCAAATAGAAGAGTTTTCAACCACTGAAACTACTGCTAACTTCTACACAAGAGCAGGCTTCAATAACGACTTTGCTTGTCGTCCAGGGCGGGGTGCTTGTCCCGCTAGTGGTGGTGACTTGTGGCGACCATCTACAATTTTAGCCGACGCTATCACTCTCTTATCTGATAGTTTCCTAGATGGTTTCCGCGATCAAGGTGACTTTGACTTCAGAGATAACGCCACTACTATTCCTGAGAACAATAGCACCGTTAGTCCGAATCCTGTTGCTGCCAGGTTGGTTAACAACTTTGTTACTACTGCCAGTAATAGTTGGACAGGTACTTTTAACAGCCCAAATATCAAAACTTCTTACAATGCCAATGGTGTCACACCTATTCAGCGGCGGACTACTTTCAACGAATATTTGATGGAAGTTTGTGATCAACCTTCTCCTTCCATGTGTGATCAAGGTAATCCCGCTCACTGGAAAGTCTTCTTTAGAAGATCAGCAGGAGGAACACCACAATTTTTAACAGCAACGCAGGTATTAACAGACAACACACTGAATACGGGGGATTTTGTTCTTAATAATCTGCTGTCAGGCACTACAGCTACACCTCCTGATCCGGCATATCCACAATATCGAAATTACCCTCGTCGGGTAGCTTTTGAGCGTGTTATTAGTGGCATTACTTATGATCCAGGCACGTCGACAATACAGGGAGCGTTACTCTTCAGAAATGGGGGTGGAAATGAGGTTCCAGGGATACCCAATAACGCCGATAGCCCAGTTCCACTGGGTATTGACAGTAATGGAAATGTGATTCGGTCTCCCTATCGTGGTAGTAATAACCCACGCACGAGAGCTAACGCCTTATGGTTTAAAACCACGTCTTATCCTCAAGATCCTTCACGATTGTCAGATGGAACTTACAATGTCAATCAAGGACTTTTTCTCCAGTCATTGCCGCGAAAGAACGACACGATACAACCTAGCTTAGTGCCAGTGTTACAAATTTACAGCCCAGAGGGAAGTCCTCTTGCTAACGGTACTACTTTAGACCTTAGAGATAATAATAGAGCTAACAGCCAAATTCAAAACCAATGGGTGCAAAGAGCGCCAGCAGGTATTACTACTTTCAATACAGGGCTGGCAGCGGGCAATAGCCCCAGCCGACCGGAGGAACAAGCGGCAGGTTTACAAGCTTTTGTGCGGTACTTAGAAAATTGGCCTTCAGGAACTGGAAATGAAGCCAAGATTAGAGGTAACTTTATTCAATTCAAACGAAGTTCTTTTGCTACAGCACCCTTGGCAACTCTCTTGACAACCAGAGCAGCCCCAACTGGTAATAATACCACTGACAATTTCAGCTTTTTTGACTTCATCTACAAGATGTACTGGACTAATGTCGGTGTCGTAAATAGTAGCAACACAATATTAGGTACTTTGCCTTATTATTCTCCACCTGGAAGAAACTGGGGTTTTGATGTGGGGCTGTTATCTCAGTTACCTGATTTATTTGCTCAAAGGTTTACTGTTCCGCCATCAGCACCACCCGCAGAGTATTTCCGGCAAGTTGGGAGGGATGATAAATGGGTTGAAACCTTGCTGTGTGCTACCGAAAATTCAGATTTTTCACTTCCTGCTAGTTATCGTCCTTCAGATTGTCTACTTGCTCCTTCTTAAACCGCTGCTAGAAAATTAGGTGATTTATGATGATTACTCAACTAATAAAAGGGGCAAATTTGGGAGGGAAGATGAAAGCTTCTGAATCTAGTGAAGCTGGTTTTACGATCATTGAGTCTTTGATGGCGATAGTAGTAGTTTCTATCCTCATGGCTGCGATCGCACCCGTGTTAGCCTTGTCTGTTGCCAACCGTGTTCAGGCAAGACGCGTTGAGTTAGCTTCCCAAGCCGCTAGAGCCTACATTGATGGAGTTAGATCCGGGTCGATTCCAACTCCAAACCAAGTAGTTACATTGACCGAGGTCAGTGGCCATACTTTTTCGTCAGCCAGGCTTACTTTTGCTGATACTGCTGCTCCTAGCGCTAGTTTGTCTTGCGGGTCTCCCACAAATGGTTACTGTACAAACAGTGCTAGCTCAAGTTTGTATTGCATAGACCGGGATGGCGGTGGTTGTGCTACTAGTCCCCGTTCTCAAGACTTGGTGGCTCAGGCTTTCCGCAGCACTACCACCGGAGCCACAACTGACCAAGGCTACCTTCTTGCTGTGCGGGTTTACAGGGCGGATGCCTTTCAAAACGGCAGCACACTCAAGACAATGAAGAGAAATAACTCTAAAGCAAGTACTGTTACTGGTGGTTTTGGCGATCGCCTAGCACCACTAACGGAAATTACCTCAGAAGTTGCATCCGGTAAAACAAAATTCCAAGATTACTGCACCCGCTTTGGTGGTTGTCAGTAAATCTTCAAGTCGTTCATAGTTATGGCATCCATTAAGGACTAACAGCCAAGGAGGAAACTGCTAGATGAAAAATATACTCGGATTTCTTCTCAGAAGTCAAATTCAATGCTCTAAGCAGGCTCAGTCACCAAATGGCTTTACCCTTATTGAACTCCTTGTAGGTATGGTCATGGCTGTTCTGGTGATTACACCATTATTGGGATTCATGATTGATATCATGAATACAGAAAACCGGGAACAGGCAAAATCTAGCTCTGAACAAGAAATTCAAGCAGCACTAGACTATATTGCCCAAGACGTGGAACAAGCAGTATATATCTACGATGCTGACGGAATGCATGGGGCGACTATAACAAATATTGATGGAACTTCCACAACTATCGATGGAATCATAGGTCAAATACCCAACACCGACGGCGGAAATAGATTTCCTGTACTCGCCTTTTGGAAACGCAACTTTTTAGCTAGAAGCCAAACAGTGACACTTTCTAATGGTACTGAACCTACAGTAGGTTGCTTGGTAAGGCTTCCCACCACCTCAAATTGTAACGACCAAGATTATCAGGTGTACTCCTTAGTGGTTTATTACCTAATCAAAGAACCTGCTACTACTACTTGGAACAATACCACCACTCGCATTGCCAGATGGGAAATTCGGGATGGTATCCGTGATGCTAGTGGAACTGAAACCCGCTTCGAAGGCACCCCACCTGCTGCTGTTAAATATCTTTTGTTGCCAAACCCGAATTTCAAGTCATTTGATCTAGCTTCAGCAGGAGATTTACGTAGGAAGTTGGGTAACTGGAAAAATTTTAGTAATAGCGTAAGTAGCTATAATCTAAATGTCAATAAGTTAAATACCTTAGTTGATTTTATTGACCAAACTCCAAATACAGCAGGCTCACCAGCACCAGTGGCTTGCAATACAGCCGCAGGTGAGCAACAAGTGCCAGACTATAACTCAATCGGGTTTCCCAATACCTTTAAAACAGGCAGTTTCTATGCTTGCGTTGATGCCAAAAAATATATAGCAAGAGTCTATATCAGAGGTAATTCGCTGGCTCGGATTCAACCTGGTGCTACATATAATTCTGGTAAGGCTGCATATTTTCCCACTGCAACTATTCAGATTAAGGGTCGCGGTTTTCTCGGTGTTGAATAAGCTGGAGCATAATTATGAATAGCTCAATTGCATTAAAAGCTTTACGAAGATACTTGCGAGTCGGGATACCGTACCCTTCAGACCCATATTTGATGTTCAGTCGTCGCTATTCTGGGCGCTTTTCTCAAGCAAATGCTGGGTTTAGCTTGATAGAGATGATCGTAGTAATGGTTATGGTGGGAATTCTAGGGGCGATCGCCGTTCCTAGCTGGCTTGGCTTTGTTAACCGACAGCGCGTGAATAAGGCTAATAACGCCGTTGTAACCGCGATACAAGAGGCACAAAGACAAGCTAAAATCAAAAAACTCAAATACAGTGTCAGCTTTAGAAATGATATCACTAATGGGCCACAAATAGCCTTGCACCCTGATTCTGTCGATGCCTCTACCCTTACTAATGCATGGCAAACATTAGGCAGCGGTTTAGAACTGAAACCTGGGCAAATCTGGATAGGTACTAATATTACAGGTAATAATCTAGGTGGTAGTGTTGTTAATCCCCTGACTACCACTGCAACAGATATAAAAACAATTGCTTTTGACAACAATGGTACTCTGCCCATAAATGCCACCACACCATTAAAAATCGTGGTAGCTATACCCCGAACTGGAAGCCCTACTCAGGCTAGTGGAGTTAAGCGATGTGTCAGTGTGCAAACTCTCCTCGGTGGAATGCGAACAGAAAAAGATTCAGCCTGTGATGCAAACAATAGCAATAGTTAAGTGAATTTACTTAAATAGTTTTTTGTAGTAATTGTGTCTGGCGCTAGTCTGAAACTTAGGGTGGCTAAAAGGTTAAGTATTACTGAGTTGCGAGCTGCTGATTATCTACGTATTTTTGTATTCATCTTGACAGGCAAGTAGCAAAATAATTATTTAAAACCAGTAAAGAGACGGTATTGCAAAACACATAGCACAGACGAGAATTGATGTACTGCATTTTTATCTGCTATGTGATGAAGATACACCTTGACTTTACCGTAGTCATCCCAACTTACAATGGCGAAAGTCGCTTACCCGAATTACTAGAACGACTGCAAAATCAACTCAACACTGAAAATTTGTCTTGGGAAATTATTGTTGTTGATAATAACAGCAGTGATAACACAGCTAAAGTTGTCCAAAGCTATCAAGAAAATTGGCAATGTTCTTATCCCTTAAAATATTGCTTTGAATCAAAACAGGGAGCAGCTTATGCCCGAAAAAGGGCAGTCGCCGAAGCTCAAGGCGAATTAATAGGTTTTCTAGATGACGACAATTACCCAATATCAAACTGGGTAGCCGCAGCTTATAGTTTTGCTCAAGAGCATTCCAAAGCAGGAGCCTATGGCAGCCAAATTCACCCTGATTGGGAAGTAGAACCTCCAGAAAACTTTCAACGAATTGCCCCATTTTTGGCGATCACAGAGCGAGGCAATTTACCGCTGCTTTATGAACCGCACAAAAAATTACTACCCCCTTCAGCCGGACTTGTTGTTCGTAAGCAGGCTTGGTTAGAAAGTGTACCAAATAACTCTATCTTAACTGGTAGAGTCACTGGGAATATGCTTACCAGTGAAGATTTAGAAATGCTATCTTACATCCAAAAAGTAGGCTGGGAAATTTGGTATAACCCGGATATGGAAATTTATCATAAGATCCCAAGTTCCCGCTTGCGAAAAGATTATTTAATCCCATTTTTTCGAGGTATTGGACTTAGTCGTTATGTGACTCGAATGGTAAATATCAAACCTTGTTATCAACCGGTTCTTTTTTTGGGTTACATAATCAACGATCTCCGGAAAATAGCTTTACACTTACTCAAATATCGAACCAAGTTGAACAGTGATTTAGTGGTTGATTGTGAGATGCAGCTTTTTTTAAGTAGTTTGATTAGCCCATTTTATCTTTGGATAAATGGATATTTAAAATTAAATAACAAATAATCTGGTGTATTTACTGCCTTTATTTATAAAAAATCCCTTCAACAATCGCTCAAACAGTGGCTTCACGCTGCTAGAGGTACTAATAGTTACTGTAGCAATTGGGATATTAAGTGCGATCGCTATTCCTAGCTGGCTGGGATTTGTCGATCGACAGAGGACAAATATGGCACAAAGTGCAGCACTGTCAATATTGCGTGATGCCCAATCTCAAGCTAAACGCGAAAGAGTTCTTTGGCAAGCTTGTTTTTGGGATGATGGTAATCAAGTTTTAGCTGTTGTACAACCTGTAGCTTCTTCAACTAATCAATGTCGCTTTAGAAATGGAAGTCCTTTAATTCAAGGCGACTCTAAAACGATTGTATTTACTTCCAACTTCGATCAAAATCCTAGTAATTACTATCGGGTGCAGTTTAAGTATGATGGTTCTGTAAATGGACAACTGGGTAAAATTACCTTTAAACCCCGAAATAGCGATTATTTCAAAAGGTGTGTCATAGTTTCAACCTTACTAGGCGCAATGAGGTCTGAAAAAGATAGTGGATGTAATTAATACTCTTGAATAACTCTATCTAAATTAAACCTAAAATAAGAGCAGGGGTTTGTAGTTAGTACTAGAGTACATCAGTATAAGAGTTTCCAGCACTTTAGTGCTTACTACAAACTTTTGTTTATTTTCCACTATATCCAAACAAAGTATTGTGTGCGGAAATCACTGAGGAACCCGAAACAACACCTGATTGTTTTCACCCGTTACCCAGAACCAGGGAAGACAAAAACTAGACTGATTCCTGCTTTGGGTAATGTTGGTGCTGCCAATCTCCAACGGCAGATGACTGAACATACAATATTTCAGGTTAAAGAATTGCAAAAAACAACTGCCTTATCTGTAGAAGTGCGGTTTGCAGGTGGTGATTTGCAATTGATGCAAGATTGGCTGGGGCTTGGTTTGGTTTACCAGTCACAGGGTGGAGGTGATTTGGGTGAGCGGATGATGCGATCGCTCTTAGATGCCTTTCAAAGCGGTGCAGAACAAGTAATTATCATTGGCAGCGATTGCCCTGGATTGAGTGAGCAAATTTTAGCCACAGCCTTTGAGCAACTACAAGTCTTTGATCTTGTGCTTGGTCCAGCGATTGATGGTGGTTATTACTTAATTGGTTTGCGACAACCCATGCCGGAGTTATTCATGAACATCGCCTGGGGAACGGCTCAAGTATGCCAAAAAACTGTGGATATCGCCCTGGAGCTTAATTTATCACTGATTTACTTGCCTCCTTTGGCTGATGTTGACCGACCGGAGGATCTACAGATTTGGCATCAAAACCTAGAGGGGAGCAACAAGAATGAGTCTAAGCGCGTATCTTAAAACACCGGGATTTTCTAAAAGATACTGCTGAAGATTAACCTAACTATAGTATAATTTAGAACTAAAAAATAGAAACCTTGACCAATTTGGAATCTGCTCGGCGTTTCTACATCAAGGTAGGACACAAACAGAGGTATTGGCGAAATTCAATGGTTCTTTGAGACGAAGTTCGACAGCCTGCACTCTTTGCATCCCAAAGAGTGTAGGCGCTTCGCGGCTTAGAGTAGACTCCAACGCAAGCGTGCCAAAAGCTAGGGTAGAACGCATTAACCCAACCTGACTAAAGCTGGTTGATGTTAGTGGGCTTTCTGCTCTAAGAGATGTAACTTTATATATGGCTATCACTCAGATTCACGACTTTTTTTGAAAAAATATGGTTAACCGTTCTGCTTCTTTGAACACTGCCCTCACACTCAAGGTAATTGGGATAGTTTGCGTTTTATCTTTTTTCCTTGATTTTTTGATTTTGTTGTTGGACTTTAACCCAAACAATAAGCAATCACTTATCGTCTTGGCAACATCGCTAGTTGACCGGGGAATCGTGCCTCTGGTCGGCTTGGGGTTGCTATTTGCGGCATATTGGATTGATAGTGCTGATGGTGGAAGCGATGCTCGCTCACAAGGTATCGATTTAAGATTTCCAGCCATGATCCTATCCATTATCTTAGGATTGATGTTCTTGGTGATTTTTCCCATGCACCTCAATAATGTAAATCAATTTAAGACTCAAACACTCAGTCAAATTTCCCAGAAAGCGGATCAAGCAGAAAGCCAAATAAAAGGCAGATTATCCCAATTACAAGCACAACTGAATACTGAACAGGGAAAGACTCAGCTAGAACAGTACCGTAACCAGCAGAAAGCTCAGTTAACGGCAATCCTGCAAAACGAGCAACAATATAAGCAAGCAATCGAAAGTGCTCAAGTTCCCCAAGATCTGAAAGAATTACTGAAGAAGGCGAAAGCAAATCCCCAAGAGCTAGATAAAGCGATCGCACAGCAAACTGATATTCAGGCAACGGAAAAGCAACAACTCAACTTAATTCGTTCTCAAAAGGAAGACGCTGAAAAACAAGCTAAAGACAGCGCTTGGAAATCGGGACTGCGGATTGGTGTTAGCAGTTTGTTGCTATCCATCGGTTACAGCATCATCGGCTGGACAGGATTAAGAGGTATGGGTGCTTTACAAGGTGGTAAACGGAAGGCTCCAGCACGGTAATCTACCATTTTTCAGGCAGTAGGAAAAATTCAAAAATTATTGAAGGTTCATACTGCCATTGCCTGATGGTTAATCAGCATAACTTGCCAATTAACAGATTATTGACACTTTCAGCACTCTTTGTGACTGAGCTTTACGCCTACCGAGAAACTTGTAAAATCGCTATAGTACCTGGGAATGTTTTCAATTTACATACTGACGTATAACGAAGAGCTAGATATTGCTGCTTGTATCGAGTCAGCGATGTTATCAGATGACATTATCGTTGTAGACTCGTGCAGTAGCGATCGCACCGTGGAAATTGCTAGTCGCTATCCGATTCGCGTTGTCCAACACCCTTTTGAAAGCCACGGACGCCAACGCACCTGGATGCTAGAATCAATCCCCCCCAAACACGAATGGGTCTACATTCTAGAAGCAGACGAGCGGATCACGTCAGAACTGTTTGCTGAATGCCTGGCAGCAACTCATAATTCAGACTACATCGGCTACTATGTGGCTGAACGGGTGATGTTTATGAATCATTGGATTCGCCACAGCACCCAGTATCCCCGCTACCAAATGCGCCTCTTCCGCCACGGTAAAGTCTGGTTTACAGACTACGGTCATACAGAACGGGAAGTTTGTGACGGTGCAACAGGCTTTTTAAAAGAAACCTACCCCCATTACACTTGTAGCAAAGGCTTGAACCGCTGGATTGAGAAGCATAACCGCTATTCTAGCGATGAAGCTCAAGAAACATTGCAGCAATTGGAACATGGTTTCGTTGACTGGCGAGATTTGTTCTTTGGTAAGTCGGAAGTCGAAAGACGCCGCGCCTTGAAAGATTTGTCTTTGCGTTTACCCGCCAGACCCCTGCTACGTTTTATATATATGTATTTTTTCTTAGGTGGATGCCTAGACGGACGCGCCGGGATGGCTTGGTGTACATTGCAGGCATTCTATGAGTACCTAATTTTGCTCAAAGCCTGGGAACTGAAGCATCTACCCACACCTACACTAGATACAAAATAACCTCAAAGGGAAGAGCCTAATGCAGCTTAAGTTAATCTTGAAGCAGCACCATCGCCAACTAATAAATTAAAATTATTCACAAAACTTATTCAAAAAAGTTGCTCCTCTAGATGTGTGAGTTACCCACCAGCCAAAATGCCCAGTGCTGCTTGCTCCAATCATCAGCAGCTTGTCATAGAGCGCGGTAGGATTTAGTCATACCGAAGACACTTGCAACAATCATTTACAACTCTGACAAAGAAAAGTAACACCCTCTAAGACAAACCATCTGTCATCATAGTTTGTATATGTCTATATGCACGCTGATCGGATCTTTCTCTGGATTGCCAGCAACAAGTACTTGTTTTCACAGCAGTCCTTTGACTGCTTACCATTTTGGACAGTTATTGACGGCATCAAGTAAGAGTGAAAATAATCTCTTCGCAATTTGACGAATCTGCGGGTTATGAATACCAATAACAAAAGTTCCACTAGCCTAAAAAAGGAGAATCGGGGCTTGGTAATCGATCGCCTCAAACAGGACTTTAAAAATGACCTGATTGCTGGTTTGTTGGTCGTGATCCCGTTGGCAACCACCATCTGGCTAACGATCAACATTGCGACTTGGGTAATCAACTTTCTCACCCAAATACCCAAACAACTGAATCCCTTTCATGGGCTGCACCCTATACTTGTAAATATATTGAATCTTGTGGTGGGGCTAGCTGTACCACTACTAAGTATTCTCTTAATTGGCTTGATGGCTCGGAATATTGCAGGGCGGTGGTTGCTAGATTTTGGTGAGCGGGTATTGCAGGCAATTCCCTTAGCTGGTCAGGTATACAAAACCCTCAAGCAGCTTTTGGAAACACTACTCAAAGATTCCAATGGCAAGTTCCGCCGTGTAATTTTGGTAGAGTATCCCCGTTCGGGAATTTGGGCGATCGCCTTTGTCACTGGTGTGATTAGCAGTGAGATCCAAGCTGCCCTGCCTCGTCCGGTGCTGAGTGTTTTTATCCCCACTACCCCGAACCCTACTACCGGATGGTATGCCGTAGTTCCTGAAGACGAAGTAGTGAACCTCTCAATTTCTATTGAAGACGCCTTTAAAATAGTTGTGTCTGGTGGTATTGTCGCCCCCAATACTGCCCTCCCCCCCTTGCTTTTCCCCAAAGAAGTGCCATCTCTAGAAACCAAGCAGCAAGTGGTTCCGGTCGAAGAAGCTTAAAATCAAGGCGGTAAAGTCACAAGCAAATGGATAATCTTGTTGTTTGACTGTGCCAAAATTGATAGGCTAATAAGTTTGTCCCGCCAGCTTAATCATTAATCGCACAATCATCCCCATTTTTATGCAACGTCGTAAACCCCAGCAAATAGCTCGTGAATTGGCGCTTTTAAGCCTTAGCCAGCTGCCCGTTAGCGCCAAGAAATTGGAGAAATTACAAGATGATCAACTAGTATCCAAGTTGGTGCTAGGAGCAGTACGCACCCTGACTACAGAAGTGCAAGATACCCTCAACAATGCTGCTGGCGAACTGCAACGCAGTAACGATCGTCTTTTAAGCAGCCAAACTAGAGCCTCAGACATCAATACTGCCAGAACAATGTTGCAAGAGGCGATCGCCTATACCCAAACAGCAATCAATCAACTAGGTACGGCCGTTGACTTCCCGGAATTGATTCAACTAGCTAATCAAGACAAGGAAGTTCGCAATTACGCCAAAGAGATTGTGATCATCGTCAGCGAAAATCGCCATCTGATTGATCAACTCATTTCTGATGCCTTAATCGATTGGCAAGTAACTCGCCTCGCCCAAATCGACCGGGATATTCTGCAAATTGCTGTGGCAGAAATGAAGTTTATGCAAGTTCCAGACAGCATCGCCATCAACGAAGCTGTGGAGTTAGCCAAACGCTACAGTGGAGATGAAGGCCATCGGTTTATTAATGGTGTTCTGCGCCGAGTCACAGAACAGAGAAAAACTGCATAGCAAGTCATCCTCACTTCGCGGGCGTTATGAGTGCTAAGTTTTGAGTTGAGAGTGAGGCATGAGTTGTGACATCCTCTACACACTGAGCCAAACAGTACAGTGGTGCCGGCGCGAATTAGTTAAATTAAACTCATAACTGATAACTCATAACTCACATAACAACTAACTGCTGCAATGGTTTTTAATTGGTTCCGCCGTCAATATAACGATTCCTCCGATACCCCTTCGTCCAAGCCACAGGAAGAAACTCCTCCTGTACAAGAACCCCAACCAGAACCAGCCGCAACCGCAGAAACTGCACCAGACACGGCCGACTTGTTGGCATTTGCTAAAGCCGCCTACAAAAATATCCAACAAAAACAACAATCCCAGACATTAGAAACTCCGCCTGGGGCAACAGATGCGCCAGGATCAGAAATTTCATCTGTCACGGATGTCACAGATCAGGCAACTGTAGATACGGCTGTAGCTGAAGTAACTGAATCAACTGCTATTGCTGAGGAAACTCTAGACACATCGGTCACAGACGCCGTTACAGAAGAACCTGCCGACTTGGTAGCAATTGCTGAAAATCCAGATGTCTCAAGCCCAGAAGCACAACCAGCACCAACCGCAGCTTTATCCTTCTTAGAACGAGCAGCAGCATCTCGGCAAGCCAAGCAGGAACGACTGATAGCCAGCGCGATTGAAGTTTCAGCACCAGAAATCGTCCAAACTGCGAAATCAACCACCGCCACGCCAGCCGGAGAAGAAATTCCCGGACTGGTATTTGATGATGGGTTTGTCTGGTCAACAAAAATTTTGGCAGCCCAAGGTAGACTTCCGCAAGACGTGTCTATAGAAGAAATAACCTGGCTGAAAAAGCTCCGGCAAGGCTTAGATAAAACCCGTCGTAGCATTCTTAACCAGCTAAAGGCAATTGTAGGTCAAGGGCCCCTGAACCAAGCCGCTGTGACGGAAATCGAGTCTGTACTCCTACAAGCTGATGTGGGTGTAGAGGCGACAGATTTTATTATCAATGCACTACAGAAAAAGCTGCTCCAAGAAGTCACCCCACCAGAGGAGGCGATCGCTTACCTGAAACAAATTCTGCGGGATATGCTAGATGCGCCCAGCAAAACATCCCACCAATCTACCTTTACCCCAGAAAAAGAAACCCTGAATATTTGGTTAATCACTGGGGTAAATGGTGCTGGTAAAACCACCACTATCGGCAAAATCGCCCACCTAGCTCAAAAATCTGGCTATAAATGCTTGATTGGGGCTGCCGACACCTTCCGCGCCGCTGCTGTGGAACAGGTGAAAGTTTGGGGTACTAGAAGCGGTGTGGAAGTAATTGCTAATCCCGGAAAAAATACAGACCCGGCAGCAGTAGTCTTTGATGCGATCGCCGCAGCCCAAGCGCGGGAAACAGAATTACTGCTTGTAGATACCGCTGGACGCCTGCAAAATAAGAAAAACTTAATGGACGAACTCAGTAAAATCCGGAAGATTATTGACAAAAAAGCTCCAAATGCTCATGTAGAATCACTCTTAGTTCTAGATTCTACCTTAGGGCAAAATGGACTACGGCAAGCTGAGGTCTTTTCCCAAGCAGCCCAACTCAGTGGAGTTGTACTAACTAAGCTAGATGGTACCGCCAAAGGAGGCGTTGCCCTTGCCGTTGTGCAGCAACTAGGGTTACCCATTCGCTTTATTGGTGCTGGTGAAGGAATTGAAGACCTGCGCCCCTTTTCTAGCTATGAGTTTGTCGAAGCGCTATTGAGTGGCTAGTCTAAAAATTTTGCGTTAAGATTTTTTCTTTGCAAACTAATAAATTTAGGACTTACGATCTGGTATTATCACTTGCACTAAGCAAAAACGAAATACTGGAAAAAGCGTAAGTACTAAAATAATTAGTTTGTCACAACCGATGCTAAATTTCGCGAAAAATTTCCCCTAAAACCTTGTTTTTCACAGATATTTGGGGTTTGAAAATTCAGTAGTCTGGACGCTTGGTTGCAGCGCCTACCGTCCGCAACAAACTGAATTGGTGTCAGGAAGCTGGGTTAAGACCCCCAGGTTTATTCCGAGTCTCTACTTGCAAGATTACCCACAAATATTATCTGTCAGCAATTTAAAGGGTTGAAGTGTGATGTTTAAACTACAACACCCTAGTACCGCTTCTCTACGAGACGCTACGCATATAGCCTTTACCTACCGTAGGCTGCGCCAACCGCATGGCTGAGTGCAAAGCACACGCTTTGCGCGTTCGCGCTTACGCGAAATTTTTTCATTCAAAATAGAGCCGACCGCTCACGGAAGGGATACAAAATTCAAAAAGCTTATGACGTAGGCTTTTCGTCTATTTTGGATGGTAGCTTTATTTCCGCTGGGATGTACTAGATAACCTGTAAGTTAAAGATTTTGGGTTATGCTTTTGCTAACTTGTATAGACCTAAGTTTTAGTGATTTTTTGAGACTGGTAAATTGCATCTTTAGCAATTCAAAAATTGGTCATATGAAAAATTCTCAATCGGTAAATAAATCTATTATGGCAAATATCCAGGAAATTTATGGTATACAAATTAAAGGTTTGCCAGCTTATTTGTATATTTTGGTTTGTCAACTCAAGTATGAGTATTTTTATTCTCTAACCCCAAAAGCTTCCTAAACACCCCTAAATACCCTTGGGGACTGATTCTAAATAGGTATTCTGAAAGCGTGGGAGGTTATTAGGCGACAAAAGAAATATTCTGTCTCAAGATATATGAATCGCTAATTTAAGTTATGAAAGAATAAAAAGCTTTCTGGAGTCTCATCAAAATTACTGGTGTTTGCCGGCTGAGTTTCGACTAAGAAATACATTAATTGAAATTCCTAATATTTGGCAATAAATGCCATCAGCAAATGCAATACTGATAAAAATTAAGCCTTACGTCTTTCTACTCTTGCTAAAATGACAAATTTTGTCCCAATATGGTTTAGCAATGCCCAAGACAAAGGGTTTATAAAAAATTCCAAATTTGTTGTTCTTAAAGTGTAATAATATCTCTACCTGTGTCTCAAGCGCCCTCTCAACCCACTGAAAGTAATACTAGTGCCACGACAGATGTCACACCAGTCGTGGCGCTAAAAGAACTCGTGGCAAGGTTGCACCGGGAACAAAATAAAATTCAAGATTTACTCAGTTCTTTAGGGTTTGCCCTGAGAAGCTTCAATAATTTGAATCAATTTTTGGAGTTGATTCCCCTGATGGCAACCAGAGTCACAGATGCCGATGGTAGTGCTTTATTTCTCTACAAACCTAACGGTCAAGTTAGGTTAGAGCAACTACACTGGCAAGATAGTCGTCAGCGAAAGAATATTCGCAAAGCCCTAGAAACAGCTAGCAGTCAAATCACACTTGTGCCAAACTCTGTTCCTCTAGCAACTTCCACAGGAATTTTGGACGATCAGATGCATCGCTGTTTGGGGCCAGATGTGCAAATATTTGGTACGGCAATTTTAGTAAAGCATACAGAACGCGGTTGGCTGTATGTATTGAGCCGCGATCCGGAATATAGTTGGACAGAAACCAGACAAAAGTTAGTCAGGTTAGTGGCAGACCAAACGGCAGTAGCAATTGAAAACGATGAACTGGCAGTAGAACTCAGGAAAAAAGAACGCCTAGATCAAGAACTAGAAATTGGCGCAGAAATTCAACGGCGACTATTACCACGTCAATGTCCGATGATTCCTGGTGTTGTACTTGCCGCACGTTGTAAACCAGCCAATCGTGTCGGCGGTGATTACTACGACTTTATTCCCACCAATCACAATCAGACTCAGCCAAAGACTAATGGCAGCAAAGAAAGTATTCCCTGGGGTTTGGTAATTGGGGATGTCATGGGTAAAGGTGTCCCCGCAGGTTTGATTATGACCATGATGCGCGGAATGCTAAGAGGAGAAGTACTACATGGTAATTCTCCGTCCAGGATTCTGCAAAATTTGAATCGAGTGATGTATGCGGATTTGGAAAATTCTCACCGCTTTATCACCCTGTTTTATTCAGAATATGATCCCCAAAATCGAGTTTTATCTTATAGCAATGCGGCACACAATCCCCCCTTGTGGTGGCACGCAGCTACAAAAAATGTTACCCGTTTGGATACGTTGGGAATGCTGATTGGTTTGGATGCCAACAGCCAATATGAAGATGCTCAGGCACAGCTAGAGCCTGGGGATACAATTATTTACTATACAGATGGTTTGACTGATGCCGCAGCTGCAAGTGGCGATCGCTTCGACGAAGAAAATTTTATCACTTCTTTTAACGCTGCCTGCCGCTATTGCAACGGGCCACAGGAGATTGTCGATTACCTGTTTGACCAAGTTCAGCAATTCATCGGTTCTGATAGACAAAATACTGATGATATGACATTGGTTGTTTTACAAATTCTCTCTTAATTGTCGGTTGTCAGTTGGAGAGAGCCAGTTGAAAAAACAAACAACTGCGTGCCTGTTGATGGGAGAATGAAAATGTAACATGAAGCTTGCCCTGTGTTGCTTCCAGCCCAAAGGAATCTTGAGAAATGTGGAAAAGAATTGCGTTAATCTTGCTATTGGTGTTGAGCTTCAGCCTGAGTAATTCGGATGTTGCGGCTGCGGCTGGACTCAAAAGCTTTGTAGATAGTGCTGACGGCTATCAGTTTTTATATCCTAATGGCTGGTTGCAAGTTAAAGTTGCCAACGGCCCCGATGTGGTGTTCCACGATTTGATTGAGGTATCAGAAAATGTCTCTGTGGTGATTAGTGCTGCTCCCGAAGGCAAAACTTTGGCAGAACTGGGGACACCCACAGAAGTAGGATATAGGTTGGGAAAAGCGGCTCTTGCTCCTCCTGACTCTGGCCGTACAGCCGAATTAGTTAACGCTGGACAGAAAGAAGTTGACGGTAAAATATACTACCTACTAGAGTATGCAGTGAAACTCCCTAATCAGC
Organism: Cylindrospermum stagnale PCC 7417; assembly: GCF_000317535.1. Classification (NCBI taxonomy): domain Bacteria; kingdom Bacillati; phylum Cyanobacteriota; class Cyanophyceae; order Nostocales; family Nostocaceae; genus Cylindrospermum; species Cylindrospermum stagnale. The sequence continues at coordinate 6,375,995 of NC_019757.1, forward strand.
AAGAAAGACACAACATTGCCAGTGTGGCTGTTAGCCGTGGTAAAGTTTTTACCTTCAACGCTTCCGTTCCCGAAAAACGTTGGCAGAAACTTCAACGGATGATCGATGAGGTTGTCAGTTCTTTCACGGTGTATTAATTATTAGGTAATAGGTCAATGGGTAATGGGTAATGGGTAATAACTAAATTGCTACTCTCCCCATCCCTTCATCCCCCCACCTGTCTTATGGACATTCCACAATTTGTACTTGCCTCTGCTTCCCCAGCGCGACGCCGCTTGCTGCAAACTGTTGGTATTGAACCAATAGTTTGCCCTAGCAATTTTGATGAGTCGCAAATCCAACTGAGTGATCCTGGACAATTGGTGCAAACTCTGGCTCAGTGCAAAGCGGAAACTGTAGTCCCGCAGTTTGCATCTGCTTTGATTATGGGTTGTGATTCTGTTTTGGCGATGAATGGTGAGATTTTTGGCAAACCAGCGGATGCGAATTGCGCGATCGCACGTTGGCAATTGATGCAAGGTAACTTTGGCGACCTTTATACAGGCCATGTCTTGATTGACATTACACAAAATAAGACTGTTGTCAAGTGTCAAGTAACAAGGGTTTATTTTGCTAAGATGAGCGATCGCGCCATTTCTGCCTATGTTGCCACAGGTGAACCCCTCAACTGTGCTGGAGCCTTTGCCATTGAAGGTTTTGGCAGTTTCTTCGTGGAAAAAATCGAGGGTTGTCACACCAACGTCATTGGCTTGAGTTTACCCCTATTACGGCAGATGTTGGCAGAATTAGGCTATGAAGCCACAGATTTTTGGCAATAGTTGAGTCTCTCCCTTTTTTGAATGTCAATATTGCTTCCCCATGATCGGGAATCCAAACTAGCCACTCGTCTTCAGAAACCTGACACAATAACAATGCTTCATCAAAACTAAAGGGATTGGGAAGTTCCCACAGGTGTATCCAAGCCGGGGTTGGGAATTGTGGGGAATCAGACTTGCTTAAACCATCCAGATTCTGCCTTCTTGATTGCATAGCAAAAACCGGTCTATGAAAATCTAGTTTCATACCAGGGTGTTAGCCTTAGCTAATTGGCTAATCTAAAATTATTTCTGTAACCTAGAATACAAAATAAATAATATATTAGAAAAGTCAACGTTTCATAACTTTACGTTCGCTGAGTATAAGTGTTTGCTTATATTGCGAGCCTGAGCAGAAGTGGCGCGGCTAGTTGTAGACTGACAACTAGATTTTATTGCCCAACTAGAATATGTCTTCTACTTCTACCCCCTCCCTGCGAGAGCAACAACATCCCCTAATTCGTCAACTAGCCGATTGTATTGAGGCAGTTTGGCACAAGCATTTGGATCTGTCACCCTACCATTTGCCTGCGGAGTTGGGGTATGTGGAAGGTAGACTAGAGGGCGAAAAGCTGGTTATTGAAAACCGCTGCTATCAAACACCACAGTTCCGGAAAATGCACTTGGAACTAGCAAAAGTGGGAAATATGCTAGATATTTTGCACTGTGTCATGTTTCCCCATCCAGAATATGACATCCCGATGTTTGGTTGCGATTTAGTTGGGGGTAGAGGTCAAATCAGTGCAGCGATCGCAGACCTTTCTCCTGTAGACTTAGACCGTAGCCTACCATTCGCTTACACTACAGCACTTACTGAGCTACCAGCACCAAACTTTTCCCAACCCCGTGAGCTACCCGAATGGGGAAATATCTTCTCTGATTTTTGCATCTTTGTGCGTCCGGCTTCCCCAGAAGAAGAAACGATGTTTCTGGGGCGCGTACAGGAATTTTTAGATATTCATTGCCAAAATGCGATCGCATCTACACCCGTTGCACCAGATAAAATGGCGCAAATCCTGGCTGGACAAAAAAACTACTGCACCAAACAGCAGCAAAACGACAAAACCCGTCGCGTACTAGAAAAAGCCTTTGGCCCAGCTTGGGCAGAAAATTACATGACCACAGTTTTGTTTGATCTGCCAGCTTAATCATCTCCCCCTCTCCTCATTGTCCCATCTGTAGGCTCTGTTACGTTTTCCCCCAACTGATGAATGTAGAATTCATTTAACCAGAGTTGAATGGAGTCAGAAAACAACAGCAGGGAGAACAACAAATCAGGTCTTGGGAGCAGTTATCCAAAGATAATTTGTTGTAGCGATTCCAACATATTTAATGGGATGGGGAATGAATTAATTATCCTACTTCCTCACCATAATGAGAAATCAATTGCTCTCCGCAATTCGATATTTTGGTGATGTTAGAAATGCACTATTTCACAGAAATTTTTCAGTCGGTCATTGACTGACTTAAGGAAAATTCACTTTTGCTGCCAGATTGAGTCCAACCACGGCAGCAGCTTGTTTTTCATGTTCTTTTGTAGATTCTATTCGTAATGGTTGCAGAACATCTTGGCGATGGTCTGTCACCTAAAATATGCCTAAATTTATACCAGGTTGCCTTGAAAAATAGTATCTGGGTGATGGAATTGGTGAATTCAAAATTTTGAATTCTCTTAACTTCTGTTGCACGCATATCTCACTCAGAAGCTATTTAAGAACCAGCTACTTTCCTGGCGCGATTGTTGTAGAGATTTTTCGCGTTAAGCATTTATTGGGCAGTTGACTTTCAGCAAGACCCAGCTTTTAGCCACTGTTATTTTTCCTCAGCTTAAGAACCTTTTTGACTAATTCAACTGCGGCTAATTCGCTTTTTTACGAACATCAGCACAATTCAGATAAACGAGCAATATACCATGTCAAGGGTGACTGAGAAGCCAAAGTCAACAGAACAGCCACTTGAGCAACCTAAGGTTTGGTGGGGCATTGCTGTAGCTTTGCCAGTTGCGATCGCCGCTGGGTTACTAGCTACAGCCAAAATTGAACAGCTGAAAAAACTAACTTCCTCCCTACCAATGGCACCCGTAGCCAACAGCGTTAGTGCTGTGGGACGTTTGGAACCACGAGGAGAAGTCGTTAAACTTTCTGCACCAACTGCCGGCTCAACCGCAGGCTCACGAGTTCAACAACTCCTGGTAAGAGAAGGGCAACGAGTTAGGGAAGGTCAAGTGGTAGCGATTTTAGACAACCGCGATACCCAAATAGCCGCAGTAGAAGAAGCAAAAGCCAAACTGCAAGAATCTCGTGCGAACTTAGCACAAGTCAGAGCTGGTTCACCAAGAGACATTCAAGCTCAAAGAGCAGTTGTTGATCGTCTAAGAGCCGAGTTAGCTGGAGAAAGTAACGCCCAGCAAGCGACGATTGCTCGCATCGCCGCCGAGTTAAGTGGAGAAAAAATCGCCCTACAAGCAACAGTTAATCGTCTAGAAGCCGAACTTAGAGGGCAAAGAGATAGTTTAAGAGCAACGGTTGCACGGTTACGAGCTGAACGGCGCAACGCCCAAGTTGATGCCGGACGTTATGATTATTTATACAAAGAAGGTGCTATTTCCCAGCAAGAACGGGATAGAAGGCGCTTGAGTGCGGACACTTCTAATCAGCAGGTAGTCGAAAGCCAAGCCAACCTGAGACAGGCACAGGCAACTCTGCAACAGCAAATTGGCGAAGCCAGAGCTAACCAAGTCAAAACTTTAGCGACTTTGCAACAGCAGCTGATCGAAGCCAAAGTTAACCGCGATAAAACCATAGCAACCTTGTCTCGGCAAATCGCCGAAGAAAAAGCCAAATTGAACAGACTTTTGGATGTCAGTCCCACTGATGCGCTAGTGGCCCAGGCTCAAGTTACGAATGCGATCGCACTTGTTAGAAGAGCGCAAGCAGAACTCAATTTGAGCTTTATCAAAGCACCAATTTCTGGCGAAATCTTAAAAATTCACACCAAATCAGGAGAAATGATGAGTGCCAACGGCATTGCCGAAATTGGACAAACCGATCAAATGTTTGTCGTTGCGGAAGTTGCCGAAGACAGTATTGGTAAAGTGCGTATCGGTCAAAACGCTACTATCACCAGCGATAACGGGGCATTTAGCGGAGAGTTAAAGGGCACAATCACAGAAATCGGCAGAAAAATCGGCAAAAAAGATGTGCTGAATACAGATCCAGCAGCAGATGTAGACGCCAGAGTAGTAGAAGTAAAAATTGCTCTACCACCAGAATATAGCCGGCGAGTTTCCGGATTAACCAACGCTAAAGTCGTTGTCGAAATTAAATTTAATCAAGTTAAGAATGAGCAGTAATCAGATTATGTACCTGCAATATTACTAATAATGGGTAATATTTCCATTCAACCACAACCTATCAACGCAGTAATTGACCCAAAAATATTTCAGCGTCTATTTATGAACTTGAACTAACTGCTGGAAATCCCGAAAAATGAATCAGAAAATACCTCTGTCATGGCTGCAATTGACTAGGGAAAAAACTCGCCTGGCTGTGGCTTTAGCAGGCATTGGTTTCGCTGATATTTTGATGTTTATGCAACTTGGTTTCCGGGATGCTCTATATTACAGTAACGTACGAATGCATAGCAGCTTACAGGGTGATATTGTTTTAATTAACAGTCAATCTAACGCTGTACTTTCGATGAAAACCTTTTCTCAAAGGCGTCTATATAAAGCTTTAGATTTACCGACCGTACAATCGGTACATCCTATATATTTAGACTATACAAGCTGGAAAAATCCCGTTACTGGTCGCCCTCGAAGCATCCTCATTTTTGGCATGAACCCAGAAGTTAATGTGTTTGACTTACCTGGCATTCAGGAAAATCTAGATAAACTTAAACTACCTGATGTGGTCTTATTTGACCGTTCTTCCCGGTTAGAATACGGACCAATTGCTACTGATTTTCAGCAAGGTAAAACTGTAACAGCAGAAGTAAGAAGGAGGCAAATTAAAGTAGGAGGACTCTTTACTTTAGGTGCATCTTTTGGGGCAGATGGTAATTTAATTGTGAGTGATATTAACTTTTTACGCATATTTAATAATCGTCAGCGTGGTTTAATTGATATTGGGCTGATTAGATTAAAGCCAGGATTAGATCCAATAATAGCATCTCAACAATTACGAGATTATCTACCCAAAGATATCAATGTTTTAACCAAGCAAGAATTTATTGATTTTGAACGTAATTATTGGGCAAGTAGTACAGCAATTGGGTTTATTTTCACTTTAGGAACAATTATGGGTTTCATCGTGGGAACTGTGATTGTTTATCAAATTCTGTATACCGAAGTGACAGATCACTTATCTGAGTATGCCACTCTCAAAGCAATAGGCTATACACAAAACTATTTATTAACCGTCATTCTTCAAGAAGCTTTATTATTAGCAGTTTTAGGATATATGCCTGGATTTGCTTTCACTTTATATATGTATAAAGCAGCTAGAGATGCTACACTTTTACCAGTTTTCATGAGTGTTAATCGAGCCGTTATGGTGCTAATAATGACTATGCTAATGTGCTTTATTTCTGGTGTAATTGCTGTGCGAAAATTACGTTCTGCTGACCCAGCAGATATTTTTTAACTTTAAATTTATTAATAAGTTTTCGGGAGTAAGAATGATGCTAAATTATGAATTAGTATTTAAAAGTTTCCTAATTCATATTTGATGAATTTTAACTCCTATATCCTTGTATCCACTGAATTGATATCTAGTAAATGTTAAGTTATGGCTACTTATTTTATTTATGATGAAAAAAGAACCTGTAATCGCCATTAAAAATCTCAACCACTACTATGGTAAAGGCGCCCTGAGAAAACAAATTTTATTTGATATCAGCCTAGAAATTTATGCCGGCGAGATTGTAATTATGACTGGTCCATCAGGGTCGGGTAAAACAACATTACTGAGCTTAATTGGTGGTTTGAGGTCTGTACAAGAGGGAAGTTTGAAATTTTTAGGTCAAGAGCTATCTGGAGCCAGTCAAAGCAAATTAGTGCAGAGTCGGCGCAAGATTGGTTATATTTTCCAAGCTCACAATTTGCTAGGGTTTTTAACTGCTAGACAAAATGTGCAAATGGCGGTGGAATTAAATAATCAGATTTCTCAAAATCAAGCAGTTACTAAGTCAGAAGCGATGCTGGGGGCAGTTGGTTTAAAGGAACGAATAAATTACTACCCAGACAATCTTTCTGGTGGACAAAAACAAAGAATAGCGATCGCACGTGCCTTGGTAAATCGACCCCCACTGGTGCTAGCAGATGAACCAACAGCCGCTTTGGACAAGCAATCTGGACGCGATGTTGTGGAAATCATGCAGAGTCTTGCCAAAGAACAGGGAACTGCTATCTTGTTGGTAACCCACGATAACCGGATTTTAGATATAGCCGATCGCATCGTAGAAATGGAAGATGGACTTTTAACTCGTAATGCCCAAAATCATCGGCAATGATCTCAGACCTTATAATAAATAACTCATAAATAAGCTAATCGTCATTTATTTTTCCAGGATGATTCGCTTGTAGTAAGAGATTCAGCCCTGGTTATATGCAAATTGAATGTTTATCACCTGATGATTTGCCAGCACCCTGAAATCGTAATTATTTTTTAGTAAAACCTGACTGTCTCATCGAAGGCTGTAAGGGGGTATTTTGTTGGCGACTAGTACGAAATGTTACATTTACGCCTTCATTCGATTGTTCCAGCACCAGTAGGGGTGTGGGTTTAGCCTTTTGATCCCAATGCATGTAGGCAATGCGGCCCTGAATTGTCGGTTGCCAGTTATCTTCATCTTCCATTGGGCTAAGGTATGTTTCTATACAGTCAATAATTTGGCTAATAGTGGCAGAAGTTGCTTGCGTCGGTAACTTCATTAACCGGATTTGAATCCGAAACAGCACTCGCTTGACAATGTTTGGCGCAGTACCAGCTTCATACTCCACATCAAACATTTCATCTATCTGCCTGCCAGTATTATTGGCAATCCCGACTGATCCTTGCTGGGCTTGACTGGGACGCAGAGCTTGAGTGATTTTATCTTTGACTTTGATTTTAATTTGATTAACAATCGCAAAATGAAATACCTTCTCTGACATCCGCATCCGCAGATAATCCAGGTTAAAGTCCCGTGAATTAACTAAATCGGGATTAGTTTCCATTTTGCGAATTGTTTCTAGCGCCAGCTTAAACTTTTTCTCTAGTTCTCGCGTGCGGAATTGTTCAAACTTGAGTTTTTTATCTAGCTGATTCATGACGATTTTGCCATACACGAGCACAGCAATTAGCCCTAAAATCAATCCTCCAGAGGTAATTAGCAACAATGGTGGTGTTTGTGCATCGCTGGCTAGTACTTCCTGTGATACCTTTTTAGTCTTGAGTCCTGAAGATTGAGCAAGATATATCGAACTAAGCATGATTGGCAAACTGAAAAATTTGACTCCTGATTCTTAGCTTGCCCAAATTTTGGACATCATCTTGCTGTATTATTGATATTTTTTACAGCTTTTTTTTATTCATCATATGAACAGACACCGACAACTGTCTGAGGTGGGAGCTATTTACTTAAGTAATATTCGCCTCGTAGCTACAGATATGGATGGCACATTAACTAGGCGAGGTAAATTCACTCCCTCACTACTGCAAGCTTTGGAAGATTTAGCGGCATCTGGTATCCAGGTACTAATTGTGACCGGACGTTCAGCTGGGTGGGTGAGTGGATTAAGTAGCTTGATGCCGATTGCAGGTGCAGTTGCCGAAAACGGCGGTTTGTTTTATCCATCTGGGAACATGAAACCAGTAGCCTTAACACCCATTCCCGACTTAGCTAACCATCGCCACCATTTGGCTACAACTTTTGAGCAATTACAAAGCAAATTTCCCAGAATTCGGGAATCTACTGACAATCGCTTTCGCATCACTGACTGGACTTTTGATGTAGGCTCTTTGACTCCAGATGAGCTACAAACCCTGAGTAATTTCTGTCAGCAAATGGGTTGGGGGTTTACCTACAGCAATGTCCAGTGCCATATTAAACCCCAAGGGCAAGATAAAGCAGTGGGATTGTTGCAAGTATTGCGCGAATACTTCCCCGAATACTCACCAGAACAAGTTGTCACCGTTGGTGATAGTCCCAATGATGAAAGTTTATTTAATCGGCATTATTTTCCTATATCTGTAGGTGTGGCGAATGTGCTGGAATATGCGAACCAGTTGCAGCATCAGCCTGCTTATGTAACTACGGCTGCTGAAGGAGAAGGATTTTGCGAACTATCTAGTTATATTTTGCAAAGCCGCTCAGAACAAAGTAGTTAGGACGAGCCAAACAAGCACAATTGCAGATAGAGGAATTAAAGGCAAGATTGCGATCTGCACTCCTGCAGCGCTGAGTGCAAGGCACACGCTGTTCGCGTTCGCTATCCCTCGGCGTTGCTCCTGAATTTATTAGGCATCGCGCAGACTGAGTAAGTATAAAAACTATGAGTTTCTATTTAAGTCATCTCCATTTTTATCCGTGACTAGAACAAATATATTAGTTTATCCTTATCAAAGGCTTTTTTGGTTTATTAAGTAATATCCAGGTTACGTTATGTAAAAAAATATATAGTTTTTACTGGATATTATTTATCCTAACCTCGGCAATAAATATAGTTAATGCCATAGCAGAACTGCACTTTGGTTCACTAAGGGGCATCTTAAAGTACTGAATACTTTTCTAACTAGACTTTTTGATTTAATATATGGGATCGCTATCTTTAATATCAGCAATCAATAAGTTTAAAGCATACCAATTTTATATTTTCTTTGTTATTTTGTATTTAACGGGACAGTTCTTCAACGTCTGGTGAGTTTAAATAACAATTAGTTAAACCATTTCTTCACCAAATTCCATGTAGATTTCTCTCTTTGTGCTTGTGGTACTTCTATTGACAAGCACAGCACAACTTGCTGATATAGAGTGCATTGTAACACGCCGACTTGACAAATAGTTCATCAATCTAAGGACAACCTGATTTACAACTATGCTCAAAACAAATCATCAGCCTATCATTCTCCCTACTTTTCTTAACCCGATGGGAGAAAATAATCTATCGCATAGTCACAACCGCATTAGTCAACCTAAATTTGATTTACTACAACCATTACGTCAATGGCTGGATGAAATCGAGATTCAAAATCGTAAATTAGCGCACTTCATCGCCAAAATGATACCCGCCCAATGTCCCTTCGAGCGCGATATCATGGTCTTTGGTCGCACAATAGCGCACATTCCTCCTATGTGCAAACTAAATCCGCTTTACGATCAATTTATCGGCTTGCGTTTTCGTGCTTTGTGCTATTTAGTAGATGAGTGTGGAGAGGATATCCAGTCCTACTGCTGAACACCACCAGAGAAAACACCAAATGGAAATTAAAATTGAGCGTCAACCCAATCAAATATATCTCAACCAGTTGGGTGTACCAAAATGGGAAATTTGGCAAAAGGAATGTTCAAAATTCCCCTGGACTTACGATTCTCAAGAAACTTGCTACTTTTTAACAGGTGATTTAACTGTTACTCCTGATGGTGGACAGCCAGTGCAAATGGGTGAAGGAGAGAAGAGTGACTTTTCCTGCTGGTATGTCTTGTACATGGGAAATTACCCCCGATGTGAAAAAGCATTATTACTTTGATTAGTCAATAGTTATTCCCTTTGTCTTCTTAGTCTCCTTATAATCCAGAAAGATAACATCTCATAGCTCAATAAGGATTTCTATTGTCGGGAGATTCGCAACGAGTATTATAAGCTAAAGTGGCAGAATCAGTAAATTGCTTATATCCATATCTTTCAAAACTCGTTGCGACTCCATCGCCTAAACAATATTCGTAAAAATAAATAGTCTCATTTCCGCTAAATTTGGCTGTAAGTTCTTGCCAAATTGGTGGTTGATATCCAAAAATATATTTATAGAATTTGGCGGCTGAATTTTGGTTGTAATTATAGCTGCCTGGATATTTAAAAAAGTCTCCGTTGAAATTTAGGCTAATAGATTGAGCTTGATTATTTACAAAAGTGATAGAAAAATTACTTTTAGGAAACTGGGGAAATAATCGCCGGAAACCCTTTGGTGCGTAGGTATAGATAACTTTTTCATCACTGGTTTGTTTAGTATGATAACGCCCAAAATAGCGCTCGATTGTTTGCGGTGTTTGATTTAAAACGTACCTTCCCGCCAAAGCCGGAGGAGCGAAAATACTGTTGATGAATAAAAATCCTAAACTTAACCCGGTAAACTTTTGGTAGAGATGAGAGAATTTCATAGTGATTGCCTCCACGTGAAAGCAAGGGAGTTCATAATCATGTTAATGGGAGTTAATTAGAAAAGATGCTGGCAAGCAGAAAAATGTTTCCTCCCACCGCAATTTTGACGAGGATTTAGAGACAAAATGTTACTGCATTTAAGTACATGGCAGGAAGTCGAAACTTATCTACAGCAATCTAAGGGGATTATTTTCCCGATTGGTTCCACAGAGCAACATGGCCCAACAGGATTAATTGGCACTGATGCCATTTGTGCAGAAGCTATATCGCGTGGAGTCGGTGAAGCAACTCTAGCAATGGTTGCACCAACCATCAACATCGGCATGGCATTACATCATACTGCTTTTCCCGGCTCAATCAGTCTGCGTCCCAGCACCTTAATTCAGGTAGTGCGAGACTACATAACTTGTTTAGCAAAAACTGGTTTTACCAAGTTCTACTTTATCAACGGACACGGTGGTAACATTGCTACCCTCAAAGCCGCTTTCTCCGAAACTTACGCCCACTTAGAAGACTTGCAGATTGTCAACGCCCAAAAGGTGCAATGCCAAGTTGCTAACTGGTATATGTGCGGTTCTGTATACCAGCTAGCTAAAGAATTATATGGCAACCAAGAAGGCTCTCATGCTACCCCTAGTGAAGTAGCTCTCACCCAGTATGTTTATCCAGAAGCAATTAAGCAAGCACCCCTCTCACCAGAAGTTGCGTCAGGACACAAAATTTATAATGCAGCTGATTTTCGAGAACGCTATCCAGATGGACGCATGGGTTCAAATCCTGCCCTAGCAACCCCAGAACACGGTAAACAGTTTTATGATTTAGCAGTCAAAGAACTGAGCAATAGCTATTTAGAATTTTTGAGTGCCAAATAAAACCTCACCCAAAAGCGGAAAGTACGTGATTTCCTCAAATAACTTGGCGTACCTCAGCGCTTTCCTCTGCGTAAAAAAAAATCTCATCAAAAACTAGGAGCGCACATAAGTACGCTCCTCCAAACTGATTAATTCCGAGCAATACCTTCTTCACGGGCTGCGCGTTGCACAGCAGCAGCAACAGCGGTGACGACGCGCTGATCAAAGACTGAAGGAATAATATGTTCCCGATTCAAATCTGAGGGATTAACTAAAGAGGCGATCGCACTTGCTGCTTCCAGATACATGGTGGTGGTAATAGTCTGTGCCCGACAATCTAAAGCACCACGAAATATTCCCGGAAAAGCGAGGACGTTATTGATTTGATTCGGGTAGTCACTGCGACCAGTAGCCATGACAGCCACAATGCCGCTGACTAATTCTGGCTGAATTTCTGGAATTGGATTAGCCATTGCAAACACAATGGAATCTTTTGCCATTGATTGCACCATTTCTGGTGTTAAAACTCCTGGTGCGCTGACGCCGATAAAGACATCTGCCCCTTGTATTGCACCTGCTAAGGTACCTTGGGCTTTGACTGCAAATTCCTGCTTTTCCGCTGTCAAATCGGTGCGATTGGTAGAGATAATTCCTTTCGAGTCGCACAGCAAGATTGTTTCCGCCCCTGCTTTGCGGAGTAATCGAGCGATCGCCACCCCAGCCGCCCCGGCACCATTAATCACAATGCGGATGCCTGCTATTGACTTATTTACCACCTTCAGGGCATTAAACAAAGCTGCCAAGGTGACAATTGCTGTACCGTGTTGGTCATCGTGAAAAACGGGGATATCTAATTCCTGCCGTAGTCTTTGTTCAATCTCAAAGCAGCGAGGCGCAGCGATATCTTCTAAATTCACACCACCAAAAACCGGGGCGAGATTTTTGACTGTCTGGACAATCTCATCTGTGTTTTGGGTAGCAAGGCAGATGGGAAAAGCGTCAAGCCCTGCAAATTCCTTGAACAGCATCGCTTTACCTTCCATTACTGGTAGGGCAGCAGCTGGTCCCAGATTGCCCAATCCTAAAACAGCACTACCATCGGTAACAATGGCAACAGTGTTCTTTTTGATGGTTAAGTTGTAAACTTCCTCAGGGTTATCGGCGATCGCATTACAAATCCGACCGACTCCTGGCGTATAAGCCATTGCTAGATCAGATACACTCTTCAGCGGTATCCTGCTAACAATGCTGATTTTGCCACCACGATGCAAATTAAAAGTGCGATCGTAGACATTCAGCACCTTAATGTCCGATAATGCTTTGACTGCTTGCACAATAGTCTCAGCATGTTCAGTGCTAGCAGCATCGACGGTAATATCGCGGATGGAATCTTGGCGGGTTTGCTCAATTAAATCAATTTGACCAAGGTTTCCACCAGTAAATGCGATCGCCTGAGTTACTGACGCCAACATTCCCACACGATTGGGTATATGCAACCGCAGGGTTAAACTAAAACTAGAATTAGGAGTTAGGTTTGTCATTTTGATTTTGAATTTTAAGTCTTAAGATTTTATAGTGAATTGATTGGTTAAATTCTAGTTGACATCGAAAAACCGACATTTTATGTATTGAAGCAAAAAGCGCCCCCTGTTTCCAGAGGACGCTTTTTTAATTTATCGAGACTTGAGTTTACCAAGTCTCTAGAAATATTAACCGTTGATTGCAGGAGCAGTCAGAGCTACGGGAGCAACATCACCAGCAGCCAAGTCTAGGGGGAAGTTGTGAGCGTTACGCTCGTGCATCACTTCCATACCCAGGTTAGCGCGGTTGATCACATCAGCCCATGTACCGATGACGCGACCTTGAGAATCAATGATTGATTGGTTGAAGTTGAAACCGTTGAGGTTGAAAGCCATTGTGCTCACACCCAAAGCGGTGAACCAGATGCCGATTACAGGCCATGCTGCCAACAAGAAGTGTAGTTGACGGCTGTTGTTGAATGAGGCGTATTGGAAGATTAAGCGACCGAAGTAGCCGTGGGCTGCAACGATGTTGTAGGTTTCTTCTTCTTGTCCGAACTTGTAACCGTAGTTCAAGGATTCGGTTTCGGTTGTTTCCCGAACTAAGGAAGAAGTTACGAGTGAACCGTGCATTGCTGAGAATAAGCTTCCACCGAATACACCAGCTACACCGAGCATGTGGAAGGGGTGCATCAGGATGTTGTGTTCAGCTTGGAACACAATCATGAAGTTGAATGTTCCAGAGATCCCCAAAGGCATACCGTCGGAGAATGAACCTTGACCAATTGGGTAGATCAAGAATACTGCTGTAGCAGATGCCAAAGGCGCGGAGTAAGCTACGCAGATCCAAGGACGCATGCCCAAGCGGTAAGATAGTTCCCACTGACGACCGAGGTAGCAAGCGCAGCCGATCAAGAAGTGGAAAATTACCAGTTGGTAAGGACCGCCGTTGTACAACCACTCATCTAAGGAAGCTGCTTCCCAGATTGGGTAGAAGTGCAAGCCGATAGCGTTGGAGGAAGGAACAACTGCACCGGAGATGATGTTGTTTCCGTAAATCAGGGAACCTGCGACTGGCTCACGGATACCGTCAATGTCAACGGGGGGAGCGGCGATGAAAGCGATGATGAAGCAGGTGGTTGCAGCTAGTAGGGTAGGAATCATCAACACGCCGAACCAACCGATATAAATCCGGTTTTCGGTGCTGGTGATCCACTCGCAAAAGCGATCCCATACGTTGGCGCTGGAGCGCTGTTGTAAGGTTGTGGTCATTTTTTTATGAGTGCGGTAATTTGTTAAAAATGAATCAGGTAGATTGGTTTCCTGCCTGTCTTCATAAATGTAACATGAATTTACATTTCGTCTAGTATCTATTTTTTGATTGTTTTCTGTAAAGTAATTAAGTTTACTTATATAAACAGTACTAGGGCTAAGCATGACCCGCCCTAAAAATCAAAGTAGATATAGGGTAAGCTACCTTCAGGAGCTAATAACCAAACGGCGTAAAGGCATAGGGGTACGAAGACAAGCTTGATGGGCCAGTTGAACTCTAACTTTAGCTTGCGGTTAAAGGCATAGACTATACCCATGAGGGCAGCTATAGCTAGCAGTAACCAAGCGAGTTGGTATGGGCTACTATTTAGGGCCTCTACATAGACCTTTTGAGCAAATTGTGCATCGGCAGAATGACCCCACAGGTGTCCAATTACTAGAGAAGAGTCTTGGAGGTTGGGGAGGCGGAACCAGATCCAAGATGTGAACACCATCAGTTGAGTCAAGAGCCAAGCGAGAATTATACCCAGAGGGTTTTGCCAGAAATATTCTATATTTTCAAAGCGATCGCTAATTGCATCTGTAAGTCGATGAACCGCCAAGGCTAAACCGTGAAATGCACCCCAAACTACATAGCCCCAGGCAGAACCGTGCCAGATACCAGCAATCAGCATCACAATAATTAAATTCCAGCAAGTGCGAATCAATCCCTGACGGGAACCACCCAAAGGAAAGTAGATGTAATTACGCAGCCAATCGCCTAAAGTGATATGCCAGCGCCGCCAAAATTCAGCAATACTGGTGCTGAAGTAGGGAAAGTCAAAATTCTCAGGCAGAACCAAACCAAAGAGCAAAGCACTGCCACGAGCAATGTCTACGTAACCGTTGAAATCTAAATATAACTGTAAGCCGTAGGCAAATGTAGCTAACCAAATATCGGTACTACCCGCCCGTTGTAGGTTGCCAAAAGATAAATCGACAAAAATTCCTAGATGGTCTGCGAAAATACCTTTTTTGACAGCACCTCTAGCAATTAACCACAGTGCTTCAGCTATTCTATCAACCGTGGGTGCGTGAGGTGTATTGAATTGAGTTGCTAGGTTATGGTAGCGAGTAATCGGACCGGAAATCAGTTTAGCAAAGAATAATTTGTATGTGGCAAATTTGAGAAACTGCTCAGTAGCGGGGGCACCACGATAGACATCAATTAAATAGGCAATGCATTCAAAGGTGAAAAATGAAATTCCTAAAGGAGCAATAAATTTAAAAGAGGTATCTGAGGATTCTGTTGACAGGTTAAAAACAATTCTGAACACAGTGGGCAGATATTTAAAACCTAATAGGAGTGAAACATTTAATATCACACCTAACCACAAAATTTTGAGCCTGCGAAGATTCCAGTCAGCTTGGGCAAATTGCCACTCTTCGTTAGAAATTCGCCAGTCCTGAGAATGTGGACCTGGTGATGTGTTTTTGCCTATCTCCAGTCCCAAACGAAAGTTAATAAAAGTAAGTACTAAAAGTAATGGTATGTATTGAATGTGCAAGGATGCATAGAATACTAGACTGGCTATCAGCAGAGTCCACAAACGTAACTTTTGTTCTGCTAAAGTCCAGTAAATTCCTAGGACACTCAGCAAGAAAAGCCCGTAGAAAATTGATATAAATTTCATTTGTCAGTTGTCAGTTGTCAGTTGTCAGTTGTCCCCCCATTTCCTCATCTTTTTACTTTGCTGGCCAAGGAATCATCGGGTCATTAGCTAGCTTCTTCGAGACTTCATATGCCCCAAAACGATTGAGGTGGCTGGGGTCAGAGAAATAATCATTTCTGGAGAGCCACATGAGACTTAAATCCCGGTAGATAAAGTTGGGATTAGTAGCCAAAGTCAACATATACTGCTGAAATTCTTGCTCATGTTTTCTCCGGACTGGATCTAAGTAGTCTGAGGTGAGGGGCATATTGACAAAGACTAGGGAAATTTTATTTGACTGGGTAAACTCCAGCATCGATCGGAATGCTGCATCTTGCTTACCTTCTACTTGAAAAGATTTATAGTCGTTGTCGTAATTTCCTGGAACTCTGGGGTGTTTTTGATAGTATCTAGCAGGATTAAAGCGGATAGATAAGGGTAGGAAACCATCAAAGTCAACAGCTTGTTGGGAATTATCTTCTTCTGGATTATTGGTTGTGGGCTTGATTTTTGATGTTACGTTCTGAGTGCGATCGCTAAACGGTAAAAATTTCAGTTGTTTTTGCAATAAAGTTTTAATTTGATCGCGGCGTTGATAGCTAGCAGAAAGCCCTGCTATAGATAGATTTAACCACTGATTGACAGCTTGATAGCTGCTAATTTCTTGTCTTCCTGCGTTGATTTTTGGCTCTGGTGTAGGATTTACTGAATTTTTGAGCGGTCGTGAGCTACTTGGAGATATTAGTGCTTTTTGTAAAGCCTGTTTGTAGCCATCTGATGCGGAAATAGCATTAAAAGTAATATCCTCGCGACCACTGTTGAAAGCACGGGAACCATCTGCCCAGAGAACTACTTTTGGCAGTTCTGATGGTTCCAAAAGTTGGCGAATGATAAAGTCTACAACTTGTGCTGTAGCACCGTTAATCCCAAAGTTAAACACGTCAATATTGGCGTAACCCTGAGTAGTCAAAGCTTTAGAAAGTGCCACCGGATCAACTCCCCTGAGAGCACGGGAGGAACCAATAATTAATACGTCCGGCAGACTACCAGTTGTAGCCAGACGCTGTTTATACAGTGCTAGTTGCTCATCTAACTGCCTGGCGCTAAAACTAGGCATCTGCGTTAGCGAAGCTCCCGCCTTGCGGGCTCGCGCTGTTAAAAGAATAGCAGTCGCGGTGGCCTTGGACTTCAGCGGTGTGGCTGGCAAACCCGACTGGGTGTGATCATTTTGTGTGAATCCAGAAGCATTGAATGCGTTTCTCCTATTCTGAGGAGATTTTGTGGTCTCGGTGTTGGCAAAAAATGCCGTTCTTTCATTTGGGTCTTCCCCCGTTCTTAAAGATGGCTGGGAATTTGCAGAGGACGGGGGCCAAACAGTAGGCACTTTGGGCGAAGCTGGTACGCTGTGAGTGACGACGTAACCCAACATCCAATCAGCTTGCACTGTGAGCAATAGCCCCAAGGCAATCCAAACCAGGGCAGACCGAAGTCCTTGATTATCAGAGCTTTGCTCCGCTGACTGACTGGTTTCTGTAAATAACTGACTGGACAACAGCAACTTTCTGGTTGTGGTATTGGTAGTTGCTACCAAATCTCGCGCTACTTCGGTGACGAAACTTTGAACTTCCTGGGTCGTTAAATCGGGGCGCAAAATTGGCTCGTTAGTTTCCGAGATCATCAGATCTTTAACATATTCAGCAGTGGCGGCAAATTCTGGTGTTGCTTCTGGCACTAACCGTTGAGGATGCCCAAAATCGATGCCGTAATGCCAATTCGGTTCCTTATCACCAGCACGGCGTCCGTAGACACGCACACCCATGACACCAGGAATTTTTAACTGGCGGATAAACTGAGCGACTTTGCTGGCTACTTGTTGACGTGTTGGACAAATCGGGGCATCACACATAATGTGCAATAAATCAGCTTTGCGAAGTAGGATAACACGGATACCACCTGTTTTCAGTCGTAAATCTAAGTCAGGATTGAGTAAGCGCTCTAGTAAAAAAATGATGGCGGGTTCATCACCAGCAGTACCCAAATCTAGGGCTGTTGTGGCCAGGGCGGGATGATCCGCAGCAGGTAAAGATAACCAATCAATCCAAGCGGGTTGTTTGTCAATAATTTTTTGTCCGTATATGGTAGCGGCGAGAATGCCTTGGGGCGCGATCGCTTCTAGCTGCGGTAAAATCGCTTGCGAGCACACTGTCTTATCTGGTGCTCTTTCAGTTTCTAAGGGGTCAAAAGCTGGAGTACAAAAGATATGTAGGGTGGATTCTTTGAGAGCGGCTTGGACGGCAATTTTGGCATCTGACAATAACTCGGTTAACAAGCGGGCGATCGCTTGTATATCCCCCCACCGGGCCCATTCTTTAAGCATCATCTCAGGTGGCGTCAAATCAACCCGCAACAACCAATCTGGTCTAGTTTCACCGCTCACTTGGGAAACAATGACTGCATCTTGGTAGCCAACAAGCTTGAGATCCCGCAACTTCTGGGCTATTGGTTCTGCCAGTAATGATGCATCGGGGCTATAGCCTGACCCACATAATATCCACAGGCGCTTGGATGCGTTTTGAGCGTTGGTTCCAGGTTGCTTAATCTTTACCTGGACTGCTACACCCAAAGTACTAAGATTTTCGCTGAGATAGCGAGCAATGGCATCTGGATTTCCTTGGCGTGCTAAACTTTCATTAGAGACGATTAGCGCCCCACCATATTGTCTTGATTTTTCAGAGTCCGCTATCAGGGACTGCTGCACCTGTTCCAAATGCCGCTCTAATTGATTTAAGTACACCCGATGACACCATTGGGGTCGGTGTTCCCCTTTACTTCGACCGTAGACAAATACTTGGTATATTGAGGGTTGTTCGTCACTGGTGAGGGTATCCAAGTCTGTTTGCTGTAGTGCTTGCAGCAAATCAGATAGTGTGCGCCAACGCTGTGGACACTCTGTACCTTCACAAAGAATATGTAGGTCATTTCCGCGCAACCGGACTTTCACCCCGAAAGTGTTAATCCCTGTTGCTTGGCTTACCCATTTCACTAAGGATTGCTGGCGATCAAGTAATGCTGTTTTCATGGGAAGTTAACGTTGAACAGGAAGCGAGTATTGGGGGTAGTGCCTGCGCTTGTAAACTAGAGACATACAGGTTTATCACACTTTGCATTTTTTTTTAACACTTTTGTTACCTTATAAGCTGGCAAAATGGGCAAAGATAGTTTTATAAGGTTGCAAGTCTCATTGAGATAGAGTTTTGCGTTTATACTACTCATCTTCCTTTTCACCAAAAATTAGCAATGCCACCTGTGATCCAAAATTCCTCATCTAACCCCGGACTAGTAAATCTAACTTTGTTTAGTATTCCCCAATCTCTCCTCTTACAAATAGGTACGGCGTCCATCCTGCTGCTGCTCACTGTAGAAAAAGCCACTGGCAAAACACTAGTAGCTTTAGGGGAGAAGAGTGAAGAATTGTTTCGAGGCGATCGCCTCCCCATCCTCGACTTCCCAGATGATAACGAACTCAATCAAAGTTTAAAAAATATACTATAAGCGAATATTTGCTCCGGAACAATCCTATGGGCATCAAGCACAAAACCTAGAACTGTAAACAGTAATTGGCTTTACAAGAACAGAGAATATGGGTTCCCTTTTATACTCGTTATCGCAAGCTGCAAATATCTACCCCGCCTCGGAATTATTTTTGCGTCATCGTCTACAGGTAGTAGAGGAATTGTGGGAGTCGGTTCTCCGGCAAGAATGTGGTCAAAAGATGGTGGAGCTATTGCGGCAGTTGCGTGATTTATGCTCGCCGGAAGGACAAGCCACACATGACCAAGCCACCTCCGCCGTTAAATTGATTGAGCAACTGAATATCAACGAAGCAATTCGCGCAGCTCGTGCTTTTGCTCTGTATTTTCAGCTGATTAATATCATAGAGCAGGAATATGAACAAAAGCAGCAATTGAATCGTTATTCCGAGACAGAAGCAGAACCAGCGGATCAGGAAACTCTACCGAATATTATCTACTCCACTAACCAAACAGAAGACGATGCACCTGTTAACAGGGGACGAGGAGCAGACTTGCTCACCAAGAGTTGGATGGACAAAGCACAAGTTAAACACAAAGGTACCTTTGCAGCCTTGTTTCCCCATTTATTCCAGTTGAATGTTCCACCACAGCAAATTCAACGTCTAATTACGCAATTGGATGTGCGCTTAGTATTCACCGCACACCCGACAGAAATCGTTCGTCATACCATTCGAGATAAGCAGCGACAGGTGGTAAATCTGTTACAACAGCTAGACGTGGTGGAAAACCGCTCTGGCAGCACAGGTGGCGGCTATCCTTGGGAAGCAGCAGATGTCCGCGAACAATTGCTCGAAGAAATTCGCCTATGGTGGCGCACAGACGAACTCCACCAATTCAAACCCACGGTGCTGGATGAAGTAGATTATGCCCTCCACTACTTCCAAGAAGTGTTATTTGATGGCATTCCCCAACTGTATAAACGCTTCAAATACGCTCTAAATCAGACCTTTCCTTGGCTGGAACCACCGAGTAAAAACTTCTGCTCTTTTGGCTCTTGGGTGGGTTCTGATCGAGATGGTAACCCATCAGTAACACCAGAAATCACCTGGCAGACAGCTTGCTATCAAAGAAAAATGGTGTTGGAGAGATATATCCGCTCAGTCAAGCAGTTGATTGAGTTATTGAGTGTGTCAATGCATTGGAGTGATGTCCTACCAGACTTGCTGGAATCCTTAGAGTTAGATCAGTCTACATTGAGTGAAGTTTACGACTCTCTAGCATTGCGTTATCGGCAAGAACCTTATCGACTGAAACTGGCTTATGTGCTAAAACGTCTGGAAAATACACGTGATCGCAATCTCGCTTTATCTAAGCGAGAAACGCCAAAAAATCAAGACTCCCCAATGTACAGTTCGGGATCAGAGTTTTTAGCAGAACTGCGGTTGATTGAACGTAACTTGACCGAAACCGGTTTAAGTTGTCGAGAGCTAGAAAATCTGATCTGTCAAGTCGAAATTTTTGATTTTAACCTCACACAGCTAGATATCCGCCAGGAATCATCCCGCCATGCTGATGCGCTGAATGAAATTCTCGAATACCTCCAAGTCTTACCCCAACCTTATCACGACCTCACAGAAGCCCAAAGGGTTACTTGGCTCACAGGGGAACTACAAACCCGTCGGCCGTTAATTCCAGCGGAATTGCCATTTTCGGAAAAAACCAACGATGTGATTGAAACCTTCCGCATCGTGCGATCGCTGCAACAAGAGTTTGGTGTCAAAATCTGCCAAACTTACATTATCAGTATGTGCCGCGATGTGAGCGATGTTCTAGAGGTTTTGTTGTTAGCTAAAGAAGCCAGGCTTTTTGATCCCGCCATTGCTGTGGGGAGTATTCAGGTTGTACCTCTATTTGAGACGGTAGAAGATTTGCAACGCTCCCGACGCGTCATGCGGCAACTGTTTTCACTACCGTTATATCGTGCCCTGTTGGCTGGCGGCTATGAGAGTACTGAGCAAAAAGTACTGAGTCCTGAGTCTACCAACCAAAGTCAGTCACCTCAAATCGGGGAAACTATTCAAGCAGCAACTTCTTCAGTACTCAGGACTGACTTACAAGAAGTGATGCTAGGGTATTCTGACAGCAACAAAGACTCTGGGTTTTTAAGTAGCAACTGGGAAATTCATAAAGCCCAAAAATCACTCCAGCAAATAGCAGAAGAGTATGGCGTGAAACTGCGGATTTTCCATGGACGTGGTGGTTCCGTTGGACGTGGTGGCGGACCAGCTTATGAGGCAATTTTGGCTCAACCAGGTCACAGTATTAATGGGCGGATCAAGATTACCGAACAAGGGGAAGTTTTAGCTTCTAAATACTCCTTGGAGGACTTGGCTTTATACCACATGGAAACTATCACTACCGCCGTGA